>NZ_QAVX01000009.1:143354-174168 GCF_003121485.1 Dyella sp. C11 | reverse complement strand
CACTTGGCGCTGTCTGGGCTTGCAGCCCAGCCAGTCCGTGAGGGGCGGCCGGGCTTTTCGACCGGGCTCCTGCCCGGGCGAAAAGTGCCTGACATCCATGTCAGGCACCCCTGCGGGGCCTGCTCGTCCACCCCTCACCGCCGCACAGGGGGCCCAAGATCAAAAGCCACGCACGACGGCTCGTGCAGCTTTGCTGCACATCGCATCGCTTGGCAGGTCGCTGCGCTCCTGCTTTCGTAGCACCGAGGTTGGGAAGAGAGTGGCCAGGTTGGCCCCTCACCCCAGCCCTCTCCCCGAAGGGGAGAGGGAGCAAAGGGTGTGGTTGCTCGTTGTCGCGTCGTAACGGGGCTCGTCAAACAACACGCAAAAAAAATGAGTGCCGGGCGAACCCGGCACTCACTTCGTCATCTACTTTTTCGCGCAGGCCATTCGTTCCGAACAGCCCGTGCGAAGCGAAACCGCCACTCGCGCTTACTTGCTGCGCCGCGGCCCCTTGTTGCCACCGCTGTGACCCTGCGGTCGCGGCTTTCCACCGTGCTTCTTGAAGCCACCGCCGCCACCCGGACGGAAACCACCCGGTCGACGCGGCGCGGCATCGTTGGCGCCGCTGTCGTCGCCGTCCCATTCCTTGATGCGCAGCTGCTGCTGGCTCACCCACACTTTCTGCAGGTGCTGGAACACTTCGCCCGGCATGCCGTCGGGCAGGTCGATCAGGCTGTATTCGCCGCGGATGCTCAGGCGACCGATGTGGCCGCTTTCCAGGCCGGCTTCGTTGGCGATGGCGCCGATGATGTTGCCCGGCTTGACGCCGTGCTCATGGCCCACTTCCACGCGATAGGTGCGCTTGCCTTCTTCCGTGTGGTGCGGACGCACCGGGCGCGGGGTGAAGTCACGCGGACCGGCGTCGCGGTCGCGCGAACGATGTTCGCGTTCACCACGATGTTCGTGATCGCCACGATCACGGCTGTGCTCGCGGTCGCGACCTGGTTCGCGCGGCGTGAACTCGCGCTTGGGCGGCGGCGTCAGCAGCAGCGGCTGGTTGCCTTGTGCAATGCGTGCCAGTGCGGCGGCAATTTCGATGGCGGGAATGTTGTGTTCCTGCTCGTACTGCTCGATCAGCTGCTGGAACAGTTCAAGCTCGCCCACGGCGATGGTGTCGCTGATGCGCTGCTTGAACTTGGCGATGCGCACATCGTTGACTGCTTCCACCGTCGGCAGCTTCATCTCTTCGATGGGCTGGCGCGTGGCGCGTTCGATGGCGCGCAGCATGCCCTTTTCGCGCGGCGTGACGAACAGGATGGCTTCGCCGCTGCGACCGGCACGGCCCGTGCGGCCAATGCGGTGCACGTAGCTTTCCGTGTCGTACGGGATGTCGTAGTTCATCACGTGGCTGATGCGTTCCACGTCCAGACCGCGCGCGGCCACGTCGGTGGCAACGAGGATGTCGAGCTTGCCGTCCTTCAGCTGCTGGATCACGCGCTCGCGCTGTGCCTGCGCAATGTCGCCATTGATGGCGGCAGCCGCGAGGCCCCGTGCCTGCAGCTTTTCGGCGAGTTCTTCGGTGGCCGACTTGGTGCGCGCGAAGATGATCATCGCGTCGAACGGTTCGGCTTCGAGAATGCGCGTCATGGCATCGAGCTTGTGCATGCCGCTGACGAACCAGTAACGCTGGCGAATGTTCGCTGCCGTGGTGGTGGACGATTTGATCGTCACCTCACGCGGTTCTTTCAGGTGCTGCTGGGCGATCTTGCGGATCTGCGCCGGCATGGTGGCGGAGAACAGCGCCACCTGACGCTCGGGCGGCGTCGCCTGCAGCACTTTTTCGACGTCGTCGATGAAGCCCATGCGAAGCATCTCGTCGGCTTCGTCGAGCACGAGGAATTTCAGCTCGGAAAGATCCAGCGTGCCGCGTTCCAGATGGTCGATGACGCGACCGGGCGTGCCGACCACGATCTGCACGCCGCGCTTGAGCGAATGCAGCTGCGGGCCGTAGCTCTGGCCGCCGTAGATCGGCAGCACCTGCAGCCCTGGCATGTGCGTGGCATAGCGCTGAAATGCTTCGGCCACCTGGATGGCCAGTTCGCGCGTCGGTGCGAGCACGAGCGCTTGCGGCTTGCCGGGCTTCAGGTCGATGCGCGAGAGGATCGGCAGCGCGAACGCGGCCGTTTTACCGGTACCGGTTTGCGCCTGGCCGAGCACGTCGCGGCCTTCCAGCAGCGGCGGAATGGTGGCTGCCTGAATAGGCGAGGGCGATTCGTAGCCAACGTCGGCAAGTGCGCGTAGCAGCTCCGGATGAAGGCCAAGCGCAGCAAAGCCGGCGGCTGCCGGCTGGGAATCGGAAGACGGGGAGGACATGGGGAACCTCGACATGGCATGCACAGCGGCATGCGGGAGAATGACGCTATTGTAACAGGCTGGCCCGCCCTCACCGGGATTTTTGTACGGGCGATACCGAATCGACGAGGAAATATTCATGTCTGGACGTCTTGATGGTCGCGTGGCGCTGGTGACGGGCGCTTCTTCCGGCATCGGCGAGGCCACTGCGCTGGGTCTTGCGCAGCAGGGCGCCAAGGTCGCCATTGCAGCGCGCCGCCGTGACCGACTGGAGGCCTTGGCCGCCCAGCTGACGGCGTTGGGCGCCGAACCTATCGTTTTGGTGGCTGATCTGGCGCGGGAAGATGAAGCCAAGCGCATCGTGGCCGAAGCCGAGGCGCATTACGGACGGCTGGACATCCTGGTGAACAATGCGGGCGTGATGTACCTGGAGCCGGTGGAAGAAGCGGATCTGGGGCGCTGGCGTCACATGCTGGAGCTGAATGTGCTCAGCCTTATCGCGTCAACGCAGGCCGCGCTACCGGGCATGCGGGTGCGTCGGGATGGCCATATCGTGAATATCTCGTCGACGGCGGGTCGCGTCGCCAATCCCAACGCGGCGGCGTATTCGGCGACCAAGTTCGGTGTGGTGGCCTTTTCCGAGGCGCTGCGGCGCGAGGTGTACCAGCACAACATCCGCGTCACGGTGATCGAACCCGGCGTGGTGGAAACGGAGTTGCGCGAGCACATCGGTCACGCGCAGACCAAGGACAACCTCAACGCCTGGGCCGACAGCATGCGGCAGCTGCAGTCCGTCGATGTGGCGGATGCGATCGTGTTCTGCGTGTCGCGGCCGTCGCACGTCAACATCAACGAAGTGTTGATGCGACCCACGGATCAGGAGCGCTGAGCAAGCGCACTATCATGGGTGGCCGGGTACTTCACAGGGAACAGGCATGACAGGGATCGAAACCATTTCCGAGCAGCGCTGCCACGGCGGCGTTCAAGGGTTCTACAAACACGAATCGACGAGTTGCGGTGGCACGATGCGTTTTGCGGTGTTTCAGCCACCGCAGGCTGCGCAGGAAAAGTGTCCGGTGGTGTATTTCCTTGCCGGCCTTACCTGCACGGAAGAAACCGCCACCATCAAGGCCGGTGCGCAGCGTGTTGCGGCCGAACTGGGCCTGATCCTGGTGATGCCGGATACCAGTCCGCGTCAAACGGGGTTCGATGGCGCCACGGGCGATTGGGAATTCGGTGAGGGCGCGGGTTTCTACCTTGATGCCACGCAGGCACCGTGGTCGTCGCGCTTTCGCATGCACAGCTACGTAGTGGACGAACTGCCTGCACTCATTGCCGAACACTTTTCCGCGGATATTTCGCGCAGCGGCATCATGGGGCATTCGATGGGCGGACATGGCGCGCTCACCATCGCGTTGCGTCACCGCGAAAAATACCGCTCGGTCTCGGCATTCGCGCCCATCGTTGCACCGAGCCAGGTGCCGTGGGGACAGAAGGCGTTTCCGCGCTATCTCGGCGACGACGTCAAGACTTGGGCTGATTACGACGCGTGCGAGCTGGTGCGCAGGCAGACCTTCGACGGCACCATCCTGATCGACCAGGGCGAGGCCGATGGTTTTCTCGCCACGCAGCTGAAGCCCGAACTGTTCGACCAGGCTTGCGCGGAAGGTGGCCAGGCGCTGCTGCTGCGCCGGCACGCGGGTTACGACCACAGTTACTACTTCATCAGCACGTTCATCGAGGATCACCTGCGCCATCACGCCAGCGCGCTGGGCTGCCCGTGAATCTGCTGCGTCCCATCACCACGCCACGCGCTGTGCTCAGGCTGGTGGATGTGGCCGATGCGTGGAAGCTGCTGCGTTATCGCGAGCAGAATCGCGAGCATCTGGCGCCCTGGGAGCCACTGAGGGACGAGGCGTACTACACGCTGGATCATTGCGTGCAGACGCTGGCCGAATCCCGCGAGGCCGCGCGGCTGGATCGCGCGTATCCGTTCTTCGCCATGGATCTGTCGGGGCAGGAGATCCTGGCCAGTTTCACGTTTGCGAACGTGGTGCGCGGTGCCTTCCAGGCTTGCCACCTCGGCTACAGCATCGCGCTGCGCCGACAGGGGCAGGGACTGATGCAGGAAATACTCGAGACGGCCCTGGCGTGGGCGTTTCGCGACCTGGACATGCATCGCGTGATGGCCAACTACATGCCGCGCAACGACCGCAGCGGCAAACTGCTGGAGCGCCTGGGTTTCGAGCGCGAAGGCTACGCGAAGCGCTACCTGCAGATTGCCGGTGTGTGGGAGGACCACATCCTCACGTCACGCGTTCGCGACGATTAGCTTGTCCACGGCGGGTGCAGGCGTCGGGCGCAACAGCACGGCAAACGTGGCGCGCTGTTGCCATGACAGGATGAGGTGCACGATCAACAGCGCCAGTCCAGGACCCGCCAGGTGATGTTCCATCACTGCGTGATAGCTGAAGATCACCACGACCGGCGCAGCCAGCATCACCAGGCCCAGCGCCACAAAACGATTGGCCAGCAGGAACAATCCGCTGATCGTGAAGACCACGCCGAGCACGGGAAATATGCAGCCGGAGGCGACAAGGCCATCCAGGAAAAGCTGCGATTGCGACGTGGTCGGTGCGGGCGGCTGCCAGAAATGCAGCAGGTCGTTCAGGCCGGCAAAGACGAACAGCGCGCCGAAAGCGATGCGCAACGCGGCGAACAGCCAGATCAGTGGGGTTTTCATGAGGGGCCTTCCTGCTATGCGGAAGGCCCGGATCATGGTTGGCGAAGCGCTCCGGGGATATTTGCCGGAACGCCTAAGCCCATCCGTCTAGGTCAGACGTTTGGATGGCCGAATGCCGAAGGTCACGCCTTGGCGGCGGGACGGCCACGGCGCTGGCGCTTGCGGTTGCCTTCCGCCGGACGATCACGATCACCGCCAAACCCATGACCGGAGCCATGGCCGTGCGGGCGATGCGAACCCTGCGGACGGGCGCCTTGCGGACGACCACCCTGCGGACGGGCCGGGCGCGCCTGGCGCTGGCCCTGCACCGGCTTGGGCGCATTGGCGTCGGTGCGCAGCGGGTGCGAAGGCTCGAAGCCCGGCACGTCGCTGACGGAGATGTCCTGCTTGAGCAGCTTGCGGATGTCGCGCAGCAGGCCGGCTTCCTCGTGGCTCACCAGCGACACGGCCATGCCGTCGGCGCCGGCACGACCGGTGCGGCCGATGCGGTGCACGTAGTCTTCCGCGATCATCGGCAGGTCGAAGTTGATGACGATCGGCAGCTGGTCGATGTCGATGCCGCGCGCGGCGATATCGGTCGCCACCAGCACCGTCACGCGTCCGCTCTTGAAGTCGCTCAGTGCGCGGGTGCGGGCGTTCTGGCTCTTGTTGCCGTGGATGGCGGCGGCGCGCATGCCGGCCACGCCAAGGAACGTCACCAGCTTGTCGGCGCCGTGCTTGGTGCGGCTGAAGACCAGCGTCTGGCGACGGCTGTCCTGCGACAGCACGTGCAGCAGCAGGTCGCGCTTCTTGGCGGCATCCACCGGATGCACGTGATGCGTCACCGTGGTGGCCACGCTGTTGGCCGGCGTCACCGACACTTCGCGCGGCTGATGCATGAACTGCATCGCGAGCTGCTTGATGGCCGGTGCGAACGTGGCGGAGAACAGCAGCGTCTGGCGCTGGCGGGGCAGCGCGGCAAGGACACGCTTCAGTGCCGGCAGGAAGCCCATGTCCAGCATGCGGTCGGCTTCGTCCAGCACCAGCACTTCAACGCCCGAAAGGTCGATGGAACGCTGCTGCATGTGGTCGATCAGGCGGCCCGGCGTGGCGATGACGATGTCGACGCCGCGACGCAGTGCCTGCATCTGCGGGCCCATGCTGACGCCACCGAAAATGGTGGTGCTGCTGATGCGCAGGTGCTTGCCGTAGTCGCGCAGGTTGTCGTGCACCTGGGCGGCGAGTTCGCGGGTCGGCGTCAGCACGAGTGCCTTCGGGCGACGCGTGCCGGCCGGGCCGGACTGCGAGAGGTGTTGCAGCAGCGGCAGCGAGAAGGCGGCCGTCTTGCCAGTACCGGTCTGCGCGGCGGCGAGCAGGTCGCTACCTTCCAGCACGATCGGAATGGCGGCAGCCTGGATGGGAGTGGGTTCGGCGTAGCCCTGTTCGGCAAGCGCACGCAACAACGCGGGCGCAAGGCCCAGCGATTCAAATGACATGGGAAGCTCCAAGTGCAACCCGGAGCTTTCAAGAACCGTGTTGCCAGTATCTAAGGGGAGGGGTCGACGCTAGGTCGAACTCGCAAAGTATAGCGCAAATGGCGACTGCTCGCCTGTCGAAATATGAATGAGACCGTGAAAGCCGGAAAAACGCCTTATTTCCCGCGCTCCGCCACGACGAGATAGCTGTCGAACGGCGTGTTGCCGTGCAACGGCCGGATCGTGGTGATCAGGCCTGCCGCCTCAAGCTGCGAGCGCAGCTCGAGTTCGCTGGGGTAGTGCTGGGCGCCCACCCGCATCCAGCCGCTCGCACTGAGGAAAAACTCCGAGATCCGTGTGAGCGCGTAACGCCAGCTTCGCTCGCGAAGGACATTGCGGATCACCAGCAGGCCGCCGGGCGCCAGATGTGCAACTGCATTGTCGATCAAGGCGCGCTGGCCCTCGCGGGGCAGGTAATGCAGCACATCGAGCAGCACCACATGCCCGCGGATGGGCTGGGTTGCCATGCCATCGGCATGGCGGAGTTGAAGGACGCCATCGAGCCCCGCGAGCCGCAGCGCGCGATTGCCGGTGTCGATCTTGCGGGCATCGCTGTCCACGCCGAGATAACGCGTGGTGACGCCTTGCGCGTGCAGATACTGGCCAAGCAGTCCGATGCCGCAGCCAATATCCAGCAGGGGCAGGGGGCGTTCTTTCACCAGGGCTGCCGTTGCCGCGTACGCAGGATCGGCCGCCAGCTTGCCCTGTACGTAGCGGCGCTGCAGCCAGTGGTCGTACGAGTTGGCGATGCGATCGAGGGCGGCATCCATGGCGGACATGTCAGCCCACTCGATGACTTCATGATGTGAAGGCGAGCACGTCGCGCGTCCACCATCGCGCGCGACCACGGCCATGGTCGGCCTTGCGCTGCGGCGGCCGTGATGGTTCGCTTGGCGCCTTGCGCGCATGCGATGGCTGCGCACGACCACGCTCTTACGATGGAGTTGCTCAATGTCGCCTTTCGCGCCCCTGCGTGAGCTCACCCCGACCCAGCGCCATACCGTGTTCGCCAGCTTCCTGGGCTGGACACTGGATGCCTTCGACTACTTCCTGCTCACGTTCGTGATCGTGGGCGTCGCCCAGGAGTTTCATGCGGGTACGGGCGAAGTCATCACGGGGTTGTTCCTCACGCTGGCGGCGCGTCCGCTGGGCGCGTTGCTGTTTGGACGCCTGGCGGATCGATACGGCCGCCGCCCGATACTGATGCTGGACGTCATCCTGTTCTCGCTGTTCGAACTGGCCACGGCGTTTTCCACCTCGCTCACCATGCTGCTGGTGCTGCGCTTCCTGTTCGGCATCGCGATGGGCGGCGAGTGGGGCATTGGCGCGTCGCTGGCGATGGAATCCATCCCGGCCAAGTCGCGCGGCGTGGTGTCGGGGCTGCTGCAGAGCGGCTACCCCTGCGGCTTCTTCCTCGGTGCGCTGGTGAACTGGCTGCTGGTCGATCACATCGGCTGGCGTGGCCTGTTCATCGTGGGCGCGGCTCCGGCGTTGCTGGTGCTGTACATCCGCCGCACCGTGCCCGAGTCGGAGGTGTGGCAGCAGGAGCGCGCGGTGCAGGAAAAGAAGGGCCTGCTTGAGTCCATGCGCGGCCACTGGAAGCTCGCCATCTACCTGATGGTGCTGATGATGGCGTTCAACATGTTCAGCCACGGCTCGCAGGACCTGTACCACACGTTCGAAGAGCAAAGCCTGCACCTGCCGACGGGCTCGGGTGCTGCCTTCATGCTGGTGGCCATGCTCAACCTGGGCGCCCTGGTGGGCGGGTTGTTTTTCGGTGCGCTGTCCGAGCGCATCGGGCGGCGCAAGGCCATCATCATCGCGGCCCTGCTGGCGATCCCGGTGATTCCCTTGTGGATGTATGGCGGCTCGCTGCCGGCGCTGGCGCTGGGCGCCTTCCTCATCCAGGTGATGGTGCAGGGCGCCTGGGGTGTGGTGCCCACGCATCTGAACGAACTCGCGCCCGAGGGCATGCGCGGCACGCTGCCCGGTTTTGCCTACCAGACCGGCAACCTGCTGGCCGCGGTAACGGCCAATGCGCAGCACTGGATTGCCGATTCGCATGGGGGCGACCTGGCTTTCGCCATGTCGGTCTGGATCGGCGCAGTGGCTGTGCTGCTGGCCTTCCTGGCCTGGGTGGGGCCGGAGGCCCGTGGCGTGCGCTTCGGGGCCCCTCGGCCCGGCACGGGCGACTAGCCGGGCAGGCTGCTAGAATCAGTGGTTTGATCCATCACGAGACATGCAATGAAGGCTGGCAAGGACAAGGTCATCTCGCTCCACTACACGCTGACGGTGGACGGTGAAAAGGTCGAGAGCTCCCTCGACCGCAACGAACCGCTGTGGGTTCTGCTTGGCCACGGCCAGCTCATTCCGGGCCTGGAAAAGGCGCTCGAAGACCACGAAGCAGGCGAAAACCTGCAGGTTGAAGTCGCGCCGACCGAAGGCTACGGCGAGCGTCAGGAAGGCATGACGCAGCGCGTGCCGAAGAAGTACTTCCAGCAGGCGGGCAAGCTGAAGCCGGGCATGACCACGGTGCTGGCGCTGAAGGAAGGCGGCCACCGCGTGGTGGTGGTGCAGAAGGTGGGCATGTCGACGGTGGACGTGGACCTGAATCACCCGATGGCGGGCAAGACGCTGCACTTCGATGTGACCATCAATGAAGTGCGCGATGGCACCGAGGAAGAGATTGCGCATGGTCATGCGCATCCGCCGGGCGCCGAGGCGCACTAAGGTGTCCTGGTTGCCCTCGCCGTTGGGCGGGGGTTGAGCCTTGAATAGCCGCTCCGATGGGGCGGCTTTTTTCGTTTTTGGGATGGTCGGTCTGGCGCAGGCCATTGGTTGGAAGCCGCTGCCGCCCAAGCCTTGTTTTTCGCGATGCACCGCACTTCTCCCTCTCCCCGCCGGGGAGAGGGTTGGGGTGAGGGGCCAATCTAGCCTCTCTCCTTCCAAGTGCTTCTTCTTGAAGGCAGGAGCACAGCGACCTGCCCACGGCGCGATGTGCAGCAAAGCTGCACGAGCCGTCCCCTCCGCTCTTGATCCTAGGCCCCCTGTGCGGCGGTGAGGGGTGGACGATCAGGCCCCGCAGGGGTGCCTGGCAGGACGCCAGGCACTTTTCGCCCGGGCAGGAGCCCGGTCGAAAAGCCCGGCCGCCCCTCACGGACTGGCTGGGCGTAGCCCAGGCAGCGCCAAGTGGGGGTGCCCTTCTCTTTGGTTACTTTCTCTTGGGCAAGCAAGAGAAAGTGACCCGGCCTCCGGCAGGAGGTCGGAAGCCCGCGGCAGGCGAGCCGGGTTGCGGCACCGCTTCAGCCGAGCGATAGAGCCAAAAGCAAAGTCACCGGATGACCGGCCCTTCGGCCGTTGAAAAGCGCCTTCCGCATTCGCGGGAATGACGGTGAGGGATAGAGACCTCATCGCGATGACGGCGGTGAGAGGTAGAGACCTCATCGGATGATGGCGGTGAGGGATAGGAGCGTCGTCGCGAGGATGACGGTGATGGAGAGACACGTTCCCGCGAGCACCCGCCCCTCACCCCAACCCTCTCCCCGAAGGGGAGAGGGAGCAACGGCGCGCACGTGCCAACGGCGAAAACTTGCCAGCAGGCACAACAAAAATGACCACGCTACAAACAACAACGGCACCTCGCGGTGCCGTTGTTGTTTCCGCAGCCTGAAACCAAATCAGACCAGCGAAATCTCCACATCCACATTGCCGCGCGTCGCATGCGAATACGGGCAGATGTCACGGTGCGCCGTATCCACCAGCACCTGCGCCACAGCGCGATCGATACCCGGCAGGTTGACTTCCAGCTTCACGGCAATGCCGAAGCCCGTGGGTTCACGCGGGCCGATGCCCACATGCGCCGTTACCGAAGCGTCCTTCAGTGTCACGCCCTGCTGGCGTGCCACGAAGCGCACGGCGCCTTCGAAGCAGGCCGCATAACCGGCTGCGAAAAGCTGTTCCGGGTTGCTGCCGTTGCCGCCCGGGCCACCCAGGCCCTTCGGCACGACCAGCTGCAGGTCGAGGACGCCGTCGTCGCTCTTGGCGTGGCCTTCGCGGCCGCCGTGCACGGTGGCGGTAGCGGTGTAGAGAATCTTGCTGATGTTCATGGTTCAGTCCTCGCTTGGGGGAAGTTGGATCTGGCGGGTGAGTCGTTTCAGTTCATCGCGCAGGGTTTGCATCTGATCCAGCGACAGCTGCATGCACTGAGCGAGACATTCGGGAATGCCGCTGGCTTTGTCGCGTAGTGCCAGTCCGGCGTCGGTAAGGCGGATATCCACTTCTCGCTCGTCTTCCTTGCGCCGCTGCCGGCTGACCAGGCCTGCGGTCTGCAGGCGCTTGAGCAGTGGAGTGAGCGTTCCGGAGTCGAGCTGAAGACGTTGGCCCAGTTCCCGGACGGTGAGTCCGTCCTGCTCCCACAGCACCAGCATCACCAGATACTGGGGATAAGTGAGTCCCAGTGGCTCCAGCAGCGGGCGGTACAGACCGGTCACCGAGCGGGACGCGGCATACAGTGCGAAGCACAGTTGCTGGTCCAGCAGGAGGTGGTCGGGGGTGGGTTGCCGTTTCATGGGATAAATCCTAAGTGCAAAATTAAATTGTGTACAATTCAATTTTGCTATCACGACGATAGACGGAGCCTAAAGCGCCGCCAGGTAGGTCTCGCGTGAAGTTCTTCCGGGCCTCGTGAGGCCGCCGGGAATGAGCCGGCTCAGTCGAGCAGGCGCTTGCCGAAGGCGAAATGATCGCGCCAATAGGGGCCGTCGATATCGTCCAGGCGCACGGTGCCACCGCTGTTCGGCGCGTGCACGAAACGCCCCTTGCCCACGTAGACGCCCACGTGGCTGATGCCGTCGTTGCCGCCGAAGAACACCAGGTCACCGCTCATCAGTTCAGCCATCTGGCGCACGCGCTCGCCGCTCATCTGCGACATCTCGCGTGAGCTGTGGGGCAGGGCAAGGCCGGCGGCGTTGCGGTAGATGTAGTCGACCAGGCCGCTGCAATCAAAGCCGCCATCCGGCGTGTTGCCGCCCCAGCGATAGGGCGTGCCCACCAGGGCGATCGCCCGGAACAGCACATCATTGGCGGTGCCGGTGGCGCCGCTGGGCGCACGGGCCGGCAGGTCGGCCAGCGACGAATGCGAATCCTTGAAGGTGGGCTGGGGACGCCGGCTGTTGCTGGCGCAGGCCGCGAGCAGAAGCGCCGCGGAGGCGAGGCAGACCAGGCGTGCCGCGCGCCAGTACGCCAGCCGATGATTGGCAGATCCGGCGAACGTCAGGCGCATCTCGTATCCCCTTAGCTTGAGACGGGGCCGAGGTTATCAAATCAATAAGTTGGAAGATAGTTCTAAGTGAGTGCTGGAGGTAATGCCGCCCAGTCAGGGCCCTGGCTTGCCGACCGTGAGCCTGCGTGCGCTCAGCTTGCGGCCCCCGCGATCCCAGCTGAGGATTTTGTATTCGCCCGGCCACAGGTACAGGGAATTCATCGTGTTGTCGGCCAGGAAGACATAGCGATCGGCGGGAATGGCGTCGTCGCTTTCGTCGACGAATTTCGCCTCGACCATGCAGGGCAGCTGTCGCTGGCAGATTTCGCTGGATATGACGCGCGACTGCCGGGCGCCGCCGAGCTCCAGCCAGTGAGGACGACGCTGGTGACCCGACTTCGGAAGGATCACGTCCACGTCGTGGCGATCGGGATCTGATGCCCACACGCTGCCGTTCTGCCGGCTTAGCAACACGGACGGACCGTCCACGGGAAACGCGGTGACCAGCTGGTAGTACAAATCCTTCTTCGGCATCGGGCCGATGTCGCGCCATCGGGTCTGGTCGATCGACAAGGGATCGAAGCCGGTGAGCTGCTTGAGCTGCATCGCCATCGGCCGGATGTTCTTGCCCAGGTTGCCCATGGCTTTGTCGATATGCGCGTAGCCGGCATGGATGAACAGCTTCGCCTTCGGGTCGTTCTTGAACACCTGTCGATAGAGCAACTGCGCCTGGCCTGCTTCGCGATCGGCCAGTGCATCCGCTTCCGATTCATAGGCGATCACCTTGAAGCCCAGGCGGATCGCTTCACGGATGATCTGTCCGTAGATCGGTTCATGCAGGTATTCGCTGCCGCTGTTGGTGACGGGGTAACCCCGCTTCATCAGGTCGGTGTCGCTGTTTACCAGGGCTTCGGCGGCGAAATAGGTGAAGCCTTCGGCACGCAACTTGGGCAGCAGGGCCAGGGTCAGTTCGCGCGTGTGCGCATCGTGGTGCGCCTCGTTGATCATCACGATGTGCCGGTCGGTGGCGAGCCTGGCAATCTCCGTTGCGGCATCGGCAGCCACCCAGTCAGCCGCCGAGGGCAGCGTCACCGGCACCTGCACGCGGTTGTCGAAGGGGAAGTCGTTCATGGCCTCGTCGTAGAGGCCCAGTTCGTCCTCCACCGTGGCGAGCAATTGCTGATCGATCAGTCGATCGTCGCTGGTCAGTTGCGGCAACGCCTCGCGCAGGTACAGGTAGCGCATCAGGTCGTTCTTCAGGTGGGCTGTTTCGGTAAACAGGTCGCGCTTCACGGCCGTGGCGGACGATGCCGTGGCCGGTCGCTCGGCAGCGGCCGACTGCGCCGGTGCGGGCGTCTGCTGCGCATGGGCTGTGCCGGCGCACGCCAGCAACGCCGCGAAGATTGTCGCGGAACGCCATTCGATCATCCTGCCGGACATCACCTCTGACGTTCCCATCCACTGATCCCTCGGGGTTAGGCGCTGGCCATGGCAACGCTACAATAGTCCGATGGATGCTTCACGCAGTGATGTGCTGATTCTCGGCGGCGGCGTCATCGGCCTGGCCTGTGCTTACTACCTGCTGAAGTCTGGGGCTACCGTGCGCGTTCTTGAGCAGGGTACCCCGGGCTGCGGCAGTTCGCACGGCAATTGTGGAACGATCACGCCCAGTCACGCCGCGCCCCTGGCCATGCCAGGCATGCTCGGCGTGGCCTTGCGTTCCATGCTTCGCGCCGACGCACCGCTCTACCTCAATCCCCGTTTCGACGGTCCGCGCCTGCGTTGGCTGTTTGGCTTCGCTCGTCACTGCAACTGGCGTGATTTCGAACACGCTGCGCGTGCGCGCTCGGCCATCCTGCAACGCTCGCGACAGTTGCTGGCCGGGCTGGTGCGCGAGGAGCAATTCGATTGCGAGTTTGGCGAGGAAGGCGAGCTTTACGTCTACCGCACCGCCAAGGCTTTCGATGCCGACGAACGACATCATGCCCAGGTGCTCGACCGCCTCGGTGTCGCCGTGCAACGGCTGCGGGGCGACGAAGTGGAAGCCCGTGAGCCTGCGTTGAAACCGGGCGTGACGGGCGGCCTGTTTCATCCCGGCGACGCGCGCCTGCGTCCGGATCGCTACGCGGCCGAACTCGCGCAGCGCGTGACGGCCATGGGTGGTGTCATCGAATCGGGCGCGCGCATCGACATGTTCGGCACGCAGGGCGGCCGCATCGATCATGTCCGCACGACACGTGGTGTCTTTCGTGCTGACCGCGTCGTGATGGCGCTGGGTGCGTGGTCGCCATTGATCGCCGGACAACTCGGCCTGCGCCTGCCCATGCAGCCAGGCAAAGGGTATTCGCTCACCTATACGCGGCCCGCGTTGGCGCCACGCCACGCCCTGGTGTTGCGTGAGGCGGCGGTGTGCGTCACCACGTGGGAAAGCGGGTTCCGCCTGGGCAGCACCATGGAGTTCTCCGGTTATGCGGAGGGCCTCAATCGCACGCGGCTCGATGCCTTGCGGCGTGGCGCGGCCCAGGGACTGCATGTCCCGGAAGGTCCGGAACTGAAGGAAGAGTGGTGGGGCTGGCGGCCCATGAGCGTGGACGAAGTGCCGCTGATCGGACCGAGCTCGCGCTACTCCAACCTCACGCTGGCCACGGCGCACGGCATGCTTGGCGTCAGCATGTCCGCGGCCACCGGCGAGCTCGTGGCGTCGATGCTGCATGGGCGAACGCCATCATTGGATCCGACGCCTTACGCACCTGCGCGCTTTGGCGTGTGATCTTTACGGAATGTGCTCACCGGGCCCCGTAAGGTGGCCACGGCAACCAGGAGTGCAGCATGGCGGAAACGTTTGATCTGATCGTGCTCGGCGGTGGCTCGGGCGGCCTGGCGGCCGCGTTCCGTGCCGCACGTCATGGCGCACGCGTGGCGTTGCTGGAGCCCGCAGCGCTCGGGGGCACCTGCGCGAACGTGGGTTGCGTGCCAAAGAAGGCACTCTGGTACGCCGCACAGCTGGCGCAGGGGCAGCGGCTGGCACTCGATTACGGCTTTGCGTCCACGCCCGGTCCACTCGACTGGGACCATTTTCGCCAGCTGCGCCAGCGCTACATCGACGGCATCCGCGAACGTTATGCGGCACACCTTGCGGAGGCGGGCATACACGTCTATGCCGAAGCCGGTCGCTTCGTTTCCGCCAACACCATCGCGACGTCGTGCGGGGAAGAGTTGCGCGCGACACATACTTTGATTGCTACCGGCGGGCGTCCTCACCGACTGGAGGTGCCCGGCTTCGACCTTGGCATGGTGTCCGACGACATCTTTGCGCTGCGCTCCTTGCCCAAGCGCATCGCGGTGATCGGCGGTGGCTACATCGCCATCGAATTCGCCGGCCTGCTCAATGCGCTGGGCAGCGAAGTCACGCTGCACGTGCGCAATCGCATGCTCACCAGCTTCGACGCGGAGCTGGTGGATGCGCTGGAAAAGCACATGGTGGATGCGGGCATCACCATCACGCACCAGGTGGACGTGACGGGCTTGCATCGCGAGGGCGAATCCATCGTGATCGACGATGAGATTAATGGTCCGTGCGGCCCTTACGACGCGGTGCTATGGGCGGTCGGCCGGGTGCCGAATAGCGACCGCCTTGATCTGGATGCCGCAGGCGTCAACGTGGATGAATGGGGGCACGTGGTGACCGACGCCTGGCAGAACACCAATGTCGACGGCATTTGCGCGGTGGGCGACGTGACCGAACGCGTCGAACTCACGCCGGTGGCCGTGGCCGCGGGGCGGCGGCTGGCTGATCGTCTTTTCGGCAACCAGCCCGATGCCCGCCTTGATTACGACAATATTCCCAGCGTGGTTTTCGCCGAACCGCCCGTGGGCATGGTCGGGCTTACCGAGGCCCAGGCGCGCGAGTTCCATGGCGATCAGGTCACCATTTATCGCGCCTACTTCACGCCGTTGCAGTGGGCCGTGGCGGGGCACAAGCATCCCACCCTCATGAAGCTCGTCTGCGAAGGCAAGGACGAGCGCGTGGTGGGCATCCACGTACTGGGGGCATCCGCCGACGAAATGCTGCAGGGCTTTGCGGTTGCGCTGAAAATGGGCCTGCGCAAACGTGACATGGAAGCCACCATCGCCATTCACCCCAGTTCGGCGGAAGAACTGGTGCTGGTGAATTGAATGTCTCAGGGCGTGCTGTTGTGACCCGCGGTAAACTCACCGAATGACCGCCACCTACACGTTGCATCGCGGCACTGCGCCGCTGCTGATCAGCCTGCCGCACGACGGCAGCCACATTCCCGCCGATATCGCCGCGCGCATGCATCCCGATGCGCAGCGCTCCGTCGATACCGACTGGCATGTAGGCCGCCTTTACGAGCCACTGGCGAAAGCGCTGGGTGCCAGCATCATTCGCCCGCAGGCATCACGGTATGTGGTCGACCTCAATCGTCCTGCCGACGGACATGCGTTGTATCCGGGCAAGCGGGAAACGGGACTGGTTTCCACGATCGGTTTCAACGGCGAGCCGCTCTACGTCGATGGGGCTGAACCGACGTCCGAAGAAATGCAACGTCGGGTAAATGCCTACTGGCGTCCGTACCACGATGCACTGTCGCAAGAACTTGAACGCCTGCGCGCCGAACACGGCCGTGTCGTGCTGTGGGACGGCCATTCCATTCGAAGCCGGGTGCCCATGCTGTTCGACGGGCAGCTGCCGGATTTCAACCTTGGCACGGCCGATGGCGCCAGTTGTTCGGCGTCGTTGCAGCAGAAGCTGAAAGACGTGCTGGAAGCGCAGTCGCGCTACAGCTTCGTGGTCAATGGCCGTTTCAAGGGCGGCTATATCACGCGCCATTACGGCAACCCCGAGACGGGTGTGCAGGCCGTGCAGCTTGAGCTCTCGCAAGTGAATTACATGGACGAAGACAGCTTCGCGTATGCCGAAGATCGCGCCACGCAGGTGCAGGACACCATCGCGCGCATGCTCGCGTTGTGCGTGGCGTGAGCGCAAAAAACTTCGAGCGGCGTTAGGGTCTTGCAAAGTCAATATGCGCGGCGGGGAAATCTCTCCTGGCTGCGTGAACACGCCGGTTCCGATGCCTGTGGAAACGTGCGATGTTTGCGCCGCCGCGCCACTCGCGTCGCCGGGTTCCGGCCGGGTCCGTGGCACGAAACAGATTTCATTACGTCGAGGCTCACATGATGCGCAAGTTCGCGATTGCTTCCCTGCTCGTAGCGGGTATGGCTCTTTCCGGTTCCCTGCTGGCCCAGGATGCGGCCCCGCAGGCGGCTGCTCCCGCGACTCCTGCGGCGGCTGCGAACAAGCCGGCGGCAGCTACGCCAGCACCGGCCAGCTCGTCTTCCAAGCATCACAAGAAGAACAAGAACGCCAGCAACAACGGCCAGCCCAAGCCCAAGGGCAGCAAGTCCGCCAAGCGTACGGCCAAGTCCACGCTGCCGCAGACCGAAGCCAGTCACTGCGCGTGATCAACGAAAAGCCCCGGCGTTTGCGCGCCGGGGCTTTTTTTGTGCCTGGAGCAACATGCGTCGTCAGTGCTTGATCGCGGCGATGCACTTCAGTTCGATGGCAATGGGCGTCGGCAGGGCGGTGATGCCCAGCGTGGTACGGCACGCATCCACGCCCGCGAAATATTCCGCGTAGAGCTTGTTGTAAGCGGCAAAGTCGCGCGCCATGTCGGTGAGATACACCGTGACGTCCACCAGGTCGGTCCACTGCGCGCCGCTCGCTTCAAGCACGGCACGCACATTGGCAAACACCTGCCGACACTGCGCCTCGATATCGTAGGCGACGAGTTTGCCGCCATCGTCATGCACGTTGCCGGGAATGGCATTCGTGCCCGGCGTGCGTGGGCCGACACCGGACAGAAACAGCAGGTCGCCCACGCGACGCGCATGCGGGTATGCGCCCACTGGCGCCGGTGCCTGCTCGGTGCGGACGACGTCGCTCATCGGTTGAATTCGGGAATGGTGCCCAGGCGCTGCAGGGCGTGTTCGTAGGCGGGCATCAGGTCTTCGCGCGAATTCACGTGCATGCCCAGGTCATTCACGTGACCATCAAACAGGCTGTAGCACCAGGCGTGCACGGACAACTTCTGGCCGCGTTCCCAGGCGTCCATCACCATGGTGGTGTGGCATACGTTGACCACCTGTTCCATGGCATTGAGCTCGCACAGGCGTGCGTTGCGCAGGTTCATCAGGTCGATGGAGGTGAGCAGCTGGCGATGCTTGGTGGCGACGTCGGCCACATGGCGCAGCCAGTTGTCGACCAGGCCCATGCGACGATCGTCGAGCACGGCCTGCACGCCACCGCAGCCGTAGTGGCCGACCACGATGATGTGCTCCACCTTCAGGATGTCGACCGCGAACTGGATGGTGCTGAGGCAGTTGAGGTCGGTGTGCGACACCACGTTGGCGACGTTGCGCTGTACGAAGATCTCGCCTGGCGGCAGGTCCACGATCTGCGTGGCCGGCACGCGCGAGTCCGAGCAGCCAATCCACAGGTACTTGGGTGCCTGCTGCTGCGAGAGGCGATCGAAGAACTGGGGATCGCGGGCCACCATGTCGGCGGACCACACGCGATTGCTGTCGAGCAGGTTCTGCAGGGGACTTTTCATGGGCGTAACCTCAATAACGAATGCAGACGTTCTTCGGCTCGGTGAAGAAGCGAAGCGCTTCCACGCCACCTTCGCGACCAAGGCCTGATTGCTTCGTGCCGCCAAAGGGCGTGCGCAGATCGCGCAACAGCCAGCAGTTGGTCCACACGATGCCGAAATCCAGTTGAGCGGCAAAGCGATGTGCGCGCGACAGGTCGCGCGTCCACACCGAGGCGGCCAATCCGTAGCCTGTGCCGTTGGCGATGGCGAGCGCTTCCGCTTCGTCGTCGAAGGGAACCAGCGTCACCACCGGCCCGAAAATTTCCTGCTGGTTGGTGGCGGCATCGGCGGCCAGTCCCTCGATGACCGTCGGCGCGATGAACCAGCCATCAGCGCAGCGACCTTCCAGCGAGACCGATTCGCCACCACACAGAATGCGGCCACCTTCGTGGCGCGCCGTGGCGATGCAACCCATCACCTTGTCGAAGTGTTCGCGCGACACCAACGCGCCAAGGTCGCTGCCGGCGTCGTTCGGGTCGCCTACGCGCAAGGCCTTTACGCGTGCGAGATAACGATCGCGGAAAGCATCGTAGATGGAGCGCTGCACCAGAAGTCGTGAGCCGCACAGGCAGATCTCGCCCTGGTTGGCAAAGCCCGAGCGCACGATGGTGTCGAGGTTGGCGTCACTCAGGTCCGCGTCTTCGAACACGATGGCGGGATTCTTGCCGCCCAGTTCCAGCGACACCTTCTTGAACTGCGGGGCGGCGACGGCGGCAATCTGTGCGCCGGTGCGCGTGCTGCCGGTAAAGGACACCGCCTTGACCATCGTGTGCTCGACGATGGCCTGGCCGACCGTCGGACCGCGACCCTGCACGATGTTGAAGACGCCGGCAGGAAAGCCTGCCTCGATGCTCAGCTCGCCGAGCAGGGCCGCCGTGCATGGGGTGATCTCTGAAGGCTTGGCCACCACCGTGTTGCCCGCAGCCAGTGCCGGCGCGACCTTCCATGTGAAGAGATAAAGCGGGAGGTTCCACGGACTGATGCAACCCACCACGCCCAGCGGCTGGCGCAACGTGTAGTTGATGGCGCCGGTTTCCATGGCGTGCGACTCGCTGCTCCATCCCATGATGGCGGCGGCGAAAAAACGGAGATTGGAAACGGCGCGCGGAATATCCAGGTTGCGCGCCTGCGTCAGCGGCTTGCCGCTGTCCCTCGATTCCAGGGCGACGAATTCGTCCATGCGCGCCTGGACGAGATCCGCGAGCCTGTGCAGCAGGGCGGCGCGCTGCTCGGTGGATGTCGTGGCCCATGCCGGAGCGGCCCGTTTCGCAGCGGCGACGGCATCGGCAACATCGTCGGACGTGGAGTCGGGACAGTGTGCGAAAACCTGGCCCGTGGCCGGTTCGTACACGTCCAGCCAGCGATCGTGCCGCGGCGCCTGCAGGCGACCGTCGATCAGGTTGGCGAGGCGCAGGGTAGGCATCTGCGCAAGCTTAAGACCAGAAGCCGTCAAATGCACCGGACGCGGGCGTATGCCCCGCGCGAAGGGGATCACCTGTAGGAGCGCACTTGTGCGCGACCGGGCAACGCAACACCGGTCGCGCACAAGTGCGCTCCTACAAAACGGGGTTTCAGCTCAAGGAGCGAGTGCGCCCACCGTCGACGGCAATGCTCACGCCGTTGACGTACGCCGCGGCCGGCGTGCACAGGAAAGCCACCACGGCTGCCACTTCCGATGCCTCGCCAAAGCGACGTGCAGGCACCGTGGACAACATGCCCTGGGTCACTTCTTCTTCGCTGCGGCCACTGCTGCGGACTTGGGCCGCCAGGATGCCGTCCAGACGCGCCGTGCGGGTGTAACCGGGCAACACGTTGTTGACGGTGATGCCATCGGCGGCAAGCTCGCTCGACAGCGTCTTCGCCCAGCTTGCCACCGCAGCGCGCACGGTGTTGGAGACGCCAAGGCCCGCGAGGGGTTCTTTCACCGATGTAGAGATGACATTGACGATGCGGCCGTAACCACTGGCGCGCATACCGGGCAGCAAGGCCTGCACCAGCGTCTGGCCGGCCAGCAGGTGCTGGCGGAATGCCGTCTCGAAGGCGTCGGTGGTCGCGGTATGCGCGGGGCCGCCGGGCGGGCCACCGGTGTTGTTGATCAGGATCTCGACGGGATGATTGGCCACGATGTCGGCCAGGGCGTCACGCAACGCATCGGTTTGCGCCATGTCCACGGCAAACCAGCGATGTTGCTGGCCGTGCTTGCGAGGCAGCGATTCGGCGACGGTTTTCAACGCATCCGCCGAACGCGAGAGCAGGGTGACGCTTGCGCCCAGTTCGGCCAGCTCGATGGCGCTGGCGCGCCCGATGCCTTGCGATGCACCGCACACCAGTGCGTGACGTCCACTCAGGTCCAGCTGCATGGTTGGCTCCCTTGAAAGGCCAGCGATTAGCGGGCGCTGTACTGCACGCCCAATGCTCCGAACCAGCACAGCCACGCCACCCACAGGCTGTAACGCCAGGCCATGCGCCAGCGCGTGACGGATTGATCTTCCAGTGCGGGCAACACCGGCGAACGCAGCGCGAGCTGCAGGCGCATCCAGGTGCGCACCGCGTTGGTGGGCTGACCATCACTTTCGGAGATGATCTTCCATTCGTTCGGATGCCGATGGCGCAACAGCGAGGCAATACGGTACTGCGCACCAAAGTGCAGCAGGAAGCAGGCAACACCGGCCAGTAGAAGCGAAAGATAAAGCTGGATCATGCCGTGCCCGTGGTTGCTGGCTTCCCCGCGACGTCGCTCAGCTCTTGGCCGAGTCGCCCGTCGTCGGAGTGGTGCCGTTGCTGTTGGTGGTCGTGGGTGTCGTCGCCGGCTTGGCGGCGTCCGTTTTGTCGGTGCCGATGCCCGGGATCGGGATCGCATCACGCAGGGTGCTGAGCACGCCATTGCCCTGTTCGGGCTTGGCGCAGATCGCGTTGTTCACCGCGTCCTGGAAGGGCTTGTCCATCATGCCGATCCACACCGTGCCGTCCGGGCCGTGGGGAACCTTGAAGGTGCCGGCTGCAGCCATTTTTACCGGGGCTTCCGCCGAGAAAGCCGCCGGCGACTGTTCCCAATAGGTGTTGCCCGCCTGCTGCTTGGCCGAGCTGTAGAGCACCAGGTAACGCGCGCGGTTGTCCGTGATGTCCACGCTGCCGAAGGCGCCGCTGACTTCATCGGTCCAGCCCATGTGCTCGCACAGGCTGAGGTCCTTGCTGTCGATGGGCTGGAACGCGTCGTCCAGTACCACCACGGTGGGCGCGAACAGGTAGCTCGCGCGCAACCAGCGGCCGTTCAATTCCGACTTCACGGCCACCCGATACGGCACCTGCGATTCGCGCGGAAGGCTGAAGCTCAGGAAGTAGCTGCGGTCACCGTTGAGGTTGGCCACCATGCTGCCGGGGCCCAGCTGGAATTTCTTCGGCTGCCAGGGCAGTGCGTTCTGGAAGGAAAAGTCCGCGAAGGTCGTGCAGCAGGGCGTGGCCTGCTGCAAGGCCTGCTTCGCCTGATCAAGACTGGCGCTGGCGTTCTCGGGTGCGCGCAGGTTGGGCGGCACGAGCGATTTCATGCTGCAGCCGCCCGCCAGCAAGGCGGACACGAGAAGGGCAGTGGCGGTGATCAGTCGATAGCGCATGGATTGACTCAGAATTCGGCGAGCCCCGCGGCACGCGGGAAGGGAATGGCATCGCGGATGTTGGACAGGCCGCACACGTACACGAGCAAACGCTCGAAGCCCAGGCCGAAGCCTGCATGCGGCACGGTGCCGTAACGGCGCAGGTCACGGTACCAACCGTATGTGGCGGGATCGAGGCCGAACTGCTGCATGCGGCGGTCGAGGTAGTCGAGGCGCTCTTCGCGCTGCGCACCGCCGATGATCTCGCCGATGCCCGGGGCCAGCACGTCCATCGCGGCGACGGTCTTGCCGTCGTCGTTCAGGCGCATGTAGAAGGCCTTGATCTGCTCGGGATAGTTCATCACCACCACCGGACGGCCGACGTGCTTCTCGGCCAGGTAACGCTCATGCTCGGTCTGCAGGTCGATGCCCCAGGCCACCGGGAACTCGAACTTCTGGCCCGACTTCTTGAGAATGTCGACGGCCTCGGTGTAGTCGATGCGCTCGAACGGCTGCGCAATGAAGTTTTCCAGGCGCGTGATGGCATCGGGCTGCACGCGTTCGGCGAAGAACGCCATGTCGTCCGGGCGCTCATCCAGCACGGCCTTGAAGATGGCCTTGAGGAAACCTTCCGCGCAATCGGCGTTGGCGTTGAGGTCGGCGAAGGCGATTTCCGGCTCCACCATCCAGAACTCGGCCAGGTGGCGCGGCGTGTTGGAGTTCTCCGCGCGGAACGTGGGGCCGAAGGTGTACACCTTGCTCATCGCCAGGCAGTAGGCCTCGACGTTGAGCTGGCCGGACACGGTGAGGAACGCCTCGCGGCCGAAGAAATCCTTGCGGAAATCGATCTTGCCATCCGGCGTGCGCGGCAGGTTGGCCAGGTCCAGCGTGGACAGGCGGAACATGTCGCCCGCGCCTTCGGCATCGGACGTGGTGATGATGGGCGTGTTGATCCAGAAGAAGCCCTGCTCCGTGAGCCAGCGATGGATCGCCATCATCATGGTGTGGCGCACGCGCGTCACGGCGCCGAACAGGTTGGTGCGCGGGCGCAGGTGCGCCACTTCGCGCAGGAACTCCATCGAGTGCTGCTTGGGCTGGATGGGGTAGGTTTCCGGATCGTCCACGAAACCGGTGACGATGACATCCGTCGCCTGGATCTCGAAGCTCTGGCCCTTGCCCTGCGATGCGACCAGCGTGCCGGTGACGATCACGCCCGCGCCGGCAGTGAGGTGCTTCACCTCGCTTTCGTAATTCGCGACATCGCTGGTGACCACGGCCTGGATCGGGTCGAAGCAGGAGCCATCACTGACGTTGACGAACGACAGGCCCGCCTTGGAATCGCGCCGGGTGCGAACCCAGCCGCGCACGGTCACGGTACTGCCGGCATCGATAGAACCGGAAAGAGCCTGCTTGACGCTAACCACCGCCATGGATTGAAACTCCTGCTGGGTGCCGCATATCGGCACGTAAGACGAACCTCGCATGATAATCTACGAGTCGTTCAGGTTCGACCCTTCGCGTCCCATTTCGGACAGTCTCAAATCCCCGTAGTTGCATTCATGACCATCACGATCACTCCCGCTGCCAGCGAACGCATGCGTACCTTCCTTGCCGGGGCCCCCGGTGCCGCGGGCGTGCGCTTTGGCGTCAAGAAGACCGGCTGCTCCGGCTTCGGCTACGTGGTGGACATGGCCCACACGGTGGGCGAGGGCGATGAAACCATCGATGTGGATGGCGTCAAGCTCATTGTCGACGGCAAGAGCCTGCCGCTGATCGACGGCACCGTGATCGACTTCCAGCGCCAGGGCCTCAACGCCAGCTTCGTGTTCCACAACCCCAACGCCACGGGCGAGTGCGGTTGCGGCGAGAGTTTCACGGTCGGCTGAGAATCGGTCCAGGGCAGCCCGAAAGCGGCCATCTTTCTTCGTCGTCATTCCCGCGGAAGCGGGAGGCGCGTTTTAACGGTCGAAGGGCCGGTCATCCAGTGACTTTTTGCCGTTCTGCCAGCCCTGACCAAAGACGCTGGATTCCCGCCTTCGCGGGAATGACGGTGATGAATCAGGCGAGCCCTTGGAGGATCTGGGGTTATCAGGAAGCCTTTGGTTTCCGAATCCGCTGTCACCGTCTTGCCTCAAACCCCTGAATTCCCTTACACTTCCGCTTCTGTCCACGCCGTAAAGGCCTGGATGGAACCTTGCCTCACCGCAAAGTGCGGGAGGCTGCCAGGCCCGAAAAGGCCGCATCCACAAGGAGTTACCACACGATGTCCCTGCGACATTACGAAGTCGTGTTCCTGGTCCACCCTGACCAGAGCGAGCAAGTGCCGGCCATGATCGAGCGCTACAAGGCGCTGATCGAAACCGACGGCGGCAAGATCCACCGCCTGGAAGATTGGGGCCGCCGCCAGCTGGCTTACCCCATCGTGAACCTGGCCAAGGCTCACTACGTCATGCTCAACATCGAAGTCAGCCAGAACGCGCTGAACGAACTCGAGTCGGGCTTCCGCTTCAACGACGCCGTGCTGCGCCACCTGGTCATCAAGCGTGACGAGGCTGACACCGAGCAGTCCTTCATCCTGAAGTCCAAGGAAAAGGATGACGCCAAGTCCTCGCGTCGCCGCGATGACGACAGCGAAGGTGACGACCGTCCGGGTCGCCGCGACCGTGACGACCGCGACAACGATCGCGACAGCGACGACTGATCAGGAGCCCAGCCATGTCCAAGTTCTTCCGCCGCCGCAAGTTCTGCCGCTTCACGGCCGAAAAAGTCAAAGAGATCGACTACAAGGATCTCAACACCCTGCGCCAGTACGTGACCGAGAACGGCAAGATCGTTCCGTCGCGCATCACCGGCACCAAGGCTCGCTACCAGCGTCAGCTGGCGACCGCCATCAAGCGCGCTCGCTTCCTGGCCCTGCTGCCGTACACCGACAACCACGACGTCTAAGTCGCGGTCGTCATCTTCCTCTCCCCTCCGGGGAGGGGAAGCTGTAAACGCAAAACCTTCGGACAACCGTCCACGGCTGCGCCGGGCCCATCCGGTGCTAACGAAAAGGAACCACCATGGAACTGATTCTTCTCGAAAAAGTCCGCAACCTCGGCAACCTGGGCGACAAGGTCAAGGTCAAGCCGGGTTACGGCCGTAACTTCCTCCTGCCGCAGGGCAAGGCCGTGCCGGTCAACGCTGCCAACCTCGAAGCTTTCGAGAAGCGCCGCGCCGAGTACGAAGCCAAGGCTGCCTCGCAGCTGTCCGGCGCTGAAGGCCGCAAGGCCAAGCTGGAAGGCGTCACCGTGACCATCACCGCCAATGCTTCGCCGGAAGGCAAGCTGTACGGCTCGGTCGGTCCGCGCGAAATCGCCGAGGCCCTCGAGGCCGCCGGTCATGACGTCCACAAGGGCGAAGTGATCCAGGGCGAAGGCCCGATCCGCCACACCGGCGAATTCGAAGCCGTGATCGCGCTGCACGCTGACGTGCAGACCCAGGTCAAGGTGATCGTGGTCGGCGAAAAGTAAGCTGATCCGTCGCTGCAATACCCAGACGGGCGCCTCCGGGCGCCCGTTTGTTTTTGGATGATCGGTGACCGTTGTTCACCGCCTTATCCACAGATAACCACAGCTTTTCCACAGAGTTATTGTCTCGAAGCCTGAGATGGCGCCGCGTATGCTCTGTGCTCATTGCCATGCTGCCGACGGATCGCCGTCGGTTCGCTCCGAGGAACCGTGATGTCTTTCGTTTCCGACCGCGACGACGAACCTGGGCGCCGTCGCCGCCCCGACCGTGAGCGCAGGCCGACGCCGAGCATCGACGCGCTGCGCGTGCCGCCGAACTCGATCGACGCGGAACAGGCCGTGCTGGGTGGCCTCATGTTGTCCCCGGATTCGATGGACAAGGTGGCCGATCGCCTGAGCGAGCAGGACTTCTATCGGAAAGACCATCGCCTGATCTGGCGCGCCATCACCGAGCTGGCTGCCAAGGGCATGCCGTGTGATGCGGTGACGCTGGGCGACTGGTTCGAGGCCAATGGCCTGGCCGAGATGGTGGGCGGTGCGTCGTACCTGATCGAGCTGGCGAACACCACGCCGAGCGCGGCGAACATTGCGGCCTACGCGGAGATCGTTCGCGAAAAATCCGTGCTGCGTCAGTTGATCGACGCGGGCACGGGCATTACCGAAGACGGCTACCAGCCTGAAGGCAAGAGCGTGCAGGAAGTGCTTGAGCGCGCCGAGCAGGCGGTGTTCAAGATCGCCGAGTCGGGTGCGCGCGGCAAGAAAGACACGGTGTCCATGCGCGAGGCGGTGAAGGATGCGTTCCGCATTCTTTCCGAACGCTTCGAGAACAAGGGGCAGCTCACCGGTGTGTCCACGGGCTTTTCCGACCTGGATGAACTCACCTCGGGTCTGCAGCCGTCCGACTTGATCATCGTCGCGGCGCGTCCTTCGATGGGCAAGACGGCGTTCTCGGTGAACATGGCCGAAGCCGTGGCCATGCGTGGCAAGAAGGCCGTGGCCATCTTCTCGATGGAAATGTCGGCCTCGCAGTTGGCCTTCCGTATGATTTCCTCGGTGGGGCGCATTCACGCGCAGCACCTGCGCAACGGTGATCTTGCCGAAGAAGACTGGCCGCGCGTTACCAACGCCATCGCGTTGCTGTCCGAAGCGAAGATCTTCATCGATGACACGCCGGGCCTGTCGCCGGTGGAGATGCGTTCGCGTGCGCGCCGACTGCATCGCGAACACGGTGGCCTTGGCCTCATCGTCATCGACTACCTGCAGCTGATGCAGGTGCCGGGCATGAAGGAAAACCGCGCAACCGAAATCTCGGAAATCTCGCGCTCGCTGAAGGGCCTGGCCAAGGAACTCAACTGCCCGGTGATCGCACTGTCGCAGTTGAACCGCTCGCTGGAACAGCGCGCCGACAAGCGCCCGATGATGTCCGATCTTCGCGAATCGGGCGCTATCGAGCAGGACGCGGACGTGATCATGTTCATCTACCGCGACGAGTACTACAACAAGGAATCACCCGATAAGGGCCTGGCCGAAATCATCATCGGCAAGCAGCGTAACGGCCCGACCGACACGGTGAAGCTGACCTTCCTCGGCCATTACACCAAGTTCGAGAATTACGCTCCGGACTCCTTCGTCGGCGCCTTCGAGTAAGCGGCAGGCACGCGTACAGGTACCGTTTCGTTAAAGGAACGGCACCTGTACCGCTCCCTTTCTATGCGCAAAGTGCACATGAATCCCGTGTGGGATTCACATGTCGCGGCGCAACCTCGTCACCGGTTTCCCGGACGAGGCACGACCATGTCGCTGATCCTTCTGCTCATCATCGTGTTGTTGCTGCTCGGCGCACTGCCGACCTGGCCGTACAGTCGCGCGTGGGGTTATGGCCCCAGCGGCGGTCTGGGCCTGATCCTCATCATCCTGATCGTGTTGCTGGTACTGGGCGTTCTATAAGGGAGCCGCCATGAAGACCATGCTCTCTGCGTCGTTGATCGCCGCCTGTCTGGCGCTTGCCGGTTGCGGCAGTACCACTCGTGTCGTGCAGAACAACGACACCTGCGGCAAGCAGATGACGGACCTGCAGAACGCGCTCGCCTCCGGCGCCATGACCCAGCATGAGTACGACAGGGCACGGAGCGTCGCCATCGATCGTTGCAACTCGCGCGACAACCATTGAGTTGGGTGAGGCTACTGGTGAGGGTAGCCGTTGCCCGGGGAATGCCACGGGGGCGCCCCGGGAGTGCCGGACCGGAACGTTAGGTTGGGCACGTCATGGGCCGGATGGTCTTGGACAAGACTGGTAAGCTTCCAGTCCTGTCCGTGGCCATCCGGCCCGTCTTTTTCATGGCCCTCACCGCGCCCATAGGGCGCCAGCGAAGCATGAGCCGCACGACTGTCGCCACCATCCACCTGGGCGCTTTGCGCCACAACCTCGCCCGCATCAAGCAGATGGCCGCACCCGCCAAGGTCATGGCGGTGGTCAAGGCTGATGCCTACGGGCATGGATTGGAACGTGTGGCGCGTGCGCTGGATGGCGAGGCCGATGCCTTCGCCGTGGCCGCGCTTGGCGACGGCTTGCGCCTTCGCGCAGCAGGGCATCGCCAGCGCATCGTGGTGTTGTCGGGCCCCGATCGCGCCAGCGACATCGCGGAAATGCAGCGGCTCAACCTGGACGCGGCCATTCACCACGAAGAACAGTTGCACTGGCTGAAGGAAGCGTCGCCATCGCGCGGTCTCCTGCGTGTATGGCTGAAGGTGGATAGCGGCATGCATCGCCTCGGCTTCGCGCCGGAAGCGGTTGCCTTCGTCCATGCGCAGCTGGCATCCATGCCGGGCATCGATCCGGAGATCGGCCTGCTGACGCACTTCGCCGAATCGGAAGTCTTCGATGGCACGGAAACGCCGGCGCAGATCGCACGTTTTGCCGAAGCAACGCGTGGCCTGAGTGGTCCGCGTTCGTTGTCCAATTCCGCAGCCGTGCTGGGCTGGGAAGACGCGCGCGGCGACTGGGTTCGCACCGGCGGCCTGCTGTACGGACTTTCGGTGGTTGATGGCAAGACGGGTGCGGATTTCGGCTTTCGTCCCGCGATGACGCTGAGCACGCGCCTGATTGCCATCAATCGCATCGGCAAGGGCGAACGCATCGGCTACAACGGTACATGGACGTGCCCGGAAGACATGTCCGTCGGCGTGGCAGCGGTGGGCTATGGCGATGGCTACCCACGCAGCGCCGTGGCAGGTACGCCGGTGCTGGTGGGGGACAAGGAAGTGCCCTTGATCGGCCGCGTTTCGATGGACCTGATCACGCTCGATCTGCGTCAGGCGCCCCATGCGAAAGTCGGCGACCGTGTCACGTTGTGGGGGCCGGAGCTGCCGGTGGAAGTCATCGCCGCGCAGGCGGGCACCATTTCCTATGACCTCACTTGCGGCATGACCCGGCGCGTATTGTTCGTGGAAGACGACGCCTGATGTCCGTTGGCATCTCGCCGGCTGCGACGACGGCCGGCTAAGCTTCCCCGATCGTTTCTCTTTCCGGAAATCCACGCATGGCCAAGGCCAAGACCGCGTACGTCTGCACCGATTGCGGTGCCGAGCATTCCAAGTGGCAAGGCCAGTGCGTGGATTGCGGCGCGTGGAACACGCTGAGCGAAATCGTGGTGCAGCCCGCCGTGAAATCGGCCGGCGCGGCGCGCAGCACATCCGGCTACGCCGGTGCAGCCGCAGGTTCGCCCAAGGTCACCCCGCTGACGGCGGTGGCGCTGAATGCGGAGACGCGCACGCTCACCGGCATTGGCGAGCTGGATCGCGTCCTGGGTGGCGGTCTGGTCGATGGCTCGGTGGTGCTGATCGGTGGCGATCCCGGCATCGGCAAGTCGACGCTGCTGTTGCAGATGCTGGGCACGCTGGGTACGCAGATACCCAGTGTCTACGTCACCGGCGAAGAATCGCTCGCGCAGGTCGCTTCGCGTGCGCAGCGCCTGGACTTGCCGCTGGCGCCGTTGCATGCGCTGGCGGAAACCTGCATCGAACGCATCATCGAACAGGCGCTCAGCAGTCGGCCGCGCGTGCTGGTCATCGATTCCATCCAGACCATCTGGACCGAACTGCTCACCGCGGCGCCGGGCTCGGTAAGCCAGGTGCGCGAATCGGCCGCCAAGCTCACGCGCTTCGCCAAGGAAACGGGAACCTCGGTGTTCCTGGTTGGCCACGTGACGAAGGAGGGCGGCATTGCCGGCCCGCGCGTGCTGGAGCACATGGTGGATGCGGTGCTGTACTTCGAAGGCGAATCAGGCAGCCGTTTCCGTGTGTTGCGTGCCTTCAAGAACCGCTTCGGCGCCGTGAACGAACTCGGCGTTTTCGCGATGTCGGAAAAGGGGCTGCGCGAAGTACCCAACCCGTCGGCAATTTTCCTGTCTGCGCATAGCGGACCGACGTCGGGAAGCGCTGTGATGGTGACGCGTGAAGGCACGCGCCCGTTGCTTGTTGAAGTGCAGGCGCTGGTCGATCAATCGTCGCTGGGTAATCCGCGCCGCGTGGCGCTGGGCCTGGAACAGAACCGCCTGGCGATGCTGCTTGCCGTGCTGCACCGTCACGGCGGCGTGGCGGCCTACGATCAGGACGTGTTCGTCAACGTGGTCGGCGGCATTCGCGTGCAGGAAACGGCGGCTGACTTGCCGGTGTTGCTGGCGGTGCTTTCGTCATTGCGTGACCGACCGTTGCCGGAGAAGACCATCGCGTTCGGCGAGGTGGGTTTGTCGGGTGAAATACGGCCGGTGCCCAATGGCGAGGAACGCCTGAAGGAGGCCGCTCACCACGGCTTCCAGAAGGCCATCGTGCCGCGCGCCAACGCACCCAAGAAGCCGAAGGTCGGCGACATGGAGGTCGTTGCAGTGGAGCGCCTGTCGCAGGCCATCGACGCCTGTCGCTAAACGCTTGGCTCCGTGCTTGCGTGTGGGGGCGCATCCTGTGCATGACACCACCTGCGACACGATCACAAGCAAGCTTCGCGTGCCCCTGTAGGAGCGCACTTGTGCGCGACCGCACGACCTCATCCCTCCGCACGCAGCAACGGCGCGGTCGCGCACAAGTGCGCTCCTACAAGGGTGACGCGGCGATCAGGCTGGCGGCAGCGCTACGAATGGGCGCTCAGGCCCGCTTGGATGTGGGAGCGCACCCTGTGCGCGACACCACCTGCGACAC
>NZ_QAVX01000009.1:0-143257 GCF_003121485.1 Dyella sp. C11 | reverse complement strand
CTGGCGGCAGCGCTACGAATGGGCGCTCAGGCCCGCTTGGATGTGGGAGCGCACCCTGTGCGCGACACCACCTGCGACACGATCACAAGCAAGCTTCGCGTGCCTCTGTAGGAGCGCACTTGTGCGCGACTGCGCGGCCTCATTCCTCCGCACGCAGAACCGCTGCGGTCGCGCACAAGTGCGCTCCTACAAGGGTGACGCGGCGATCAGGCTGGCGGCAGCGCTACGAATGGGCGCTCAGGCCCGCTTGGATGTGGGAGCGCACCCTGTGCGCGACACCACCTGCGACACGATCACAAGCAAGCTTCGCGTGCCCCTGTAGGAGCGCACTTGTGCGCGACCGCACGGCCTCATCCCTCCGCACGCAGAATCGCTGCGGTCGCGCACAAGTGCGCTCCTACAAGGGTGATGCGGCGATCAGGCCGGCGGCAGCGCTACGAATGGGCGCTCAGGCCCGCTTGGATGTGGGAGCGCACCCTGTGCGCGACATCGCCTGCGGCACGATCACAAGCAAGCTTCGCGTGCCCTGTAGGAGCGCACTTGTGCGCGACCGTACGGCCTCATTCCTCCGCACGCAGAAACGCTGCGGTCGCGCACAAGTGCGCTCCTACAAGGGTGACGTGGCAATCAGACCGGTGGCAGCGCCGCGAAATCCGGATGCTGCTCTGCCCGTGCCGAGAACGCTGCCAGCCTTGGATAGCTCGACGTACTCACCACATCCGATGCAACGAGCTGCGTGAAACCCCACGCGACGGCGATGCTCACATCCGCTTGCCCCGGCGACTCGCCAAAAAGCCAGCCATCGACACCATCAAGCTCACGCTCCAGCAATCCGCAGGCCGCGCGCAGCTGTCCCCTCACGCGATCAAGCCAGCCGCCATCGCGCTTGTCCGCGTGGCGCTTGCCTTCGTACACGATCTGCACGGCCTTTTCGCTGACAGCGATGGCCATGCCGGTGAGGCGCAACGCGCGCTGGCGATCCGCCGCGCTTGTCGGCATCAGGGCAGGGCGCTCGCTGCGGCTTTCCGCCCAGTCGATGATCAGGTTCGACTCGGTGAGAAAGCTGCCGTCATCCAGCACCAGCGTGGGTGCCTTGACCATCGGGTTGATGCGCTGGATTTCATCGAAGTTGCGAAACACCGACAGCGACCGATGTTCGAAGGGAATGCCCAGCATGCGAAGCGAGATGGCCGTGCGGCGGACATAGGGTGAATCGAGCATGCCGATCAGTTGCACGGGATGTCCTCAGGAGTGGAAAACGACAGTCTTTGAGCCGTTGAGCAAGACGCGGTCGTCGAGATATAGGCGCAGGGTGCGCGCGAGCACACGCCGTTCGATGTCGCGACCGATACGGAGCAGGTCTTCGGGCGTATCGGCATGTGTCACGCGCTCGATGTCCTGCTCGATGATCGGGCCTTCGTCCAGCTCGGCCGTGACGAAGTGCGCAGTGGCGCCGATCAGCTTCACGCCGCGGCGGTAAGCCTGGTGATACGGGCGTGCACCCTTGAACCCCGGCAAAAACGAGTGGTGGATATTGATGCAGCGACCCGCGAGCTTCCGCGCCAGGTCGTTGGAAAGAATCTGCATGTAGCGCGCGAGCACCACCAGATCCGTTTCCGATTGTTCGATCAGCGCATCCAGCGCGCCTTCCTGGTCCGTGCGGCTGTCGCGATCCACGGGCAGGTAGTGGAAGGGGATGCCATCCAGATCGAGATGACGATAGGTTTCGCGCGGATGGTTGGCGATGATGCCTGCGATATCCATCGGCAACTCGTCAATGCGCCAGCGATACAGGATGTCCGCAAGGCAATGGTCGAACTTCGACACCAGCAGCATCACGCGTCGACGTTGCGCGCGGTTGCGCAGCATCCACTGCATGGCGAACTGCCTGGCGAAACCATCGAAGCCTTCCTTCAACGCATCGAGATCGCGCTCGGCATCCTCGAACACCAGTCGCATGAAGAAGCGGCCGGTTTCGGAGTCACCGAATTGCTGTGCTTCGACGATGTTTCCGCCCTGGGCGGCCAGGTGGTTCGATACCGCCGCCACGATGCCAGCACGGTCAGGACAGGAAAGTGTCAGGACGAACTGGCCGGGAATGATCATGGTGTGCGATGGAGTATCAGTTCCAGCACCGCCTTGGTGCCGAAGAAGGCCAGCAGCAATACACCCATGCCGATCAAGGTGAGGTTCACGGCGCCGCGCCCGCGCCAGCCGTGTCGCCAGCGCCCGTACAGCAGGATGCCGAACACCAGCCACGCGATGATCGACAGCACCGTCTTGTGGATCAGGTGCTGGCCGAACAGGTTGTCCACGAACAGGATGCCCGTGAGCAGCGTCAGCGTAAGCAGCAGGAAGCCGGCGCCGATAAGCCGGAACAGCAGTGTTTCGGTCAGCGTGAGTGGCGGCAGCGCGCGCAGCCACGAGCCGACCTGGCGAAGTCGCAGTGCGCGTTCCTGCACAGCCAGCAGAATGGCCAGCACCGCGGCGATGGACAGCACGCTATAGGCAAACAACGCCACGATGACATGCAGCTTGATCTGCCATTCCAGCGCCAGCGGCACGGTGGCCGGGGCCGCGAAGGTATCCAGGGCAACCAGCAGTGCGGCGAGCGGGAACACGATGACGCCCAGGGCAGCCACCGGGCGCCAGATGTTCACGACCAGAGTGAGTGCGGACACCACGCAGGCAACCAGCGACAACGCCGAGAAAAAATGCAGGTCCAGCGAGCCGCGATGCATGCCCAGCAAGATGCCGGCATGGATGACGACAGCGGCACCCGCCAGTCCCAGGGCGGAACGATTGAGCGGTTGCCCACCGCCCAGCAGCGGCCGGGCCAGTGCCGTCGCTGCAGTGAGGTAAAGCACGATGGCTAGCAGGGCGAAAAGGACAGTGGCGGCCATAGCGGGCGAGTGTGGCATAGGGGGTGAGTCGGCCGCTATGCGGCCCTGCGAAGCCGCTCGCTACGCTCGCTGTAAATGGTGAATGGTGAAGAGCCTCGAGTCCGCAGCCTCGCCGCTCTTACTACTTACCCTTTACAGCGAGCGTAGCGAGCGGCTTCGCAGGCCGCGCAGCGGCCGACTCACCCCGCAGAGCCGCGCAGCGGTCGACCAACCCCGTTATAATCAACCCTTTCGGCCTACCGGCACTATCCATGTTCGAGTCCCTCAGCCAACGCCTCTCTGCCACCGTCAACCGCCTGCGCGGTCGTGGTCGCCTGACCGAGGAAAACATCCGTGAAGCGCTGCGCGAAGTGCGCATTGCCCTGCTCGAGGCCGACGTGGCCTTGCCGGTGGTGCAGGCGCTGATCGAGCGCGTGAAGGTGCGCGCGGTGGGCCAGGACGTGGTCAAGAGCCTGTCGCCGGGCCAGGCGCTGGTGAAGGTGGTGAGCGACGAGCTCACCGCGGTCATGGGTACTGCCAATACCGAGCTCAACCTTGCGCAGCAGCCGCCAGCCGTCGTGCTGATGGCCGGCCTGCAGGGTGCCGGCAAGACCACCACCGTCGCCAAGCTCGCGCGCTTCCTTACCGAGCGCAAAAAGAAGAAGGTGATGGTGGTGAGCTGCGACGTGTATCGTCCGGCCGCCATCGAGCAGCTGCGCACGCTGGCCGAGCAGGTGGGCGTGAAGTTCTTCCCGTCGGAAGCCGGCCAGCACCGGGTCGATATCGCGAAGAACGCCATTGCAGCCGCACGCCGCGAAGTGGTCGACGTGCTGCTGGTGGATACCGCCGGCCGGCTGCACGTGGACGAAGCGATGATGGCGGAGATCAAGGCATTGCATGCCGCGATCACGCCGATCGAAACGCTGTTCGTGGTCGATTCCATGACCGGTCAGGACGCTGCCAATACGGCAAAGGCGTTCGCCGAAGCGCTGCCGCTCACCGGCGTGGTGCTTACCAAGACCGACGGTGATGCACGCGGCGGCGCAGCGCTGTCCGTGCGTTACGTGACGGGTCGCCCGATCAAGTTCCTCGGCGCCGGCGAAAAGACCGATGCACTGGAACCGTTCCATCCTGATCGTGTTGCGCAGCGCATCCTCGGCATGGGTGACGTGCTGTCGCTGGTCGAGGAAGTGGAACGCAAGGTCGACCAGGAAAAGGCGCAGAAGCTGGCCGAGAAGGTCATCAAGGGCAAGCGCTTCGATCTCAACGACATGCGCGACCAGCTCGAGCAGATGAACAACATGGGCGGCCTGGCCGGTCTCATGGACAAGCTGCCGGGCGTTTCCGCGTTACCGGAAAACGTGAAATCCAAGGTCAACGACGGCGAGATCAAGCGCATGGTCGCGATCATCCAGTCGATGACCAAGAAAGAACGTCGCCATCCCGACCTGCTCAATGGCTCCCGCCGTGCCCGCGTGGCGCGTGGTGCCGGCGTGCAGCCGGCTGACGTGAACCGTCTGCTCAAGCAGTACATGCAGATGGAAAAGATGATGTCCAAGCTCTCCAAGGGTGGCACCAAGGGCCTGCTGCGCCAGATGCGTGGCGCCATGAAGGGCATGGGCGGCATGGGTGGCGGTTTTCCGCCGATGCGCTGAGGGAGCGGGGAAGGGCTACGGGTAGCGGTTCACGCCCCGAATTCACCCAACCCCTTCCTTTTTCTCCAAAATTCATTAAAATGTCGCGTTCACCGCGCACCGCAGTGTGCGTGCTGCCGGCATTCCGGCAACTCTGGAGCTTTTATTTATGGTCAAGATTCGTCTTTCGCGCGGCGGCGCCAAGGGCCGTCCGTTCTACCACATCGTTGTCACCGACCAGCGCAACAAGCGCGACGGCCGCAGCATCGAGAACGTTGGTTTCTACAACCCGGTTGCTTCGGGCAAGGACAAGCGCCTTGAGCTGAACGTTGCCCGCGTGCAGGAATGGGTTGGCAAGGGTGCACAGCTGACCGACAAGGTCGCCGCCCTGGTCAAGGAAGCCGGCAAGCAGCAGGCTGCCTGAGTATGACGGCAGCCGGTCGACGCGTCCTCGTTGGGCGCATCGTCGGGTTGTACGGTGTGCAGGGCTGGCTCAAGATCGAATCCTGGACCGAGCCCCGCACCAAGATCTTCACCTACCAGCCTTGGCTGCTGACTTCGGCGCCGGGTGTGGAGACGGAGATCACGGGAGTGAAAGGTCGTCCGCAGGGCAAGGGGCTTATCGCCCAGTTCCCGCAAGTGGATGACCGCGACGCGGCAGCGGCGCTGATCGGGCAGGACATTTATGTCGCTCGTGAGCTGCTGCCACCTCCCGGCAAGGATGAGTATTACTGGGTCGATCTCGAAGGTCTCGAGGTCGTCACCACGGAAGGCGTGGTACTGGGTCGGGTCAGTCATCTGTTCGCGACCGGCGCCAACGACGTCGTGGTGGTGAAGGACGGTACGCGCGAGCGGCTGGTTCCTTTCATCCAGGGATCTTTTGTGCGTTCGGTGGATTTGTCCGGCGGGCGCATGGTGGTGGACTGGGATCCTGAATTCTGAGCGCGCACTGCGCGTCATCACAGGTTGAGGATCTATGCGCATCGATGTCGTCACGTTGTTTCCCGACTTCATGCGTCAGTGTGCTTCCGTCGGTGTCGTCGGTCGGGCGCAGCAGCGCGAACTGCTTCAGGTGGAAACCTGGAACCCGCGCGATTTCGCCACCGACAATTACCGTACCGTGGATGGCCGCACCTGCGGCGGTGGTCCTGGCATGGTGATGCTGATCCAGCCTTTGCGCGATGCCCTCAAGGCCGTGCGCGAGGCCGCACCGGAACCGGTGCATGTGATTTATCTCAGCCCGCAAGGTGCGCGGCTGACGCAGGGTAGGGTGGAAGCTCTGGCAAAACTGCCGCGCATCGCCCTGCTTTGTGGACGTTACGAAGGTGTGGACGAGCGTTTGCTGGCGCACGAGGTCGACGAGGAGCTCTCCATCGGCGATTATGTGTTGTCCGGCGGTGAGCTGGGTGCCGCGGTGATCATTGATGCCGTGGGCCGCTTGCAGGACGGTGCGTTGAATGACGCGGCGTCGGCGCAGCAGGATTCGTTCTCGGACGGACTGCTGGATTGCCCGCACTATACGAAACCGGTGCATGACGCACTGGGCGACGTGCCGGATGTTTTGCTCTCCGGCGACCACGCGGCCATCCGCCGCTGGCGCTTGAAGCAATCACTGGGACGGACCTGGTTGCGACGTCCCGATCTTTTGGCGCAGCGCGCGCTGGATGCAGAATCCCGAGCGCTGTTGGACGAATTCCGCCGCGAGCATGTGAATCAGGCGCGGCACGACGATACAGCCCACTAAGGGCGAGAAATTAGACAGGTGTTGCCATGAACAAGATCATCGAACAGTTCGAAGCCGAGCAGATCACCCGCCAGCTGCCGGAATTCGGCCCTGGCGACACCGTGGTGGTCAACGTGAAGGTGAAGGAAGGTAACCGCGAGCGCGTCCAGGCGTTCGAGGGTGTCGTCATCGCCAAGCGCAGCCGCGGCCTGCATTCGGCCTTCACCGTGCGCAAGATCTCGCACGGCACCGGCGTGGAGCGCGTGTTCCAGGCTCACAGCCCGGCCATCGACTCGCTGGAAGTGAAGCGCAAGGGTAAGGTGCGTGGCGCCAAGCTGTACTACCTGCGCAACCTGGAAGGCAAGGCTGCCCGCATCAAGGAAGACGTCGCCGCCGTCTCCGCCGCCAAGGCTGCGAAGAAGGCCGCTGGCGAGTAATCCCGGCGTCTTTTCGAAATACCAGAAACCCCGCGGAGTTATCCGCGGGGTTTTTGTTTGCGTGTGTGCTCAAGGGGTGTCAGGCGTTGTGCTTCGTGCGTGTCGCTTATGCGTCATCGACAACAGCGTGACGAGGCTCCGGCAGGTTCGTGCCGTGCCTTGCAAAAAAAAGCCCGCCATTGGCGGGCTTTTTTCTTTCCTGGATGACGCGAGGACGCGCGCTTGTGTGGTGAGCCCATCAAGTGAGGCGCTGCGGCTCCTGCAGGAAGTTGCCCTGCACGAAGTCCACGCCGCAGGCGAACAACAGTGACGTGCTCGCTGCGTCTTCGACCCATTCGGCAATCGTCTGCTTCTTGAGTTCGCGTGCCTGGCGGCAGATTTCCGCAACCTTCTTCTGGCTCTCCTGCTGCTGCGGCAGGTCGGCCATGTAGCTGCGGTCGATCTTCAGATAGTCGGCGTTGATGTGGTTGAGCAACTGGAACGAGTTGAGGCCGGAGCCGAACTGTTCCAGTGCGAACTGGCCACCCAGTTGCTGCCATTCGCGCACGAACTCCTGCGCGGGACGAAGCGCGGTCACCACCTTGCTCTCGGTCATTTCCAGCACCAGCTGGCCGTGCTTGAGCGCCGCCTGGTTCAGGCGCTCGCCGAGCCAGGCCAGCAGGCTCTTGTCTTCCAGTGAGCCGGACGTGAGCTTTACGAAGAACGTGGTCGGCGAGCCGATGCGGTCGCGGGCGCGCAAGTGTTCGATGGCCTGGTTCAGCACCCAGCGATCGATGGCAGGCGTGAGGTTGTGCTTCTCGGCGATCGGCATGAAGAAGCCGGGCAGCACTTCCCCCTGCGGGCCATTGAGGCGCAGCAGGATTTCCGAGAACTCGCCTTCCGCGTCCTGCAGACTGATGGTCTGCTGGTGATACAGCACGAATTCGTTCTGGGTGAGCGCCTGGTTGATCACGCCCAGCCAGTAGCGCTCGCGCTCTTCGTCGGCCTTTTCGCGTGCCGCGGGATCGTGCAGATCGGTGCGGTTGCCGCCCTGGCTCTGTGCATTGCGCAGGGCCTGGCTGGCCTGGTTGAGCAGCAGTTCCGTATTGGCGTTGCGCTCGCCCAGCAGGCTGCCGCCGATGCTGGCGGTGATGGTGATGGAGCGCGAACCGAGATCGAAGATGCCGCCGGCAATGGCTTGCTGCAGGCCGGCGATCCACTGCTTGATGCCTTCGTCGTTGCGCGTGCTCAACAGCACGCCCACGGTGTGTTCGGCCAGCAGGCCGGCGGTGTCCTGCGCGGTGAGCTGGCCTTCCACGCGGTTGGCGAAGGCGGCGAGCAATTCGTCTGCCTTGGCCAGCCCCACGCCCGCCACGATGCTCTGCCAGTTGTCCGGCTCGATCAGCAGCAGCGATTGACCCTTGGTGCCCTGGGTGGCGGCAGCGACGGCCTCGTCGATGCATTCGAGCATGCGTGCGCGGTTGAACAGTCCGGTGACCGGATCGCGCTGCAATTGCTCGATGACATTGGCGTCCACCTTCTGGCGGCGGAACACCACCTGCAGGCAGGGCTCGCCTTCAAACGTGGCGTGCGCAAATTCCACGCTGGCCTTGAAGGTGGTGGCGTCGGCGCGGCGTGCCTGCAGTTCGACGGCGCCGCTCTGACGCTCGCCCTTGGAAAGGGCTTTCAGGGTGTTCTTGAATTCGTCGGCGTCGTTCGGGCCGATCATGTCCAGCACGGGCAGGCCCAGCAGGTCGTCGAACTCCGTATAGCCAAAGGTTTCGAGGTAAGCCTGGTTGGCGCGCACGTGCATGCCTTCGTGCACGTAGGCAATGGCATCGGTGGACGAATCGAGCAGGGCATCGCAGCGGCGCTCGGATTCACGCAATGCCGCTTCAAGGCGACGAAGCTGGCGGCGCGCGTTGAGCGCGTCGAATTCCCGCTGGATCACGGCCATCAGCTGCTTGGGCTGCGGGCGCAGCGCCACGCTGCGGGCACCGTTGACGAAGAGTTCGGTGATGGTGGCGTTGTCGACCTGGCCGACCAGCGCGATCAGCGAAAGATCGCGACCGTGGCCATCGAGCATGCGCGACACCTCGCGCAGTTCCAGCGTGCCTACCGAGGGGTCGAACAGCACGATGTCCGGGCCCAGTTCATCCAGTGCGGCCGTGACCTGCTCGGCGCTGGTGGCGCGAGCGGGGCGTACCGCGATGCCGCTGTTGCGCAGCAGGCTGATGATCTGTTCCGCGTCTTCGACTGACTTCTCGATGAAAAGGATCTTGATGACCTGGTCGGTTTTCATGGGCTCGCCGAGCTATTCCGTTGTGCGCCGCTTGCTGAACCTGACATGACAGGGAGGCGGGCCATCCGTGGTTTTTAGCGGATTATGCGAGTCACTGCCAGCAGAAATATTCCCGGAGTGACGCAGCCCACAACCCTATCGAGGTTCTGTTACACCGGACGCTTGGACGGCTCGCCGCCTACTTCGCGCACCAGCTTGGGAACGAGGTAGCCCGGCAGGCGTTGACGCACGGCGTCGACCAGGGCGAGGGCGCGTGCGTCGTCCACTTCGAAATGGGCGGCGCCCTGCACGCGGTCCAGCTGATGCAGGTAGTAGGGCAGCACGCCGGCGGCGAACAGGCGCTCGGACAGCGCGGTCAGTGTTTCGGCATCGTCGTTGATGCCGCGCAGAAGCACGGACTGGTTGAGCAGCGTGGCCCCCGCGTCGCGCAGGCGGCCGCAGGCGGCGTCCACGTCAGCGTCGAATTCGTTGGCGTGGTTGGCATGCAGTACCACCACCTTTTGCAGCGGCAGGTCAGCCAGCCACTGGCTGAAGGCGCCGTCGATGCGCTCGGGCAACACCACGGGCAGGCGCGTGTGGATGCGCAGGCGGGTGATGTGCGGAATGTCGGCAAGGCCCTGGGTGAGTTCTTCCAGCTTGCTCGTGGCCAGCGACAGCGGATCGCCGCCGGAAAGGATCAGCTCGCTGATGGACGCGTCGTGGCGCACATGCTCCAGCGCCTTGCGCCACTGTCCCGCCGCGGCCATTTCATCGCCGTAGGGGAAATGGCGGCGAAAGCAGTAACGGCAATTGATGGCGCAGCTGCCGCTGGCGATCAGCAGCGCGCGGCCTTCGTACTTGTGCAGCACGCCCTGCGCCGAACGGGCGGCCATGTCGCCCACGGCATCCACGGTGAAACCGGGGACCACGTCCAGTTCCGCCAGCTGGGGCAAGGCCTGGAGCAGCAAAGGGTCCCGCGGGTCGCCCTGGCGCATGCGTGCCACGAAGCCGCGCGGTACACGCACTGAAAAGCCCGCATCGCCAGCCGGCAAGTGGTCGGCCAGGTGCCCCAGCCCCACCAGGTCCAGCAGCTCAGCGGGGTCGGTCACGGCGTCGCGCCAGAGCGTGCGCCAGTCGGGTCCGGGCGGAGATAGGCGGGCGGCGTGGGTTGCGGTTATCATAGTGGGTCTTGAATCGGGCCCCCGGGTCCGGGGAAAACCCTATTCTAGCCGCCTCCCCGCGGCATCACATCTGGAGCGCAGCAATGGCCACCGCCGGTCTTAACGACGTCAAGAAGGGTATGAAGATCCTTCACAACAATGACCCGTGGGTCATTACCGACGCCGACTTCATCAAGCCCGGCAAGGGTCAGGCGTTCACCCGCATCTTCATCCGCAACCTGAAGAACGGCCGCACCACCGAGCAGACCATGAAGTCCAGCGACAGCTTCGAGGTCGCCGACGTCGTGGATACCGACATGCAGTACCTGTACTCCGATGGCGAGTTCTGGCACTTCATGCACCAGGAAAGCTTCGAGCAGCACCAGGCCAGCAAGGCTGGCATGGGCGACGCCGTGAAGTGGCTGAAGGGCGAGGAAGAGTGCGTGGTCACGCTGTTCAACGGCGAGATCATCACGGTGCAGGCGCCGAACTTCGTCGAGCTGAAGATCACCGAGACCGATCCGGGCCTGCGTGGCGACACCTCCGGTGGCGGCGGCAAGCCGGCCACGCTGGAAACGGGCGCCGTGGTCCGCGTGCCGCTGTTCGTGACCACCGACGAAGTGATCAAGGTCGACACCCGCACGGGCGAATACGTCAGCCGCGTCGGCAAGTGACGAACTGGCGCGCGGGCTGAGCCCGCGCCTTTGCCAGTTCGTCATCCCGGCGAAGGCCGGGATCCAGTGAAATACGCTGTGCGAAGCACGCTTCTGCGCTTTCATGTCTACAAGTGCAAAGTCACTGGATTCCAGCTTTCGCTGGAATGACGAGCTTAAAGATTCCAGTCTCCACTGGATTCACGAGCTAAAAATCGTCATGTCGAGACGTAACCATGGGGCGGCCACCGCAAGGTGATCCGCCCCATGTCGTATCCAACATTGAAAAAGTGAGCGAACGGATGAGCCAGACCACTCCGCAATCCATCGATTTGCTGATCGAGGCGCGCTGGATCGTGCCGGTGGAACCGCATGGCGTCGTGTTCGAACACCACGCCGTGGCCGTGCACGAGGGCGCCATCGTGGCGCTGCTGCCCATCGCCGATGCGCGTGCTGCCTATGCGCCGCGCGAGCGCGTGGAGCTGGGCGAGCACGTGCTCATCCCCGGCCTGGTCAACACGCACACGCACAACCCCATGACGCTACTTCGCGGCCTTGCCGACGATCTGCCGCTGATGGTGTGGCTGCAGAAGCACATCTGGCCGGTGGAAGGGCAGGTGATCGGACCGGAGTTCGTACGCGATGGCGTGGAGCTGGCGGTGGCGGAAATGATCCGCGGCGGCACCACCTGCGCCAACGAGAACTACTTCTTCCCCGATGTCATCGGCGCTACTTATCGCCGCATGGGCTTTCGCGCGGTGGTCGGCCTGCCCGTGATCGAATTCCCCACGGCATGGGCGAAGACGCAGGACGAATATTTCGAGCGCGCCATCGAAGTGCACGACAGCTTCCTCGGTGATGCGCTGGTGAGCACCTCGTTCGCTCCGCATGCGCCGTACACGGTGTCGGACGAAAGCTTCGAGCGCATCCGCGTGCTGGCCGACCAGCTCGACATCCAGGTGCACCTGCACACGCACGAGACCGCGCACGAGGTCGAAGAAGAAAAAGCCAAGACCGGCCTGCGTCCGTTCCAGCGCCTGCAGAAGCTTGGCCTGGTCAACGACCGCCTGATCGCCGTGCACATGACCCAGCTGACCGATGCGGAAATCGAAGCCTGCGCCGAAGCGGGCGTGTCGGTGGTGCACTGCCCGGAATCCAACCTCAAGCTCGCCTCCGGCTTCTGCCCGGCGGAAAAACTGCGCAAGGCCGGCGTGAACGTGGCCATCGGTACGGACGGCTGCGCTTCCAACAACGACCTGGACATGTTCGGCGAGATGCGCACCGCAGCCTTGCTGGCCAAGGCCGTGGCGGGCGACGCTGCCGCCTTCAACGCCGCTTATGCGCTGCGTGCCGCCACGCTCAACGGCGCGCGCGCCATGGGCCTGGAAGACCGCATCGGCTCCATCGAAGCCGGCAAGCAGGCCGACCTTGCGGCCGTGCGCCTGTCCGATCTGGAAACGCAGCCGCTGTACCACGTCGCCTCGCAGCTCGCCTACGCCACGGGTCGCCACCAGGTGACCGATGTGTGGATCAACGGCGTGCGCAAGCTGGCGGGTCGCTTGCTGACCGACATCGACACCGATGCCGTGCTCGCGAAGACGCACGCATGGCGCGAACGCATTGCTGCCATCGATGCGGGCTAAGAGCCTGTCATCAAAGTCTGTCGAGTAGCTGGAAAAGCGATATTTTTGCTCGTCATCCCAGCGAAAGCTGGGATCCAGCGACTTTAAGCACCACAATCAAAGACACTGGATCCCAGCTTGACCAGCCTTCGGCTGTTGAAAAGCGCCTCGCTGGGATGACGGTGAGGAATATAGGCGTTTAGACGAGACTTTGAGGACTGCCTCCAAGGCAATTGCGATGAATATCTATCTCGTCATGGCCATGCGTCGTCCGGAATTCGATCCGGCCGTCGTGCAGCCGCACAAGGATTTCCTGGAAGGCCTGCGCGCCGGCGGACGGCTGGAAATGACGGGCGGCTTCAGCGACAAGTCCGGTGGCGCCTATCTCATGCGTGCCACCGACATGGCCGAGGCGCTGTCCATTGCGCATCAGGACCCCGCCCACACCAGTGGCGGCTGGGACATCACCGTCTACGAATGGAACGCGCGCTAAGCTTGGCGCACGCGTCAGAAGGATTATTCAATGCAAGCCGCAACCAACGTCAGTCCCGAGGAAATCGCCCGGTTCGGCAAACTTGCCGCGCGCTGGTGGGACCCGGATGGCGAGTCCCGTCCGCTGCATGACCTGAACCCCGTGCGCGCCGCGTATGTGGCCGAGCGCGTGAATCTGCGCGGTGCACGCGTGGCCGATGTCGGTTGCGGCGGTGGCTTGCTCAGCGAGGCGCTGGCAAAGGCCGGCGCGCGCGTCACCGGCATCGATCTTGGTGACAAGGTCATCGAGATCGCCAGGCTGCACATGCACGAGTCGCGTCTGGAGATGCCGAATCTCGACATCGACTATCGCGTGCAGTCTTCTGCCGATCTGGCTGCTGCGGAACCGGAAAGCTTCGACGCCGTGTGCTGCATGGAATTGATCGAGCACGTGCCCGATCCCGCGGCATTGGTGGCCGATCTTGCACGCATGGTGAAGCCGGGTGGCGTGGTGGTGATGTCTACGCTCAATCGCACGCCGGCGGCGTTCGGCGCGGCGATCCTGGGCGCGGAATACATCATGCGCATGCTGCCGCGCGGCACGCACCACTACGCGCAGTTCCTCAAGCCGTCCGAGCTGGGCCGCCTGATGCGCCACGCCGGCCTGGAAATCGACGACGTCTCCGGTCTCGGCTACAACCCGCTCAATCGCAAGGCATGGGTAAGCCGCCTCACCGCCGTCAATTACCTGATCAGCGCGCACAAGCCGGCATGAAGTCGTTTCCCGAAAACATCCAGGGCGTCCTGTTCGATCTCGACGGAACCCTGCTGGACAGCGCACCCGATCTCTTCGCGGCGCTGAAGCTGCAATGCGAGGAAATGCAGGTTGCCGTGCCGGCGTACGAAGCCGTTCGCGAGGTCGTATCGCGTGGGTCGCGCGCCATCCTGCGTTGCGCGTTCCCCGATATCGACGACCATGCGCTGGCGGCACTCGTGCCGCGCTACCTGGAGATCTACCAGGCGGTGATGGCCGATCACACGCACCCGTTCGATGGTGTGGACGAGCTGCTCCTGGCGCTTGAATCGCAGGGCATTGCCTGGGGCATCGTCACCAACAAGCCCGGTTTTCTCACGGACGACCTGGTCGTGCGTATCGATTGGGCACGCCGCGCCGCCGCCGTGGTGTCCGGCGACACGCTGCCCGTGAAGAAGCCCGATCCCGCACCGGTGTTGCTTGCCTGCGAACGTGCGGGGCTTGATCCCGCGCGCTGCCTGTTCGTGGGCGACGATCGTCGCGATGTCATGGCTGGCGCCGCGGCGGGTCTTTATACGGTCGCCGTGCGCTGGGGTTACCTCGATGGTGGCGATCCGCAACAGTGGAACGCGGATCTGGTCATCGATCATCCGTCCGAACTCACGCGTCGCCTGAAGGTGCCGGCATGAGTGACACCGCGCTGCAGAGTTACATCGACAAGTGGCTGGCCGTGCAGCCCCAGCAGCGCATCGCGTTGGCTTTCGTTGACCAGAACGCTTATCCGGGGCACATCGCGCTGGCTGCGTTCGAACAGGAACTGCTTGCAGCGGCGTATGGCATTCGCGAACCGCACGTGGCCGCGACCAAGCTCAACTGGTGGGCCGAGGAACTCTCAGGCGCGGCGGCAAGTGGCGGCCGGCATCCGTTGACGCAGGTGTTGTTCGACGACGACCGTGCGCATGCCATAGCGGCGGAGCGTTGGGTGGCACCGGTGCTTGCCGCGATGGGGCAGCTGGAAGAGGGCACGGCTGCCGATTTTCCTGCGCAGCTCGCGGCCGGCTCGTTGTTGCACGGTGCCGTGGCCGACCTGGAAACGGCGTGGTGGTTTGGCGACAAGGCATCCAGCGAACGCGCCACGCGCGTGGCTACGCTTTCGCATTTGCTGCATTCGCTGTTGCGACTGGAAGAAGATGCCGACCGTGATCGCCTTGCGTTGCCCATGTCGCGCCTGGCCAAGTTCGGCTTGAGCCGCAACCAGTTGCGTGAAGCCAGTGAAGCGCGCGACGCGGCGGTGCGTGCGCAGCTTGAGGATTTGCACCAGTCGTGGCGCGAGGCCGATCGCCTGCCGGGCCCGCTGAGTGCCTTTCGCGGGCTGGAATCGCGCCATGGGCAGACCGTGGTGGCCAAGGCCCGCAAGGCGGCGCATCCCCTGGAAGAGCTGCGCAAGGGCCAGGGCAGGCAAGGTCCGGGCGTGGCGTGGCAGGCATGGCTGGCTGCACGCGGCTGGCAGCGCGAGATCGACTGAACAGCGCCGGGACGCAGCGTTTCCCCAGCGCCACTATTGCGAGGCACCCAAGGTGCCCCAAGATTGAGGTCTCCCGGGCGGCAACACCGCCCCACGGACCACACAGGATTCACCCATGTACACCGAGGAAAACACCGCCCGCCTGCTGCCCGACGTGGCAGTCCACGCCCAGCCTCACCTTGTTGGCGAGCTGGATTGGGTAGGTATGGACGGTATCGAGGTGCCTGTGCGCTTCGACGCAGGTGACGGCGATGTGCAGCGCGCCAGTGCGCGCGTTGGTGCCTTCGTCAATCTGCGTCGACCGGACAAGCGCGGCATCCATATGTCGCGGCTTTACCTTCAGGTTGAACAGGCGCTCAGCACGCAAACGCTGAGCACGGACACGTTACGCGATTTGCTGCGCGGTTTCCTTGAATCACACAAGGACCTGTCCGATCGCGCCTGTCTCAGCATCCGCTTCGAGCACCTGGTGCGTCGCCCGGCGCTGCGCAGTGCCAACAGCGGCTGGCGTTCGTATCCGGTCACCATCGAGGCGAGCATGGTCGGCGACGAGTTCCTGCTGGAATTCGGCACCGAGATTGTCTACTCCTCGACCTGTCCCGCATCGGCCGCGCTCTCGCGCCAGTTGATCCAGGATCAGTTCGCCAAGGATTTCGACGCCTCCCGCCCCGTTGACCATGCCGCCGTGCTCGCATGGCTGGGCAGCGAGAAGGGTATCGTCGCCACGCCGCATGCACAGCGCAGCGTCGCGCGTTTGCGCGTGCGTCCGAGCGAGGGTTCGGCATTCAACCTGATCGACCTGATCGACGTGACCGAGCACGCGCTGGGCACGCCGGTGCAGACCGCGGTGAAGCGCGAGGACGAGCAGGCTTTCGCACTCGCCAATGGCGGCAACCTGATGTTCTGCGAAGACGCTGCGCGTCGTATCCAGAAGGCACTCGATGCCGACAAGGCGCTAAGCGATTTCCACATTCGCGTGGAACACCAGGAAAGCCTGCATCCGCACGACGCCGTGGCCTATGCCAGCAAGGGCGTTGCCGGTGGTTACGCGGGCAAGGGTTGCGCCTGAGTGTCGGTTTAACCGTCGCCTGATAGCATGATGAAAGCCCGGTTGCGGGCTTTCATCGTCTGGAGATTCCCATGTCGTTCCGCCTTCCGCTGCTGGGTGCCGCTGCGCTCGCGCTGTCCGCCTGCTCGATGTTTTCGCACCACGCCAAGGAAGAGGCGCCGCAGCCTGCGGCAGCTCCTGCTGCTCCCGTCCATCAGGCATTGATGAAGACGATGATCGGCGACGTGCGTTACGACCTGCCGCAAGCGGTGCCCGCCGATGCCGTGCTCATCGTGACGCTGGCCGATGTGAGTCGCCAGGATGTCGCGGCACGCACCATCTCCGAAGAACGCATCCAGCCCGTCGGCGCGTCGCCGGTGGATTTCATGCTGAGCTACGACCCGGCCGAGCTTCGCGACGGCGTGGATTTCGCGATCAACGTGCGCCTTCAGCAGGGTGAGAAGTTGCTGGCCATCAACGATACCCGCACGAGCGTGCTCGGTCGCTCTGGCGAAAACGGTCCGGTGAGCATCACGCTCAAGGCCGTTCCGTAAGCTTTCGCCTGTCCAATGTCGTGAAGTAAACCTTCGCTTGTCATTCCGGCGCAGGCCGGAATCCAGTCTCTGTGGGCTTTGGTTTTCGCATTGTGGCTTACGAATCTTTCGGTGCGTATCGCGAAGATCCGACGTATTCGCTACTGGATTCCGGCCTGCGCCGGAATGACGGGTGAGATTTTCTGCGTGGATTCCGGGAATCCGTTCAATGCGGGCTCGTGCCTTCGATCCCCGGCAACAGCATCGGGTCCAGGCGCACCTCGAACCAGTTGAATCCCCAATGCACATGCGGACCGGTCGCTCGACCGGTCATGCCGGCGGCGCCGATCACGTCACCCTGGCGCACGTGTTGGCCGACGCTCACGTCGAGCCGTGACAGGTGCAGGAAGTTCGAACTCAGGCCGAAGCCGTGGTCGATCAGCACGGTGCCGCCGGTGAGGTAGAGGTCGGGTTTGGCGAACGTGACGATGCCATCGGCCGGCGCCTTCACTGGCGTGCCCTGCGGCACTGCGATATCCATGCCCGGATGCGGCGACTTCGGCGTGCCGTTGAAGATGCGCTGGCTGCCGAAGCGTCCGCTGATGCGGCCCACCACCGGCCAGATGAAACCGCGCGCAAACCCTTCGCGATCGTCATCACGCTTGCGTGCGGCGGCCACTTCCGCGTTTTCGCGCTGGATGCGTGCGGCGATATCCGGCGGTGGATTGACGGTCTTGGGCGGCACGCCATTCACGCGTTCCACCGGCCATGCCCGGGGTGCGACGACAATGCGCGTGGTATCGCGTTGCCCGTCGGGTCGCGTGACCACCACGGTGATCGGTCCCTTTTCGTCCCGGCCCGCACCCAACACCAGCATGCCGTCGTTGCCGACGCGGACGGGTTTGCCGTTCACGGTGGCCGTCGAGCCCACCGGCACCGTGGCCGTCACCAGGCCGCCTTGCGACATGCGCGCTGGCACGTCGCTGGCCAAAGTGGGCAACGCAGCGAGACAAAGAGCGAGCAGGGCGCCCGCGCTTGCCATCCGTGTCATCGATTGAAAGCCAGGCGCTGGCCACGCACGCCTTGGGCGATCTGCTTGCCGTCCCACACGCGCTGGCCGTTGACGAAGGTGCTGACGATCGAGCTGTTGAAGGTGTAGCCCTCGAATGGCGACCAGCCACACTTGGAGAGCACTTCCTCGCGAGCCACGGTGTGCGGCTTGTTCGGATCGACCAGCACCAGGTCGGCTGCGTAACCTTCGCGCAGGTAGCCGCGATCCTTCACGTCGAACAACGTGGCCGGCGCATGCGTCACCGCTTCCACCACGCGTTCCAGGGTCAGCTTGCCTTCGAACACGCGCTGCAGCGCGGCCTGCAAGGCGAACTGCACCAGCGGCAGGCCGCTCGGCGCCTTGTCGTACAGCTGTTCCTTTTCTTCCAGCAGGTGCGGTGCGTGGTCGGTGGCCAACACGTCGATGCGGCCTTCGGCCAGGGCCTTGGTGATGGCTTCGCGGTCGGCCGCCGTCTTGATCGCCGGGTTGCACTTGATCAGGAAGCCAAGGCGCTCGTAGTCGCGGTCGTCGAAGTGCAGGAAGTGCACGCAGGTTTCAGCGGTGATGCGCTTGCCCTTGAGCGGACCCGGCTCGAACAGCGCCAGTTCATCCGCCGTGGAAATGTGCAGCACGTGCAGGCGGCTTTTGGGGCGACGCGCCAGTTCCAGCGCGAGGCGCGTGGACTTGATGCAGGCCTCGCGCGAGCGGATCAGCGGGTGTTCCCAGGCCGGGATGTTGTCGCCGTACTTCTCGTGCGCCTTGGCCAGGTTGGCATCGATCATCGGCGTGTCTTCGCAGTGCGTGATGATCGGCGTGGGCGCGTACTTGAAGATGCCGTCCAGTATTTCGGGGTTGTCCACCAGCATGTTGCCGGTGGAGGCGCCCATGAACACCTTGATGCCCGGTGCAGCGAGCGGGTCCAGGCTCTTGATGGCTTCGAGGTTGTCGTTGCTGGCGCCCATGTAGAACGCGTAGTTCACGGCGGAGGTTTCCGCGCCGCGTGCGTACTTGGCTTCCAGTGTCTCGCGGTCCAGCGCCGGCGGCTTGGTGTTGGGCATCTCCATGAAGCTGGTGATGCCGCCGGCGGCGCAGGCGCGCGACTCGTGCGCGATGTCGGCCTTCTGGGTCAGGCCGGGTTCGCGGAAATGCACCTGGTCGTCGATCATGCCGGGGAACAGCCACAGGCCGCTGGCGTCGATCACTTGCTCGCCGGCACGGGCATCGAGGTCGCCGGCGATGGCGTCGATGCGGCCGTTCCTGACGCGCACATCGGCATGGAATCGGCGGCCCTCGTTGACCAGTTCGGCGTTCTTGATCAGCCAGTCAATGGGCATGAGGTTCTCCCGGGGGACGGCGGCGGAAGGTAAATTGCTCCGGAACGGGATCTTCACCGCCCTCGCACAGCGGTTGGCATCGCATCAGACGCCAGCCGGCGAGGGCACCGCCCTTGAGCGGCCCGAAGCGGGCGACCGCAATCCGTGCATAATCGGAACAGCTGGGATGGAAGCGGCAGCGCTGTCCCAGCAGGGGGCTTAGCCAGCGCTTGTAGAAGCCGAGCAGTAAAAGTATCAGTCGGGTCACGACGGTTTGACGCTGCCGAAACAGCTTGCGGCATGTAGTGTCGCAAGTATTCCAGAAGCACGGTTGCCGGTGTAAGCCGCATGGGCTATAACACCCGGCCGCCAAGGCCAAAAATGGTGAAGGGAAATGGCGAAAACGACGCGTAGTGCTTCAGCCGCCAAGCCGCAGAAGGGAAAACCTGCCGGCAAGGTGAAAGACGTGAAGGCAGCCAAGAAAACCGCTACCGGACGAAGTGCAGCGCCATCCAAGGCTGCTGCCGCCAAGAAGCCGGCCGCCAAGAAGGCGCCAGTGAAGAAGGTGGCTGCCGCCGCCAAGAAGCCTGCCGCGAAAAAGGTGGCGGCCAAGGCGCCGGCAAAGAGCGCCGCCAAGAAAGTTGCTCCCAAGCCCGTGGCCAAGAAGGTGGCGCCGACCAAGAAACCGGTCGTCGCCAAAAAGACAACCGAGAAGCCGGCCGCCAAGAAAGCAACGGCACCGGCCAAGCAGCCCGCCAAGGCCGCGACCAAGCCGGTCGCCGCTCCGGCCAAGGCTGCCAAGCCTGCGCCTGCCAAGCCGGCAGCCAGCGCCGCTCCCGCCAAGCAGCCCGTCGCTGCGCGGCAGGCGACGCCGGCACCCGTCAAGGCGGCTCCGGTCCCCTCCGAGCCGGCCAAGCCGGCCTCTTCGCCCTTCACGGGCAAGGTGGCCAGCGCAACCGCTCGACATACCCCCGTCAAAAAACAGAAAGCCCAGCAGTCTTCGATGAACAAAACCGCAACTCTCGACAATGGCATCACCCGTGAAGACGGTCGCTACGCGCTGCCTTCGACGACCACGATCGACCTGCCCAAGGGTTACCGTCCCTCCTCGAACGAGGACGAGTACATGAACCCCAAGCATCTCGCCTACTTCCGCAACAAGCTGCGCGAATGGCGCGAGCAGTTGGTGGAAGAGTCGCGCCAGACCATGGAGAACCTCCGTGACGAAGTGCGCGACGTGGGCGATGAGGCAGAGCGCGCCACCCGCGAGACCGAAAACTCGCTGGAACTGCGCACGCGCGATCGTTACCGCAAGCTGATCTCCAAGATCGACAAGGCACTGCGCCGCATCGAGGAAGGTCGCTACGGCTACTGCGAAGAGACCGACGAGGAAATCGGCCTGGAGCGTCTCGACGCCCGCCCGATCGCCACGCTGTCGCTCGACGCGCAGGAACGTCGCGAACACCTGCAGAAGCAGATGGGCGACTGAGCCAGCGCGCCCTGCGCCTGGAAAAAAAGCCCCGCCATTGGCGGGGCTTTTTGTTTGCATTCGGCAAGACGGCGGCCGCGTATCAGCTCTTCAACGTCGCGGCGGCGTAGGCCTTGATCTTCGCCAGCATGGCGGCAAGCCCGTTGGAGCGCGTGGGTGAGAGATGCTTGGCCAGGCCAATGGCTTCGATGTAGCGCGGCTCGGTGGCGACAATGTCGCGGGCCGAGCGGTCGGAGTAAACACGAAGCACCAGGGCAATCAGGCCCGACACAATGGCGGAATCGCTGGTGGCCTGGAAATGCAGCTTGTCCGCATCGCCGCTGGGCACCAGCCAGACCATCGACTGGCAGCCGTGCACGCGGTATTCCTCGATTTTCAGGTCGTCCGGGAAGGGCGGGAGTGGCTTGCCTAGGTCGATCAGGTACTGGTAGCGCTCGGTCCAGTCACCAAAGAAGGCGAATTCGTCGACGATGTCTTGCTGCGCCTGCTCGGCGCTGGATGGGGCGGTGGTGTTCATCGCCCCATTATCGCGCGTTTCGGTCTGGGCCGGGCTTTGCGGGAGAGAGGGCAGCTCCACGGTGGGAGCGCACCCTGTGCGCGGCAGCTTTTGGCGAGGCCGTCGCGCACAGGGTGCGCTCCCACACAGGCCAGGCGAACTCAGCCCTTGATCACGCTCCAGCGTGTGCCCTGAGCGCCGTCTTCAATGGCCACGCCCATCGCGGTCAGTTCCTCGCGGATCGCATCGGCGCGCTTGAAGTCTTTCGCGGCGCGCGCGCTGCGGCGTTCCTCCAGCAAGGCTTCGACGCGGGCCGCATCGACCTCGTGGTCGCCGCCCGCCGGCTTGAACCAGGCTTCGGCATCCTGTTGCAGCAGGCCGAGCAGGGCGCCGGCTCCAAGTAGCGCGGCCTTCGCCTCGCGCTTTTCCTCGGCCGTACCGGCCTGGCGTGCCCCATCGGCTAGCTGCGAAAGCTCGGCGAGCGCCTGCGGGGTGTTGAGGTCGTCGCACAGTGCCGCTTCCACGGAGGCGGGAATCGGCAGGTTCGTGGTGTCGACCTCGACGTCGGCAAGGTCGCGCAGCACGCGATACCAGCCGTCCAGCGTGCTGATCGATTGCGCGATGGCGGCGTCGGACCAGTCCAGCGGCTGGCGGTAGTGACCACGCAGCAGGAGCAGGCGCAAAGCTTCCGGCGGGTGCTGCTGAAGCAGTTCGTGCACCAGCATCACATTGCCCAGCGACTTGGACATCTTGCGGCCACTGAAGGTCAGCATGCCGTTGTGCAGCCAGACGCGCGCAAACACCTTGCCACCGTGCGCGCAGGTGGACTGGGCGATTTCGTTCTCGTGGTGCGGGAACTGCAGGTCGACGCCGCCGGCATGGATGTCGATGGTGTCACCCAGGTGGGCTTCGCTCATCGCCGAGCATTCGATATGCCAGCCTGGGCGACCGCGACCCCAGGGACTGTCCCAGCCGGGAAGTTCGGGCGTGGAGGGCTTCCACAGCACGAAGTCGCCGGGGTTCTTCTTGTACGGGGCCACTTCCACGCGGGCGCCGGCCAGCATTTCTTCCGGATCGCGACCGGAGAGCTCGCCGTACGCGGGGTACGAATCCACATTGAACAGCACATGGCCTTCGGCGGCGTAGGCGTGGCCACTTTCAATAAGGCGCTCGATCATCGTGATGATCTGCGGGATGTGCGCGGTGGCGTGCGGTTCCACGTCCGGCGGGGCAATGCCCAGCCTGGCCATGTCTTCGCGGTAGGCCTGGGTATAGCGCGTGGTAATGCTTTCAATACCCACCCCCAGCTGCTGGGCGGCGGTGTTGATCTTGTCGTCCACGTCGGTGATGTTGCGGGCGTACACCACGTTGGCGTAGTGGCGGCGCAGCAGCTTGGCCAGCACATCGAATACCACGGGTCCGCGCGCGTTGCCGATATGCACGTAGTTGTAGACGGTCGGCCCGCACAGATACATCGTGACCCGGTTCGGGTCGAGTGGGGAGAACGGTTCTACGCGGCGCGTCAGGCTGTTGTGGAGCGAAATCGGCATCGGTCGGGTGGTCCGGGCGGTGGGTGCAGGCGCCAGGCGGGCGCAAGCCGGTCGCGCATCTTAACAAGCCACCGGGCGACCCGCAGCGGGCTGGCGCGTTGTCGGCCAGAACGGTACCCAATGGATGAACAACGGCCACCGTTCGCAAGACTTTAGGGAAACTTCTAAGCGTCGATTCAGAGTGAATTTGCTGCAATGGATGGTACGGGGTGTAGAGCTGCGCCTCGAGGTTGGTCCTAGCGGAGGTCGTAATGACCAAGTGGTTGTTCCCCGCGCTGGTGTTGTCCTTGGTGACCACCGGCGCATTGGCGCAGGATGCGCGGTATCCGAATCAAACGCAGAACGACGACAACACCCATTACGGCTGGGCGGATGTGCTGCGCGTCGATCCCGTGTATGGCGTGGCCCGTACCGAAGTGCCGCGTCAGGAATGCTATGACCAGCAGGTGGTGACTCAGGCGCCCAGCCAGGGTTCGGCGGCGGGCACCATCCTGGGTGCCGTCGTGGGTGGTGTGCTGGGTAGCACGGTCGGCCGTGGCAATGGCCGCACGGCGGCCACTGTGGCTGGCGCGGTGGCTGGCGGCGCGGTAGGCAACGCGGCCACCCAGTCTGGCGGGGGCGAATACCAGAGCACGGAGACGCACTGCCGCCAGGTGGCCGCCGTGAGCGAGCAGCGCCGCATCATGGGTTACGACGTGGAATACCGTTACCGTGGCGAGGTCTACCTGTCCCGCCTCAACTACGACCCCGGCGAGCGCCTTCGTGTGCGGGTGAGCGTTTCTCCCGCCGACTGAGATTCGCCACGATCGCCGCCCTCGGGCGGCGATTTCGTGTCCAGGGACCGCTTTTGGATCGTTTCTTGTTGCATGGCAGCGAAAATCCCGTCATGATGAAAGTTCAACCTCCCGAGACTTTCATGTCCGCAGCCGTCTATACCGCCACTGTCCTCACTAGCGCCCGCATGGCCGCTGGGATGACGTCGCGTGCTCGCCGACCGCTGCTCCGCCAATTGGCCGGGTAGGCTGTCGCACGCGTTTAACGTGCATAGACGACAAAAACCCGGCTAGCAGCCGGGTTTTTTTGTTTCCGAATCCAGAAATTCGACAAGGGCAACCACCAACATGACGCTTCGCCACTTTCTGACCACCCAGGATTACAGCCGCGCCGAGATCGATGCGCTGCTCGAGGAGGCCGCCGCCTTCAAGCGTTCCCCGCGCGGCCAGCAGCTGGCTGGCAAGTCGGTGGCGTTGATGTTCTTCAATCCGTCCATGCGTACGCGCACCAGCTTCGAACTGGGCGCGTTCCACATGGGCGGCCATGCCATTGTGCTGGCGCCGGGCAAGGACGCATGGCCGATCGAGTTCGACGTCGGTACGGTGATGGACGGCGATACGGAAGAGCACATCGCCGAAGTGGCACGCGTGCTGTCGCGCTATGTGGACCTGATCGCCGTGCGCGCCTTTCCGAAGTTCCAGGACTGGAAAGTGGACCGCGAGGACAACGTCATCAAGGCGTTCGCCAAGTACGCCACGGTACCGGTGATCAACATGGAGACCATCACGCACCCGTGCCAGGAACTGGCGCACGCGATGGCGCTGAAGGAACACCTGGGCAACCTGCAGAACAAGAAGTACGTGCTGACCTGGACGTACCACCCTAAGCCGCTCAACACGGCCGTGGCCAACTCCGCGCTGCTCATCGCCACCAAGATGGGCATGGACGTGACGCTGTTGTGTCCCACGCCCGACTACGTGCTCGATGAGCGCTATATGGAATTTGGCTACCAGAACGCCAAGGAAAACGGCGGCTCGCTCAAGGTGAGCCACAACATCGAAGAGGCCTACACGGGCGCCGACGTGGTGTACGCCAAGAGCTGGGGCGCGCTGCCGTTCTTCGGTCGCTGGGACCAGGAAAAGCCGATCCGCGATGCGCACAAGCATTTCATTGTGGACGAGCAGAAGATGGCGCTGACCAACAACGGCCTCTTCAGTCACTGCCTGCCGCTGCGCCGCAACGTCAAGGCCACGGACGCCGTGATGGATTCGCCGGCCTGCATCGCCATCGATGAAGCCGAAAACCGCCTGCACGTGCAGAAGGCCGTGATGGCCTCGCTGATCGGTCAGCGCTGATGTACCAGCCTGCGCACTTCAAGGTGACGGACAGCGACGCGCTGCACGCGTTCATGCGCGCGTACCCGTTCGCCACCGTGGTGGTGCAGGGCGCGGACGGGCTGGCGGCGAACCATCTTCCCGTGGAGCTGGTTGATGGCACGCTGCACGGCCATGTCGCGCGCGGCAATGAACTGTCGTGCATGGACGGTGCCGAGGTGCTGGTGATCTTCCGCGGTCCGGATGGCTATATCAGTCCCAACTGGTATCCGACCAAGCAGGAAACCCATCGCGAAGTGCCCACGTGGAATTACGCGGTGGTGCACGTGCATGGTCGCCTGCGTGTCACGGAAGATGCGGCCTGGCTGCGCGCGCTGCTGGAGCGTCTGACCGACCGTCACGAGGCGGATCAGCCCGCGCCGTGGCATGTCTCCGATGCGCCGGAAGACCACATTGAAAAGATGCTCCGCGCCATCAGCGGCCTGGAAATTTCCATCGACCGCATCGAAGGCAAGTTCAAGTTGAACCAGAACCACCCGGCAGGTAACCGCGCGGGCGTTGTGGAAGGACTGCATCAGCGCGGTCGCCATGACGACGCGGTGCTGGCGGAACTCATGTCGCAACAAGAGGGCAAGTCGTGAGCCATACGCATCAGCATCACTACAAAGTCGACGTGGTCTGGACCGGCAACCAGGGCACGGGCACCAAGACGTACCAGGGTTACGGCCGCGATCACGAGATCCGCATCGACGGCAAGCCTGCGCTGCAAGGTTCGTCCGATCCCACGTTCCGGGGCGACAAGGGCAAGTACAACCCCGAAGACATGCTGGTGACGGCGCTCTCCACCTGCCACATGCTGTCGTATCTGCACCAGGCCGTGTTGGCTGGCGTGGTGGTCACTGCGTACACCGACAGCGCCGAGGGCAGCATGGAAACGGACGTCCATGGCGGCCACTTCATCGAAGTGGTGTTGCATCCGGTGGTCACCATCACCGCCGACAGCGACCCAGCCAAGGCCGAGGCGGCGCACGATCCCGCGCACCACGGCTGCTTCATTGCCAATTCCGTGAACTTTCCGGTGCGCGTTGTGCCACGCATCGTGGTGGGGTCGTGAGCACGAGACCTCTCCTACCTCGTCATTCCTGCGAAAGCAGGAATCCAGCGTCTTTCCGTCCGTGAAGGTCAAAGTCACTGGATCCCAGCTTTCGCTGGGATGACGATCAAAAGCTTTAGCTTCCAGCTATCCACCTGATATACGTATTTCCGTTTAGCCTTCCATTTCCAGGATCCACAAGTCATGAGCAAAGACATCGTTCTCGCCTTCTCCGGTGGTCTCGACACCAGCTTCTGCGTGCCTTACCTCAAGGAGCGCGGCTGGGCCGTCCATACCGTGTTCGCCGATACCGGCGGCGTGGACGCCGAGGAACGCGCCTACATCGAGGCCCGCGCCAAGGAACTGGGCGTGGCAAGCCATGTCACCGTCGATGGCGGCCCGGCCATCTGGAACGGTTTCGTGAAGCCCTTCGTGCAGGCCGGCGAGGCCTACCAGGGCCAGTACCCGCTGCTGGTGTCCGACCGTTACCTGATCGTGGACGCTGCCATTGCGCGCGCCAAGGAACTGGGCACCAAGGCCATCGCACATGGCTGCACCGGCATGGGCAACGACCAGGTGCGTTTCGACCTGGCCGTGAAGGCGCTGGGCGACTACCAGATCGTGGCGCCGATTCGCGAGATCCAGAAGGAACACACCCAGACGCGCGCCTACGAGCAGGCGTACCTGGAAGAACGCGGCTTCGACGTGCGCGCCAAGCAGAAGAGCTACACCATCAACGAAAACCTGCTGGGCGTGACGCTCTCGGGCGGCGAAATCGACCATTGGAAGACGCCGGGTGAAGGCGCCCGCGGCTGGTGCAAGCCGCGCGCCGAATGGCCGTCCGAAAAGCTCACCGTCACCCTTGGCTTCGAGAAGGGTGAGGCGGTGTCGCTCAACGGTGAAAAGCTGCCGGGCGCCAAGCTGCTGGCCAAGCTCAACGAGCTGTTTGCGCCGTACGGCGTGGGCCGCGGCATGTATACCGGCGACACCACCATCGGCCTGAAGGGTCGCATCGTGTATGAAGCGCCGGGCCTGATTTCGCTGCTCACGGCGCACCGCGCGCTGGAAGAAGCGGTGCTGACCAAGCAGCAGAACCGCTTCAAGCCGGAAGTGGCGCGCAAGTGGGTGGAAGTGGTGTACGAAGGCTTCTTCCACGATCCGATCAAGACCGACCTGGAAGCGTTCCTCACGTCCAGCCAGGGCACGGTCAACGGTGAAGTGGTTCTGGAAACCTCCGGCGCGCAGGTGACAGCGGTGGAAGTGCGTTCGCCGCACATCCTCAACGCCAAGGGCGCCACCTACGCGCAGTCGGCCGACTGGGGCGTGGAAGAGGCGGAAGGTTTCATCAAGCTGTTCGGCATGAGCAGCACGCTGTGGGCTGAGATCAACCGCTGATTCTTTTTGCTCGTCATTCCCGCCCTTGCCCCCTTTTCGGGGTTCGCGGGGATGACGGCTAAGGGAATCCCGAAGCAACCCTTCACTATCCGGATCGCATGAGCTCTCTACTCGACGACACTCTCCGACACCTTCGCGCGCTGGTCAGCTACGACACGCGCAATCCGCCGCGCGAGATCGGCACCGGCGGCATCTTCGACTACCTGCGGGACAACCTGCCGGGCTTCGACGTCACCGCGACCGACTACGGCGCAGGCGCCGTGACGCTGTACGCCGTGCGTGGCCAACCGAAAGTGCTGTTCAACGTGCACCTGGATACCGTGCCCGATTCACCGCACTGGACGGCCAGTCCGCACGAGCTGCGCGTGACGGAGGATCGCGCGATTGGCCTGGGCGCATGCGACATCAAGGGCGCAGCCGCTGCGCTTGTCGCCGTGGCGAACGTCACCAAGGGCGACATGGCGCTGTTGCTGTCGACCGACGAAGAAGCCAACGACCCGCGCTGCATCGCCGGTTTCCTCAAGGACAAGCCGGCGTACGACGCCATCATCGTGGCCGAGCCGACCAAGGGTGAAGCGGTGCTGGCGCATCGCGGCATCCATTCGGTGCAGATGCGCTTCAAGGGCAGTGCCGGTCACGCGTCGGGCGAGCAGAAGCCCAGCGACAGCGCCGTGCATCAGGTGGTGCGTTGGGGTGCTGCGGCGCTCGACTACGTGGAGAAGCAGGCGCATGAGCGCTTCGGAGGCCTTACCGGCCTGCGCTTCAACATCGGTCGCATCGATGGTGGCATCAAGGCAAACATGATCGCGCCGTCGGCGGATGTCCGTTTCGGTTTCCGTCCGTTGCCGACGATGAACCCGAAAGACCTGCTCAACACGTTCCGCACGCTGGTCGAACCGCAGCCGGTAGAGTTCGACGAACTCTTCCACGGCGATTCGCTGCCTGCTGGCGACACAGCCACGGCGGAAACGCGTCGCCTCGCAGCGCGTGACCTCGCCGACGAGTTGAACATTCCCATCGGCAACGCCGTGGACTTCTGGACCGAGGCGGCGCTGTTCTCCGCTGCCGGCTACACCAGCTTCGTCTACGGCCCCGGCGACATCGCGCAGGCGCATACCGCCGACGAGTGGGTTTCACTCGACCAATTGCAGCATTACGCCGACACCATCTACCGCATCATCGACAAGAGTTAAGCAACAGTGGAAGCCCACAAGCACACCCGGAAAACCATCGTCCGCCTGCTTTCGAGCATGGGTAGCGCGAAGGAGATCCAGCAATACCTCAAGCGCTTCTCGCAGCTGGACGCCAAGCGCTTCGCCGTGGTGAAGGTCGGTGGCGCCGTGCTGCGCGACGACCTGCCGGCACTCACCTCGTCGCTCACCTTCCTGCAGCAGGTGGGCCTGACACCCATCGTGCTGCACGGCGCGGGCCCGCAGCTGGACGAAGAACTTTCCGCCGCCGGCATCGAGAAGCACACGGTGAACGGCCTGCGCGTGACCACGCCCAAGGCGCTGGCCATCGTGCGCAAGGTGTTCCAGGAGCAGAACCTGCGTCTGGTCGAGGCGCTGCAGACGATGGATACGCGTGCCACTTCGGTGCCGTCGGGCGTATTCACGGCCAGTTATCTGGACCGCGACACCTATGGCCTGGTGGGCAAGGTCACCAGCATCAACCTCGCGCCGATCGAAGCCAGCTTGCGTGCGGGTTCCATTCCCGTGATCGCCAGCCTCGGCGAGACGGAAGAGGGGCAGATCCTCAACGTCAATGCCGATTTCGCCGCCAACGAACTGGTGCGCGTGCTGCAACCGTACAAGATCGTGTTCCTCACCGGCACGGGCGGCCTGCTGGACGACAAGGGCAACATCATCGACTCGATCAATCTCAGCACCGAGTTCGAGCACCTGATGGCCCAGCCGTGGATCAACGGCGGCATGCGCCTGAAGATCGAACAGATCGCGGACCTGCTGAACGATCTGCCGCTGACCTCGTCGGTATCCATCACCAAGCCGTCGGAGCTGGCGAAGGAACTGTTCACGCACAAGGGTTCGGGCACGCTGGTGCGTCGTGGCGAGAAGGTGAAGCGTTTCGAGTCGTGGGAGGGCATCGACCTGGGTCGCATGCGCGAGCTGATCGAGTCCAGCTTCGGTCGTACGCTGGTGCCGGATTATTTCGAGCGCACCAAGCCGTTTCGCGTGTACGTAAGCGAGAACTACCGCACCGCGATGATCCTGACCATGGAAGGCGGCTTGCCGTATCTCGACAAGTTCGCCGTGCTCGACGACGCGCAGGGTGAAGGCCTGGGCCGCGCCGTGTGGCAGGTGATGCGCGAGGAAAATCCGCAACTGTTCTGGCGCTCGCGCCACGGCAACACGGTGAACCATTTCTACTATGCCGAATCCGATGGCTGCCTCAAGCAGCCGAGCTGGAAAGTGTTCTGGTACGGCATTGAAGACTTCGACACGATCGCCCGTTGCGTCGCGCATTGTGCGCAGCGCCTGCCGACCCTGGTGGACTGATCCATGAGCACGAACAAGCATCGCATCGGCATCGTCGGCGCACGCGGGCACACGGGTGCCGAACTGATCCGGCTGGTGGCCGCACATCCGGCGCTGGAATTGGCGTTTGTTTCCTCGCGTGAGCTGGATGGCCAGCGCGTGGCGGATAACGTCGAGGGTTTCGAAGGCGAGCTGCGTTACGCCAGCCTCGACGCCGATGACGTGGCAGCGCAGGGCGCGGATATCGTCGTGCTGGCGCTCCCCAATGGGAAGGCTGCGCCGTATGTCGAAGCCATCGACAAGGCCAGGCCTGAGACGATCATCGTCGACCTTTCCGCCGATTATCGTTTCAACGAGAAGTGGTACTACGGTCTGCCGGAACTCACGCGCCAGCTGTGGCGCGGCGAGAAGCGCATCAGCAATCCGGGTTGCTACGCGACTGCCATCCAGCTGTCCATCGCACCGCTGAAGGATCTGCTGGCGGCACCGCCGGTGAGCTTTGGCGTATCCGGCTACTCCGGTGCCGGCACCACGCCGTCGGACAAGAACAACCCGGAGAAGCTGCGCGACAACCTGATGCCGTACTCGCTCACCGGTCACATGCACGAGAAGGAAGCGAGCCGGCATTTGAATGTGCCGGTGGAGTTCATGCCGCACGTGGCGCCGCATTTCCGCGGGCTCACGGTCACCACGAACCTGTATCTGGCACGCCAGGTGAAGCGTGAGGACATCGTGCAGCGCTTCAACGGTGCGTACGAAGGCGAAAAGCTGGTGCATGTGGTGGATGAGGCGCCGTGGGTCAGCCACATCGCCAACAAGCACCACGTGGATATCGGCGGTTTTGCCGTGTCCAACGACGGCAAGCGTGTCGTGGTGGTGGCCACGCTCGACAACCTCCTGAAGGGCGCGGCGACGCAGGCCATGCAGAACATCAATCGCGCCATTGGCGTTGACGAGTACACGGCGATCCCGATCACCTGACCGTCATTCCGGCGCAGGCCGGAATCCAGATGCGATGGCGAAGGGTCCCTGCGGTAGCAGCAGATCAGCTTTTTGCGACAACCAGGCCGTGTCTCTGCTGGATTCCGGCCTGCGCCGGAATGACGAGCAGAAAGATGGCGCCTTACCAAGATTGCAGGACACCACGATGACCCAACCTCTCTGGCAAAAATCCAACATCAAGATCGACACCCGCATCATGACGTTCCTCGCGGGCGACGACGTGGTGCTGGATCGCGAGTTCTTCCTGCACGACATCACGGCCAGCAAGGCGCATGTGGAAGGGCTAGCCAACATCGGTGTGGTGAGCGGGGATGAAGCCGCGGCGTTGAAGCGCGAGCTCGACGTGCTGGCGGAGGACTTCCGCGCCGGCAACTTCGTGCTCGACGACCGTTATGAAGATGGCCACTCGGCCATCGAGGCGCGTCTTACCGAGCGCCTGGGTGATGCCGGCCGCCGCGTGCACACCGGTCGCAGCCGCAATGACCAGATCCTGGTCGCCACGCGCCTGTGGCTGAAGGAGCAGCTGGCCACGCTCGAAGGCACCTGCAAGGCCATTGCCAAGGTTTGCCTGGATCGCGCCGCGCAGCCGGCCATCCCGTTGCCGGGCTATACGCATCTGCAGCGTGCGGTGGTGTCGTCCACCGGCATGTGGTTTGCGGGCTTTGCCGAGGGTTTCATCGACAACGCGCTGCGTGCGCAGCAGACCGCGCTGCTGATCGATGCCAACCCGCTGGGTACGGCGGCGGGCTATGGCGTGAACCTCAAGCTGGACCGCGAGCACACCACGCAGGCGCTGGGTTTTGCCCGCATGCAGGTGTCGCCCATCTACGCACAGCTCTCGCGTGGCAAGTTCGAAATGGCCGTGCTGGAAGCCATTGCCGCGGCGCTGCTGGACCTGCGTCGCCTGGCGTGGGACCTCTCGCTGTTCACCACGGCCGAATTCAACTTCGTGAAGCTGCCGAGCGAATACACCACAGGCAGCTCGATCATGCCGAACAAGCGCAATCCGGACGTGGTGGAGCTGCTGCGCGCCAGCTACGCCAGTGTCGCCGCCGCCCGTACCGAGATCGAGCAGCTGCTGTCGCTGCCGTCGGGCTATCAGCGTGACCTGCAGTTCTCCAAAGGTTCCCTGTTCCACGGTTGCCGTCATGGCCTGGCCGCGCTGGAACTGGTGCCGGACCTGCTGGCCCGCATGGAATGGAACGAGCCGGCCATGCGCGCCGCCATCGAGCCGGCCATGTATGCCACCGACGTGGCGATCGAGCAGGCAGCGGCGGGCGTACCCTTCCGCGATGCGTATCGTGCGGCAGCGGATGCGGCCGCCTCGGCCGGCGAGGGACGCACGCCCGAGGCCAGCCTCGCAGCACGCGTCTCGCCCGGTTCCGGAAACGACCTGCGCCTGGACGCATTGCGCGATAGACTCAGCCGTCTGGACGGCTAAAAGGAATAGGCATGTTGGAGATCGGCATGGGAACCGTCAGCACGGAAAATGCCGAACACTACCACTGGGGACAAGACTGCGACGGCTGGCATCTGCTGGCCGGCGCGGACCTCAGTGTGATCGAAGAACGCATGCCCCAGGGCGCGTGGGAGGTTCGTCACCGCCATGAGCGCTCCCGCCAGTTCTTCTATGTGCTTCAGGGGGAGCTGACCATCGAGCTGGACGGCGCGTCACACCGATTGTCGCCCAGGCAGGGTCTCCATGTGCCACCCGGGCGCCCCCATCAAGTCCGTAACGACAGCCACGCCGACGTGCGGATGCTGGTCGTTTCCTCGCCCCGCAGCCACGGGGATCGTATCGAAACGCCCTTGGGCGATCACGCATGAACGAAGGGCAGCGCTCGCAGGTTATTCCCATGCAGGCGCTGCCCACATGGCGTCGTTGCGTGCTGAAGGTGGGCAGCAACCTGCTTGCGGCCGACGGCGGTGGCCTCACATCAATCTATGCCGCGGCCTTGGCGGACTTCATCCGTGCCAGTCGTGACGCCGGTCGCCAGGTCGTGCTGGTGTCGTCGGGTGCCGTGGCCGCAGGGCGTGCCCAACTGCGCGCGCACACGCCAAGCGGCGGCGATATTGCTGCGAGGCAGGCATTGGCCGCGTTGGGGCAAGCGCCGATGATCGCGTTATGGCAGTCGCTGAGTTCACGGCCGGTCGCCCAGGTGCTGCTGACGCACGACGACCTGCGCAATCGCCGCCGTTACCTCAATGCACGCGCCACCTTGAGAGAGCTGCTGACGCTGGATGTGCTGCCGGTGGTGAACGAGAACGACACGGTGGCCGTGGACGAACTCAAGCTCGGCGACAACGACAACCTCGCCGCGATCGTGGCTGCGCTGGTGGACGCGGACCTGTTGCTGATCGCCTCGGATATCGATGCGCTTTACACCGCCGATCCACGGCGCGATCCCCTGGCAACGCCTTTGCAGCGTATTGAGGCATTGACGCCGGAAGTGATGGCGATGGCCGGTGGCAGCGGCAGCACCGTCGGCACCGGTGGCATGCGCACGAAGCTGGAAGCCGCCGCCAAGGCCGGTGCTGCAGGCGTTCCCACCGCGATCTTCAGTGGCAGGCGTTCGGAAACGGTCGACGCGCTGGCGCAGGGGCAGTTGCGGGGCACGTTCTTCGTGGCGGGCAAGACGCGCATGCAGGCACGCAAATATTGGTTGCGCCATGCGCCTGCCGCGCCGGGGCGCATCCAAGTGGATGCCGGTGCAGCGCGGGCGTTGGCAGGTGGTCGCGCTTCGCTGCTGCCCGGTGGTGTGCTCGACGTAACCGGGGAATTCCATCGCGGCGATCTCGTGGAGATCGTGGACGAGGCGGCCCGCGTCGTGGCGCGTGGGCTTAGCCAGTACGGTGCGGTTGAAGTGAAGCGCATGGCCGGGCGACACAGTCGCGACATCGAGCCCCTGCTGGGCTACAGCTACGGCGCGGAGATCGTGCACCGAGACGATCTCGCCACGCTGGTCGACATCGAAACCACAGGGGACATCGACGCATGAGTGACATTCGTTCGCTGGCCTTGGCCTGTCGCGATGCGGCGCCGGCTCTGGCGATGCTCGGCACCGAGGCGAAACGCGCGTTGCTGGCCGATATGGCGGGCGCGCTGGAAAGCCACGTCGACGCCATTCTTGCGGCGAACGCGACAGACATGCAGCAGGCGGCAGCAAAGGGCGTCGAAGGCGCCATGCTCGATCGCCTGCGACTGGATGGTCCACGCGTCAAAGCCATCGCACAGGCGCTGCGAGACGTGGCCACGCTGCCCGATCCGGTGGGCAGGGTCACGCGCCGGGAAACGCTTCCCAACGGTGTCGAGGTGGAACGCGTGCGTATTCCGCTCGGCGTCATCGCGATGATCTACGAAGCCCGCCCCAATGTGACGGCGGATGCCGCCGCGCTGTGCCTGATGGCTGGCAACGCCGTGATGCTTCGCGGTGGTTCCGAGGCGATCCATTCCAATGGCGCGGTCGCGGCAGCGCTGCATGAAGCACTGCGCACGCACGGCTTGCCCGAGGCAGCCATCACGCTGGTGGAGGACCTTCGCCGCGAGACCATGGTGGAGCTGCTGCAGCTGAGCGACATCGTGGACCTCGCCATTCCGCGTGGTGGTGAAGGATTGATCCGTTTCGTGGCGGAACACGCGCGCGTGCCGGTGATCAAGCACTACAAGGGCGTGTGTCATCTCTACGTGGATCGCTCGGTCGATATCGCGCTTGCCTTGAATCTGCTGGTCGATGGCAAGACATCGCGACCTGGCGTGTGCAATGCGCTGGAGACATTACTTGTCCATCGTGATGTGGCGGCGGAATTCTTGCCGCTCGCGGTTGCGGCATTGCGCGAGCGTGGTGTGGATCTACGCGGCGACGACGCTACGCGTGCGATAGCGCCTGGCGTGGGCGGTGCCAGCGAGGAGGATTACGCCGCTGAATATCTCGACCTGATTCTCGCCATGCGCGTGGTAGACAACATCGATGAAGCCGTAGCGCATATCCGTCGTTATGGCTCCGATCACACGGAAGTCATTGCGACCAAGGATGAGACGGCGGCGAAGAAATTCATCCACGCGTTGCGCTCGGCCGTGGTGATGGTCAATGCGTCGTCGCGATTCTCCGATGGCGGCCAGCTGGGACTCGGCGCGGAGATTGGCATTTCCACTACACGGTTGCATGCGTATGGCCCTATGGGGGCCGAGTCGCTGACCATCGAGCGCTTCGTGGTGAGAGGGAAAGGGCAGGTGCGCCACCCGGAAAGCCGGATCGCCTGAGTCGCATTGCTTGTTGTGGGAGCGCACCCTGTGCGCGACTGGGCTAGCGATGTCTGTTGAGCCAGTCGCGCACAGGGTGCGCTCCCACAACAAATCAGGGTGTGGTTTTACTTGCCGCTGTCGATGGCGTGATGGTCGTAGCTCACCACGCGCGTCATCTGCCACTGGCCGTTCTGGTAGCGCCAGATGTGGAGGAACTTGCCGATGCCTTCGCATTTGCCGGTATCGAGCTTGCAGAAGCGGTGCGTGCCCATTTCGATCGCGCCGTAATCCTTTATCGGATAGACCTCGAGCGTACCGACCAGCTCGCGCTTTACCTTGTGGCAGATGTTCCTGCGGGTGGCGTCCACCACGGCGTCGCGGCCGGTCATCAGGCCACCCTTGTCGTGATAGAACTCGACGTCCGCGCTGAAGAACGTGCCGAATGTCGTCATGTCGCAGGTGTTGTAGGCGTCGAACACCTTGGTGTCGAGCGCGGCGATGGTGCGGTTGAGTTCGTCGCCCGTGGGCGGTGCATCCGGCGCGGCGGCGTGTGCGGCGGCGGCGCCGAGAAGCAGGGACATCAGACAGCTCAGTCGGACGGTACGCATGGGCATTCCTTGTCTGGAGTGGTGCTTATCATCAGGCAATGGGCGTGCCAAAACGGAGCGTAGCCCAAGTGCTTGATGCGGAAGGTTACCCGAAGACAGGCGGGGCTGCGGACAGCGTCCGCGGACAGTCCGCGGACGGCTGGACGTCCATTTGCCCGCGAACTCTCAGGCCTTGGTTGCCCAGGCGCGAGCGGCTTCGACAAACGCCACGCAATCGGCGAAGCGGTTGTACAGCGGCGTGGGCGAGATGCGAATCACGTCCGGTTCGCGCCAGTCGCCGACGATACCGTTCTCCATCAGGTATTCGAACAGCGAACGACCGCGCTCGCGGCCACCCTGAACGCGGATGGACAACTGGGAGCCGCGGCGCGCCGGATCGCTGGGCGTTACCACTTCCAGCACGTCGCTCAGCTGGGTCTGCACCAGCCATTCCAGGTAGCCGGTGAGGCGCAGCGACTTCTCGCGTAGGTTCGCCATGCCTGCACGCACGAAGATTTCCAGCGACACGCGCAGCGGTGCGAGCGCCAGGATGGGCGGGTTGCTCAGCTGCCAGCCGTCCGCGCCGTAGGTGGGCACGAATGCCGGGCCCATCTGGAAGCGCGTGGTCTTGTCGTGGCCCCACCAGCCGGCGAAGCGCGGCAGGGTGGTGCGCGCATGGCGTTCGTGCACGAACGCACCGCCGACCGCGCCCGGCCCGCTGTTGAGGTACTTGTAGCTGCACCAGATGGCGAAGTCCGCGCCGATGTCGTGCAACTGCAAGGGCAGATTGCCCACCGCATGCGCGAGATCGAAGCCGACCATGCAGCCATGGCGGCTGGCGAGACGCGTGATGGCGGCGAGGTCGAAGGCCTGCCCCGTGCGGTACTGCACGCCGGGCAGCATCACCAGTGCGATGCGGGAGCCGTGTTCGGCCAGTACACGCTCGATGGCTTCCATCGAAATGGTGCCGTTGGCTTCATCGCCCTTCAGTTCGATCAGCGACGTCGCCGGGTCGAAGCCATGGAAACGAATCTGCGATTCCACCGCATAGCGATCGGTGGGAAACGAGCCTGATTCGATAAGGATGGCGTGGCGTTCCGGCGTGGGCCGGTAGAAGCTCACCATCATCAGGTGCAGGTTCACGCCCAGCGTGTTCATCGCCACCACTTCGGACGGCTGCGCACCCACCACGGTGGCGAGGTCGTCGCGCACGAACTCGTGGTAATTCATCCACGGCAGGCGACCCTTGAAGTGGCCTTCCACCGCAAGCCCCGCCCAGTCGTCCAGTTCCGCGGCCAGTGCGTCACGCACGGCGCGCGGTTGCAGCCCCAGCGAATTGCCGCAGAAGTAGTGGCTGTCCCTGCCTTCGTGCGGAGGTATCAGGAATTCATCGCGGAAGGAGCGGAGCGGGTCGGCGGCGTCCTGCGCTTGCGCCCAAGCGAGGGTGTTTTCGTATCTGTAGGGCATAAACTTAGTCACGCTTGGACAAGAAGCTAGATTGCCATGACTTGGCCTCGATACTCCAACTGAAACGAGGCGTCACCCATGGATACGGCCTCGTTCCATGACACGCTCGAATGTCAGTAAGCTGCGGCGGCACAGATTAGGGTGTTACCACCTTGCCCAACCTTCCATGTACATACGACCTCGCGAGGGCTTGAGCCGCCGTTGTAGTTCCAATCAGTTGGAGCACCGATGGAGTTCATGTGCTTGCCAAACCGACCCATATCATCGCCACCAGCCCCGGGTCCATACCATTTCCCTTGGTTTTGAGGTTGGATTGAGTCGGGGATAAGTTGGGTTTTTGGTGTTCTTGCGCTGCCAGGCACGAATTGCAGCTGCGTCTGGTTAGCGTCGTTGGCGGTCTTTCGGTAGATGACGTAACTGCCATCGGCAAAGGTGATTCGAACTTCCAGCGATATCTCACTCTTGAGGCCGAAGAATACAAGTCCCGCTTCGTTAACGGTGTTGTAGAAGGATCGAACTTGATTCCATCGATCTCTGTTATTGACGATTTCGAAGCCAATACGGTTACGCAGATTCGCATCTTCGGTTACGTCATAGGCCGTAGTACCTTGATTGAGTCCGGGAATATTTGAACCCAAATCGGTGTAGGGAATATTGATTGCTCCTTGCAGCTTGAATCCTGCGATTTGATAGAAGCCGCTTAGATTGACGAAAGCGCTATAGATGGCTGAATCAACTGATACTTCAGTAACCTCGATCGCGTCTGGCGGCGGATCAAATTCCTGGGAATAGCCCCGCTTCAGGCTGAGGCGGTAGGAGTGAATTGCTCCGGTCTTGAGGTTGTAGAGCGTTGGATTGCCGAGGTCGTAGTAGGACTTGGCTGTTTGGCGAAAATAAGCATCCGTCGTGCATGTCTGGCATTGATCGAGAATGCCGTCAAAGGCATTAGCAGTTGCCGTTATGCCAAATACGCCAATGAATATGCCGGGTATCGCGTGGAATTTCATGAGTACGTCCCCTCCCAGGTTGCAAAAAAAGCGTCGCAATAAATTGCGACGCTTTTTTACAGTGAAACGCTTGGTTAGAGATCGCTATCGTGCCATGCACATTGCTCGTGTCGGGCAGCGTAGTTTTCCGATGTAGCCGACGTCCTACCGCTTTCAGTTGCGGGGGCGGAGGCGTCGTAGCATCCGATGCCGACTGGACTTGTCCAATGCTTACTTCAGCCGCGCGGCAATCGCATCGCAGCCCTTGTCGAACGACGCACGCCAGGCCGCGCCGGCCGCGCTTTGCGCCGGGCGCACGCAGCGCAGCTGGATGGCGTGATTGTCCTTGAACCAGTAGCGCTCGCTGTAGCTGAACTGCGCGCCGTTTTCCTGCGCCGTGTAGACGAAGTTGTCCGGTGAGCCGCCCGTGGCAGGCTGGTAGCCGGTGAGGGCCTTGGCCTTGCTCATGGCGCCGGAAAAGTACTGCTGGAAGTCGCTGGCGGTGCCGAGCTGCTTCACCGTCACCGACACGCGGGCCAGGTTGCTGCTGCCGTTGGGCGAGGGGGCGGGCACCTGGAACACGCGTACTTCCGGGTCGCCCTGGGTTTCCATGATGCCCATCCACTGATCCGGCGTGCTGAAGTTGACGCTGCCGCCGGCCATGCTGACGTCCGTGGCGTGCGCAGCGCCGGCAAGCAAGAGGGCGCCGGCCAAACCGATGTTGCGGAAGAAGCTCATGCCTTTTCCTGTGCGAGGGTGTGAGGTTCGAATCGTTGCAGCGGCAGCCCCAGCCATTCCAGGGCGGTGCCGTGGAAGAGCCGCGCGCGGGCCACGTCGTCGAGCCCGAGTGACTCGATGCCGCTGCCAGGATGCTGTTCCCCCAGGGGGAAAGGATAATCGGTCCCCAGCATGACGCGCTCGACCCCGGTCACATCCAGGAGATAGCGCAGGGCCTGGGGATCGTGCACACAGGAGTCGAAGTACAGGCGTTGCAGGTATTCGCGCGGGTTGCGCGGGTTGTCCGTGGCGACCAGGTCGGGGCGCATGCGGAAGCCGTGCTCGATGCGGCCGATGGTCCACGGGAAACTGCCGCCGCCGTGGGCCAGCATCACGCGCAGCTTGGGCAGGCGCTCCAGCACACCGCCGAACACCAGGCAGCAGGCCGCGCGGGTCTGTTCGGCCGGCATGCCCACCAGCCAGGGCAGCCAGTACTTGGGCATGCTGGCCGCGCCCATCATGTCCCACGGGTGCACCATCACGGCGGCGCCCAGGTCGGCCGCCGCTTCGAAGAACGGAAACAGTTCCGGCGCGTCGAGGTTCCAGTCGTTGCAGTGCGAACCGACCTGCACGCCCTGCAGGCCCAGCTCGTCGATGCAGCGCTCCAGCTCGCGTATCGCCAGTTCCGGGGATTGCAGGGGCACCGTGCCGATGCCCGCGTAATGGCGGGGGTAGTCGTTGCAGATCCGCGCCGTCTCGTCGTTCAGATGACGATGCAGCTCCAGCGCCTGGTAACCGGGCGCCCAGTAGGAAAACAGCACCGGCACGGTGGACACCACCTGCACGCTGACGCCGAAGCGGGCGTAGTCGTCGATGCGCTGCTGCGCGTCGAACGCCGACTCCCATACCTCGCGGAAGAACTTGCCATCCTTGTAGATGCGATGCCGCCCGTCGTTGTGGATCATCACGGGGAAGCGCTCGTCGCCGTACTTGGCGGCAAGGTTGGGCCAGTCGCGAGGAAGGATGTGGGCGTGTGTGTCGATTTTGAGCATGCCCCCGAGTGTAAGTGAGGGGCGGGGTGCCGTCTCGGCGCAGTGCAGCGTAACTCCGGCCATCGGCTCACCCGCCGGGGAGACGCAGCCGGCCACTGCGTGAACCCGGGCCTGACGGCATATGCCGGCGTAACGTTTTGCGGTCATCATGGCTGGCGCGACGACGCCGTACGCCATCGGAGGCAACATGAAGTTCCTGGTCATGATCTATTGCGACGACAGCCTGCTCGACGCCCTGCCGCCGGGCGAGTTCGACACCATGATGCACGGCTGCTTCGTCCACGCGGACGAGCTGCGCGCGAAAGGTTGCCTGCTGGATTCCATGCAGCTGGAGGCGCCCTCGCAAGCCAAGGCGCTGCGCATGCGCGACGACAAGCTATCGGTGATGGACGGCCCCTTTGCCGAGGCGAAGGAATACCTCGGCGGCTTCAACCTTATCGAGGCCGCGGACATGGACGAAGCCGTGCGCATTGCCTCTGAATTTCCGTGGTCCCGCACGGGGCGTATCGAAATCCGGCCGGTGAGGGATATCGATGCCGTGCGTCGACGCGTCGGGGCATAAGCCCGAAAGCGGACGCAGCCTTTCCTGTTTGTGGGGGCGCACCCAGTGCGCGACTTTCCCCAAGCTCGTCGCGATAGCCGTCGCGCACAGGGTGCGCTCCCACAACGGCGGGGGGGTGACGCTGCGTGGTTACACCGTGGCCGTCGACTTGTGGTGACTGCGGCCCGTGATGTGCGCCAGCGTGTTCACGTTGTCCACCAGGCGGTCGCTGATGCGCGTGAGCGGGTCGGTGACATGTCGGCGCGTAACCCCTGCAAGCCATGAGACCTCTGTGGGAGCGCCCTGTGCGCGACATTCCCCAAGCTCATCGCGATAGCCGTCGCGCACAGGGTGCGCTCCCACAACGGCGGGGGGCGCTGCGTGGTTACACCGTGGCCGTCGACTTGTGGTGACTGCGGCCCGTGATGTGCGCGAGCGTGTTCACGTTGTCCACCAGGCGGTCGCTGATGCGCGTGAGCAGGTCGGCGGCCTGTTTGTCCTCGGCCATGCCCAGCAACGCGGCAAATGTGCGCTGCAGGCTGCGCAGGTCGGGCAGGCGTTCGGGTGCGCGTTGCGCGCGAATGGCGCTGGCAATTTCGTGCAGCGCTCCCGCGGCGTGCTCGACGAACGCGCACATTTCGGCGGTTTCAGGCAGGTTGGCGTGATCGTCGATCAACGCTTCCAGCGTCATGGCCGTGCGCGCCAGTCGGTTGCTGTTGGCAAACAGCGCGTTGGCAAGCTCCAGCAGCTGCGCGGGCGTGGCGGGTTCGGCGCGCATGCGGTCCAAAGACGCCTGTGCATTGCTGCGTGCCGTGCGCGCCGCCGTGCGCGCTTCGCGACGGCCATCGCGACGTTCCGGGTGGGCGAGCGCATTGAGGTAATCGGCGTACGCATCGACCATGTCCGACAACGCCGCACGCGCACGGGTGCGCTCCCATGTTGGCCACAGCACGTAGGCAATCAAGGCCATGCCGCTGCCCAGCGCCGTATTGATCACGCGATCCATCACCGCGTCGCTGGAATTGACGCCTTCGAACGAGAGCAGGATCACCACGGTGCCTGTCAGCGCGGCCACCGCCATGCCGTAGTGCGCCGTGGCCAGGTAGCGGAACGCCATGCACAGCACCGCCATCAGCGCGAGATGCGCCCACATCTCGTGTGGCGTGAAGTGCAGCAGCGCGGTGGTGATGACCAGGCCGAGCACCGTGCCGACCACGCGCAGCAGGCCTAAGTTGAACGTGGCGGCAAAGTCGGGGCGCAAGACGATGGCCGCCGTCATCGGCAACCAGTAGCCGTGGGGAAGGGCGAGTTCGCGCGACACGAACAGCGTGGCCGTCAGCGTGACGGCGCTGCGCACGGCGTGGCGAAACGCTACCGAATGCGGGGTAAGGTTGGCACGCAAGGTGGCGCGCGCCGAACTGCTGCGCAGTGCCGTCGGCAGTGGCGTTTCCGCCGCGGCCGCGCGGATTTCACCACGGCTGCCTGCCCAGTTCGCGTTACGCACCGCGGCCGCCAGCTGGCCGGAAAGCGCGTGGATGTGCGTCGCCAGGCCATCGGCGTTGCCGCCATCGCCGAGCAGGGCGTTCTCGCTGGCTTGCAGCGTTTGCAGCGCGTGCTGCGCTTGACGGGGCGATTCGGCCACTTCCAGCGCATCGGCAATGGCGGCGAGCACGCGCGCCGCATCGCCGCGGAACATCGCATGGATGGTGGGGTTGGCGCGCAACTCGGCCATGGCGGTGAGTTCAAGGCGGATGCGCTCGGCCAGCTCAAGCAGCACGCCGAAAGCCTCCATGGCACGCCCGCGTGCATGGTGCCGGCCCAGCAAGGTGTGCTGCAGCGTGGTCATGGCATCGGTAAGCGCCGGCACGTCGGCATCGTCGTGTTCCTGCTGGCGCGCGAGCGTGGCCAGTCCGCGATACACGGCGGCCAGTGCATGGCGTTCGGGCCGGTAGCGTTGCAGTGGCCATGCCGCTACTGAAAACAGCGTCAGCAGCAGGCCGCCGGCGAAGATCAGCGCGGATGCTCCGAGTGCTTCATGCAGCGGTCGGGGATTGGCCGCCGTGACTACCAGCAGGATCATGCTGGTCATGCCTACGCGGGTCATGTCGGTGCCAAACACCACCAGCAAGCCGCCGACGAAGCCGAACGCGGCCGTGGCGATCAGGATGGGAACCAGCTGGTCGCCGATCAGGAAACCGATCAACGAGGCGAGGCCCGCCGCCACCGATGCGAGCAGCAGCCGCGTCATGCGTTGGCGATAGGGGCCGGGCTGGTCCGAGAACATGGTGTCCAGCGCGCCGGCGCCGATACCCAGGCCAATGCCCGGATGTCCCATCAGAATGCCGATCGCCAGCGGCAGGATGACCGCCGCGGTGTTGCGTACCACCACGCGCACCGGCACGTCCGGCCGTTTCGTGGTCAGCAGGCTATCGACAACCGTGGCGCGCAGCGAATAACCCGTCGAGGACATGACGTGGCGAAGCTCCCTGGTAACGACGCAAGTTTGCCTTATCCAGGCTGAAGCGGACGCGACGGATCGGGCGCGTCAGCCGGCGGGTGCCGTGGTGACATGACCGTCTACGCCAAGCTGCTGCGCCAGGTTGAACAGGATGCGCAAGTCCTGCTGGTCCAGCGCATCGCCATCCATCCCGCGAAAGTGGTGGTGGAACGAACGCACCACCGCATCGCGGTTGTCCAGCGGGTAACCGATCAACCCCAACGCCGCCCACGGATCGAAACCCGGTGGCGGATCGACCAACGATCCGCGCGGCCACAAGCCAAACCCGGCCTGTGCCAGTTGCTGCCACGGAAAACGCGGGCCCGGATCGTCCTTGCGTCCGGGTGCTAGATCTTCGTGACCGATAATCTGCGTGCGCGGAATACGCAGGCGGTCGCACAGGTCGGCCAAGAGGCGCAGCAGGTTGTCGATCTGCACCTGCGTGAAAGGGGAGTCGCCGTCGTTGTCCAGCTCGATGCCGATGGAGGCGGAGTTCACATCGGTGATCGTGCCCCAGCGCCCCGCGCCTGCATGCCAGGCGCGTTCGCCGTCGGCGACCAGCTGGTAGATGTGGCCGTCGTTGCCGATCAGGTAATGCGAGCTCACCGGGCCGCCGCTGTTGGCCGTGCGCAGCGTGTGCAGCGCCTGCTCGGCAGAGTGCTCGTTGGTGAAATGAATGACGATCAGCACCGGGCGGCGCGCGTCGAAGTTGGGCGACGGCACCCATTGCGCGATGGGATTGCGCACCGGCGCGGGAGCACACGCGGCGAGCGCGAACGTCGCGCCGATCAGCAGCAGGCGCGCTACGCGCCATGGACGTGGATGCGGGGCGTGGGGACGCGACACGGCATGCATTCCTGAGCGGGAAGTAGTGAACGTGCCGCAGCGGCGCGGTGGCGTCAAGGCAACGAAAAAAACGCCGGGTTTCCCCGGCGTTTTCAGGCATCACGACGAAGCGTTGATCAGGAGGCGCGGCCGGCGAATTCGCCCGTCAGCGTGTTCACCCACACTTTTTCTTCGTTGGTGATGTATTCCGGCACCTGGATTTCAATGCCGGTGTTGAGCTTCGCCGGCTTGGTGCGCTTGGTGGCGCTGGCGCCCTTCAGTTCCGGCGCGGTGTCGACCACGGTCAGCGTGACGCTGGTCGGCACTTGCAGGCCCACCGGTGCGTCGTCGATCAGCTGCACGTAATAGCCTTCCACGCCTTCCACGATGTAGCCGGCGTTGTCGCCCACCAGTTCGGATGAGAGCAGGTACTGGGTGTAATCCTCGTTGTCCATGAAGACGAAGGCGCCGTCGTCCATGTACGAGATATTCGCCTCGCGGCGGACCAGGTCCATTTCCCTGAGATCGTCGTCGGCGCGCAGGCTCAGGTCGAACTTGCGGCCACCGGGAATCGAATACATGGTGAAGCGGAAGGTGACGTTGCCGCCACGCGCCGTGGGCGAGCTGCGCTCGATGTCACGCACCTGATAGACGGTGCCTTCGTGTTCGACCACATTGCCTTTCTTGACGTCGGAAGCTTTCATGTTTGGGTAAGTAGTAAGTGGTAAATGGTAAGTAGGAAGAGCGGACTGAGGCGCCTATCCGTGCGCGCCATGCAGGGGAAGCAAGTGCAAATAGCTGAGTGGCATTGAGCGGGCGGGTAGCCCTTGCTCTTTCCCTTTACCACTTACTACTTCCCCTTTACTGCCTTACTTTGGCTGCAAGCGCACCGCGCCGTCGAGGCGGATGGTTTCGCCGTTGATGTAGCGATTGCCCAGGATGAAGCCCACCGTGTTGGCGAACTCGTCCGGCTTGCCCAGGCGGGACGGGAACGGAATGGACGCGGACAGCGACTCCTGCACCTGCGGCGGCATGCCGTCCACCATGGGCGTCCAGAAGATGCCCGGGGCGATGGTCACGACGCGGATACCGAACCGCGACAGCTCGCGTGCCATCGGCAGGGTCATGCCGACCACGCCACCCTTGGAGGCGGAATACGCGGCCTGGCCGATCTGGCCTTCGAAGGCGGCAACGGACGCGGTGTTGATGATTACGCCGCGCTCGCCGTCTTCACCGGCTTCGTTGCCCTGCATCAGCGAAGCGCCTGCCTTGGCGACGTTGAAGCTGCCAACCAGGTTCACCATCACCGTGGTGGCGAAGGTGCTCAGCGGCATCGGGCCTTCCTTGCCGAGCATGCGGCCGGCGCCCAGGATGCCGGCGCAGTTCACCACCACGTTCAGGCCGCCCATCGCGTCGCGCGCGGCGGCAACGTTGGCGGACACGCCTTCCTCGGAGGTGACGTCGGTGCGGTAGAAGTGGCCCTTCAATGCCTTCGCCGCTTCCTGGCCCTTTTCCTCGTTCACGTCGAACAGGGACACCGTGCCGCCGTTGGCGACCAGGAACTGAGCCACGGCCTGGCCGAGACCGGAGGCGCCGCCGGTAATGATCGCCTTGACCTGATTGAGCTGCATGGAACGTCCTCGGAAATGCCAAAAACGAAATGGTAGCCGAGGAAAGGGGCTGGCCGCGCGTGACACCGGCCCCGGCCGTCACCTTTGTTTGTGGGAGCACACCCTGCGCGCGACAGGGTGTGCCGAGAGGTCGGTCATCGGGCGTCGCGCACAGGGTGCGCTCCCATATGTAGCCGGGTCAGGAATTGATGCGTTGCAACAACGCGGCCCACTCCGCTGTCTCACGCAGGGCCGCGAACGGCACCACCGGGCGCGGCGGGTTTTCAGGCGCCTGCAATTGCAGCTGCCACACGCCCACATCCCACCACTGGCCGAGCTTGTAGCCCGAGCTGCGCCAGACACCCGCAGGCGTAAAGCCCATGGATTCGTGCATGGTCACGCTGCTCTGGCCGGGCAGGGTAATGACGCCCACCGCCTGGTTGATGCCCTGCAGGCGCATGGCATCGAGTTGGGCGCCGTAGAGACGCCGGGCGATGCCGCGCCGGCGTGCATCGGGATGCACGTAGATGGACGTTTCGGCGATCCAGTCGTAGGCGGCACGTTCGCGAAAGCGGCTGGCGTAGGCATAGGCCAGCACGCGGCCGTCTTCTTCCCAGACAATCCACGGATATTGGCGCAGGCGCGTGACGACGCGCTCGCGCATCGCATCGACGCCGGGCAGTTCGGTCTCGAAGGTTTCCACGCCGTGCAGTACGGAAGGCGTGTAGATGTCGTGGAAGGCGGTGGCATCATCGGCCAGCGCAATGCGGATCATGGGAGCGGTTTCTCCATGCAGATGCTGCGCGGGTTGGCGCGGTGTTCGCCGAAGGGCGGGCAGCGACGATAACCGGCGCGCTCGTAGAGTTCCAAGGCTTCCGTTTGTGCCGTGCCGGTTTCCAGGCGCACGAGCGCGCCGCCTGCACGGACAATTTCAGTCTCCAGCGCTTCCAGCAACTGCTTGCCCAGGCCAAGGCCGCGGCAGGCCGGCAGCACGTACATGCGCTTCACCTCCACGTAGTCGTCATGGCGCACGAAGGCGCCGCAGGCGACGGGTGTGCCGTCGACGCGTGCGGTGAGGAAGGTGACGTTGGGCTGCTTCAATTCTTCGGCGGGTACCGGACGGATATTGCCGGTGGGATAGAGCTCGGCAAGATAGCCGTCCAATTCGCGAATCAGCGGCGACACGTCGAGTGATGACGGATCGTCCACCTCGAAATGCAGTACCGGCGCCTTCAGCATGATTCGTATTTCCAGTTCCGGCGCTTGCCTTCCGCCAGCCATTCCAGCGCGGTGGCCATGCGCTTCTGCCGGGTGGCGTCGGTTTTCGCTTCGTTGATCCAATCCACGTACTCGCGTTTGGCGCCTGGTGGAAAGGCTTCATACGTTTTTCGTGCCGCGGCATGCGGCCGGGAGACGAGCAGGGCGGCGAAGTCCTCGGGCAGCACGGGCGCGGACTTGGCGGCCGCACGGGCTCGCCTTGTCCGCGCGCCGCTCTTGTTCAGCGCCATGGCCTTGCGAATGAGCTCGATGAGGATGCGGTTGGGCGGCAGGTCCTTCAGCGATGTGAGCTTGCCGAACTGGCCCATGCCTTCGGCATCCTTGTCGCCGGCCAATTCCCTGTAGCGCCAGAAGCCGAACGAGCAGTGGCTTTTGAACGACGCCATCGAGCACAACGGCGTGTTCTTGTAGATGAAGAACGGCATGCTCCACTTGACGTCCTCTTCCACCTCGGGGCAGACCTCGTGGACGAGGTCACGCAGGTGTTCCAGGACCGGCTGCGCGAAGGGCGCGGCGTGGGCGATGTAGTCGTCGATGCGTGGATCGTGGCTGGCCATGGGCTTCTCTTACAGGTCGCGCATGTAGAACTGGTCACAGCTGAAATGCCCCGTACCGCCCATGGGTGCATCGATGGTGCGAAAGCCGTGGCGGCGATACAGCGTTTGCGCTGCGTCCATGCCGGTCAGTGTTTCGAGGTAGCAGCGACGGAACCCGTGTTCGCGCGCGGCGTCGAGGCAGCGAAGCATCATGGCGCTGCCGGCACCGATGCCGCGGGCTTCGGGCAGGAAATACATTTTGCGCAGCTCGCACACGTCGCTTTCGCCGCCCTCCAGTGGCGCCATGCCGCCGCCACCGATCACCTTGCCGTCGCGCTCCACCACGAAGTAGGCGCTGCGTGGGCGCGCGTAGGCCTCGTACATGGTGTCCACTTCGGCATCGTGGATGGCAAAGCCCGGGCCGTCTGCGCCGAATTCGGGCATCACGGTGCGGATGATCTGTGCGACAACGGGATTGTCGCGCGCTTCGATGGGGCGAATCAGTGCGTCAGTCATGGCGTGCTTTGTGGCGTGCGGTAAACGGTGCCGTCCTTCATCACGAAGACGGGATGCTGCAGGTCGTCGATATGCGTGCTGGGGTCGCCGGTGAACGCCGCGAGATCCGCGTGCATGCCCGGCGCAATGCGCCCGAAATTCTGCTGCTGGCGAAGAATGCGCGCGGCCACGTTGGTGGCGGCGTGCAGTGCCTGCGGCGGTGTCATGCCGTCGCGCACCATGTTGGCCGGTTCGCGCCAGTTGTCACCGTGGGTGAATACGCCCACGTCGCTGCCGTTGCCGATGATCACGCCGAGTTTGAGTGCGGTGCGAAAAGCGCGTTCGGCGTCTTTCATGCGGGCAGTGGGTGCGCTTTGGCCGGGCACGTAGTGTTCGAAATACTGCGCCGTGGACTCCACCGCGGTGAGCGTGGGTTCGTACGCGGTGCCATGCTGCTTCAGCAGACGGAACGTGGCTTCGCTGGCGCCATACCCATGCTCGATGCTGTCCACACCCGCTTCCACCGCAAGGCGTACGCCTTCGTCGCTGGATGCGTGAGCGGCGACCGGACGCCCGGACAGATGGGCGGTATCCACGATGGCCTTCATCTCGGCCAGCGACAGCGTGGGTTGCGTGCTGCCGTCGGTGCCCACGCGATAGTCGGCGTAGAGCTTGATCCAGTCGGCACCGTGTCCCGCCTGTTCGCGGGTGGCGCGAATGGCTTCGTCCACGCCGCTGATTTCCTGCGCGCCGCTGGGCAGGTCCATGTCCGGACGAAAGCCGCGCGGCCCGGGGCCGTAGCTGGCGGTGGCCACGATGGCGCGGGTGGCGACGAACATGCGCGGGCCGGGGATCATGCCTTCATCGATGGCCCGCTTGATGGAGACATCGGCATAGCCTGCGCCTTCGGTGCCCAGGTCGCGCAGGGTGGTGAACCCGGCGAGCAGGGTGGCGCGGGCATGGGCGGCGGCTTCCAGCGTGCGGTAGTCCTGCGGCTCCTTCAGCACCTGGTCGTTCCACAGCGTCTCGTTGTACGGGTGCAGGAACACGTGCGAGTGAAGATCGATCAGGCCCGGCGTGAGCGTGGCGCCCGGCAATGCGATGCGCTGGGCACCGGCAGGTGCCTGGATGCTGCCGGCGGGCCCCACGGCAGCGATGGTGCCGTCGTGCACCAGCACTTCCCAGCCGGTGTGGGCCGTGTCGCCGTCGGCGGTCCATATGCGCTCAGGCGCCAGCAGCACGTCGCCCTTGGCCGGCACGGCAGCGGTCGCTGAGGCACCCGTCACCATCAGGGCCATGAGCAGGGCCGTCCAGGCTTTATGTCGCTTCCACCGCATCGTGTACTCCCGCCATCGATGCGTCCGATTCTAGCGAGCCGCGGCAGGATGCCGCGATAGGACGTTTCAGGGAGTAGCGTGTCCGGTTTGTGCCAATTGCCGGGCACAGGCGTTGTCGGCGGCAGGCGTCGCGGTGACGCAGCTGGCGAAGTCTTCCGGCAGGCGCGTCAGCAACAGCGTATCGCCCTGCCGCATGGTGAAGACGGTGATGGGCGGTTCGCAATCCACGCTGCGTGTGCCACATGAGCCCGGCAGCAGGGTGTAGTGGCACAGGCCGCTCTGGCTGCGCAGGCAACGGAACGTGGCCAGTTCGCCGCTGATCTGGATGGTGCTGTAGATCAGGTCGCGGCCATTGGCGAGTTCATGCGTAACGACCGTGCGCACCGGTTCGAAGCCCGTAAGCGACAACAACAAGTGAAACAGAAGAATCAGCTTTTCCATGGCGACCTCTTGTGATTCTTGGTGGCGGAATGTCTCCGTTACATGTTTCGGAACAGGGTCATGAAAGGCTGGCTGACCACCAGCGTTTCCGGCCGCTGCTTGAGCCGCAGCGTGCCCTTGCCCGTGTCGTCGCGGACGACGGACGCCACGGCACGCAGGTTGACGATGGTGGAACGGTGAATCTGCTTGAACACGTTCGGATCGAGCACGGCGGCCAGTTCGCGGATGGGCGTGCGCAGCAGCGCCTCGCCTTCGGCGGTCATGGCGACGGTGTATTTGTTGTCGGCGCGGAAGTAAGCGACGTCATCGACCATGATCAGGCGTGTTTCGCGGCCATTGCTGGCGGTAATCCACGTCAGCGGCTCGGCGCGCGGCCCCGGGTTCAGCACCATCTCGCGCAGCAGCTGGGAAAGTGCGGCGGCATCGGTGACGCGCGAAGCGGCGCGTGTCTGCAGCCGCTGCATGGTTGCTGTCAGCCTTTCTTCGTTGATCGGCTTGAGCAGGTAGTCCACGGCACCGCGCTCGAACGCATCGATGGCGTACTGGTCGTAGGCCGTGGTGAACACCACTTGCGTGCCCGGGCTGGCTTCGGCCGTTGCGGCGGCGACTTCAAGACCGTTGAGGCCGGGCATGCGGATATCCAGGAAGGCCACGTCGGGCTTCTGCTCGCTGATGGCTTCAAGCGCGCTGGCGCCGTCCTCGCATTCGGCCAGCACTTCCAGGTCGGGCCAGACACGGGCGAGCAGATCGCTCAACGCCTGGCGCAACAGGGCTTCGTCTTCGGCAATGATCGCGGTGGTCACGATGCGTCACTCGTGGTGTCGTTGTGCATGGGGATGGTGATGGTGGCGGCCACGCCCTCGGGCACGTTGCCTACCACCGACAGCAAGGCGTCGGTGCCGTAGATCAGGCGCAGGCGTTCGCGCACGTTCTTCAGGCCGATACCGGTACCGCCGCCCGCTTCGCTGAAACCGCGTCCGTCGTCGGCAACGGTGATGGACACCGCATCGTCGTCGCGTCGCGCAAGAATCCAGATCGTGCCGCCGCCGGGCTTGGGCTCCAGGCCGTGCTTGATGGCGTTTTCCACCAGCGTCTGCAGCATCATCGGCGGCATGGGCATGGCACGCAGTACGTCGGGTACGTCGAGCTGCAGCGACAGACGTGGTCCCATGCGCAGTCGCATGATTTCCAGGTAGGCGCGGGTGCGTTCCAGTTCGTCGCCCAGGGTGGACAAGGTGTCGTCGCGCAAGGGCAGGGAGTGGCGCAGGTAGTGGATCAGGTGACCCAGCATCTGGTCGGCCTGTGCCGGATCGCTGCGCGTCAGGTATTGCGCGCTCGCCAGCGTGTTGTAGAGGAAGTGCGGTTCCACCTGGGCATGCAACAGGTTGAGGCGGGCCACCGTGCGTTCTTTCTCGCGTTCCGTCTGCTGGGCGCGCATCTGCTCGTTGCGACGCTTTTCGGCAATGCGCCGGGTAATGGCACGCGTAATGGCTTCGGCGTTTTCCAGGTTGGTGCCGTCATCCACGCGGAACCAGTCACTCCATGCGCCCAGTTCCGGTTCGCACACCAGCGTAACGCTGCCGATGCCTTCGCCTGGTGTCACCGTCGCAAAAATCTGATTGCGCAGGTGGCCGAACCACGTGGATGGATCGAGCCTGCCCAGCTGCCGGCCGTAGGTCAGTGGACGCTTCACCTTGGCGCGAATCTGCAGGCTGTCGCGTGCGCTTTCGATGTCTTCGCTGCGGGGCAGTTCTCGCACGGCTGCGTCGAGCAGGTCGAACGCCTCGCCGGCTTCGAAGGGAATCTCGATCTGCCGACGCTGGCGGTTGCCGATGGTGCTGTCGTCGATATGGCCGGCGATAAGCCGCACGCGCCGCAGGTGCGAGACCGCGCTGGTCACCACCAGCACGAGTGCGATGAAGATCAGCAGGACAAACATGCTGCCCGTGTCGCGGTACTCGAACGGCGGCGTGTGCGCAATCAAGATGGCCGCGAACAGCAGCACGAAGAACCAGAAAACAACGAGACGGGCGACGAAGAAAACGCTCTTCATGGTGGCAGCATCCTTGGCTTGGATGCGACGGAGAATACCCAGCCCTATCGAAGCTGGCGCGCGCTTTTCGACGAAACCGCCACCAAGCCGACGAACCCGGGCCCGACGGGAATGAAAACGGGCGAGGTCAGCGCCCGCTTTGCGCTCAGGCGGCCGTGAGCGCCCGCGTCACGCGGCTGGCCGTTTCCTTGTGCAACTGGCCGGCCAGCCAGGCGCCGGTGGCGACGAGGATGTCCAGGTCGATACCCGTTTCCATGCCCAGGCCATGCAGCATGTAGACCACGTCTTCGCTGGCCACGTTGCCCGTGGCGCCCTTGGCATAAGGACAGCCGCCCGTGCCGGAGACGGCGCTGTCGACTACGCGCACGCCTTCTTCAAGGCACGCCAGGATATTGGCCAGCGCCTGCCCGTAGGTATCGTGGAAATGCACTGCCAGCGCGGACATGGGCACTTCCTGCGCCACCGCCTTCAGCATCGCGCGTGCCTTGGCAGGCGTACCCACGCCAATGGTGTCGCCCAGCGATACTTCGTAGCAGCCGACCTCGTGCAGGCGTCGCGCCACGCGCACCACATCGCTCACCGGCACCTCGCCCTGATAGGGACAGCCGAGTACGGTGGAAACATAGCCGCGCACTTTCACGCCGTCGTCTTTCGCGCGTTTCATCACGGGGATGAAACGTTCGATGGACTCATCGATGCTGGCGTTGATGTTCTTCCGGTTGAACGCTTCGGATGCCGCGGTGAAGACGGCGATCTCGCTGACGCCAACGGCGCGTGCCCGCTCGTAGCCTTGCTCGTTGGGCACCAGCACGGGATAACTCACGCCCGGCACCTTGCGAATGCCCTGGAACACTTCGGCGGCATCGGCCAGTTGCGGCACCCACTTGGGACTGACGAAGCTGGTGGCCTCGATGGTCTTCAAGCCGGTGCTGGAAAGGCGATCGATCAGGGCGATCTTGACGTCGGCGGGCAGCAGCGTCTTTTCATTCTGCAGGCCATCGCGCGCGCCAACTTCGACAATGCGGACATGATTCGTACTCATGCCGATCAGCATAGCGCGTTCCCGCCTGTGAAGCCTCTCAGGGCAGGCGTTCGGGATGGAACGCCTGGATGAAGGGAAGGTAGAGCGCCTGCGCCTGCGGCGTCGTGAGGCCGGTGAGCGCGCTGCCGTTGTCGCTGGCCTGCAAGGTGACCATGTAGCGGTCCTTGAACAACGCCAAGGCTTCAGCAGGGCCCACCTGCGTCTTGGCCGTGACGTGGACGATGAACGAGTCCTTGGTGGCCGTGGGCACCAGAATCGGAGCGTAGTCAGGGCCGCCAATGGCAGCCAGAGCATCGGCACTCGTCTGCATGGGGTCGGTCATGGCGGTAAGCATTTCTATCGCCGCGCGGCTGGTGGAGCGCTGCATGTCGCGCGTGCGCCGATTCAGGTCCTGCTGCGCTGCCTGGTCGCCGGCGGCCGGCGGCGGGCTGGTGTCGGTCATCGAAATCTCGATTTGCCTGCCACCATGTGTGCCGTAAACGGCGCGAATACTGTCGGATGCGCAATCCCGTAGAAGGAAGGGCAGTCCGCCGACGGTTTCCTTGGGAGGCAGCGACTGCGCCAGCGGGTTGTCCTCGCATTTTGCGGTGGATGCTGCATCTTCCCGCGCCTGCGCTGCGGCGTCTGGCTGGCCATTTCCCTGCGCGCCGCCTTCCTCATCACCTTGATGCTTGCCGCAGGCGGTCAGCAACGTCATGGCGACGAACACGGACAACATCGTCGGCTGCAGCGAACGAAACGATGCACGCATGGATTCTCCCCGGTCCGTGCACTGGCACGGACAATGGGGGCTAGCGTCGGCATTGTCCTGTCGACGCGGCGTCAAGCCCCGCGGTCAATCGGCGAAGCGCAGCAGCACCGTGTCGGCTTCCACGAAATCGCCCTGCGCGGCGTGGACGCTCGCAAGGGTGCCGGCACGCGGTGCTTTGAGTGCCAGTTCCATCTTCATGGCTTCCATCACCAGCAGTTCCTGGCCTTCTTCCACCGTGTCACCGGCGCTGGCCTTCACCAGGACGATGCGACCCGGCATGGGAGCCACGATCTGATTGCCGCCGGCAGTTTCCTTCGATGCCCACGCGAACGCGGCAGCGCGCTCGAAGGTATGACGATTGCCATGGGCATCGTGCACTGTCACGCGCGCGGCATCCGTACGCACGGGCGTGCGTCGCGCTTCGCCGTCGAAGCGTGCGCTCAATGCGTCGTCGCCAAGACGTGCGCCTCGCACTTCCGTCGCGGCGTCGCCATGACGAAGCTGGTAGTTGCCATCGTGGCCGTAGGCTTCCACTTCATGGCGCTGGCCATGCAACGAAAGCGCAACGATGCGCTTGCCGGCGTGACCCACGCGCCATGCATCGGCACGCGCCCACGGTGAATGCGGGTCGGCGGCATTCGCCGCTACGTGGTTTTCGTCGTGCATCAACGCGGTTGCGGCTGCGGCAAACAGCACGTGCGCTTCCGGTGCCGCATCGCCGGCAAGGAATTCGTCGAGGTGACGATCCAGGTAGCCCGTGTCGGTGCGCGCCTCGACCACCACGGGATGGCGCGACAAGCGTTCGAGAAACGCGATGTTGGATTTCGGGCCTACGATTTCGCTGGCCATCAACGCATCACGCAGGCGTTGCAGTGCCTGCGGACGATCCGCGTCCCACACGATGAGCTTGGCGATCATCGGGTCGTAGAAAATGGTGACCGTGTCGCCTTCGATCACGCCACCGTCCAGGCGCACATGGCGCGAGGGTGCGGGCAGGCGCAGCTTGATCAGCTTGCCGGAGCCGGGCAGGAAGTTCTGGTCGGGATCTTCGGCATACAGGCGCACTTCGATGGCGTGACCGTGCGCCTTGACCTGTTCCTGCGCCAGCGGCAGCGGTTGGCCGGCGGCCACGCGCAGCTGCCCCTCCACCAGATCCAGTCCCAGCGTTTCTTCGGTGACGGGATGTTCCACCTGAAGGCGCGTGTTCATCTCCATGAAGAAGAACTCGCCATCCTGGCCCACGATGAATTCCACCGTGCCGGCGCCCACGTAATTCACTGCCTTGGCGGCGGCTACGGCAGCGGCGCCCATGGCTGTGCGACGTGCCTGGTCGAGGAAAGGCGAGGGCGTTTCCTCCAGCACTTTCTGGTACCGGCGCTGTGCGGAGCATTCGCGCTCGTTGAGGTGGATGACGTTGCCCTGCGTATCGCCGAACACCTGGAATTCGATGTGGCGCGGATGATCGACGTAGCGTTCGAGGATCACGCGCGTGTCGCCGAACGAACTGGCCGCCTCACGCTGCGCGGAGGCCAGTGCATCGGCAAATTCCGCTTCGCTGCGAACGATGCGCATGCCCTTGCCACCACCGCCGGCAGCAGCCTTGATCATCAGCGGAAAGCCGGTGCGGCGTGCCTGTTCGGCGAGCACATCGGCGGATTGGTCTTCGCCGTGGTAACCGGGTACCAGCGGCACGTCGTGCTTTTCCATCAGCGCCTTGGCCGCTGCCTTGGAACCCATGGCGTCGATGCTTTCCGGGCGCGGGCCGATGAAGACAATGCCGGCCTCGCTGCATGCGCGGGCAAACGCCGTGTTCTCGGAAAGAAAACCGTAACCGGGATGGATGGCTTGCGCGCCGCTCCTGCGTGCGACATCGAGAATCACATCGCCACGCAGATAGGATTCCGTGGGGCGCGGGCCGCCGATGGGCCACGCTTCATCGGCCAGGCGCACGTGCTGGGCGTTGGCATCCGCTTCCGAATACACGGCAATGGTGTGGATGCCAAGGCGTCGGCAGGTGCGGATGACGCGGCAGGCAATCTCGCCGCGGTTGGCAATGAGTACGCGCTCGAACATGCGGCTTCCGGGGACGGTGCGAAGCTGCCAAAACTAGCAGATTGCCGCGCTGCCGCCGATGCGCGGCGCAGCATGACACCGCATGAGCCCTGTAGGAGCGCACTTGTGCGCGACCGCTGCGCCCCATTCCACGATGCCATCCGATGAAGCGGTCGCGCACAAGTGCGCTCCTGCAAAACAGGTTTCTGTTGGACGGAGTCCTTATTCCTCGTCCCAGTAACCCACTTGCAGATCCGTGCGCGTCACCATGCGCAGGCCGCGCGGTGCGCCATCCGGACCGGGCGGGTACTCGGCGAGAATGCCGACTTTCTCCGTGTCCGGGTATTCGCAGATCTCCGGGGTCTCCTTGGTGCTCACCGCCAGGTAACGCATGTCGGTGGTGCCGGTGTTGATGATCTGGTGCGCCTTCTCCGGGCCACCGGGCGGGCAGGCAATCACGTCGCCCGCGCGAATGGGATGGCGCTCGTCGCCCATGCGCACTTCGCCGCTGCCTTCGATGATTAAGAACATTTCTTCATTGATGCGATGGCAGTGGAAGGGAAACGCACGTTTGCCGGGTGGCACGGCGGTGATGTTGTAGCCCAGCTTCCTGGCGCCGATCTGGGCGGAAAACCGGCCCATGCGCGCTTCGAATCGCTCCGCCGTGTCGCCGCTGGGGCCCATGCCGGGCGGATACGGCTGCAACTCAACGTCGTCGATGTTGATGATGGGATGTGTCATGGCGTGACCTCGAGGTCATTCCGGCGCGTGGCAGACGGCTTCGATGTTGTGGCCGTCCGGATCGAGCACGAAAGCGCCGTAATAGTGCTCGTGATAATGCGGGCGCAGGCCGGGCGCACCGTTGTCGGTGCCGCCGGCGTCGAGGGCAAGACGGTGAAACGTCCGCACGACTTCGCGGTTGGGCGCGGTGAAGGCGACGTGTGCACCGCCCATGGCGCGCGGATGTTGCGACGTATCGATCCAGAACACGGGTTTGTCATGGGCACCGAAACCGGCGTGCCATCCATCACCGGTCTGCTCGGCGGTGATCTCCATCACCAGCTCGATGCCCAGGGGCGCCAGCACCTGTCGGTAGAACTCGCGACTGCGTTCGTAACCGGATACCAGCAAACCCACGTGGTCGATCATGGCGTCGTTCCTTTACGCAATGGAACAACGAGTATGCGCTTTCAGCCTGGTGCGCACCACGCAGCAGCGCGCTTGGAAAGAAACGCGCCAAGGCCTTCCTGGCCTTCCTCGGAAACACGCAGGCGAGCGATCAAGGCTGCGTTCTCGCGATCGATGCTTTCAGCGCGTGCTTCATCGGCACCTGCCATGCGCAAGGCCAGTTGCTTGGCTTCTGCCTGTGCGACCGGACCGGCTTTGGAAAGCAACGCCAGCGCGGCATCGACGGCGCCATCGAGTTGTTCCGCCGGCACGCACTGGTGAAGCAGCCCGATCTGCAACGCCGTGCCGGCATCGAACAGTTCGCCTGTCACAAACAGTCGACGCGCATGGCGCAGGCCGATGGCGTGGATCACATACGGCGAGATCACCGCAGGCACCAGGCCAAGCTTCACTTCGGTCAAACCAAAGCGCGCGGAATCCACGCCAATGGCGATATCGCAGCACGCCACCAGTCCCACGCCGCCGCCGTAGGCGGCGCCATTCACGCGTGCGATGGTGGGCTTGGGCAGGTATTGCAGCGTGCGCATGAGCGTGGCGAGGCGCAGCGAATCGTCGCGATTGTCCGCCTCGCTCGCGCTGGCCATGCCGCGCATCCAGTTCAGGTCGGCGCCGGCGGAAAAGCTGGCGCCTTCGCCGGTGAGCACCACGGCACGCACGCTGTGGTCATTGCCGGCGTTTTCCAGGGCCGCGGTGAGTTCGGCGATCAGGCCGTCATCGAAGGCGTTGTGCACCTGCGGACGATTCAGCGTGATGCGACGCACGCCGCCGTGGTCGGCGATCTGGATGCTGCTGGTCATGGAAAGCTCCTGCTGGGGAGCGACATCCTAAACCGAACCCTGTCGTGCGACGTCGTGCGCTGCGTCAGTCCTTGGCCGGCAATACCAGGAATTCGGCGGCCTGCCGCGCGCAGCCGCGCGAGTGTTGGGTGCTGAGGTCGCGCCACCACGGCTGCGCTGTCTCGAACTGCGCCGGCTCGATGACTTCGCCCAGGCGTGGCATCACCAGGCCTTCCGGTACCTTCGCCAGCAGGACTTCGGCCGGCTCGCACCAGGGATGCATGGCGAGGTTGAAGGTGCCCCAGTGCACCGGCAGGAAACGCCCGCTGCCAAGCTGGCGCCACGCCGTGATGGCGTTGTCGGGGCCCAGGTGCACGCTGCCCCACGAAGGATGGAACGCGCCCACTTCGATCATCACCAGGTCGAACGGGCCAAGCCGCTGGCCGATCTCCGTGAAGTGCGGCGAGAGGCCGGTATCGCCACTGAAGAACACCGCATGGCGTTCGCCGCGCAGCACGAACGATGACCACAGCGTGGCATTGCGGTCGTGCAGGCTGCGGCCGGAGAAGTGGTGCGATGGTGCGGCAGTCAACGTCAGTCCCGCCGGCACGGTGAAGCTTTCCCACCAGTCCAGTTCGATGATGCGCTCGGCCGGCACGCCCCAGGCTTCCAGATGCACACCGACGCCCAGCGAGGTGATGAAGGGCACCTGCAACTTCGCCAGCTCGCGAATGCTCGGGTAATCGAGATGGTCGTAGTGATCGTGCGAGATCAACACGGCATCCAGCGGAGGCAGTTGCGAGATATCCACCGGCACCGGCTGGAAGCGCTTGGGGCCCATGAACGAGAAGGGCGAGGCGCGTTCGCCCCAGACCGGATCGGTGAGCACGCGTACGCCATCGATTTCGAGCAGCACGGTGGAGTGCCCCAGCCAGGTCGTGCGCAGGCCGGTGTCTATCGGGCGCGTCCATTGCGGGCGAGGGTCGAGCGTGGGAAGCGGATGGGCGGGCGTGCGGTCTTCACCGCGGAACATGAAGTCGTCCAGGGAGGGTTTGTCGTCCACCACGCGCGGCGTGCTGGCGGGGTAGGTGTTGATGAACGTCTCGCCCGAATGCTGCGGCGAGGCCTGCATGCGTTCCAGACGCAACCCGGTGGCGTGGCGGGCGAACAAAGCCATGTGGACCTCGGTATCCGTGAAAGCGGGAAAGGCGTGGCCGGCGCGGTATTGCGTCGGAACATGGAAACGCTATCGGGGCATTCGCGATCAGTTCCAAGGCGGTACCGATGGCAGGGGTTCAGCCTTCATGTTCTTGCGCCGCACCGCATGGGGCGTGGCATGGGGCCGCGCTGCACCTGCCGGGTGCCTCATGTACAATGCGAACCATTCTTATTTGAGTTGGTGACTAGTGCGCCTGTCCGATCTTCCGAAAGGGGCTACTGCCGTGGTGGACCGAGTGGACGATGCTCATGCTTCAGACCCCATCGCGCAGCGATTGCGCGACCTCGGGTTCGTGGCAGGCGAGCCCGTTCGCGTGGTGGCGCAGGGCCCGCTGGGAGCGGACCCGTTGCTGATCCAGATCGGCTCCACGCGTTTCGCCCTGCGTCGCAAGGAAGCCGAGCGCGTGCTGGTCCATGCGGAGAAGGCGGCATGAGCGCCGGCACCTTGCGTATTGCCCTGGTCGGCAACCCCAATTGCGGCAAGACCGCCTTGTTCAACCAGCTCACGGGTGGTCGCCAGAAGGTGGCGAACTACGCCGGTGTCACGGTGGAGCGCAAGGAAGGCCGTTTTACGGCGCCCTCCGGTCGCGTGCTTCAGCTGCTGGATCTGCCCGGCACGTACAGCTTCGACGCCACCAGCCCCGACGAACAGATCACCCGCGACGTGCTGGAAGGCAATTATCCGGGCGAGGCCGTGCCGGACCTGGTGGTGTGCGTGGCCGACGCCACCAACCTGCGCCTTCACCTGCGCTTTGTATTGGAAGTGAAGCGCCTGGGTCGGCCGGTGGTGCTGGCGCTCAACATGATGGATGCCGCGCGCCGTCGCGGCATCGTGATCGACGTGGCGGAGTTGTCGCGCCGACTCGGCGTGCCGGTGGTGGAAACCATAGCGGTGAAACGCGACGGCGTGCAGGCACTGATCGCGCAGGTGGACGGCGAGATTCCGCAGGCATCCCCGGCGCAGTCGGACGATGCGGCAAGCCGTGCCGACCTGCACGCGCAGGTGCGTGAATTGATGGCCGCGACGGTGACCATGCCGCGCGCCACGGCCGAAGTGGATGACGCGCTGGATCGATGGGCGCTGCATCCCGTCTTCGGCATCGCGATTCTCGCCTTCGTGATGTTCCTGATCTTCCAGGCGGTGTATGCGGCCGGCAAACCGATGACCGACCTGATCGGTGACGGTTTTTCGTGGATGGGCGAACACGTCACCGCGTGGATGCCGGCGGGTCCGCTGCAAAGCCTGATCGTCGATGGCCTGTTTGGTGGCCTCGGCACCGTGATCGGCTTCCTGCCGGAAATCCTGGTGCTGTTCTTCTTCATCCTGGTGCTTGAGGAATCGGGCTACCTGCCGCGCGCGGCTTTCCTGCTCGCTCGCATGATGGTTTCGGTCGGTTTGACGGGGCGTTCGTTCATTCCGTTGCTTTCCAGTTGCGCCTGCGCCATTCCCGGCATCATGGGTACGCGCAGCATCACCGACCCGCGCGATCGCCTGTCCACGATTCTCGTGGCGCCCTTGATGACGTGTTCGGCGCGCCTTCCGGTGTATGCCTTGTTGATTGGTGCATTCATTCCCACAAGGCGCGTGTGGGGCATCTTCAACATGCAGGGCCTGGTGCTGTTCGCGTTGTATGCAGCCGGCATTCTTGGCGCCATGGTGGTGGCATGGGTGATGAAGAAGCTGCGTCGCGACCGCAGCGAGCATGCACTGCTGATGGAGCTGCCGTCGTATCGCTTGCCGAAGGTGCGCGACGTGGCCATTGGCCTTTACGAACGCGGCATGATTTTCCTCAAGCGCCTGACTGGCGTGATTCTCGGCCTGACGATCCTGATGTGGTTCCTCTCCACGTTCCCTTCGGCACCGGCAGGCGCCACCGGTCCGGCCATCGACTACAGCTTTGCCGGCTACATGGGACGCGGCCTGCAGTACATCTTTGCGCCGCTGGGCTTCAACTGGCAGATCAGCGTGTCGCTGATTCCCGCCTTCGCCGCGCGCGAGACCGCCGTGGCTGCGCTGGCGACGGTGTATGCGGTGGGCGGTGAAGGCGCCGACGGGGCAGGCCTTGCACAGGCACTGGCAGCCAACTTCTCGCTGGCCAGCGCGCTGTCGCTGATGGTGTGGTTTGCGTTTGCGCCGCAGTGCATGTCCACGCTGGCGGTGATCCGTCGCGAAACCAACTCGTGGCGCAACGTGGGCATCTCGTTCGGCTACATGTTCGCCGTGGCATACCTGGCTTCGTTCCTCACGTACCAGATCACGAGCTGGCTGGCATGAGTACCGGCCTGCTCGTCCAGTACGTGATCATCGGCCTGGTGGTGCTGGCCGGCGCATGGATCACCTTGCGCAAGCTCGCACCGAAGATGACCAGCCGCTGGCTGGCGTCGCTGGCACTTGGCCTGGACAAGCCGGGCAGTGCGGCGTGGAAGCGCTCGCTGGCGCATCGCCTCCAGCCGAAGCAATCCACCGGCAACTGCAGCGATGGCTGCGATACGTGCGGTTCGTGCGGGCCCAAGCCGCCTGCCGCTGCGCGCGATGCGTTTCCGCTGGAATTTCGTCCGCGCGGCAAGTAACGGCGGGTTACGCGTTCACGGGTGGTCCGAGTCGTTCAGTGGCGGATTGATCTTCCGTATAGCCGGATCGTCCGGCTTCATCGGCGTAAGAATGCCCACGGTCACCGTGCCCGACCGCAGATACGAGGCAAACTTGGGATCGTAGGGATCCCTGCTGGCGCGCAGTTGCTGGTAGGCAATGGCACCATCGGTCTGATAGACGCCTGTGACGTCACCCGCCGTGAAGGCCTGCCTGCCGTTGTCTCCCATGTCGTAGACGGTGACCGAGTCATGGCTGTTGAAGCCGATTGTTCCACCGACGATCAGATGCGGTGCCGCCGAACCCACGCGTGATCCCGTGGCCGACATCAGTACCTCGCGCCAGCGCGCCTTGGCGCGAGCCAGCGCCACCTTGTCACCGTAGGTGGGCAGCAGCTCGCGCCAGATCACGTTGGCCTCGTTGAACTGGTCCGGCGTCAGGTGTGCGTAGAGCAATTGCTTGGCGTACACGTACTGCGTTTCGTTGCGCTCCGCTGCCAACGCAAACCAGGCCATCGCGCGTGGCAGGTCCACCGGTGAACCGAGGCCATTGAGGTACATCACACCCAGGTTGTATTCGGCCGGCTTGTACGCCCACGACGCGGCAACCTTGTACATCGCGATGGCATGCTCGTAGTCGCGCTTCTGGTTGGCCAGCGCGCCGAGATAGAAAAAATATTCGCCGGGACGGGCGTCGTCTTCGGGGCGATTGAACGGATCGGTGCGGTCGCGGGGGACATCCGGCGTGGCCGCATAGCTCACCACCTGGGGCGGTGGCGCCTGGGTGTCGACCGGTATGGTGGGCAGGCTGGCGTCGGCGGCATGAAGGGTGGGGCAGATCAGCAGCCCGGCCAGTGCGGCGATGCGAAGCGACATCAGATGGTTTCGCGCGTTCATGGCGATACCTCGTGTCTGCCTGAAGTGGCAGCCATGCCAAGTTACGCCCGTGACTCGCGGCGGGCAATCGCACATGGCTGGGCCATCCAACCGCTATGCGTCAACCGGACGCCTGTTCAAGATGGCGCGCCAGGTGCGCAAGGATCTCGCCCCAGCCGTGCTGCGTCGCATCCGCCCATTCGGCCAACACCTGTTCGTGCAGCAGGGTGAGGTCGCAACCTGATCCGGCCGGAACCATATCGATGCTCACACGCGTTGTCGCCTCGGAATACCTGGGCACCGCGAAGCTGAAGACGAGCCTGCGGGGCCGGTCGATTTCCAGGTATTCGCCCACGTGATCCACGTCCACGCCGTCGCGTCGGTCGCGGAAGCAGAACCGCCCGCCGACACGGGCGTCGATATCCACCTTCACCATCTCGCCCTTCGGCGTCGCGAACAGCCAGCGTCCCGCGGTGGCGGGATCGAGCCATGCATCGAAAACACGTTCCGGGCTGGCGGCGAAATGACGGGTGATGCGCAGGGTGCGCAGGGCGGTGCTCATGGTGATGTGTCTCCGCGGGCGTCCAGGCCGTCGTCTTCCGCTCCGAGCAGGGCGTCGAGTGCGTCGAGCTCGCGGTTCCAGAACTGTTCGTAGAAGCGAAGCCAGTCATCCGCCATGGCGAGCGGCGCGGGTTCCAGCTGGCAGACATGTGTGCGGCCCTGGACCAGGCGTCGCACCAGCCCTGCACGCTCCAGCACCTTCACGTGCTTGGAGGCGGCCGCCAGCGACATGTCGAAGGGGGCGGCCAGCTCGCCGATGTTGCGTTCGCCTTCGGCCAGGCTGCGCAGCATGGCGCGGCGCGTGCCATCCATCAGGGCCTGGAACACGATGTCCAGCGCGGGGGCTTGATGTTCAACCATAGGGTTGAATGTCTGCCGCTCAGGACTGAATGTCAACCAACAGGTTGAATGTTGGTCAGGCGCGGCTGGCCGTGACACGCAGCACGGTTCGCTGGTGCCAGACATCCAGACCCCACGGCACCAGCGCCAGCAAGGCCAGCCATTCACAGGTGATGTCACGCTCCAGGGTGAACCGCAGCAACGGGAAGGCCAGGAAAACGGCGATGCGCAACACGTTGGGTGACGCCCATTTGGCGCCCGTCCACGAGCGTCGCCAGTAGCGCCGCAACGCCAGCCACGCCGCCGGCAGCATGGGAACGAGATAGAGCAGGTTGTTCGGCTGGGCGATCTTGAGTGCCGCGCCCAGCAGGCAAAGCAGCGGCACCATCAGCAGGTTCAGCCAGGGCCAGCGCGCCGATACCTGCTCGGGCCGCGCGTGCCACGCGTCCAGTGGCAAATAGGCCAGCCACAGCAGCCAGATCAGCATGGGCGCGTTGACGAGCAGCAGAAGGCCGATCAGCGGGTTGGTGTCCGGCACGCCGCCAAGCAAGGGCAGCACGCCCAGGAGCACCGCCAGGATCAGGGCGACGGCCCACCGCGCCAAACCCAGGCCCAGGCGCGCGCGCGTCACCTGTTGTGTCTGCGCGGCATCCCACCAGAAGCGCATGCGCTGGCGGTCGAACGCGGCAGGCAATTCGTCCGGACGTCCCTGGCTCACGGCCGCCATGAACTGCATGCGTTCCCGCACGGCACTGGGGCGGAAGCCGGCAAGCAACACGGACGGCCAGCGGAATGGCCGCGTGAAGTCGGTCAACAGGCGTTGCACTTTGGCGAGCGTCCATTGCCGTGAATCGAGGCGTGCGTGAAGTGCCTCGGCGTGTTCGGGCTGTACTTCCCAGGCAAGACGCATGCGCCGCGCGACCTTGGCCAGCGCGGCAGCGTCCAGGCCACTGCGAACGCGGTCGAGATCGAAGAAGCCGAGCAGGATGTCGAGGCAAGCAGGCGACATCGGCGGGATTTCGCGCGACATCTGTTCTACGCAACGCCAGCCGACGGCTTGTTTGACGTGAAGCGACCACAGTTCAGGCCGTTCGCGCAGCCATGCGTGCAAGGCGTCGGCATCGCTGCGCGTGGCCATGGCGATGACGGAATGGGCCAGGGCGAGCACATCCACAGGCACGGGCATCGCCGGCGTTGTGGCGACGTCTTCCACGGTGTGTGTGGACACCGGCGGCGAAAGCGGCGTCGATGGCTCGGGCTCTGCTGGCGTCACTGGTGCATCGCCAGCGTTGCGGGCCTGTGCGCGGCAATAGGCGAGGGCGCGCTCGTATTGCGCATGCAATTGCTGAAAACCTTGCGGATCTTCATCCGGACGCGTCACCCGCAGCCGCTGGGCGTAGGCACGCTTGAGCGCACGTTCGTCGGCATCGTGCGGCAGGCCGAACGCATCCAGTGGCGACGTCACAGGCTTTTCTCCAGCAGATCCATCGCCTCGCCGAACAGGCGGCGATGCTCGCGAATCTGGTGGTCGTCCTGGCTGTCCAGCACGGTGCGGAACTGCATGATCCATTGCTGAAGCTGTGCCCGCGCAGCGAGGTACTCCTCGTACATGCGTTCGGCACGCGCCAGCATGGCGATGTTTTCCTGCTTGTCGCGCGGGTGAACCTTGATGTCCTGCAACGCAGCCAGGCGTGCACGGATATCGGCGGGATCGAGCACGCCCGGGTTCTGCTCCAGCACCAGCTCATGGCGCGCATTCGTCGCGCGCACGGTGGCTTCAACCTGCAGCACGCCGTTGACGTCGTAGGTGAAACGCACGTCCACCGAGTTCTCGTGCGAGGCGCGTCGTTGCGGCAAGTCGATGGAGAGCGTGCCGAGCTTGATGTTGCGCTCGACCATCGGGTTCTCGCCCTGATACACATTCAGTTCGAGCTGGGCCTGGTTGTCGCGCACGGGCTGGAACGACTGCTCGCGACTCACCGGCACGGTGCTGTTGCGGTGGATGATCGGTGCAAAGAACCCCGTTTGCGGATTGCCTGCATCGTCACGGCGCGACACTTCGATGCCCAGGGTGTACGGGCACACATCGGTGAGTATCACTTCGTCCAGGCGCGTATCACGCGCTTTCAAACCGGCAGCCACGCTGGCACCCAGCGCGATGGCTTCATCCGGATTCACATGGCGCAGCGGCAGGCGGCCGAACATGCGCGACACCAGTCGCGACACCAGCGGCATGCGGCTGGCGCCGCCCACCAGCACGATCTCGCTCAGCTGCGCCGGCTGCAGGTTGGCGTCGCGCATGGCGCGTTCCAGCGGCGCACGCAGGCGATGTACCAGTGGCTCGCTCAGTCGCGCGAAACGTTCTTCATCGATCTGCCAGGTGAAGAGTTGCTCGCCGCGCTGCCATTCCACCGTGGCCGACGCGCCGTTGCCGAGCTGGCGCTTGGCCACTTCCAGGCGACGACGCAGCTGGCCGCGCTCCTGCGCAGCCAGCGAGGCGATCTCGATCTGCTGCTCGGTGCAAAACGCTGCTTCGAGGCCATCGAGGAAATCCTCGCCGCCAAGGAAGTTGTCGCCGGCGCTGGCATGCACTTCCACCACGCCCTCGAACATCTCCAGCACCGACACGTCGAACGTGCCGCCGCCGAGATCGAACACGAGGAAGCGCGACCCGTCGCGATTCTCCTGCAGGCCATAGGCGAGGGCGGCTGCCGTCGGTTCGTTGATGAGGCGTTCCACGCGGATGCCGGCGAGTTCGCCCGCGGCGCGCGTGGCCTTGCGCTGTGCATCGGAGAAGTACGCGGGCACGCTGATGACGGCCTCGGTCACCTTGGTGCCGGTGGCGGCTTCCGCGTCGGCAATCAAGGCGCGCAGGATCAGTGCGGAGAGTTCTTCGGGGCGGAACGTGTGCTTGCCCAGGCGGGTTTCACGCGGCGTGCCCATCCAGCGCTTGAAGGTGGCCACGCTGCTGTCGGGGTGGCTGACCATGCGGTCGCGCGCGGCACGGCCGACGATCACGTGGCCGTCGTCGTCCACGCTCACCACCGATGGCGTCAGCACGTCGCCCAGCGCATTGGGAAACAGCCGCGGGCCTTCCTCCCCGAAAACGCCGATCAGCGAATGGGTGGTGCCCAGATCAATGCCTACGATCATCCCTGCCAGACCCCCTGAAAGTCCTTGCGAGTTTACACGGGGGCGACCGCCCGACAGGGCTGGCCATCCGGCTTAGCACGCGTGAGACTGGCCGCGACTAAAATCCGCCGATTGCACAGGAGTCCCCCATGCAGCACACGCCCAACCCCGAATCCGCGGTGCCCGACGGCGATACCGCCGACATCACCATTTCGCCCACGCATGTGCATCATCCGGCCGGTCACAGCGTGGCCGACAGCCTGGACATCGCGGGGCACGACGAGGTGGACCACGAGACGGCGCTGCGCGAATCCTCCCTGCGGGTTCCGCGCTGATTCCCGGTTGAGTTGCATGGCACCCGCCGCATCGTGCGGCGGGTGACGCGTTACATGCGGAACACGCCGTAGCGCTGCGGTTCGATCGGCGCATTCAACGATGCAGAGATCGCCAGGCCCAGCACGCGGCGCGTATCGGCGGGATCGATGATGCCGTCGTCCCAGAGGCGCGCACTGGCGTAGTAGGGGTGGCCCTGGCGCTCGTACTGGTCGCGAATCGGCGCCTTGAAAGCTTCCTCGTCTTCCGCGCTCCACGTTTTGCCGCCGGCCTCGATGCCGTCGCGACGCACTGTCGCCAGTACCGACGCCGCCTGCTCGCCGCCCATCACGCTGATGCGCGAGTTGGGCCACATCCACAGGAAGCGCGCGCCGTAGGCGCGACCGCACATGGCGTAATTGCCGGCACCAAAACTGCCGCCAATCACCACCGTGAACTTCGGAACGTGTGAGCACGCCACCGCGGTCACCATCTTGGCGCCGTCTTTCGCGATGCCGGCGTTCTCGTACTTCTTGCCGACCATGAAACCGGTGATGTTCTGCAGGAACACCAGCGGCACGTTGCGCTGGTTGCACAATTCGATGAAGTGCGCGCCCTTGAGTGCGGACTCGGAGAACAGGATGCCGTTGTTGGCGATGATGCCCACCGGATAGCCGTGGATATGCGCGAAGCCGCATACCAGCGTCTTGCCGTAGCGTGCCTTGAACTCGTGGAACTCCGAACCATCGACGATGCGGGCGATCACCTCGCGAATGTCGAACGGGCGGCGGCTGTCCTGCGGGATGATGCCGTACAGCTCGTCCGCCGCGTACAGAGGCTCGGACGGCGCGCGCAGGGCCAGCGGCATGTCTTTCTTGCGATTGAGGCTGGCCACGATGTCGCGGGCAATGGAAAGCGCGTGGGCATCGTTCTCGGCGTAGTGATCGGCCACGCCCGACACGGCGGTATGGACGTCCGCGCCACCGAGTGCCTCGGCATCCACCACTTCGCCCGTGGCGGCCTTCACCAGCGGCGGGCCGCCAAGGAAGATCGTGCCCTGTTCGCGCACGATGATGGTCTCGTCACTCATCGCCGGCACATAGGCGCCGCCCGCGGTGCACGAACCCATGACCACGGCGATCTGCGGAATGCCCAGTCCCGACATGCGGGCCTGGTTGTAGAAGATGCGGCCGAAGTGTTCCTTGTCGGGGAAGACCTCGTCCTGCAGCGGCAGGAAGGCGCCGCCCGAATCGACCAGGTAGATGCAGGGCAGGCGGTTCTCCAGCGCGACTTCCTGCGCTCGAAGATGCTTCTTCACCGTCATGGGGAAGTAGGTGCCGCCCTTGACCGTGGCGTCGTTGGCGACCACCACCACCTCGATGCCGTTGACGCGACCGATGCCGGTGATGATGCCCGCCGCCGGTGCCGCGTCGTCGTACATGCCGTGGGCGGCAAGCGGCGAGAGCTCCAGGAACGGCGAGCCCGGATCGAGCAGGGCGCGGATGCGTTCGCGCGGCAACAGCTTGCCGCGGGCCGTGTGCTTTTCGCGGGCCTTGTCACCGCCGCCTTCCGCACTGCGTGCCAGCTCGCGGTGCAGGTCATCCACCAGCCCCTTCAGCTGCGCGCTGCTGGCCTGGAAGTCGGGTGAGCGGGAATCGATCTGCGACGCGATGACACTCATGGGCTGGGGCTGCTCTCTGGGGAGCCCCGGATGATAGCGGTCCCGGCGCAGTGGCTAAATCGGCGTCGCAACATGGAGGGGTTCGGTGGCGGACCAGCCATGCCTGCCTCACCTTTGTTCCCATCTCACCGCTATCCCTATCTCACCGTCGTTCTTACCTCACCGTCGTTCTTACCTCACCGTCACTGTTACCTCACCGTCACTGTTACCTCACCGTCACTGTTACCTCACCGTCATTCCGGCGAAGGCCGGAATCCAGCGCCTTTGCTCTGGACCCGGCTCACGGCACTGGATGACCGGCCCTTCGGCCGTTGAAAAGCGCCTCCGGCCCGCGCCGGAATGACGGTGAGGAAGATGATCCACGCGGCACCGGTCATGCGCACTTTTCATGACCAAAAAAGAACGACCACTCGAAGGCGGTCAGGCGTGCCACAGGCACAAAGAAAACCGGCCACCCGAGGGCGGCCACGCTTTTCACAGGCACAAAAAAACCGGCCGCCCGAAGGCGGCCGGTTTCGGAAGTACACGAGTGTACTTAGTGTGCAGCGGTCGAGGCAGCAGCCGGAGCGGCAGCGGTCGAAGCCGGCATCGGAGCCGGCTGTTCAACCGGAGCAGCGGCGGGCGTAGCCGGAGCCGGAGCAGCGGCCGGAGCCTCTGCTGCAGCCTTCTGAGCCTGGTCAGCAGCCTGCTGAGCCTGGTCAGCCGACTTCTGAGCGTCCTGCGCGGAATCCTGCGCGCCGTTGCTGCAAGCCGCCAGCAGCGCGACGAGCGCAGAGGCGAGAAGGGTACGCGTGAACTTCATGGTGAATCTCCTTTGCCGTGGAATGCCGTTTGGCGGGCGTATTAATAGCGCTTTCATGGGAAATGCGCCACATCTTTGTCTGAAACAGCCAAAAATCGGTTAACCCCGCTTTCATCGGCGGCCCTTGGCGGGCCTCCGATGAGCTTCTGCCATAGCGTCTTAGAGCACTTCGATGGCGAGTGCGGTGGCTTCGCCGCCACCGATGCACAATGAGGCTACGCCACGCTTCAGGCCACGCGTCTTCAATGCGTTGAGCAGCGTCACCACCAGACGCGCGCCGCTGGCGCCGATCGGATGGCCCAGCGCACAGGCGCCACCGTTGACGTTGATCTTGTCGCGCGGAATGTCCAGTTCCTTCATCGCGGCCATGGCGACCACGGCAAAGGCTTCGTTGACCTCGAACAGGTCCACGTCACCGACCTTCCAGCCCGCCTTCTCGAGCACCTTGTGCAGCGCGCCCACCGGTGCGGTGGTGAACCATTCCGGTTCCTGCGAATGCGTGGCGTGGGCCACGATGCGCGCCAGCGGAGTCAGGCCGCGGGCCTTGGCATCGTCCGCGGAAAGCAGCACCACGGCGGCGGCACCGTCGGAGATGCTGGAAGAGCTGGCGGCCGTGATGGTGCCGTTTTCCTTGCGGAACGCGGGCTTGAGCGTCGGGATCTTGGTGACGTCGGAGCGGCTCGGCTGCTCGTCGGTGTCGACCTTCACGTCGCCTTTGCGGCCGGACACGGTCACCGGGACGATCTCGTCGGCGAAGGCACCCGAGGCCTGTGCAGCCTTCGCGCGCTCAACGGATTCCACCGAGAACTTGTCCTGGTCTTCGCGGGTGAAGTGGTACTTGTCCGCGCACTGTTCACCGAACACGCCCATGGCCTTGCCGTCGTACGGGTTGGTCAGGCCGTCCCACGCCATGTGGTCCACCAGCGTGCCGTCGCCGTAGCGGATGCCGGTACGCGCGTTGACCATGTGCGGCGCATTGGTCATGGACTCCATGCCGCCCGCGACAACGACGCCGGCCGAGCCGGCCTTGATCAGATCGTGGCCCAGCATGATGGCCTTCATGCCCGAACCGCAGACCTTGTTGACCGTGGTGCAGCCAGCCGACACGGGCAGGCCGGCGCCCAGCGACGCCTGGCGCGCAGGTGCCTGGCCGAGGTTGGCGGGCAGCACGCAGCCCATGATCACCTCGCCGACATCAGCGGGAGCCACACCGGCCTGCTCCAGGGCGGCACGAATGGCGGTGGCACCCAGCGTAGGGGTGGGAACGCCGGTGAACTGGCCGAGGAAGGAGCCAATGGCGGTGCGCTTGGCACCGGCGATGACAACGCTGACGTCCGACATGGAGATCTCCGCAAGTACTTGATGGGGTCATGCCCCGGTTTAGTCGGGGAATTATCGCAGCCCCCCAACAGCGGGGGCAAACCGGCCCTTGTGCGATGGCAGCGCGATCTTGCTGGCATTTAGTTGCGATTTCGTTGTGCAAAGATGGCGGTGCGCGGATGCAATGGGGGCCGCGCTTTCCACCATATGTGGTGCTTCAGGCGACGCGGGGGCGTTATGAACAGGGCGAAGCGTGGTTATCGATACCGCCAGGGAGCGGTATTGGCGTTTGTGGCAATGGCGCTGGCGGCCTGCGGCGGCGGAGGTGGCGGCAACACCCGGCCTTCAGCGCCAGCTCCCGCACCGGCACCCGCTCCGGCGCCTGCACCCGCGTCCTCCGTGCCGACGCCACCCATTGACGCCCAGTTGAACCTGACCAACACCTATGCCGCGCACAACGCCGGCTATACCGGTGCCGGCGTCACCATCGGCATTGTGGATACCGGCGTGACATCCACGCATCCGGCGCTGACGGGGCGCGTGATCAAGGAACTGACCTACGTCGATCCGTCGACCAACAACCTGAAGGTGGACGACGTCAACGGTCACGGCACCTATGTGGCGGAGATCGCGGCAGGTACATCGTTCGGGCAATTCGCGGGCGGCATCGCGCCGGGCGCGGATATCGTTTCCGCGCGCATCATCGACGACAGCGCGCCGGACGATAACGGCTCCACCGCGCCGGCGACGGTTACGTCATCGGATGCCATACCGCTGGGCCAGGTGAATGCGGACCTGATCACCAACGGCGTGAAGGTGATGAACAACTCGTGGGGCGGCATCAGCTGGAGCTCCAGCGATACGGCCCCCACGCAGGCTTTCCACGACGCCTACAGCCCCTTCATCAACACCTGGGGCGGACTGGTGGTGTTTGCGGCGGGCAACGATTCCCAGGCCAACCCCAGCACCATTGCCTCGCTACCCAGTCTTGCGCCGGATCTTGAAAAAGGCTGGCTCACGGTGGTGGCGATCAACAGCAACAGTCCGACGCAGCTGGACAGCTATTCCAACAAGTGCGGCATCGCCATGAACTACTGCCTGGCCGCACCAGGCGACGTGATCGTGAGCGGCAAGAGCGATACCAGCACAGCGAACGAAACCTACTGGATCGTCGAAGGCACATCGCTGGCGGCGCCGCAGGTATCCGGTGCGGCGGCGCTGGTATGGCAGGCCTATCCGTATTTCACCAACGACCTCGTGCGCCAGACGTTGTTGGGTACGGCCGATCCGCTGGGTGGTTCGCAGCCCAACGCCACCTACGGTTACGGCGAACTCGACGTGGGCAAGGCGGTGAACGGGCCGGAGCAGTTCAACTGGGGCGACGTTACCGTCAGTTTCAGCGGCAGCTCCAGCTGGAATAACCCCATTTCGGGCGCGGGCGGCCTGGTCAAGCAGGGCACGGGCACGCTCACGCTGACGCAGCCTTCCAGCTACACCGGTTTGACGGATGTGCAGGGCGGCATGCTGGTGGCGAAGTCGCTGGCATCGAGCCTCAGCATTGAAGCGCAGGGCGTGGTGAGCGGCACGCCGTCCATTGGCGGTTCGGTGACCAATGCCGGTGTGCTGGCGGTGGCCGGTTCCGACGTCACGGTCGGTGGCAACTACACGCAGCAGGGTGCGGGTCGACTCGCGGTCTCGCTGGGTTCGGCGTTGCGCGTCACGGGAACGGCGTCGCTCACCGGCGGTGACCTCTATGTCACTGGCATCAATTCGGGCTACGTGGCCAATACCCATACGGACGTCCTTACGGCCAATGGCGGTATCTCAGGAACGTTCTCTGCATTGAATGTCGCCACGGGTGTGCTGCTGGCAGCGTCGCTCAACTACAACAGCACCGACGCGTGGTTGAACGTGAGCCAGGTGCAGGCGACGGCGGTCACCGGCATGACGTACACGCCGGCATCGTTCGGTGCGGCGGTGCGCATCGACGGCGCCTTCAGCCAGATCAATGCGCAGACGGTTTCGGGCACCACGGTCACCGGCAATCCGCTGCCGAGTTCCTTCATCAGCGGCGCGGCGAGCCTGCAACAGACCTCGTCGGTCAGTGCCTTGCAGCAGTCGCTCAGCTCGCTTTCCGGCCAGCTGCATGCGGCGAGCGCGGCCATGACCTTCGATGCCATGGATGCCGGCACTCGCGCCCTGTCGCAACGCTTCGACCAACTGGGCGACGTGTACGCCACCGGCGGCTGGACGCAAAACCTCAGCAGCTACGGCAGCATGGATCGCAGCGGTTACGACAGCGTCGGCTATGACCTCAGCGGCTGGATGGTGGGCCAGGACCGCCGCCTCGGCAGCAATGGCGTGCTCGGTTTCGCCGTGAGCCAGACGCAGGATCTTGGCCGCCTCGACGAGTTCGCCGACCAGGGCAACAGTCGTGCTTTCGAAGGCATGCTCTACGGCGGCCTGGTGCAGAACCAGTGGTACGCCATGGGACGCCTGGGCATGGGCAGCTATCGCGAAGACATGCGCCGCCACGTGGAACTGGGCAGCGATGTGGAGAGCGTTGCCAGCGACACCAACGGCACCTATGACATTGCCTATGGTGAAAGCGGTTACCGCATGGATGTGGCCGGCGTGCATGTCACGCCGTACGTGAATCTGCAGTACGCCAACATCCGCACCGATGGCTTCGATGAACTGGGCGGCGATGGCTTTGGCCTCAAGGGCTCCAGCCAGGCCATCGAACGCTGGCAGGGTGGTGCGGGCTTGCGCGCCGGTCGTGACTGGTCGATGTCCGGCGGCAGCAGCCTGAGCGTGCAGGCACACCTGCTGTGGCAGCGCGCTTTCAGCATGCGCGGCGATGTGATGGATGCCAGCTTCTCCGTGCTCAACCAGTGGTCGCCCGTGGGCGGCATCGGCCTGTCGCGCTACGGTGGCGATGCAGGGTTGAGCGTCGACTGGGCTCTGTCTCGCCGGTCACGTTTGTCGCTCGGCATGGATCAGTACGTCGCCGAACACGAACACGGAAAGATGGACACGCTGGCCTATCGCCTGAGCTTCTAGCCCGGCATTTGACACCCTCTCCCCGAAGGGGAGAGGGAGAAGTGCAACGTGCGCGAAAAGTCTGCTTGGAACCCTCTTCATGCGAGTGCACTGCGAGGTACTCGCTATGTGGATAGTGAGAGCGTCAAGGAATCAGTGAGACTCACAAAAGAGCCAAGTCCCAACATCACGCCTTGCCGTGAAACAACTCTCGCCCGATCAGCATGCGGCGGAGTTCATTGGTGCCGGCGCCAATCTCGTACAGCTTCGCATCACGCAGCAGGCGACCGGCCGGGAACTCGTTGATGTATCCGTTGCCGCCCAGCGTCTGAATGGCTTCCAGCGCGACCTTCACGGCGTTCTGCGATGCGTTGAGCAGGCAGGCCGCAGGGTCGATGCGCGACTTCACGTTGCTGTCGAATTGCTGGGCCACCATGTAGGCAAAACCACGCGAGCTTTGCAGCGCGGTGTACATGTCGGCGATCTTCGCCTGCATCACGCCGAAGGTGCCGATGGGGGCGTTGAACTGCTTGCGCTCCCGCACGTACGGCAGGGAAATATCCAGTGCAGCCTGCATCAGGCCGATGGGGCCACCCGACAGCACAAGGCGTTCGGTGTCCAGGCCGCTCATCAGCACGCGCACGCCTTCGTTCACTTCACCCACGATGTTCTCTTCGGGGATCTCGCAATCCTCGAACACCAGTTCGCAGGTGTTGGAACCACGCATGCCGAGCTTGTCGAGCTTCTGCGCGGTGCTGAAACCCTTCATGCCTTTTTCGACAATGAAGGCCGTCATGCAGCGGCTGCCGGCCGGACGCGGCGCGGTGCGCATGTAGACCAGCAGCACATCCGCATCGGGACCGTTGGTGATCCACATCTTCGAGCCGTTGGCGACCCACACGTCGCCCTTCTTCTCGGCCTTGCAGCTCATCGAGCCGACCACGTCGGAGCCGGCGCCGGGTTCGCTCATGGCCAGCGCGCCGACGTATTCGCCCGAACACAACTTGGGAATGTATTTGCGGCGCTGTGCTTCGTTGCCGTTGTGGAAGATGTTCTGCACGCACAGGTTGGAGTGGGCGCCATAGGAAAGGCCGACCGAACCGGATGCACGCGAGATTTCTTCCATCGCCACCATGTGGGCCAGGAAGCCCATGCCGCTGCCGCCGTACTCTTCGGGAATGGTGATGCCCAGCAGGCCCATGTCGCCGAACTTGCGCCACAGGTCGGCCGGGAAAAGGTTTTCGCGGTCGATGTGGTCGGCGCGCGGGGCGATCTCTTTCTCCGCGAATGCATGCACGCTGTCGCGCAGCAGATCGATCTCTTCACCCAGCGGAAACGGACGCATGCCTACGGACTCCACAAATGCCTGAGGCGTTCATGGTACCGCGCCGCCCATGACAAGCCGTTGCGCGTCGCACAACCGCCAGGCGCAATTTGCACCGCGAATCACGGTTTTATCAGGGCGCGTTCAGCACCGTGGCCAGTTCGGCAAGTCGGTCGCGCTGTGCCAGTACCTGCGCGAGCTGGCCGAGCACGAGACGTTCGGTGTCGTCGTGGGCATGCGTGGCGAGCGGTTCCAGCAGGGCGGTGTCATCGGTGACGGTCTGCGCGGTCATGCCACGGGCCAATGCATCGCCCAGCTGTGCCAGCGCATCGACTACCGTGCTGCCGGCGCGGGTTACCGCGTCGCGCGACGCGGGCGACGCAATGGCCTCGCGGTTGGCGCCCAGGGCGGAAAGCTGCCCGAGCAGGGTGTGGGCTGCGGACAGGAAGCGAAGCAGCGTCTCCGTGCCGCGTCGGTGTCGTCCGGGTTCGCGCAACATGTTGGCGAGCACGGCGCTCAGCGTGGCGTTCGCGTTATGCGCATCGCGACGGGCGATACGGTAATCGAGGTCATCGCGTCGCCCATCGACGTACTGCCGCATGATCTGCGTGAGGTAATGCGCGTCGCTGCGCACCATGTCGGCGAGCACATCGTCAAAGCGGCGTCCTTGCCAGTCGGGCAGAATCAGGCGCATGGCAAGCGCGGCAATGGCGGTGCCGATCAGCGTGTCCAGCAAGCGTGGCCACATGACGTCGTAACCGCTGCCCACCTGGTTGAAGCACAGCACGACGAACAACGTGATGGCCGCGGTTGCCGTGGTGTATTTGCGAAGGCGTGCAGCAAAAAACACCACGCCCGAAATCACGATCAGCGGCATTTGCCCCGGACCGAACGGTACGAGTTTCAGCGTGGCCCAACCCAGCACCAGGCCAATGACCGTGCCCGCCACACGCTGAAGAAGCCGCACACGCGTGGCGCCGTAGCTGGGCTGACAGACCAGCAGCGTCGTCAGCAAAATCCAGTAGCCGTGCTTGGGATGCACGGCGTGCAGCACCGCGTAGCCCACCAGCAGGGCCAGCGAGAGGCGCAGCGCATGCCGGAAGCGGAACGATCGCGCGGTGAGCTGCAAGCGGATGCGGTCCCATGCATCGCCGAAGGATTGCGGGCCGGGGTTCTGCAACAGCCTTTCCTGCGGGCTGTCCGGCGTCTCGATGGGCGTGTTGCCCGCCAATGATTGCTGGATGGCCGCGATGTTGCGGATGAGTGCGTCGAGCGCGCGCAGCAAATGCGCGGCGGGTGGCTGTGGCAGGTCGTGCAGCGCGGCCAATGCGCCGCGCAGGTCGGCGATGGCGGCTTCACTGCTCGCGTTTACTTGCGTTGGCGTGCGAAAGCGCAGCGCGTCGGCGCGGAGGCGGCAGGTCTTGGCTTCCAGTCGAAGCATGTGTTCACAGCGAAACAGCACATCGCTGTGGAACAGCGCCTCGCTCAGCGCATCGTACGGATAGTGCGCTGAGCTGATGCGTTCGTGGATGTCCTGCGCGAGGAAATACGTTTGCAGTCGCGTTGCTGTCGTGCCGCGCGGCCGACGCGCGCCGATGCGGTCCACCAGCATCAAGCGCGTGTCGTTCAGCGCTTCGACGACGCGTTCGTTCTGCATGGCCAGCGACCATTGCAACGCTTCGCGATCGACGCCATGAACCGGCGTGAACAGCGCGGCCTTGCCTTCGAGGTAGTCCGCGAGTGCATCGAACAGCCGCGCCAGCGACAGGCGCACGGCTTGCTGTGGCGCGAGCACGCTCCACAACAGGGACAGCGCGCCGTACCACGCGGCGCCTTCCAGCAGGAGCAAGGGCTGATGCCACCACGGGCCGGTATTCGCCTGGTCGGCGCCGATCATGGTGTACACCGCGAGCAGCAAGGTGGCGCCGGCGACCGTGGCGTAGCGTTCGCTCGCCGCCCCCAGCATCACCAGCAAAAAGGTGGAGACGGGCAGGCCGATGCCGAAAAGGAGAGGGTGGGGAAACAGCCACTGCACGGCGAACGCCGAGACGGCAAAGCACGCCAGCGTAAGGAGCAGCGTGGTGATGCGGTTGCGCCAGTGGTCTTCGGTTTCTGCGAGCGCGCAGGCGATGACGCCCAGAAGGATGGATACCACTTCGTTGATGCGCCCCGTGCCGAAGCACCACCCCGCGGCGCCTCCCAGCGCAAGCAAGACGCGGAGGCATTCGGCGTAGCGGTCGGAGCCGCGCAGGCGGCGCCAGCGGTGGGCGAGGGTATCGAGCATGGGGGCAGCATACGATGCGGCGATGCCCTTGTAGGATTTTGTAGGAGCGCACTTGTGCGCGACCGGCATGCGAACGGCGTGTCGCTCTGGTAGGCCGGTCGCGCACAAGTGCGCTCCTACAGGGGCACCGCAAAAAAACGCCGGCACGAGGCCGGCGTTTTCGTCACACGTACCGCCGTGCTTACTGACCGCGCATGCGACCCGCAAAACGCGGACCGTGGTTGCCCATGCTCGGCAGCTTGATCTTGCCGATGGCGTCGATGCGCTCTTCGGCCAGGCGATCGGCCGCCTTGTAGGTCGGCACGCCTTCGCTCTTGGAGATTTCGAAGATGCGACCCAGGTTGTAGTAGATGGTGCGCATCATGCGCATGGCGCGCTCGCGGTTGTAGCCGTCGATTTCCAGCGACACGTTCATCACGCCGCCGGCGTTGACGGCGTAGTCGGGGGCGTAGAGCACGCCGCGACGCTGCAGTTCGTCACCAATGGCGTCGGTGGCCAGCTGGTTGTTGGCCGCGCCGCAGATGATCTTGGCCTTGATGCGGTCAATCGTCTGCTCGTTGAGCGTGCCACCCAGGGCGCACGGCGAGTACACGTCGGCGTCGACGTCGTAGATCTCGTCCAGGCCCACGGCTTCGCAGCCCAGCTCGTCCACGCAGCGCTGCACGGCATCCTTGTTGATGTCGGTGACGAACACCTTGGCGCCCTGTTCGCGCAGCAGCTTGATGAATTCGCTGCCCACGTGGCCGGCACCCTGCACGGCGTAGCTGTACTTGCCCACGTCTTCGTTGCCGTGCTTGACCTGCAGCGCGGCCATCAGGCCCTGCAGCGTGCCGAACGCGGTGAACGGCGACGGGTCGCCCGAACCGCCGTGCACCTGGTGCACGCCGGTGACGTATTCAGTTTCACGGAACACGTATTCCATGTCGTTGACGTCGATGCCAACGTCTTCGGCCGTGATGTAGCGGCCATTGAGCGAGTTGACGAAGCGACCGAACGCGCGGAACAGCGCCTCGGACTTGTCCTTGCTCGGATCGCCGATGATGACGGCCTTGCCACCGCCCAGGTTCAGGCCGGCCACGGCGTTCTTGTAGGTCATGCCGCGCGACAGGCGCAGCACGTCGTTCACCGCGTCCTGCTCGCTCTTGTACGGCCACATGCGCAGACCGCCGAGCGCAGGGCCCAGCACCGTGTTGTGGATCGCGATGATGGCCTTCAGGCCAGCGTCCTGGTTGTGGCAGAAGACGACTTCTTCGTGACCCGTTTTGGCGATGGTTTCGAAAATCATTGGAACGGAAACTCCAAGTTGTGTGCCCGGGGACGGCACGCCGGGATGGCGGCGGGAACGGTGCAGCGCGAACCCGCCAAGGCTGAAAACGCCTGAAACTCAAACGCCCCAGCAGGGCTGGGGCGATGAATCGAGTTCCCAATTCTAATACGGGGCGAGGCGAGGCTGGTGCCGCGCCGCATCAAAGCGCCGCCGTATGGGCTTGCGGCCTTAGCCCTGCACCCACACGCCCACGTTCAAATGCCAGCCGTCACCACGCTGCACGTAATGCGGGTGCACGTAGTGGTAACCCGGGCGCGCCGGCTCCCAGTGACCGTGCATGGCGATGTACTTGTGACCATTCCAGTGCCAGTAGCCGCGAGCCCAGATGTAACCCGGGCGCGGTGCGGGTTCTTCTTCCACCAGCACGGTCGGCGGCGGCTGCGGTGCGATGACTTCGACGTAAGCCGGCGCCGGTGCGGGTTCTTCGACAACCACGGGATGATGGCGCGGCGGCGGAGGCGGCTCGACCACGCAACCGCTGGCGAGCATGACGACGGCGGCAAGTGCGACGAAACGAATCGACATAAATGAAGTGGCCTTTGTGAAAGTGGATGACTGCGGCGGCGGACGATGACGTGCGTGGCTGAGGGCCACCTTTCTTGCGAAAGACGCTCTTTTTCGTTGAACAGCAAGGATTTGCGCCGCCGATGCAGGCCGGGCGCGCGATGCGCCCGGCTGCGTTCGGCTAGGTGGTTGATGCGGCAGGTTTCACGATGTCTTCGGCGACATCATCCAAGCCGCAAGGAGCTGCGGAATCAGCGGCCCCAGTAACCCTCATGCATGCGCCAGCCATCGTGCGCATGTTCCCAGCGGGCCGGGTGATAAACGTAACCGGGGCGCGCACGCACCCACGTTCCGCCCACCCATACGTGGCGACCGCCATCCCAACGCCAGTAGCCAGGCGTCCAGGCGTAACCCGGGCGCGGCGGCGGCACGGCTTCATAACGCGGCGGCGGCGGTGCAACGCCAATGCCGACCGAGACATCGACGCCTGCCGAGGCGGGCGGTGCGAACGTCATCGCTCCCGCGCTTGCGATGCCAAGACCAACGAGCAGGGCGAGTTTGCGGGTATTGCTCAGCATGATGTCGTCTCCTTGGTAATCGGCCGCACCCCGCGGCCTCAATGCGGGGAACGGCGCATTTCCTTGCCTTGTTGACCGTTGAGGCCCGGCTCGTTCAGGTTCGCGGGGGCAAAACGCTGCGATCCGTTCAGTTTTCTTGACGAGAAAAGAACGAACGGTCGTGCTATTTTCGTGTCATGAACGTCGCCGCCCCCGGCAAACGCGCCGCCACGCGCGAACTCATCCTCGACCACGCCTTCGAACTCGCGCGCAGGGAGGGCTTGGAAGGGCTGTCCATCGGCGCACTCGCGCAGGACGTGGGCATGTCCAAGAGCGGCGTCTTCGCCCACTTCGGTTCGCGTGAGGATCTGCAACTGGCGGTGCTTGAGGCAGGGCAGCTGCGTTTCCTGCAGCGCGTGAAATGGCCGGCGCTGAAACTGCCGCGCGGTTTGCCACGCATGCGCGCCATCGTTACCAACTGGGTTGAATGGGGCCAGGAATATCAAAGTGGTTGCGTGCTTCTCACGGCAGCCAGCGAATACGACGGCCGCGAAGGCGCATTGCACGACACCGTGACGAAGCAGCAGGCGGGATGGCGGCAGGAGATGTGCCGTGCCATCGGCCACGCGGTGGAGAACGGCGAACTGCGCGACGACACTGACCCGCCGCAGCTCGCCTTCGAAATCTACGCACTCATGCTTGGCCTGCACCACGATGCGGGCCTGTTCGGTTTTGACGAAGCACGCCGCCACACGCTGGCCGCGTTCGAGCGCTTGATCGCCAGCTACAGCCCGCAAGCCGGGCAGAGGACTGCGCCATGACCCACGCCACCACCGTCGCCAAGCATCGTCGTGGTCCTCATCCGTTCGCGCTGGGTGCCGTGCGTGCGGGCTTCACGCTGGCAAGCCGACTTGCGCCGACGCGCGCGGTGGAGCGTGCGCTGCGTCTGTTCGTCACGCCGTTTGCCAGCAGCCGCGCACGCGCGCAGGCCGCGCAGGCAGATGCCCACATGCAGCGCGGCGAGCTTCAGGTCAACGGCCGGCGCATCGTTACCTATACATGGGGCGATCCCTCGCGGCAGCCCTATGTGCTGCTCGTGCACGGCTGGTCCAGCTTCGGCCTGCGCTATCTGCCGTGGGTGCAGGCGTTGCGCGACATGGGCTACGCGCTGGTGACGTTCGACCAGCCGGGACATGGCAACAGCGGCGGGCGCCAGTGCACGCTGCCCGATTTCATCGATACCGTGCGCGACGTCGGGCGCCACTTCGGCGATGCCGAGCTGACTATCGCCCACTCGCTGGGTGGTGCCGCCGCCGCGCTGGCGCAGGGCGAGGCATGGCACGCGCGGAAACTCATCCTCATCGCGCCAGCGGCAGATCCCGTGGCGGCCACCCAGCGCTTCACGCAGTTCGTGCGCCTTGGCGAGCACCTGCGCGTACGCCTGCATGACAGCCTGGAAGCCATGACGGGCATCAACATCCACGAACTGCAGGTGCATCGTCACCTGCCGTTGCTGGGGCAGCCGACACTGGTCGTGCATGACCTGGATGATCGCGACGTACCCTGGGCCGAAGGCGAGCGTTACGCGCGCCACATGCACGGCGCGCGTTTGCTCACCACGCAGGGGCTGGGACATCACCATGTGCTGGATGCACCGGAAGTGATCGAGGCTTCGCTGGCATTCTTGCGTGGTGAGACGGTGGGCGAGCGCGTGGTGTCGTCGCCGAATTTGCCGTTTGGGGATTCCTGAAGCGCCTGTCGCGCACAGGGTGCGCTCCCACACAATGTCGCCGAATCCCTGTGGGAGCGCACCCTGTGCGCGACAGCTACATGCACGATACCTGTCCGCACGGTCCGCGCCGAGGTGAGGGGAAACCGTTGCCACGCCTCACTTCTCCGCGCCGCAACATGTTCCAAACGTAACAAACCACTAAAATCGGGAGTCCGACGCATCCGCAGTCCCCGGAGTCCCCATGAGCTCGCCCGCCCAGCACGTTTCCGCCAGTTCCGCCCAGGCGGAAACCCGCCCGTTGCGCTTCGTCACCGCCGCCAGCCTGTTCGACGGCCACGATGCGGCCATCAACATCATGCGTCGCATCATCCAGTCGCAGGGCGCGGAGGTGATCCATCTGGGTCATAACCGCTCGGTGGAGGACGTGGTTCGCGCGGCGCTGCAGGAAGACGCCGACGCCATCGCGCTGTCGTCGTACCAGGGTGGCCATGTCGAGTACTTCAAGTACATGGTCGACATGCTCAAGGAACACAACGCCTCGCACATCCGCGTGTTCGGCGGTGGCGGCGGCACCATCACGCCGGAAGAGATCCGCGAACTGCAGGCCTACGGCGTCGAGCGCATCTACCACCCGAACGACGGCATGAAGCTCGGCCTCACCGAGATGATCGAAGACGTGATGCTGCGCACGCGCGCCGCCGCGGTGAAGCGCGCCAAGGACGAACAGACGTCCACGCTTTCGCCGATGGTGGATATCGCCAACGAAATCGCCGTGGGTCACGTGCTCTCCGCGCTCGAAGAAGGCGAGATCAGCGAGGCCGAGCTCGACCATCTGCGCAAGCAGTGGAAGATGGCCGGCAAGCAGACGCCGGTGCTCGGCGTTACCGGCACGGGCGGCGCGGGCAAGTCGTCGGTGGTGGACGAACTGCTGCTGCGCTTCCTGCATGCGTTCCCCGAGATGCGCATTGCCGTGCTTGCGGTGGACCCGACGCGTCGTCGCAGCGGCGGTGCGCTGCTGGGCGACCGCATCCGCATGAATTCCCTGCGCAGTCACCGCGTGTACATGCGTTCGATGGCCACGCGTCGCCAGCACGCTGCCACCAGTGCGGTGCTGCGTGACTGCATCGATTTTCTGAAGGCGCAGCCGTACGACCTTGTCATCGTCGAAACCGCCGGCATCGGCCAGAGCGATTCGGAAATCGTCGACCTGGTGGATTTCCCCACCTATGTGATGACCAGCGACTACGGCGCAGCCAGCCAGCTCGAAAAGATCGACATGCTCGACTTCGCCGAGTTGATCGTGCTCAACAAGTTCGACAAGCGCGGCGCCGAAGACGCGTTGCGCGACGTGCGCAAGCAGTGGAAGCGCAACCGCACGGCCTTCACGCTCACCGATGAGCAGGTGCCGGTGTATCCCAGCATCGCCAGCCAGTTCAACGATCCGGGCGTCACCTGGATGTTCAGCAACCTGTGCCGCCTGCTGCGCGAAAAGCTCAGCCTGCCGGCCGAAAAGTGGACGCCCAGCCTCGACACCACGCTGAAGGAACCACGCGCCACTGTGCTCATTCCCGGTGCCCGCGTGCGCTACCTCGCGGAGATCGCCGAGCAGGGGCGCGGCATCAACAAGGAAATCGAGCACGAAGCCGAATTCGCCAGCAAGGCGCAGCATTACTACGAATCGCTGAAGGAACTGGGCGACGCGCATCTGCCGCGCGAACTGGCCCGCTACGAATCCGAAGCGCTGCACGAAGAAGGTGCGGACCGCACGTTGCTCACCCTGCGCCAGCGCTACAACGCGGCCATCAAGGAACTGAGCCACGAGGCGATCCACCTGCTGCACGACTGGCCCAAGCGCTACAAGTCGGTGACCGAGGAGGTCAACGAATACAAGGTGCGCGACAAGGTGATTCGTGTGGAGAACTACCGCACGTCGCTCAGCCATCAAAAGATCCCGAAGGTGGCGCCGCCCAAGACGAAGGATTGGGGTGACCTGCTGCGCTTCCTGATGCGCGAGAACCTGCCCGGCCATTACCCGTACACCGGCGGCGTGTATCCGTATCGCCGCACCGGTGAAGATCCCACCCGCATGTTCGCGGGCGAGGGCACGCCCGAGCGCACCAACCGTCGCTTCCACTACCTGAGCCAGGGTGGCGCGGCCACGCGTCTGTCCACCGCGTTCGACTCGGTCACGCTGTACGGCGAAGATCCCGCGCCTCGTCCGGACATCTACGGCAAGATCGGCAACTCCGGCGTCAACATCGCCACGCTGGACGACATGAAGAAGCTGTACTCCGGCTTCGATCTCAGCGCGCCGAGCAGTTCCGTGTCGATGACCATCAATGGTCCGGCACCGATCATCCTGGCGATGTTCATGAACACCGCCATCGACCAGAACATCGAAAAGTATTTGAAGGAAGACCCGGCGCGCTGGGCTGATGCCGAGAAGAAACTGGCGTCGATGTTCCCGAATGGCCGTCCGCAGTACTCGGGTGATCTGCCCAAGGGCAATGAAGGCCTCGGCCTTGGCCTGCTCGGCGTCACTGGCGACCAGCTGGTGGATGCCGACACCTACGCGCGCATCAAGGAGGAAACCCTGCAGACCGTGCGCGGCACCGTGCAGGCGGACATCCTGAAGGAAGACCAGGCGCAGAACACCTGTATCTTCTCGACCGAATTCGCGCTGCGCATGATGGGCGACATCCAGCAGTATTTCGTCGACCACAAGGTGCGCAACTTCTACTCGGTGTCGATCTCCGGCTATCACATTGCCGAGGCGGGCGCGAACCCGATCAGCCAGCTGGCCTTCACGCTGTCGAACGGCTTCACCATCGTGGAGTACTACCTCGCGCGCGGCATGCAGATCGACGACTTCGCGCCGAACCTGTCGTTCTTCTTCTCCAACGGCATGGACCCGGAATACACCGTGATCGGCCGCGTGGCCCGCCGCATCTGGGCGCGCGCCATGCGCGAGCGCTACGGCGCCAGCGCGCGCAGCCAGATGATGAAGTACCACATCCAGACGTCCGGCCGTTCGCTGCACGCGCAGGAAATCCAGTTCAACGACATCCGCACCACGCTGCAGGCGCTGTACGCGCTGTTCGACAACTGCAACAGCCTGCACACCAACGCCTACGACGAAGCCATCACCACGCCGACGGAAGAAAGCGTGCGTCGCGCGGTGGCGATCCAGATGATCATCAACAAGGAACTGGGCCTCAACTTCAACGAGAACCCGTGGCAGGGCAGCCACATCGTCGATGCGCTCACCGACATCGTCGAAGAGGCCGTCTACAAGGAGTTCGAGGCGATCAGCGAACGCGGCGGCGTGCTCGGCGCGATGGACACCATGTACCAGCGCGGCAAGATCCAGGAAGAGTCGATGTATTACGAGCAGAAGAAGCACGATGGCAGCCTTCCGCTGATCGGCGTGAACACCTTCCTGCCGAAGGACCACGGCGGCGAAATCGCCACCGAGATCGAACTCATCCGTTCCACCGAAGGCGAGAAGGGCCAGCAGATCGACAACGTGCTGGCCTTCGGCAAGGCACGCAACGGCTTGGCGCCGGAGAGCCTGAAGACGCTGCAGAACACCGCACGCGATCGCCAGAACGTGTTCGAGCAGCTGATGGAAGCCGTGAAGTACAACTCGCTCGGCCAGATCAGTCACGCGTTGTATGACGTGGGCGGCGAATATCGCCGCAACATGTAAGCGGAGCAGGTGATGGCAGGCGGTGATCTGTTTGGACTATCCGGCGACGAAGGCCTGGCGCCGGAGTGCAACTACTTCTTTGCGCTGATGCCGGCGGGCATCGCCCTGCAGCAGATCGGCGAACGGCGTGCGCACGCCGTTCGCGAGGCGCAGGAGCTACGCCCATCGCCGGTCGAGGATCATCGTCTGCATCTGACCTTGTGTACTCCCAAGAGCCTCAAGCGGTTGCGTGCTCCTTTCGAGGAGTCGCTCAAGCGTGCGGGTGATGATGTGACCGCTGCCGCCTTCGGGCTGCGCCTGGATGGCTTTGAGAAATTCACCGGCGGCTACGGGCAGGCGTGCCTCGTCCTGCGCAGCGACGGGGAAACCGGACCGCGAGCGCAGGCGCTGAAGGACGCCATCGGCGAAGCGCTTTTCAAGCATGGTTTCGGCTGGGACAAGGGCGCGCTGTCGCCCCATGTGACTCTGTACTACGCCAACGATGTCGCGCTGCCCGACAGTGTCGGCCAGCCCGTCGATTGGCAGGTGGACGAATTCGTGCTGATCCGCAGCCATGTGGGCAAGCATCGGCACGATGTGATCGGACGATGGCCGTTAGCCGCCGCCGCGTGAGCTGATCCGCCGCCCCACGGCGGTGGCGCGGCAAGCCCCTGGAAAAACACCGCCGCCCGACTCACAGCCGCGCGCGTCGCCATGCTAGCCTCGCGCATCCACCTCGTCGGCAGCGGCCATGCTCACCGTCCACCACCTCAACAACTCCCGCTCCCAACGTGTGCTCTGGCTGCTGGAAGAGCTGGACGTACCGTACGAAATCCGCAAATACCAGCGCGATCCCAGGACCATGCTGGCGCCGCCCGAGCTGCGCGCCATCCACCCGCTGGGCAAGTCGCCGGTGATCGAGGATGACGGACAGATCGTGGCCGAGTCGGGTGCCATCACCGAGTACCTGGTGGACCGCTACGACACGGGCGGCCTGGCGCCGCTGCCCGGCATGCCGGAGCGGCTGCGCTTCAACTATTGGCTGCATTACGCCGAAGGCTCGGCGATGCCGCCGCTGCTGTTGAAACTGGTGGCGTCGCGTATTGCCACCTCGCCGATGCCGTTCTTTGCCAAGCCGATTGCGCGGCAGATTGCCAACAAGTTGCAGGCGACTTTTGTCGATCCGCAACTGGCCTTGCACTTGAACTACGTCAACAACGAGCTTGCGCAGACGGGCTGGTTCGTAGGCAGCGAATTCAGTGCCGCCGATATCCAGATGAGCTTTCCGATGGAGGCAGCCATGGCTCGCAGTGGCCTGCGCGACAGGCTTCCGCACATCGCCGCTTTCGTGAAGCGCATCCAGCAGCGCCCGGCGTACAAGCGTGCCTTGGAACGCGGCGGTCCGTATTCACTAGGCTGAGCCTGGCGCGCCTCTTCCTTGTGGGAGCGCACCCTGTGGGCGACGGCCTCGGTCTTCGAGCAGGGCGAGTCGCGCACAGGGTGCGCTCCCACAATAGTTCGCGAGCATGGAAATCAGGAAGGTTTGCAACCGGTGCCGCAGGTGCAAGATTGCTGCCCGCTCACCGACCTGCGGCGCCCCGGCTGCAAGCCTTCCTGATCTCTTTGTTGCTCACACATCAAACGGTCACCGGATCAAGAACGCCGATGCACGCCATTGGATTACATGCGTGAGTTACTTGATTCGAACCTGCGGGTTGCCGGGCACTCGCGCGGGTTTGAACAGGCGCCGCTGACTCAGGCAAAGCACAAGATAAATCGACGAGAGCGCAAGGCCTCGCCACATTGCCGCATCTTCTCCCGGTCGTGTCAGAAGCTGGGCAAGCGACAATGCAAACAGTGCGAGCGACAGCCCGATGCCGATACCTCGCCAGCCCGTGGCGTGTGAGTGCTGTGAGTGGATTTCCATGGACACATGGTCGAGCAGCTTCGCGTAAAGAAGCGATGTCGAACGACACGTCCATCATATAAATCGCGTAAAGAATCTTGCGCCGATGCTGCGTCGATGCGAATCGGGCGTTCGCGATGGAGGAGATATCGCACGGTGTTCTTGCAACCGAAAGGCATGGTGACCGGCGCCGGGATGCGCGATGGATACAGCCGGGCTTCATCTCCGCGCAAGGCCTTTGTCAGCTACGGGCGAAGCTTGTTCAACGCCTTGTGAAACGACAAGTACGTGCAAGCAAGCGAAAGATTCGCGCAGATGTCGAGGAGTAACACAGGGGGCTGAGCACGCTTGACCCGAATGATGCGAAGACATCCTCGTGAAGATTCCCATCCTGATGTATCACAACATTGCCGATGTTCCCGACGGCATCCGCGTGTATCGAAGCCTGTATGTATCGCCTGGCTCGTTCTCGCGGCAAATGGCGTTGCTGCGAGCGCTTGGCTATCGCGGCGTATCCATGGCCGATGCCATGCCGTATCTGCGGGGCGAACGCGAAGACAAGATTGCGGTGATTACGCTCGACGACGGTTACGTCGATAACCTCACATCCGCCATGCACACATTGCGGGGTCTTGGTTTTACGGCGACGTGTTACGCCGTCAGCGGTTACATCGGCCAGTACAACGCCTGGGACGAATCCAAGCTGGGCATTCGCAAACCACTCATGTCGGTGGAAGAACTGCGCGCCTGGCGTGCCGGCGGCATGGAAGTCGGCGCGCACTCGCGCACGCATGCGCGTCTTAGCCAGTGCAACGATCAGCAACTTCGCGACGAGGTGCACGGCTGCAAGGTCGAACTGGAAGATCGCCTTGGTTTTGGCGTTACGCAGTTCTGCTATCCGTACGGCGATTACGACGGCCGTGCCGTGCGGGCTACGCGGGAGGCGGGCTATATCGCAGCGACAACGACGGACCGCGGTCGCGCCGTTCCGGGTTCGGACTTGTGGCGACTGCCCCGCATCCAGGTGGCGCGTCATCACGTGCTGCCGCAAGTCGCTGCCAAGGTGCTCACGGGGTATGAGGACAAGCGCGCATGAAGCTCCTCTTCGTTGGCACCAATCCGGAAAACACGGGCGCTGCCACGCATTTCGTGGCATTGGCGCGCGCGCTGTCCCAAGCAGGCCATCAGGTCGAGAGCATTGTTTCCCGTCGCGGCCTGATCGGCGAGGGCATGGCGTCGGCGCGCATCCCGGCGTTTCAAAGCACGTTCCGCAATGCCTATGACCTGCGCGGCTACACGGCGGTGTTCCAGCGCATCGTACGCTTTGCGCCGGATTGGCTGGTTGGCAACTTCGGCAAGGAATACTGGCCGCTGATTCTTTGCGGCCGTGCGACGAACACGCAGGTCGCTCTGTTTCGTCACCGTAACCCGCGCATGAGCAAGATTTCCGAATACGGTGTGCCGCGGCTCGCGCAGCGCTTCGTGGCCGTGTCCGAGTACGCGCGCGATGCGTACCTGGCGCGGGGCGTGCCGCCGGAGCGTGTGCACATTTCCTATAACCCGGTCGATACGCGCGTGTTCCATCCGGATTTCACCCGCAGTGCGCAGGTGCGCAGGGAATTCGGCATACCGGACGACGCGATCGTCATGGGTTACGCCGGACGCATGCATGGTGGCAAAGGCGTTGTTCCGTTGATGAAGGCCGCCAACGCCGCCATGGCGGCCGACGGTCGCCTACATGCCTTGTGGGTGGGCAACGGCCCTGAAGAGCACGTGTTGCACAGCATGGCGGAGCAGGGCGGTGCGGCGGCTCGCCACCATTTCACGGGCTGGGTGAACGATACGGCGCAATTTTATGCGGCCTTTTCATTCCTGGCTTTTCCCTCCGTGGAGCCCGAGACCTTCGGGCGCGTGGCGATTGAAGCCGGCGCCTGTGGCGTACCCGTGCTGGGCAGCCGGATCGGCGGCATTCCGGAAACCATGATGGACGGCCATACGGGGCTGCTGGTCGAACCTGGCCGCGTAGGCGACTGGCGTGAAGCCATACTCGCCATGTGCGATCCCGACGTGTTCCGCCGCATGGGTGTGGCGGCCCGTGTTCATGTGATGGAACACTTCAGCAACCCGGCCGTTGCCCGCGACTTTGAGTGGTTGCTGCGATTCGGCGGCGCGCCCGTGCAGCATTCCTATCCCGTCGCCACCTGACGGCCTAAAGAACCTCTCCCCAATAAGCTCATGGCAAAGCCTCATATCGGGGCCGGGGCCATGTCACTTGTGAATCGTCATAAAACGGTCACAATTCGTTCGCGATGATGCCGGGGGGCAAGTGATGGGGACTGCCCGGCGTTCCGAACTCAATATCGGGGAGAGACGTATGCGACGCAAGTTGGCCGTAGCGCTGGGCTTGGCCGTGTGTTCTGCCGTGGCCCATGCCGACAGCTTCGATGATCTGTTTACCCAGGGCCATGTCGACGGCCAGTTGCGCCTGTACGACTTCAATCGCCTTTACGACACACCAGCCACGCCCGACGCGCATTCGCTGTCGCTGGCGGCGCTGATCAACGCGCAGACCGGCACCGTGCTGGGCGGCTTGAGCTTTGGCGGTTCGTTCGTGACGGCCAACATGCTTGGCACGAAGGACGACAACCCCGCCAAGGTCGATACCTCCCTGATGGGCCCGAACAGTTCGCTGGGTGCGTGGAGCCAGGCATACGTGCAGTACAAACACGACTGGTTCCTCTTCAAGGGCGGCTACCAGTATCTCGACACGCCGTGGATGGGCAACAACGATTCGCGCGTGATTCCCTCGTCGTACAACGCCATCCTGGTGGGCATTACGCCGGTCACCAACTGGAACATCTACGGCATTCGCGAATACAGCTGGAAGAGCCGCACCTCCAACGGCATGTATCCTGACAACTTGTACTACCCGTCGAAGTTCGACAGCGATTCCATGTACGGCAACAACGGTTCGTTGCCGATCACATCGCCGCGTACGCCGGGCACCTGGGCTGCCGGTACCAATTACACCAATGGTGGGCTGAAAGCCGAAGCGTGGTACTACAACTTCCTTCGCTTCGCGACGATGGGTTACGTCAACGGCAGCTACACCTTCACTACCGGTACGCCGTTCAATCCGTTCATTGCCGTGCAGGCATTGAAGGAAAACAGCAGCGACGACAACATCCTGGTCGAGACCAAGACGAAGCTGGTGGGCGTGGCGGGTACGAAGGTCGATGCCGAAGCCTGGGGCGCCGACATCGGCACCACCATCTTCGACGGCAAGATCGACTTTGCGTACAACAAGCTCAGCGGCGAGAGCGGTGCGGTGGGTGATGGCGCGCTTATTTCGCCCTACACGGTGAACTACGGTACCGACCCGCTGTTCACCACCTCGATGATTCGCGGCCTGGTGGAAGTGGGCCCCGGGCATGCCTACAAGGGCCGCATGCAGTACAGCTTCTTCAACAAGAAGCTGCAGCTGGTGGCGGCGTATGCGAAGTACACCACGTACGAGCGCGGCGACAGCCACGATCTGTACTTCGACATCATCTACAACATGGACAGCGTGCTCAAAGGCCTGCAGTTGCGTGATCGCTGGGAACGCTCGGTGGGCGGCATCGCCAACCTCAATCCAGGTAATGAGTCGTTTACGTATAACCGCGTGATGATCTCCTACAAGTTCTGATGTTCCAGCGGTGGCGGCGTCCTGCCGCCACCGCACTTTCCTTGGGCTTTGGTCGCTTGAGTCTTCACAAAGGCTCGACGAAAAAGCGCTTGACTATCAATTAACCAAGTGGTTAATTGAAGCCATGGCAAACACCGACGATCCGCTGTCGATCACCTTCGCTGCATTGGCCGACCCCACGCGCCGCGCCATCCTCACCCGCCTCGCGAAAGGCGAGGCCACGGTGGGGGAGTTGGGCGAACCCTTCGACATGTCCGCACCGGCCATCTCCAAGCACCTGCGGGTGCTGGAAGGCGCAGGGCTGATCGCACGGGAAGTGGATGCCCGGTGGCGTATTTGCCGCCTGCGGGCAGAACCCATGCACGATGCGCACGACTGGCTGGAGGCGTATCGCCGCCATTGGGAAGGCAATCTGGATCGACTGGTCGAATTCGTCGAGCGAACCCATCGCGCCGATACGAAGCAACGTGACAGCGGCGCACCACGTACTCCGAGGAAGAAGCCATGACCACGCAAGCTGCAACCTTCGAGCTGGAAATGACCCGCTTTATCCGCGCGCCGCGCGAAAAAGTATTTGACGCCTTTACCGACGAAGCCGCGATGTCCGTGTGGCACTGCCCGCGTGGCCTGCATGTGGGCGAGGTGAGTTCGGATGTGCGCGTGGGCGGTCGTTATCGCATCACCATGGTGACCCGTGATGGCGTGGTGCATGGCGTGGGTGGCGTCTACCAGGCCATCGACCGTCCCGAGTACCTCGCCTATACCTGGGCGTGGGACGGCGAGGGCGACGCGGCGGCACGCACCACACTCATTGAAGTGACGCTCACCGAGAAAGACGGCGGCACGCAGCTGCATATGCGCCATACCGGCTTCCCCGATGCCGCCGTGCGCGACGATCACAACCAGGGATGGACGTCCGTGTTCAATCACCTGGAAGACTACCTGGACCCGGAAGGTTCAGCGCGCACCATCGTCATCGTGGGCAGCCCGATCAGCACGTATGTGCGTACCGTGTGCATTGCGCTGGCGGAAAAGGGCGTGGCGTACACGCTCAAGCCCGCGAAGCCGCATTCGCCGGAAGTGGATGCGATTCACGCGTTCGGGCGCATTCCGGCCATGTATGACGGTCCACTGCAGTTCTACGAGACGCGCGCCATCCTTCGCTACATCGACGAAGCGTTCGACGGGCCGAGTTTTCTTCCGGCGAACGGCGTAACTGCAAGGGCGCGTGCGGAGCAGTGGTATAGCGTGCTGGACGACTATGGCTACGACGCCATCGTAAAGCGCTGCGTGTTGCCGTATTTGTTCCCCGCATCGGCGGATGGCAAGCCGGATCGTGCGGTAATCGATGCGGCGTTGCCCGATATCGATCGCGTGCTTGCCACGCTGGATGCGGCTTATGGCAAGCGGGATTTCCTGGTGGGTAATGCGCCCTGTCTGGCGGACTATCTCGCTGCGCCGCTGATGCATTCGCTGTCACAGGTTCCGGAAGGGCCGGCGTTGCTGGCCAGGTATCCGAATGTGCAGCGTGGGTTGGCGGTGATGCAGGCGCGGCCGAGTTTCCTGTCGGCGGATATGGAGAGGGATGCGGGGAAGGTGGTGCCGTTGCGGAAGGTGAGTGTGGCGTAACGGGACGCCGGTTTTTTTCTCAATACCGGCGTGCTTATCCCCGCCTAAGGTGGGCGCCTTTTCTCCCTTCAGTCCTGCATGTCCTCCCCTACGGGGCGCACTCTTTCTCCCTCTCCCCTCCGGGGAGAGGGCTGGGGTGAGTCCCGAAAAGGGGATAAAGGGCGGGTGCTCGCGGGAACTTGTCTATCCCTCACCGTCATCCCAGCGGAAGCTGGAGGTGCGTTTCAACGGCCGAAGGGCCGGTCATCCCGTGACTTTGCTTTTGCTCCGTGGCTCGGTTGAAGCGGTGCCGCGACCTGGCTCGCCTGCGGCGGGCTTCCGACCTCCTGCCGGAGGCCGGGTCACTTTCTCTTGCTTGCCCAAGAGAAAGTAACCAAAGAGAAGGGCACCCCGGATGACGCGCCCTCCGGCCTTCGGCCTCCAGGTACGCGAGCGGGTTACGGGGTTTGTCGACAGGGCATCCTGCCCTGACGACAAACTGGCTCGCATCCATGCGAGCCACCCTGCGGGCTATTCCTTCACCCGCCCGCCGCTGTCATACGGGGCCCGGGAGTCAAAAGCTAATGGCCAAAAGCCAAAGCCAATTCGTACTAAGGACGTTTTCGCGAGCACCCGCCCTTTATCCCCTTTTCGGGACTCACCCCAACCCTCTCCCCGGAGGGGAGAGGGAGTTAGGTGCATGCGCGGCTTAGTACAACGCTGTGCCCGCGTTATACGCGCTCACGAACGACTGCCAATCCAGGTTCACCTGCGTTGCATAGTTGAAAGCGAACGTGGAAATCTCGGACTGCAGGCCACTCGTGCTGCTTACCGCATCGGTGATTTGCTTGTCGATGCTGTACGGCACGATGGTGCTGTTGTAGTCCTGGTCGGAAATCGCGTGCGCAGAGGCGAGTGCCTGTCCGAGGTAGGTGGCGGCGGTGTTGAGTTTGCCGGCGCTGGTGAGTTGGGTGTAATCGAAGTCTTCTTCGAACGGCGATTTTTCGTGGAAGTAGAACGCCATGTTGTTGATGGTGGCGTAGCCGATCAACACGTCGGCGTTGAGCGTTTGTGCCTTGGCCGTCATCGCCACGCGGTTGCCTTCGTTATTGCTGTAGTCGGTGGCGGGCAGTTGGCCGTTGTCCGCTTCCGTCACCACGCTGGGCAGCTCTTGCTTCAATTCCAGGATCACGTCGTCCGACGTCGACGTGGACGGGCCTTCGATCAACACGTAGTAGCGCAGCTTGCCAAGGCTGCCGACGCCGGAGCCAAGCTTCTGGCGAATATCCTTCACCTGGTAGTAGCTGGCCGCATAACGCTTGGACGAGGAAATGCTGCTGATGTAGCTGTTCATCGCAGCGACGATGGCGTTGTAGGTGGTGCTGTTGACCGTGGCGAGCGAGCCGGCCACGGTCTGGAACGTGCGCGTGCTGGCGCTTACCTGCGTGTATTTGCTCAGCAGGCTGGAACGCGAATCGCCTTTCGAGTCGCTGATGGTGTCTTGCACCACGCCGGATGTGTTGCCGTTCTTCAGCTGGAAGCTCAGCTCGTCGCTGCTGCCCTTGAAGTCGTTCATTTCGCTCATGTACGCCGACACCATCGTGTTGATCGCGGTGGTGATGTCGCTGTCGGCGATGCCATTGGCGCGGCCGGCCAGCACCATGCTGGTGGCTAGGCGGCGCAGGTCCCATACGTATTGGCCCAGGTAACCTTCGTCGAAATCGTCGACAGAGAACACATTGTTGCCGCTGCTGTCCTGCCATGCGCCGAAGTTGCCGATGTGCGCATCGCCGCCGATCCAGGTGAAGCCCGTCTGCGACGTCGTATAGGCCGACGCGGGCAGGGTGGTCATGTCCTGATAGAAGATGTGGTCGGTGCCGCGATAGAAGTTGAACGCGCTGGCTGCCATCGTGGACATCTTGGTGGCGAGATCGGTGCTGTCCGTCGCGGCCAGCGGATGGTTGTAGTTGTAGATCTGCGAGACCACCCAGCTCGTGCGCGACGTAGCCGCCTGCGCAGCAGACGTGAGCAGCAGGCCGGCAGTCGCCAGCGCCAACAAGGCCTTCTTCATTAGGTTGTTCCCCGGATGCGTGGAAAAGGGCGCGGACCACCCGCGCCAGCCAGAAGCTGGCAGGATTCAAGCAATGCGCAGTGACAGCGGCGTGACGGCGATACGGCGGCAAGACCTTGCGGCAACCGTGGCGTTCGCCGCGAGCGATAGGCGCTTCTTATCGGCGCCATCCAATCAATCAAATTCACGGGCGTGCAGCGCGGCAGTAGATTTCAAGACGATCCCGTCCAACACATGGCTGCCATCCTTGCGCGCATGAACGCCTTTGTCCTCCAACCGTCGCTGCCGCTTGTTGCCGGGAATGCCGAGGCGAGCCCGGCACAGGGTGCGCCGTTGCAAGGGCGCAGTTGGCGCGCGGCGCTGGCGTTGCTGGGTCCGAGTGTGGTCGTGTCCGTGGCCTATCTGGACCCGGGCAATCTGGTCACCAATATCCAGGCCGGAGCGCAGTACGGCTACAGCCTTTTATGGGTGGTGGCGCTGGCCAGTGCCGTCGCGGTGTTGTTCCAGATGCTTTCGGCGAAGCTGGGCATTGTTACCGGGCGCAACCTTGCCGAGCTGTCGCGCGATCACCTGCCGACGGCGCTGGTGATGCTGATGTGGGCATCGAGCGAAGTGGCCGCCATGGCAACGGATCTGGCCGAATTGCTCGGTGGTGCATTGGGTGTATCGCTGCTTTGCCACCTGCCGTTGATGCCGAGCCTGGCCATCGCTGCCATCGCGACGTACGCGATGTTGATGCTGGAGCGACGCGGTTTTCGTCCCATGGAAATTGCCATAGGTGTGTTGGTGGGCACCATTGGCCTTGTATTTCTCGCCGAGCTGCTGGTGTCGCACGTGCAATGGCACGGTGTGGTTCGTGGGCTGGTGTCGCACGAATTGCCTGACAGCGGCGCATTGAACCTGGCGGTGGGGCTGGTGGGCGCCACTGTCATGCCGCACGCGCTCTACCTGCACTCGGGCCTGACGCAGTCGCGCACGCCGGTGCGCAGTGACATGCAGCGCCGGACCCTGCTGCGCTTTTCCAACCGCGAAGTAGCCATCACGCTGGCGCTTGCCGGCCTGGTGAATGTCGCCATGGTGGCGGTATTCGCGGCGGCGTTTCACGCCAATCACACCGACGTCGACGATATTCGCGAAGCCTACGAGGCTTTGGGGCCGTTGTTGGGTGCCGGGGCGGCAGGCCTGTTCCTGCTCGCACTCATTGCGGCCGGGCTATCGAGCTCCGTGGTGGGCACCATGGCGGGGCAAGTCATCACCCAGGGCTTTGCGAAGTTCCACATTCCGCTTTGGGTCCGGCGCAGCATCACCATGCTGCCCAGCTTCGTCGTGGTGGGCATGGGCGTCAGCCCGACCAGGGCACTCGTCGCCAGTCAGATTGCCTTGAGTCTCACGCTACCGTTCCCGATGCTTGCGCTGCTTTGGCTCACCGGAAGACGCGACATCATGGGCGTGTTCCGCAATCGTGCGCAGCTGCAGGTGGTGGCGTTCATTGCCATGGCCGTGGTGTTGGCGCTCAACGTTGCGCTGGTGCTGCAGGCATTCGGTGTGCGCGTGATCGGCTGAACTACGGTAAGGATTCCCATTCTTTGCGACAAGCTTTGCCTCAAGCCGCCACTTAGCCACCATTGAGATCGGCTATGAATGAGGTTCAGGGAGGAATGTCATATGCGGGGAACAAAAAGGACCACGGTATCGCTGATCCTGGCATCCACCATGCTGGCTTGTTGCAGCGATAACCCAAAAACGGTGTGGACCGTGCAAGAGCCTTCCCCGGATGGGAGCCACGTAGCCTTCGCGAAAATCGATGTGTGGGGAGGTCCAGGCAACAGCTATGCCCTCACGACGGTATCGCTAAAGACGGCTAACGTTCGGAGCGTGGTGGACATTGTCGTGCTGGACGACAACGAGGCCACTCTGGATGAAATGAAGAACCTGCGGCTCGCATGGCGATCAAATAGCCAGCTGGAGATAACGGCGAGTGCAAAGGCCCGCCCCACCTTTGAGGCTATCAAGGCTCAAGGCGTGGACATCACGCTCAACCTTTGATGCCGTTAGCCAAGACGTGTGGTCATACGTTCGCGAGGCGCATCCTGGCAAGACCATCCGGTTTCAAAGCGACAAAAGGCTAACCTCGCTGGCCGCCACCGCCAACCCCGACACCACGCCCAGCGACGGATCGCCATGCACCAACGGAATCTCGGGGAAGCACGCGTGCACGCGTGCCTTCACCTGCGGTGAGCGCGACGTGCCGCCCGTGAGGAAAACGCTGGCGGGCAGGGCGGCGATGTCGTCGCGCACGGTGGTAAGCGTGCGCTCCAGCTGCGTCAGGAATGGTTCGATGGCCGCATTCAAATCCTCGTGCGTCGCGTCGACGGCCAGGCCCGGCTCGATGAAATCCAGCACGGCGCGATGGTTGTCGTTGCTGCTCAGCATGATCTTGGTGCGCTCGGCCGTCTGATTGAGACGCGTGGTGGCGCCCAGTTCCTGCAGTGCGCGAAGTCGTGCACCGTAAGGTGCGGCGACCAGTCGGTAATTCTGCTTCCGGAATTCGCGTTGCTTGGGCAGGTTGTGCACGCTGGCGGCTTCCACGAACTGGTGCTGCGGCACGCGCACGACATCCTTGCCCATCAGTGGCATGAAATTGTGCAGGCTCACGCCCACGTCCAGATCGGTACCGCCCTTGGGCAAGCCCCAGTTGCGCGCAATCAGTGGCGATGCTTCGCCGCCGAGTTCGGCGTGCGTGACGTCGGTGGTGCCACCGCCGATGTCGACGATCAGCGCGTGCTGACGGTCGGCGAGACTCTTGTGGTAATGCATCGCGGCGGCCGCGGGTTCTTCCAGAAAACGCACTTCATCGAAGCCGGCTGCCGCGGCGGCCTCGCGCAGGATCTCAATGGCCTGTTCCGAACCGGCGGCGCCCATGGAGCTGCGAAACTCCACCGGTCGCCCGATCACTGCACCACGCACGGCTTCGCCGAACTGGCGGCTTGCGGTGAGGCGAATGTGTTCAAGGATATGCGTGGCGATATGCACGATCACCTTGCGTACCTGCGGGTCCAGTCGATAGCCGAACATCGATTTCGGCGATTCGATGAGGTTGCCGCCACCGCTTTCCAGGTAACCCTCCACCGCGTCCTCGCCGAACAAGGCATGCTGGAAGCTGGCTACGGACGCCGTCGCGGCGCGCGCCTGTTCTTCCATCCATTGGCGGCGAACCACGCGCAGCGCATCACGGCGAAGCTCCTCGTCGGAACGCGACACCGTGTTGCCGGCGGCGGCCTGTCGACGCAGCTCGGTGCGGGCGGAGCGAATATGCGTCTCCAGCTGGGCTTCCAGCTCGGGCGTGAGTTCGAAATCGTTGGGATCGGGCACCAGTTCCGGGAAGTACACCGCCGTGCGGAACTGTTCCGCTTCGCCGAAGCGAACCAGGGTGAGCTCACCATTGATGATGGCGGCGGCTGCCGAATAGCTGGTGCCGAAGTCGATGCCGATGTGCATAAAAAGGCCACGTGCGGGAGGGCAATCGACCATTATCTCAGTTCTGGCTGTCGCTTGCCCGAAAGAGACTGGTTGCCCACCGTTGAAGCGATCGCGCCATCACGGCCTGGATCACCGGCGGTCACTGAAGCGTAGCTTTCGTGGAGTATCAGGTAACGAAAGCCATAGCGAGTTGTGAATGTTGCGTGGAGAACACGCAACGCGAAGGCATCTTTCAAGGCCTTAGGTGTTTTTACGCAATCCCAACCGCGTAGATCCACCGTCGTAATGACTGTAACGCCGTGCTTTCATGGTCCACGCCCGTGCGTTCGCGTCCGGGGCCCGTACCGGGGCGTTGCTTGGCCGATGTTGCACGTCCGGCATCCACGGTTGCATCAAAGGAGACGACAACTATGTCTCATTCCGACGATGGGAAACTCCGCTCAGGCCTGAACTGGCTGATGGCATCGCTCGTGATGGTGGCACCCTTGGCCTGGGTGGGCTCGCAGTCCATGGAGGGGCCGTTGTACGTGGATACGGCCGCGCCAAATGTGTCGCATCTCGCCATGCACGGCGCCATGCTCGATACGACACCGGCTGCAATGGTGATCGCGCGCGAAGGCCGTACGGTTCGCGAAGCATTTTTTGCGCCTCGGAACCAACCGCATATGGCCACCATGGAAGCAGCACCGCTGTCGGTGGCGCGGGTCGAGCCCTTGGAAAAGATCGACGGGGCTCGAGCGCTTGCCGATTTCCGAAGCTCCGGCATCGAACCTTACCAGCTTGCCGTCGCCGATCCGCACTGACGCTGCCCGCCGACCAATCGTCGGCGTCGACCCGATGCGCAATGATGCGCAACCACTGCTAGTTTGCGTAGAAATACGCTGGCAGGCGTGCATGCTCAGGCAGAAAATTGCCTAACACGGCGTCAACGGAAGTTGGCGCACGTCGAGGTCTGCCACGGAGGCGGCACACGACTGGTTGGTGATGTGGTGATGTCCACACTGGCAGCAGCCAGCGACGACATCGCGGGGGAAGATACTGCTACCTCGACCCTTACGGGAGGGGATATGCGTTGCAGTCACTGTTCTCGTATGGCGGCCTTTGGCGCCGCCGCGCTGGTGCTTTTCGTGCAAAACGTCCACGCGGACGACCATCCGATGCTCGACTATCTGTCGGTCAGCGTGGGTGGCTTCTCCAACAACACCTCGGCCAACATGCGCGCGGATGGCGCCGTGAAAGACTCCGGTTCGCGGCTGGATTTTTCCCGTGACCTTGGTCAGGGCGGCACCCGCACGTTGCCCTATCTGGACGTGACCTGGCGCCCTTGGGATCGGCATGAGGTCGAGTTCACCTACTACCACGACTCCAACGACAGCTCGCGTTACCTCAACCGCACGCTGGAATTCAATGGAGATCAGCTGGCAGTCGGCGCGCAGCTCTCCTCACGTTTTTCGCTTGATGCGGCGTCGGCCGGTTACCGGTACTGGGCATGGATTGGCGACCGCGGTGCTTTCGGTGTTTCCGTGGGGCTACAGGCCTACCGCTTCAGCCTGAAGCTGTCAGGCAATGCCTTTGCCGCCACCAACAACAACGAGGTAAGCACCAGCGCCACGCGAACGGCGCGCGTATCCAGTGATCTTCCTGATCCATGGATCGGCGTTTCCTATCGCTACCAGGCGACGGATTGGGTACGCATCGTGGCAGATGCCGGTGCTTTCAAGGCCAACGTTGATCAAGTGGATGCCACGCTTTACAACGGACGCGTGGGTGCGGAGTTTTATCCGTGGGATCACTTCGGTGTGATCACGCAGTACTCATTCAACCGGATCGATGCGGATGTCAGCCGCTCCCAGTTTCGCGGTGACGTGGATTTCAAGTTCAAGGGATTCCAGCTACTGCTCAAGCTGCGCTTCTGAAGAAATCGATGGGCGTGCTGCCGTCCGGTTCGTGCAGCACGCCATCACCCTGATGGACGATGGCTTTCCCGTTGTTGATGGCGTGGAGGAAGAAGCGCGTCTTTGCGTTTGTTTCAAGGCACGTTTCGTTACACGATCTGCTCACCAAATACGATGCGATGCCCGTCGGGCGTGACGATGGCAAACTCGCGCATGCCCCACGGCTTGTCTTCCAGCGGATGCCATATCTCCACGTTTCGGGAAAGGTATTCGCGGAACAGGTCGCCGATATCGCGGACATGCAGATAGGCAAACCACGAGTGATCCTGGCAAGCGGTCATGGGCTGGGCATCGGGGCAGTCCCCGATCCGAAGATGACATGCCCCGCGCTGGAGAAACGACCAGCCATCCTCGCGTAGCGTCTCTTCGAAGCCGAGCTGCTCGGTGTAAAAGCGCACCGATGTGGCCAGGCTGTTGACGGCAAGGACAAACGTGGTCGCCGTGATTTCGGACATGCGTGTTTCTCCTGTTTGCGTGGCTGGCCACATTGCCATCGATTGAACGCCAGGAAATCCCCGATGGTCAGGAGCGCTACCCGGAATCCAAGGGATATCTCCGTAGTTTTACGCATGCTACGCCCGTAGTTATGCCGTTGCGGCGGCTCGGCACAGCCCTGAATCTCCTGACGTATGCGGGCTTGCGATTGGTTGGCATGCCTGGCCCATCGGTAGCGATGCATCTGCATCTTCGAGGTTGTCCATGCCCAAGCCATGTGCCTTTCGCTTCGCCGCTGCGCTCACCCTGTTGCTCGCCACCCAGTTTTGCCACGCGCAAGATGCCAGCAACCAGGATGCCGGCGGCGCGCAGGATCTGGCCAAGAAGCTGTCCAATCCGGTCGCGTCGCTCATCAGCGTGCCGTTCCAGTTCAACTACGACCAGAACATCGGACCGGCGCAGGATGGCGACAAGTACCTCATGAATTTCCAGCCGGTGATTCCGGTATCGATCAGCAGCGACTGGAACATGATTTCGCGCACCATCGTTCCGGTGGTGAGCCAGCACGAGATCGCGCCGGGGCTGGGCAGTCAGACGGGCTTGGGCGATGTCACCCAGAGCCTGTTCTTTTCACCCAAGGCTCCCACGGCGGGCGGTTGGATATGGGGTGTGGGTCCGGTGTTGCTGCTGCCCACCGCGACGGATCGCTTGCTGGGTGCGGGCAAATGGGGCGCGGGTCCCACCTTCGTGGTGCTGCGCCAGCAGGGGCCATGGACGTACGGCCTGCTGTTCAACCACATCTGGTCGGTGGGCGGGCAGAGCAACCGCGCGGCGGTGAGTTCGTCCTTCGTGCAGCCGTTCTTTTCGTACAACACACCCACCGCGTGGACTTTCACTTTGCAGACCGAATCCACCTACGACTGGAAGCATTCGCAGTGGTCGGTGCCCATCAACATGGTGGCTGCCAAGCTGGTCAAGCTCGGCAGCCAGCCGGTGCAGTTCTTTCTGGGTGCCCGCTATTGGGATCACGCCACCGATAACAGCCCTCACGGCTGGGGCGTTCGCCTGGGCGCTACGTTCCTGTTTCCCCAGTAAGGCCAGCTGATGGTGCCGTCGAATCGTCGGCCACGCGGCGTATCAGCCGTTGCGATGCGCCAGTGCGTAATCCATGGCAGCCCGTATTGCCGCCACTTGCGCATCGTTGCACTCCTGCGGCGTGGTGCGCGGGCTATCGGGATAGACCTCGGTGGTGGTGGCGTATCGTGCGTTGGTGATGCCTGCACACAGGCTCCACTGGCGCACCGGGAATTTGATCACACCCGGCAACAACAGCGGCGCACCGATGATCTCGCTCTTGGCATCCGGCTCGGCGATGTGCGTTACCTTGGCCACGGCATCGATCACCGCCTGCTGAAAGGCGGGCTGCGGATGGTCGGCGTCATCCACCAGATAGAAGCCATCGGGAACGACATCCGGCGCGTAGTCCTTGCCATCGCGCGCAGCAAGTGCGGGCCGGAATTCTGACTCGTCGGAATCGGTGGTTTCATGCAGGTCGATGTGCATCAGGGTGCTGTCGCGCAGCGGCGCCAGCAGCGCCACCAGTGCCGCCGATTCACCGGCAGGGCTGCCCTCGCGGAAGTTGCGGTTGGGATCGAGTGCGTCGGGGTTCCAGCGATGGATGCGCTCGTATGCCCACGGGCTGACGCAGGGCACCACCAGCAGATTCACCTTGCCGGCGTATTCGCTGCCGTGGTGTTGCAGGAATTGAAGCGCGCCACGCACGCCACTGGTTTCGTAGCCGTGTACGCCGCCCGTCACCACCATCACGGGAAGATCAGCGCGCCAGTTTCGGCTGCGCACGACAAGCAACGGAAAATGTTCCGTTCCGTAGTCCAGTGCGCCGTATTCGCTCACGTCGAACGTGTCGCGCAGGGTATCCACCACGCTTGTCACGTCATCGGCATAGCTGCGCTGCTTGACCTGTCGCGCAAGCCATTCACTGCGCTCAGCAGGGCCCCAGGGCTGCCCCGGTGTTCCAATAGGGTAGAAAGCGTCGCTGTTCATGATGACGTCGTGCGTGTTGGGATGGCGTACTTTAGCATCTGCGCTTTGGTGGGCCGTGCGTCATGCATGACTGCCACGAAACGTTGGCGCAGGCCTGCGCGTCTAGCCTGCCCGCAGTTGGTCCAGTTCAATCAGGAAAGAAACATGCTCAATCCCACCGACCCCTTGGTTGCGGCGCTGCTCGATCAGGTGACCGCGCCGGGCTTTGCCTTTGTCGAAGGCGAAGGCATGCGTGACTTGCTTGTGTCGGTGGGTGAGCTGTCCGACTGGGATCAGTTTGCCGCGAGTTGGCAACACCTGGGGCCTGATCCGTATCTGGCGGCGAAAGGGCGGTTCCGGCGCAGGCGACATGCAACCTTTGCGGCTTCCGTGGATGGCACGGTTACCCTAGAACCGCATCAGCCACATTTCCAGAGCCTGCAATACAACGCTTTGCAGGGCGATATCCAGCGCTGGTTCGAACCGATGGAATCGTCCGTGGCAACGGGCTCGACCATGCGCACCATTCTTCACTTCTGCCACGCCTTCTTCGCTCGACTGGCACCGGAGGTAGCGCGCTGGCACGTCGAAGCGCATCAGTTCCGCATCGAAGCCAGCACGGACGCCGCCGGTGAACCGACGCCGGAAGGCAGTCATCGCGATGGCGTGGATTACGTGATGGTGTTGCTGGTGAACCGCCAGAACATCGCCAGCGGCACCACCACCATTCACTCGCCCGATGGAAAGCTGTTGGGCGATTTCACGCTGACGCATCCGCTGGATGCTGCCTTGATCTATGACCACAGCGTCTATCATGGTGTGACACCGGTGCTGCCCCTGGATCCGAGCCGCCCTGCGTGCCGCGACGTGCTGGTGGTGACATTCAAGGCCGCGGCGTCGGCAGGCTGACAACGCGCGACGCGGGTGGCCTGCTTCAATGGACGTCCGTCTGGTGTTGCGGAGTTCCTTCTGCCAGCCCGAACTTGCCGGCACGCGCTTCGATTTGCGAATCCATGGCACGTGCGGCCGCCAGATCGGCGCGGCCGGCATCGACCTGCCCTGAACGAATCCTTGCCAGACCCAGGCCGTAGCGCATCCACGCTGAAACGGGGCCCTGCGCCATCGCTTGTTCGTAGGCCTTGATGGAGGAGGGGTAGTCGCCCAAGCGCAACTCGACCAGGCCGAGGCTGTCGAGATAGGCCGGGTTGGCGCCATCGCGCTTGAGTGCCTTGCGGCAGTCCTTCAACGCATCATCGAGCATCTGGTTGCTCAGGCTGCGCGCCCAGCAGCGTTGGTTGAGCACCATGCCCAGCAGCGCATCGTTGTCGTGCAGTCGAATCCAGTCGTCGAGCAGGGGCAATGCTGCCGCCGGATCGTCGAGCTGGATATACAGGGACGCGATCAACCGTGTCCGATCGGAGCCTGGCGGCGCCACGCTGCTTGCCGCAGCCACATCGGCTGCAGCGCCAGCGCGATCCTTGTGCGCAAGGCGAATCTGCGCGCGCATCAGCAGGGCATCGAGATTCCTGGGATCAAGACCCAGCGACTTGTCGAGGTCGGCCAGCGCGGCATCGGGTTGCTTGCTCGCTTCGTGGGCCCTCGCGCGAGCAACGTAATAGGGAGCTTGATCGGGCGCCAGGCGTATCGCCTGGTCCAGATCAGCAACGGCCGCACCGGACTCGCCGCGGGACAGATGTGCCTGCCCGGAGAGGGCGAAATCGCTGGCTGCCCTGGGCGTGGCGCTTGTCGCGCTCGCTGGGGCACTTTCGGTTTTGCTGCCGTCATCCGGCGCCGAGGCAAAGGTAAATACGCGCCCGCCGTTATAGGTGAAATACGCCTTCCTTTTGCTGTTGGCGATGAACATGCGATGGGCAAGCAGAAAGTCGATGCCGAGCAGCATGTCGGTGTCATCCCCGATGTGGCCATCGAGCACCTGCATTTGCGAGTGCTGGATGGTTTCCGTGCCCACCGAGAACGTGTCGACCTTTACGGTCCAGGTTTTCACCTGTTTGCCGCCAACGCCATAACTGGAGCTGCCACCCTTGTTGCCAGGTGCATTCACGTTGATGCCGGCGCGCTCGGCTGCATCGCGGCTCAGCAGCGTGGCCGACGCTCCCGAGTCGACCAGCGCGCGCAGCTTCCGGCCATTCACCACGACGTCGAAGAAGGTGCGGCGATCGTAGGCATTACGGGACCGCACGGTGTCGACGACGTTGTATTTGCCGTCCTTGGCCCAGTACGCCAGCGATACCTTGTCGCAGTTCTCCACCTTGAACAGCGTCAACTTGCCCTGGGCGAGATCGATTTCCAGGTCAGCGAAATCGAGCACATTCGCGCCGAGCAGACCCGTGCCGATGTCGGTGCCGCCCACCATGAAGTCCACGTTGGGCAGGGTGGTTCCCAGTATGCCGAATTCCTTGACGTGGGCCTGCTGGATACTCGTGGAGCCGCCGATGCCGCCGACGCGGTAGCCAAACGGCACGGGCTGCAATTTGAGCCCAAGCGAGGTGGCCGTGGCGTTCGACATGATGTTGAAGAACGCGCCCGTGTCGATCATGAAGCGCGTGTCTTTCCCGTTGATCTTCACCATGGTCGTGGCCTGGCTTCCGACCATGTCCACGGGCAACGTGCCGTAATCCTTGAGGTGACATTCGTCGGCCCATGCCTGACCGGCGAGCAGCATGCCCGTGCCGATGAAACACCAACGCCATGCCTTCATTCCGTCTTTTCCCTGACAGCCCAATGTAAGCCGATCATAGCGTGGTGCGTGGCTTTGGATTGAAGGCTCGCCGCGCGTAAGTCCTTGCTGCTTTCAACCCTGCCAACAGTGGCTTTGGCGGCAGGACAAGCGCTTCAGGGTGCGTCGTTCGCCGGAATCACGCCGATGGTGTGCAACCACGTTTCGGCAAGGGCGGGCCAGTGCGTGATCGGGTTGTCCGTCGGCCTGAGTCCGAACGCATGGCCGCCGTGCGCGTATAGATGCATCTCGGTCGGTACATCGGCGTTCTTGAGTGCGGTGAAGTAGGCCAGCGCCTGTTCGACGCCATCCACCTGATCATCTTCCGCCTGCAGGATGAACGTGGGCGGCGTGTCGTGCGTCACCCGAACGTTGGTGTTGAACATGCCCTTGTCATTCGAGAGGTGGCCTGGATAGATGGCCAAAGCAAAGTCGGGTCGGCTGCTCTCCTTGTCGGCGGCATCGACAGGCGTATATGTACGGCGATTGAAGTTGGTGCTCGTCTCGGCAACCAGATAACCACCTGCGGAGAAGCCGAGCACGCCGATCTTGTGCGGGTCGATATGCCATTCACTGGCATGGGCGCGGACAAGCCGTAGGGTCCGCTGTGCGTCCTGCAGCGATGGCATCGACAACTGGTAGTTGTGCGGGCGGCAGTTGCAGTGCCAGTCGTAAGGCAAGCCGGGGACGCGATACTTCAACAGCACGCAGGTAACACCCTTGGTGACCAGCCAGTCACAGACTTCCGATCCTTCAAGATCCATGGCCAGTATCTGAAAGCCGCCACCCGGAAACACGACAACCGCCGCGCCCGTGTTCTTTCCCTGCGGCGCGTAGACGGTCATCGTGGGCAGCGACACATTGGTGATCGCCGTGACGGTCTTGCCGCCCATCAGGTTCTTGGGATTGGTGTGACTTTCCTCGGGTCCCGGCAGAGGCTTCGCATCCGGCGGTGTGCCGGGCCATAAGGGAGTTTGCGTGTGGCCGGCGGAAGGCTGCCAAACGTCGGACGAGGCATGCGCACCCGCGCTTGCGAGCAGCAGGCACAGTGCAAGAGCGGATGGCTTCATGAGGTTCCTTCCTTTTGGCGCTCGGCCAATGGCGTGCGGTGGCGAAAGGGCAGCGGATGCCGCCAATGTCCGATTGTGTCCACCGCGGAAGGCCAAGCGGTGCCGTACTCATGGATATTTTCGGGCACGCCGCCTGGGCAATCCGCCAAAAAACAACCCGGCGTCAAGGGCGCCGGGTTGCCGAAGCGTCGAAGCGTGAACTCGTCAATCGTGGGAACGAGCGACCACGGTGCCGTCGTTGGGATCGACCAGTACGGCGACATCGGCGCCATGGGTGGTCTTGGCGTCGGCGCTCCACAAGCCTTCGTCGAACTTCACGTGACCGACGTTTTCATAACCGTCGCCGGCCAGCTTGGCCTTCACTTCGTTCTCGTTGAGCTTGGACGGTGCGTCGGCAGGATACACGCGGCCATTCACCGGACCCACCGCCAGCTTGACCCATTTCTTGTTGCCGCCGCGCGCATCGCTACGCCACACGCCATCCTTGAATTTCAGATCCTTCACTTCCTTGTATCCGGCATTGGCAATGGACGTCTTGATGGCATCTTCCGTCAAGGCTCCCGTGGGCATGGTGTCCGTCCACGTGGTGACGGTGGTCGTGGTGGTCTGCGTGGCACTCGTCACCGGTGGTGCGGAAGAGGGTACATCCTGCGCCGCGGCAACGCCGAAGCAGGTCAGTCCGATCATCAGGGTAAGCAGTCGCTTGGTCATGGTCAGCCCCTTCACGAGGGTGGCAACAGGTGGCCGAGAGCTTGCGCAGCGACTATTCAACCCGGTGTGAACTTTCGGCGAGCATGTGACGCACAGTCATGAATGTTTGCCACACGCCCGCTGCCATGGACGCAACGTTTCGTATCCAGTAAGCGATGTGACGAAGCCATGCATGGAATGGGTTGCTTCACGGCGGTCCAGTGATGCCGCTTTGAATGGAAAGGCGGGTGGGCGCCGGACATCCCCGCTTGGGCACTAGTGGATGTGCAGCGGCACATCCAGTGCAATGGCCACGCCCTCGCCGCTGCGGCTGCGTAAATGCATGGCACCGCCCAGTCGCTCGGCGCGTGCGCGCAGACTGGCAAGGCCCACGCCCTGGGTGTGCGTGGTTTCGTCAAAACCACAGCCGTTGTCTTGCACTTCTGCCAGTAACCGCGCGTCGGTGCGGCGCAGGGTCAGCGCCACGTGACCGGCGCCGCTGTGCTTAAGCACGTTGGTCATGGCTTCCTGCAGGAAGCGGAGCAGATCGAGACTGCGTGCCGGCTCCAGCCGAACCTGCTCGATGCCTTCCATGTGCCATTGGCTTTCAATGCCTGCCGCTTCCATGCGCTGGCTCCATCGATGTCGTAACGGTGCAAGCAACCCTGGCAAGTCGGTGTGGGGACCGGTCGTGGTGGTGTCGATGATCAGGCGAAGATCGTCGCGCAGCTGCTTCAGCACCGCCGTAGTGCGCAGCGTTTCTGATGTAACGGGCGATCGTTCCAATGCGGCGATAGCACTGAGCAAGCTCCCGCCGAAACCGTCGTGCACGTCGCGAACCAGGTTCAGGCGCTCGCCAATGCGCGTGTTGACCAGTGCGAGTTCGTGCTCGCGGGCAAGCGTGTTCGAGAGGTTGTCCGTAGCCGTTGCCACTTCGCGTTGCAATTCCACGTTGAAGCCTTCGGCTCGTCGCATGGCAGCAGCAAAGCGGTGGGCCAGCACGAAACCCATGCCAATCAGCGTAAGCGGGGACGTGAACGCCAGCACGTACAGGTTGCTGCGGATGATGCCGAAGAAGAGCAGGAAGTCGTGCAGTGACGTAAGCAGCGGAATCAGCAGGCAGACGGCGAGCACCCGTTGATCCGTGCGGCGCGTGCGTACTGCGTTCACGATGAACGCCACGATGCCTGAATAATAAATCAGCCCACCGACGATGATGATGAGACTGCGCTGTGGGCCCGCGGAGCCTGGCCACAGCAGGGCGTAGGTCAACGATATAGCATTGAAGGCCAGCAACGTACGCGTCAGCCCCCGTGCTTTGAGGTGGCAGTAACGCAATAGGAAGATGGCGAAACTCGATGCCGCCGCCGCGTAGAGAAAAGCGTTGAACGCCTCCCAGCCGTCCGTGCTCGCGAACGGCCACACGCTGGGTGCGATGAAGTTGAATCCGTAGCCGGCGAACAAGAGCGCGCTCAGCGCATACCAGCCGTACACGGTGTCTTCCCGGCGCACCAGCCAGAACATGCCGAACAGTGCGCCCAGTACGACGCCTATGGCCTGGTTGAACAGCGGGATGTCGTAGCGCCAGTGCACGCCTTGCTGATACAGCGCTGAGACGGTTTGGGCATCGCCTACGGTTACGGTGCCCATGCCTGGCTGATACGCGGCCAGGCCGGAAACGCGAACCAGAAGTTCGTTCTCGCCTTGTCGTAGCAGTGGCTTGTCGAGCAGGAAATATTGCGGCTTCACCCAGCTGCGTGCGAGCGGTTCCACCAGGGCTTGATCGCGATGAACAAGGCTGCCGTTGAGATAGACCGCGTCCGCCAGGCAGACATAGTCGAGCAGCAGGCCCATGGGGGTATCTGCGCTGGCGGCATTCCAGCGCAACCGGTACCACACCACACCGTCATGGGTGGGCCAATGCGATGTCCACACGTCCATCAGCGTCACAGGCACCCAGCCCGTGTCCGGTGGAACGCTGGAATGCCAGTCGGCTGGCGCGGCGTCTGCATGATCCAGCTGTTGTATGCCCGACGCAGCGTGTTCGACCGGAGGCGTGCGAGAGCAGGCGGCCAGCGCAAGCAGCAGGGCTGACAATGCCATGCAGCGCAGCCAGCGGTTCACCTCAGCAGTCCGCGCATGCGTGCCTCGAACACCGCGGCCGTGCGCGAACTCACGGCGAGCTTGCGATAAATGCTTTTGGTATAGCTCTCGACGGTCAGGCGCGACAGTCCGGTGAGACCGGCGATTTCGCGATTGCTGTGGCCGCGGGCCACCAGCTGGAGAATCTCGGTTTCCCGCTGTGACATCCGGTCGATGCCCGTGGTTTCCGTGCCTGAAGACGGAGGCGGGGTGATATCCGTCGTGGCGGAGATCAGCGCAAGAATGCCGCGAGCCACGAAGGGATCAATCGAGGCGCCGCCGCGTGAAATGCTTTGCAGGGCCATGCGCAGCTCGTCGTCATCGCGTTCCTTCAACAGATAGCCGCACGCGCCGGCGCGCAACGCGGAAAGCACTGTGGCTTCCTCTTCCCACGCGGAAATGACCACGCAATTCACTTCAGGTCGCTGGTTGTGCAACTGGGCGATGATGTCCACGCCGTTGCCATCAGGCAGTCCCAGGTCAATCAGCGCCGTATACAGCACGGGAGTGTCCGACAACACGCGTCGTGCTTCGGCAACGCTGCGTGCGCACAGCGGAGGCGGTGTGCCCTCCACCGTTTTCAGCAACGCGGTGAGTCGATCCAGCATGGATGCATCGTCATCGACTATGAGCGTCGGCCCCAGGCCGATGGCATGGCTCATCGCTTTCCCCTTGGTGCCCCCTTGGCCTGGTGATTATAGGTGAAGTGGTGGTCCTGTCCGGTCACTGTGTCGTGAAACCCTGCGCTGACCCCGTTCGCATCGAGCTGACAGGGCACCTCGTGCCCCGTTGGTGATGCCGCCGAAGCAAGCGCAGAGCAAGGCACGGGCCTGTGATCGCAGGCGCTCAACGATCCTGCTTGCAGGCAGGGCGGTACCTCGGCGTTCCTTCTGCATCTCCGGCGCGCCGTCGCGTGATCTTGCGCGTTAGATGCGTCCGCCCCATCCACCTGACGAAGACAGCTGTTCGCGTAGCCTCTCGGCAAGCAGCGCTTGGCTTTTTGGGGACGGAGCGCGAGTCGCCTGCACTGATCCCGTCGGTGTTGCAACGGGACTTCTTCCCTGTGTCATAACGCGGAGCGCGCCATGAGCAAGAAGGTCGCCGAAATTATTGTTGAAGTCCTCGAGCAATCCGGAGTCAAACGCTGCTACGGCATCGTTGGCGATACGTTGAACTTGATTGCCGAGCACCTCGACAAGAGTTCTATCGACTGGGTGCATGTTCGCCACGAAGAAGCGGGAGCATTTGCTGCAGGTTGCGAAGCGCTGCTGACCGGCCAGCTGACCGCCTGCGCCGGTAGCTGCGGGCCGGGAAGCCTGCACTTCATCAACGGACTGTACGAGGCCAACCGCAATCGTTCACCGGTGGTATTGATCGCAAGCAGCATCCTGATGAGCGAGATGGGATTCGAGTTCATCCAGGAAGTGGATTTCAAATCCGTCTTCAAGGAATGCTCGGTGTGCTGCGACATGATCATGACCGCGGACCAGGCCCGCAAGAAGACGGTGATGGCATGCCAGGCGGCTATCGCCAAGCGGGGTGTCGCGGTGCTGATTGTTCCCGTCGACGTATCGCATGCCGAGGCCCACGAAGACTACCCGTATCGCGTGCACTCACCGCGCCCCACCATTCGCCCCAACGATGCAGAAATCGCGGAAATTGCAGACATTCTCAACGCTTCGGACAAGGTAACCATCTACGCCGGTTCCGGTTGCGAAGATGCACTGCAGGCGATTGTCACCACTGCCGAACGGCTCAAGTCGCCCGTGGCGCATACGTCGCGTGGAAAGAGCTTTCTGGAGCACGACAACCCCTACAACGTCGGCATGACAGGCATCCTTGGCAACGAGGCGGGGTACAAGGCCGTGCTCGAATGCGACACCTTGCTGCTCTTGGGCGCTGATTTCGCCTGGCGCCAGTTCTACCCCGACAAGGCCAAAATCGTTCAGATCGACCTCGATCCCACCCATCTGGGGCGACGACACCATGTCACGCTGGGCGCGGTAGGGGATGTCAAAGACACGTTGACGGCGTTGCTGCCGCTACTGAAACCCAAGGCGGATGGTACGTTCCAGGAAACCTATGTGCGTCGCTTTCAGGAACACAAGGAAGCCTGGAAAAAACAATGGGTGCCCGGGCACAACGACACGATCCCAGGCTCCTACCTCACGGCTGCCATCAGTGCGCGCGCTGCACCCGATGCTCTGTTTTCTGCCGATGACGGCACGCCCATTTTCTGGGCGACGCGCTGCATTGACACCAACGGCAAGCGGCGGGTGTTCGGAAGCCTGCTTCACGGCACGATGGCCACCGCGCTGCCCGGTGCGCTGGGCCTGAAGAAGGCGGAGCCGGATCGTCAGGTGATTGCGCTCTGCGGAGACGGTGGCTTATCGATGCTGTTGGGCGAACTGCTCACCGCTATCCAGGAAGACATACCGGTTAAAGTCGCCGTATACGACAACGCCAAGCTCGGCTTTGTCGAAATAGAGCAGATGTCCGAGGGCATGCTGGATACATTCACCCGCATGAAAAACCCGGATTTCGGCAAAGTGGCTGAGGCCATGGGCTTGTGGGGCAAAACCGTCAGCAAAGCCTCCGATCTGGATGCCGCCATCGACGAATGGTTGTCACAGCCGGGTCCGGCGTTGCTCAACGTGAAGGTCAATCCCTTGGAGCTGTTCCGGCCGCCCTTCATCGAACCGAAAGCGGCGGTGGGCATGGCCTTGTATTCCATGCGTGCCATTCTTCATGGCCGTGGCGCGGACGTCGTGGAGATCATGCGCGAGAACCTGTGATCTTGTCGGGCGTGTCGAATTCGGCGTTGGTGGTTCGTCGTGATGATGAACGCCGACGCCCTTGCAACGGCCAACCCGGTCATTCCTGGGGTTGGACGAAGGCGGCTCGTTGGAATCGGGTTGATCCGGGGTGCTACTCGGGGCCCATCAGTACGAGGAAACGCCGATGAGAAAATTGATCCTTTCCATGTCCATGTCACTCGATGGTTTTGTCAGCAGTCCCGATGGTGACGTCAAATGGATATTCAGCGGTGACCAGGAAGCCATGGCCTGGAAGGTGCAGAACCTGTCGAACGCTGGCCTGATCATCATGGGCAGTCGTTCGTTCCAGGACATGGCGCCTTTCTGGGTCACGTCCGCCAGCCCCTTCGCACCGCCGATGAACCAGATACCGAAGGCGGTTTTTTCCAGGCAGGGGACGGGTGTCCTGCAGGGTGTCGCTGACGCACTTGAGGTGGCCAGGGCGGGTAACGCCGGATCGCTCCAGGCCGGTGCGGAAAGTTGGGCCGAGGCTTATGTGGCGGGTGGTGACTTGGCCGTGGAAATCGCAGGGCTCAAGGCTCAGCACGGCAAGCCGATCATGGCACTTGGCGGCGCCTTGTTTGCGCGCAGCCTGATCGCGCATGACCTGGTCGATGAATATGCCTTGATGGTGCATCCCATCGTCCTGGGCAGGGGCGTGCCGATTTTCTCGGACTTGCCCGCACCCAGGCCGCTCACGCTGGTCAGCTCGAAAGCCTTCCCGCTGGGATCGGTGGCGCAGATCTATCGACCGGCAGGGCAGGCCTGACGCCTGCGCCGCGCCTTCAGCGCAAGCGGCCGAACCCGCTGAATTGCCGCAGCGCCGATCGGAAGTAACTCGCGTCCGTCGCACGGGCGGACGCATCGGCTTCTTCACGGGCCAGCGCCGGCAGCGCCGTCCACGGCAGCGTCGGATACTGGTGGTGCAATCGATGAAGATGATGATTCATCAACACGGGACGCCACAGGGCGTGCACGCGGAAATTGCGTGCGCGTTCGGGTTCATCGAGCATCACGTCGTAATGGGGCAGGTTGTCCGCCACGGAAAGCCATATGCCACGCAGCAGCATGGTGGCTGCGAGCACCGGCCACCACGCGCCGTAGAAATAGAACGCTACGCCATGCAGCGCGATCGACAGCAGCCAGTCGCGCCGTATGCGAAAGCGTCGATCCCGGTTGGCCGCAAAGCCGACGAACATGCGCTGGATATCGCGGTCCACCGGGTTGTCGCTGCGAAGCTTGCGTGCAACGAGTTTTCCCACGAAGGGCGCCGGCAAGAAGGCGAGCAGGGGCAGCACCACTTCACCCAGGTAAAGGCCACCCAGCAGATGAGCGTAGTAGCCGAGACGGGCAAGCACGCGATGTGACGCGCCTTCATGCACGTCCGGTCGGTCATAGGATTCGCGCGTGAAACGGTGGTGCATCAAATGGCCAAAACGCGCCGCGTCGTACGGCAGCAGGAAGGCAATCGCCAAGGCACGCCCCACCCATTCGTTGAGGCGCTGCCCAGGCAACAGCTTTCCATGGATGGATTCATGGATCAGCCCCCAGTGCATGGGCGTCAGCACCACCAATGGCACGGCAATCCACAGCATGGATAGGCCCCATGCCCGCAACAGGAAAGGCCACACAAAAAGCTGTATCAGCATGGCCATCGCGACCACCCCAAGGAGCATCCCATTGGCGCGGTAGTCGATGGAGACACGCCGCGCTGCTCGCCGAGCTGCCGCTGTCGGAGCGCCTGCCGTTCCCGCTGCTGCCTGTGTGTCCATCGTTACCCCAAAAGTGCGGAACCACCGCCGCCTAAGCTAGCAGCGCTGTTTGACAGCAAAAAGAGGGGGCTGGCCAAGATCCCCGCGGGAAGGTGCCGAATGGCAGGGCGGCAAGGCGGCCCGCACGGGCAGGCCCGCCCTGCTGCGGGCCCGCGCGCCGGTGTACCGCTGGGGGCACGCCTTCTTTCAGACGGTTGGCTTGAGATCGGAAATGGTCAGCCGCGTCTTGCCGCTGCGGGTCAGCGGGATGTCATCGACGAAATGGCATGCCAGCTGTACCGAGTCGCCCAGCACCTTGTGGAGCTCGTGCCTGATGAATGCCAGCGAGTCCTCGTCAAAGGCGGGGCCGCGAACGATGTTCAGATCCAGCCGGTCGAGCTGGTTTTGCACGACCTGGTAGCGGGTGACACCCTTGGTTTCCTTGAACAGGAAGGGAAAGAACATGCCGGGAAGCACGCGTCCGTCGGGGGTATGGATCGCGTCGAGCACGCGGCCATCCACTTGCTTGATCAGGGGTAAGCCACGGCCACAGCTGCAGGTCTGGTGGGAAGGTGTCGCCAGATCCGTCGTGGCGTAGCGAATCAACGGCATGCCATAGTTGGACAGATCGGTCACCACGACCTCGCCCGACTCGCCATCACGTGGCGCATCGGCCGTCTTGGCCAGTTCCACCACCAGATGATCGCTGTTGATGTGTAGGCCTTCATGTTGCTCGCACTCTGCCGCGATAAGCATGAATTCCCGGCAGCCGTAGGTGTTGAACGCGGGGCAGCCGAACGCGGACTCGATCAATTCGCGCTGGAACTCGTGCATGGCTTCCCCGCACGAGATGAACGTTGCGGGGCGATGCACTTGCCGCCCTGTATCGCGCAGCCACTGCGCCAGGCGAATCAGCGGTCCGGTGTAGCCCAGCAGGACGCGAGGCTGGTACGCATCAATGAAGTCGGCGTATTGCGCCATGTTGGCTTCGGTCATGTGGAAGCTGTTGACGACACGGCGCGAGAACACGGCGTGGTAAACGTGGTCCTTGACGCGTTGCTTCACCGACGGTGTCCCGACACCCGCGCCCCACAGCATCAGGCTGCGCGCGCCTAGCGGTGCCCCGGCCCACTTGTAGCCCCGCCACATCACTGCATGGCGCCGGTTGTTGCTCTCGCGAGAGTAACCAAAGCGCGTCGGCTCTCCCGTGGAGCCGCCGGTGGTCTTGTAAAGCAACTCGTCCTTCATGGACGTCGCTTTCAGGTCGTCGAAGTTCGCGCGTACATCTGCCTTGGTAAGCAAGGGCAGGGCGGAGAAATCATCCATGCTGGTGATGTCACCGGGTGTCATGCCCAGGGCTCGCCACTGCTTTCGATAGTAGGGCACCTCGCGATAGGCGAATTCCAGCAGCAGCTTCAGGCGCCACCACTGTATGTCTGCTATCTCCGATGGTGACAGCCACTGATCGGACTCATAGCTTTCCAGCCACGACAGCGTGGAGCGATGTCGCAACACCGATTCATAGGCCGGAAAGAGCACGTGTCGAAACGCCGTCTCGTACCATTGGCGCATGGCAACCTCCACCGCATATCGCGATATCAGTCTTCGGAATGTCCCCTTGCGTTCCGCTCGACCACTGTCACAACGGGCCCGCTACCCATAAACAGCCGCCTGCTTGCACGTGCCTTTCCAAGGCGCAGCACGGAAGTGATAGTGCTTTCAATCTAAGTAGCCGTGTCGATGCGTTCGTCATTGCGCGCTTCGACGACATTCGAAAGTCTTGTGCAAGGTCGAAGCGCATTTTCTTGTATCGAGCATCGAATGGCATTCGATGAAGGTTCGCGCCACGACTCGCCTTGGCGCTGTCTGGAGTCATGTTTTGCATCGAAGATAAACGCAAGCAATGTCGTCAAGAATTTGCGCGCGTACTGATCAATCCCCTCGGCGAAACCAGCGCAGCAGCGCTTCCGGCAAACCGTGGGTGGTGGCCTCCGCATTCACCCAGGCAATGCAGGCATCGGGGCGAATCAACATGGACGGCCCCTGGTCGACAGCAACGCAATGCACTCGTTGCGTGCTGGCTTGTGCGAGCGCGGAAGCCGCGTTGCCTGATGTTGCGTCGAGCAGCACGCCGGTACCTTCCTGCATCAAGTCATAGAGTGAGGCCGTGCTGTCGCCCAGGTGCAGGTCACTGGCGAGCTGTCCCACGTCGTCATGTGTCGTGCCCAGGTCGTAGCGCGTGGACAGACCACGCACCATGTCGCTGATGCGTTGGTTGACGTCATCGACCTGCATGAGCTCTGTCATCAGTTCCCGCATGGCACCCGACTGGGGATCGGGGCGAAGCAGGGCTGCCTGGGCCAGCGTATTGGCCAGCACCGCTTCGGCCACGGGGCGCCGTTCGGCGGTATACGTATCGAGCAGGCTGTCGGGCATCTCGCCACGGATGACGGCAGCCAGCTTCCATCCAAGGTTCGTCGCATCCAGCAAGCCAAGACTCAAGCCCTGGCCGCCGAAGGGGGAGTGCACATGCGCCGCGTCGCCGGCCAGTAGCACTCTGCCTTGGCGATAGGTATCCACCAGCCGTGTGTTGTCGGCCCAACGACTTCCGCTTTCAAGCGCTGTCACGCGAACGTCCGCGTCGCTGATATGCCGAAGCAATGCTTCGACTTCCTCGCGTGTGACCGGCGCCTCCCGGTTCTCGGGCGCGCGGCTGAAGTCCAGCATGAACAGTCGGCCTGGTACGGGGCCATAGGAAAAGACGCCGCGCGGGGTGCGACGCCAGCCAAGCGGCAGCAAGCGTTCGGGATGATCGATATCGGCCATCACCTGGTAGAACGTCGTGGTGGGCGCGGTGCCGGGGAACGCAAAGCCAGCCATCTTGCGAACGGGGCTGCGTCCGCCATCGCAACCGACCAGATAGGCGCAGCGGAGGCGTTGTTCGCCTGCGGGCGATGCCCAAGTGACGGTCACGCCATCGTCGTCTGCCTCCAGGCCGGTGACATCGCACTCGCGGCGCACATCGATGCCGAGTGCGCGTGCACGCTCACCCAACATGGCCTCCAGGCCTTGCTGGTTGACGGCGCGGACGCGTCGCTGTGGCTCGCGTTGCGCATCCTTGCGGATAAGCAGGCCGGCAAAGTGCCCGCTGTACTTGCCCATCCTCGCGCGCCAATCCGCGCCGTTCTGCTCGGTGAACTGTTGCATCACAGCCAGGTTGCGGGCTTCTTCCCCGGCGATGGCGGCGCCCATGCCGCGGCGTTGCAGGGCTTCACACGCCAGCGGGCCAAGCGCCATGGCTTTCATGGCTGGACTTGGCGTGGCCAGGCGCTCCAGCACGAGCACGCTGGCGCCAGCCAGGGTGAGCTCAATGGCGGTCAGCAGGCCCACCGGGCCCGCGCCAACCACTACCACGTCGATCGACTTCATGTACGACATCCAAATATGTACTCAGTACATAAAATGTGGGATGATGCCATCCATGTCAACTCCACCCGACCGTCGCACCCGCAAGCGCCTCGCCACGCGCCTGGGCATTTCCAATATCGCCACGCGCCTGTTTCTTGATCGAGGCTTCGACAACGTGACGGTGGATGAGATCGCCCCCGCGGCCGATGGCGGCCGCATGACGGTGTTCAATCACTTCCCGCGGAAGGAAGACATGTTTTTTGATCGCGACGAGGAGCTGCGTCAACTTCTGCGCGCCACGTTGCTGCAACGTGACCCGGGCGTTGCACCCATCGAGGCACTTCGCCTGCTCGCTCACCGGTTGGTGGAGGAACAGAGCCCCTACGTGCGGTTCTCCACGGCAAGCCAGGGGTTCGTGAAGACCATCGAAGCGAGCGAAACGCTGAAGGCGCGCGCCAGGGCCATACGCGACGAGATCGCGCAGGTCGTTGCCGACGCGCTGGCCGAAAGCACGGGAAAAAAGGCCGTAGACGCCGACGCGCGCCTGGCCGCGAGCCTGCTGTTGGCAACGTGGACCGTCGCGCTCATCCATGGTCATCAGACCTTCCGCCAGAAGCGAAATGCAGGCGAGGCGAGGGCGGCCTTTCTCGCCGTGATCGACAAGGGCACCGCCGGCCTGACGGTCGCCTTGGCGGGCACCGCTTACATTCGAGCGGCCACGGTTCCCTGAGCGCCCGGGGAACACGTTCGAATATTTCGAACATGGTGCCCTTCGGGCCTGATACGTCTTTCCCACGCCCCGGGTTCAATCTTTCTCCAACGCGTAAAGCGCATAGCCCTTCGCTAACGGAGAAACCCCATGTCTCGTCTTATCAACAAGGTTGCATTGGTTACCGGCGCCAGTTCCGGTATTGGTCGCGCGACGGCCACATTGTTTGCCGCCGAGGGTGCCAAGGTCGTGGTCGGCGCCCGCCGCCAGGCTGAACTTGATTCGCTGGTCAGCGAGATCGAAGCGGCAGGTGGTCAGGCCGTGGCACTCGCGGGTGATGTGAAATCGGAAGCCTATGCCAAGGCGCTGGTCGATTTGGCCGTGGCGCGCTTTGGACGTCTGGACGTCGCCTTCAATAATGCCGGCACGCTGGGCGAGGCCGGTGCCAGCACTGAAGTGAGCGAAGCCGGCTGGAACGAAGCGTTGGCCATCAACCTCACCGGTTCGTTTCTCGGTGCCAAGCACCAGATCGCCCAGATGCAGAAGAACGGCGGTGGCTCGGTAATCTTCACGTCCACGTTCGTTGGCCATTCCTTTGCCTTCCCCGGGGTTGCCGCTTATGCCGCGAGCAAGTCGGGCCTCATCGGGCTTACCCAGGCGCTCGCGGCGGAGTTTGGCCCGCAGGGCATCCGCGTCAACGCCATCCTGCCGGGTGCCGTGGATACCGACATGTATCGCGACATGAACAACACGGCCGAGTCGCAGGCATTCATTACCAACCTGCATGCTCTCAAGCGCGTGGCCACACCCGAAGAGCTGGCGCGCTCCGTGCTGTACCTCGCGTCGGACGACTCGACCTTTGTCACCGGCACGGCATCGCTGGTCGATGGAGGCGCGTCGATCACGCGCACGTAACCCGGTATCCCTTGAACTAAGGTCCAGGGCGGGGTGGCGCTTCCACTTCGCCCTCTCTGGGGCCTCCATCCAACGCACCTTCTTCATGACGGGAGTCAGTCAATGATTCGCCTTGTTCTTGCTGCATGCCTGCTTTTCTTCAGCAGCCTTCCGGCGATGGCCGAAGTAAAACCATTCCCCGCTCAATTCAAAATCGAAGACATCAAGGTCGACGGCGCCACCATCCATGTGCGCGTCGGTGGCAAGGGGCCTGCCGTGGTCCTGCTGCACGGCTTTGGCGATACCGGTGACATGTGGGCGCCGCTGGCGGCCAACCTGGTTCGCGACCACACGGTGGTAGTGCCGGATCTGCGTGGCATGGGTTTGTCTTCCCGGCCGGAAGCAGGCTACGACAAGCGGACGCAGGCCGCGGATGTACACAACGTGCTGGCTGCCCTGCACATCGACCATGCGGTGGTCGTGGGCCATGACATCGGCACCATGGTGGCCTACGCCTATGCCGCGCGTTACCCCACGCAGACCGATCGCCTGATCGTGATGGATGCACCGGTTCCCGGCATTCCGCCGTGGGATCAGATCGTGCGCTGGCCCGCCCTGTGGCACTTCGATTTCGGCGGTCCGGACATGGAGCGCCTGGTGGCCGGTCGCGAACGCATCTACCTCGACCGTTTCTGGAACGAATTTGCCGGCGATCCTTCCAAGGTTGATGAAGCTACGCGACAGCACTACGCCGAGCTCTACGCGAAACCGGGCGCCATGCACGCCGCATTCGCACAGTTTCGCGCCATTCGCCAGGATGCCGATGACAACAAGGCAGGCCTGTCGACCAAGCTCACCATGCCGGTGCTTGCCATTGGCGGTGCGAAGTCGTTCGGCGACAACGAGGCCATCGTGATGCGCAACGCGGCCAACAACGTCACCGGGCTTGTGGTTCCGAACGCCGGCCATTGGCTGATGGAGGAAGCACCCGATACCACCATTGCCGCCGTACGCGATTTCATCGATGGCAAGCCGGTGAAGTCATCCACGACGAAGTAATGGAAGCCTGGCATGTCCGCGGCCATCGCGGACATGCCAGTTCCTGTGGCTACGTAACGGCCGAACGGGCCATTCCTGCCGCTCAACGTACCGGCGTGAAGTAATGCGTCCGCATGATCGGTACACCGTGATCACCGAAATAGACGGCTGTTTCGATGAGCGAGTTGCCGTCACCAGTCACCGAATAGATCCGCGTCGATCCCGGTATGCCACCCTTGGACAGCGCCATGATCAGCACGTTGGGCGCCGGCATGCGAAAGGCTGCGGTATCGGCCTCGTTGTTTCCCGTGACGGAAGCGGGTGTGCCGTCAAGCGTCGCCGTTCCCTTGGAATGATTCTCCGAGCCGGCGGCATCCACGATATCCACCTCCGTGGACCACTTTCCTTCGCCGGCACTTCCAAAGGTGATCGTGACGCTTTTGGGCCTGGCCTCGGGGGCCATCGGCAGTCGTGATACATCGACCGCCCATCGTCCGGTCAGCGGAGAGGGCATGGGTGACTCGGCAAGTGCGGGGTGAATCCAGCCCAACAGCAACACGACTGCCAGAAAGACCTTCATGGGAAGCTCCTGTGTCCTGGACGTTCTTGTGGGATGTCTGCCCGTTGTCCGCACGAGGGGAAGCGCACAGCCGAACGCCCGGAAGGCTACACCAAACGCTTTGGGCCTGTAGGCGGCAGCCTGGCGGCTCAGAGATTGAACAGCGGCTGCAGCGTTCGGGCCAGCCAGCCGGAAAAGCGGAGCGGAGCATCCGTGGCCGCGACGCATATGCACGGCACGCCGGGCGACGTCACCGGCTGATGTTCCACGTCGCAATCCAGGTCGGCGACGTCACCGGGGGCGAAGTGGCCGAGCGAGTCGTCGTAGGCACCTTGCAGAATCATGGTGAGTTCGTTGCCACCGTGGCTGTGCATGGGCAGGCTGCGTCCGGGCGCCACCCGCAGAAGCATGAGATGACTGTCGGTGACATCGCGTGCGCGAATGTGATGCACGCCCGGGCCGATCAGGCGCCAGCGCAATGCCTGATAGGTTTCGCCGAAATACGGCCACAGCGGCTTTGGCAACGCATGGGGATCGTGCGTCGTTGATACGGCCACTTCCGCAGAACCTTCGGGCTCTTCGCCGGAAAGCCGCGCAAGCATGCTCGCGCGCGCAGTCGAAGAAAGCGGCGCGCCTTCCTGTTGCTTGAGGAAATGGCCACCGACTCGGTCGGCATCCAGCCACCGCTGACGGCAGGCACTGCAGATGCTCAGGTGCGCCGACACCACGGCGGCAAAGGCGGCGGGCAACGCGCCGGCCGAGTACGCAATGACGGTGGAGGCATCGAGATGATGATGCGGATTCATCGCGATGGCCTCAGGCCTGCTTGCAGCTTGGCAAACGCGCGACGCAGGTTGGACTTGACCGAGCCCAGGGGCATGCTCAGTTCGTGGGCGATTTCACTGTGACTTTTTGCTTCGTAGTAGGACATGCGTATCAGGCGCGCCTGCGGCGCGGGTAGTTCGTCGATGGCGCGGCTCAGGCCGGCCTGGTCGGTAAAGGCTTCGGTGCTGCTGGTGGTGGAGTCGGTGCATTCCAGGTCAAGCTGTTCCAGGCCATCCTGGATCGGCAGCCAGTGCGGTTCACCGCGCACGCTGTCGATGTACAGATTGCGCGCGATGCGGAACAGCCATGTCGCAAGGCTGGCACGCGCTGCGTCGAATTGCGCGGATCGCCGCCAGAGCCGAAGCAGCGACTCCTGCACCAGTTCCTCCGCCTGTGCCGCCGGTACGTTCAGCCCCAGCAAATAGCGTTGCAGTCGCGGCGCGTAGTGATCGTAGATGTGCATGAAGCACTCCACGTCGCGGCGCGCGGATACGGCGGCCATCTGGTCAGCCCAATAACCCGCATCGTCAGCAGCGTGGTTGGCCGGCATGGACACGCGTCGTATCGCCTCGATGGGCGTCACTTTGGGAGTGACGGGGTCAGTGGCCATCATACCCAACCTTCCCGAGGCGCATGCCGCGTATTCGGCACCTTGCGACGATCATGGATGACGCCACGCTCGACACATGCCGGTGAGAGCCAGCAGAAAGCATGAAGCTGGACGCGTGAACGGGCATGTGGGCATTCCGGTAGCCTTGTTGCTTATACGCAGACCGGCAGCGTTTGGATGCATGGCGCGTTTACTGACCCGGAATGAGCGTACCCTGCGTCATTGCTGCGGCACCTTGCGCAATTGGCTGGCGTCGTAGCCCAGCGCCGCTACACGTGAAACCAGCACCTGGTACTGCCCATCGGGGATGGTCCGCGACCTTGCCATGATCCACACGTAGTCGCGCTTGTTGCGCGCCACGATAACCGTGCGGTAGTCCCGATCCAGCCACGCGATGATGTATTCGGCCTTGATCGGCCAGATGAACTGCATGCCCCATACCGCGCCGTTCGTACCATCCCGTACATAGCCCTTCGCGTGCATGATTTTCAGCGCGCCATCGGGTGAGTCGTGCCGGAAGCGGAAGGTAGTCTGGATGGTGCCGTCGGGCAGGAGCACGTACGACTCAATCGCGTTCACGGCGCCTTTCTCCTGACGCGTGGGAATCGAGGCGATGACGTACCAGTCGCCCATGTAGCGCGGTATGTCCACCTGGGACACCGGTGCAATGGGTGGTAACGGCGCCGCGCAGCCGGCAGCGGAGAAAACGGAAAGGCAGGTGATCAGCAGGTGTCGGGTCATCGCACGCATGACGGGCTCCGAGGTCAGTCGTCCCGGACAAAGCGATAGTGCGCCACCAGCCACTCCTGGCCGTTGGCATAGCCGAACAGTTCCGCGCAGGCCATCCAGAACATGCGCCAACGCTGGAACCACAGTGCAGCCAGTGCAGTGCTGCCATAGGCATCCTTGAGCACGCGCATCACCTCGTCGCGCTGCGCGTCCTGCCTGGCCAGCCAGGCGTTGGCCGTGCGTTGATAGTGCGTGCCGTCCACCAGCCACTGCTTGTCGATGCGCAGATCCCGTTGAAACCAGAGCAGCGTATCGGTGGACGGCATCAGGCCGCCGGTAAAGAAGTGGCGGCCCATCCAGTTGTCCGAACCCTCGGTTTCAAAAGGGTAGGCCGCATGCCGATGGGCAAAGATGTGCACGAACAGGCGGCCGGAGGGACGCAGCCAGCGCGCGATGCGGCTCATCAGCATGTCGTGATTGCGCACGTGCTCGAACATTTCCACCGACACACACCGGTCGAAACGTTCATCCGCCAGGGACAACGAGCTGATATCGCAGGTGATGACCTCGACGTTGGATAGATCGCGCCGACGGCACTCGTCCAGAATCCAGGCTCGCTGCGAGTGCGAGTTGGATACCGCCGTGATGCGGGATTGAGGAAAGCGTTCGGCCATCCATAGCGTGAGCGAACCCCAGCCGCAGCCCAGTTCAAGAATGTCCTGCCCGTTGATGAGTTGGGCGCGTGCCGCGTAAAGCTCAAGCATGGCAAGTTCCGCCTGCTCCAGCGTGGTGGTGCTGTCGTGGAAGTAGCACGATGAATACTTCAATCGCGGCCCAAGGCACTGCTGGAAGAAAGCGGCCGGCACTTCGTAGTGCTGTGCGTTGGCGGCATCCGCGTGGATAGCCATGGGGCTGCGTCGAAGCTGGGCCATCAGTTGCTGCTGACGTTCCTGTTGCGCGGCGACGCCTCCCGCCGTGCATTCCGCAAGCCGTTGCGCGCACAGGCGACGTATACCGGCACGCAGCCACGCATCGGGCAGCCATCCTCGCTCCGCCCATCCCAGCAGGCCTGGCGCGGCGCGGTCGGTAAGCAGTTCGGTGGAATCAGCGATGGACGCGCTCATGAGCTACCCCTTCAGGCGAGCGTCGGGAGGGAAACCATGGGAAGAACATGGAAGTGCGGCGCTGGTAGTCCCGGTAGGCATCGCCGCGCGTGCGCAGTGCCTGGGCTTCGGTAAACGGCACGCCGCTGATCCAGCGCAGGAACACGTACATCACGACGGGGCCACTCCACGCCAGCCAGCCGATGGGCGAGCCCACGGCCAGCGCAACGTAGGCAAACCAGTGCATCCATTCGAAGAAGTAATTCGGGTGACGCGAGTAGCGCCACAAGCCGGCATCGCAGGTCTTGCCGTGGTGGGATGGTTGCGAGCGGAACATCGCCAGTTGGCGATCGGCGACGGCTTCACCCGTCACGCTTGCGATCCAGATGGCGAGCGCCGCAAACGTCCATGACGACCAGGTGTCGACCGGATTGGCCGCTACCGCCATGAAGGGCAGCGCAAACAGCAGCACCAGCGCTGCCTGCGCCAGAAAGAAGGCTAGAAACTTGCGCTGGTCGCCGTGCCAGTGCGCGCGCAGTTCCCGATAGCGCCCGGCTTCCTTCTCGTTGCGCACACGTCGCCACAAATGCAGGGCGAGCCGCAGCGACCAGGCCGTGCCCAGGCAGGCCAGCACAATGCGCGGAAGTGCAGCGCCTGCGCCCGTTGCTGCCATCAGCAGGGCAGCAACGCCCAGGCCGGCCGCCCACAGCACGTCCACAATCCCGGCGTTCTGGTGGCGTCGTTGCCATAGCCAGCCGCCCACCATGGCGACCGCCATCAACAGGGCAAGCAACGCCAGTTGGCGCGGATAGCTCATGTGCTGCTCCTTGCGGCCTGCACGCTCCAGCGCTTCGCACATGCCACCAACAGAGCCAATGCGCCGGCCCAGCTCGCGGCCAGCCATACGATGGCCACATACGACGGCTGGGTAAATTCAACGGTGTGCCATCCGCGCGCTGCCGCGGCATAGGCAAGCGGTGCGCCGATGGCGCCCACCAGGGCGGCAAGCCAACGCCGGTGTCGCAACCAGGCCAGCGAGCGGTGGATCGTGGTCGAAAAGCAGGCCCAGAGCATCAAGATCCACATCGGCGCGCCGTGTGGCGGCAGCGCCGGCGCCGGCGAGGCATAGCGCAGCCAACCCATGAGGGAGCACATGCCGTCGACCACCACGCCAAGCACCACCGCAAGTACGAGTAGCCGGCATTCCACGGACAGGTTCTGCGCAGTCAGCACTTGCGAGACCACAAACACGGCACCCGCACCCATCGCCCAGCCGACATGGCCGCGCGATGCGCCTATGACAAGCGCAAACCATACGATCTGGTAACCGATCAGGTTGATCCAGAACATCACGGGGTGAATCCTCCGTCACGTTCAGCCCAGCGCGCACACGAGGGGCGCGCACCGGGTTTGGCAAACAGCAGGTGCGACACGCCAATGGCGCGTTCCAGGAAGCCGCCTTCGCAATAGGCCAGATAGAACTGCCACAAGCGCACGAACCGCTCGTCGAAGCCTTGCGCACGTACCTCGTCGAGCCGACTCATGAAGCGCTCGCGCCACGCTTGAAGCGTGCGTGCGTAGGAGAGGCCGAAATCTTCCTGATCCACCAGGGCGAGGTCGCACGCACGCGTTTTCGCCTCAAGCATGGCCTGGAGCGAGGGAATGAAACTGCCCGGGAAAATATGGCGCTTGATGAAATCCACGGACCGCAAGGCTTGGGCGTATCGGTGATCTTCAATGGTGATCGCCTGGAGTAGCGCCATGCCGTCGTCTTTCAGCAGGGAGCCGACCTTGCCGAAATACGTTTCCATGTACGGCGCGCCGATGGCTTCGATCATTTCGATGGAGACCAGTCGGTCGTAGTTGCCGTCCAGGTCGCGGTAGTCACAGGAAAGCACCTGCACGCGGTCACTCAACCCAGCCTCTGCAACGCGTTGCGTTGCGAGCGCGTGCTGTTCCTGCGAGATGGTGGTGGTGGTGACATGGCATCCGTAGTGACGGGCGGCATGCAACGCAAAGCCACCCCAGCCGGTGCCGATCTCGATGACCTGCTGACCCGGTTGCAGGTCGAGCTTGCGGCAGATCACATCCAGCTTGCGGGTGGATGCCGCTTCCAGGGTGTCTGTGGGGCCAGCCCACAACGCCGACGAGTACATCAGGTCGGAAGAAAGAAACAGGCGGAAGAAGTCGTTCCCGAGGTCGTAGTGGGCCGCGATATTGCGACGGCTCCCGGCGCGCGTGTTGTCGCGCCATGCGTGCCAGTAGCGCAACGCGGCGCTGCCCAGTCGCGCCGTGCCGGTTTCCATGCGGTCGAGCAGGTCGCGATTGCGCACCAGCAGGCGCACCAGTTCCACGAGATTTTCGCAGTGCCATGCGCCATCAGCATATGCCTCAGCGGCGCCGACGCTGCCATGGAATGCCAGTGCGCGGTAGAAGCGCATATCGCTGACCGCGATTTTTGCCCGCGGCGCATGCGGGTGATCGTCACTCAGTTCGAAGGTGCCCAGCGGGTCGTATATCGAGAGCGTCCCTCGCCGCAGTCCTGCGAGCCGCGCCAGCAGTCGTTCGCGCAGGAAGCGATCCATCCAGGTGATCGATGCCGCAGGCAACGGCAGGGCGGCGGCTTTTGCCATCTCGTTCATGGATGCTCTCCAGGTGACGGGGCAATAACGCGGCTGCGCTGTGAGGCGGCGTGAGCGGCGGGGTGATCGTGAACAGGCACGCGTTTCGCCCAAAGGCGGAAGGCCTGCCAGTGAATCGCGCCCATCACTTGTGCCGTCATCAGGGGATATCGCCACAACACACGCGCGAGTGTTTGGCCATTCAGCGGTTGGCGGTGCAATTCAAGCGTGGCATCGAATTCGCAGTCTTCGGCGCGGCGTACTTTCATGTGTACGAGCAGATCGTCCGACGGTGTCGTGAAGCGCCAGTCGTAACGGCGATCCATCGCCATGAAGGGCGAGACGTGGAATTGCTTGTCGAACGCCCAGGTCATCGCACGACCATGCCGTTCGGCGCGGTCCACTGGCAGCACATACGCATGCCGCTCGCCCCACGGGGTATTGGTAATTTCCGCTACAACGTTTTCCAGCGTTTCCCCGGCACTGTCGTAGCAGTAGTAGAACGTCACGGGATTGAACACGAAGCCCGCATAACGCAGATGACTCAGCATGCGAATCGGTCCTGTCGGCGTGCACCCGGTGTCACGCTTCACTCGCTGTCGCACTGCATCCGCAAGCGTCATGTCGCCCGGACCGAGATAATCGCTGCGCCGCCATTCGGCGAGGTTGCGCTTGTGCGCGGACCAGAACCAGCGCGAGCGGAACACCTCGTCCACCTCGTCCAGGTCCAGATACAGCTGCGCCATGCGATACCGAAACACATGTTCGCGCGGCAGGTGGCGACGATGCGTTACCGTGCCTTCGTAAACCGCACTGGCGAAGGTGTTCACGCAAACACCTCCGTAGCCGACGAACGACTCGATGCGACAGCGTGGCCGTTGATCGCCTGCGCCACATCGACCGCGCTGCGCATGCCATCTTCATGAAAACCCCAGCCCCAATAAGCGCCGGCGTACCAGGTATGCCGTTGCCCCTGAATCTCGTGCTTGCGTGCCTGCGCAGACACGGATGCGGCGGTATAAACCGGATGGTGGTACTGCATCCGCCGATGGATCTTCGCCGGGTCGATGGCGTACGAACGGTTCAACGTCACGATGAAGGGCTCGGGCGACGCGAAGCCCTGAAGATGATTCATGCAATAGCTCACCGTGCACGCATCGGTGGGTTGCTGGGGAACGTAGGCGTTCCATGCCGCCCAGGCTTTGGGATGGCGCGGCAGCAGGCGCGCGTCGGTATGGAGCACGGCATCGTTGGCCTGGTAGGTGATGGCACCCAGAATGTCCTGCTCGCGCTCGCTGGGGTCGCGCAGCAGGGCAAGCGCCTGATCGCTATGGCAAGCCAGCACCGCCTGGTCGAACAACTCGTGTCCGTAGGCCGACGCAATGGCCACGCCTTGCTCGTGCCGTCGAACGGCATGGACAGGGCAGGCGAGACGCTCCTGCACGTTCCAGCGTCGCCGCATCGCTTCGATGTACGTCGATGAGCCCCCTTCCACCACCTGCCATTGCGGGCGATCGTCGGTCTGCAGCATCTGGTGGTTGGCCATGAACTGGACCAGATAACGCGCGGGGAACTGCAATATCGCGTGCGCCGGGGACGACCACAGCGCGGAGGCCATGGGCACCAGATGCTCGTCGCGGAAAGCAGCGCCGTAGCGCCGTTCGCCCAGATAGTCGCCCAGGCTGGGGCCGGGACCTGCGCCTTCGAGCAGCGCCGGTGCTTCGCGATAGAACCGCAACAGGTCACGCACCATGCCGATAAAGCGCGGCGACCACAGGTTGCGACGTTGGCAGAACAACCCATCCAGCGTGGACGCGTTGTATTCCCGTCCCGAGCTGGCGTGCTGCACGGAAAAACTCATCGCGGTGGCTTTGGACGTGACGCCGAGTTCGTCGAACAGGCGATGCAGCAGCGGGTAATGCCGGCGGTTGTGCACGATGAAGCCGCTGTCCACGCGATAGGGCTTGCCGTGTAGCAAGATGTCGTGCGTGTGCGTATGCCCGCCGAGGTAATCGTTGGCCTCGAAAAGCACCACGTCGTGATCCTTAGAGAGCAGCCAAGCGCTGGCCAACCCCGCGATACCCGAGCCGATCACGGCAATGCGCATATCAGTGCTCCGCCTTGCGTGTCACCCACGCCGGCACGGGTTTCAGATCCCACACCAGGCCAAGGGCGGCGAGCAGCCGGAGCCCGTACCAGGTCAGGTCGATTTCCCACCAGCGAAAGCCCTGGCGAGCCGAGCCGGGATAGAAGTGATGGTTGTTGTGCCAGCCTTCGCCGAAGGTGATCAGCGCAAGCCACGGGTTGTTGCGGCTGTTGTCGCGGGTGGCGAAGCGGCGCTGGCCAAAGCGATGCGCGAGCGAGTTGATGGTGACCGTGGCGTGGAACAGCACCACCGTCGACACGAAGAAACCCCACACCAGCATTTGCCAGGCACTGGTGCCCAGCGTTGGCGCAAACCGGTGCAGCAGTGCGCCCAGTGCAAACAGGGCAACGGCCAGTGCGACCGGTATGGCGGTGTCGAACCGGTCGAGCCAGCGCAATTCCGGGTACACCTGAAAATCCGGCACGCGCGACAGGTCGGTCTTGAACGCCTCGGGCGTCAGAAACCAGCCGGCGTGACTCCACAAAAAGCCATGCACCGTCGGGGAGTGTGGATCGAGTGCGGTATCCGCATGCCGATGATGGTGTCGATGATGCGCCGCCCACCACAGCGGGCCACGCTGCACGCATGCGGCCCCGATTACGGCGAACGCGAACTGCACCGTGCGCGACGTGCGAAAGGTGCGGTGAGAGAAATAGCGGTGATAGAACCCGGTGAGGGCAAACATGCGTACGGCATAAAGACCCATAGCCACGGCAATCGCGACGGGCGATACACCGACCCAGATGACGCACAGGCAGGCGGCATGCATGAGGATGAAGGGCACGGCGCGAAACCAGTCGATCTTCCGGCAGCCTTCCTTGCCTGCCGATGCCTGGCCATCGAACCACTGCAGCAACGTCTGCAAGCGTGGCCGCTGCCGAGCTCGGATGGACGCAGTCGATGACAGGCGGTTCATTCGTGCGTCCCGGGAGTGATGTCTAACAGTCATACGTCCAAACGCGCCAACTGGATGCACGACTCATGGTTCCGGACAGTGGCTCACCAAGGTTTCGGTTTCGGCTGCGCGAATCTGCTCCCTGGAGGCGGGTGCGGCATCGTGATCGGCGAACTCGATGCGCACGCGTTGGCGCTTGCCACGCGCATCGCGTACGTTGCTCAAGCCCACGAACTCGATGAGCCGCTGGTCGGTCAGCGCGTACGTCAGGGTGATGGAAGGTGCGATGGCACCCAGCCATCCGGCCAGGCTCATGCGGAACTGTTGCGCGGCCACGCCGTTCTGCACCGTCTTCGCCGCGGGCTGCAGTTTCACGTTCAAGTAGGCGAGTCGCTCGGGCATGACGAAGGCAGCCGACATGCCATGCTCGTCGGTCAGCTCGTTCCAATGGATTCGCACGAAGTCGTCGAAACCCGCGTCGATCACGGTATTGGGGCGCGCCGGCAAGGTGGCTGTTTCCCGCGCGCTGCTCGCATCGCGTTGCACATAAACCAGCCATTGGTTCTGCGTGCGGCGAGCGCCTTCGATATAGCCGTCCCGGTTGTCGATCATCTCGAACTCAGGCGTCCAGGGCGTGTCCACGTAGCGCATGGTTTTTCGGGCGAAGGGCTGCCCATTCGAGCAGCGATAAAGCACAAGCCGCGTCGGCGTGCCCTTGTCCTCGAACAGCCAGTGTTCCTCGCGGTACCGTATTTGGGCGGTATCTACGTCATAGGCGACGCCGGTGTAATGCCGTTCCACCGCGTGACCCGATAAAGCGACACACATCGCCGTAGCGAAGCAGAGCAATCGCCGGCCCGCGCAAGAGCGATGTGCCGGCACGGCGGTCATTGGCGATCCAAGGGAAGGGGCATGTCCTGCGTACGCTCGGTGCAGGGGATTGGATGCATCGCATGCGTCGATACCACCCGGAATGACCGTCGCGGCACCCGCAAGGCAGGCACCAGCGACAAAACGCGCACACATCGCGGTTGTAAAGGCTTGATTACCAAATAAGAATCATTATCATTCTTGACTCGCCACTGGCGAGCCGTGCCGTCCATAGGGGCCGCGGCCACGTTTTTCCTCGGGACCCGCTTTCATGCTTGCCACCTTGTCCAGAACCGCGCTTCTGGTTGCGACGACGCTTGCCCTGGCGTCGCCGGCTTATGCCGACGACCAGACCACCACCGACTCGACCGCGCCCAAGGCGGCCACCGGCAAGGACGACAAGAACGCCAAGTCGCTCGACGCGGTGAACGTGGTGTATTCCACCACCAAGACCATCACGCCCGTGGTGGAAATTCCGCAGTCGGTCAGCGTCATCACGCCGGATCGCATGTCGCTCTACGGCGTGCAGGGTCTGGATGAAGCCGTGCGCTACCTGGCAGGTGCGGTGGGCGGCAGCTACGGCGCCGACCCGCGCAGCGACTGGATTCTGATCCGCGGTTACGACCCGGCCAAGTTCCTCGACGGCCTGGCATTGCCCAGCGGCTCCTGGACGGCCGATTCGCGCATCGAGCCCTATGGTCTGGAACGCGTGGAAGTGAACAAGGGCCCGTCATCGGCGATGTACGGCCAGCTGCCGCCCGGCGGCATGATCGACATGACCACCAAGCGCCCGAGCCTGGATGCGCCGCACGAAATCGAAGCCACCGTGGGCAGCTTCGGCCAGAAGCAGCTTTCCGGCGACACCGGCGGCCAGCTGGGCAGCGACGGCCAGTGGCTGTGGCGCGTGGTGGCGCTGGCGCGCAAGGGCGATTCCAACATCGAGCATTCGAAGGACGATCGCTACTACTTCGCGCCCAGCCTGACCTGGCAGCCGAACGACGATACGTCGCTGACCATCCTGCCGCGCTACCAGCGCAGCCTTTCCGATGGCGTCGGTGGCTTTCTGCCTTCGCAGGGCACGCTGTACTACAACCCGAACGGGCAGATTCCGCGCGACGTGAATCCGGGTGAGCCGGACTACGACCATTACTACAAGACCGATGAATCGATCGGCTACGCCTTCACGCATCGCTTCAACGATGTGTGGTCGTTCCGCCAGGACCTGCGCCTGCAGAACGAAAAGGTCGACCATCGCCTGATCGGGCCGCTGGGTCTGGAATCGGATCTGCGCACGCTGGATCGCTACAACTACCCGCTGGTGGACCACGCCAACGTGTTTGCCGTGGACAACCAGGTGGAAGCCAAGTTCGACCAGGGCAGCGTGCAGCATGACGTGTTGATGGGCGTGGACTATCTGCACAGCCACAACGACTACAAGTCCGGTTATGGCTCGGCGCCCTCGATCGATATTTTCGATCCGGTCTACGGCCAGCCAATCACCCAGGTGCCCTACACGTATCACACCGACAGCTTGCTCGAGCAGCTGGGTGCCTACGTGCAGGACCAGATCACCATCGGCAAGTGGGGCATCATCGCCAGCGGTCGCGAGGACTGGGTGACCAACAAGGTCACCGACGTGATTGCCGATACGAAGCAGAAGCAGAACGACAACGCGTTCTCCGGCCGCCTCGGCGTCAACTACACCACCGATTTCGGGCTGGTGCCGTACCTGGCGTATTCGCATTCGTTCAAGACCACCGTGGGCACCACCTTCGATGGCAACGCGTACAAGCCGATCACCGGCGACCAGTACGAAGGCGGCCTGAAGTACCAGACCCCGGATGGCCGCACGCTGATCACCGGCGCCGTGTACCAGCTCACGCAGAACAACTCGCTCACGGTCGATCCCGAGCATTTGTTCTTCGAACTGCAGCAAGGCCAGACGCGTACGCGCGGCGCCGAGCTGGAAGCGAACGTGGCCGTCACCGACCACTTCAGCATGACCGCCGCGTATGCCTACACGGATGCCAAGGTCACCCGCGCCAACGACGCGTCGCTCAACAAGGAAGTGGCCTTTGTGCCCAAGCAGCAGGCGTCTGTCTCGGCGGACTACAACGTCCATGAGGGCGTGCTCGCCGGTTTGGGCTTTGGCGGTGGCGTGCGCTTCATCGGCGAACACTACGGCGACTCGTTCAACCAGTTCCGCACCGGCGGCTACACGTTGTTCGATGCCAATGCGCATTACGACTTGGAGCGTTGGCGCTTCCAGGTGACCGCAGCCAACCTGTTCGACCGTACCTACGTGTCGACCTGCAGCAGCGCCATCTGGTGCTACTACGGCTACCCGCGCGAAGTTACCGTTTCCGCGCGTTATCGCTGGTAATAAAAGCTGGGTGTGTATCGAACGGCCTGCCTGGCAACGGGCAGGCCGTTTGCTTGTGTGTTGTTCGCCGAAAGTCGAATCGCAAACATCATCGCAAGTCTTGCGAAAGCAACGTTGCATCCATGATCAAAACTCGCATTTTTAGCTGAATTCCAGCGCAATTTCGTTCGCCTTGCTTACGACGCTGAAAGATTCGTCACAAGCTTTTGCGAGCTTTGCGCACGTACTTGGCGACGCGCATTTTCTTTCAAGGAATATGCCTTCCAGTCATCTGCTGCGTACAAAAAACACGGCGTATAAGTGCGGCCGACAGGGTCAGATCCATCACGCGCGAGAAACAGGGGCGTGCGATTTAGGGGCCGCTATGAATGCTTCAGTGTCACCGTTTATCGATCTTGACTGGGATGCTTTCGATCCCTGGCGCATACAGCCGTTCAAGCACAGGCTGGTGGATCATCCACTATTGCAGACCGAGCAACTGGTTGAACTTGGCAAGCGTTGCCGTGGCACCACGCGCTGGTATTCGTTCAACAGCGACATCACGGCGGGTACGGATTTCGACGATGCGTCGGACCTGTTTCCTACAAAGTTGTCGCACGTCGATTCGCTGAAAGACATCAGCAATGCGAAAGCGTGGGTGCTGCTGCGGCACATCCAGGCCGATCCGCTTTACCGCGAACTGGTGGATGCGGTGATCAACCCCATGCAATCGCAGATCCAGCGGAAAGACCCCGGCCTTTACTACCGCGCGGGCTGGATCTTCTCGGCATCACCCAATACGGCCACACCGTTTCACATCGACCGCAGCCATGTCTTCCTGTTCCAGGTGCGTGGTACGAAAACCGTCTACGTGTGGGATGCGGAAGACACGGAAGTGTGCAGCGACCGCGCACGCGACGGCTTCCACATGCGCCATGACCTGAGCCGAGCACCATGGCATGAGGAATTCCGCCAGCGGGCCCATGTGTTCACGCTGAGCCCGGGTACGGGCGTCTACATGCCGCTCACCAGCCCACACATGGTGGAAACCAGCCAGGAAGCCTCCACCACCATCAGCTTCACGTACAACACTGACGCCACGCGGCGGAATGCGCGTGTGCATGTAATGCGGGAAATGCTCCATCGCATCGGCATGAAACCGCCGGCCTACGGCAAGAACCAAGCGTTCGACTTCGCCGCGTTTGCCGCGGCCTCGGCCATCGCCGTGTGCCATGGGCCGGGCGGTCATCCACCGACCTGTCCGTCGTTGGTGAAGAAGAGCGAGTACGCGGTGGCGGACTGAACCGCAACGTAGCGCCTCACTGCTTGCTTGTGGGAGCGCACCCTGTGCGCGACGAGTCCTATTTGTAGGAGCGCACTTGTGCGCGACAGGCACCGGGAAGAGCGTCGCGCACAAGTGCGCTCCTACAGTGGGGGTGGTTGCGATCCGAGTGACTGCGCTATCGAGATGCGTCAAAACCCCAGCTCGGCGCATCGCTATTTGTGGGAGCGCACCCTGTGCGCGACTGGCGCCTGGAAGAGCGTCGCGCACAGGGTGCGCTCCTACAGTGAGGGTGGTCGCGATACGGGCGACTGCGCTATCGAGATGCGTCAAAACCCCGGCCCGGCACTTTGCTATTTGTAGGAGCGCACTTGTGCGCGACAGGCACCGGGAAAAGCGTCGCGCACAAGTGCGCTCCTACAGTGGGGGTGGTTGCGATTCGAGGGACTGCGCTATCGAGATGCGTTAAAACCCCAACCCGGCGCATCGCTGTTGTGGGAGCGCACCCTGTGCGCGATTGGCGCCTGGAAGAGCGTCGCGCACAGGGTGCGCTCCCACATGGAGGAACAACGCGACACGGGCGGCACGACGCCACCCGTGTCAGCGGCTCGATCAAGGCGCCTTCGGCGACTGCATCTGCTGCACGATGGCCAGCGACTTGCTCACGTGATCCTGCGGGTGCAGGTGGTCCGCTTCGGAGGAGAACACGGCGGCGACCTTACCGTCCTTGCCGATCACGAACGTGGTGCGCGAAATGAAGCCGTGGTCGATCACGTCACCACGCACATCTTTCGCCTGGGGTTCGGCAGCGGACATCTTCAGGTCGAAGGACGCAGCGATCTTGCCGTCCGGATCGGACGCCACCGGGAACTTGCCGGCACAGTAATTGGGATCGGCCGAGAACGAATTCAGGCGCTGGATGCTGTCGGCGGACACGCCGATGATCGTCGCACCGGCCGCGGTGAACTTGGCCGCTTCCGTGGCGAACGCATGCGCTTCGATATCGCAGCCGCCGGTATAGGCCGACGGGAAGAAGTACACGATTACCGGGCCTTTCTTCAGCGCCTCGGCGAGCGAGTACGAGAAGCTCTTGCCGGCCTGGCTGGCCTGCGCGTCGAAGGCGGGTGCGCTGGTGCCGGTGGCAATGGCGGCGAAGGCGGGGGCGGCCAGGGTCATGCCGGCCAGCAGGGCACCGGTAGCGAGCGAACGGATGAGACGCTTGGTCATTGCAGTAATCCTCGTCGTGCACGTGGAGAGAGGGAAGGGCATAAGGCGCGCGCATCATGCATGCGGGAACAGGATGTGGAATGCGGCCTGGTCGACATGATCGATGTGAGTGCCTTGGTTGGAGTAAACGGTTGCGTGTCGGTATTCCTGGTCAATCGGGCTTGGGCGCGTTGACGGCCCACTGCGCCGCAAACGCCCGCGGGTAAGCGGGCCGCGCTTCGCCGCGAGCCACATAGGCCGCCAGGCTTGGAAAGGTATCGAGCATGCCCGATGGCCTCAGTCGGAGCAGCACGGACACCATCACCAGGTCGGCCGCACTGAAGGCGCCATCGAGCCACTCCGCGTCGCCCAGGTAATTGGAAAGCTGGTGCAATCGATCGCGCACGCGCTCCTGGACCAGCGGCATCCGCTCCGCGCTCCAGGGCTTGTCGCGTTCCAGTAGCCGCACCGTAGCGAGTTCAAGAATCACCGGTTCCACGGTGTTGAGCGCGGCGAACATCCACGTGATCGCACGTGCGCGTGCGTTCGCTTCGCTCGGCAACAAGCCTGTGTGATGTTCGGCAATGTGGAAAATGATGGCGCCCGTTTCGAACAGGGCGAGGTCGCCTTCTTCATACGTTGGAATCTGCCCGAACGGATGCAGGCGAAGATGCGCGGGCTCTTTCATCGCCTGGAACGAAAGCAGGCGAATCTCGTAAGGCAAGCCGGCTTCTTCCAGCGCCCAGCGCACACGTGTGTCGCGTGCCAGCCCCTTGCCACCATCAGGCGAGCGATCGAAGGCGGTAATGGTGATGGTCATGCGGAAACCTCCGTGTCTGACTCGTTGACGAGATCGCCCCGGAAGCCTGCCGCGTAGTGTCTGGGCGAACGGCCCACGATGCGCTTGAACGCGTGGCTGAAGGCGCTCTCGGAGGCGTAGCCAAGGGTTTGCGCCAGCGCGCTCACCGGCGTATCGCCATGGCGCAGTGCGTGTTCGGCCAGGCGCATGCGCCAGCGCGCCAGATACGCCAGTGGCGCATCGCCGGCGGTGGCCTTGAAGTGCGTGGCGAACGCCGTGCGCGACATGGCGGCGCGTTGCGCCAGTTCGTCCAGTCGCCATGCCCGCGCAGGGTCAGCGTGCATCAGGCGCATCACCGGCGCCAGTCGCGGATCGGTCACGGCGCGCAACCAACTGGCCTTGAGCATGGCGCCGCTGGCCAGGTGTGCGCGCAACGCCTGCACAAACAGCAACAGTCCCAATTGGGACGTGGCCAGCGCGGCACCCGGCAGGCCTTCTCGCTCCTGCACCAGTTGTTGGAGGATCCATTGCAATGCACGTGCCTCGGGTGAAGCGCCTTGAACATGGATGAAAGGTGGCAACACATCCATGAGCAGCGGGCTGTACGCGGGATGCGGACTGAAATGTCCGCCCACCTGCATGACTTCGTACGCCGTGGCCGAAGAGTTACCTATCGCCACGAAAGCTTCCGTGCGGCCTGCAAAAAGACCGCGTGATGCCACGGCCTGCACCTGCGGATCGCTGGACAGCGTAAAGGACCGGGCGGAGGCCAGCAGGATAACGTCGCCTTCCTGGAAGCGAAGGGGCGGCTCGTCACCGTCGAAGCGTAGCCAGCACGATCCCTTGGCGGCAGCGAAAAACTTCACCTTGTCGGGCGCCGGGAAGCGGACGGCCCATGGCCCTGAAGCGTAAAAACCGCCAGCCACCACCGAGTGCACCTCGGCCAGCTTCAGCACATCCGACAGCGGATCATCGATCATGCTTGAACGATTGCGCATGTCATGGGGACTTTCAAGCATTCATCGTCCCGCGTTGGGCGCCTAAGATGGCCGCTTCGAAAACCAGGAACACCCCATGTCCCAGGCACAGTCTCCCTTGAACTCCGGCTTTGGCGCGGCGTCCACCGCGCTGGATGTGATTCGCGGCATCGATCTTTCCGGCAAAACGGCCATCGTCACGGGCGGGTATTCGGGCATTGGCACGGAAACCACGCGGGCGCTGCTGTCCGCTGGTGCCCGCGTCATCGTGCCGGCGCGCGACCTCGACAAGGCCAGCAACAACTTGCGTGGCATGAACGTGGAAGTGGCAGCGATGGACCTTGCCGACCCCGACAGCATCGACGCGTTTGCGCATGCGTTCGTCGCTTCCGGTTCACCGCTTCACTTGCTCATCAACAGCGCCGGCATCATGGCGTGCCCGCTGTCGCGTGACGCGCGCGGTTACGAGATGCAGTTTGCAACGAATCATCTGGGTCACTTCCTGCTCACCGCACGACTCTGGCCGGCACTCAAGCGTGCCCGTGGCGCGCGCGTGGTGTCGCTGTCATCGCTAGGCCATCGCTTCAGCGCCATGAACTTTGACGACTGGAACTTTGAAACGCGCGACTACGATCGCTGGGTGGCCTACGGCCAATCCAAGACGGCCAACGCGCTGTTCGCCGTGGCGCTGGATGCACGTGGAAAAGCCGATGGCGTGCGCGCGTACTCCGTGCATCCCGGGCGCATCATCACCGACCTGGCGCGGCACATGAGTCGCGAAGAACTGCAGCGCGTCGGTGGACTCGACGAACAGGGCCGCCGCGTGGCCGATCTCAGTCTGGGCCTGAAAAATCCGGAGCAGGGCGCTGCCACATCGATCTGGGCAGCGACAAGCCCCATGCTTCAAGACATCGGCGGCGTCTACTGCGAAGACGGCGATATCGCCGCGCTGGTTCCGAACGAAGACGTCACCGCACCTGGTGCAGTCACGCAGCCGTCCGGCGTTCGTCCCTGGGCTGTTGACGCCACAGCAGCGGAAAAGCTGTGGATGCTGAGCGAGCAGCTGACCGGCGCAACGCTGGGCTGACATCGAACGCACGTCGCCTTGCCCTGCATGGCACTGCCGGCAGGGCGACACGCACGATCACGGCGTTATTCGCATGCCGTCGCTGGCGAACACGAGGGTGCCCTTGTAGTGCTTGCGAATGGACGCCTCGACATCGCTCTTGTTCGCGTCGATAACGGGCGACAGGTGACTGAGCAACAACGTCTGTGCATCGCTGCCCGCCGCCACATCGCCAATCGCCAAGGGCGGCGTGTGTAGCGTGTACAGCACCGGGCGCGAGCCCGGTGGATCAAGCACCACGCAGTTGAACACCAATAGATCCGTGTGCTTCGCCACGCGGCGCAGGTTGTCCAAGCCCTTGGCATCGATATCGCCACTGAAGGTGATGCTCTGGTGGTGATAGTCGATGCGATAGATCACCGCAGGTGCATCGCCGTGATGCCCCGCCACGGCGCTGATGTCCAAGCCGTTGGCCGAATAAATGACCTTCGGCGTCGTGGGCGCGTTCGCGGACGCGTCGATGTCCGTCGCGCTTATCGTCATCGGCGCAGCGAAGTCGTGCAGGTAGCTGTACGCGCCATCGGGACCGAACAACAGATCGATGAAGCGACTGGTGGAAGGAAACGTGGCCTGGTCGCCTTCGCCGCGATGGCCTGTCGGGCCGAACACTTGAATATGCACCGGCGCACTGCTCGACACCGCACGCGCCTTGAACAAGCCCGGCAGCTCGCCCGTGTGGTCGATATGCAAATGCGTCAACACCACCACATCGGCCTTCGCCAGCGAAAGCCCCGCTTCGCCCAGTCGAACGAACGTGCCGGGGCCGGCATCCACCAGCACACGCGGTTCGCCATCCACCAGCACCGCATAACCCGCACCCGCCCGACCCGTTGCACCGGGACCGCCGGAACCGAGCACCACCAGTTCCAGGGGCGGCGCGGCGGTCGCGGCCACGCTGTTCGCGATGGCAAGCAGCCACAGCGCCAGGCAACAACACAGTGGGACAAGAAGTGGGCCACGGACATAGGTACGCAAGCGCATGCATGCCTCCATGTAGCTCTGGTCGAGTCGTAGGTCTGTTTTCGAACGACAGCGGACAGTTTGCAAATCCTAGGGCGATAGGGTCACTGCCGGCCAGCTGCACGGTGTGATGGCCATCGAGATGGGGTGGGGCGGCAACGTTATGACGAGGGAGTCACGCCTCCGGTGCTATGGATGGGAATGCACCGCCCGAGAAACCAGGGAACGAGCACTAGCCAATCCACGAGACAACTCACGAGAGGAGATGCCAGCGATGCCTACGATCACCACACCGGACGGCGTAGAGATCTTCTACAAGGATTGGGGTTCCGGTCAGCCGATCATTTTCAGCCATGGCTGGCCCCTGTCGGCCGACGACTGGGACGCCCAGATGACGTTTTTCCTTCTGCACGGCTACCGGGTGATCGCCCATGACCGGCGCGGGCACGGTCGGTCGTCGCAAGTAGGCACCGGCAACGACATGGATCACTGGGTTGCCGACCTCGCTGCACTGACCAAGCACCTCGATATCCGCAACGCGATCCACATCGGGCACTCCACCGGAGGCGGCGAAGTGGCGCGCTACGTCGCCCGCCATCAGGATCGCGTCGCCAAGGCCGTGCTGGTGGCCTCGTTGACGCCGAACATGGTGAAGAACGACGCGAATCCCGGCGGTCAGCCGCAGGAGTTTTTCGAGGGGGTCAAGGCGGGCGTGCTTGGCAACCGGTCGGAGTTTTATCGGGCCGTGCCGGAGGGTCCGTTCTACGGATTCAACCGTCCAGGCGCGAAGCCATCGGAGGCCGTGATCGCGAACTGGTGGCGCCAGGGCATGGCCGGCAGCGCGCAGGCTCATTACGAGACCGTCTTCTCCTGGTTGGAGGACTACACCGACGACCTGAAGAAGATCACCGTGCCGGTGTTGGTGATGCACGGCGAAGACGACCAGATCGTCCCATTCGCCAGCTCCGTGCCCCGCGCCGTCGACCTGCTCGCGAATGGCAAGTTGAAGGCATACCCGGGCTACCCGCACGGCATGCTCACCACCCACGCGGACGTCCTTAATCCCGACCTTCTCGCGTTTATCAAATCCTGACGGGGCGCGAGAGCGAATCAGGGCAGGGCAATTCGAGTGGCGCGCTCCATGGGTGCGCCACTCAAGTTATGTGTCTGGCATGGGTCGAAAGCAGGTGTCGCCGCTCTTACCAGGCGCAGCGCGCATGTCGATGTCGATGTCGATGAATCAGCCGCCGGACCAGGTTTGCTGCCGCTCCCGCCCCGTATCAAAAAATGCATCGAGGAAGGCGCGCGGCGGAAGATCGCTCTCTCTAAGCAAAGAGAACACTTCAACTCCCGAGGCATTCACGGGTTCAAACAGCGCAAATGCCTCGGAATACCCAAGATACTCAGACGAGTTTTCCGCGTAGGATCTCGCTTCACTCTCCGCCAACTCAATGGCGGCATCGATCCCTTCCGCTTGCCAGAGCGTGATTCGCTCCTCATACAAATAATCAAGCTTTTGGTCGTCACGGCGCTCCCATAGAAAAGCGCACCGAACGGAGAACGAATCCATCGTCTTCGCCTATTGTTGACAGGTCCGTTTCGGGTCGAAAACGAACCCAAGGTGCATCGAATTCTCCGTCTTTCGACGAGTCGCCTCATGCAGGCGGTCAGCGTCCTTCGGCCCCGCCTGCTTTCTTCACAAGAACGTCAAAGGCCTGGCCGACTTGCTCGTGCGTGAAGTCGCAGTGTCCTTCGCCCACGCGCGGCAACACTGTGACTTTCGATGCGTTGCCGGCAGCTTTTGCCTGCTCGGGATAGACCATGTCGAAGCGGTTCGGCACAGTCTGATCGAAGGCATTACGTTGCAGTACGACGGGCGCAACGATTCGCCCGGTAAGCGTTGCATTGTCGGCGAGATAAGCCATCGCCGAGGGCGTCCCCTTGTACCGGTGCACTTTGCTTTTGAAGGCATCGTCATCCGCGAACTCGGGATAGGCAGCCTTCGTCGTGTCGACGGGCATGCCACCAGCTCGCTGCTCGATCTCGCGCAGCACCATATAGTCGAGCATCAACGCGCCCGGCAACGTCGCGCTGGTTTCCTGCAACCGATCCTCAAGGCGGGCGGCCTTGACGGGATCGCCCTGAAGCGCTTGTTGAATGCGATCTGGATCGATCATGGCCGGCGACGCTGGACTCGCCAGATCTGGCAGCACGTTCGGGAAATACACGTCAAAGGCAACCAGGGAGGCTACGACACCGCGCGCGACAATATCCGGGGCGGATACATTCACGCCACACATCGACAGTCCGCCGCTGTACTCCCGACCATGGCGTTCCAGCATCGCCAACGTCTCCAGGCCGCCCAACGAAAATCCGACGACGTATGCGCGATGCGGTTTTCCATTCTCCTTGGTGAAAAGCTGGCGAAGCCGCTCGCTATCGTCCAGCGCATCGCCCACCGCCCAACCCTGGGAAGCAAACGCGCTGGCCGCGACGGCATAGCCACGAGAAAGGAAAACGGGCGTCTCTTCATTCTGGGGCCACGGACTCTGGCGCGGCACGCCCTTGGGCTCATAGCCATGCATAAGCACGACCAGGTCACCATTCCAGTTCTTCGGTATGTCGATACGGTACGGGGCGCCGTTGAGCGTCCCTGTCGAGGTGCGAATCGACGTCTCGTCTGTGGCATTGGAGGAGGCCAGCGACGCACCAAATGGGTAACAAACACCACAGGCCATCAGCAGACCCAGAAGCCAACTTCCTGATCGGCAGCGCATGCAACTTCCCCTGGCGATGAGATTTCAGGCTAACACATGCTTTGACCCTGGCCGTGGCGAAACTTCCTCTCGCCAAAGGGCTGGCCGCACCCTCGCTCACGTCTGCTGTGGGTCGAAAGCGGACATTACCTGAAGTACTGAGGCGTGCTCTCACCGGGCAGAAAGCAACAAATCAGAAAGCAACCAGATCGACGGGATCAACCAGAACCAGCCCAATATCAAGAAACTAGAACGATATGCCCACGGCCGCTCAGAAAAACGAACCCACCCGCCCTTAGTGTGGATATCAATTTTGATCCAATAAAGCCGAATAAGGGTCAATAGGTAGCCCTGTAGGACAACGAGCATACCAATCTTGAATAGACCACTCGGGCCTCCTGGCCATAGCCACGAGGCAGCTACGACCAGTAGGCCGAAAAGATAGACAAGAACGACGCCAATCCTTGCCAATTCTGAAATCCTTGTTGTTATTTGACCTGATGTCGCTGAGATCATTATGTCCGCTATGGGTCGGAAGCGGACCTCAGTCAGCCGCCATCTTAGCCAGCTCCCGAATGTCGGCCGCCGAAGACTTCATCGGGTGTTCCGCCAGCTCGACGAGAATCCGTGGCAGCCAGCTTGCTCCCGCCCGGGTCAGTTGCTTTTCCAGCTCACCCCGATCGACCCTTTCGAGAAATTCGCCGGGGCCGAAGTCGTAGTAGAGCTCGTTAAAGGATATGCCGTACGCGACCTCAAACCGGTGTCCGCCAGACTCAATCCTGTGAGCTAGCTCAAAGCTCGGAAAACTTCGCGGATTGCAAAGGATGGTTGTTCCCCTCACGCCCAACTCTCCTATTAACTCCAATCGCCTGAGACTCTAAGGTCCGTTATGGGTCGGAAGCGGACATTACCCCTAGTCGGACCAATCTTCGTGTTCCGGCACCATGACCTGCGAGACCCATTCCTCCAGTGACCCGTAAACAGTAGTTCCTGGAAAAGGAAGGCGCTCCGTGGATTTGCCCCAAGTCAGGTGCACGCCTGCCACGCGCCCTGAGCCATCCATGAGCTCAAACAGCGCATCGTCACCGTTGCCACGGGCAAGGAGTTTGGCTTGCACCCCATACAAAACGTGGCCGGGCGGCACTTCAATTGCGAGCTGTCTCTCCAACGTCAATGCGACGCTTTCAGGCCCCGTCGAGACCGCATACCACGGTTCCAGCCACTCCATCGTGCAATCCCCTGTACTTTAATGAGTGTCTGCTATGGGTCGAAAGCGGACCTTAATCATGAGCTTCTGGCAGAAGAGTTTCTCATGGCACGTAGGCACTTCGGCATCAAGTATGCGAGCGCAAATAGCAGTGTGACCTGGACCACACCTGCTAGCGTCAGCATCGCGACGTCAGCGTATGGCCACGAGAAAATGGACTCGGCCCATTGTTCGCCTTTCATCGTTATGGATGAACCCGGTAAGGTCACCAGGAACAAGAGAAGCTCGGAACTGGTCAAAAACTCGCGCGTTTGGTTCGCGGAATTCCAGACATCCGCCCAAGCAAAAATGGTGAACAGCGCAACGAAGAACGCGTAAACCGGCGCCAGCACGCGCAAAAATGTCCTCATCGCCTTCCCCTGCTGTAGCCACCTAGTTGCGAATCTCCGCTATGGGTCGAAAGCGGACATCCTCACCTGGCTGTTATCTGCTTCAGCTCCCGGTCGTAAGCCAGGGCATAGTCCTCCGCGACTTTGATCAAGTGCCTATGCTCCTCACTTTCAGCAGCGTCACTCGTTCCATCGAGACATCGAACGCCAACCCGAGGCGGTGGCAAGTTGCCCTCTGGACCGGGGATGCTGCAAGTGTACCCATATATCCCTACAGGCCTTAGGTCACCCTGAGCTACGTGAGCTCTAGCGTCCGCGCCCGCGTCCTTTAGATTCAAAGCCGAAAGTGTGGTCTTGAGGCGCGCGGTCTGAGCGCCTGATTGTCCCGCTGAATGGCCGCCGTTTGAGCACCCGGCAAGAAGGACACAGAGCGGGATTATCAAATTCATGCTCATCAGGTGCAATGGCGTTCTCCAGTAGCTTCGATGACTGGCCAATGTCTGCCATGGGTCGAAAGCCGACCATTGGATCACCGCCAGATTACCGCGCCCCTTGGGCTCTATCGAACCGTCGAGCTAGCGCAAACGCGCGATGACGAAGACTCTGCGGAAAATGGTCGTTAGCGGCCACCGCGTCTACCAGTTTGGCCAGTTCGGTGTCCAAACTTGCCCCCTCTTCAATCCACCGGACGGCTAACTCCGGCCAATACGGAGTTGGCCAGCGGAGCCCCGCTTCGATGGCCCCACGTACCAACTCTGGCGACGTGACGTCCTCCTGCGGCGACTCAAGGAGCACAACAAGCTCGCGGCTATCCACTGGTCTTCCCCTTGTCGTGCGTTGCGCGGAACGTCCGCTATGGGTTGCGACTTCAGCCGGTCAACGCAACACACTATAGACGCGCAAGCGTGAGGAGTGTTGCCCATGGCCATGCGCCGTAA
>NZ_QAVX01000008.1 GCF_003121485.1 Dyella sp. C11 | reverse complement strand
CATTTCGTTCCGAGTGAGCCGCTCATCTTACATCATCTTTCCAGTCCGTCAACACCTTCAGCGAAATCTTTTTGCTGCCGGGTTTTCAGTGGAACCCCGTGAGGAAGAGCATCTCGTCCGGGGAGGAGCGAAATAATAGCGTCCCCTACCGGGGTTGGGAAGGGGTTGAAACGAATTTTTTTCACTCCGATGACAAAAGCCCCGCCGCAGCTGGGTTTAGGTCGGAAAATTCTTCGTCGAGGGGATGTCGAGGCGGCCTTGGAGCGCTCGACTCCCCTCCGAAGACGAAAAAAGGCCGGTCGCGACGTGCGACCGGCCCCTCTTTGTTTACGCCAGCGTGACCGTTACGTGCCCGGGTGCCCGCTGGTTTCCTTTACATATATAGGAGCGCCTACTGCGCTTGAGGCTTTTCCTTCGCGGAGGCGCCAGGCGCGCTGTCATGATCATTGGCCGCGAGGTCATGCCGGCACGGTACGCCGACGTGATAGGGAATGAGCTGCTCGGGACTGAGCCTTTCCAGGATGTCCCACTCGTCTTCGAACGGAATGAACTGCTGCATGGTGCTGCTCCTGCCAGGGGTGCCCGCCTGATGCCGGCGTGCAGGAGCTATCTAAGCAAACGGCCCGGTCCGTACGATGACGGATTCGGGCCGTTTGAGGGCAACTCGGGGAGTGAGGGCGAAATCAGTCGATTTCGATCATCTCGAAGTCTTCCTTGGTCGCGCCGCAATCGGGGCACGTCCAGGTATCGGGGATGTCGGCCCAACGCGTACCGGGTTCGATGCCTTCGTCGGGCAGGCCCAGTGCCTCGTCATAGATGAAGCCGCAGACGACACACATCCATTTGCGCAGGGTGCCGGTTTCGTTGGTGCTCTGATTCATCGTGGACTGCTTGCTATGGAGAATAAGTAGTTCATTCTCGCAACTCCCCCGCCGATGCGAAAGCGTATGGCACAGGTTATCCAGGATTGATTGGCATGCGTGAAAAACTCCAGGGCCGCGGCCTTTACGTGATTACCGACGGCCCCCGCCCCGACCTGCTCGAAGTGGTCGCCCAGGCCCTGGCCGGCGGCGCCCGGCTGCTGCAATACCGCGACAAGACGACCGACCAGGCGCGGCGACTGACCGAGGCACGCGCCATCCGGGCGCTTTGCGCGGCGCGGCAGGTGCCGTTGATCATCAATGACGATGTGGAACTGGCCCGACAGTGCGGCGCCGCCGGTGTCCATCTGGGCGAGGACGACGGCGATGTGGCCGCAGCCCGCGCCGTGTTGGGCGAGGACGCCATCATCGGCGTCTCTTGCTACGACTCCCTGGAGCGCGCCCATCAGCTCACGGACGCAGGGGCCGACTACATTGCCTTCGGCGCGTTCTTTCCGTCGCCTACCAAGCCGAACGCACGGCGCGCCTCCTTTGACCTGCTGCGACAGACCGCCGCGCTCGGCATCCCGCGAGTGGCGATCGGCGGCATCACGCCAGACAATGGCGAATCGCTGATCGATGCCGGCGCCGACTACCTGGCCGTGATTTCCGCCGTCTTCGGCGATTCCGATGTTCGCGGCGCCGCCGCTCGTTTCGCCCAACTTTTCTCTTCGCATTGAGTATTCCCACGATGACCACCAACCACGAACTCTTCCAACGCGCGCAGCAACTGATGCCTGGCGGCGTGAACTCGCCCGTGCGCGCCTTCAAGTCGGTGGGTGGCGAGCCGTTCTTTACGGCGCGAGCCGATGCCGCGTACCTGTGGGATGTCGAAGGCAAGCGCTATATCGATTACGTGGGTTCGTGGGGTCCGATGATCGTCGGCCATAACCATCCTCATGTGCGCGAAGCGGTGGAGCGCGCGGTGAAGCATGGTTTGTCGTACGGCACGCCCTGCCCCGCTGAAATCACCATGGCAGAAACCATTACGCGCCTGATTCCGTCGATCGACATGGTGCGCATGGTGAACTCGGGCACCGAGGCCACCATGTCCGCCATTCGCCTCGCGCGCGGTGCGACGGGTCGAAACCTTATCGTGAAGTTCGAAGGCTGCTATCACGGCCACGGCGACAGTTTCCTGGTGAAGGCCGGCTCCGGCGCACTCACGTTTGGCGTGCCGACGTCACCGGGCGTTCCCAAGGCGAATGCGGACTTGACGCTCACGCTCGCCTACAACGACATGGATGCCGCGACGCGCCTGTTCGACGAACACGGGCATGACATCGCGGGCCTGATCATCGAGCCGGTAGCCGGCAACATGAATTGCATCCCGCCGAAGGACGGCTATCTGCAAGGCCTGCGCGACCTGTGCACGAAGCACGGCGCGCTGCTGATCTTCGACGAAGTGATGACGGGCTTTCGCGTGGCACTGGGTGGCGCGCAGGCTTATTACGGGGTCACGCCGGATCTGACCACCTTCGGCAAGATCATCGGCGGCGGCATGCCGGTAGGCGCTTACGGTGGTCGTCGCGACCTGATGCAGCAGATCGCACCGGCCGGCCCGATTTACCAGGCAGGCACGTTGTCGGGCAATCCCGTGGCGATGGCGGCAGGCCTGGCCATGCTGGAGCTGATCCAGGCGCCGGGCTTCTACGACGAACTCGCGGCACGTACGCGTCTGCTTACCGATGGATTGCAGGCCGTCGCCGATGGCGAAGGCGTGGCGTTCAGCACCAACCGCGTGGGTGGCATGTTCGGCCTGTTCTTCACCAGGGAGAAAGTGGAGAGCTACGCGCAGGCGACGGCGGCGGATGCGGCGATGTTCAATCGCTTCTTCCACGGCATGCTGGATCGTGGCGTGTATCTCGCGCCGTCGGCGTTCGAAGCGGGCTTCGTGTCCAGCGCGCATACCGACCAGGACATCGCCGATACGCTGGAAGCCGCGCGCGGTGCCATGAAGGCTGCGCGCGCTGGTTGATCCGGTGCGGCGTCCTATGTTTCGACATTGACCTGTAAGAGTCGACCGCAAGCCAGGGTGCGCGCGAAGCCGTTCGCGCGCACCCTGGGGAAACACCCGCCCGTCACATGGGTCGGTGCGGGCGCAGTCCGGTCCTGAACTGGCGATGCTCGCACTATGCTTGACCCGTTGCGCCAGGGAGACCGTCGCATGAGTCAACCACAGCCCTTCCCCTTCGATACTCCCGTCGCTCCCGCCAGGCAGACCGGTTGGCGAGCGCGCTGGTTTCACATCATCTTCGGGCACGAAGATCCGCCCGGCCGCCTGTTCGACTTGATTCTGATCGTCGCGATCCTGTCCAGCATCCTTGTTGCGGTGCTGGACACCGTGATGGATCTGCATCTGCGCTTTGCGCGCCTGTTCTATGTGCTGGAATGGGTATTCACGCTGGCCTTTACGGCCGAGTACGCGATGCGCTTGTGCGTGGTCAAACGACCCAGGCGTTATGCGCTGAGTTTCTTCGGCGTCATTGATTTGCTGGCCGTGCTGCCGACCTATCTCAGCTTGCTGGTGACGGGCAGCCAATACCTGCTGGTGATTCGCGCCGTACGCATCCTGCGGATCTTCCGCGTGCTGAAAATGACGCGCTACGTGGGCGAGGCTGATCTGCTCTGGGGCACGCTGGTGAAGTCCCGGCGGAAGATATTCATCTTCATCAGCACCATTCTTACGCTCGTGCTGATCTTCGGCGCGCTGATGTACCTGGTGGAAGGGCCGGAAAATGGCTTCACGAGCATTCCGCGGGCGATGTATTGGGCCGTCGTCACGATGACCACGGTCGGTTTCGGCGACATCACACCGCATACGCCGCTGGGCCAGATACTGACATCGCTGATCATGCTGGTGGGCTACAGCATTATTGCCGTGCCCACAGGCATTTTTGCGGCGGAGCTGGCCGCCGGCATTCGAGACGCGCGCCAACTCACCAAGTGCGGCGCCTGCGGCATGCAGGAGCATCAGGCAGATGCAAAGTTCTGCCGTGGTTGTGGCAAGGCACTCGGCGGAGCTGCGTTGCCTACGGCAACGAACGCTCCGCCCGATGCGAGATAAGACCGAGGCTTAGCCCGCCACGAAACTGCGCAATGCGGCTTCCAGACGCTTCAGGCCTTCGGCAATGTCTTCATCGCTGATATTGAGCGCCGGCACGAAACGCAACACATCCGGGCCGGCCTGCAGCACGAGCAGGCCATGAGCGGCAGCGTGATCGAGGATCGCGCCGGCCTTGCCCTTGTTGGCTTCGTTGAGTACGGCACCGAGCATCAGGCCACGACCGCGCACTTCGTCGAACAGGTGCAGTTCCGCGTTGATGCGCTGCAGGCCATCACGCAATGCCTGCGACTGACGGGCCACGTTGGCGAGCACCTCAGCGGACGACAGCTTGCGCAGCGCCACGCGTGCCACCGCGGCCGCCAGCGGGTTACCGCCGAACGTGGTGCCGTGAGCACCGAACTGCATCGCTTCCGCCACCTTCGGGCCAGCCAGCATGGCGCCAATGGGGAAGCCACTGCCCAGGGCCTTGGCCAGCGTGACGATGTCGGGCTTGGCGCCGTCCTGCACATACGCGAACAGCGTGCCGGTGCGACCCATGCCGCTCTGGATTTCGTCCAGCACCAGCAGGGCGTTGTGCTTGTCGCACAACTCGCGCACTTTCTGGACGAAACCTGGCGCCGCCGGCAGCACGCCACCTTCGCCCTGCACGGGTTCGAGCATCACGGCGGCCACGTCACCGAGCGCGAACGCGGCTTCCAGTGCGGGCACGTCGTTGAAGTCGAGATAGCGGAAACCGCCCGGCAACGGCTCGTAGCCTTCCTGGTATTTCGGCTGCGCCGTCGCGGTGACAGCGGCCAGCGTGCGGCCATGGAACGAGCCACGGAAGGTGATGATGACGCGCTTGTCGGCCTCGCGGCCCTGCGACGCGGCCCATTTGCGCACCAGCTTGATGGCCGCTTCGTTGGCCTCGGTGCCCGAGTTGCAGAGGAACACGCGCTCGGCGAAACCGGACGCTGACACCAATTCTTCGGCCAGGCGCAGCGGCGGCTCGCTGTAGAACACGTTGCTGGTGTGCCAGAGTTTGTGTGCCTGCGTGGTCAACGCCTCGAGCAGGTCGGGATCCTGGTGGCCCAGCGCGTTCACCGCGATGCCCGCACCGAAATCCACGTAATCGCGGCCCTGCGTGTCCCACACGCGCGCGCCCTTGCCGTGATCCAGCACCACATCGCGCGGTCGATACACCGGCAGCCAGTAGCGCTTGCCAAGATCGATCAGGGACTGGGCGGACGGGTCTTGCGCGTGCATGTCGTGCTCCGGGCATCGTCGACGACGACACCATTGCTTGAGGGGAAAACGGGGATGGGGATGGTCGCCACCCGCGGCGGCGAACCTGAATCCTAAGCCCTGGGGGCAGGCTTTGCACGAAGGCAGGCCTGCGAAGCGGCGAGCAGGGCAAAGGAAAGCCCGGCTACCGGTTCACGACCCCGCGGCCCCGCGACAGGTGTGACATTTCCCCTGTCCGCTGTTAACCCGCTGAAACACCTTCGACGAAACCGCATAACCACGGGTGTTAAGCGGGGCTGGCGACAGGGTTGTGGGCCAGCGCATGTAACGCCTTTAGCACGGTTCAAAACCACGCCCATCATTGCCAGATGGCTACAGGGCGCGTTTTCCAGCCATCAGGGCAGGTTGGCACGGCGTTTGCTCCCTTTCAGTCGTACAGGCGGGAAGGGGGCAATGCCAGCTGCGACAACGCGCCGAACGCCGCGACACGGATGCTCGCGACGACAGGAAGGCGACGCTCTTGGGTGGCCCAGGGCAACGTCGGCACGAGCATCGCAGCTGGCAACCGGACTCCCCTCTCCCGTCACTCATGTGGGTGGGAAGTCATCGCAAAAGCATTCCGCCGCAAGGCGGTCATGAGGGCGGTAACCCGGCAACCCCTGTGGCCGGGGCACCAATGGAAGCCCCCGACCCGACCCCTGCGGGTCGGGGGCCTTCCTCTTCAGCGAACCCACGTTTACCCACGACAGCTTTCCCCACGGTCAGCCAACCGCGACCGGAGTGGGCGGCGGGTGCTTGCAGTCAGGTGGCTGGGCTGGCGCCCAACCAGCCACGCAAGAGCGAGCATCCGCCGCCCACCCCGGCGGGTTGGCGTGCGTTCGCTTTTTCGGGGATGGTCCTTGCGGGCGCCGAAGCGGTCGGTCAGCGCAGCTCGTCCAGCGCGAGCTGATGTTTCTTGCACAGGCGGTAGATGGTCACGCGCGACACCTTCAGTCGGCGCGCGCATTCGCTCACGTTGAAACGGCTTTCGCGCAGGCATGCAATCACCGCGTCGCGCTCCGCCGCCACGCGCGTGCTGCCGAGGCTGGTACGCGCGGCCTGCTTGGTCAGCACATCGGCGAGATCCAGATCGTTCACGCTGATGAGCGCGTCTTCCGCGACCACGGCGGCGCGCTGCACGCGGTTAAGCAACTCACGCACATTACCCGGCCAACTGAAATCGAGCATGGCGCGACGCGCACTCGCGCTGAACGCACGCGCACGGCTGGCGTGCTGTTCACGGAACGCATCGAGGAATTTCTGCGCCAGCACCACCACGTCATCTTCGCGCTCGCGCAAGGGCGGCATGCGCAGGCGCAACACGTTGAGCCGGTAATACAGGTCTTCGCGGAAACGACCCTGCTCCACCGCTTTTTCCAGATCCACGTGCGTAGCCGCCAGCACGCGCACGTCGAGCTTGATCAGCTGGCTGCTGCCGACGCGTTCCAGCGTGCCTTCCTGCAGGAAACGCAGCAGGCTGGTTTGCGCGTCGAGGGGAAGATCGCCCACTTCGTCGAGAAACACGGTGCCACCGGCCGCGGTTTCGAAATGGCCGATGCGGCGGGCATTGGCACCGGTGAAGGCGCCACGCTCGTGGCCGAACAATTCGGATTGCACCAGGTTCGGCGGCAGCGCGCCGCAATTGATGGCCGCAAACGGCCGATCGGCGCGCGCGGAAAGGCTGTGCAACGCGCGCGCGGCCACTTCCTTGCCCGTACCGGTTTCGCCGGTGATCAGCACCGGCAATTCCACCGGCGCGTACTTGCGCACGCTGGCAACCACCGCACCAATGGCCGCGCTGCGGCCGGTGACGCCGACATCGCCCGGCTCCGCCATCAGCGGCTGATCACCACCGATGCGTGCGAGGGCTTCGACGAGTCGATCCACGTCCACGGGCGTGGCGAAATATTCGATGCTGGCTTCAAGGACACGATCGATCAGCGGCTCGTGCACCGACATGGCCGGCGGAATGAGTGCCACCCACGGCAACCATGGATGATCGGCCATGAGCTGGGCCATGGCATGCGCGGAAGCAGGGTCACCGTGCCTGAGGTCGGCCAGCGCCACCACCGTATCGTTGTTTCGCATGCCGACACCGCCTTGGGTACCGGCATCGGCCACGCGGACAATCCATCCCGCCTCGGCCAGCCCAGCCCGCTCCTCGCCGGCCGGCTGACCAAACCAGACGACGCATCGCCTGGCTTCCTCCCTCAGTACAGCCATGGTTCCCTCCCCCATCCCCTCAGGGTCACAGGTTTCGGCCGGTCGTTGCCACATCCTGTGGCTACCCCCCTGTTACCACGCCCGTCGCGCCAAGCTAACCCGCGACCGCTACAAAAATGTGATATGGGTCACACAATATACAACTATGCCTGCCGCAGTCACCCTACAAATGGGGCAAAACCGTCGAACGGAAGCCGGAGGCCTGGAGACTGGCTAGCACCTATGGCCTAGGGTCGTTGGACCCATGTCCGCCACCGCCAAATCCAGTGGCAAGCCTCGCGACAGCAACCCGCTTACCAGACACCGGTGTTGGGCATCGACGCCCACGGTTCCTGCGGCGGGAGATGACCGTCCTGCAGCAATTCCACGGAAATCAGGTCTGGCGAGCGTACGAAAGCCATGTGTCCGTCGCGTGGCGGTCGGTTGATGACGTAACCCATCGATTCAAGATGCGCACAGGTCTTGTAGATGTCGTCGACGCGGAACGCGAGGTGGCCGAAATTACGGGCACTGCCGTAATCCTCGGTGGAGCCCCAGTTATAGGTGAGCTCGATCTCCGCGTCGGGCGAATCCGGCGCCGCAAGAAACACCAGGGTGAACTTGCCGTTGGCATTCTCCGTGCGACGCATTTCCTTCAGGCCAAGGCCCTCGCAGAAAAAACGCAGGCTCGCGTCGATGTCGCGCACGCGGATCATGGTGTGCAGATATTTCATGGGGAACTCCTTGGCGTGGGGACGCCGTCATCAGGGGAAAGACATGGCCGGATGCGCGCGGCAAGCTCATCGAGAGCATCGCGTGACGAAGGCACAGGCACGCCGTGCGGGTACACGCGCATCAAGCCATCAGCGACACGCCGCGGCTGCACATGCAAATGAAAGTGCGGCACCTCTTGCCCGGCCGCCGCGCCGTTGGACTGCCACAGGTTGATGCCCGGTGGATGCAACGCCTCGCGCAAGGCATGCGCCACTCGCACACCCAACTGCATCACCTCACCGGCAAGCGCGGGCGTGATCGCATGAATGTCTTCGACATGAGCCTTGGGGATCACCAGCACATGACCCGGTACCGCCTGGCGAAGATCGAGGAACGCCAGCACCCTTTCCGTTTCTGCGACCACGCTCGCGGCCAGGCGGCCCGCGACGATGTCGCAGAACGGACAGTGCGGAGTCATCAGTCGAGAAACAGATCCGGCAGCAACGACTGCGACGGATCCACCGCATACGCGGAAAAGTCGGTGACGCCTTCTTCGCGAAGCACTTCCTCATCGATGAGGAAGTGACCGGCGAAACCCTTGGCCGGGCGCGTAAGCACGGCATGCGCGGCATCGGCGACGATGGCCGGCTTGCGGCAGCGCTCCATCGGTACACCCGGGATCATGTTGAGCGCATCCGTGGCCACGATAGTGCGCGGCCACAGCGCATTCACAGCAATGCCCTTGCTGCCCAGCTCGCCCGCCAGGCCCAGCGTGACGAAACTCATGCCCATCTTCGCCAGCGTGTAACCGGTGTGCGGTGCCCACCATTTCACGTCGAGCGACGGCGGTGGTGCCAGCGTCAGGATGTGCGGATTCGCGGACTTGAGCAGATGCGGGAGGCACGCCTGTGCACACAGGAAGCTGCCGCGCGAATTCACCTGCTGCATCAGGTCGAAACGCTTCATCGGCGTGTCTTCGACGCCAGCCAGCCAGATTGCGCTGGCGTTGTTCACGAGAATGTCGATGCCACCGAATCGCTCGACTGCCGCGGCCACGGCGGCCTGCACTTCGTCTCCTTCGCGGATGTCGCACTTGATCGCCAGGGCCTTGCCACCGGCGGCCTCGATCTCCGCTGCCGCCGTGTGGATGGTGCCGGGCAAACGGGGATTGGGCACGCTGCTCTTGGCCGCGATGACAATGTTGGCGCCATCGCGCGCGGCGCGTAGCGCAATGGCCAGGCCAATGCCACGCGACGCACCGGTGATGAATAGGGTCTTGCCCGCCAGGCTGCTCATGGACACAGGACCTCAAGATGTGGATGAGCCAGTGTAAAAGCGCGCGATCTGCCCGGAAAGCCCGCGCCATCACGCTCGCGCGTTTTTCCAGGAAACGACGCCGTCAGTCGCGCTGGAATCGCGGAAGAATGTCACGCAATTCCGCCAGGCGCTGCACCGGGTCGGTGAGCTCAAGCAGGCGCTGCTGCTCGTCGGTCTGCAACGGCAGCAACTCGGCCAATCGGAACCCTACCCAGCTGGCGTCGTCATAGAGATGGCGCGGCGCATGTTTCCAGTGCGGCGCCAGGTTTTCGATCAGGCGCTCGAGAATGGACGGCAGCAACGCTAGTTCCACCGGCACCTCGTGCGCAGTTTCCTTTGCCCAGGGTTCAATGTCGCCCCGTACCAGGCCATCCGATCGCACGCGTGTGCGCGTGACGCGAAAACGGTCGCCGCCTTCGGCAAGAATGCCCAGCAGGCCGTCCTCGCGATTGTGGAAATCGACAATGTGCGCCAGCGTGCCGACGGCGGCCGGCAGCGCTGGGGCTCCGGCTTCCTGGCCCTGCAGGATCAGGCACACGCCGAACGAACCGCCCGTGCGCGCGCATTCGCGAACCATGTCCAGATAGCGCGGCTCGAAGATGCGCAAGGTCAATTGGCCGCCCGGATACAACACGGTACCCAGCGGGAACAACGGAAGATCGGAGTGCGGAGACGTGGCAGCCATGCGGGAAGTCTAACCGTGCGGCGAGTGACTCCAGCGTGTGCGGTTTACTTGATGACCTCGGCAAAACGGCGCGGCGCACCTTCGAAGCCACCGTTGGACATGAAGACCACGTGGTCGCCCACGCGTACATCGTTGCGCAAGGCCTGGATCAACGCATCAACGGTGGGCACGGCGCTGCCGCGCCCGTTCAACGCACCGATGACACGCCCTGCATCCCAGGGCAGTTCCGGTCGATGCAGGAACACCACCGCGTCGGCATCTGCCAGGGACGGCGCAAGCGCTTCCGCGTGCGCGCCCAGGCGCATCGAGTTGGACCGCGGTTCCAGCGCCACCACGATGCGCGCATCGCCCACCTTGGCACGCAGGCCGGCGAGTGTCGTGGCGATGGCCGTGGGGTGATGCGCGAAATCGTCGTACACGCGAATGCCGTTCGCCTCACCCACGATTTCCATGCGGCGTTTCACGCTGAGGAAATCGGCAAAGGCCGGCAGCAAGGCATGCGGATCGGCACCCGCCGCCGTCGCCGCCGCAAGAGCCGCCAAGGCGTTCATCACGCTGTGGTTGCCCAGCAGGGACCAGCGGATATCGCCGATAACCTCACCACCACGACGAACGGTGAACGCCGAACCATCGGCCTCGATCAGCTCCGCCTGCCAGTCGCCCTGCCCGATGCCGAAGGTTTCGACCGGCGTCCAGCAGCCCATCGCCAGCACTTCGGCAAGGTGATGATCATGCGCGTTGACGATCAATCGCCCATTGCCCGGCACGGTGCGCACCAGATGATGGAACTGGCGCTGGATCGCCGCCACGTCGGGGAAAATATCCGCGTGGTCGTATTCCAGGTTGTTGAGGATGGCGACGCGTGGACGGTAGTGCACGAACTTCGAGCGTTTGTCGAAGAATGCGCTGTCGTACTCATCGGCTTCGATCACGAACGGCTTGCCGCTGCCGGCGCGCGCCGACACATCGAAATTGCCGGGTACACCGCCAATCAGGAAACCGGGCGACAGGCCCGCGCTTTCCAGCAGGTGCGCGAGCAGGCTCGTGGTGGTCGTCTTGCCGTGCGTGCCGGCCACCGCCAGCACTTCGCGCCCCGGCAGCAGCGTTTCGCCCAGCCATTGCGGGCCGGAGACGTAACGCAATTGCTCGTCGAGCATGTATTCCACGGCCGGGTTGCCGCGCGACATCGCGTTGCCCACCACCACCAGATCGGGCGCGGGCTTCAGATACTCGGCCTTGTAACCGTCCATCAAACGAATGCCCAGCCCTTCGAGCTGCGTGCTCATGGGCGGATAGACGTTGGCGTCGGAGCCTTCGACGGTGAGGCCGAGCTCGCGCGCCAACGCGGCGACGCCGCCCATGAAGGTGCCGCAGATGCCGAGGATATGCAGACGCATGAGTAACCCGTTCGATGAAGCCGGCGACGCGAATGGCCGCCCAAAAGCATCGGGCCGCCTTGCGGCGGCCCGGAGTGTCAACCGTTGGCGGCGGCCGATTCGGAAGCCAGCGCGCGCTTCACGCGAGCGGTGACCTCATCGAGTTCGCCCACGCCATCCACCACCTGCAGCTTGCCGCGGCGGGAGAAGAAGTCGGCAACCGGCGCCGTCTGCTCGGCGTAGACCTTCAGGCGATCGCGCACCACCACCGGATCGTCGTCCTTGCGGTGCTCGGCGGCGAAGCGGATTTCGCAGCGACCGATGATCACTTCGTTCGGGACTTCCAGCTTCACCACGGCGTCCAGCGGCTGGCCGATCTTGGCCAGCAGGTGATCCATCGCATCGGCCTGGGCCAGGTTGCGCGGATAGCCATCCAGGATGAAGCCGTTTTTCACGTCATCCTGCGAAAGGCGCTCTTCGAGCATGGCAAGCAGGATGTCGTCGGAAACGAGCTTGCCCGCGTCCATCACCTCTTTCGCTTTCAGGCCCGTGGGCGTGCCAGCCGCCACGGCCGCGCGAAGCATGTCGCCGGTCGAGATGTGCGGTACGCCGAGTTCCACCTTCAGACGCGCAGCCTGGGTGCCTTTGCCCGAACCGGGCGGACCGAGTAGGACGAGTCGCATAGTGCTCCAAGGTATCCGCGGACCACGCACGCTGCGAGGCCCGGAGGATGCAAGAAAATTGGCGTCCAAATTAGCTTCTGCGGGCAACAACGTCAAACTGACAAAGCGGCCGGAAAACGGCAAGTAATTGTTGTCAAAAGGGTTAACCGTGACACACGAATGTCACAGGGACAGCGCCGGCGGCCCGAATTAAGCTCTCAAGGTCCTGATGGAGGAGATCGCCGTGCCCGTTCCCCGAATCCACATCGTCACCCTTGGCGTCAGCGACCTGGCGCGTTCACGCCAGTTCTACGAAGCCTGGGGCTGGAAGGCCTCCTCCGCGAGCAACGACAGCATCGTGTTTCTCAAGGGCGGAGCCGGCGTGCTCGCGCTGTATGGCCGCGAGGCCCTGGCCGAAGACGCCCTCGTCGAAGACCTGCCCTGCGGTTTCGCGGCCGTCACGCTGGCGCGCAACGCGACGTCCAAGGACGAGGTGGATGCGTGGTTCGCCACGGCCCTTGCGAATGGCGCCCGCGAGCTGAAGACGCCCGAGGAAGCCTTCTGGGGCGGCTACTCCGGCTATCTCGCCGATCCGGATGGCCACCTCTGGGAATTCGCATTCAACCCGTACTTCGTGTTTGATGAACACGGCAACCTCGCCCTTCCGGATTGAGAACACCATGGCCGCCAAATCCAAGCCCGCAGGTCGTTTGCTCTACGCGCAGTCCGGCGGCGTCACCGCCGTCATCAATGCCACCGCCGCGGGCGTCATCGAGGCGGCGCGCGCAAAAGGTGTGACGGTCTATGCCGCGCACAACGGCATTCTTGGCGCGCTGCGCGAAGAGCTGGTCGACACCACGAAGGAATCGAAATCCGCCATCGCCGCGTTACGACACACGCCGGGCGGCGCGTTTGGTTCATGCCGCTACAAGCTCAAGTCAATCGATGACAACCGTGCCGAGTACGAGCGGCTGATCGATGTGTTCCGCGCCCACGATATTCGCTGGTTCCTCTACAACGGCGGCAATGATTCGGCCGACACGGCGCTGAAGATCTCGCAGCTCGGCAAGGCCATGAACTACGACATCCGCTGCATCGGCGTGCCGAAGACGGTGGACAACGACCTGGCCCTTACCGACTGCTGCCCGGGCTTCGGTTCGGTGGCGAAATACACGGCGGTTTCCACGCTGGAGGCAAGCCTCGACGTCGCCTCGATGGCCGATACCTCAACCAAGGTTTTCATCGTCGAGGTGATGGGCCGCCATGCCGGCTGGATCGCCGCCGCGGCAGGCCTTGCCGGCGAAGGCGCGGACGCACCGCCGCACATCATCCTGTTCCCGGAGCGTCCGTTTGACGAAGCCGCCTTCCTTGCGAAGGTGAAGGCCACGGTCGAGCGCGTCGGCTGGTGCACCGTGGTTGCCTCCGAAGGCCTGCTTAACGCCGAAGGCAAATTCCTTGCCGAGGCCGGCACGCGCGATGCCTTCGGCCACAGCCAGCTTGGCGGCGTGGCCCCCGTGCTGGCCGCGCTGGTGAAGGAAAAGCTCGGCTACAAATATCACTGGGCATTGCCCGACTACCTGCAGCGTTCCGCGCGCCACCTCGCGTCGAAAACGGATGCCGACCAGGCCTACGCCGTAGGCAAGGCCGCCGTGGACTACGCGCTTGCCGGCATGAACGCGGTGATGCCGGTCATCGTGCGCACCAGCGATGCGCCCTATCGCTGGAAAGTTGAATCCGCACCGTTGTCGAAGATCGCCAATCGCGAGAAGAAGATGCCGGCCAACTTCATTGCCCGCGACGGTTTTGGCATCACCGCGGCAGCGCGCCGCTATCTTGCGCCACTCATCCAGGGCGAGGCACCGCCGCCCTATGGCAAGAATGGCTTGCCGCAGTACGTGACGCTGAAGAACACCTTGGTGCCACGCAAGCTCGAACCGTTCGCGCGCTGATCGTCAGCGCAGGAAGCGCTCCAGGCTCACGCGGTAATCCGCGTGGTCCTGGATGTCGTTGTGACCGGCGTCGGGCACTACTTGCACCGTCGGTGGCTGCCTGAATGCGGCGATCAAGGCCAGCGTACGCGCAGCGGGAACGACTTCATCGTCCGCCGCACGAATCACCAGCACGGGACAGTGAATGTCGTTGGCATAGCGCCACGACTCAAAGCGATCCTGCATCAACGCATTCACAGGCAACCAGGGAAAATAGCCGGCCGCCACGCGCACCAGGCTGTCGAACGGCGTCACCAGCACAACGCGCTCCACCGGTCGTTTCGCCGCCAGTTGCGCGGCCACGCCACTTCCCAGGCTGCGCCCGATGACCGCCACTTCCGGATGCGTACGCGCCACCTGGTCAAAGAGCGCCATGGCATCCGCCATCAGCGCAGCTTCCCCCGGCTTGCCGTCACTGGCGCCGTAACCGCGATAAGGCAGCAGGTAAATCGCCCGATCAGGAAACCATCGCGCAAGTTCCTCGCGAGCATCTTCCACGCGCTCACCGTTGCCCCCGAAATAAAGCAGCGCCTTCGGGCGGTCGGGATTCATCACCCAGCCACGCAAATGCACGCCATCGTTGACCAGTTCGAAGTCCGGCTTCTGCGCGACGCGCCAGGTCGCTTCGGGGTGATAGATCTCCTGCCGTTGCCCGAAGTACATCGACAGGCAAATGCCGCCGTACAACACCGCGGCCACTGCGACCAGCACCAGCATCACGCGCAAAACCATGCCGATCTCCCCCAAGTCGTTTCTGTACGGTGGTTCAGATGATTAAGCCATGGCTGAAAGCTTGCACGGTGCTTTCAAAAAAGCACGCCCGGCGTTCAGGCGCAGATTTTTACGCTGATCCTGCCCGATGAGTCCGGCACCCGTGGCGCCGGCGGGCTTCCCAGGAGGAAGCGATGAAAACCCTTTCCAACGTGTTGGTGGCGCTGGCGTTGCTCGCTGGCAGCGGTGCGGCCCTGGCCGACCCGTGGCATGACCATGACCGTGGACGTGGCCATGATCAGCGCGATGACCATCATGATCGGGGGCACGATCGCGACGGTTGGCGCGACCGTGGGCGCAACGATCACTGGGATCATCGCTATTACAGCGATCGCGGCTATTACGGTCGCCCACACCACTGGGATCGCGGATATCGCTACGACGGTCCCATGTACATCGTGAACGACTATCGCGGCTATCGACTCGCGCCGCCGCCGTATGGCTATCGCTGGGTGCGCAACGACGGCAACTTCCTGCTCGTCTCCATTGGCGACAACATGATCCTGGACATGGTCATCCGCTGACCGTCCGCCACCAAGGTCACCAGCGGCGCCGTTGTGGCGCCGCTTTTTTTGCCCGCGTTGCGTCGCACAACACGACTGTCGTCAGCGTCTGTCTATACTCCGGGTGACCGCCCTTTTCAGGGCGGCTGCCGTATCGGGGTGCCGATGGGTGGTCCCGGTGCAAATCGCTACCACTCCTGGGGAGGCTCCGATGCTTCAGCAGTATGGATTGTGGATCGTGCTGGCTTGTGCGGTTCTGGCGGTTCTCTACGGCGCGCTGTCGGTGCGCTGGATCTTGGCGAAATCGCCCGGTAATACACGCATGCAGGAGATCGCCGCCGCGATCCAGGAAGGTGCGAAGGCGTATCTCAACCGCCAGTACACCACCATCGGCATCGTGGGCGTCCTGTTGTTTCTCGTCATCGGTTTTGCGCTGGATTGGGGCACGGGCATCGGTTTTGCCGTGGGTGCCATCCTGTCCGGTGCCACCGGCTATATCGGCATGAATGTTTCGGTGCGGGCCAACGTCCGCACCGCCGAGGCCGCCCGCCACGGCCTGGCGTCGGCCTTGAACGTCGCGTTCCGCGGCGGTGCCATCACCGGCATGCTGGTGGTGGGCCTGGCACTGCTCGGCGTCACCGGCTACTACGTGGTGCTCGGCCACATGGGCTACGAGACCATGCATGCCTTGCATGCACTGGTAGGCCTGGCTTTCGGTTCGTCACTGATCTCGATCTTCGCGCGCCTGGGCGGCGGCATCTTCACCAAGGGCGCCGACGTCGGCGCCGACCTGGTGGGCAAGGTGGAAGCCGGCATTCCGGAAGACGATCCGCGCAACCCGGCCGTCATCGCCGACAACGTGGGCGACAACGTGGGTGACTGCGCCGGCATGGCGGCAGACCTTTTCGAAACCTACGCGGTGACGCTGATCGCCACGATGTTGCTGGGCGGCGTGATGGCCGAGCAGACCGGTAGCAACGGCGTGCTGTATCCGCTGGTGCTGGGCGGCGCGTCCATCATCGCGTCGATCATCGGCACCTTCTTCGTGAAGGCCCGCAGCACCAAGATCATGAATGCGCTGTATGCGGGCGTGGCAGTGTCCGCGGTACTTGCCGCCATCGCCTTCTGGCCGATCACCAGCCAGCTGATGGGTTCATCGGCGTACGGCGTTGGCCGCCTCTACGGCTGCGCCATCATCGGCCTGGTGCTGACCGGTGCGATGGTGGTGATCACCGAGTACTACACCGCGACGGAATACAAGCCGGTGCAGCACGTGGCACAGGCTTCCACCACCGGCCACGCCACCAACATCATCGCGGGCATTGGCGTGTCGATGAAATCCACCGCACTGCCGGTGCTGGCGGTGTGCGCGTCCATCTGGGGTGCGTACCAGCTCGCCGAGCTCTACGGCATCGCCATCGCCGCGACGGCCATGCTCAGCATGACCGGCATGATCGTGGCACTGGACGCTTATGGCCCGATCACCGACAACGCGGGCGGCATCGCCGAGATGTCCGAACTGCCACCGGAAGTGCGCGCCGTCACCGATCCGCTCGATGCCGTGGGCAATACGACCAAGGCCGTGACCAAGGGCTACGCCATTGGTTCGGCGGGCCTTGCGGCGCTGGTGTTGTTCGCCGACTACACGCACAACCTCAACCAGCACCTCAACGTCACCGACTTCCGCTTCGACCTGTCCAATCCCTACGTGATCATCGGCTTGCTTATCGGCGGCCTGATTCCGTACCTGTTCGGTGCGATGGCGATGGAAGCGGTGGGTCGTTCGGCCGGTGCCGTGGTGGAAGAAGTGCGCCGCCAGTTCCGCGAGATCAAGGGCATCATGGAAGGCACCACGCGGCCGGATTACTCCCGCGCCGTGGATCTGCTCACGCGTTCGGCCATCCGCGAAATGCTGATTCCCTCGCTGCTGCCCGTGCTGGTGCCGGTGGTCGTGGTGTTCGGCTTCAAGTGGCTCGGCGGCCCGGAAGCGGGCGCGCAGGCGCTGGGTGGCGTGCTGATCGGCACCATCGTCACGGGCCTGTTCGTGGCCATTTCCATGACCACGGGTGGTGGCGCCTGGGACAACGCCAAGAAGTACATCGAAGACAACCACTTTGGCGGCAAGGGTTCGGACGCGCACAAGGCGGCGGTCACGGGTGACACGGTGGGCGACCCGTACAAGGACACTGCGGGTCCGGCGGTGAATCCGCTGATCAAGATCATCAATATCGTGGCGCTTCTACTTATCCCACTCCTGTGACTGTGCGAATTAGCGCCCGGTCGACTCGACGTTGACCGGGCGAACCCGCCCAACGCGTTCGCCCCCTCTCCCCTCCGGGGAGAGGGTTGGGGTGAGGGGCCACGCTGGCCTCGGCCTTTCTCCGTGCGAGCAGAGCTCGCTTAAAGCAACTCATTCGCACTCCCCAGCTTCTCTCTCAGGGGAGAGAGGTAAGCGCGTACACGACTTTAGTCACGCGCGCGAGCCTCTTAATCCCACCACACTCGAACTTTCGGCCACCAAACCCCAAGGACACCGCATGACTTCCAAGACACCGCTCTGGCTGGCATTGGCGCTGGGCATCACACTAGGCGGCATGACGCACGCCGCCGACAACATCACCCCCGCCGCCAAAGACCCTAATCTCTGGCTTGAGAACATCGATGGCACCCAGCAACTCGACTGGGTCAAGCAGCAGAACGCGGCCACGGTGAAGAAATACGCCGACAGTGCCGAGTTCAAGCAGCTGGATGCACGACTGCTGGAAGTGCTCGACTCGCACGACCGCATTCCCATGGTCAGCAAGATCGGCGACTACTTCTACAACTTCTGGCGCGACAAGGATCACCCCAAGGGCCTGTGGCGTCGTACGACGCTGGACGAATACCGCAAGGACAACCCGGCCTGGGAAACGGTGATCGACCTGGATGCGCTCTCCGCAGCCGAGAAGGAAAACTGGGTGTGGCACGGCGCTGACTGCCTGAAGCCGGACTATCGCCGTTGCACCGTGTTCCTCTCGCGCGGTGGTGCGGATGCCAGCGTGATGCGCGAGTTCGACATCAAGGACAAGCAGTTCGTGAAGGGCGGCTTCGAATTGCCGGAAGCCAAGTTGAGCGTCAACTGGAAGGACATGGACCATCTCTACGTGGCCACCGATTTCGGCCCCGGCTCGATGACCAAGTCCAGCTATCCGCGCATCGTCAAGGAGTGGAAGCGCGGCACGCCGCTGTCCAGCGCCACGATGGTGTACGAGGTGAAGGCCGACGACATGTCCGTCTCCGCCACCCGCGACAACACGCCAGGCTTCGTGCGTGACTTCGTGACGCGCCAGATCGCGTTCTACGACAGCGAAACATTCCTTCGCGGCAACGACGGCAAGCTCACCAGGATCGATGTGCCGACCGATGCGAATGTGGACGTCCATCGCGAATGGCTGCTGATCGAGCCCCGCAGCGACTGGAGCGTCGGCGGCAAGAGCTACAAGTCGGGCTCGCTGCTGGCCACGAAATTCGACGACTACATGGCGGGCAAGCGCGACATCACCGTGCTGTTCGAACCCACCGACACCACGGCGCTCGATGCGTATTCGTGGACGCGCCACCAGTTGATCCTCAACGTGATGGACAACGTGGTGAATCGCCTGGAAGTGCTGACGCCGGGCTCGGGCGACTGGAAGCGCACACCGCTGGGCGGCGCGCCTGCACTTTCCACCATCGCCGCAGGCGGTGTGGATGACGACACCAGCGACGACTACTTCCTTACCGTGTCCGGCTTCCTGCAGCCCACCACGCTCTACTACGGCACGCTGGGCCAGGGCGATGCGCAGGCCATCAAGCACAGTCCGAGTTTCTTCGATGCGTCGAAGTACGACGTGAGCCAGCACTTCGCCACGTCGAAGGACGGCACGCGCGTGCCCTACTTCGAGATCGCGCCGAAGAACCTCAAGGCCGACGGCAAGAACCCGACCCTGCAATACGGCTACGGCGGCTTCGAAGTCTCGCTGCAGCCCGCGTACAGCGGCAGCGTCGGGCGAGCATGGCTGGAGAAAGGCGGCGTGTACGTCATCGCCAATATCCGCGGCGGCGGCGAGTACGGACCGCGCTGGCACAAGGCCGCGTTGAAGGCCGATCGACTGCGTGCGTACGAGGATTTCGCGGCGGTCTCGCAAGACCTCATCACCCGCAAGATCACCTCGCCGCAGCACCTGGGCGCCATGGGCGGCAGCAATGGCGGCCTGCTGATGGGCAACATGCTCACGCTCTATCCGCAGTACTACGGCGCCATCGTCAGCCAGGTGGCGTTGCTGGACATGCAGCGTTACACGCATTTGTCGGCGGGCGCGTCGTGGATCGCGGAATACGGCGATCCGGACAAGCCGGCGGAATGGGCATGGATCAAGACGTTCTCGCCCTACTACAACGCCAGGGCTGGCCAGAAATACCCGCCCGTGCTGTTCACCACCTCGACCCGCGATGACCGCGTGGGCCCGGTGCATGCGCGCAAGATGACGGCGAAGCTCGAGTCGCTCGGTTACGACACCAGCTTCTACGAAAACATCGAGGGCGGCCACGGCGCGGCGGCGGACAACAAGCAGGCGGCCTTCATGAGCGCACTGGGCTACACCTACCTGTGGGATCACGTGAAGTAGGCCACGGGCGCGCGTAACATGGTGCGCTGGCATAAGCCGGCGCACCCATGACTTCGCATGAGCAACCACACGATCCGCCCCGAACTGCGTGAATGGATTCTCTCCACCAGCCGCTCCGGCTGCAGCCTCGGCGACCTGCTGAGGATGCTGAAGGACGCGGGCTACGGTGGCGAACAGAGTCGGCAGATCGTGGCGCGCGTGCTGAACCTGCCGCTCGCCACGGTGGTTGCCGCCGCGAAGAACAAGGTGGTGGCCGTGCGCACGCGACATCCGCAAGGGCCGGTGCAGATGGCTGCTGGCCATCCGGTACGCGTGACGGTGAGCACCGACGCCCCCGTGGTGCGCACGCTGGAAAACATACTCACGGGCGAGGAGTGCGATGAACTCATCGCTCAGGCATCGCCACGCCTGGCACGCGCGATGACGGTGAATACCGATGGCTCCCACCAGGTCGACCATCGCCGCACCAGCCAGGGCATGTTCTTCGCCATTGGCGAGACGCCGCTGGTGGCACGTATCGAGCAGCGTATTGCTGACTTGCTCGCCATTCCCGTCGGCCATGGCGAAGGGCTGCAGATCCTGCATTACCAGCCAGGCCAGGAATACGAGCCGCACTTCGATTGGTTCAACCCCGATCAGCCGGGTTTCTCGGCGGTAACGGCCCGGGGCGGGCAGCGAATCGCCAGCGTGGTGATGTACCTCAACACGCCCGAGGAAGGCGGCGGCACGGCCTTCCCGCGGATCGGCCTGACCGTGACGGCCATGCGTGGTTCAGCCGTCTATTTCGCCTACGACACCGGCGACGAAGCCTCGCTGCACGCCGGCCTGCCCGTACTCAAGGGCGAAAAATGGATCGCCACCAAATGGTTACGCGAACGCCCGTACCAATCCTGAGCCGCGCTGGCGTAGCCGTCTCACACTGAACTGCAACCGGGCGCGGGCCGTCCAGGCTGCTGCGATGCACCACCTTTTGCCGTATCCTTTCAAGTCTTTGCACTGACTGAAGCTCAAGGACACGCACATGGGTCTGCATCTCGTACCCGCCGGCCGCAAGGTTCCGGACGAAATCAACGTCATCATCGAAATCCCCAAGGATGCCGAGCCCGTCAAGTACGAGGTGGAGAAGGAAAGCGGCGCGATCTTCGTCGACCGCATCCTGTCCACGCCGATGCGCTACCCGTGCAACTACGGCTACGTGCCGGGCACGCTGGGCGGCGACGGCGATCCGCTGGACGCGCTGGTGATCCTGCCGCTGCCGCTGGTGCCGGGCTCGGTGATCCGCTGCCATCCGGTCGGCATGCTGAAGATGACCGACGAAGCCGGCGCCGACGAAAAGCTGGTGGTGGTGCCGGTGGAGAAGATCTTCGCAGGCTACGCGCACATCAAGGACATCAAGTCCGTCTCGGGCCATTGGCTGGAGCGCATCGGCCACTTCTTCGAGCACTACAAGGATCTCGAGAAGGGCAAGTGGGTCAAGGTGGAAGGCTGGGTCGGCGCCGACGAAGCCAAGGCCGAAATCCTGGCGGGCATCGAACGCTACCAGGCTGACAAGAAGGCCTGAGGCCCGACGTTGCATGACGAAACGCGCCGCCCTCGGGCGGCGCGTTTTTTTGTGCCTGCGTCAGCTCTGCGATGCGGGTTCGCTGATGGAGGCCGTCTGTCCGGTGACCGCAGTGTCACCTGCTTCGTGCACCCACCATCCCATGACGGCACTGGCAAGCAACACGCCCAGCGCGAGGGTGGCGAGCACCGTGCAGAGAATCACATGTCCCTGGCGGGCGCTGTCCGTTGTCGGCATGACGCATCTCCTGGTGGCGATGTGATCTTTCCAACGCGCGAGGTGGCCCGTGCGATGACCGACGTCAGTGCTTGGTGGGCCGCTTCTCGGATCGCTGCTTGGCGGGCTCGCCCTTCTTGCCAAGATTGTCGAGCAGTGTCGCAAGATCCTCCGCATGCTCCTCTTCCATCGCGAGAATCTCTTCCATCATGCGGCGCGTGGTGGGATCCCCGGCGCCGATGTAATTGATGATCTCCCGATAGCTGTCGATGGCGATACGCTCGGCAACCAGATCTTCCTTGATCATGTCCACGATATCGTCGCCCTCGACGTAGTCGGCATGACTGCGCGAAAGCAAACCTTCGGGCGAAAAATCAGGCACGCCGTCGAGCTGCGTAATGCGCTGGGCGATTTGATCCGCGTGTTGTTGTTCCTCGGTCGCATGTTCCAGGAACTCGGCCGCTACGCTCTTGGCGTGGATGCCCTTGGCCATGTAGTAGTGAAACTTGTAACGCAGCACGCAGACGATTTCCGTCGCCAAAGCTTCGTTCAGCAGCTTGATCACCGTCTGCCGATCGGCGGCATATCCCTCGGTAATCGCACCTTTGTCGATGTGCTCACGGGCGCGCTTGCGGATGGTTTCGATATCGGTAAGAAACGGCTTCGATGCCATTGGCGTGCCTCCATCAGGCTGGCTGGGCAATGGCCTGAACCGTAGGCGGCGACACGCGAAACGCAGGTGAAAAAAGCGCCGCGATTTTGCGCATCAAGTCGCTTGCGGCGTGGCGTTACACTGACTGCATGCCTCTCGTCATTCGCCCGGTCACACCCGACCTCTGGCCTGCGCTGGAGGACCTGTTCGGCAGGAACGGGGCTTGCAATGGCTGCTGGTGCATGTACTGGCGCATCGGCAGCCTGTATCGGCAGCGCGAGCGCAGCGAAAACCGCGATGCACTCGAAGCCATCGTGCAGCACGGGCCACCACCCGGCCTGCTGGCCATGGATGGCGATGTCGCCGCAGGCTGGTGCCAACTGACGCCGCGCAGCGATCTCGCATGGCTTGAACGCTCGCGCATGACGGCACCTGTTGATGGTCGCCCGGTGTGGTCGATCTCATGCTTCTACGTGCGACACGGCTATCGCGGACAAGGTGTGACTGCAGCGTTGATCAAGGCCGCCATTGCGGCGGCGAAGCGAGCCGGCGTGCCTGCGCTGGAAGCGTATCCACGCGATGCGGCAAAACACACCGTGGGCGCTTTCACCGGGTTTACCTCGACGTTCGTCAACGCGGGATTCAAGGAAGCAGCACGACGCCAGGAGGGACGGCCGATCATGCGCTACGAACTCAAACGCACTCACCGATAGAACCGAATGTTGTGGGAGCGCACCCTGTGCGCGACGGCGGCCGCCAGTGCACGGCTTCGTCGGCTTGTCGCGCACAGGGTGCGCTCCCACACAGTCAGCCTCTCAATTCAGCGAAAACACTGTAGGAGCGCGCTTGCGCGCGACCGACTCCACATCGTGCGTTTGGTTTGTCGCGCACAAGTGCGCTCCTACAACAAGGCACCGTGCAATGCGGTGCCGCGCAACCAAAGCCGCGCGACACCGCAAAACATCACGCCTTGTGATAAACCTCGGAACCCTGCTGGCGGAACTCGGCAGACTTCTCCGCCATGCCCGCTTCCAGTGCGCCATCTTCACCGGTGCCATGCTCGGCAGCGTAATCACGCACGTCCTGCGTGATCTTCATCGAGCAGAACTTCGGACCGCACATCGAGCAGAAGTGCGCGCTCTTGTGCGCATCCTTCGGCATCGTCTCGTCGTGGAATTCCTGCGCCTTTTCCGGATCGAGGCCAAGGTTGAACTGGTCTTCCCAACGGAACTCGAAACGCGCCTTGGACAGCGCGTTGTCACGCACCTGGGCGCCCGGATGACCCTTGGCAAGATCCGCAGCGTGCGCAGCGATCTTGTAGGCGATGATGCCGTCGCGCACGTCCTGCTTGTTGGGCAGGCCCAGGTGCTCCTTCGGCGTCACGTAGCAGAGCATGGCGGTGCCGAACCAGCCGATCATGGCCGCGCCAATGGCGGACGTGATGTGGTCGTAGCCCGGCGCGATGTCGGTGGTCAGCGGCCCCAGCGTGTAGAACGGCGCCTCGTGGCACTTCTCCAGCTGGCGCTCCATGTTCTCCTTGATGAGCTGCATGGGCACATGGCCGGGGCCTTCGATCATCACCTGCACGTCGTGCTTCCACGCGATCTGCGTGAGCTCGCCCAGCGTGTCGAGTTCGCCGAACTGCGCGGCGTCGTTCGCATCAGCGATCGAACCCGGGCGCAGGCCGTCGCCGAGACTGAAGGACACGTCGTACGCCTTCATGATCTCGCAGATGTCTTCGAAGTGCGTGTAGAGGAAGTTTTCCTTGTGATGTGCCAGGCACCACTTCGCCATGATCGAACCACCGCGCGACACGATGCCGGTCACGCGCTTGGCGGTGAGCGGCACGAAGCGCAGCAGCACGCCGGCATGGATGGTGAAGTAGTCGACGCCCTGCTCCGCCTGCTCGATCAGCGTGTCGCGGAAGATCTCCCAGGTGAGGTCTTCGGCCACGCCGCCGACCTTCTCCAGCGCCTGGTAGATCGGCACCGTGCCGATCGGCACCGGCGAATTGCGGATGATCCACTCGCGCGTTTCGTGGATGTGCTTGCCGGTGGACAGGTCCATCACCGTGTCGCCGCCCCAGCGGATTGACCACACCAGCTTCTCCACTTCCTCGGCGATGCCGGAGGACACGGCGGAGTTGCCGATGTTCGCGTTGATCTTGGTGAGGAAGTTGCGGCCGATGATCATCGGCTCCGCTTCCGGGTGATTGATGTTCGCCGGGATGATGGCGCGGCCACGGGCCACTTCATCACGCACGAATTCCGGCGTGATCAGCTTCGGCAGCGACGCGCCGAAGGATTCGCCCGGATGCTGCGTGCGCAATGCACTGCCCTGCAGCGCTTCGATGCGCTGGTTCTCGCGGATGGCGATGTATTCCATCTCCGGCGTGATGATGCCCTGGCGCGCGTAGTGCATCTGCGTGACGTTGGCGCCGGCCTTGGCGCGACGCGGCGCGTGCGTGGCCGGAAAGCGGAACGCGTCGAGCTTGGGGTCGGCGGCGCGCTGGCGGCCGAAGGACGAGCTGAGGCCCGACAATTGTTCGGTGTCGCCACGCTCGGCGATCCAGGCGGCGCGCAGGGCCGGCAGGCCGGTGACCAGGTCCACCTTGTAGTCGGGGTCGGTGTAAGGGCCGGAGGTGTCGTACACGGTGATCGGCGGGTTGTCCTCACCGCCAAACAGGGTCGGCGTCTTCGCCTGGCAAACTTCGCGCAGCGGCACCTTCAGGTCCGGGCGGCTGCCCTGCACATGGATCTTGCGCGAGCCCGGGATCGGGCGCGTCACGGCTTCGGAGAGTTCCTGCGCGGCGCGCGTCAGGTCGTTGGGCAGAGCATTCATGGGCAGTCCGTCCGGGGTCACGGCGTGTCCCCGAAGGGACGTGCTTTTGCGAGTGTCCGCCCAAGGGATGGGCGGGGCTTTGCGAATGGCTTCGCATATCAACAAAAGCGGACGGTGCCAGGCGAGATGCCTTACGGGCATCCAGCGAAGCTCCCTACAGCGGTACTAGCCGCATCAGGTTCGAAGGGACTCTCTCAGCCGATATTCCGGCACCCCCGCTTCAAAGGGCTATTTGAGCACGAAGCGGGGTGCGGGGCGAGCCCGGAGGCTGGGCGGCCTGGCTCAGCGGGGCAGATACGCCCGCAGGAACATGTCCACGCCGTCGCGGGCGGTCTGTTCCAGCTCGACGGCGTAGGACTGGGCGCACTCCTCGCAGCCGAACATGCGGCGCATGAGCATTTCGCCCTTGATCAGGGAAATCAGCTGGCCGGCGGCGCGCCCCACGTTGGGGATGTCCAGCTTGCCGTGGTCAACCGCCTGTTGCAGCAGGCGTTTCATCAGACCGTGGCCACGCTCCGGGCCTTCTTCCCACAGCAGCTTGCCGTAGCGGGGGTTGCCCTGGCGGCAGTCGCTGAGGATGGCGCGGAAGGTGCCCACGTTCTGTACGTCGCAATCCAGCCGCACGTGATGCAGCGCGATGCGTTCGAGGGTGTCGCGGATGTCTTCGCCCGGGACGTACTGGTAGGTGTCTTCCGGCAGGAGATCCTGGATGCGCGAGCGGATGACCTCGCGGAACAGGTTGTCCTTGTCGCCGAAGTGACTGTAGACGGTGAGCTTGGACACGCCCGCCTCGGCCGCCACGGCGTCCATGCTGGTGCCGGCGAAGGCGTTGCGGATGAACAGGGCCTTGGCGGCCTCAAGGATCGCCGCGCGCTTTTCCATGTCCTTGGGACGGCCGGGCCCCTGAGGTTTGGTTTGCGGGATCGTGCTCATGGGTACACCTTCAAAAATGGCTTCACAATTGGATAACGCCCGTTTAGTATACGCGGCGGTTTAGTTATTTTCCATGGCCAAGATACACGGCTTGCCCTATGTCCACCACTATCGCCGAACTTTCGTTAAGCCCCGCCTACCGTCTCGCACAGCGTGCGCTCGCCTTCTGGCTTGAGCGTGGGCCGTCCGGGGCGCGCCAGGCCGCGTTTGCAGCCCGCGCGGCGCTGTCCGGGCTGGATGCCACCGAACGCAGCCGACTGGCCCGCTGGCTGGCCTGGCTGGAGGTGGCCGCAAGGAGCCAGGGCATGGTCTCGCCCGAGGCACGCGTGCAGCGCCTTGACGCAACCTTGCATCTGGCCATGCAAGATGCACTGGCGCGACTGCCGGGTCAGACCGGTGTCGCCAATCTGGGGAACCATAGGCGCAGTGCCTGAAAGCGTGTTCGGCGCGAAGTGTCCGCGGACACCGCGCCACGCATGACTTCCGTCAACCAAGCGCGATGACTTCCGGCACTTCGTGCCGTATGCATGAGGCCGCAGGCTTTGCACATTGTCGGAAGATGGCTAAGCGCTTATGCTTTTTAGCCTTTTTTCCGATCCGAACTGGGACGTAAGCAACATGGCGATGAACTTCGAACAGGCGCGAGTGAACATGGTGGAAAACCAGGTGCGCCCCTGGGAGGTGCTGGATGCCCGCGTACTTGACGTGCTGGGCACCGTGCGCCGCGAGGACTTCGTTGCCCCGGAGCACCGCAAGCTGGCCTTCGCCGACCTGTGCCTGCCGCTGGGACATGGCGAAGTGATGATGAAGCCGGTGGTCGAGGGCCGCGTGCTGCAGGCACTGGAACTCACCCCGAACGACCAGGTGCTGGAAATCGGCACGGGTTCGGGTTTCCTCACCGCCTGCATGGCCAAGCTTGCTGCCCATGTGACCAGCCTGGATATTCACGCCGATTTCGTCACTGCCGCCGGCCAGCGCCTGGCTGCAGCGGGCGTGTCCAACGTGAAACTTGAAGTGGGCGAAGCCGTCAACGCCTGGCAGCCAAACGGTCAGTTCGACGTACTGGTGGTGACGGGCGCCGTGTACCAGATCCCGCAGCGTTTCCTGGGCTGGCTCAAGCCGGGCGGCCGCCTGCTGGTGGTGCGTGGTGAATCGCCTGTGCAGCACGTGCTTCTGCTGACGCACGAAGGCAACGGCCGCTACCGCGAAGAGTCGCTGTTCGAAACCGACCTGCCGTACCTGACGCACGCCGAGCCGCCGCGCCGCTTCGTTTTCTGATCCCCATTTCCCCATACATGAGGCAACCCATGCGCTTGAAGCTTCTGACCCTCGCCCTGGCCTTGTCGGCGCTGCCGCTGGCCGGTCACAGCGAGGACTTGCTGGATGCATACCGAGAAGCACGCGCCAATGACCCGGTGCTGTCGCAGGCGGAAGCTACCCGCCTGGCCACCGGTGAAGGCGTAACCCAGGCGCGTGCGTTGATGCTGCCGCAGCTCAATGGCAGCTATGGCTTGACGCAGCAGTCCGCCAGCCGGAACACCACCGTTACTGATCCCACCACTGGTCTGCCCGTAACCACCGACTATGGCCATTCCCGGACGCGTGACCTGTCGGCCACGCTGACGCAGTCGGTAGTCGACCTCAGCCAGTGGGCGAACCTGGCGGCGGCGCGTTCCACCGCGCATTCGCAGGACGCCACCTATGAAGCCGCCGCGCAGGACCTCTACGTGCGCGTGACGACGGCCTATTTCGGCGTGCTCACCAGCCAGGATGCGCTGGTGTTCGCCAAGGCCAACGAAGACGCCTACAAGGAGGCCTATGACCAGGCCGACCAGCGCTTCAAGGTTGGCCTGTCTGCCATCACGGACGTCTATCAGGCCAAGTCGTACTACGAGCTGGCGAAGGCGCAGACCATCGCCGCCCAGAACACGCTCAACGATGCGAAGGAAGCGCTCACCCAGATCACCGGCAAGCCGGTGCTGGAGCTGAAGAAGCTGCGCGAAGACCTGCCGCTGACCCCGCCCACGCCCGCCGATCCGAACGCGTGGGTGCAGGCTGCACTGCAGTCCAACGCCACCGTGCAGGCCGGCCAGTACAGCGTGCAGGCGGCCGAGCACAACATCGACTCGGCGCGTGCCGGCCACCTGCCGACCATCAACGCCTCGGTGTCGCGCGGCAAGGACACCACCTGGCTTGAGCACGGCAGCTACAACCCGGCGGGCAACGGTGCGTACGGCACCACCGTGGGCCTGACCATGAGCATCCCGATCTTCTCGGGCGGCGCCACGCAGTCGCGCGTGCGCCAGTCGATCTACCAGCGTGACGAAGCGCAGGATTCGCTGGAATCCACGCGTCGCCAGGTGGTGCGCAACACGCTGAACTTCTACCGCTCGGTGCTTGCCGGCATCAGCCAGGTGGAAGCCAACAAGGCGTCGGTGGAGTCGGGCCAGAAGGCCCTTGAGGCCACCCGCGCCGGCTTCGACGTGGGCACGCAGACCATGCTGAACGTGTTGAACGCGATTCAGACCCTGACCCAGGCCGAGAGCAGCTACTCGCAGTCGCGCCACCAGCTGGTGCTCGACCAGCTGGAACTGAAGGAAGCGGCTGGCTCGATCGACGTGAAGGACGTGGAGATGGTCAACGCGATGCTGCAGTAAGCCGCATTCGGCGCCGTTGCATGCAAAAAAGGCCGGGCATTTGCCCGGCCTTTTTCTTTGTGCTCGGAGACGTCTGGACGTCTATTCCTGCAGCAGGTTGTCGATCATGGTCATCACGCGCTTCACGGCGCCGCGCTCGCTGTCGAAGACCCGGCGAGCGGCCTCACCCATGCGTTCGCGCTGAGGCGGATCGCGGAGCAGCTGGAGCACCACGGGGCCGAGCTCCTCGGCGCTGTGCACGCGGGATGCACCGCCTTCCTGGATGAGCGTCAGCGTGATTTCCTCGAAATTGAAGGTGTGCGGCCCCACGATGACCGGCGTGGACAACGCCGCCGGCTCCAGCACGTTGTGGCCGCCGATGGGCACCAGGCTGCCACCGACAAAGGCGAGATCCGAGGCGGCGTAGAACGGCATCAGCTCGCCCATGGCATCGATCACGAAGACCTGGTGCGCGGCTGACGGCACGCGATCGGCGCTGCGCGTGCCCACCATGAAGCCCAGGCTGCGCGCGGAGTTTTCCACCAGCTTGAAGCGCTCGGGATGGCGCGGCGCGATCAGCAGCAGCGCGTCGGGCCAGCGCGTAAGCACTTCCAGGTGAGCCTCCAGCACAGGCAGCTCCTCGCCTTCGTGCGTGCTGCCGGCGATCCATACGGGACGCAGCCTGCCCCATTGTTGGCGAAGCTCCTCGCCCTTGCGTTCGGCGTCGTAAGGCACAGGCATGTCGAACTTGAGGTTGCCGGTCACCACGATCTTGTCCGGGTCCGCGCCGAGCGAGCGATAGCGCTCGGCATCGGTGCGCGACTGCGCGGCAATCTGGAACACGGACCCCAACGCCTGCGCCACCAGGCTGCCGAGCGGCTTGTAGCCACGCAGCGAGCGCTCGGAAAGGCGCGCGTTGACGATCATCAGCGGGATGCGGCGATTCCGGCACGCGAAATACAGGTTCGGCCAGATCTCGGTTTCCACGATGATGGCCAGGCGCGGACGCACGCGCTTGAGGAAACGCGACACGGAAAACGGCAGGTCGTAAGGCAGGTAGACGTGGAACACGCTGTCGCCGAACAACTGACGCACGCGCTCGGAACCCGTGGGCGTCACCGTCGTCACCACCAGCGGGGCATTCGGATAATCCGCCTGCAAGGCCTTGATCAGCGGCTCGGCAGCATTGACCTCGCCCACTGACACCGCATGCACCCAAAGGCTGCCCTTGATGCCACCGGCCTCGAAAAAGCCGAAACGCTCGCGCCAGCGCTTGTGGTAGTCGCGATAGCGCACGCCGCGCGCCAGCAGCCGCAATACGATCAGCGGCGTCACCAGGTACATGGCAAGGGTGTAGATGTAACGCAACGGAAGGCTCATCGAAGGCGGTGCGCCAGTATATCGGCTCGCGCCTCTCGGCCCGTCCCGGACAGGGATGTCGACGCAAACACGTGCCTCGACTCGCCTCGTTTTGGCTTGTTCCCTACAATGCGGGCGATGCCCGGCATGCCTCGTCCCACGTTTTCCCGCTCCCTGCTCGCTCCCACGCACTGGCCTGCCTGGTTGGGCGCAGGCGTGATCTGGCTTGTCGCGCGCCTGCCGCGCACGTGGCTGATGGCGTGGGGTCGTGCCATGGGCTGGCTGGTACAGCGCGTGCCCTCGCCGCGCCGGCATGTGGCGGAGGCCAACATTGCCTTGTGCTTTCCCGAACTGTCCAAGCAAGACCAGGCCGCGCTGGTCGACGCGCACCTTCGCGACATCGGACTGATGATGGCCGAGTTCGCGCTGGGCTGGATGGGCAGCGAACGCGCCATCGCCAACGTGCCGGTGACCATCGAAGGCCTTGAACATCTCGAAGCGGCGCGCGCGCAGGGCAAGGGCGTGCTGCTGGTGGGCGGCCATTTCTCGCACCTTGAGCTCTGCGCGCGACTTGTCTCTCAACGCATCCGCATTTCGGGCATGTACCGAAAAATGGATTCGTCGGTGTTCGAATTCGTCGTGCTGCGCGCGCGACTGGATTACGCCGAGGCGATGTTCGAGAAGGACGACATCCGCGGCACCGTGAAGCATCTGCGCAACGGCGGCACGCTCTGGTACGCGCCTGACCAGGACATGCGCAGCAAGGACAACGTGTTCGTGCCGTTCTTCGGCATCCCGGCAGCCACCATCACCGCCACGCATCATCTGGCGCGCCTGTCGGGCGCGCAGGTGATTCCCTTCTACCATCGTCGCCTGCCCGGCAATGGCGGTTATGCGCTGAAGCTCGGGGCGCCGCTGGAGGATTTTCCCAGCAAGGACACGCTCGACGACACTGCACGCGTCAATGTCTGCATCGAAGACATGGTTCGCGCCGCACCCGAGCAATACCTGTGGGTGCACAAGCGTTTCAAGACGCGTCCTGCAGGCAGTCCGTCAGTCTACTGAAAGACTCGTGGAAGCAGCCCACGTCGCTGACAGCTGGATGTCAGTGACTTCGCGTAGAACAGGCCTGCGTTTTCCCCAACGACCGCCCTTACATGACTTTCCGGCTTTTTCTGCGCTCACTGCGCGAACGCCGCGATTGGCGTGGTTCGCCTTCCAAGCGACTCGCCGCCGGCCTGAAATACATTGCCCGTAGCGCGCGCATGGCGCGCCGCCAATCCGCGTGGCTGAGCGAGCTGTATGGGTCACCGCGACTTGCGTCGATCCTTGCGCACGATCCGCGCCTGCACGAGCGCTGGCATCACCACTACATCAATCGTCGCGTGGGCCGCGCGCAGCGCATGGCCATCATCAGCCAGCACTACCGCTTTGCGTTCCGCCAGCTGCCGACGGAAATGATGGACGACGTCTACCTGCGCGGCCGCCACACGCTTGGCACGGTGCTGCTGAAGGATGGCAGCGAGCTGCTGCTGGAATTGCGTCGCCCCACCGGTCGCAGCCGCGAAGGCGAACTCGCGCTCTGCCTTGCCAACGCGCAGGGTCAGCTGCTGTCGTCGGCCATCTTCAGCATCGCTGACGAAGGGCAGACACTGCTTATCGGTTGCCTGCAGGGTGCGGCGGCTGATCTTGGTCGCGAGGCCGTGCGTGAGCTCACCAAGCAGAGCTATGGATTGCGACCCAAGAATCTGCTGTTTTCGCTGCTGCTCGCATTTGGATCATTTGCGGGTACCACGCAGATTCGTGGCGTGAGCAACCTGGCGCATCCGTTCGCTGGCCAGGCCGACAAGATCAAGGCTGACTACGACAGTTTCTGGGAAGAATGCCAGGGCGTGCTGCAGCCCGACGGCTTCTTCGCCCTGCCGGTCATTGAACCCGTACGAGATGAAGCGCAGGTTGAAAGCAAGCACCGCTCTGCCTTCCGCCGCCGCGAAATGCTTCGCCGCGAAGCCTGCGCGCAATTGCTTGCCGCATTGCGTGACCAGCCGCTGCCCGCGTCGCGCGCCGCGGCCTGACCGGATGTAAACGACATCCCCGGCGCAACGCCGGGGATGTCGAGGTTCCCGTTACTTCACGTTGACGAAGGACTTCCAGGCCTTCAGCAAGTTGTTGGCATCCACTGAGCCAAGTCCTGACGCGAAGCTCCAGCCCGGCTGCGCCGCGAACGCTTCCGTGTTCGCGTTGTACTTGCTGGCATTGCTCGACGTCAGGCCCACCTGGATCGCACCCAGGTACGAGTTGGGCAAGTTGCCGTAGTAGTAGCAATCCGGCGTCACCACGTCAGGCAACTGCTGCACGCATTGCGTGGCGATGCTGCCGCGCGTGACGTTGTGGAACACGCACTTCCCCGTGCCCTTCGCGCCGTTGTCCGAATTGCAGGTGGACAGCGTGGCGGGCGGCGTGCCCTTGGGACCACCGTATTCGTCGGCCGCCAGCGTGTACAAGGTCGGCGCAGCATTGCCCTGGTTGGGCGACAGGCCCTTTGCTGCAAGACCCTGGTCGATCAAGGCCTGGATGCCCGCGAACATCGGCGATGACAACGACGTGCCGCCGATCAGCGCCGTGTCGCCGGTGAAACCCGGTGTGCACGGGTAGTAGTACGAGCAGACGATCACCCAGGTCGAGCCGCCGTACGAACCGCCGAACAGGGCAACATCAGGCACGTCGCGCGACTGGTCCTTCGCGGTGTTGTAGACCAGTCGCTGCCATGCCGGCTTCGCATCCACCGATGACGGACCACCACTGCCTGCTTCCGAGGTGATGTAGTAGCCGTACGGATCAAAGTTCAGGTACGCCTTGCAGAACGCCAGCGACGAGGCATAGCCCAGCGACTTCGCCGCCACTTCGTTGCCACACGACTCGTTCCACGGAATTTCCGGCACGTAAGACAGCGCCGAGCCGTACTGCGCGTTGAACGTGGAACTGAAGTACTTCTTCGTCGTGCCATCCAGGATGTCGGCTGTATCCGTTCCGCCCACCACCGTGTCATTCGGTGATGTGCCAAAGGCATTGGCATCGATGCCGGCATCGTTGATGAAGAAGCCGTTGAAGCTCGGGTTGGAACCCGAATCGCCACTGGACACGAACACGGAGATGCCTTCCGCATCTGCCTGCGCCCACATCAGGTCGATGGCCGTCTTGCTCGGGGCGTCGACATAGCCCTCGCCGTAACCGTAGCTCGCGCTGATGATGTTGGGACGATCCGTGCCATTGATCAGGTTGGTGGCTGCCGTCACCACGCCACCGAAGAAATTGGTGGAGTTGGAGTCATCGCAGCTGGCCAGCCAGATGTTGGCGCCCGGTGCCATCGCGGTGGACCACTCGGCATCCAGCAAGGCTTCGAAGTCGTCCTCGCCGGGATAAGCAATGGTCGGATCGATGCAGTTCGTAAAGCCCGTCGCTTGCGGCTGGATCTGCTTGAACGTGCCGCCATAACTGGTGAGACCGAACTGGGTCACGAAGTTGGTCCAGTCGTCAGGCACCATCGAACTGTCTTCCACCAGCGCGATGGTGATGCCCGCACCGGTCAGTCCGCTCGCATAGAGCTTGTCCGTGCCGTAGATGGTTGCCATGTCGTACGGCACCAGACCGCGCGAGCCATTGGTGAAATTCACCGCTTGCGGCGTTGCGCCCGCTGCACTGGTCTTGGGCTGCTGCACCACGAACCGTTGCGTGCTCTTGTTGTACTGGCCCAGTTTCGGCGCCGTGTGCTGTGCCAGCGGATGCACATCGTTGAGCCCGGCCACACCGGCAACCACCGCCTGCAATGCCTGCGGAATGCTGATGTCGCTGGCATTGGCCACGTGCGCGGCGCTGTTGATCGTGTAGTGGTTCATCTGCGTGTGGAACGCGCGCTTGACCTGACCCGCGTTGCCGCTGAAGTCGATCTGCATCTTGTTCGCGTACACGCCGTTGACCGTGAAGCCCTGCGATTTGAGCCAGGCGCTGACGGCAGCGATGTCCGCGTCCGACACGCCGAAGGTCTGGCCGAACTGCGCCGGCGTCACCCACTGGCGAAACTTCGCCGAGGTCGGGTCATGCTGCGCGCTGATCAGCGCATCGAGCGCGGCTTGCCGCCTGGCGCTGCGCTGCAGGACGAGATTCATGTGGTTCATGGGCGTGGCATCGTCCACGGCCTTGGTGGGTGCGGTGCTGTCCACCAATCCCAGATGGCTACGCTGCAGCGTTGCAGTAGCGCGACCATCGACGGTCTGCGTCACCCGGGACGCTTCGGCCGTGTTGATTCCCGCCAAGGCGGTGCTTTGCGTCGTGTCTGTTTGTGCCGATGCAACGACCGGCACGCCTGCGAGAGCCAGCGCCGTGGCGCCCAGCAGGTTCAGGTGCTCGAGTTTCATGCAATGTCTCCCTGATGCGATCCATTGAGAACAAGCGAAGCTCCCCCTGATTCGGTGACCCCTCGGTTTTTCCCTCCTGCCCTCCTGTCCTGCTCGCGCTGCGTCGAAGACAAACACGCCCGTCGCGTCGCCATGCAGGTGACGCGTTTCCATTGCAGTGAAGAACCCCAAGCGATGCGGGAGAACGGTGACCGGCGTCCGCCCACGAATGACACCCCACAAATTCGCAGGGAGTGTAGGTAGCCGTGCAAACGAGTCGCAACAAGATCACGGCAAAAACGTGCACTGGCGCGTGACGACCTTGTCTTGATGATTCAAATCAGACGGTTGCGCCGTACTCTCACGTTGTATCAAAAGCACCGAGAGCATGACCGTGCGAACGCAGTTTCATTCGTCCAAATCGCGCATTTGACGGACGATTCACGCACGAATGGCGTGGTGTCGCCACGGAAGACATAGGCAGGAAATTCCGTTCAGGCAAGTGTTTGCGTCTCGCCCTGCGGCGAGCTAAACATGCGATGAATAAAGCCGTTCAGCGTGACGTTTTACGCTCGCGACGCCGCGCGTTTTCGCGCGCCTCATGCAGCTTCGCGTACTTGAGAAACGCGTAGAACGCGCCGGTGACGCTGGCGATGAAGCCCGCCCAGCCATTGAGAAAATAGCGCTTGCCGATGTACTGCCGAAGAAAGAACACCGGCGGGTAGAACACCATGCGCAAACCCGTGAAGCGCTGCTGCCTGCGAAGTTTGTAGACCACCATGCCGGTGGTGTAGCGATTGATCTTTTCCACGCGGGTGGCGATGTCGCCATCACCGTCATTGATGAAATCGGCTCGCCAGAGCGTCTTCACCGGGCCGCGCACTTCGACCGCCGAATGGACATCCACATCGTTCATGCCACCGCGGCGGCGGTCGAACAGGCGCAGGTGGCCGTTGCGCCAGCTCAGGCGATGCTGCACGGTCCAGAACATCCGCTCGCGTCGAGGCAATCGGAAACCGGCATGTCGTGGCTGCACCAGGGCGCGCTCGATTTCCTCCCGCGTGCCCGGCGAGAGGATCTCGTCGGCATCCAGGTTGAGAATCCAGTCGTGGCTGGCCATGTCGTACGCGCGCTGCTTCTGCGGGCCGTAGTCGTCGAACGGGTGCACGGCCACGCGTGCGCCGTGCTTGAGCGCAATGGCCACGGTTTCGTCCGTGGAACCGGAGTCGAGCACGACGATCTCGTCGGCCCAGTCCACCAGGCTCAGGCAGGCATCCAGCGTGTCCGCGTTGTTGTAGGTAATGACCACCACCGACAGCGGTTCACGCGTCATGCGGTCTCTCCCCGTGGCGAAGGGAATACATAGAGCGCCGCGCACCACAGACCCATCAACCAGGCGAACAACAGGCCCCACCAGGCCGAATAGAAGGCCAGGTGCGTATTGAGCGGGAACAGCATGGCCACCAGCGCGAGCGTCGCGGGGAACGCATGCTCGCGTGCCAACGCACCGACGCGTCGCCATGTGACCACCGCCAGCCCAATGGCCGCGAGCCAGCACAACAAGCCGATCACACCCGTTTCGGTGAGCACTTCGAGTATCCATTGATGCGCATGGCAAGCGCCCTCGCCCGGCCCGCAGGGTTCAGCGGTAAGGAAATGATCGTTCGCTGGCGCAAAGCTTGGATAGGCGTATCGGTAGGCACGCACGCCGACACCGTTGACGGGATGCGCTTCGAACATGGCCACGCTGGTACGCCAGATATCCAGGCGGCCGGTCAATGCCGTGTCCAGCGACTGGCCGGAGCCGCCCAATGCCTGCATCGTGCGGTCCATGCGCAGCTGGAATCGTTCCGAGGTTTTCCACGCCACGCTGCCGGCGATCAGCACCACGGCGATCAAACCGGCGGATACGGCGAGGAACCGCGCCGGCGTGCGCGCGAGATGCCAGGCAAAGCCCACGGCCACCAGCGCGTAACACAGCCATGAGGCGCGCGATCCGGACATCAACACGGGCCCCAGCAGGAAGACGAAGGCGATCAGCACGCCCTTGGTTCCCCAGCGGCGCTGGGCGGACCACAGCGCGAACGGCGCCAGCACGGAAAGGCTCGGGCCAAGCTTCAGGTTGCCCGCGCCAAAAATGCCGGAGATGCGCTCGGGCTCGGCATGCCCGCCCAGGCTCCAGCCGGTAAGCATCTGCACCCAGGCATCCAGCGCCCAGAACGCCAGGACGACCGCAACGGCCTGGTACAGCACGGCCAGCTTGTCTTCGCGTCGAATGGCAAAGCACGCGTAAAGGCCCAGCGGCACATAGCGCAACAGGGAAACGACCGTGCCCCAACTCTTGCCGGGCGCCAGCGAATCCACCGAGGAAATCACCGCCGCACCGACATAGGCCGCCAGCAGCCACAGCAACAGGCGTGCACCGGCGTGGTCGCGCAACGCGGCCGGATGGCGCACGAACAGCAGCACGGCGCCAATCAGGCAGAGAAAAGTACCCAGCTCGGCGCTGCGCCCGAACGGCAACAGGGCGATCACCAGCCAGAACGGCAACAGTGGGGAACGCAGGGCGGCCTTCAGGAATGCGGCGATGGGACTCATGCGTCGGTCAACAAGGGCGATCCGCGCATTGTAGGTGAGCCGCCGCGCCGGGCGGCCGCATCAGGTCGCGGCGATCTCGTCGTACAGGGCCAGCGTGGCCTGCTGCATGTCGCTCAAGCGGTAGCTCTGCAACATGGGAATGGGCGGCGCCACGCGCAACAGCTCAGCGGCGCGCTCCACCAATCGTTCGCGATCGGACGGCGGCACGCGCCCGGCCGGATACAGCTCGGCCAGCAGCTCGCCAACGCCGCCGTGGGCATAGCCAAGCACGGGGCGGCACAGCGAGAGCGCCTCGATCACGGTGCGGCCGAACGATTCGGGCTTGTTCGACAGCTGCAGGATCAACGAGGACACCGCGTAGATATCGCGTACGTCGGCACGCGGCGGCGTCATCACCACCTGCGATTCCAGTCCCCGCGCGCGGACCAGGCTGCGCAGCTCTTCCACGTAGGCTTCGCGGCCGGGCTCGATCACGCCCAGCAGCAACAGGCGGGCATCGATACCGCGGCGCTTGAGTTCGGCCAGCAGTTCGACGGCATCGTGATGACCCTTCAGGCGCGTGCCACGACCCGGCAGGGTCAGCAGCGGTGCACCGGCCAGGGCCGGGAATTCGGCGAAGAAGGCCTTCTGCCAGTTGTCGTCCGGGCGATGGCCGTACGGGAAGGCGTCCGGGTCGATGCCGCGCGGAATCACGCGTACGCGGCCCGGCTCCAGCCACGAGTAATGGCTGAGCATGAAGTCGCGCAGCGTCTGCGACACCGCAATCACGCGCTCGCCGCGCAGCAGGATGGCGCTGTAACGACCGGGCGAATTCAGCCCGTGCACCGTCGTTACGAAATGCGGCGCGGGCTTCATGCCCTTGATGGCCCACCAGCCCAGCCAGGCCGGCAGGCGCGAACGCGCGTGGACGATGTCGGGCTTGAGCTCGCGCAGCAGCTTGCGCAGCGCGCCGACCTTCATCAGCGTGCCTAGCGACTTGCGACCGATATCCAGCGTGATGTGACGGCTACCTTCGGCTTCCAGCTGGGACACCATGCGACCACCGGCGGAAATGACGATGGACTGGTGGCCGGCCTTCACGAGGGCACGAGCAATTTCAAGCGCAGAACGCTCTGCCCCGCCCGATTGCAGGGCGGGGATCAGCTGAACGACGGTCAGAGACCTCGCTGGCGTGGCGACTGCTGACATGATTTGTTCGAAAGGTGCCTTCATTCCTAGAGGCAAGCAGCAATCGTGCCTAAACCGGCGACGAGGATTGTTTCAGTTGTAACTTTCTAAGTCTGGATCAGTCGCGGAGCACGTAATGCGCGCCGCAATAAGGACATGTGGACTCACCACCGTCCTCGACCACCGGCAAATAGACCTTCGGATGGGAGTTCCACAGCTCCATGCCGGGCATCGGGCAGGACAGCGGAAGGTCCGAGCGCGTCACTTCATAACGATTTTCGGCATTCGCCGGGATCAGCGGGGCAGCCGCAGGGGAACGCGACATGGGGTCAAACTCCATCAGGACACCAGACCCACCATGTTAGCAGGCGGACCCCACCGCGCGGCGGCGCGAGATCCGCTTCTTCGTCGTAGTGCATAGAGCTTGCGACCAATGTCGGGGCCATCCCTGGCAGCTGACAATGCCAGGGCCCGACCTGGGCAGGGGGAATCGCAGGAAACGCCATTCGCGCACGGCGACGGAGGGCGGGACGCGCTCATCCTGCTGCAGGGAACGTCATGGACTTCGGAAAGATCTTCGCCCGCATCAAGGCCATTCTCGGGTCGCCACAAACCGAGTGGCCCGTCATCGCCGCGGAACCCGCCACCGTTGGCGGGCTGTATCGCCACTACATCTGCATCGTCGCCGCGCTGCCGGTGCTGGCAAGCTTCATCAAGGGCAGCCTGATCGGCTATGGCGGCCTCGGCGTGCACATGCACACGCTGGTCGGCATTGGCGTGGCCGGCATGATCGTGCACTACCTGCTGACGCTGGGCCTGGTCTATGTGATGGCGATCATCATCGACGCCTTGGCGCCCACCTTCGGCGGCAGCAAAGACCTGGTGCAAGCGCTCAAGACGGTCGCCTACGCGTGGACCGCCGGCTGGGTCGCCGGCATCGCCGTGATCATTCCGTGGATCGGCTGGCTGATTGCCATCGCGGGCGCCATCTACGGCATCTACCTGCTCTATCTGGGCCTGCCCCACACCATGCGTTGCCCGGCCGATCGTGCGGGCGGCTATACGGCTGTCGCGGTGATCATCGCCTTCGTGCTGAGCTGGATCGTGGCACTCATCGTTGCGGGCATCGTCGGTACGGCCGCCATGTCCGGCGCATCGATGGCAGGCACGCATGTCACGCGGGACGGCTCCGAGGTTACGGTCGATCCGGACAGCGCACTGGCCAGGCTCTCCGCTGTCGGCGCCAACACGGCGAGTGCCGCCAAGGATCTGGAAAACGCGCAGAAATCCGGCGATGTCGCCGCGCAACAGGCGGCCATGGGCAAGCTGATGAGCGGCGACGGCAAGACGGTGGCCGTGTCGCTGTCGCCCGATACGTTGCGTGGCTTTCTTCCCGACGAACTGGACGGCATGAAGCGCAGCGACTTCAACGCCCAGCGTTCCGGCGCCATGGGCATGCAGATCTCCACTGCGCGGGCCACCTACAGCGATGGCCGCATCCGCACCATGCAGCTGGAAGTGGCCGACACCGGCAACATGCGAGGCATGATGGCCGTGGCCAGCAACATGGCACCTGCCACCGAAGAACAAAGCGACCACGGTTACGACAAGACCTACACCGACCACGGCCGCCTGGTGCACGAGTCGTGGAACACGCAGACCAAGAGCGGCGAGTTCGGCGTCATCGTGGCCAACCGTTTCTCGGTCAAGGCAAGCGGCAATGCGCAGGACATCGACCAGCTCAGGCAGGCCGTGAACGACATGGACCTGGACAAGCTGGCTTCACTGAAAGACGAAGGCATCAGCAGCAACTGAAACCGCGCCCAAAGAAAAGGCCCGCGCCGTGAAGCGCGGACCCCTTCATGCCCAGCGTTGGGCTTACTTGGCGGCGTCGGCCTTCGGCACCGAAGCCTCGGTGGTGATGTGCACCTTGATCTCGTCGCTCACGTTCGGCACGTAAGCGCCCATGCCGAAGTCGGAACGCTTCAGCGTGGTGGTGGCATCGAAGCCCACCGTCTGCGTCTTCATCATCGGATGCTCGCCGCTCTTGTTGAGCGTGGCGCCCAGCGTCACCGGCTTGGTCACGCCGTGCACGGTGAGATCACCGGTCACCTTGTACTTGTTGCCACCAGCAGCCTGCACCTTGGTGCTCTTGAAGGTGACGGTCGGGTACTTGTCGGCGTCGAAGAAGTCCGGCTTCTTCAGGTGCTCGTCGAGCGCGGAGACGTGCGTATCCAGGTCGGACAGCGGCAGCGTCACGTCGACGGAGGACTTGGACGGGTCCTTGTCGTCGAACACCAGGGTGCCCTGGCCAAGGCCGAGGTTCGCGGTGGGGTTGGAGAAGCCGAAGTGGTTCCAGCTGAACAGGACCATGGTGTGGCCCGGGTCCATCTTGTAGGTCACGGGAGCAGCCTGGGCCGACACGGCGGCGCCAATGAGGCCGGCGAGAACGAGGTAACGAAGTGCACGCATGGGTTGAATCTCCATTGGGTTGGGGGCTAGCAGAACGCTGATGGAATCAGTCGATCCGGCAGGCTTCGTCGAACGAAAGGCGCGGGCTGCGCGGGAACAGGTCGCGGCTGGCATCGCCATAGCCGAGGTTGACCAGGAAATTGGACTTCACCGTGGTGCCCGCGAAGAAAGCCGCGTCCACACCGGCAGTGTCGAAACCGGACATCGGGCCGCAATCCAGGCCGACCGCACGTGCGGCCATCATCAGGTAGGCGCCCTGCAGCGAACTGTTGCGAAAAGCGGTGACGTCGATCAGCGGCTGGTTGCCGACGAACCAGCTGCGCGCATCGGCATGCGGGAACAGCTGCGGCAGCTTTTCATAGAAGGCGTGGTCGGTGCCGATGATGGCCGTGACCGGCGCAGCCATGGTCTTGGCGCGGTTGCCTTCGGAGAGGAACGGCGCGAGCTTTTCCTTCGCCTCCTTCGACTTCACGAAGATCACGCGCATCGGCGAGGAATTGGCGCTGGTCGGACCGAACTTGGCGAGTTCGTAGATGTGGTGCAACTGCTCGTCCGCCACTTCTTTCGGCAGCCATGCGTTGTACGTGCGGGCCGTTCGGAACAACTGGTCGAACGTGGCCTCGGAAAGCTTCTCGCTCATGGGTATCCTGTGGTCGTGGGGCGCCGCCACCGGCGCAACGCCATGCAGTGTAAGCGCGGTCGCCGACAAACAGGACCCAGCCCAATGAAACGAACTGTGCCGTCCAGGGAAACAATCCGGCAGGCAGGCGCATGGTGAAGCCACTCGGCGACTGCTGGGTCATCACCGATGGCGCGGCCGGCAACCAGCGCCAGGCGCTGGCGCTGGCGCAGCTGCTGGGGATGCCCATCCGTCACCTGCAGCTCGAACCAGGGGCACCCTGGTCGTGGCTGGCGCCGCACCTGACGCTGGGCGCCAGGCTGGGCCTCAACGCCATCCAGCGCAATCAGTACGCCGCGCCTTGGCCAGCGGTGGCCATTGGCTGCGGACGAACCTCCGCGTTGTACACCCGCCTGCTGCGCACGCTGAGCCGGGGCGAGTGCTACACGGTGCAGATTCTCGATCCACGCGCGAACCCGGCGCACTGGGACACGGTCATTGCGCCGAAGCACGACCAGCTCACCGGCCGCAACGTGATCAACCCGCTGGGTTCGCTCAACCCAGTGGACGACACCTGGCTGCAGGACGGCCGCGAGGCCGATCCGGCTTTCGCCTCCCTGCCTCGTCCACGCATCGGTGTGCTGCTGGGCGGCCCGCGCAAGGGCGTCACGTTCAACGAGGCGTATATCGATCAACTGATCAGCGGGCTGCACGCACGCCGCCGCCAGGAAGGCGGCAGCCTGCTGGTGATGGCCTCGCGACGCACGCCGCCGGCGCTGGTGGAGCGCATGCGCCAGGGCCTGGGCGACGTGCCGGGCCTTGTCTGGGCCGGCAACGACGATGGCAGCAACCCGTATCCCGGCGTGCTGGGCTGGGCGGATCGCCTCGTGGTCACGCCCGACTCCGTCAACATGCTGTCCGAAGCCTGCGCCGTCGGCTGCCCCGTGCACACCTTCGTGCTGGGCACGCTGCCGGACAAGCTGGAGCGTTTCCATCAGGCACTGCGCAGTGCAGGCCTGCTGCATTCGCTCGATGCCGTGGAAACGCGGCCGGTTCCCCCTTTGCGGGAAACCGCCGTCATCGCCGCCACGCTTCGCGACCTCATTGCGCTACGCCAACGCGAAGCGCCGTGAGGGCACTCAGAACAGAAAGCCGAGTGCTGCCGTCACTTCCTGCACGTTGCCGCTGAGCCGTTCCAATTCCTCGTCACGCGGGGCTATGCGCGAACGCAGATCGAGCGTGCAGGCCAGGGCACGATGCAACAGCTCCGCATGTGCTTCGGCGAACACGCCTGCCTGATGTCCATCGAGCAGGCCGGCGTTGCGACAGGCTTCGATCAATCCCGCATTGGCGGTGATGTTGAGCAAGGCCGGACGATCCGCAGCGTGCGCCAGCACCAGCCCCTGCAGCGCGAATTCGATGTCAAGCAAGCCGCCGTGGCCTTGCTTCAGATCAAACTGCCGCGCATCCGAACGATCGCGTTCGGCGCGCCAGCGTTGACGCATGCTGCTGACTTCCTGCAGGACGGACGTGCGATCACGAGGCACCGCAAGCACCTCGCGACGCACGGCCGAAAGATCGGCATGCAACGCCACATCGCCTGCCATCGGGCGAGCGCGCAACAAGGCCTGGTGCTCCCACGTCCACGCGCGGCTCTTCTGGTAAGCCTCGAACGCATCGAGGCTGCTCACCAGCAGGCCCTTGGAACCATCGGGACGCAGGCGCGTATCCACTTCGTACAAACGACCCGCGCGCGTAAGCACCGTCAGCCAGTTCATCACGCGCTGCGCCAGACGCTGATACCAGCGTGATCCTTCCATGGGGCGTGCGCCATCGCTCATCGCGTGGGCGCGCTTGCCGTCGTAGACGAACACCAGGTCGAGGTCGGAGGCGAAGCCCAGCTCTTCGCCGCCCAGGCTGCCATAGCCCAGCACGGCAAAACCCGTTCCCTCGCCTGGCAATCGCCCGTGCTGCGCCACCAGCTCGCGCTCGGCAAGCGCCGTCACCGCCAGCACGATGGATTCAGCGAGTACGGCGAGGCGGCGCGCCGTGGCGACGGCATCGGCGCGGCCATCGCTGAAAGCCAGGCCCAGGCGAAACGCGACGCTTGCCTTGAATTCGTTGAGGCGCTCCAGCTCCGCCTCCGCTTCGCGCTCGTCGAGCGTGGCGAGAACACGGGTGATTTCCGCGCTGATATCCGCGCGCTTGAGCGGCAGTTGATCGATGCGCGGATCGAGCACGTCATCCAGCAGCAGGGGCTGCGAAATCACGCGCTCCGCCAGGAAGGCGCTCTCCGCGAACAGCTTGGCCAGGCGCAGGCGCGCCGCGGGCTGCTCTTCCAGAAGGGCGAGATACGAAGACCGTCGCGCCACCGCCTGCACCAGGCGACACAGCCGCAACATGCACGGCACCGGCGCCACGCTGTTGCGCGCCACCGCGAGCAGTTGCGGCATGAGGCGATCGAGCTGCTCGCGCGTGCGCTGCGACATGGCGCGCACCGAGGCGGCCTGCGAGAGCTTCTGCAGCGCCTCCGCCACATCCGCGCCGGGCACGAAACCGGACGACTCCACCACGCCCGCATCGAGTGTTTCCGTGCAGGCGTGTTGCCAGAGCGCGACATCGGCAACGGGCGCCGACGCGGAGCGCCCGCCCTGCGGCATCAGCACTTCGGCGAATTCCTCGCTGACCTTGGCGCGATGGTGCGCCAGCTGTTCTTCCAGTTCCTCCCACGACGCGTGGCCCAGGCCCAGCGCGATGCGTTCGCGGCTGAGTGCATCTTCCGGAATGTCATGCGTCTGCGCGTCGCGCAGCATCTGCACGCGATTCTCCACGCGACGAAGAAACACATAAGCCTCGCGCAATTCGCGGGCACGTGCCGCGCTGATGTGGCCACGCGCCTCGCACGCCGTCAGCGCGGGCAACAAGCCACGCACGCGCAGGCTGGGTTCGCGGCCGCCGCGGATCAGCTGCATCAGCTGCACCACGAATTCGATCTCGCGGATGCCACCGGGGCCGAGCTTCAGGTTGTCCGCCAGGTCCTTGCGCGCCACTTCGGCGTCGATCAGCGACTTCATTTCGCGCAATCCGGCAAACGCGGTGTAGTCGAGGTACTTGCGATACACGAAGGGACGCAGCAGATCCTGCAGTTGCTTGCCGGCATGGCGATCGCCAGCCACCGGGCGCGCCTTGATCCAGGCATAACGCTCCCAGTCGCGGCCTTCGCTCTGGTAGTACTGCTCCATGGCCGAAAACGGCAGCGCGAGCCGACCCGCATTGCCGAACGGACGAAGGCGCATGTCCACGCGCGCGCAGATGCCATCGACCGTGGGCTCGTTGAGCAGGCGCACCAGTTGCCGCCCGAGGCGCACGAAGTATTCGCTGTTGTCGAGCGTGCGCGTGCCGTCGCTTTCGCCCCCATGCGGGTAGGCGAAGACGAGATCGATATCGGACGAAAACTTCAGCTCGCTGCCACCCAGCTTGCCGAAGCCCACCACCACCATGCGTTGCAGCTCACCATCGCGACTGCGACTGTGGCCGTAGCGTGTCGCCATGGCACGCTCGGACCAGCTCAAGGCGGATGCAAGCAGCACCTCGTACAACACGCTGGTGGCCGACAGTGTTTCCGGCAATTCGTCCAGGCCGTTCACGTCGCGGAACACCAGGCGAAGTGCTTCGGCATGACGAAAACGGCGAAGCTCCGTCAGGCACACGGCTTCATCGTCCGACAACTTCAACGCATCGATGCGTGCACTGGCGTCGCTGCCCGAGCGCAAGCGCTCAAGTCCTTGCGGCGCAAGCAGCTGCGGCTGGCGAAACCAGGTGTCGAAGGCGAAGTCGCTCGCCAGCAAGGTGCGACGAATGCGTTCGGCAACACCCGCATCATCATGAAGAGGAACGCCCATCTGGCGGCAGCGCGCGATCAGCTCGCGATAGCGATCGTCGATCAGCGCGCGCAGCGCAGGGGATTCCGTCGGCCGTTGAGTGACAGTCATCGAATCATTGTGCCGTAGTGGCGGCCTGCCTGCTGCGTTCGCACATGTTTCCCTTCGTTCGAGTATGACCGGTACATGACCGGATACCGGGTTCTTTACCGCGGCCGTGCACCGCCGTGACGCACCACGCGTTGCCATGGTGGTGCCATCGGGTAGCGCGCGCCCGTCTGAAAAACAGGCTCACGCAACGGTTGGTTCAGATCCCGGTCTTTACAGTCCGGTGTCCGAGCCATGACAGCCATCGTCGTCAGGGTGCCATGACCATGTCAGCGACTCCACCCGCGCCGCGCGCGCGTTCCATGTCCGTCCGTCTTGCGCTGATTCTCGCGCTGGGCATCGCATTCACGCTGTTGACCGGGATGGTCGATGGCGGCATGGGCGTGAGCCCGTTGCAGGCGCTCAGCCAGCCCACGTTCCTGATTGCCAACGCATTGCCCGGCCTGCTGCTCGCGGCATTGCTGCTGGTGCTGAGTCGGCGCGTGCTTCTCTCGTTTGGCCTGGCCTTTCTGCTGCAGACGCTGGTGTATGCCGTCAATGCGCTGAAGGTAAGCAACCTCAACACCCCGCTGATGCCCGCGGACTTCCGCATGCTCGGCCAATTGCGCCGCGGCGGCCTGCCCCTGCTCGGCAGCTATCTTCCCTCCAGCCCTTGGCCGTATCTCGCGCTGGCAACGGGCGTGGCCATCATCGTGCTCGCCTGGCGCTTGGAACCGCCCATGTTCGCACGACGCACGCGCGGCAAGCGGCTGGTTTCCGGCATCGCCTTGATGGCACTGATCGGCACCCTGCTGGTCGGCATGCCGGGCTGGATGAAGATCTACGGCGGTCACCATTTGTGGCTGGAACCGTGGTCGGCCAGCGCCACCGCCGAGCATTCAGGGCTGGTGAGCTCTCTGATGATGTTTCATCTCAACCAGGGCCACGGCCGCAAGAAGCCGGATACCGCGGCGGCGCAGCAGCTGATCGACCGGTCGGATGCCGCGCTGCGCGAACGTCTCCAGGGGCCGGCGCGCGGTGGCGAGGAACCGGACATCGTGGTGGTGCAGAGCGAGTCGTTCTTCGATCCGTCGATCATGAAAGGCTACGAGCACGCCGATCTCACGCCGAACCTGCATCGACTCGCCGCGCAGGGCGAAAGCGGACCGCTGCACGTACCCACCTACGGCGGCGGCACCATCCGCACCGAATTCGAGGTGCTGACGGGATTGTCGCTGCGTTACTTCGACGACCTGCAATTTCCGTATCTGCAGATGAACCACAAGGTCGTGCCAAGCATGGTGCGCGTGCTGCGTTCGCATGGGTACGAAACCATTGCGCTGCATGGCAACGACCCGGGTTTCTGGAACCGCACCACGGCGTTCCGTGCCATCGGCTTCGATCGCTTCGTGTCGCGCGCATCGTTTCCCGCGAACGCACCCATGGACGGCCAGTACATGGCCGACAGCGCCATGACCGATGAAATCATGGCGCAGCTGAAGAACGCGGGACCTCCGCAGTTCCTGTTCGCGATCAGCATCGAAGCGCACGGCCCTTACGATGTGCCGCCCGCCAACGCCGCCGAACGCGATGCCATTGCCGTGCCCGACGGCGTCACCGGCAAGAACAAGCTGGAACTGCAAAACTACCTGTACCACATGCGCCACGCCGATCAGGAACTGGGCCGGCTCGCCGAGCTGCTGTCGCACCGCGAACGGCCCACCTTGCTGCTGTTCTACGGCGATCACCTGCCCGCACTCACCGATACCTACAACACCACCGGTTTCGTGGACGGCAAAGGCATGTTGAGCCAGGCGGGCACGTGGCTGCTGGTGGACCCGCGCAATCCCATGACGGCGAAGCGGGAGTCGCTGGCGTCGTGGATGCTGCCGGGCCGCCTGCTGGAACAGGCCGGCGTGCATGACGACGCGTACTTCGCGCTCACCCAGGTGATAGCGCCGCAGCTCGCCGCACTCACCCGCGCGCCCGGCGCCGCACCGGAAGCGGAGGACAACTCCGAACAGCAGGAAGACGACGACTTGGCCAACATCGCCCTGCTCCGCATGAAGGGCAAACTCGATGGCCTGCTGCCCAAGGCGGCGGTGCAAACGGCCGGCGTGCTGGATGACGCGCCGCTTGTTCCCACGGGTGAAGCCGAATACACCGGCGCCCATCAGTGACGCACTCCGGCGCTGTCGAAGCAAATGGACGTCCAAACAGAATGAGCACGGGCGCCGGTTGCGAAGGTTTTCAAGCGGCACGAAAGCGTTTTCGCGGGGACGAAATAACGTGGATTCAGCGTCCTAACTGCGCGCTAAAGCGAGCCGGTTTCGTTCAGGTTCGGTAAGGCGATGTGCGCTTAGCGTGGATCCCAGCCACGAAGCAACGCCTTCGCTGGCATTCCCACACTGGAGGTTTACCTCATGCGTAAGACCATGCTTGCCGCTCTCTTCGTCACCGCTGCTTCCGTGCTCGCCGCCCCGGTTTTTGCGCAGGACGCCGCGCCAGCCGCCAAGGCCGAAGCCAGCGCGACCACGACGGGTACGGCAGCGAAGGACGCGACCAAGGCGACCGACACCGCCGCCACCAAGGCCGGCGATACGGCGCACAAGGCGACCAAGCACAGCAGCCACAAGGCCAAGGCAGGCGCCACTGACGCCACCAAGACCGACGCGACCAAGACGGATGCCGGCGCACCGGCCACGCCCAAGCAGTAAAACGCAACGCACGACGTGAACCTGCAACCCCGGGAGGCAACTCCCGGGGTTTTTCATGCCCGTCAGAAATCGTAGGTGCCCGAGAGCATCACGCTGCGGCGCGTGCGCAGCGGCACGAAAGTCTCGTTGAAGTCGCTGGCGTACAAATCGCGTCCCAGCAGGTTCTTCACGCCCAGTGTCATGCGCCAGCGATCGGCGCGGTACGACACGTTGGCATCGATTTCCGCCTGGCCCGGCGACGGGTAATACGTGGAGTAGTCCACGCTCTGGCCGAGTGAACGGCTGCGTGCCTGTATGCCACCGGCAACGCCCCACCCTTGAAGCGCGTTCCCCTGGAACCAGTAACTCGCCCAAAGGTTGAATCGCTGGCGCGGCGCGCCGGTGGGCTGCGTACCGTCGTGATTGCTGATCTGCGCGTTGGTGTAGCTGCTGGTGATATCCAGGCCCGGTGCCACGCGCCCGGCGAACTCCACTTCCACGCCCCGGTTGGTCTGCCCCGGCCCAAGGCTGGCGAAGTTGGGCAGTTCTTCCAGAAACAGATAACTGTGGTCGAGCATGATGCGGTACAGCGATACCGTCAGCCACGCCTGCTCCTGCAGCAGGTTGAACTTGGCCCCGGCTTCCACCTGGCGCGACAAGGCAGGCACGAGCGGCCTGCCGTTCTCACCGAGATACGACAGCGGCTGGAAGCCGTTGCTGGTGCCGCTGTACAACGCGATGTCCGACGTAAGCTTGTAGACGATACCGGCGTTGGGCACCCACTTGTTTCGACGGGGTGCCCATGGGTTGCCCTGGGCATCGGTGGTCGACACTTCATACGCCGAACGGCGCAGCGCAAGCAGCATGTCCCAGCGCTCGCCAAGTGACAGCTGATCCTGCAGGAACAGTCCGTTGTCCACCGACCACGGCGTGCCCGACAGCGGCACGTTGTCCGCCGGCTGCACCACCGCCGACACCCTCGGCAACGCGGCATCGCTGAACACGTTGTAGACGCCGTTGTTGTACTCGTGCCAGTAGTCGTCGGTGTGGCCCACGCGCGACCGCGAGTAGTCCATGCCAAGCGTCACCGTGTGCGTCACCGGGCCCGTGCCGAACACGCGGATGAAGTCGTTCTGGAACGAGTAGTACGTATCGCTATAGCGGTAAGCCTCCGCGTACGGCGACACGTTGCCCATGAGGGTGGGGTTGTAGAGCGTCCAGCTCTGCATGTCGTTCTGCTGCTGCACGTACTGGCCGCGGCTGCGCCATGTCCACGCATCGCCCAGCTGCTGGTCGAGCAGGTAGTAGAGACGGTTGGTCTGGTAGTTGGCGTAGTCGTATTCGTTGCCGGTCAGCAGCCCGAACGGCGTGGCGGTGGACAACGTGTCGCCCAGCAGCACCACGTGATCGGGCATCGGCAGGCGATTGAGGATGCGCTGCACGCCCACCACCAGTTGCGTGCTCGTGCCATACCAGCCCACCGACGGCGCCAGGTAGCCGCTGCGACGATTGCGGTAGCCCTGCGGCGTGCGGTCGGCGTAGTCACCCGACACGACCAGGCGATAGGTGAGCCCGGACACGTGGCCGAGCGGGCCCGTCATGTCCAGGCCGGCCTGCGCCTGGCCTTGTTCGCCCACCGAGTAACTGATCTCGCGGACGGGCGTGCTTTGCGGCTGCTTGGTGGTGACGTTGACGAGCCCGCCGAAGCTGTTGCCGGTGGAGTCGCCAAGGATGGACTGAGGCCCCTTGATCACTTCCACGCGCTCCAGCCCGATCAGCGGCGGAAAATCGCCCGAACCGGCGCTGCTGTTGGGCATGCCGTCGATCAAGCCATTGCCGGTGTAGAAGCCGCGGATCTGGAACAACGGCAAGCCGTCGGACCCTTCGACAAAGGCCACGCCCGCCACATTGCGCACGGCGTCTTCCACCGACAGCGCCTGCTGCGAATCCATCAGCTCGCGTGTCACCACGCTGACCGACTGCGGCACGTCGATGAGTTCGGCGTCGTTGCGCGAGCCCACGCTGGTGAGCGACGCCTTGAAGCCCACGTCGCGTCCCAGCAACGCATTGGCCTCCACGGCCGTCAGCTCCTTCACGTCCGGGCGTGGCGCGGGAGGTGCGCCGTTTTTCGCCGGCCGCTCGGGCAGCGTCACCACGACCGTGCCCTTTTCGGTGAACTCGTAGACCAGTCCCGTACCTTCCAGCAGCCTGGACAACGCTGCCGGCGCGGTAAGGTTGCCGGTGGCCCCGAGCGAACGAAAACGCACGATGGTGCAGCCGGCGGTAAGCACCTGCACGTTGGCCTGCTTGCCGAAGGCAATCAGTGCCGTGGCGAGGGGCTGCGCGGGAATGGCGAAATCGAAGCGCGAGGATTCGGCGGAAGCATCCTGCACCAGGCGCGCAGCCGCGACACAGCTGCCCGGCACCGCCAGGCAAACCGACATCGACAGGCCGCCCGACAGCAGCAGCTTCGCACCCTTCCTCATGGCATTCGCGTCGCCCCGAGCGAAAACCGCGAGTGTGACATGCGGGACGCGGGTTGTGTCGTCACCCGCACTGTGTAAACGATTTCTGTCGGCAGGCCTTCCCTGGCATCAGGCCGATCAACGCGGCTCCGGTGTGCGTCGTGCGTCCGACAACACGGTCTGGCCGCCCGCCTCGCTCACCTGCAAGGGCAGCACCTGCGGCAACGCATGCAGCCAGTCGTCGATGGCATCGGTCTTCACGGTGCCGGTGAAGGTGAGCGAGCGCAGGTCGTTGTCGGCAATGCGCAGCGGCTGGGCACGATAGCGGTTGATATTCGCCACCACCACCGAGAGCGGCTCGTTGTCGAATTCCAGCCGCGCATTGCGCCACGCGGCCGCGCTGGCGGGGTCACTGGTCACCACGTTCATGATCGAGCGCGATGGATCGAAGATCACCGACTGGCCTGCCACCGCTTCGAGGCTGTTGTTCGCTCCGCCCTTGTTGTCGGCCACACGCACCCGGCCTTCGGCCATGGCGACGGTGACGTACTGCCCGGTGCGGCGAACATTGAAGGCGGTGCCGATGTCCTCGATGGTCACATCACCCGCGCGCACTTCGAAGGGACGCGACGCGTCGTGCACCACTTCGAAATACGCTTCGCCATCGGCCAGCTCCACCTGGCGCCGGTTCCGGCTGTAGTGGGTGACAAGGCGCGTGGCGCCGCCCAGCGTCACGCGGGTGCCGTCATCCAGCGTCACGCTGCGCTGCGCACCGACGGCGCTGGCGTAGCTTTGCGACGTTGCAGGGTTCGACATGGCGTGCCAGCCCACGTAGCCCGCAATCACCAGTACCGCCGCTGCCGCAGCGGCCATCGGCAGCCATGCCCGGCGGGAGCGGATCTGCGCTGGCGCGAATTCCGCCAGCAAGCGTTCACGCGTCACGTCACCCAGCGAATGCAGGCGGGTGGCCAGTTCGGTCACGCGTTCGAAGGCATCGAGGTGACTGGCGTCTTCGTCGGTCCAGGCAAGCCACTGCTGGGTCGTCCGTTTCGTGGCAGCGGGATCGCGCAATCGCATCCACCAGTCGGCGGCGACGCGCAGGTTCTGTTCGTTCTTGGCCATCATGGCATCTCCGGTTCGTCCACCCGCGCCCGGCAATGCGCCAGGGCGTGGGCGACGTGATAGCGCACCATGCGCTCGCTGATCTTCATGGCCCGTGCAATCGCACTTACTTCGCAGCCGTCGATGACGTGCATGACAAACGCGCGGGCAGTCTTGGCCGGCAGTTCGCGCACGGCGGCAACCAGCGCCTGCAATTGCCCGGTGGCGTGCACGTGGCGCTCGGGGATCGGCGCCAGGTGCAGGTCATCGTCGGGTATGTCGAGCGGGTTGTCCGCACGCACCTGGCGCGCGCGCAGGCGGTCCACGGCCAGGTTCGACGCAATGCGGAACAGGTACGCGCGCAGCGACTCCACCTGCTCGGGCTTGTCCATCGTCACCAGGCGCACATAGGCCTCCTGCGCCACTTCCTGAGCATCGGACAGCGAGTTCAGGCGGCACTGGAGGAACGCCACGAGCGCGCGATTGTGGTCGCGGAACAAATCCGCGATGCGCATGGCGTACGCCGGGTCGATGTTCACGCCTGCCGGAGCGGGCGCACGGATGGGTTTGTCCACTAGGCTGCCCTGGTGACGTCGGGGAGCGGCGGCGATGATTCTATCTCCGCCTGCGCCTGAACCATGTCGCGCCACCATGGCACCGGACGCATGGCCTCGTTCAACATCTGCACGGCCTCCCAGCGCAGGTCGGCACGCCGGCGGAACTGTGCGCGGCGCTTGCTTTCCCATTCCTCTTCGCGCCGGTGATGCAGCGCGTTCGGCAGCGCAAACCAGCCTTCGGCGGTAAGCATGCCGCCCTGCTCCATCCAGTACGCATCGTAGTCGGAAAACAGGCGCGTACGGCCCTGCAAGGGGTGGGCAACGTTGCCCACCGCCACGATGCGACGCAGGCCGCACTGGCCGGCAAAGGCATACGCCAGCACGAGCAGCAGGTGCTTCGGGCGCATGCCGTGCATGTTGCGGGTGAGTTCGCGCACGCGTTCGCGGGCGTCGACGCCGTTGGGGCCCTGCATGCAGCCAATGGCCAGGGTGTCGTCGTCCACCAGGGTCATCACCATGCGATAGAGCATGACGTCCTGCGCGTCCGTCAGTTCGATGGCCAGCTCGCCTTCGCAACCCATGGCGATGGAAGGCCGCATGCGAAGACGCAGGCGGCTGCCATCACGAAGATGCAGCGTGCCAAGCATGGCGTTGCCCTGCGCGTACACGGCTTCGAACAGGGCCGGCGGCCAGCGTTCCAGCAACAGGCGGTAGTGCGACTGCAGGGCGCCCAGGCGATCCGTGCGATGCCAGCGGCGATTCACGAAACGATGCTGGTAACGCTCCTGCAAGCGAGGGTCATGCATTACGCAGGCGCGCAACAGCGGGTGCGAATCGAGGAAGGACAGATACGCGTGATGACGCACCGGGCTACCCAGCGCGCGCGCGGCGTACTTCATGCCCATCCACATGCGCTGACCCATCGGCCCGGTCCAGTCGGTGCGATGACGAATGGATCGCCACCACAGGGAAAAAAAGGGTTTGCCGTCCCTGGCGCTTCTCTCCCGTTGTCCAGACACATGCGGGGCCGGTGACCCTGCCATCCGAAGTTCGCGCTCCAGGGAGCGTTGCGCCGCATAGGCGCAGCCGCTAGCTGCGAACACCAGATCGGCATCCAGGGGTTCCTCCCCGGGCTGAAGATTCCGTTCGTTCAAGGCGTGCCGACCCGCATGGTGACTGTGACAAGAGTTAAGACGTGCCACCGGGCGAAAACGGAAATGATCCGGCGATATTTCTTGAGGTTTTTTCGCAGGAAAAAGAAAACCCCGCACAAGGCGGGGTTTTCGGGTGTTGCGGTGCCTGGAAGGCGTGGACTTAGAAGTCCATGCCACCCATGCCGCCCATGCCGCCCGGCGCGCCGTGCGAATGGCCTTCGTCCTTCTTCGGCACTTCGGTCACGGCCGCTTCGGTCGTGATGATCGAGCCGGCAACCGAGGCTGCGAACTGCAGGGCCGAACGGGTCACCTTGGTCGGGTCCAGGATGCCGAAGGCAATCATGTCGCCGAATTCACCGGTGGCAGCGTTGTAGCCGAAGTTGCCGTTGCCTTCCTTCACCTTGTTCAGGACGACGGACGGCTCTTCGCCAGCGTTGGCCACGATGGCGCGCAGCGGAGCTTCCAGGGCGCGACGAGTGATGGCGATGCCCAGGTCCTGGTCAGCGTTGCCACCCTTCAGGCCTTCGACGGCCTTGAGCGAACGGATCAGGGCGACGCCGCCGCCCGGGACCACGCCTTCTTCAACGGCTGCGCGCGTGGCGTGCAGGGCGTCTTCGACGCGGGCCTTCTTTTCCTTCATCTCGACTTCGGTGGCAGCGCCAACCTTGATGACGGCCACGCCGCCAGCCAGCTTGGCCACGCGCTCCTGCAGCTTCTCGCGGTCGTAGTCCGAAGAGGTCTCTTCGATCTGCGCCTTGATCTGGCCGATGCGCGACTGGATGCGCTCGGCTTCGCCGGCACCGTCGATGATGGTGGTGTTTTCCTTGGTGATCACCACGCGCTTGGCGCGGCCCAGATCGTTGATCGTGGCCTTCTCAAGCTGCAGGCCCACTTCCTCGGAGATGACCTGGCCATTGGTGAGGATGGCGATGTCTTCCAGGATGGCCTTGCGGCGGTCGCCGAAGCCCGGCGCCTTCACGGCGGCAACCTTGACGATGCCGCGGATGGTGTTGACCACGAGGGTGGCGAGGGCTTCGCCTTCGACTTCTTCGGCCACGATCAGCAGCGGCTTGCCAGCCTTGGCGACGGCTTCCAGCACCGGGAGCAGCTCACGGACGTTGGAGACCTTCTTGTCGTGGATGAGGATGAACGGGTCGTCCAGTTCAACCTGCTGCGACTGCTGGTTGTTGATGAAGTACGGCGACAGGTAGCCGCGGTCGAACTGCATGCCTTCGACGACGTCCAGTTCGTTCTCCAGACCCGAACCTTCTTCCACCGTGATCACGCCTTCCTTGCCGACCTTCTTCATCGCCGTGGCGATGATTTCGCCGATGGCGGAATCGGAGTTGGCGGAGATGGTGCCGACCTGGGCAATGGCCTTGTCGTCAGCGGTGGGGTTGGAGAGCTTCTTCAGCTCGCCCACGGCAGCCACGACGGCCTGGTCGATACCGCGCTTGAGGTCCATCGGGTTCATGCCGGCGGCAACGGCCTTGAGGCCTTCCTGGATGAACGCCTGGGCCAGCACGGTGGCGGTGGTGGTGCCGTCGCCGGCGACGTCGGAGGTCTTGGAAGCGGCTTCCTTGACGATCTGCGCGCCGATGTTTTCGTACTTGTCGGCCAGTTCGATTTCCTTGGCCACGGACACGCCGTCCTTGGTCACGGTCGGGGCGCCGAAGCTCTTCTCGAGCACGACATTGCGGCCCTTCGGACCCAGGGTGACCTTCACGGCGTTAGCCAGGGTGTTCACACCCTTGAGCATGCGGGCGCGGACGTCTTCGCCGAAGCGGACTTCTTTAGCTGCCATAAAATTTTTGCCTCAAAAATTTTGAAATAAGAATGGGGATTTGATCTTGATCTTTCGGGCCAACAAGCGCGGCTATCGCGCTACAGCCGTGCCCGCTTGTCGAGATCAGCCTTCGATGACAGCCACGATGTCGTCTTCCTTCAGGAAGACCAGCTCTTCGCCGTCGATCTTGATTTCCTGGCCGGCGTACTTGCCGAACAGCACGGTGTCGCCTTCCTTCACAGACATCGGGCGGACCTTGCCGTCTTCCAGGATGCGGCCGGCACCGGCAGCGATGACCTTGCCGCGGGTCGGCTTTTCGGTGGCGCTGTCGGGGATGACGATGCCGCCAGCGGAGACGCGCTCTTCTTCGAGGCGCTTGACGATGACGCGATCGTGCAGCGGACGCAGTTTGCTCATGGGTGGGCTCCAGCTTTTGTTGGATGGGTGAACACGGATTCGGACCCCGGAGCGGCGCCTGGTGGCGCTGTTAGCACTCCCGAGAGGTGAGTGCCAATTCTAACGACGCAGAAGCCCCCCGCAAGAGGCGCCGGTCCGATGGCTGACTTCTCCAATGGGGGACGGGTTCGGGGCTTTCAAGGCACTTTGGCAGTCAATCGCGCCCTTTTTTCTATCGACAGCCGCCCTTGGACGGACGACCATGCCGGCCTGTCCCCCGCCGACTACCGCCCGTGAGCGATGAGCTGACACTCCGCCAGGAACTGGTCACCCAAGGCGCCCGGCTGGCCGCCTCGGGCCTGAGCCAAGGCACCTCCGGCAACCTAAGTGCCCGTTGCGACGAAGGTTTCCTGATCACGCCGAGCGGCACGCCGTATGAGGAGATCACGCCCGCAGGCATCGTGCGGATCGACCGGGACGGCGGCTGGCCCCAGGGGCAGAAGCCCTCCAGCGAATGGCGGTTCCACCGGGACATCTACCTCGCCCGTCCCGACGCCGGGGCCATCGTCCACGTCCATCCGCCCTACGCCACCGCCCTGGCCATGTGCCGCCGGGACATTCCGCCGGCCCATTACATGATCGCCGTGGGCGGCGGGGATTCGATCCGCTGCGCCGGCTACACCACCTACGGCACGCAGGCGCTGTCCGATGCCGTGGTCGCCGCGCTGGAAGACCGCCTCGCCTGCCTGATGGCCAACCACGGCATGGTCGCGCTGGGCAGCTCGCTGGCGCAGGCCATGTGGCGTGCGGTGGAGGTGGAAAACCTGGCACGCCAATATGCGCTGGCGTTGCAGGTGGGCACGCCGACGCTGCTTACCCAGGATGAAGTGGCCGACGTGCTGGCCAAGTTCGCCAACTACGGGCTGATGTCGAGGTCGTGATGTCCGATGCCGTGCTGCTCTGCTACTGCACCTGCCCTGACGTCGCCAGCGCGCAGAAGCTGGCCGAAGCCCTGGTAGGGGAACGGCTGGCCGCCTGCGTGAACCGCATCCCGGCCATTGCCTCCACCTATCGCTGGAAGGGCGAGGTGGTGACGGACAGCGAAGAGCTGTTGCTGATCAAGACGACGGCCGCGCAACTTCCCGCATTGAAGGAGCGCCTGCTGGCGCTTCATCCGTACGAGTTGCCGGAACTGATTGCCGTGCCGGTGACGGACGGCCATGTCCCCTACCTCGACTGGGTGCGCGACCCGGGTTGATTCATCGCCACGCGTGATGCGATTCGCACCCCGCGCGATTGACTAGACAGTCCGCCTGGACTGTCGATGCCCGCGTCACGGGCGCGCCATCGCCGCTGGTCAGCATGCCTCGCCAACACGGGAGGCATCATGACGTTCGAACTGGCGGTTTTCGATATGGCGGGCACCACGGTCCACGATCCGGACCTGGTCGCGCTGGCACTGCGGGAAGCACTGACGCAGGCTGGCTGCCACGCGCCGCTCGCCGAGTTGCGCGCGCTGATGGGCTACACCAAGCCCGCCGCCATCCGCAGCATGCTCGCCGCGCACGACCTGCCCGCCAGCGATGCCCACGTGACGCAAGTGCACGCCGACTTCGTGTCGCGCATGCTCGACTGCTACCGCACGCACGATGCCGTGCGCCCGATGGACGGCGCCGAAGAAGTCTTCGCTTGGCTGCGTCATCGCGGCATCAAGGTGGCGCTCAATACGGCGTTTTCGCAGGACATCGCCGAATGCCTGATCGAACGTTTCGGCTGGCGCACGCGTGGTTTGATCGATGCATCGATCTCGGCCGATCTGGTTGCGCACGGCCGGCCCGCGCCGGACATGATCCGCGCGCTGATGGCCGAATGCGGCGTCGCCGATGCTTCGCGCGTGATGAAGATCGGCGATACCGAAGTCGATGTGCGGGAGGGACGCGAGGCGCACTGCGGGCTGGTCGTCTCCGTCACCACCGGCGCCTATACGCGCGCCGAGCTTGCCGACTACAAGCCTGACGCCATCCTCGACAGCCTGCACGAACTGCCGGCGTTGCTTGGCCGTCTCGATCAGACGAACGTGGCCTGAGCACGTGATGCGTCACTCGCCGCGTTCGAACACGTCGTCCTGGTTCTGGTCGCCATCCATGCTTCCGCTGGTGGCGGGCTTTGCCGCGTTCTGCACCTATTCGTGCATGTACGCCTTCCGCAAGCCGTTCAGCGCGGGCAGCTACGAGGGCATGAGCTGGCTGGGCGTGGATTACAAGATCTGGCTGGTGATTGCCCAGGTCATGGGCTACGCCGCGAGCAAGGTATGGGGCATTCGACTGGTGCCGGAGCTTCAGACCTCGCGCCGCGCCGTGGCGATTCTTTCGCTGATCGGTTTGTCGTGGCTCGCACTGCTGGGCTTTGCGCTCATGCCGCCGGTACCGGGCATCGTGTTCCTGTTCCTCAACGGCCTGCCGCTGGGCATGGTGTGGGGCCTGGTGTTCGGCTACATCGAAGGACGACAGGCGACCGAGCTGATGGGCGCCATCCTCGCCTCCAGCTTCATCTTCGCGTCGGGGCTGGTCAAAGGCGTCGGCAAGGCGATGCTGCTGGCGGGCGTGAGCGAGCACTGGATGCCCTTTCTCACCGGTCTTGTCTTCGTGCCGCCGCTGCTGCTGTCGCTGCACGTGCTCACGCGTTTACCGCCACCCACTGCTGAAGACGTTGCCGCACGCGCGCCACGCGGACGCATGGACCGCGACGCGCGCCACGCCTTCGTACGCCGCTTTCTTCCCGGTCTGCTGCTGATCGTGCCGCTGTATGTACTGCTTACCGTGTTGCGCGACTTCCGCGAGAACTTCGATACGGAGATCTTTCGCGACCTGGGCTTTGGCCGAAGCGCCGTGGTGTTCGGCGAAGTGGATACGCCCATCGGCATCGGCGTGTTGATGCTCACCGCCTCGCTGACGCTGGTACGCGACAACATGCGGGCCTTCATGCTCAACCACGTGCTGATCGCCGGCGGCCTGTGCTGCGCCGGACTGAGCACGCTGCTGTTTGCGCACGGCGAACTGCCGCCGCTGCTGTGGATGACGCTGGTGGGCTTCGGGCTTTACCTCGGCTACATCCCGCTCAATGGCATGTTCTTCGAACGCTTGATGGCCACGTTCCGCATCAGCGGCACGGCGTCGTTCGTGATGTATATCGCCGACGCCTCCGGCTACATCGGCAGCGTGGCCGTGTTGCTGATCCGCCAGTTTCTCGCCCTGCAGCTCAACTGGACGCAGTTCTTCGAACGCGCCGTGCTCGCCTGCAGCCTGCTGGGCCTCGTACTGATTGCGCTGGCCGCGCGCTGGTTCTGGCGACACGGGCGCCAGAACGGGCACGCGCCGGCATCGTTGTCACCTCTTGAGATGGAAAGCAGCCGTTTATGAGCAAGTCGGAAACACGTACCGCGATCGTGATCGGTGCAGGCATTGTCGGGCTCGCCATGGCGCGCGCACTGGCGGAAGCGGGTTATCGCGTCACCGTGTTCGATCGTCACGAACGTGCCGTGGGCGCATCGATACGCAACTTCGGCACCATCTGGCCCATTGGCGTGCCCAACGGCCCGCTCTATGCGCGCGCACTGCGTTCGCGCGAGATCTGGCGTGATTTCTGCGACGCCACGGGTACCTGGTATGCGCAGAGCGGCAGCCTGATCGCCGCATTCCACGACGACGAATGGGCGGTGATGAACGAATACGCCGCCATGAACGAAGGCATCCGTCCCTCCCGCACGCTGTCGGCGGCCCAGGTGCGCGAACATGCCCCGGGCGTGGTTTCGAAAGGTTTGCTCGGCGCGCTGATGAGCACCGACGAGCTCGTAGTAGATCCGCGCGAAGCGATCCGCAACCTGCCGGCCTGGCTGACGGAGCGCTACGGCGTGGAGTTCCACTGGCGACAGGCCATCACGCGCGTGGAGCACCCTTACGTGTGGAGCGGGCGTCGCCGCTATGCCGCGGACGTCATCTACGTCGCCGGTGGCACCGATTTCGAAACGCTGTATCCGGAACTGTTCGAGCGCACCGCCATCACCAAGTGCAAGCTGCAGATGCTGAGGCTGGAAGCGCAGCCCACGTTCCAGCTGGGCCCCGTGGTCTGCGGCGGCCTGACCATGGCGCACTACAGCGGGTTCCACGCCACGCCGAGCATCGGCGCGCTGCGCCAGCGATTGTCCGAGCAGTATGCCGACCTGATCGCATTGGGCATCCATGTGATGGCGGCGCAGAACGGTCGTGGTGAAATCACCATTGGCGATTCGCATGAATACGGCCATACGCACGAGCCCTTCGACGAAAGCGCCATCAACAGCAAGATCGTCGACTACCTGCGCACCGTGCTGGACCTTCCGAACTGGAATGTGCGCCAGAGCTGGCACGGCACCTACGCCAAGCTCACCGATGGCCACCGCAGCGAACTGGTGATCGAAGCGGAACCCGGCGTCACCATCGTCAATGGTGTGGGCGGCGGCGGCCTTGGCATGACGCTGTCGTTTGGCCTGGCGGAAGAAGTGGTCAATGGCACGCTTCGCGCCGAAACCGGCACGCCGGCCACGGCCGTCGTCCGCTGACTCTCAGTGATCCGCGGTGGAAAGCACCAGCTGCACGCGTTCCGCCGCGAAACAGGTCAGCCCGTACTGCACGGGCTGATTCTGTCCGTCCACATTGAGTGACTCCACTTCCAGCACCGGTAGATCCGGCGACTGATCGAGCACGCCGGCCGTGGTGTTGCCGGCAAGGCGCGCGGTCACGCGCGTGTAGCTGCGGAAGTAGTCGGCAATGCCGAATTCCGCCAGCGTGCGGCTCACCGAGCCGGTGCGCTTGAACACTTCATCCAGCCGCGGGAAACGCGTTGCCGGAAACCATGCCTGGCCGTGATCGAGCACGCGGCCTTCGGCGTGCGCGGACGATTCGATCCACCATGCGCGCTCGCCGCGCGCCAGCGCCAGCGAATCGGCCACGCGCTTGGGCGGCATCACCAGCGCCGTGCCCAGCACCTTGTTGCCGGCATTCACATTGAGGTTGTGCATGTTGCGGCTGAAGCTGGTGCGCCGGCCGATGGGATAGTCGTAGCACTCCTCGCGCACGCGCAGGCCACGGCCCGGATCGGCGAGGATGGCGCCGCGTTGTTCCAGCGAATCGAGCGCGCGACGCACCGTGTGTCGATTCACGTTGAGCCGGCGTGCCAGCTCCAGTGCGGAGGGAAGTTTTGCGCCGCCGCGCAACCCCCCGCTGCGGATCTGCTGCAGCACCTGCTGCTCGATCTGCCGCCACACGGGCACATCGCACGATCGGTCCAGCGGCTCGAAAAGGTTTGCCATCATTCCTGCATGTTCCTGACACAGACTGCATGGGTGGTGTACAGACCAAGTGACAAGTATGGGCAACCCAGTTTTCGCAGACATGACATCCCGGCGAAACGATGCATGGTTTATTGCACGCGCACGAATGGTCCTGCCTGACCGCGTGGCCATCGGCGGCGCCGAGATCGACGGCAAACGTATCAAACGCCTGTGGCTGGGCGAGGAATGCCCGGAAGGCGCCATCGATTTCGGCGGCGATTTCCTGCTGCCCGGCCTGATCGAGCTGCATACCGACAACCTCGAAAAACACCTGCTTCCACGTGCCGGCGCCGCGTGGCCTGCCCTGCCCGCCATGCTCGCGCACGACGCCCAACTGGTAGCGGCCGGCATCACCACCGTGCTCGATGCCATGTCGCTGGGCGACCTGGAAGAAGACGGCGGACGCACGGAAACCCTGCGCCGCGCGCTGAAAGCCTTGGACGAAACGCGCGATCACGACCTGCTGCGTTGCGAACACTATCTGCATCTGCGCTGCGAGCTGAGCTGGCCCGGCCTGCTTGACCTTGCCGAACCGCTGGTCGCTCGCAAGGACTTGCGCCTGTTGTCGCTGATGGACCACACGCCCGGCCAGCGCCAATACCACGATGTGCGCCAGTACCGCACGTACTACGGCCGCAGCGGCATCACGTGGAGCGATGAGGAATTCACCGCCGTTCTTGAAGAGCGCCGCGTGCAACAGGGCCGCCATCGCGACCTGCAATTGAGCGGCGTGATGACGCTGGCGCGCCGACACGGCGTGCTGGTGGCCAGCCACGACGACACCGACGTGGAACACGTGGACGAAGCGGTCGCCATTGGTGCGCGCATCAGCGAGTTCCCCACCACGTTGGCCGCAGCGCGCGCCGCCCGCCAACACGGACTCACCATCGTCGCCGGCGCCAGCAACCTGGTTCGCGGCGGCTCGCATGCCGGCAACGTGGCCGCCATGACGCTGGCGCGTGATGGATGTCTGGACATCCTTTCGTCCGACTACATGCCCACCAGCCTGCTGCCCGGCGCATTCATCCTGCATCAGCAAGCGGGATGGACATTGCCCGCAGCCATGGCCACGGTCACCCGCACGCCTGCATCGGCGCTGGGCTTTCACGATCGTGGATACCTTGCCGAAGGCTTGCGTGCCGATCTTCTTCGCGTACGCCTGCACCGCGACGAACCCGTGGTGCGTTCGGCGTGGGTGGCCGGCACGCAACGACTATGACGGATGCGACGGGCATCACAACGTCGCCATCTGGACGCCCAAACGCGTTAGCGCTGTCGCATCGAAAGCATAGACAGCAGGCAAAAGTTGCCTAGTCCGAGTCACGGGCATTTCATCGCCCCACCCTAGCCTCCCCATCCGCGTAGCCATAAGCCTGCCGACGGAGATCGGCGACACCAACCTGTGGGGAAAGCGTCTTGAAGATCAATGCCATCACTTGCGCGGTGCTAGCCGCGCTTGCGGTCACTCGCGTGTCCTATGCCGACGATGCGGCGCCGGCAGCACCGGCTCCGGCAGCGCAGGCCTCGACGGTGTCCACGCTGGGCGCCATCACGGTCACGGCGCAGCACACCAACGAAGACATGCAGGACGTACCGATCACCATGCAAGCCTTCACGGGCAACACGTTGCAGCAGCTGAACGTGAGCTCGTTCGACGACCTGATCAAGTACCTGCCCAACGTGACGTTCGCCGAGAACGGCCCGGGCCAGGGCAACATCTACATGCGTGGCCTGAGCACGGGCTTCCTGGGCAACCAGTCGAGCGCGTCGATTGCGCCGTTCCCGAACGTGGCCGTCTACCTCGACGACCAGTCGATGCAGTTCCCGGCGCGCAACATGGACATCTACATGGTGGACATGGAACGCGTGGAAGTGCTGGAAGGCCCGCAGGGCACGCTGTTCGGCGGTGGCGCGCAGGCCGGCGCCGTGCGCTACATCACCAACAAGCCGAACCTGGACAAGGTGGGCGGCAACGTGGAGGCCAGCACCGGCGTCACCGCCGGTGGCGGTCCGAACAATTCGGCCAACGCCGTGCTCAACCTGCCGATCATCCCCGGCACGTTCGCCCTGCGCGGCGTGATCTACAACGATCACCGCGGTGGCTACATCGACAACGTGCCGAGCACGTTCACGCGCAGCAACAACGATGGCGGCAACTTCTACGCCAACATCAAGCCCACTGGCGGCCTGTGCCCCAATGGCCAGCCCACCAGCACCGGCTACTGCGCGGTGCCGGGCAGCCCGGTCGCCAACAACCACGCCGCTGCCCGCAGCGACTGGAACCCGGTCGATTACCAGGGCGCGCGCATTTCCGGCCTCTACAAGTTCAACGACGACTGGGATGTGCTGATCGCGCAGAGCTACCAGGAGATGGATGCGGAAGGGCAGTCGTCCACCTATCCCATCGGTTCGGACGGCCAGACGCTGCAGCCGCTGCAGACCACCGCCTTCGTGCCGGCCTGGGACAAGGATCGCTACTCGAACACCGCGTGGACGGTGAACGGCAAGATCGGCGACATCTCCATGGTCTACACCGGCGGCTATACCGACCGCCACATCAGCGAACAGCAGGACTACACCAACTACTCGCGTGCCGCGGGTGGCTGGTACTACAGCTGCACCGGCGGCACGGGCCTGGGCGCCGGCACCACGCCGCGCTGCTATTCGCCCATCGGCTACTGGAACGACCAGGTCAAGAGCACGCACCAGAGCCACGAGCTGCGCTTCAGCACGCCGGACGACAGCCGCCTGCGCGCCATCGGCGGTTTGTACTTCGAGGACTTCAAGATCCTCGACGACATGAACTTCAACTACAAGACCATCCCCTCCTGTACGCCGGCCAACCTCGCCAGCGCGCTGGCCGGTGGCGCGCCGTGCGTGGCGAACGTGGTGCCGTATCCGGGCACGGCGCAGATGGACCCGGGCCAGCGCAGCGACAGCACGGCGTTCGGTGAAGACGAGCAGCGCGGCTATCGCCAGGTGGCGGCGTTCGGTTCGGTGTCGTACGACATCATTGCCGACGTGCTCACGGCCACCGCCGGCACGCGCTACTACCACTACTCCGAATACCAGCGTGGCTCGCAGTACGGCACGGGCTCCAACTGCGTGAATGTACCCAACGGCGAGTGCAAGGGTGGCGACGCCACCAGCATGACGGCCGAAGGCCTCAACGGCTCGTACCACGGCTTCAAGAGCCGCGCGAACCTGGTGTGGCACATCTCGCCTGATGCGATGGTGTACTACACGTTCTCGCAGGGTTTCCGCCCTGGCGCGTACAACCGCACCACCAAGGCCGTGGCCGTCGGACCCGATGGCGCGCAGTACAAGAAGCCGCTCAGCTACGCGCCCGACTCGCTCACCAACAACGAAATCGGCTTCAAGACCGAGTTCTTCGACAACCACCTGCTGCTCAACGGCTCGCTGTACCACATGCAGTGGAACAACGTGCAGATGCAGTTCTTCAACCCGCTGGTGCTGGGCAACACCACCTTCGGCGTGAACGGCCCCAACTACAAGGTGGACGGCGTGGAGCTGCAGTTCGACGCCCGCATCACCGACGGCTTCTCGCTGATGGGTTCGGGTTCGTTCAACCGCTCCAAGCAGACCAACTCGCCGTGCCTGGTGGGCAACATCCCGGGCACGCCGTCGTATGGCGCGTGCATTACGGAAGTGGTCATCGCCGGCCAGGGCCTGCAGCCGTTCGCCAATCCGTTCGGCGAAGCGGGCAGCACGCCGGCCTTCTCGCCGCGTTCGCAGTTCAACCTGCGTGCCCGTTACGACTGGTCGTTCAACGGCGGCTACAAGGCGTTCGCGATGGCCGGCGCCAGCCACATGGGTTCCATGTACAACCAGCCGGCCACCTACCCCAGCGGCGAAGGCGTGGTGTATCCCACCACGGTGGACCTGCGCTACCTGCAGGAAGCCTACACCACGTATGACGCCTCGCTGGGTATCGCCAAGGACGCCTGGGACCTGTCGCTCTATGGCACCAACCTGAGCAACAGCCACGCCAGCGTGTTCACCTCGTCGGCGGAGTTCATCAAGTCGGAAGTGCCGCTTCGTCCGCGCGTGGTGGGCATCAAGTTCGGCTACAAGTTCTGACATCTGCCCGTCGCAGATCGGTCGTTAGCATGGGGTGGGCGTTAAGCCCACCCCATCTTGTTGGCACGCGGTGGGCGTTAAGCCCACCCCATCTTGTTGGCACGGTGTGGGCGCGAGCCCTCCCTCTCTTCATTTTGCAGATCCGCCATGAATGCCGCTCTCAACGAACCCGCCGTGATGTCCGTGGAACAGCAGGTTGCCCACTTGCGGCTGTTGCAAAGGGATGGAAAGCACGGCGAGGTTCTGCCGTTGGCGGCGGCGCTCTCACGCGATGTGCCGGAAAACCGCGATGTGCTGTACCTCATCGCACGAAGCCAGCGACACCTGGGCCAGATCAGCGAAGCACTGGAAACCTTGGCGATACTGGAACGCCATCACCCCGCTTTCAGCCGCCTGCACGAAGAACGCGGCCACTGCCACGTGGTACGGCGTGACGCCCCTCAGGCCATCGATGCCTTGCTGCGCGCGGTGAACATCAACCCCGCGCTCCCTTCCAGCTGGAACCTGCTGGAAGGTCTTTACCGCATGGGTGGCGACAGCGCGAATGCGCAGATGGCCGCCGACCATGTCGCCACGCTCAAGCGCCTTGCACCCGAGGTGGTGCAGGCCACCAGCCTGTTGAGCGACGGCGACCTGGTGCAGGCGGAACACGTCATTCGCGGCCATTTGCAGCGCGCGGGCAACGACGTCGAAGGCATGCGCCTGCTTGCACGCGTCGCCGTGGCGCGTGACGTGCTGGACGACGCGGACATCCTGCTGGCAGCCGTGCTCCAGCTCGCGCCCGATCATCACGCCGCCCGTTTCGACCATGCCAAGGTGTTGTTCGATCGCCACAAGTACAAGGAAGCGCGCGAGCAGATGGAGCGACTGCTGGCCATCGACCCGCAGCATCCCGACTACCGCGCGTTGTACGCGAGTGCCTGCGTGGGGCTGGGTGAACATGACCGTGCCATCGATCTGTATCGAGATCTTCTGCGCGACGTGCCTCACGCGGCCGACCTGCACCTTTCGCTCGCGCACTCGCTGAAGACGCAAGGTCGCCAGGGCGAATCCATCGACGCCTACCGTGCCGCCGTCGCTGCCCGCCCCGATTTCGGCGATGCGTACTGGAGCATGGCGAACCTCAAGACCTATCGGTTCACCAACGAGGAAATCGCCGGCATGCTCGCGCACGAAGCGATGCCCGCCACCTCACTGGTCGATCGCTATCACCTCAACTTTGCATTGGGCAAAGCGTTCGAAGATCGCGGCGACTACGCCGGCTCGTGGCGCCATTACGCCGGAGGCAACGCGCTCAAGCGCGAGGAAAGCCGTTACCGGCCCGAGATCATCGAAACCAACACGCGCCTGCAGATCGAGACCTGCACCCGAGAGTTTTTTGCCGAACGCGCCGATGCGGGTGATCCGCGCCCGGACCCCATCTTCATCGTGGGCCTGCCACGTTCGGGCTCCACGCTGCTCGAACAGATCCTGGCCTCGCATCCGCTGGTGGACGGCACGCAGGAACTGGCCGACATTCCGCGCATCGTGCTCGAACTGCAGGGTCGCGAACCCAACCTTGACGATCCACGCTATCCGCGCATCCTCACCCAGATGGCGACCGAGGATTTCCGCGCCCTGGGCGAGCGTTACCTGCGCGACACCCACAGCTTCCGCGGCACGGCGCCGTATTTCATCGACAAGATGCCCAACAATTTCCGGCATCTTGGCTTGATCCACCTGATGTTTCCCAACGCGAAGATCATCGACGCACGGCGCGAGCCCATGGCGTGCTGTTTCAGCAACCTCAAGCAGCTTTTTGCGTCGGGCCAGGAGTTCACGTACAGCATCGAGGACATTGCGCGTTACTACCGCACCTATCTCGATGTGATGGAACACTGGGATCGCGTACTGCCGGGCCGCATCCTGCGCGTGCATCACGAAGACGTGGTGGATGACCTGGAAGGCAATGTGCGGCGCATCCTGGATTTCTGTGGGTTGCCGTTCGACGCCGCCTGCCTGGCGTTCCACGAAACGCGCCGAAGCGTGCGCACGGCCAGCTCCGAACAGGTGCGGCAGCCGATCTTCCGCGACGGTATCGACCAGTGGACGCATTACGCGATGCACCTGGCACCGCTGCGCGAACAGCTGGGTGATGCGCTGGTGCGTTACCGCACGAACCACTGATCATCGGTACGGCTCAAGCAACGCGGCCAGCACGCGCGCGGCTTCATCCATGCGCGTGGCGGGCGTGCCGCCAAGACCGAACACGAGTCCGTTGGGTCTATCCGCACCGATGGCATAGCCGTCCAGCGCTTCGATGCGCATGTCCTTGGCCGCAGCTTCTTCGACCAGCCGGCTGGCAGCAACCGACAGGCGAAGACGCACGGCAAGATGCAGGCCGGCATCGGAAGCCACGGGCTGCAAAGCCTCCCCTGCGTGGCGCGACAAGCCTTCCAGCAGCGCGTCGCGACGCTCCGCATAGATGCGTCGCATCTTGCGCACGTGTCGTGCGAGATGTCCTTCGGCGATGAACAACGCCAGCGTGTCCTGCGCCAGCAAGTCGCTGTGCCGGTCGCCCAGCTCGCGCACGCGGCTCAGTGCCGGCATCGCCCAGACGGGCGCGACCAGATAGCCCAGCCGTAACGCGGGAAACAGGCTCTTGGAAAAAGTGCCGACATAGAACACCGAACCGTCGCGATCCAGCGTCTGCAGTGCATCGAGCGGACGGCCGCCGTAGCGAAACTCGCCGTCGTAGTCGTCTTCGATGATCACCGCACCGTGCTCGCGCGCAAACGCGAGCAGCGCGACGCGACGCGCGTGCGACATCGCCATGCCGGCGGGAAACTGATGCGAGGGTGTCGTGTAGATGCGGCCCGGCCTGACCAGGATGCGTGCCAGCAGATCGAAAGCCTGTTGCGCACCACCCGTGACCATGATGTCGGAAGCGCTGCAGATGACCGCACGCGTGAACGACACGTGCCCCGCAATGGCCTCGCGCAACGCGTCGCGCCCCGCCACCGGCTCGTAGGCCAGCGGCACACGCGTGAATGCTCGCAGCGCGCGGGCGGACAGTTTTCGCCATGCCTCGAACGGGAAGCGCGAGGCGTCGGGCAGCCCTACGCGGAAGTCGTAGCGTGCGGGTGGCAATGCGATCACGGGGGATGGCGACGTGGCATCACGCCATCGCGGTTGCAACCGCATGTCGCCGCCAGCCACGGTCCTGGGTGTGCCTGGCGTGGTCGGGCCGGCGTGCGCCACGACGTACCCCGCCCCCTGGCGGGACACCACGTACCCTTCACTGAGCAGCAGGTCGTATGCCGCCACGACGGTGTTGCGCGAGATGCCCAGCGACGTGGCCAGCATGCGGGTGGAAGGCAACGTCACACCGTTGCGCAGCCGTCCGTCAAGAATCGCGGCCCGCAATTGCCCATGCAGGGCCTGCAACCGGCCGCGCAGGGGAATATTCAACGGGAAGGCCAGCGGTTGGTCCATCACGGTGTCCGAGCCGGTCAACTGGTACTGAAGAATTCCCATGATCTGGTTCTTTTTCAAGACCAGTGAGCACCGCACACTACACCCATCACCCCGGAGAACCGCCATGATCGAGCTGTATTTCGCCGCCACGCCGAACGGACTGAAGCTCAAGCTGTTCCTCGAAGAAGCCGGCCTGCCCTACTTCATCACCCCGGTGGCCCTGAGCAAGGGCGAGCAGTTCAAGCCGGCGTTCCTGGCGGTGTCGCCGAACAACAAGATCCCGGCCATCGTGGACCACGCGCCGGCCGGCGGCGGTGCGCCGTTACCGGTGTTCGAATCGGGCGCGATCATGCTTTACCTCGCCGAGAAGATCGGCCGCCTCATCCCCAAGGACACCACCGCACGGGTGGAAGCGCTGGAATGGCTGTTCTGGCAGGTGGCGGGGCTGGGCCCGATGGCCGGGCAGGCCGGGCATTTCCTGGTGTATGCGCCGGAGAAGGTGCCCTACGCCATCGAACGCTACACGCACGAAGTGGCACGTCTGTATGGCGTGCTCGATCGCCGGCTGGCGGGGCGCGAGTTCATCGCGGGGGAGTTTTCCATCGCGGACATCGCCTGCTATCCGTGGATCGTTCCGCACGAGGCGCACGGCCAGAACCTTGCCGATTTCCCGAACCTGGAACGCTGGTTCATCGCCATCTCGCAGCGGCCCGCCACGATCAAGACCTATGAAGGCGTGGAGAACGCCTACCAGCCCAAGCAGCCGCTTTCCGACGAGGAACGCCGGGTGTTGTTTGGCCAGAACACGAAATCGAAAGAGTGAAGTCTGCTGACAGGTTCTGACACTATGGGCGGCTAGCCTTCCATATCGACAGCCACCTCCTGCTTCCGTCATTCCGGCGCAGGCAGGGATCCAGGACCTTTTCGAGTGCCCTCATCGCACCAAGAGCAAAGTCACTGGATTCCTGCCTACGCAGGAATGACGGGCAAAAGCCAAGAACAAACGCCATGAAAACCTCCGACATCACCGCATTGCTGTTGCTGGGAGCCATCTGGGGCGCCTCGGTCCTGTTCATGCGCATGGGTGCGGATGAGTTCGGCGGCATGGCGCTGGCGGGCATGCGTGCCATTGGCGCGGCGATCTGCTCGATCCCGTTGCTGACGCGCGCGCGACTGACGGAGATGCGCACGCATTGGCGCGATATCGCCATCGTCGGCATCGCCAATTCGGCGCTGCCCTTCGTGCTGTTCTCCTTCGCGGCGAAGACCCTGCCGGCGGGTGTCTCGGCCATTTCCGATGCCATCGCGCCGCTGCTGGTGGCGCTGTCGGGCTGGATGCTGCTGGGCGAGAAGCTGAGCGCCACGCAGGCCAGTGGCCTGGTGGTCGGTTTCACCGGCGTAGTGTGGCTGGTGGCCGGCACGGTGGGTTTCAGCGGCGGTGCGCATGCGGCGGGCTGGGCCATGGCCGCTTGCCTGGGCGCCAACATCTGCTACGCCTTCGGTGCCCACTACAGCCATCGCCGCCTGCGCAGTGGCGTCACGCCGCTCAGCGTCGCCACCGGCAGCCAGCTGGCCGCCGCGGTGCTGTTGCTGCCTTTCACGGTCTGGATGTGGCCCACGCACACGCCGGGCTGGACGTCGTGGCTGGCCGTGCTCGGCCTGGCCGCCCTGTGCACCTCGCTCGCCTACGTGCTGTTCTATGGCCTGATGGCCCGCGTGGGTCCTTCGCGCAGCATGGTGGTGATGTTCCTTATCCCGGTCTTCGGGGTGCTGTGGGGCCTGGGGTTCCTGCATGAACCGGCGACGCTGGCGAGGGCGGGCGGATGCATCGTGCTCCTGTTCGGCGTGGCACTCACCACGGGCCTGCTGCGCATGCGTAACCGCAACGCGGCCTTGGGCGAAGTCATTACCGAACAGCCTTGAATCCGCGCGTCTCCCCTGGAATCGGCCCCGGATCGTCAAGCTGAGCGATAATCCCGGTTCACCCGCGCCTTGGCGTGGGTTTCTCCTTGCTGGAGCCGAAATGCGTCTGATCCATCCCGGCCGTGTGGCCGCACGTTTCCTCACCCTGCTCTGCCTGTTCCTGGGCGCGCTTCCCGCGATGGCGCAGGACGATCTCGACGGCCTGCTGCCGGTTACCGAGGCCTACAAGCTCACCGCCGATGCCTCCACGCCCGGCGTGGTGAAGCTGCACTGGACCATCGCGCCTGATTACTACCTCTATCGCGGCCGCATGAAGTTCAAGGCCGGCGACGGGGTGACGCTGGGCGACGCGCAGCTGCCGGATGGCGAGAAGCACCACGACGAATACCTGGGCGATGTGGAGACGTACCACCACAGCATCGACGCCACCGTTCCCTACACCGTGGCCGCAGGTACGACCGAGCTGAAGCTCAGCGTGCAGTACCAGGGCTGCCACGAAGTGACGCCCAAGATCTGCTATCCACCGCATACCGAGCAGCTGTCGCTGCCGATGCCGGCCGGCGCTGGCGGCGCATCCGCCGGCAACGGCGATTCGCTGGGCGCCGCGCTGGGCAAGCTGGGCTCCAACCGCAGCAGCGACGGCGCCGCGCTGCCGGCCGAGCAGGCGTTCAAGCTCGAAGCCCTCGCCAAGGACCGTCAGCACCTGCTGCTGCGCTGGACCATGCCCAAGGGCTACTACCTCTACAAGGACCAGACCGCGCTGAAGCTCAACGGCGCCGATGGCCTGTCGCTGGCCCAGCCCGAGTGGCCGGCCGGCGTGGAACACGACGATGCGCACTTCGGCAAGACCACCGTCTACTTCGACCAGGTGGAACTGCCGGTGGCCATCCAGGGCGACACCACGGGCCGCAGCAGCGTGAACCTGGAGGCCAGCTTCCAGGGCTGCCAGGACAACGGCCTGTGCTACCCGCTGATGACGCGTGCGCTCACCATTGACTTGGCCAGTGCGGCGCCGACCAGTGGTTCGGCCGCCGAACCCGCGCCGGAAATGCCACCGGCCAACCTCGGCCAGGGCCCGCTGGAAGTGAGCCTGCTCACCGCACTGCTGCTGGCCTTGGGCGGCGGCCTGGTGTTGAACCTGATGCCCTGCGTGCTGCCGGTGCTTTCCATCAAGGCCATCGGCCTGCTGGAAAGTGGCGAGAGCCACGCCAAGGCGCGTTCGCATGCGCTCTTCTATACGGCCGGCGTGCTGAGCACGTTTGCGCTTATCGGCATCGCCATCGTCGCACTGCGCTCGGCCGGCCATGCGCTGGGCTGGGGCGCGCAGCTGCAGCAGCCGGTGGTGGTGGGCGTGCTGGCCTGCGTGATGCTGGCGGTGGGCCTTTCCATGTCGGGCGTGGTGCAGTTCGGCACCTCGCTGGGCAACGTCGGCTCGGGTCTCGCTTCGCGTTCGGGCCACGCCGGTGATTTCTTCACCGGCGTGCTGGCTGTCGCCGTCGCCAGCCCGTGCACCGCGCCGTTCATGGGCAGCGCGCTGGCTTATGCCTTCGCCGCGCCGATGATCAATGCGCTGCTGGTGTTCCTGATGCTGGGCATTGGCCTGGCGCTGCCGTTCCTGCTGGTGGGCTTCATACCGGCGCTGGCCCGTCGCCTGCCGCGCCCGGGTGCGTGGATGGAAACGCTCAAGCAGGTGCTGGCCTTCCCGATGTACCTCACCGCCGTGTGGCTGGTGTGGGTGCTGGCGCACCAGCGTGGCGCCGATGCCGTGGGCCTGGTGCTGGTGGCCGCCGTGCTGCTGGCCGCCACGCTGTGGTGGTTCGAGCGCAGCCGCTCGCGGGGCGCGGTGAGCCGCGTGTTCGTGGTGCTGCTGGCCGCGCTCACCATCGTGCCGCTCTATTACCTGTCGAAGGTGCAGGCGCCAACGCAGGCCGTGCTGGCCACGGATGGCGTGGTGGCCTATTCGCCGGAGAAGCTCGCCGAATTGCGCAAGGCCGGCACGCCGGTGTTCGTGGACATGACGGCCGACTGGTGCGTCACCTGCAAGGCCAACGAACACGCCGTGCTCGACACCGATGCCTTCCGCGAGCTGCTCAAGAAGACCGGTGCCGTCTACATGAAAGGCGACTGGACCGACGTGAACCCGACCATTTCCGAGTTCCTGCAGCAGTACCACTCGCCGGGCGTGCCGCTCTACGTGGTGTTCCCGAAGGATGGCGGCGACGGCCAGAAGCTGCCAACCGTGCTCACATCTTCCCTGGTGGAAGATGCCCTGACCAAGGCGGCCGGCACGCAGGTTGCGCGCAACCCATGATGAGCCGCAGCAACTGGATCATCCTCGGCGCCGCCGTACTCGCCGCTGCCGGTGGCGGCTGGCTGCAACACGCCAGCCAGCGCGCCCGCGTGCCGGCTGGCCTGCAGATCGCGGAAAAGGGCGACATCGTCCCCGATCTGGCCCTGGCCGGACTGGACGGCAAGGAACATCGCCTGTCGGACTACCGGGGCCGGCGGGTGCTGCTCAATTTCTGGGCGAGCTGGTGCGGGCCCTGCCTCAAGGAAATGCCCTCGCTGGTGCAGGCGCAGGCCAACGTCGGCGAACACGCCGGCAACGCCGGGCCCCTCATCGTCGGCGTGGCGATGGACGACCCGGCCCAGGTTCGGGCCTTCCGGGCGGCGCACCCGGTGAACTACCCGATCCTGCTGGGTAGCCTGGACAGCCCCAGTACCTCGCTTCGGCTGGGGAACGTCGGCGAAGTGCTGCCATACAGCGTGCTTCTGGACGAGAACGGCCGCGTCGTGTTCAGCCGTCGCGGCGTGCTGGATGCCGATGACCTGAAGGCCTGGTCGTCGCCAGCCGCGCCCTGATGCGGTTTGCGCCGCCATACGTCGGCGCACGGTTAACGCGTAACTTCTCCTTCAAACATCGCCGAACTGCGTCGAACTGGACAACATCCGCCAGGGCGCGCACACTCCGCGCCGGACGCCGGCCCCTGCCGGCCCAATCCAGGTAGCAGCGTGGCGAAGATCCTGGTCCTCAACGGACCCAATCTCAATCTGCTGGGCACACGCGAGCCGGACGTCTACGGCCGCGACACGCTGGCCGACATCGACGCCCTCCTCGCGCAGCGCGCGCAGGCCGTGGGCCACACGCTGGAGGCGTTCCAGTCGAACGCCGAGCACGCGCTGATCGACCGCATCCACCAGGCACGCCTGGACGGCACGGCCATCATCCTGATCAATCCGGGCGCCTTCACCCACACCAGCATCGCCCTGCGCGACGCGCTGGCAGGCGTGGCGATCCCGTTCATCGAGCTGCACCTGTCGAACGTGCACGCCCGCGAGGCGTTCCGCCGGCATTCGTACCTCTCGGACATCGCGACAGGCGTGATCTGCGGCTTCGGCGCAGACAGCTACCGTCTGGCATTGGATGCCGCCTTGACCCGGCTGGACCGCGCTGGCGCGTCCGCCTCCTGAATTCCGGGCCTGTGCCCACATATTTCCATTTCGGTCGCCGTGGCGACCCCAACGAAAAGGTTTGAAACATGGACCTGCGCAAGATCAAGAAGCTCATCGACCTGCTCGAGGAATCCAACCTCGCGGAACTTGAGATCAAGGAAGGCGAAGAAGTCGTTCGCCTGTCGCGCGTGCCCAAGGGTACCGTCACCGTTGCGCAGCCGATGGCCGTGCAGGCCGCTCCGGTCGCCGCCGCTCCGGTGGCTGCCGCTGCCGCCCCCGCTGAAGCTGCTCCGGCCGAATCCGCGCTGCCGCCGGGCCATGTGGTGAAGGCGCCGATGGTCGGCACCTTCTACGCCTCGGCCAGCCCGGGCGCTGCCGCGTTCGTCAAGGTCGGCCAGCAGGTCAAGGCCGGCGAGACGCTGGGCATCATCGAAGCGATGAAGATGTTCAACCAGATCGAGGCCGACGTAGCCGGCACCGTGAAGGCCATCCTGCTCGAGAACGGCCAGCCGGTGGAATTCGACCAGCCGATGTTCGTGATCGGCTAAAGGCCGACTCCCATGCCCATGCTAGAAAAAGTCGTCATTGCCAACCGTGGTGAGATCGCGCTGCGCGTGCTGCGCGCCTGCCACAGCCTTGGCATTAAAACCGTGGCGGTGCACTCCACCGCCGACCGCAACCTCAAGCACGTCGGCCTGGCCGACGAGGCGATCTGCATCGGCCCTGCGCCGTCGGTCGACAGCTACCTCAATATCCCGCGCATCATCGCCGCGGCGGAAATCACCGACGCCCAGGCCATCCACCCGGGTTACGGCTTCCTCTCCGAGCGCGCCGACTTCGCCGAACAGGTGGAGCAGTCGGGCTTCATCTTCATCGGCCCGACCGCGGACGTGATCCGCCTGATGGGCGACAAGGTGGAAGCCATTCGCGCCATGAAGGCTGCCGGCGTGCCGTGCGTGCCGGGTTCGGGTGGTCCGCTCGGCGACAACGTCGAGGAAAACATCCGCATTGCGCGTGACATCGGCTACCCGGTGATCATCAAGGCCGCCGGTGGCGGTGGTGGTCGCGGCATGCGCGTGGTGCGCACCGAGGCGCATCTGGGCAACGCCATCACCATGACCAAGCAGGAAGCGAAATCCGCTTTCGGCAACGATCAGGTGTACATGGAGAAGTTCCTGGAAAATCCGCGCCACGTGGAAATCCAGGTGCTGGCCGATGGCCAGGGCAACGCCATCCATCTCGGCGAGCGCGACTGCTCCATGCAGCGCCGTCACCAGAAGGTGGTGGAAGAAGCGCCCGCGCCGGGCATCACGCCGGAACTGCGCGAGCAGATCGGCAAGGTCTGCGTGGACGCGTGCATCCGCATCGGCTATCGCGGTGCCGGCACCTTCGAATTCCTGTTCGAAGACGGCCGCTTCTACTTCATCGAGATGAACACCCGCATCCAGGTGGAGCATCCGGTAACCGAGCTGATCACCGGCATCGACCTTGTGCGCGAGCAGTTGCTGATCGCCGGCGGCGAGAAGCTCTCGATCAAGCAGTCGGACATCAAGATCAACGGCCACGCCATCGAGTGCCGCATCAACGCGGAAGATCCCGATTCCTTCCTGCCTTCGCCGGGTACGGTGAAGCGCTTCGAGGCGCCGGGTGGCCCGGGCGTGCGCGTGGACACGCACCTGTACGACGGCTACCGCATTCCGCCGAACTACGACTCGATGATCGGCAAGCTGATCGTGCACGGCCCGGATCGCGAAACCGCCATTGCGCGCATGCGCCTGGCACTCGCCGAAACGGTGATCGAAGGCGTGAAGTGCAACATTCCGCTGCAGCAGCGCATCATGGCCGACGCCGGCTTCCAGCATGGTGGACAGAACATCCACTACCTGGAAAAGCGCATGGCCGAGCAGAAGGAAAAGGCCGCCCACGGCGGCTGATGCATACACCGGCGAGTCGCCACGCGGCTCGCCGGTTTGCTTTTGACGATGTCCGACCTGATCACACTTGAAGAAGCCATCGACGCCATCACCGCGGCGTTCGACGAAGGCGACGGCTGGGATCGCTACAGCTGGGTCTATATCCGTGGCCGGATCACCGAGCCATCGTGCCGGCTGTATCTCTCGCATGTGGCCGACGAAGACGATGCATTGATCGCCGACCATGGCGAAGCGTTGCCCGAGTTTGCCGCGCAGCACGACCTGCGCCATTTCCTGGAAGCGGCGGATTTCGCCGAAGTGGTGTTCGTGCAGCGGCGGCGCCATCCCACCTCGACGCTGGAACACTTCGCCCGCGCGCTCGACCATTACCGCAAGCACGACAGTTTCCTCGGCGTGCCGATCGAGACGCCGTAAGCAGGCTGGCTGCCGCCCCGCAGACACTGTGGGAGCGCACCCTGTGCGCGACATTTGCCCGACCCTCCGCGATCAGAAACAGGTTGTCGCACCTGGATCGACAACACGCGACAACCACGTCATGAGTCCGGCTGACAGGCCGCGGTCGCGCACAGGGTGCGCTCCCACATCATTCGCTGGCGTGCGCGTCCGCACACACACCCCACATCGGCGACAATACCAACCTGATTCCGCAGGACCACCCCATGCCCTGGCTCGAACTTTCCCTCACCATCCGCGCCGAGCAGCAGCCGCGCGTCGAAGAAGCGCTGGACGACCTGGGCTCACTCTCCGTGACGCTGCAGGACGCCGATGCGGAAACGCCGGATGAGCAGGCCATCTTCGAGCCCGGTGTGGGCGAGCTGCCGTTGTGGCCGACGATCACACTCAACGCGCTGTTCGAGGCCGATACCGACCGGCGCGGCCTGGCGGAAGCCCTGGGTGACCTGCTGCCCTGGCTGGAGCCCGACCAGATCCAGTTCCGCGACGTGGCCGACGAGGACTGGGAGCGCGCGTGGATGGACCAGTTCAAGCCGATGCCGTTCGGTCGCCGGCTGTGGATCTATCCGTGGAACATCGAACCGCCGGCCGACGAGGACATCGTGGTCGTTCGCCTCGATCCCGGCCTCGCCTTCGGCAGCGGCACGCATCCCACCACGGCGCTTTGCCTGGCCTGGCTCGACAGCCTGGACCTGAAAGGCAAGACCGTGACCGACTTCGGCTGCGGCTCCGGCATCCTCGCCATCGCCGCGCTCAAGCTCGGTGCGGCGAGCGCGGTGGGCGTGGACAACGATCCGCAGGCACTCACCGCATCGGCGGATAACGCCGAGCGCAACCAAGTGGCCGATCGCCTCACGGTCTATCTGCCGGAAGAGTTTGCCTCGGCCGCTCCTGCGCATCCTGCGCCGGCGGCACTGGCGCATCCATGCGCGTCGCCTGCCGATGTCTTCATCGCCAACATCCTGGCCGGCCCGCTCGGCGAACTGGCGCCCACGTTCGCGGCTGCCGCCAAGCCCGGCGCGCCGTTTGCCATCTCCGGCATCCTGCAGGGCCAGGAAGACGAACTGCTGGCGCGCTATGCCGAGTGGTTCGACGAACTGCGCGTGGACACGCTGGAAGACTGGGTGCGCATCAGCGGCAAGCGCCGGAGCTGAGTGGCGGTTCACGGTATCAGCCCGTGCGCGGGTGATTTGTACCGCGCGCTGCACTAGGCTTGCCCTGAACTGGCCACCACGGTCCGCATGTACGCCCAATGTCCCGACTGCCTCACCGTGTTTTCGTTGAACACGGACATCCTCGCGCTGGCGCGGGGCGAAGTCGTGTGCGGGCATTGCGACAACGTGTTCGACGCCCTGGCCAGCCTCAGCGACCAGCTGCCGCCTGAGCCTTTCCAGCATCTGCCGCCTCGCAAGACGGATCTGCCGCCACGGCTGGACTCGGCGGTCTATCGCCCGCCGGCCGAGATGCCCGCCGTTGCCGAAGGCCCGACGCAGCGCGATGTACTCGACGAATTCGCCGACCTGGTGATCGCGCCACGCTTTGCCCGACAACCGGAAAAGAAGCACCGCTGGCCGTGGATTACCGCGTGCACGCTGCTGTTGCTTGGACTCGGCGCCCAGGTGGCCTGGGCCAAGCGCGACGCACTGATCGCCGACGATACGCTGGGCCCGGTGCTGCGCGACGCGTGCGCCACCCTGGGTTGCCAGTTGCCGCTGGTGCAGGATATTTCGCGCCTGACCCTGGTGGCGCGCGACGTGCAGGCCCATCCCTCGGTACCGGGCGCGCTGCTGATCACGGCCAACCTGCGCAACGACGCTTCGTTCGCGCAGCCTTATCCCGTGGTATCGATCACGCTCTCCGACGCCAACGGCAACAAGCTTGCCATGCGGCGCCTGCGCCCCAGCGAATACCTCGGCGACAACGCCACCATGCAAAAAGGCATCGCCGCCGGCGGCAGCGCTGCACTGATGCTTGAAGTGGAAGACCCGGGCGGCAAGGCCGTGGCGTTCGAGTTCGGTTTCGAATAGACGTCTATTTGATGAGGGTCACGGGCAGGCAGGTGCGGTCTTTGCCGCTAGCGCCGCACTGACGCAGGCACAGGTCGTGCCACCAATGCAAGTGAATGTCCATAGGACATTTTGGTTTCGTGGCCTAAAGACCTTCTTACGTATCGGGTACTTAAAATTCTCGGCACGCGAGGGTAAACTCGCTCCTTCGTCTCTGCTGCACCCGGCGTTCCATGCGAGCCGCCGCCCGCGGTATTGCCATAAACATTGCAGCGGCCCACGTAGCCGCCGCGTTAGAACGTGAGGGGAAATGCCCGTGAACGCCGTAAGACTGCCTGCCAGCGAGTCTCCGAAAGAGACCTCGTCGCAGAGCGCCTTGAGCGAATGCGTCAGCCGCACCGTACGCCGCTACCTCGCCGACATCGGCGATACGGAGTGCGACGAAGGTTTGCACGCGCTCGTCATTCGCGAAGTCGAAGGCCCCCTCCTGCGCGAAGTGCTGGCCTGGCACGACGGCAACCAGAGCCGTGCCGCGGCCGTGCTCGGCATCAATCGCGCCACGCTGCGCAAGAAGCTCGCCGCCCACGGCCTGCTCTGAGGAAACACCGCACGTTCGCGCAAGGATTCGCGCGACGGGATGGAATGTCATGACCTCGCCTGCTTCGATTCGCGCCGCCACCACGGCCGACGAACCCCGCATGACGGAAGTGTGGGAAGCCGCGGTCCGCGCCACGCATCATTTCCTTGCCGAAAAAGACATCGTCTTCTTCCGTTCATTCCTGCCGAGCGTGTTTGGACGGCTAAACGTGCGCGTCATCGAACGCGATGGACGCGTGGAAGGTTTCATCGCCACCCAGGCACATCACGTGGAGGCGTTGTTCGTGAACCCCGCGCTGCACGGCCAGGGCCTGGGCCGGCGCCTGCTCGACGAAGTGATCAACGAGGCGCCCTCGCACCCCGCCTGGACCACGGACGTGAATGAGCAAAACCCGCAGGCCGTGCGCTTTTACCGGCGCTACGGCTTCGTGGACATGGGCCGCTCCGAACGCGACGCCAGCGGACGCCCCTTCCCCTTGCTGCACCTGGTATTACGGGCTTAAAGACGGCCAAACCACGCCGTCGGGCGACAGGGTCTATAATTGATCCTTTCCCCCAAGGAATTTGCCTCATGTCCGCCGCCTCCCCGGCACCGGTCCGCCGTGCCTTGCTTAGCGTCTCCGATAAACAGGGCTTGCTCGATCTCGCCCGCCGCCTGTCCGCCAAGGGCGTGGAGCTGCTTTCCACGGGTGGTAGCGCCAAGGCGCTGCGCGACGCAGGCATTCCGGTCAAGGACGTGAGCGAACTCACCGGCTTTCCGGAAATCATGGACGGCCGCGTCAAGACGCTGCACCCGAAAGTGCATGGTGGCCTGCTGGGTCGCCGCGGCACCGATGCGGCGGTGATGACCGAGCTCGACATCGCGCCGATTGACCTGCTGGTGCTCAACCTGTACCCGTTCGAGCAGACCGTGGCGCGCGCCGACTGCACGCTGGAAGACGCCATCGAGAACATCGACATCGGCGGCCCGGCCATGCTGCGTTCGGCGGCCAAGAACTGGAACGATGTCGGCGTGCTCACCTCGCCGGACCAGTACGAGGAAGCGCTGGCGGAAATCGAAGCACACGGCGGCCTGTCGCGCGCCACGCGCTTCAAGCTCGCTGTCGCCGCGTTCAATCGCGTGTCCAACTACGACGGCGCGATCAGCGATTACCTGTCCGCGCTGAAGCTCAACGACGACTACACCGCCATCGCCGGGCACGACGCCTTCCCCGCGCAGGCGAACGGCCGCTTCGTGAAGCTGATGGATCTTCGCTACGGCGAAAATCCGCACCAGCAGGCCGCGTTCTACCGCGACCTGTACCCGGCGCCGGGCACGCTGGCCACGTTCCGCCAGCTGCAGGGCAAGGAACTGTCGTTCAACAACATCGCCGATTCGGACGCCGCGTGGGAATGCGTGCGCAGCTTCACCAAGCCGGCCTGCGTGATCGTGAAGCACGCCAATCCGTGCGGCGTCGCCGTGAGCCTGGACGGCATCGGTCGCGCGTATGACCTGGCCTACCAGACCGACCCCACCTCGGCCTTCGGCGGCATCATCGCCTTCAACCGCATCGTGGATGCCGCGACGGCCAAGGCCATCGTGGACCGCCAGTTCGTGGAAGTGGTGCTGGCACCGGGCTACGAGGATGACGCGCTCAAGGTGTTCGCCAAGAAGACCAACGTCCGCGTGCTGGAAATTCCGCCGCCGGCCGATGGCGACCTGACCAAGGCGCATCCGGGCAACGATTCGCGCCGCGTGGGCTCGGGCCTGCTGATCCAGACCGCCGACCGCGCGATGGTGAAGCCGGAAGACCTGAAGATCGTCACCAAGCGCGCGCCGACGCCGGCGCAGATCGACGACCTGATCTTCGCGTGGAAGGTGGCTAAGTACGTCAAGAGCAATGCCATCGTGTACGCGAAGAACCGCCAGACCATCGGCGTGGGCGCCGGCCAGATGAGCCGCGTGTACAGCGCGAAGATCGCCGGCATCAAGGCTGCCGATGAAAAGCTGGAAGTGGCCGGCTCGGTGATGGCATCGGATGCGTTCTTCCCGTTCCGCGATGGCATCGATGCCGCCGCTGCCGCCGGTATCAGCGCGGTGATCCAGCCGGGCGGCTCGATGCGCGATGCGGAAGTGATCGCTGCGGCGGATGAGCACGACATCGCGATGGTGTTCACGGGCATTCGCCATTTCAGGCATTGAGCTGGCCATCAACGCCCGGAAAAAAGGCGCCCGTTGGGGCGCCTTTTTCTTTGCTCGTCATTCCGGCGCAGGCCGGAATCCAGTGGCGACGGCGACAGGTTCTCGTGAGAACGCTGATCAGCTCTTCCGCGACAGTCGAATCTTGTCGCATCTGGATTCCGGCCTGCGCCGGAATGACGAGCCAGAGGTCAGCGCAGTGCTTGTGTTGCCTCAGCCGCATTTGCGCTGCGGTGCTCCACCGGCCGTGCCGCATACTTCTTCGCCAACACCGCGCACGTCATCAGCTGGATCTGATGAAACAGCATGATCGGCAACACGATCGTGCCCAACGGGTGCCCTGCAAAAAGCACCTTCGCCATCGGCACGCCACTGGCGAGGCTCTTCTTGGAGCCGCAGAACACGATGGTGATTTCGTCTTCGCGATTGAAGCCCAGTGCACGTGCACCGTAGCGCGTGATCAGCAGTGCGATGGCCAGCAGCACCGCGTTGACCACCAGCAGGCCGCCCAGCACGGGCAGCGGAATCTGTTTCCACAGTCCCTGCAGCACGGCAGCACTGAAGGCCGTATAGACCACCAGCAGGATCGAGCCCTGGTCTACGTATGACAGCAGCGCGCGGTTGCGTTCCACCCAGCGGCCAATCCAGCGCTGCGCCACCTGGCCAGCCACGAACGGCACCAGCAGCTGCAGCACGATGGCGCCGATGGAATCCCAATTCATGCCGCCCTGCCCGTGCGACTCCAGCATTACCCCCACCAGCAGCGGGGTGATGAAGATGCCGAGCAGGCTGGAGGCGGAGGCCGAGCAGATCGCGGCCGGCACGTTGCCGCGCGCCATCGAGGTGAAGGCGATCGACGACTGCACGGTGGACGGCAAGGTGCAAAGAAACAGCACACCCAGATACAGCGACGGCGTCACCAGCGGTGACAGCACGGGGCGCAGCAGCAGACCCAGCACCGGGAACAGCACGAAAGTGCTGGCCAGCACGGTCAGATGCAGCCGCCAATGCGTCATGCCGGCCACCACGGCCTCGCGCGAGAGCTTGGCGCCATGCAGGAAGAACAATAGTCCAATGGCCAGATCGGTCAGCACGTTGAACACGCTGGCGGTGGTGCCGCGGCACGGCAACAGGCTGGCCAGCGTCACGGTGACGATCAGGGCGCAGGTAAAACGGTCGGGCAGGAAGCGACGCAGGAACATGGCCGGGGGCAACGTCTGTCGGGGAATGGCGCTATTGGACTGCCATCCTATTGATTAATCAAATCGTTTTATCTTATCTACTGATACAGTATTGACATGAATATCAGCCTGCGCCAGCTTCGCGCCTTCCTTGCCGTAGCCCGCCAGCAGCATTTCCGCCGGGCGGCGGAAAGCCTGCACCTGAGTCAGCCCGCGGTGAGTCGCTACATCGCCGACCTCGAAGCCGAGCTTGGCATTCGCCTGTTCGATCGCACCACGCGGGAAGTCGTGCCCACGGACGCCGGTCGCTACCTGGAAAGCGCCATCGGCCGCGTGCTCGATGAGCTGGAAGGCGTGCTGTCGCACGTGCACTCCGAAAGCGAGCGCAAGCGCGGCAAGGTGCACGTGGCCGCGGTGCCCACGCTGTCCGCCGGTTTGATGCCTCAATGCATCGCCAACTGCGCCGCGCGTTATCCGGAACTCACCATCCAGCTGCATGATCAGGCGCAGACGATGGTGCTGGACAGCGTGCGTGGCGGCGAGGTGGATTTCGGCGTGGCCATCGATCCGCCACTCACGGGCGAATTCGACAGCGAGCTGCTGTTGCGCGACCCCTTCGTGCTGGTGTGTCGCCCCGACCATCCGCTGGCGCGGCTTGACCGTGTGCCGTGGCGCAAGCTGCAGGGCGAGCCACTGATCCTGCTCGACTATTCCTCAGGCAGCCGGCGCCTGATCGATCACGCGCTCGCCAGTCGAACCATCGAGGCGAATATCGTGCAACAGACGGGGCACACATTCACCACGTTCCGCATGGTGGAGGCAGGGCTGGGCATCAGCGTGAGTCCCGCGTTGTCGCCACCGCCACCCACGCTCGTGACGCGTCCGCTGACGCCGCAGGAAAGTCGCGACGTGGTGTTGATCAAGCGCAAACAGCGCTCGCTATCGCCACTGGCCACGCTGGTGTGGGATCAACTGCGTGAGCTGACCCGCGGCATGTAGCCACAAGCCGCCAACGAAGTGTTGTGTGTGGGAGCGCACCCTGTGCGCGACTTGGCCGCAACGGCTCATGGAACACCAAGGTTCTTCGCCATATCGGTGACACTGACGCAAACCCAGTCGCGCACAGGGTGCGCTCCCACAGGCAAGAGGCAACACAGTGGTGACGGCCACCCGCATGCCGCACTCACACCTTGTAGAACACCCGACACCTAGCCTCGGCTTCATTCTCGCCAAAGGCTTCTCTTATGCGCTACGAGCTCTATTACTGGACCGGCATCCAGGGCCGCGGCGAATTCGTGCGCCTTGCACTGGAAGACGCGGGCGCCACTTACATCGACGTCGCGCGCGTCGAAGGCGACCAGGTGATGATGCCCTTCCTGCGTGGCGAACGTTCCGGCGCGCGACCGTTCGCACCGCCATTCCTGCGCGCGGGGCGACTGGTGGTGGCACAAGTGGCGAACATCCTCGCGTTTCTCGGACCTCGCCACGGGCTGGCACCGGCATCGGAGGCCGGTCGCCTGTATGCCATGCAGCTGCAGCTGACCATCACCGACATCGTCGCGGAGGTGCACGACACGCATCATCCGATTTCGAATGACCTGTATTTCGAGGATCAACGCCCCGAGGCGCGTAAGCGCTCAAAGGCTTTTTGCGAGCAACGCATCCCGAAATTCCTCGATTACTTTGAGCACGTGCTTGAGCATGGCGACGGCAGGCATGCCGTGGGACGGCGACATTCGTACGTGGACCTGTCGCTGTTCCAGCTGATGTCCGGGCTTGATTACGCCTTTCCCAAAACCCTGAAGAAGGTGCAGCGCCGAACCCCGCACTTGCGCGCGTTGCGCGACCGCGTGGCAGAACGCCCCAACATCGCCGCTTATCTCGCCTCCGGGCGGCGCATCCCATTCAACGAAGACGGCATCTTCCGCCACTACCCGGAACTGGACGAAAGCCAGGCGACGCGGATGCTCAGAAAATCGCGATGACGATGGCGCCGGCCACGATCAGCCCGCCACCAATCGCCAGCGACCAGCTCACCTGTTCGCCCAGCAGCAGTACGCCAAGCGCGATGGCGATAGCCACGCTGAGCTTGTCGATGGGAGCCACCTTGCTCACCGGGCCCAGTTGCAGCGCGCGGTAATAGCAAAGCCACGACAAGCCCGTGGCGACGCCTGACAGGACAAGAAAGACCCAACTGCTCGCGGGCAAGCCCGAGGGACGCGCCCATTCATGGCGAAGGCTGAGGATGCCGGCCGTCACCAGCAGGATCACGATGGTGCGAATGAACGTGGCGAGATTGGAATTGATGCCCGCCACGCCCAGCTTGCCGAACAGCGCCGTCAGCGCTGCAAAAAACGCCGAGCCCAGCGCGAAGAGCAGCCAGCTTTCGCGAAAATTCATGGCTGCCTCGTTCGTGATGAGGGCACGGACTTACTGGCCGCCGTTGTCCTGGTCCTGGGCCGACTTGCTGTTGCCCCACGACATGACCTTGTACATCACCGGCTTCACCGGTTCGCCCGCCTGATTGGACCAGGCGCCCTTCTGGTCGACCATGTAGGTCTGCGGGATGCCGCCCTTCGGCGTCACCACCACCATGTAGACCTGGCCGCTGCGGCTGTATTCCTGGATGGTCTGGTCGCCCTGCGTCACCACCTTCACCTGCGGCGGCGTGTTGCCGTTCGCATCGCGTGGCTGGGCGTCGGACGTGGCCGGCGTGGAGGTGGCCGGCTGGCTCAGCGTCGCTTCGGTATCGGCAGACACCTGGCCGGATTTCGACGAGGACGCACCGGAGGATTTGGTGGTCGCTTTCGGCGCTGGCGCGGGTGCCGGCACCGGGGTGGCCTTGACGCCCGGATCGTTCATGCCCGGCGGCGGCGGGGCCGGCGGAAACTGACTGGCTGACGTCTGCGCAAACGCACTCGACGCCATGGCCACACCAAGAACGGCAAGCAGGGCAACGGGTTTCATGATGATGGCCTCCTGTGGGGCGTTGAGCATAGCAGCGGGCCGCCATGCACCTCGTGAATGAAGCCGGGCGAAAACGGTGTCGCAAGGCACCGCGCGAGCCTTGCCGGTGGCCGCCCTTTTCTCCCGCGGCGAACCCAAACCTTTCACGACCCCATGCGACAATGGCGGGCATGGCCAAGCTCATCCTGATTGACGGTTCCTCCTACCTCTACCGCGCTTTCCACGCGCTTCCTCCGCTTACCAATTCGCACGGCGAACCCACCGGCGCCCTGTTCGGCGTGGTGAACATGCTGCGCGCCACCATCAAGGCGAAGCCTGATTACGTGGCGTTCGTGAGCGATGCGCCGGGCCCCACCTTCCGCAACCAGCTCTACGACCAGTACAAGGCCAACCGGCCGCCGATGCCGGACGACTTGCGTGCACAGGTGGACCCCATGCTCGCCATCGTCGGCGCGCTGGGTTTCCCGATCCTGCGCGTTAGCGGGGTGGAAGCGGACGACGTGATCGGCACGCTTACCGAGCAGGCGCACGCGCAAGGCATCGAGGTGGAGATTTCCACCGGCGACAAGGACCTCGCCCAGCTGGTGCGACCCGGCGTGACCCTGGTCAACACCATGACCAACACCACGACCGACAGCGCGGGCGTGATGGAAAAATTTGGCGTCGAGCCGTCGCAGATCGTCGACTTCCTCTCGCTCACTGGCGACACGGTCGACAACGTGCCCGGCGTGCCCAAGTGCGGCCCGAAGACCGCCGCCAAATGGCTGGCCGAATACGGTTCGCTCGACAACCTGATGGCGAACGCGGACAAGGTAGGCGGCAAGATCGGCGAGAGCCTGCGCGCCGCGCTGCCCCAGCTGCCGCTGTCACGCGACCTGGTGACCATCAAGCTCGACGTGCCGCTGGATGAGCCCGTCGATCATCTGAAGATGCGCGAACGCCATATCGAACAGCTGCGCGAGTTGTACGTGCGCTATGAGTTCAAGGCGGCGCTGAAAGATCTCGATGCCGAAACCGGCGCCGCTGCTGTGGGAGCGCACCTTGTGCGCGACGCGCAGATGCCGGGCGGTGAGTCCACGCCCAGTCGCGCACAGGGTGCGCTCCCACAGGGTGAGGCGCACGCAGGTCGGGACCTGTCCATGGCCGGCCACTATGAACTGGTCACCACGCAGGAACAGTTCGACGGCTGGCTGGCGAAGATCGCCACCGCGCCACTCGTTTCGTTCGATACCGAGACCACCTCCATCGACTCGATGCAGGCGGATATCGTGGGCCTGAGCCTGTCGGTGGAACCCGGCTATGCCTGCTACGTGCCGCTCGCACACGATTATCCCGGCGCTCCCGCACAGCTCAACCGTGACCAGGTGCTGGCCACGCTCAAGCCGTTCTTCGAAGACGCCAGCCGTCCGAAGATGGGCCAGCACGCCAAGTACGACATCAACATCCTGTCGAACTACGGCATCCACCTGCAGGGACTGAAGCACGATTCCATGCTCGAGTCATACGTGTGGAACGCCACGGCCACGCGTCACGACATGGATTCGCTGGCGAAGAAATACCTCGACGTCGACACCATCAAGTACGAACAGGTAGCCGGCAAAGGCGCGAAACAGATTCCGTTCTCGCACGTGGACCTGGATACCGCGTGCCGTTACGCCGCGGAAGATGCCGACATCACGTTGCGCCTGCATCACGCGCTTTGGCCAAAGCTGGAAAGCGAAGCATCGCTGCGCTCCGTCTACGAGAACATCGAAATTCCGCTGATTCCCGTGCTGGCATCCATGGAACAGCGCGGCGTGCTCATCGACGTCAGCGAGCTGCGCATGCAGAGCCAGCAGCTGGGCAAGCGCATGCTGGAATTGCAGCAGCAAGCCTGGAAAGGCGCAGGCCACGAGTTCAACCTCGATTCGCCCAAGCAGTTGCAGGCCGTGCTGTTCGACGAACTGGGCCTGCCGATCAAGGTGAAGACGCCGACGGGCCAGCCTTCGACCAACGAAGAGGCACTGGAAGCCATCGCGGATGATCACGCCCTGCCGCGACTCATCCTCGACTACCGCGGCCTGGCCAAGCTGCGCTCCACCTACACGGACAAACTCGCGGAGATGGTGAATCCGCGCACCGGCCGCGTGCACACCAGCTATCACCAGGGCTCGGTGGCCACGGGGCGCGTGTCGTCGTCCGATCCGAACCTGCAGAACATCCCCATCCGCACCGAGGAAGGCCGGCGCATCCGCGAGGCGTTCGTGGCACCGGAAGGCTGGGTGGTACTTGCGGCGGACTACTCGCAGATCGAGCTGCGCATCATGGCGCACCTGTCCGGCGACGAGGGCCTGGTAAAGGCGTTCCAGGAAGGCGGCGACGTGCATCGCGCCACGGCGGCGGAAGTGTTCGGCCTCAAGCCTGAAGAGGTGAGCGCCAACCAGCGCCGCGCGGCGAAGGCGATCAACTTTGGCCTGATGTACGGCATGAGCGCGTTCGGCCTTGCCCGACAGCTGGGCGTGGATCGCGGCGAAGCCAGCGACTACATGGCCCGCTACTTCGCCCGGTATCCCGGCGTGCACGCCTTCATGGAAGCCACGCGCCAGCAGGCGCACCGCGATGGTTACGTGGAAACGCTGTTCGGCCGACGCCTGTACCTGGAAAACCTGCAATCGCGAACCCAGGCGCTGCGGGCGGGCGCGGAGCGCGCGGCCGTGAACGCCCCCATGCAGGGCACGGCGGCCGACATCATCAAGCGCGCCATGATCGCCGTGCACGCCTGGCTGCTGGAACGCCAGGACGACGCGCACATGCTCATGCAGGTGCACGACGAACTGGTGTTCGAGGTGCGCAAGGACGTGGTGGACGACGTGCGTGCCGGCGTGGTCGAACGCATGTCCGGCGCGGCGACGCTTTCCGTGCCGCTGCTGGTCGAAGCCGGCGTGGGCAAGAACTGGGGCGAGGCGCACTGAGGCTGAGATCCCTCAGGGCCCACTCGTAAGGGAATGACTGTGGGGGCGCGCACCCAGTGCGCGACGACGGGTCATCCTGACGGAAGCCGTCCTGGATCCGCGTCGCTCAGGGGGGGCTCCCACATTGCGGCGCAGTCACGGCTAAACGTTTGATTTTTTGTCAAATGAACGTCCCCTGACCAAAATCAAATGCGGCGGTGCAACTTTTCCGTGCTGGCGCGTTCTTAATCCTCGGGTGCACGCAACGGCATCCAGGGGTTCGCCACCTCCCTGGACGAACCCACCTGGTCAGCGAACCTCTCCCCTGGGCTTCGCTGCCACCCCGGCCCCGAGGATTCCCCCCTAATCCTCGGGGCTTTTTTATGCCCGGCATGCGGGTTTCGTCAGGAAAGGACAGCGAGCACTCAAGCCGCTAGGATTTGCGCCTACCAACCGGCGCGGGTCATCGCTGCGTGCAGATCAAGGGAAAAGTCACTTCGTTCGACATCGCTCACCTGGCCGGGGTCTCCCAGTCGACGGTGTCGCGCGCCTTGCGCGGCAGCAAGCTGGTCAACGAGGAGACACGGCGGCGCATCCAGGCTGCGGTTGACGAGCTGAACTACAAGGTCGACAAGAACGCCTCCGGACTGCGCGCCAAGCACACGGGCCCGCTGGCATTGCTGCTGTTCGAGGATCCGACGGCCGACGAGTCGCACATCAATCCGTTCTTCCTTTCCATGCTGGGATCGATCACGCGCGCCAGCGCCCAGCGCGGCTACGACCTGCTGATTTCCTTCCAGCAGTTCTCGCGCGACTGGCACGCCGACTACGCGGACAGCAAGAAGGCCGACGGCATCATCCTGCTCGGCTACGGCGATTACCTGGCCACGCGCGACAAGTTGCAGAAGCTGGTGGACCAGGGCACGCGCTGCGTGCGCTGGGGCGCCGTGCTGCCCGACCAGCCCGATGTCTCGGTGGGCTGCGACAACGTCAGCGGCGGTCGTGAGGTGACGGCGCACCTGCTGGCGCAGGGCTGCCAGCGCATCGCCTTCCTCGGCGACGCGTCCAGTCATTACCCGGAATTCTTCGACCGCTACCGCGGCTATTCGCGTGCCCTGGCCGATGCCAGCCTCGATGCGGAACCGTTGCTGCAGGTGAACGCCGAAAGCACCGAGCAGTCGGGTTACGACGCGCTGGAAACGCTGCTGGCGCGCGGCGTGATGTTCGATGCCGTGTTCGCCGCCAGTGATCTCATCGCCATCGGCGCCATGCGCGCCCTCGCCGACCACGGGCTACGCGTTCCCGACGATGTTGCCCTTGCCGGCTTCGACGACATTCCCATGGCCAGCTTCATGAACCCGCCGCTGACCACCGTCCTGCAGGACACCAAGCTGGCGGGCGAGATCCTGGTGGACAACCTGCTTGCGCTGATTCGCGGCGAACCGGCGGAAAGCGCGATGATGCCGGCGAAACTGATCGTGCGGAAATCCAGCGTCCGCCGCTGAAACGGGCCGTCATTCCTGTAGGAGCGCACTTGTGCGCTGCCGAGTCGCTTTTTTGTGGGAGCGCACCCTGTGCGCGACAACCCAACGAAGAGGCGACCCTCCGCTCCGCGGTCGCGCACAGGGTGCGCTCCCACAAAAGCGGCGGGTCATCACCGTGCTTCTGCTGCCATCAGCCCCGCGGACGGCTCCGCCACGCGCAGCGTGCACAGCCCCGCGATCACCAGGCTCGCGCCGCCCATCGCCAGCGCCCAGATCGGCTGGCCGTGGAAGAACAGGCGCAACAGCAAGCCGAGCACGCTGGCCGCCAACAGCTGCGGGATGACGATGAAGAAATTGAAGATGCCCATGTAGACGCCCATCTTCGTCGCCGGCAGGTTGTCCGACAGCAGCGCGTACGGCAGCGACAAGATCGATGCCCACGCAAAACCCACGCCCACCATCGACAGCAGCAGCCATTGCGGATCGCGAATGACCAGGAACGACAGCAAACCCGCGCCACCCAGGCAGCAATTGACCAGATGGCTGGCGCGCAAGCCCCACCGACGGACCATCCAAGGAATGGTCGCCGCGGCAATCGCGGCAAAGGCGTTGTAGGCGGCGAACAGCACGCCCACCCAATTCGCGCCATCGTTATAGGCGGCCGAATGCGTGTCGGTGGTGCCGTAGTGCACCGACGTCACGGACGCCGTGGTGTAGATCCACAGCGCGAACAACGCAAACCATGAGAAGAACTGCACCCCCGCCAGCCGGCGCATGGATTCGGGCATGCCGTAGAGAGCGCCCATCACCTGACGCAACATGCCGCGCGTGCGGGTCAGCGATAACCACGAGAACAACGCGCCAAACAGCACCAGGCCACCGGCAAGCAGGTACAGCTCCTTTTCCAGTGCGTAGTGGCCGATGGCCACCAGCAGCGCAGCGCCCGCCACGATCAGCACCACGCCGAAACGCCAGGCGCCCGACGCATCCGTTTCGCTGACTTCCACGGGATTGTCGGTGAAGGCTTCCAGTTCAGCCGGCGGGTATTCGCGCGTGCTCAGCACGGTCCATAGCACCGAAACCAGCAACACCACGCCGCCGAGGTAGAACGCGTATTTCACCGTATCGGGAATGGCACCCTCGCCAGCCACGTTGCTCACGCCCAGCTTGGCGAGCAACCAGGGCAACAACGACGCCACCACCGAGCCCACGCCGATGAAGAAGCTCTGCCTGGCGTAGCCCTGCGGACGCTGACGCGGCGGCAACTGATCGCCGACGAACGCGCGGAACGGCTCCATCGAAATATTGATGGACGCGTCCATGATCCACAGCAGGCCCGCTGCCACCCACAACACCGGCGAATTGGGCATGCACAGCAAGGCCAGCGTGGTGAGCACCGCGCCGACCAGGAAGTACGGGCGACGGCGCCCCAGCCGTGTCCACGTGCGATCGGACAGGTAGCCGATGATCGGCTGCACCAGCAGGCCGGAGAACGGAGCTGCGATCCACAACGCCGGGATATCACCCACGTCGGCGCCCAGCGTCTGGAAGATGCGGCTGACGTTGGCGTTCTGCAGCGCAAAGCCGAACTGGATGCCCAGGAATCCAAAGCACATGTTCCAGATCTGCCAGAACGACAGTTCGGGCTTGCGCGTCATGGTGCGGACGTTCCGCGCGGCGACGGCGACACCAGCATGGCCTGGACACCGGCATCGTTCACCGGGCCGCTCGCGCCGCCCTGCTCGCCCGTGTAATGCGCGTTGTGGCTCAGGTCACTCATGTTGAACCCCTGGTCCATGCGGAAGCGACACGTCGCCCCCGCCGGTGCCGTGAATGCGACCGTGGTGGAGCGCTGCGTGCCCAGACTATGCGGCATCACCACGGGCACGCGCTGTGGCGCTGCACCATCGCAGGACACATCGAGCAGCTTCACCGCGGCAGTGACGCCGGTGTTGATCGGGCCGTGGTTATTCACGTAGTCAAACGAAACGTCGTAACTGCCGGCCTTCGTCGACTTCCACTCCCACGGGCCACCACCGCTGATCCGGGCTTCCTCGCCCTTGCACGTGGGCAGGCTCGGCAGGGACTCCAGGGCACCATCCACACGCGTGAGCTGGAAGCACTGGCGCGTATGGCCTTTCGGCACCACCAGGCTGCCTTCGATCGGGCCGATGCGATGGCCGTCCAGATACAGCACGCCCTTCGCCGCAGCACTCACCTGCCAACCCTTGGGGGCGTCGACAACCGTGGGCGCATCCGGCATCTCCGGACCGAACTGCGGTACATCCATGCGCAGCGCCTTGGCGCCGGAGTGGATGGCCTTCAACTGGACAACGGTGGTTTCGCCGTCGCGACGCTGGGACTGCGCCACGAGCAGATCGCCATCGATGTTCGCCGGGCGCACGAGGGTGACGTGCTGGCCCTTCAAATCCAGCGTGATCTGCTGCGTATCGCCAAACAGCGGTTTCACCCAGGTGGCAGGCAGCTTCGGATCGATACTGCCGTCGTCGGTCACACCGAACACGCCGCTGATGACCATGTCGAGATAACCCGCGACCGACCACAACTGGCGCGGTGAATTCACCACAGGCCCGCTGAGCTTGCCTTCGTCGACATGCACCGCCTGCGAGACCAGCTCGTAGTTTTCCATGTTGGAGGACGCCAGCGCGGCACCACGCAGGATGGAATCCATCTCGTGCGCGATGCGCGGCGCATCGTTCACCACGCGCGCGGCGCGCAGCGAATAGGCGCTGACAAACGGCCAGATCGCGCGGTTGTGGTAGATCGGCTGATCCTTGCGCTCAGGCCAGATCACCGGACTGCCGGCGTCCCACGTGGGATAACTCGCCAGCGACTGCTTCGCCTTCGCCGTATCCGCCACGCCTGTCGTCACGGCAAGCGCGATGCCCAGCAAGTCATAGCTGTCGATGGGCATCGCATGCGGACCGACATAACTCATGTACATGCCGCGATCGGCGCGCCAGAAATGCGCGTTGATCGCCTGCTTCAAGGCCTCAGCCTGCACGTGGAAATCCTTGGCGGAGGCATCGTGCTTCTTGTCAGCCAGTTCCGCGGCCAACGTCAGCGCCTGATAGTGCAGCACATTGGTGGACAGCGCGAACGTTTCGCCGATGTAGCGCACGTCCTTTTCCGTCCACGCGGGATAGGTCTGCTCGCGCCAGTCGAGGAACGAGGTCTCGCCACGATAAAGTCCAAGGTGACTGTCGAACACGTACAGGCGATCCTGGGCCAGCGTGTCCTTCACCGCCTTCCACGTGTCGTCGGCGAAGGCCTTGTCGTCCAGCAGGTGGCGCGCAGCGAGGAACCACACCACGCGGTCGGTACTGATCGGCCAGCTGCCGCCCGAACCGGTGTCCTGCATCACATACAGGCCCTGCGGCACGGAGGGTTCGCGCACGCCGGACAGCTTGAAACGCAGCGTGTTGCGCGCGCGGTCGGCATCGACGCGCGCCAGCGCCAGGTCGATGGAGTACGACACGTCGCGTGTCCACACGTAAGGCCATTTCTCGCCCGTGGCGTAGCAGACGCAGGGAATCTCCTGCCCGTGGTCGTAAGCGCCGTCCTTGATGGCGGACACGGCATCGTGGCCCAGGTCGTCCTGCGCCATGGCGAACAGGCCATCGAACAGCGGGCTCGCGGTATGCACGGTTAGCGGCTGCGCAGCGATGGCGCGATCACCTGACGGTGAATGCAGCACGAAACCGCCGTCGCCTTGCGCACTCATGCTGGCCGAGCGGCCGTTCCATTGGATGTCGTCGTGCGCACCAATTGCGCTGGCTTGCGCACCGCCCGCCAGCAGCAAGGCGCAGGCGAACGCCAACCGCTTGCGCGCACTCATGGCGTCACCGTCGCAGTATCGATGTGGAATTCCCTGGCCGGACCCGATAGCAGCAGCTTCACGTACGTCACCTCTCCAAAACGATCATGCCCGCGCGCCCATCCTTCCGACGGGGAAGCGCGCAAGGCGTCGATGGTGCCCAGATCCTGCAGCGGCTTGCCATGCAGCTCCGTCACGGCCTTGCCGGCGTCGCCGTGGATGGCGAACACGTAGTCGTGCAACGCCGGCTTGAAGCCCTGCACCGCGGCGCCGAGGCCCAGCGTCACGCCATTTCCATCGCGCCTTGTGGAAAGCATCTGCTGGAAAAAGGCGCCCTTCTCGTAAGCGTAGGTTTCGCCGTCGTCATCGTAGACATTGAACGTGGTCAGCGAAGCGGACGGAAACACCTGGACGTCCAGCGTCGTCACCGGATGCTGACTGACGAAATCCATCACCGCCTGCTGCGGAATGATGGCGCCCTCGCGGACGAACAGGGGAATGTCGCTCCAGTTGGCCGCATCGACGTTGAGGGTGATCTCGCGATCGCCGTCGTAAACCTTGCCATCGAACCAATTGATCCAGCGCCCCTTCGGCAGCTGAAGATGCTTCACCGTCTGGCCCTGGTCCACGATGGGCGACACCAGCAGGTAGTCGCCGAACATCCACGCATCGATACGGTCGCGCTGCGCCGGATCGTTCGGATAAACGAACTGCAGCGGACGCACTAGGCCCACACCGTACCTGTGCGCGAAGTTCTCGTAGCTGTAGATGTACGGAATCAGCGAGTAGCGCAGGCGAATCGCATCGGTCGCGGCCTTCTCGGCAATGGGCCCGTAGACCCACGGCTGACGCTTCTGGCCAAAGTCCGCGTGCACGCGGAACACCGGCGTGAAAGCGCCGAACTGGATCCATCGCGCGTAGTTTTCCGGCACCGGCATGGGCGCCTTGAAGCCGCCGCCGTCCATGCCCCAGTGCATGGCACCCACGTCGAACGCGGCAAGCATACGCTGGCGCTGCGCCGCCATGCTGGCGAAGCCGCTCTGGATGTCGCCCGACCACACGCCGTAGGCGTAGCGCTGCGAACCCAGGTAGAAATTGCGGTTGATCGACCACACGCGCTGGTCGCTGATGCCGCGCTGGCCGTCGTACAGGGCGCGCTGCATGTTTAGGAATTGCGTGTCGACGCCGCTGTCATCGGCTTCGTCGTTCCACCAGCCCACGATGCCTGTTTCGTACGAATGCTTCAATGCATCGTTGAAGAACCACGCGCGCACTTCGGGCTTGTCGAAGTCCACGTCACGCACGGGCTTGTGCGAGAAATAGTCCGGCGCCTCTTTCGACTGGGCCAGCCAGTAGCCGCGCTCGGTGGCTTCGCGGCCTTCCACGGTGTTCACGTGCACGCGCGGCTTCATGATGCCGGTCATGTGCATGCCGCGCTGGTCCATCTGCTGCTTCAGCTTGCCGTCCGGACCGTCCGGGAATTTGTCGGTGTTCCAGCGGAACTCGCCCATGTCCTCGCCCCACGCCTTCCAGTCGAAGTCGAAGGTGAAGTTGTCGATGGGGATGTGCTTGGCACGGTAGGTATCCACCAGCGTCAGCGCTTCCTTCTGGTCGATGCCCCACTGGCTGTTGGTGAAGCCCATGGCCCATTTGGGGAACATCGGCGAGGCACCGCTGATGTCGTGCAGCTGGCCAAACACATCGGCCGGCGATCCCACGAACAGGTATAGCGTGCGCACCGCATTCGGCGTTGCCTGGACGCGAATATCCGTAGCGGAAAGATCGAAACGCGCGGGTTCGGCATCGGCCAGCACGCCGTAGCCCGCGGTACTCCACACGAACGGCGCACCGGTATGACCCTGGTTGCCGGCCGTGGCGACCTGCTTGCCCTGGCGCAACAGGTTGCCGGTCTTCGCATCGAATGCATTCAGGCCGCCGACGCCGTACTGCGGATCGTCCTTGGCGTGGCGAACGGTCCAGCGACCATCAAGCGCCTGGGAAAGATCGACCTCCATCAGCTGATGCTCGGAGGGATCATCCACGCGCAGCGAATGCGTTGCAGGATTCCAGCGGACGATGAGTCCGCTGGAACGCATCACCTGATCCGCGCCCTGCGTGTAGCGGCTCACGTCGACCGGACCGAAATGGGCCTGATCGTCGATGACCGGCGTGGCGGGTTCGTGGGTGCCTTCCGTGCGGAGCTGGATGACACCCGTCTCCAGCAGCCGCAGTTCCAGCTTGCCCTTGGGCAATACCAGTTCCATGCGATCGGCGCCGGCATCGCTGTGCGCCGGGCTGACGGGCGCCGCAAAGTTGGCGGTTGGCGTGGTCGCCATGGCGCCAAGAATGGCCATCGCAAGCAGCCTTGCACGCATCAGCGGATCACCACGGTGCCGTAGGCGGGAAGCTTGAGGCTGCCCTTATCCAGCGTGGCTTGCGTCTTGGTGGTCATCAGCACGGCGGCGTCCTTGGGAAGGAGATCCCCCTTAGGTTTCCACACTGCGTCCTTGCCGGAAAGGTTGTGCACCACCAGAACCCTCTGTTTACCGTCGTTGCGCCAATAGGCGAGCAGGCCAGGCCTGCCAGTAGCGAGCACCGTGAGGTCCCCGTCGCGCAGCGCGCCGTTCTGCGCGCGCCAGCCGATCAGCGTGCGATAGGTGTTGTACAGCGAATTCGGATCGTCCTGTTCGGCCTGCACCGAAACCGCCTGACCCTGGTTCACGCTGGACGGCTTCCAGCGCGATTCGCCCGGGCCGGCCTCGCGTGTCCAGCGCATCGGCTCGCGCAGGTTTTCATCGGGCTTCTTGCCTTCCATGCCCAGTTCTTCGCCGTAGTAGATGTACGGGCGACCGGGCAGCGTCAGCAGCATGGCCGCCGCCACGCGCATGTGATCGAGATTGCCGTTCAAGCGGCTCATCACGCGTTCCTGATCGTGATTGGACAGGAACGTGGAATCGATGTGCGGCGTATCGCCCGCCACCTTGTACGCATCGACCGTGGCCTTGAGCAGCTTCGCCAGCGGCGTGGCGTTCTCGCTCTTCGCGCTGAGGATCATCTGTTCGGCCAGCGGGAAATCGAAGATCGAACCCAGCGGCTTGAGATACGGCGCAAGCTCCGTCGGCGAGGTCGCGCTCACCTCGCCCACCAGCGTGACGTTGGGATGCGTCTTGGCCAGCGCATCGTGGTATTGCGCCCACCACGCCACGTTCTTCGCCAGCGCCTTGGGGTTGTGCACGTCGGTCTGGAAGTCGACGTAGATGTGCTTGGCCGCATCCAGGCGGAAACCATCCACGCCCTTGTCCAGCCAGTACTGCCCCACCTTGATCATCTCCTCGCGCACGGCGGGATTATCGTAATTGAGATCGGGCATGTGCCCCCCGAACACGCCGATGTACCAACCCTCGTTGCCGGCATGCCACACGGGTGTGTCGGTGGCGCTCAGCGTCTTGAGGTTCGGCTGTCTGGACGTCCAGGTGTACCAGTCGCGATGCGCGTCGCTGGGGTTCTGCGCGGCCTCAAACCACGGGTGTTCCTTGGCGGTGTGGTTGATCACCATGTCCATGGTCACGGCGATGCCTCGCTTGTGCGCTTCGGCAACAAGCTTTTCGAGATCCGCCGTGGTGCCGTACTGCGGATTGATGCCGTAGTAATCGGTAATGTCGTAGCCGTGGTAGCTCGGCGAGCTGTTGATCGGCATCAGCCAGATGCCGCTGATGCCCAGCTGCTTCAGATAATCGAGCTTGGCGATGACGCCGTTGAGATCGCCGATGCCGTCGCCGTTGGTGTCGTACCAGGCGCGCACGAAGATTTCGTAGTAGACGCCCGAGGACTGCGGTGCAACGGGAGCAGCCGCTGCGGCGTCTGCGCGCGCGTCAGCGATCGTGCTGGTGCCCAGGGCCAGGGCGACAAGAAGAGTGAGGGGTTTGAACAGACGGTTCCGCGACATGCCGTTCTCCATGCAGGGGCGCAAGACCCAGGTGGAGACGGTACACCGAATGATGCGGACATCGCTTCGGACCGGTGACCGCCACGCCGGGCCTCGCGGTGTGCGAGCGTCACGCGGAAAGCGCGACACCCAAAAGCATCGCGCCGGCTCCTTGCGGAAGCCGGCGCGATTCGTGGTTTACAGCTTGAACTCGACGCCGAGGTAGCTGGTGCGTCCGAAGTACTGGATCGTACCGGTCTGCTGCGGGTTACCGCCGAAGTACGTCTTGGTCGGCTGGTTCGTCAGGTTGAGCATCTGGTACACCACCTTGAACTGATCGGTGATGTTGTACGAAGCCTGGAAGTCGTACACCGTTTCGGCGGCGAACGTCACCAGCTGGTTCGATACGGCGATCTGCGTGTCGGACAGGAACGACGAGCGGTAGTTGCCCGACAGACGTGCCGAGAACGGACCGTAGTCGTAGAACACGGCCGCACTGGCCACCCGCTTGGACAAGCCCGGCAGGCCGACATAGGTGGTCGGGCCACCGAGGTTGGTCGGGTTGCGCACGGTGCTGTCGGTCAGCGCGAAGTTCGCCTGCACGCCCAGGCCCGACCAGATGCCCGGCAGGAACTTGGTCTTCGTGCCGGACAGTTCCAGGCCCTTCACCAGGCCACCCTTGGCGTTGTACGCCGTCTGGAATTCGCCGTTGAGGTACGGCTTGCCGGTGGTCGGATCGATCGGCACCGTGATGCCGGCGTTGGCGAAGTCGTAGTTGTTGTACGTCACCTGCTGGATGAACGACTTCACGTCCTTGAAGAACACGCCGGCCGTGAGGGCACCGGTGGAATCGTCGAAGTAGTGTTCGTAGTCCAGGTCGTACTGCGTGGCGCGCAGCGGATCGAGCAGCGGGCTGGTACCGCCCCACACGTTGTACTGGCCGTCGGACACCCACGAGCCGGAGCCCGCGAGCATCTTGTCGATCGGCGGACGCGACAGCACCTTGGCGGCCGAGAAGCGCATCTGGTCGTCATCGGTCAGGTGATAGACCAGGTTCACCGACGGCAGGTAGTCGGTGTAGGTCTTGCCGATGGTCTGCGGCGCGTAGTCGGAGCTGGTGTTGCCGTTGCCGTCGGTGATCGGGATGCCCGCACCGTTGCCGACCTGCTGCAGGCCCGTGCTGTACTGCGACTGGTGCGACACGCGGATGCCGAAGTTGCCGGTCAGTTCGTGACCGAACACGTTCTGCGCGTCGATATCGCCCATCAGGAAGATGTCACGCGTCTTCTCGTCGACTTCGCCGCTCTGGATGTACGTCCAGCTCTGGTCGGTGATGTTCTTCACCGGGTTGGCGGTAATGCCATGGGCCGCCAGGATGGCCGGACCATTGAGCGTCAGGAAGCACGGGAAGCCGGAGAACTTGCCCTTCCAGCATGTGACCTTGGCGGCGCTGGCCGGGATGGACAGCGGCGGCTCGCCCGCGACCGGCGAGGTGTTCCACTCCGAACCGTACACGTACGCCTCGCGATCGGCGTTGTACGTGTGGTTGTTCATGTAGAAACCAGCTTCGATCGCCGACAGCCACGAGCTGTTGGGCAGGTCGTACTTCACGCTGGTACGGAAGGCCTTCATCTTGTCGTGGTAGATGTACGGATACACACCGTAGCGCGACAGGCCCATGTCGTTGAGGTTGGTGTACAGGCCCGGGTTGGCGAACTGCGCCGTACCGATCTGCGTGCCGCGCAGCTGGAAATTCATCGACTGCGCCATCAGCTGCGGGTTGGCCGTGCCAAGACCCGTGTACGGATCAGCCGTGGTGTCCACGTTGATCTCGTTGCTGGAAGCGTGCGACAGCGAGGCGTCGGCCTCGACGTGCCAGTTGTCGTGGTTCCACTTGGCGTTCAGGCCACCGGAGAAAATGCTGGTGGTGGTGGAGTAGTTGTCGGCCGTGGTTTCGTTGGAGAACTGCGTGGTGCCATCGCCGCTCACCGTACCGCCGATCAGCGTGCCCAGCGAACTCCACACCGGATTGGTGATGGTGGCCTGGTTGCCATACATGTTCTGCGAGCGGAAGCCGTAGCCGAACGACTCGTTCTTGAACTTCGAGTAGAAACCGTCGCCAGTGATCTGCAGTTCGTCGGTCGGCTTCCACACGATGGTGGCGATCTCGCCGGTGCGACGTTCTTCACCGCCGTTCTGCTGCAGCTGGATGCCTTCCGGCAGGTAACCCTGCTGGCCGTTGGCAACCGTGTACAGGTTGCCGTCGGAGGCTTCGCCCACGAACTGCTCGGACACATGCGGCTGGTACATCTGCGCCACGCCCAGGCCGATGCCCAGCGTGTTGTCGAGGAACTTGCCCTGGTAGGCCGCGCTCAGGCGGTAGCCCAGTGCATTGGCGCCGCTCACGTCGTGCGCCTGGCCGTCGTAGCTGCCGCGCGCGTCGATATTGAGGTTCTGGTCCTTCGGCGCGTTCAGCGGATTCGCCGTTTCCATCGCGATGGTGCCGCCCACGCCGCCGGTGACCAAGGACGCCTGGGACGACTTGTACACCGTCGCCATGTTGATCAGCTCGGACGGGTACTGGTCGAACTGGATGTAGTTGCTGCCGCTGGTGGACGGCTGCTCACGACCGTCGAGGGTCGTCTGGATGAAGTTGCCCGAGAGGCCGCGGATGTTGATCTGCGACGCCTGACCGGCGATGCGCTCGGCCGACACGCCCGGCAGACGCGTCAGCGCGTCGGCGATGGACTGGTCCGGCAGGCCGCCGATATCAGCGGAGGTGATGACGTTGGTGATGGTGTCCGAGTAGCGCTGGTAGTCAACCGACTTTTCCACGCTCTGGTTGTAGCCCGTCACCGTGATGGTGGAGAGGCTCTTGGCCAGCTGCTGATCCTGCGTCTGCTTGGGCTTGCCGTTCGCGTCGGTCGGCTGCGCCTGCTGGGCAGTCGTGTCCTGCGCAGCGCCGTCGGCGGTGGCAGGCGTGGCGTTCGCGTTCGCGCCCGCATCGGTCGGCATCGCTTGAATACCGGCCGTGAAACACAGACCGGAAGCCAGCGCCAAGGCCAGCACATTACGTTTCAGTTCCACCGTCTTCCCCTCCCACGGGTTTGCACTTCATCTTTGGTTTTGTAGTTGCCGCAGTCGTCCCCACAGACGCTGCGGGCTACGCGCCAGTGCAAGCCGAATAGTTCGGAGGGCCCCGTCGCGTGGCGGCCATGGTAGGGCTGCAAAAAATGCCGGACACGCCTATGCATACGTATTCATAGGGGCGTTTTTTTGTGCACCTTTGACAAAATTCTAATGGGTGCGCGTCTCACGGCTTCGTATCGCATCCGCATGCCGGCTGCGCGCCTTTTTCAGGGGAAAGCGGATGGCGTCGCGGTTTTCCACCCATCGACGCAGGTTGTGCGCCGCAAGTTTCCCTCGTGGCAAACGAGTGTTCCTGCGCGCTGCTGCATCGCAATATCGCGATTTTTTGAATACGTATGCAAACGAAGCGTCCGCTTCGCACTCTGCCTTTAAGCTGCCCCCGCGCTTTGCTCGGCCTTGAGCCTTCGACGCGTGCGCATAACGGGCGGGAACGGGAATCGAGCAAATGAGTGAAGCACCGTGGTGGCGCGGAGCCGTCACCTACCAGATCTATCCACGCAGCTTCATGGACACCAATGGCGATGGCGTCGGTGACCTGCCGGGCATCGTGGACAGGCTCGACTACGTCTCGAGCCTGGGCGTGGACGCCATCTGGATCTCGCCGTTCTTCCGCTCGCCCATGGCCGACTTCGGTTACGACATTGCGGATTACCGCGAAGTCGACCCCATGTTCGGCACCAACGACGATTTCGACCGCCTGCTGGCCAAGGCTCACAAGCTTGGGCTGAAGGTAATGATCGACCAGGTGCTCAGCCACACCTCGGTGGAGCACGCATGGTTCAAGGAAAGCCGCGAGAGCCGCGACAATCCCAAGGCCGACTGGTACGTGTGGGCCGACGCCAAGGACGACGGCACGCCGCCCAACAATTGGCTGTCGCTGTTCGGCGGTTGCGCGTGGCAGTGGGAGCCGCGCCGCGGCCAGTACTACCTGCACAACTTCCTGACCTCGCAGCCGGATCTGAACTATCACAACCCCGACGTGCGCCGTGCGGTGCTCGACGAGGTGAAGTTCTGGCTGGACAAGGGCGTCAACGGCCTGCGCCTGGACGCCATCAACTTCTGTTTCCACGACCTTCAGCTGCGCGACAACCCGCCCAAGCCGGAAGACAAGCGCGTGGGTCGCGGCTTCAGCCCGGACAATCCGTACGCGTTCCAGTACCACTACTACAACAACACGCAGCCCGAGAACATCGCGTTCCTGGAAGACCTGCGTGCGTTGATGGACCAGTACGAAGACGTCGCTGCCATCGGCGAAATCTCGTCGGAAGACTCGCTTGCCACCACGGCCGAATACACGCAGCACGGCCGCCTGCACATGGGCTACAGCTTCGAGCTGCTCACCGACGATTTCAGCGCGGACTACATCCGCGGCACGGTGCGCAACCTTGAAGCGCAGATGCTGGAAGGCTGGCCGTGCTGGGCCATTTCCAATCACGACGTGTCGCGGGTGCTCACCCGCTGGGGCAATGGCGATGCGTCGGGCAAGCTGGCCAACCTGCTGAGCGCGATGGTGTGCTCGCTGCGTGGTTCCGTGTGCGTGTACCAGGGCGAAGAACTGGGCCTCACCGAAGCGGACGTGCCGTTCGAATCGCTGCAGGATCCGTACGGCATCACCTTCTGGCCGACCTTCAAGGGTCGCGACGGATGCCGCACGCCGATGCCCTGGAGCGGCGGCATCAACGCCGGCTTCAGCGTGGGCGAACCGTGGCTTCCCGTACCTGCGGAACACCGCGCACTGGCTGTGACCCTGCAGGACGCCACGCCCGATTCCGCGCTCAATGGCTTCCGCCACTTCATGGCCTGGCGCAAGACGCAGCCGGCGCTGCGCTGGGGCGACATCCAGTTCATCGACACGCCCGAACCCGTGCTCGCCTTCACCCGCAAGCATGGCGACGACACCTTGCTGGTGGCGTTCAACCTGTCCAGGCAGGCGGTGGAACTGCCGCTGGCCACGGGCAAGCTCACGCTGGTGAATGGCCACGGCCTGAGCCAGGGCTCCGCCACCGATTCAGGCATCCAACTGCCCGGCCACGGCGCGCTGTTCGCGCGCGTGGACTGAATTCCCGGTTATCTCCCTCGACGGCGGTCGCACTCCCCTCGCGCCGCCGTCGACTTTTCTTTACCCCTGCTCCCATGATGGCGCGTCAATGACTTGGCGCGATTTCACAACGGCGTGACGCGTCCCTGCGATTCTTCGCCCTGTCCATTCATCCAAGGAGCTTTCCATGCGTGCAGTGCTGATCATTCTCGGTGTCCTTCTGCTGGCCGGCGGCATCTACGTGCTGGCAGGCCATGGCAGCTACCAGACCACCGACACCCTCGTGCAGATCGGCTCGGCCAAGGTCAGCGCCACGCACGACAAGGCGTTGCCGCAGTGGGTGGGTATTGCCGGCGTGGTGGTCGGCGCGCTGCTGGCACTGGGTGGATTCCTCAAGAAGGGCTGATGCCCTTTCGTCATTCCGGCGCTGGCCGGAGTGACGAGCAGGAATGACGAGCGTGTAAGCTTCCCGGGCCTCACCCTTCCCCGGGATCACCATGGAACGACGCCAATTCCTGCGCCAGGCTGGTGCCACGCTCGCCGTGGCCTCCACCGCAGGGCTTGCCGGATGCGCGGCGCAACCGCCACGGACGGCGACGGCGACGCAGGGGTTGTCGCTGGCGCCCATCCGCGCCAGCACCGACCGCATCACCGGCGTGTACGTGTGCACGCGTCCGTTCCGCGCGGAAGGCCCGCGCATCGAAACGCAGAAGCTCGGCAACAAGACCATCGTGCACAACTACGGGCACGGTGGCAGCGGCTGGTCGCTGTCGTGGGGTTCGGGAACGCTGGCGCTGCAGATGGTGCAAGCATCAGGCGCCAAAGACCTCGGCGTGATCGGCTGCGGTGCCATCGGCCTCACCACGGCGCTGCTGGCGCAACGCGCCGGCTTGCAGACCCGCATCTACGCCAAGGCGCTGCCGCCGGATGTGTTCTCCATGCGTGCGTCCGGACTGTGGACGCCCGACTCGCGCATCTGCGATGCCGCCCATGCACCGGCGCTCGCCGACCGCTGGGAAATGATGACGCGCATTTCCTACGCGCGTTACCAGAGCCTGCTCGGCCTGCCGGGGCAACCGATCGAATGGATCGACGGCTATTCGCTGTCGGACATGCCTTTCGGCAAGTTCCACGGCGATGTGCCGGATGAACCCGAATACGGCGACTTTGCCAGCCGCGTGCGCGATCTCACGCCGCGCCCGGTGGAGCTGTCGCCGGGCAATCATCCGTTCCCCGAGCCGCATGTGCGCCGCTACACCACGCTGATGTTCAACATTTCCAGCTACGCCAATTACCTGATGAACGAGTATCAGGCGGCGGGCGGCAAGATCGACATCCGCGAGTTCGAGCACGTCGAGCAACTGCAACAATTGCCCGAACACACGCTGGTCAATGCCACCGGTTACGGCTCACGTGCGTTGTTCGGCGACGAGTCGGTGATTCCCGTGCGCGGCCAGACGGCACGGCTGATCCCGCAGCCGGAAGTCACCTATGGATTGCGCCTGGACAACCTGAGCGTGGTGCCGCGTAGCGACGGCATCATGGTGCAGGTCACCGGCGATCCCGGCAATTTCAACAATGCCGACGTCACGCCACACCGCGAGGTTTCCGAGGCTGCCGTGCGTGAGCTGGCGGACGTGATGGCCCGGATGAAACGCGACGCAACCCACGGTTCGAGCTGAAAGGCACCTGACGCGCGTTGACGCGACGCAGACGCCGGGCAAAGTGGCGCGCGTCATACTTGTCGTCCGCCACGCTGTCACTGCTTCAAGGAGTTCTGCATGCTTGCCGCCGCATCCAACGCGAGCCGGTTCCCATGGCGTATTCGCGCAGCGACCGTTGCCTTGATGCTGCTTCCCGCCCTGCTTTGGGCGCAGGCGCCCATTGAGATCAAGCCGCTGCCGGAAACCAAGCACGCGACGGTCACCCAACTCGGTGCTGCTGACCTCAGCGCCAGCGACGTGCAAACGTGGCTCGATGGCGAGATGGGCGGCGTGATGCAGAAGGGCGCCGTGACCGGAGCCGTCGTGGTGGTGGTGAAGGACGGTGAGATCGTGCTGTCCAAAGGCTACGGCTACGCCGATGCGGAGGCGAAGAAGCCGGTCGCTCCCGCCACCACCCTGTTCCGCGTGGCCTCCATCTCCAAGCTATTCACCTGGACGGCGGTGATGCAGCTGGTCGAGAAGCACAAGCTTGACCTTGATGCGGACATCAACCGCTATCTCGACTTCATCGTGCCACCACGTGACGGCAAGCCGGTGACGCTGCGTGACCTGATGACGCACACCGCGGGCTTTGAAGACGTGGAGAAGAACCGCTACGCACTCTCGCCCGCCGGATTGATGCCGTACGACGCCTGGGTGAAGTCGTGGGTGCCGGAGCGCATCTATCCGGCAGGCACCGTGCCCGCGTATTCCAGTTACGGCGCGGCGTTGGCGGGTTACATCGTGCAGCGCGTATCCGGACAGCCATTCAACGACTACATGGCGCGGCACATCCTTGAACCGCTGGAGATGAAGCACGCCAGCTTCCGCCAGCCGCTGCCATCAACGCTACAAGCCGACGTGATGCCTTTCTACGGCAAGCCCGGCACGCCACCGCATGCTTTCGAGCTGCGCACCGCGGTGCCCGCAGGCGCGTTGTCGAGCAGTGGCGAGGACATGGCGCGTTTCATGGTGGCGCATCTGCAGTACGGGCGATCGGGCAATGCGCAATTGCTTGAACAGGCCACGGTGAAGCAGATGCAGGACTACCAGCGGGCCATCATTCCCGGGTTGCCGGGCATGGCGCTGGGCTTTGTGCGCATGGACTGGAACGGTCAGCCGATCCTAGGCCACGGCGGCGACATCGACGGCTTCCACAGTCTGCTTGCGCTCTTCCCCGATCATCACACCGGCATCTTCATCGCCACGGGCGGTGGCAACGCTTCGCCGCTGTTGCGGACCATCGTGACGGGCTTTGCGGATCGCTATTTTCCGCCGCTGCCGCAGCTGAAGCCGGCAACGCTGGCCACGGACAAGGCGCACTCCGCGCAACTCGTTGGCCGCTATATGCCCAGCGTCACCTCGCGCAGCAATGTGCTTGCCCTGCGCGACGCGCTGGCGACCTCGTCCATCAGCATGGCTGCCGACGGTTCACTGGTCACGCCGATGTTCGGCGCGGCGCACTGGCGCGAGATCAAGCCGTACGTGTGGCTCGACGACGCCACCGGCCGCCAGCTTGGCGCCGTCGTGCACGACGGCAAGGTGAGCATGCTGTCCACCGACGCGCTGGCGCCTGTGCGCGTCTACCTGCCCGCGACCGGTTGGACGCCCGCCCAGATCGGCACGTTCGTGCTCGCACTGCTGGTGGTGTTCGCGCTGATCGCGTTGTCGTGGCCCATCGTTGCGTTGCTGCAGCGCCGCCCCGCATCGCCAGCGCTGGTCGACGCGGAAGCACGCTGGTATCGCCTGAGTCGCCTTACGGCGGTGCTGTTCCTGATGTTTGCCGGTGGCTGGTGCCTGATGCTGCCGCGCCTGGGCATGCCTGAGTTGGATACGCGCCTGCGCCTGCTGCACCTGATCGGCATCCTCGCCGTACTGGGCTCGGTGGCCGTGGCCGTGGAAACCTGGCGGGCATGGCGCAGTGGCAGCTGGTGGCGCCGCCTCAGCGGTTCGATCCTGTTGCTGGCGTGCCTTTTGGCCATCGCGTTCATCGCCTGCTGGCACCTGTTGAGCCCCGGACTCCACTACTAGCCACCACCAGGACCCTGTAGGAGCGCACTTGTGCGCGACCGGCAAGGCGAGCGGGCCTTGGCACCACCGTGGCGCAGTGGTCGCGCACAAGTGCGCTCCTACAGGGGATGCGGCGGGTCTCAGGACCTGCACAGCCCTGCCCGCTACAATAGGCAGGATGGATGTCTCCCACCTGATCGACAAGCTCAACGACGCGCAGCGCGAAGCCGTCTGCGCCCCGCCCGGCAACTACCTCGTGCTCGCAGGCGCCGGCTCCGGCAAGACGCGCGTCCTCACCCACCGCATCGGCTGGCTCACGCAGGTCATGGGCCTGTCGCCATGGTCGATTCTCGCCGTCACCTTCACCAACAAGGCCGCGGGCGAAATGCGCGCGCGACTGGACCAGCTGATTCCCGGCGGCACGCAAGGCCTGACCGTGGGCACGTTCCACGGCATCGCGCATCGCCTGCTGCGTCGTCACTGGCGTGAAGCCGGCCTGCCGGAAGCGTTCCAGATTCTCGATGCCGACGACCAGCAGCGCATCATCAAGCGCGTAATCGCCGGCCTCGGCCTGGACGAAGCGCGCTTTCCGCCGCGCCAGGCCACCTGGCAGATCAACCAGTGGAAGGATGAAGGCAAGCGCGCGGACAGCATCGAGCATCGCGATCATCCGATGACGCGCACCATGGTGCAGATCTACCAGGCGTATGAAGAAGCCTGCCGCCGCGCGGGCCTGGTCGACTTCGCCGAACTGCTGCTGCGCGCGCACGAACTGTGGCTGCACAACCCGGCGATTCTCGAGCACTACCGCGACCGCTGGCGCTACCTGCTGATCGACGAGTTCCAGGACACCAACACGTTGCAGTACGCGTGGATTCGCGTGCTCGCCGGCCAGACCGGCCAGGTGTTCGTGGTGGGCGACGACGACCAGGCCATCTACGGCTGGCGCGGCGCAAAAGTGGAAAACGTGCAGCAGTTCCTGCGCGATTTCCCGGGCGCCAAGACCATCAAGCTGGAACAGAACTACCGCTCCACTTCGACCATCCTCAAGGCCGCCAACAGCGTGATCGCGCGCAACGGCGGACGCCTGGGCAAACAGTTGTGGACCGATGGCGGCGAAGGCGAGCGCATCGCGCTGTACGCCGCGTACAACGAGCAGGACGAAGCGCGTTTCGTGGTGGAACGCATCCGCGAGTACGTCGCCGAACATGGCGAAGCGCGCGACATCGCCATTCTCTATCGCTCCAACGCGCAGTCGCGCAACTTCGAAGAACAGCTGATGCAGCGGGACATCCGCTTTCGCGTGTACGGCGGACAGCGCTTCTTCGATCGCGCGGAAATCAAGGATGCGCTGGCGTATCTGCGCCTCTCGTCCAACCGCCAGGACGATGCCGCGTTCGAGCGCGCCGTGAACACGCCACCGCGCGGCATCGGCGACCGCACGCTCGACGTGCTGCGTCGTCGCGCGCGCGCCGAAAGCAGCTCGATGTGGGAAGCGGCGCTGAGCGAACTTAGCGGTGGCAGTGAACTGGCCGGCCGCGCAAAGAACGCGGTAAAGGCCTTCCTCACCATGATCGAGGACATGGCGCGCGCCTTTGCCGGCACGGGCGTGGGCGATGCACTGGCCCTGGCCGAACAGATCGACCACGCCATCAGCCACACGGGCCTGCGCGACTTCTACGAGAAGGACAGCCGCGGCAACGCCGAATCGCGCGTGGAAAACCTGGACGAACTGGTCAACGTGGCCAGCCGTTTCGAGCTGACGCCCGATGACGAAGAAGCGGGCTTGAGCGAACTGGCGGCGTTCCTTTCGCACGCCGCGCTGGAAGCCGGCGAAGGCCAGGGCGAAGCCTGGGACGACTGCGTGCAGTTGATGACGCTGCACTCGGCCAAGGGCCTGGAATTCCCGGTGGTGTTCCTGGTGGGCATGGAAGAAGGCCTGTTCCCGAGCCAGCGCTCCGTGGAAGACGAAGGCCGCCTGGAAGAAGAGCGTCGCCTTGCCTATGTGGGCATCACGCGTGCGCGCGAACGCCTGTTCATTACCCACGCCGAATCGCGCCGCATGCACGGCGTGGAAATGCTGGCGCGGCCGTCGCGATTCCTGGCGGAAATTCCCCCGGAACTCATCGACGAAGTCCGCCCGCGCGTGCAGGTGAGCCGACCGCTGTACGGCGCACGCCCGAACAGCGGCTCGATCTCGCTGGAAGAAAGCATGCCGTTGAAGCTTGGCCAGCGCGTAAGCCACCCGAGTTTCGGCGAAGGCACGGTGGTGAGTGCGGAAGGCAGCGGTGCGCACATGCGCATCCAGGTGAACTTCTCCAGCAGCGGCAGCAAGTGGCTGGTTTACGCGTATGCCAACCTGACACCGTTGTGAGCCGACCATGAGCGAACGGCCGTCCCTGCGCGAAAATCTGCGTCGATTGCTCGACGTGCAGCAGGGGCTGGCCACGATGTATCGCCAGCTGCCCTTGACGCATCGATTGATGCAGGGGTTGTGGCTGGCGTCGTTGGCGCTCATCGCCGCCAGCGCCGCTTACGGCCTGGGGCTGCTGCTGCACGCGCAGCAAGCCTTCTGGGCCGCGCTTACCGCCATCGCGGTGACGCAACAGAGCTATCTGGATACACGCACTTCATCACGCGACCAGATCATCGGCGCGTTCGTCGGCAGCGTCGCCGGCTTCAGCGCCACCCTGGCACTGGGCGAACAATACGGTTCGTATGCAATCGCCATCGTCGTGGCCGTCACGGTCTGCTGGGCCGTTGGGCTGGGCGTGGCTGCGCGACTGAGCGGCGTCACCACCACCATCATCATGCTGGTTCCGCACGCGGGCTCGTTCTGGCTGATTGCGCTGGAACGCGTGGGCCAGGTGGCGCTGGGCATCGCTTGCGCACTGGTGGTGGTCGTCGCCGCCGAGCGCGTGCAGCGCTGGTGGGTGCGGCCGACGGACTGAGCCGCTTATCATCTGGCCGCTAAACGCAGGAAGGTTCGACGGGAACCAGCGGCTTCGCAGGGTTCTCCCAATCTTCAGCCATCCAACGGCTTTCGATGCAGGCCTTCAGTCATGACGACCGACACCACCACCGAAACCAACAGCCGCGCGCGCCTGGACCACGACATCTGCGTGCACATCTTCACCGCGTCGGCCGCGATGGTGGGCGTATGCCTCACCGTCATCGGCATCCTTCGCGTGGTGATCTCGCTGCGCAAGGAGGATTTGCTGGGCGACGACCTGCTGGCCGTCAACTCCATGCTGTATCTGGCTTCCTGCCTGCTTTCCTACTGGGCCTTGCGCACACGCAACCAGAAGCGCAATCACCGGCTGGAACGAACCGCCGACGCCATCTTCCTGGTGTCGCTGGTGTTCACGGCGGTCAATGCCGGATTCATCACCTGGGCGATATCGGCCAGCTGATCGCCACCCCGGCCAAGGCGCCGGGGATGGCGGGAGCGCGGCTTTATTCCGGCAGGCGCGGCACGCCGTGCTCGCTGCGCTCTTCCACGGCGATGGGACGCGTATCCAGGCGCGTGGAACGCGCGTTCTGCGGCAGCGGTTCGACGGCCTCGCCGCGTGCAAGCGCCAGCGCATTGCGATAGCAACGCTGGGCCAGCGCGGCGTCGCCCTGACCGGCATGCACATCGCCCAACGCTTCCCACGCGCCGCTGCTGGGCACGAGCGCCAGCGAACGTTCCAGGTATTGCGCGGCCTTGCCCCACAAGCCCTGCCGCACGCACATGCGACCGAGCGTCAACAGCAGCGCGGCATCGTTGGGATGCGCGTCCAGCCACGACTCGGCACGACGCAGCCGCGCTTCGATGTCTTCGCCGCCGAGCGCGCCGTAGGTTTCGACCAGCAGTGGCGACCATTCGCGGCGTACCGCCGATTCCACTTCGTCCATGGCCGGCAACACCATGCCGAAGGCGGCGGCCTGTCGTGCGTACGCGTCGATGGCCGCCGGAACCCGGCGTTGGGTCTTGGGCAATTGCGACCACAGCGTGTTGAGCGCGGCGGCATCCGGTGCGCTGCGCAGCGACGCGGCGAGCACCTGTGCTTCCAGGGCAGCGAAACTTTTCGAGCCCAGCGCACCGCTTTTCTGAAGGGGTTCCAGCGACTGCCGCGCACGGCGCGTGTCGCCGCTGGCGAGCCCTGCAAGCGCCAGTTCGCGCCAGCCACCGGGCGTGAGGTTGCCGGCATCGGCATCGGCGGCGAGCAGGTTGACCGCTTCGGACGGACGACCTTCGCGGCGCAGCACGCGTGCGCGCAAGACACGCGCGGGACGCGGTGCCACCTGGGCGGCTTCGTCGAGCGTGGTAAGCGCCCGGCTGTTTTCACCGCGACGGGACGCGGCCTCCGCCGCGGCCAGTAATGCCGGACCGCGCAGGGCATCAAGGCGCGATGCGCGATGCAGATCGCGCTCGGCGTCGCCGTGCCGACCTTCCATCAGCGCCAGCAGACCTTCGCCCATCTTCTTGCGGCTCAGCCGACGGTGACGGCGCGTGAGCGCACCAAACGGCCAGCGCACCGCGAACCACACGGCACTGAGCACCGCCCAGGCCAGCAACAGGATGACGAGTGCGGCAACCACCGTGGTCTCGGCCTGCCAGCCACGCAGTTGCACCATCACGTAGCCCGGGTCTTCAGCAACCCAGTGCCAGCCGAACGCGGCCAGTGCCGCGACGATCACCAGCAACAGAATCCAGCGCCACAACTTCATGGCTTGGCTCCGGCCGTGCTGGCGGAAGCGGGCTTGAGCGCATGCACGGCGCGCAGGTTGCGCAGTTCGCTGAGCGCGGCACCCAACTGCACGGCTTCACCCGGCGAATGGGTCATCAACGTGGCGAGCTGCGCGCGCACCTGCTGTACGGGCGCAGCGTTGGTGTCGAACTGCGCAGCCACACCGGCATCGGCGCGCTTGAGCGCGGCGATGTAGGCATCGCGATCCGAGGCAAGCAAGGCAGCCTGTGCCTGTGCAAGGTCGATCGATGCCAGCTCACGCGCAAAGCGCGCGTCGGCCACGGACAGCGGTGCGCCATTCGTGCGTTGCACCTTCACCACGTCGTTGAGTGCGCTGGTGATGCGCGACCAGCCACTGGAAACGGCGCCGGTGGTTGCGGAGTCCAGCGGCTTGAGCGGCAGTTCCATCATCGACGCACGCAGGTTGCTCAGCGTGGTCAGCGAGGTATCCAGATTCACCGTCTGGCTCTTGCCCAGCGCTTCGCGTTCCGCGCCAATGCTCTGGCGCAGGCCGGAAAACGCGCCGTCGTTCACGGCAGCCAATGCCTGGTCGGCCAGGCCATAGGCGGCCATGGCGCCTTGCGCATCGTGGAACAGGTCGTAGCGTTCCTTGGCCATGCGCAGCAGCGATTCGGTTTCGTCGAGCAGCATGGCGTCGTGGCCGGAAAGCGTTTTCTCCGACAGCTTGGCCACCGCGTCTTCGAGGTTGCGCGTGCGCTCGGCCTGGCTCAGTACTTCTTCGCGCAGGGAACGGTTGACCTGGTCGGCGTCGCCCAGGCGTTGACGCAGCAGGTTGCGTTCGCTGTCGCTGGCGCGGATGCCGCTTTCCAGCGTGTCCACGCGTTGCTGCAAGGTGTTCAGTGCGGCGCTGCCTGCCGCATTGCCTTGTTCCTGTTGCCACTGCTGCCAGCCCACGTAGCCGGCGCCACCGATGGCGACCAATGACAGCAGCAGGGCCACGCCCAGGGTGCCACTGCCACGGCGTGCCGGCGGCGTGCTCCGCGGCGCGCGCGCAGAGGTCTCGGGACGCGCACCCGCAGGTGCGCCGCTATCAAGGAAGGAGTCGTCTTGGCTCATGCGCGACATGCTAGCAGCCCGTGGCAGGGGGCTCGCATCAAACAGGCGTGAAGGAGCGCCTCGAGACCGTGGCTACAGGCGTTCGGCGGCGGACAGCAAGTGGGCAGACAGCGCAGACGATGCGACCTCGATGCGCTCGAAGCCCGCGTCACGCGCGGCGGCGGCAAGGCGCTCGCTGCTGACCACGGCGACGGCATGGTGCAGTCGCGCGAAGGCGTCCACCGGCAGGCGCAGCCGGAGGTTTTCCAAAGCCTCGGCGCTGGACAACAGCACACGTGCATCGGAAGACAACCGCATGACAGCGTCGATCTGGCGACGCTGCCAGCGTGGCTCGCCGCGCCGGTAGACATGGACCTCGCGCAACGCCGCGCCGCGCTCCGCCAATGCGTCACGAAGCACGCCACGGCCGCCAGGTGCGCCGATGAGGGCGACGCGACGCCCCTGCAATGGCGCCAGCGCCGGGTGTTCAAGCACCCCTTCGCTGTCCTGCCGTTGCACTGGCGCCAGCGCCGACACACCGTGCCGCTTCAACGACCGCGCCGTTCCCTGCCCCACGCCGAGCACGGTGGCGCGGGTTTGCAGCGGCACCTGTCGCGCGGCGAAACGAACGGCCGCGGGGCTGGTGAAAATGAGCAGGTCGTCATCCAGCGCCGCCCGCAGCGATGCGACGGTGTCCGCGCTTTCCACGCCGTGCAGCGCCAGCCCGGGCAACAGCAGGGGCTCGCCACCCCGGCGCCGCACCTGCCGCGCCAGCGGCGAGCCGGTGCCGGCCGGGCGCGTGATGACCACCACGCGTCCGTGCAGCGCTGGCTCGTCAGGGGTCGGGGATCGCGTGGTCATGGGCCTCTCCGGGAACCGCAAGGAGTGTAGCGGCCCGGACAAAACGGGTCGTGTCCCCGCCGGGTGCGTAAACTACGCTTTCCCCCTCGTTTACCCCACCTCGACTACCCCACCACGATGAGCACCACCGAACGGCATACCCTCGCGCGCAAGATGGTCACCTTCATGCGCGATGAAATCCCCCTGGCGCAGACCATGGACCTGGCCCTGCACGACTGCGATGAAGGACGACTGTCCCTGGCCGCCCCGCTGGGACCGAACATCAACGACAAGGGCTGCGCCTTCGGTGGCAGCCTGGTGAGCGTGATGACACTCAATGGCTGGGGACTGGTGGAACTGGAACTGCGCATGCGCGGCATCGAGTGCGATGTGTTCGTGGGTGAATCCACCGTGCGCTACCTGGAGCCGGTGTGGGGCGATTTCCTCAGCGAAGCCCAGCTGGCCGAAGGTGCGGACTGGGTCACCTTTTTCGACACGCTCGATGCGCGCGGCCGCGCCCGCGTCGAGGTGGCCTGCCGCGTGCCGGGTACCGGCGAGAAGCCGGCCGCCACGCTGGAAGCCCGTTTCGTGGCCAAGAAGCGCTCACCCGACGCCGTATGAAAACGCGGCGTTCCTTGGGCACAATGCCGGCACTGCCCAAGGGGAAAGCTTCATGCGCCGCATCCTGATCCCGCTCGTCACGGTGTCCGTGCTCGCGCTCGGTGGTTGTGCCACCAGCCAGCGCGACGACTCGCTCACCACCACGTTGAATGCCTACGCCAGCACGGTGCGCTGGGGCGATTTCAAGTCGGCGCTGGAGTTCGTGGACCCGAAAGTGCGCGAGGAACACCCCATCGCCCCGCTGGAAATGTCCCGCTACCAGCAATACAAGGTCAGCGGCTATGACGAGGGTAACGGCCCGGTACCGGCTGGCCAGTTCGAAGTGCACCAGACGGTGAAGATCAACATGGTGAACGTGAACACGCAGTCCGAGCGTACCGTGACGGACCACCAGACTTGGCGCTACGACGAGCAGTCCAAGCACTGGTACCTGGAAAGCGGCCTGCCGGACATCAGCCAGCAGTGATTCGAGGGGCATGGGGCCAGGGATGAATGGCGAGCTGGTGCCTTGTGCAGGCACGCTTGTCCGTAAACCCTCGCCCCTGACCCCTATCCCCTATAATCGCCCGTTCTCTTCAATCCGCGCGGCCCCTGCGCCGCGCCTGCGGAAGCCCTACGAATGAGCGATGTACTGCACAAGCTGCCGGAATTCTTCGGCAACCACCTGGCGCTCGCCGCCCTGTTCCTGGTCCTGCTGCTGGGCCTGATCGGCACGCAGCTGCTGATGCTGCTGCGCAAGTACAAGGAACTGACGCCGGCCGGGCTCACCTTGCTGATCAACCGCGAAGGTCCGCTGCTGATCGACCTTTCCGCGTACGCGGACTACGAAAAGGCCCACGTGCCGGGCTCGCGCCACGTCGCCATGAGCCAGTTCGACCCCGAGCACAAGGACATCGCCAAGGCGAAGGACGTGCCGGTCGTGCTGATCGACAAGGACGGCCGCGGTGCCAGCGAAAAGGCTGCCCAGCGTCTGGTGAAGGCCGGCTTCGCCAAGGTGTACACCCTCGGTGGCGGCGTACTGGGCTGGCAGGGTGCGCAGCTGCCGGTGGCCAAGGGCAAGAACCCGGGCTGATCGTTTCAAGGCGAGGGCGCAACGCCCTCGCCTGCCCTGCATCCACGCAGGCTCAAAGCCCCACGATCCCTGCGCGATTACCCAGGATCTGCGCCAGCACATCCGGCGCGTAGTCGAACGAATCGTAGTAAAGCCGGTCTTCCGGCAGGCCCGCGCCAAGGAACAACTGGCGCCCGGCATCGATCATGGCCGGCGGACCGCTCATGTAGACGTCGTAGCCGCTCAGGTCGGGGTGATCGGCAAGCAGGGCTTCATGCACCAGGCCCATGCGAATGCCGCTGGCCAGTGCCTGCTCCGCATCGGAAATCACGGCGTGGAAGCGAAGATCGTGCGCCTTCGCGGTCCATTGCTGCGCCTGTTCGCGCATGTACAGGTCCGCTGCCTGGCGCGCGCCCCAATACACATGCATGGGTCGACGCGTACCCAACGCAATGAAGTGCTCCACGATGGCCTTGACCGGCGCGAAACCCGTGCCGCCTGCCATGAAGATCATCGGGCGTTCCGAATCCTCGCGCGGCACAAAGGTGCCGAGCGGGCCTTCGATACGCATCGCATCGCCCACTTTCAGCGTGTCGCTGACCCACGACGTGAAGCCACCACCCGCCACATGGCGCACATGCAGTTCGATGGTGCCGTCCGCCTCGGGATGGTTGGCGATGGAGAACGGACGACGACGCCCATCGTCCAGCAGCACATCGAGGTACTGCCCCGGCAGCCAGTTGAGCCGCGCATCTGCCGATACCGGCTTCAGGTGCAGGCCGATCACATCGGGTGCGAGCATCCACTTGCGCGATGCCACCACGTCCACCTGTCGCCTGGCGATGTCTTCCACCGACGTGACTTCGCGCGCCTCGATGAGCAGGTCGCTGCGCGGTACCGCCTGGCAAAGCAGGATGGCGTGCTGCGCGGGCGACGTGCCCGCCAGCGCCACCGGCGGATTGCGCGGGTAGTCGCAATGGCCGTTGATGAGCGTGGCCTTGCAGCTGCCGCACACGCCGGCGCGGCACGAATACGGCAACGCGATGCCGGCCCGCTGCGCGGCTTCCAGCACGGTTTCGCCCGGCGCTACCGGAAAATGGCGGCCGGTGGAGGAGATGGTGACTTTGAACACGGGCACATTGTCGCGGGGGAAGCGTGAGTCGACAATGAGGGCCCCCTCGCCCAATCACAAGTTTTCGCGGAGAACACGGCCATGGCCATCTGGAAACAGGACATCTCGCTTGAGCGCATCAACGGCTGGAGCGCCAACACCATGATGGAGACACTGGGCATCCGCATCACCGAATTCGGCGATGACTGGATTCGCGGCACCATGCCGGTGGACCACCGCACGCACCAGCCGTACGGCCTGCTGCACGGCGGCGCCTCCGTGGCGTTGGCCGAAACGCTTGGCAGCACCGCGGCCATGCTCACGCTCGATCCCGCACAGGAAGTCGCCGTGGGCCTGGACATCAACGCCAACCACATCCGCGGTGCGCGCAGCGGCATTGTCACGGGCACGGCGCGCATGGTGCATATCGGCCGCACCACGCAGGTGTGGGAAATCCGCATCGAAACGGAGGCCGGCGAACTGGTGTGCATCTCGCGCATCACCATGGCGGTGATTCCCGCACGCGTGGTTGCGCCGCGTTGAGTATCGACGCCCCCTACGCATCGCTTGACCCCGATCGCGTGCTCGACGCTGTAACCGCGTGCGGGCTCTGGCCCGATGGTCGCCTGCTCGCACTCAACAGCTATGAAAATCGCGTATGGCAGGTAGGTATCGAAGATGCTTCACCCGTCATCGCCAAGTTCTATCGACCACACCGCTGGAGCGATGCAGCGATTCTCGAGGAGCACGCATTCGCGCAGGAACTGGCCGATGCGGAAGTGCCGCTCGTGGCGCCGCTGGTTTTCGGCGGGCGCACGCTGCTTCATCACGATGGTTTCCGTTACGCGCTCACGTCGCGTCGCGGTGGGCGCGCTCCTTCGCTGGAATCGAAGGAACAGCTGGAATGGCTGGGGCGTTTGATCGCCCGCATCCATGCCGTGGGCGCACGTGCATCGTTTGAACATCGTGGCCGCATTGATCGCGCAACATTGATCGAACAGCCGATGGGCGCGGTGCTGTCGTCATCGTTGCTGCCGCCATCGCTGCATGCGTCCTATCGCTCGGCCGCCGAACGCGTGGACCAAGCCGTGGCCAATCGCTTCGACGCTGTAGGCCCGGTGCGACAGCTGCGCCTGCATGGCGATTGCCATCCCGGCAACGTGCTCTGGACCGACGCCGGCCCGCATTTCGTGGACCTCGACGACGCGCGCATGGGCCCTGCGGTGCAGGACCTGTGGATGCTCGCCAACGACGACAAGTCGATGACGGCATTGCTGGATGGCTACCAGCAGATGCGCGACTTCGACTTCAGCGAGCTCGCGCTGGTGCCGGCATTGCGCGCCATGCGCCAGCTGCATTACGCCGGCTGGATCGCCGCGCGCTGGCACGATCCGGCGTTTCCCATCGCCTTCCCGTTCGCGGCGGAACCGCGCTGGTGGGAACAGCACATCACCGACCTGCACGAAATGGCCGAAGACCTTTTGTAGGAGCGCACTCGTGCGCGGCCGGCGACATCGCTGCAACGAAACGGTCGCGCACAAGTGCGCTCCTACAGTGACTGGCACCGTGGGCTTGTAGATTCCTGCACCACGCTGACCGGCCGCCAACCGCAGGCACAAACCGCCAACCCGCACCAGCAACGCCGCCATCACGATCGGCTAAGCTCGCGGCTTTCGACCCAGGGCATCGCTCGTGCGCAATTTCCTTTTCCGATTGATCGGCATCCTTGAAGTCGCCGGCGGCTTCTTCGGCATGGTGAGCATGCTGCGGCGATTGCTGCCGTTCGGCTCGCACGATTCCATCGTGGCCGTGATCGGGCTGGCGTTCTATGCGTTCGTGCTGATTGCCGGCGTGCTGCTGCTGGAAAACAGCGAACGCGGCGTGACGTTCTCCGGCTGGGCCCAGCTGCTGCAGCTGCCACTGATTGCCACGCCGGTCTTCAGCTACGGCTTTCATTGCGGTGCCTTCGTGAACGTGTGGGCCACCCTGCACTTGCCGGCCCAGCTGGGCCTGGACTGGCACGTGGCGAGCGAAGGTTTCGTGTTGGCCGTTGCGGGTCCATCGCTGTCCCGCATCGGCATCAACCTGCTGGCCCTGCGTTCCTGGCTGGCGCTTCGCATCCGGTAAAAAAGCCCGGATCTGGACTTGTGAGAGCGCACCCTGTGGGCGACGCGACGTAGCCCGCCCCTCACGCGGCAAGCCACGTGCAGCCCGCGCCCCGCAGAAAATGGGCCGGGGCGCGGGTTTCACCGGGTATCATGGGCGGATGAATACCCCCGCCTCTCCCCTCCCCGTCATCCGCCTCAAGTCCGATCGCACGCCCGGCCACCCCTGGGTGTGGTCCGCACAGGTGCACAAGCCGGAGACCCGCGTGCCGCCCGGCAGCGTGGTCGATGTGGAGGATGCCAAGGGCCGCTTCGTCGGCCGCGCCTTCTGGAACGGCCACGCGCGCATCGCGCTGCGCCTGCTGACCAACGATCCGGACGAGGCCATCGACGCCGACTGGATCGCCGCCCGCATCGACCGCGCCGTCGCGTTGCGCAGCGATCTGCTGCAGCTGGACCGCGTCAGTGACGCGTGGCGCGTGGTGCACAGCGAAGGCGACGGACTCTCGGGCCTGGTGGTGGACCGCTACGCCGACATCATCGTCATTGAATACTTCGCCGCGGGCATGTGGCGCTTTCGCGAAGCGATCCACGCGGCGCTGCTGCGTCATTTCCCGGGAGCGCGCCTGTACTGGTTCGCCGAGAACCACGTGCAGAAGCAGGAATCCTTCGACTGCCGCTCGCCCGAGGCGCCGGCACCGGTCGAAGTGCATGAGCACGGCCTGCGCTTCCACGCCGCGCCGGGCTATGGCCACAAGACCGGTTTCTTTGCCGACCAGCGCGAAAACCGTCATCACTTCGCTCGCCTGGCCAAGGGCCGTCGCGTGCTCGACCTGTGCTGCAACGCTGGTGGTTTCGCGGTGCACGCCCTCGCGGCCGGTGCGGAGTCGGCCACCGGCGTGGACATGGACCCGGGCATCCTGGAAATCGCCCGCGCCAACGCCGCCGCCAACGATGTGCCGGTGAAATTCGAAGCCGCCGACATCTTCGACTGGCTGCGTGGGGCGATCGCACGTGGCGAGCAGTACGACGCGGTGATCCTTGACCCCGCCAAGCTCACGCGCGACCGCAACAAGGTGGTCGATGCGCTGAAGAAATACTTCGCCATGAACCGCCTCGCGCTGGACGTGATTCCGCCCGGCGGCCTGCTGCTCACCTGCTCGTGCACGGGCCTGGTGAGCGAAGAGGATTTCCTGGAGATGCTGCGCCGCGTGGCGCTCAACGCCGGGCGTGAAATCCAGGTGCTGCACACGGCCGGTGCGGGGGCTGACCACCCGTTCCGCAGCGATGTGCCGGAAGGGCGTTACCTGAAGGCGGTGTTCTGCCGGGTGATGTAAGAGCCGTTCAAGTCCGCTGGATGACGTAAGAGCCTCACAAGATCGCAGGAGCGGCCCCTTAATTCCTCACCGTCATTCCCGCGAAAGCGGGAATCCAGTGACTTTGCTCTTCCATGCACGCGCTTAGAGCGAAAGGCGAAAGGCGCTGGATGACCGGCCCTTCGGCCGTTGAAAAGCGCCTCCCGCCTTCGCGGGAATGACGGTGAGGGCGAACGAACCTTGCGGCGGGACCTGTAAGCCCACCAAGCCACGCGATCCCAGCACCTGAGACGCCAGCGCGTACACTTGGCACCTTGTACCGCTGGGTGATGCCATGTCGCTGATCGAAATCCTGTTGATCGTCCTTGTTGTCGCCGTGCTGGCGGTGATCGTGCTGCAGGTGATGAACCTGCAACGCGGGCGCGAGGACGCCGGCCTCACCGCGCGCCTGGATGCGCTGAAAGACGACAACCGCCACCTGCGCGATGCGCTCGCACAGGAGCAACGCGCCGGCCGTGGCGAGATGATCCAGTCGCTGGGCCAGTTCGGTTCGCTGGTGCAGGAACAGCTTGGCGGCATGAACACGCAGCAACACGAGCGTATCGGCCACTTTGGCCAGCGCCTGGACACGCTGACCACCCGCACAGACGAAGGCCTGCAAAAGCTCGCCCAGCGCCTGACCGAAGACGCGCGCCACAGTCGCGAGGAACTCACTCTTACGCTCAACCGCTTCGGCGAACAGCAACAGCAGCGCCTCGCCGCGCTCACCGCCGACAACGAAAAGCGCCTCAATGAAGTGCGCGCCACGCTGGAAACCAAGCTCAAGGCGATTCAGGACGACAACGCCGCCAAGCTGGAACAGATGCGCGCCACGGTGGATGAGAAATTGCAGACCACGCTGGAAACGCGTCTGGGGCAATCGTTCGCGCTGGTTTCCGAGCGGCTTGAGCAAGTGCAGCGCGGCCTGGGCGAAATGCAGAACCTCGCCACGGGCGTGGGCGACCTCAAGCGCGTGCTGACCAACGTGAAGACGCGCGGCATCCTGGGCGAAGTGCAGCTGGGTGCGCTGCTCGAACAGTTGCTGACCATCGACCAGTACGACTCGAACGTGGTGACCATTCCCGGCAGCAGCGACCGCGTGGAATTCGCCGTGCGCATGCCGGGTGCGGGCGAACACGCGCAGCTGTATCTGCCCATCGACGCCAAGTTCCCGGTGGAGGATTACCAGCGCCTGCTGGACGCCCAGGAAGCCGCCGATGCGGAAGCCGCCGCGCTGGCCGGGCGCGCACTGGAAATGCGCGTGCGCGAAGAAGCCAAGCGCATTCGCAGCAAGTACGTGGCGCCGCCGCACACCACGGATTTCGCCGTGCTGTTCCTGCCCACCGAAGGCCTGTATGCCGAAGTGATCCGCCGCCCGGGCCTGTTCGAAGCCCTGCAGCGCGACCACCACATCACCGTGGCTGGTCCCACCACGCTTACCGCGTTGCTCAACAGCCTGCAGATGGGTTTCCGCACGCTGGCCATTGCCCAGCGCAGCAGCGAAGTGTGGACCCTGCTTGGCGCGGTGAAGACCGAGTTCGGCAAGTTCGGCACGGTGCTGGAAAAGACCCGCAAGAAGCTCAACGAAGCCACCAACGTGATCGATCAGGCCAGCGTCCGTACGCGCGCCATCGAACGCAAGCTGCGTGGCGTGGAAACCTTGTCCGGCGACGAAGCCCAGCAGTTGCTAGGCGACGCGCCCGCCATCGAAGAGATCGGCGAGGACGACCCGGAAGGTTGACCGCTGGCGTCCGCGCTCAGGCGGACGCGCTGACCAGCGAACCGCTGCTGCTGCCACCTTCGGCCAGCAGCGCCGTGGCAAGCGATGTCACGGCGCTTTCAAGCTGACCGTTGGTGGTCGCCACGGCGGACTGCAACGCGGAAACACGCGCCAGGTTCGCCGGGTCCGACGCCTGCTTGCCGGACGTGGCCGCATGCAGGGCCTGCTGCTCCTGCGCCAGCTGCTTCTGCAACTGGGCAATCTCACGCTGCAACGCCTGCACGGTCGCGCTGGTGCCGCTGCTGTCGCTGCTGCTCGATGCGCCCGCCGCACCGCCTGCGCCGCCAGCACCACCCGCTTTCGCCGCTCCCTTGGCCTGGCTCGATGACGTCGATGACGTGGCGGCGGCAGGGCTCGTGGACGCGGAGGACGACGACGACGCCCCAGCGATGGTCACCGGAATGGAAGAGGTGTCCAGATGGATGCCGATGCTCACGCGAAGTCCTTGGGAGGGTTTGCCTATCCATCGGCCAGTCCCGTGAAATCTTGAGCAGCCCGGTGCCTAACCCCGTTCGCGCGCCGGTGGCGTTCCACCGTATGCATCGCCGTCGATGCCTGCCGGAGTCGTCGCATGAACGCCATCTGGAAACATGTCCTCGGGATCGCCACGCTCGCCGCCAGCATGCAGGTGGGAGCGGTCGGCAGGCTGGTGGACCTGGCCATTGTCGACCGGGCCACGCAACAGGAATTGCCGGTCTATCGCCACGAGGGCCGCTACTACGTCGCCGGCCATCCCGGGCACCGCTACCAGATCCGCCTGCGCAGCCAGGACGATAGCCGCCTGCTCGGCGTGCTTTCCGTCGACGGCGTCAACGCACTCTCCGGTGACGCCGCCAACTGGACGCAGGAGGGCTACGTGCTGTCGCCTTTCGAGTCCAGCGACATCCTAGGCTGGCGCAAAAGCCTCAGCGAAGTTGCGGATTTTGTGTTTGCCGATGCATCGCGCAGCTATGCCGCACGCACAGGCCGCCCCGACAACGTGGGCGTCATCGGCATCGCCGTCTTCCTTCCGCGGCGAATGATCCGCCCGCTGCCCATGCCGATGGCACCGGCCACGCCGGCACCCGACGCCATGCGTTCCGACGCGCCTGCCGCACCCCGCATGGCAGAGAAAGCAGCGGCACCCGCCGCCGAAGCCCTCGCAAGCGCGCGCGACAACGGCCCCATCGGCACCGGCCATGGTGAGCGCGAGACCTCGGTGGTGAGTTACACCGATTTCCAGCGCGCCTCATCGACGCCGAACGAGGTGATCACGCTGTACTACGACACGCGCGAACGGCTGATCGCGCAGGGCGTGATTCCCGGCGATGACCGTCCCACGCCGCGCCCCGACCCGTTCCCAGGGCATTTCGTTCCCGATCCGCGCTGACATCGAAGCAACCTGCGTTCAACTCGCGGCCAGCCAAAACGTGACACCATCGATCGTCATGCTGGAAACCCTGAACACCATCGTCTGCGAAGTGGAACGCGACCGCACGCTGGAGCGGCCGGAACAGCTGCGCGAACGCATCCGCGCCATGGACCGGCTGGAAGACGTGATGCAGCACGAGCCCTCCGGCATCACGCCGGCAGGGCTAGCCGTGATTGCCACGCTGCGTCGCCGTGCGAAGGAACGCCACGCAACCCTGGCCGATGTGCAGCAGCGCCTGTGCGATGCGATTCGCCACGCCATCAAACTGGGTGCGGGCGCACACGCGCTGCGCGGCTGGGTGCGTCATGACGACCTGCTTCAGCCGTGGGGTTACGACCATCTGGATGCCTTGGTCGGCGACGTGCTGGCACTGGACGAACCCGTCAGTGACATCGCGCCGCTCGACACGGACATGGTGTTCTATCAACCCACGCCGGTGCGGCACGTGCTGGACCTGATCGAACGCGCCCGCCTCACCAGCGATGACGTTCTGGTCGATCTCGGTTCCGGCATGGGCCACGTGCCCTTGCTGGTGTCCATCTGCACCGATGCGCAGGCCATCGGCATCGAACGCGAAGAGGCTTACGTGTCCAGTGCGCAACGCGCGGCGGCAGCGCTGCGCGTGGAGCGTGCCCGCTTCGTGGCGCAGGACGCACGCGAGATGGATACCTCGCGCGGCACGCTGTTCTATCTGTACACACCGTTTACTGGCGACATCCTGCGGCAGGTACTCGACCAGCTTCGCAGGGAAGCGGGTCGTCGACCGTTCCGCATCGCCACGCTGGGGCCTTGCACACCCACCGTGGCCAACGAATCATGGCTGCGAGCCACCCGCGAACCGCAGGCGGATCGCATCACGTTGTTTCGCTCAATCGCTTGAACCCGAAGCACTGACACCGCCAAGCGGCGTGGTGAGCACCAGGCCCGAATTGCCCGTGCGCAGCGCACCGTCCGGCAATGCATCCGGCGATTCCGCCAGCAGGTCCTTGCTGGCCCAGGGTGCCGTTTCGCGCGGCCCTGGAATGTAGGCATCCCATTTGCCGTAACGGTGATCCTTCAAGGGCATGCCACCGATGTTGAGGCTGAAGGCCACCGGCACGCGCACGACCCAGTAGGGATCATTCACGGTGCTGCCTTGTGAGGGCGGGTTGAACGTCCACTGGCGCGCCGCGTCCAACGAGGCATCGGCCAACGCCTTGCGGAACTTGTCCATATCCGTCCTGCTGGCGTACTGCTCAAGGTTCACCTGCTCGGCGATCGCATCTTCCACGGTGCCAGAGCGGCCCACGCGCAGCAGCAGGTACACCGTACCGCTGACCCGCGCGCCGACCGCAAGGCTGGGGTATTTCGGCGAAACCCTATCCTTGGAGCTGACGTTGGCATCGTTCTTCCCACCGTCGCTGAAAGATGCACCTTCCACGGCGACGCGATAGTTGCCGTCACCGGTTGGCTTCGCCACCAGGCGAACGCTCATGTGCGTCTTTACGATCTGGGTGGTCGGGGAAGAGAGCTTGAATTGCCAGTGCGGCACGCTCTTGTTCATCACATCGACCACGACCGGCGGCAGTTTCTCCTGCTCGTCGATGGTGTAGCCGTGCAGGCTGCCGTCCGGATTCACCTCGATCGATCCCGTCACCAGCATGGATGCTTCGGCGGTTTTCTTGACGCTCTGCGCGTGGGTCACGCCTGCAAGCAGGCCCAGCGACATCCACACCATGGACAGGTACCAGCGCTTCATGACATCTCCTTGTTCACGCGGACGTCCAGTCTAACGGCCGTATCGGCGCCGCATAAGGGCCCATCCCTGCGCATGACGACATCTGCAAGTGCTTGATCCGGCTCGCCTGCGGGCCGCCATGCCGCCCAATCCTTGACGCTGGCGTTACACTGGCGCGTCTGTAAGGCGTACCCGAAGGAACCCGCATGAGCGAGCAGCACGAACCGACCGAAGTCACCCGCGAACAGGCCGAGGAAGCCGTGCGCGTCCTGTTGCGCTGGTCGGGCGAAGATCCCGCTCGCGAAGGCCTGCTCGACACGCCCAAGCGCGTGGTGAAGGCCTATAAGGACTGGTTCTCCGGCTACGACGTGGACCCGGGCGAATACCTGCGCCGCACTTTCAAGGAAGTCGCCGGCTACGACGAAATGGTGGTGCTTCGCGACATCGAGTTCGAAAGCCACTGCGAGCACCACATGGCGCCGATCATTGGCCGCGCGCACGTGGGCTACCTGCCGACCAACCGCGTGGTGGGCATCAGCAAGCTGGCCCGCGTGGTGGATGCTTATGCGCGCCGCTTCCAGGTGCAGGAAAAACTGACCGCGCAGATCGCGCAGTGCATCCAGGAAAACCTGCATCCGGCCGGCGTGGCCGTGGTGGTGGACGCCAGCCACGAATGCATGACCACGCGCGGCGTGCACAAGCGCGGCGTGTCGATGATCACCAGCCAGATGCTGGGCGCCTTCCGTGACGACGCGCGCACCCGCTCGGAATTCCTGCAGTTCATCGGCATCCACGGCGCCGGTCGCTGAGCGCTTGATGCAGGCACTCGATAGTTTCGACGCCGACGAGCGTCTGCAGGACGTACTGCGCGAAGGCATCACCGCCGAGGATCTCCCGGCGGCGTTTCCGCTGTTGCGCGGTCGCTCGCTGCTGCGCGCCTTCAGCGCCCTCTTCCACGGCGGTGAAACGCAGGTGATGCTGCGCCTGCTGGTGCTGCGCACGCTGGGCGCACGCGCCCACGCCCCGGAATGGACGCCCGCCGAAATCCGCGACCAGCTCGCCTTTGTCGAACCGGTGAAGCTGGAAACGGTGGTGCAGCGCCTGAAGGAGCACGAACTGCTCACCTGGGACAGCGAGACGCTGCGTTATCGCGTGAGTCCGCTGGGCCGCAAGGCGCTGGCCGCCGTGTCCACGCTGCTGGAATTCGAGCGCGACGACGAAGACGGCCTCGGCTACATCACCGCACAGCTGGCGGCGGGACAAGCCGTGGGCCGCGTTTCCGCCGATGAGCTCGGTCACCTGTTGTCGCGCCTGTCGGAGTTGAAGGAAGACTTCGACCGCGCCGTGCTTTCCGGTTCCGAACATCGCATCCGCCGCGCGGCGCAGCGCCTGGATGCGGTGTGGACGTGGGTGGAAAAAGGCACCGAGGTGGTCAGCGCCATTGCCGACAGCGAAGACATCGATTCGTCGACGCATCGCCTGGCGCAGGCCGTGGGCCGCGCGCAGAGCGCGCTGTTGCGGCAGGCCGGCGTGTTCCAGCGCGAACTCAACAAGATCGACCAGCACCGCGTGCACCTGGGGCGCACGGGTTTGTCCTCGTCCGACCTGGTCGCATGGCTGCGTTCGCTCACGCCGGATGCGCTGGCTGAGCACGCCAATGAAGCATCGCTGCTGCCGGTGCAGCCGCCGTTCCTGCAGGACCAGATCGCGCTGGACGTGGCGGAATATGAACTGCTCGAACGCGAACGCGCAGCGGCCGAAAGCACCGCACTGCCCGACGCGGAAGCCACGCCGAGCACGCATGACTTGCCCATCGACGAGGAAGACCTCTCGCCTCTGCTGGCATGGCACGGCGAACTGGCGTCGCTCACCGATCCGATGGAATTGAGCGCTGCGTTGCGCGGCAACGACTACGCCTTGAGCGCTTACCGTCTCTCGCTGCTCGGCCTGGTGGGCGACCCTGAGTCGTCCGCGTTGCAGGGTCCCACGGCGGACCTCGCACGCCTGCCGCTGAAACTGGAAATCGAGCCGCACCTGATCGACCCGGGTTTGCCGTCCATCGCGCTGGTCAGCGCGGGACGCCTGCATCCCCACAAGGACAAGAAACATGCATGACGAAACCGCCGCGCTCGTCGCGCGACTGCTTTCCCAGCGCTGGCTGCCACGCGACGACAAGCAGGCGCGCATGGCGCTGCTCGACGAGGCCTTCCGCGAAGATCTGGACCGCCGTCTCGCCGCCGTGGGCCTTGAGCTGCGCGAGCATCCGTACTCCGCCTATATCGGCGTGGCCGTGGCGCGCGCGAACGAGAAGCACGTGTTTGGCGGCAGCGACAGCTGGATTTCCAACACGCTGCAGCTGGACCGCGACGCCATCGCGCTGCTGGTGGTGCTATGGGCGCTGATCGTGCTGCCCAAGCGCCAGCGCCAGCTGGAACGCCAGCAGGCCGAAGCCGATGCCTCGCAAACGCTGATGTTCGCCGAAGCCAAGCCTATTTCACGCGATACCTCGTTGTCGCCCATCGTGGCCGAACGCACCCTGCTTGCCGACTTCGGCGACAAGCTGGGTGGCAAGACGCGCGTGAACTTCAACCTTGGCCTGCTTTCGCGTCACGGTTTCATCGTGCGCCGCAAGGGCGAGCTGGCGGAAGGTCCACTGCTGGATCTTGTGTTCGACTACGAGCGCACCGCGCGACGCATTCTCGACGGTGCCTTGAGCGACCTGCTTGCGGGCCTGACCCCGCGCGACGACCTGGGTTCCGATGAAGAGCCCCTCTACGACGACGCCGACGGCGACGTGAATGACATCAGCGAAGACAGCGAAGTGATCCACGATGTTTGATTTCCGCAGCCTCGAAGTCATCCACTGGGACTACTGGCAGCGCTTCAGCCTGCCGCTGGATACCAACATCGTCACCGTGGTTGGACCCAATGGTTCGGGCAAGACCACGTTGCTCGACGCGTTGCGCACGCTGCTCACCATCGACTGCGCCGGCAACCGCGACTACAAGAGCTACCTGCGCCACAACGGCAAGCCCTTCGCGTGGCTGCGCGCACGCGTCGGCAACGTGCCGGGGCCGCGCGGCGAGCGCCCGTTCTTCCCCATCATGGACAGTGAAGTGACGCTGGCCGTGCGCATCCAGAAGAAGGGCGGCGAGTGGCAGCGCCAGTACGCCGTGATGGGCGGCGACGTAAGCATCGATGACATCGAAGCGCGCAACGACTTCATGGGACTGCGCGAGTACCGCGTACGCCTGGAAGGCGCTGGCCTTTCACAAGCCATCCGTCGCGTGCTCACGCTGGAACAGGGCGCCACGGACAAGCTGTGCCAGCTGCCGCCCAAGTCGCTGCTCGACCTGGTGTTCGACGTGTTCGGCGACAAGACGGTGCTGGAGGATTACCAGCGTGCACGCAACGAACAGGCCGAAGCCGACCGCGAGCTGCACGGCCTGGAACACCAGCTTTCGCTGATCGGCGTGAGCCTGCAGGAAGCCGAAGGCCGCGTGCGCTCATGGCAGGAGTGGGATGCACTCAAATCCGAGCACACCGATCTGGTTGCCGAGACGCTGCCGCGCACGGAACTGGCGGAACTGCACAACGCGATTCGCGGTGCGCGCCCCCAGCTGCTGGGGCTCAAGCGCAAATGCCGCGATCTTTCGGCGCGCGATGTCGAGCTGCAGCTTGGCCTGCAATCGCTCGATGCCAGCGAGGAATCGTTGCGCGGCGAGCAACACGTGGCGGATCAGGCTCGCCAGCAAGCCAAGCAGCAACTGGACGAAGCCCGCCGCGCCGAAACCGAAAACGCCACGCTGCTCAAGCAGGAGCAACACTTGCGCAAGCTGGTTGCGGAGCAGGATGGCGCCGATCACGAGAAACAAGGCAAGCAACTCGTCGAAGCGCGCAGCCAGCTCGGCCGCCTGCAGAACGACGAAGCGCGCCTGCGCGAGCAGCTTTCCACGCTGACGGCGCAACTGGCTGCGTGGCGCCGTGGCCAGCGCTACACGCCTGAATTCGAGCAGTCGTTCCGCCGCGCGCTGGATGATGCGGGCGTGGGCCACAGCATGCTGAGCGAGATCGTGGAGATCACCGAGCCTCGCTGGCAGGCCGCGGTGGAAGCCGTGCTTGCCGGTTATCGCCATGTGGTGTTGCTGGATCATCCGCGCGACCGCGAAGCGGCGTGGCGCCTTGGCGAACAGCACCGCTACAAGCACTTCGTCGTCGCCGAACGCGCGCCCGCCACCGTGCCTACGCGCGGGTCGCTGCTGGAAGTGGTGGATTTCACGGCGCCTGCGCCCGAGTGGTTGCTGCGCCAGCTCGACCGCATCCGTCGCGTGGAAGACGTGGCCGACGGCGCGAAGCTGGGCAAGGAGCAGGACTGGATCACGCCGCAGGGCTATTTCCGCGAACGCCGCGGCGGCCGTCACCTGGGCGTGGATGATGTCTACTTCGGCAGCGCCGCACGCGAACGCCAGCTGCGTGAAGGCGAAGACCGCCTGCAACAGATCGAAAAGCAGCTGCGCGCCATCGGCGACAAGCGCAAGGCGTTCCAGGAGCAGGCCAGCGATGCCGAAAGCCTGCTGCGTGGCGCCAATGCCAGCAACCAGCTGGCCGATCGCGCTGACGAATTCGCCGCCGCACACGAAGCGCAGGCCGCACTTCAAGACGATGTCCAGCGTTGCGCGGACAGCTACGCCGCTGCCGAAGCGCATTACGAAGGCGTGCGTGAAAAGCGCCAGCAGAATTCCCGCCAACGTGACAACGAAGCGCGCGAACATCGCCAGGCCCAGCAACAGCTGGCCGATACGACGCGCCAGTTTTCCCAGTTCCGCAACGAACAGGTTGATCGCCTGAAGGCCTTCCGTCACAAGCGCAACCACGTGCGTCCGGCGCATCGCACACGTCGCGCCATGCTCGAACTGCGCGAGCGCTACGAATCACCAGCGGCCGTGCGTCGCGAGATCGACCGCATCGAGCGTCGCCTCAACGAAGGCCATTGGGAAACCGACAACGGCGTGCTGCCGCTGCGCGACAAGTACGCCAACGACCACGAAGGCCTGAAGGAAGACCTGCAGCGCCGCCGCGTGCACCTGGAGCGCGCCGCACGCATCACCACCGAAGCGCGCGGCGCGTATCTCAACGTGCTGCGCAATACGGTGAAGCGCTACGCGCGCAACCTGAAGGTGCTGGCGGATCTCGCCGGCATCGGCGTGGAAACGGAACTGCCCGAACTGGTGAACGAGGACCTCGCGCTGGCACAGGCTGGCCTCAACGTTCGCTTCGAGTTCGACAAGAAGGGCTGGATCGGCATGGACGACGGCGAAGCGTCCGGCGGACAGCAGGTGATGAAGTCGCTGCTGTTGCTGGTCGCGTTGATGCGCGACGAAGATCGCCCCGGCGGCTTCGTATTCATCGACGAACCGTTCGCGCACCTGGACATCTTCAACATCGACAAGGTGGGCGCCTTCCTCAAGTCCACCCGCGCCCAGTACATTCTGACCACCCCGGCCACGCACAACATCAACGTGTTCCAGCCCAGCGACCTCACCCTGGTCACCAGCAAGCGCCGCCCCGGCGCGACATGGGCACAGCCGCTCGCCGTGCTGCGCCGCCGGACGGAAGCCGCATGATCCTGCGCCGGCCCATCCACCTCGCGATGCTGGCCGGCCTGTTCATTGCGCCGGTGCAGGCGTGGGCGCAATCCACGCCAGCCGAATACCTGCGTGAGTTCGATACCGACGGCGATGGGCGCGTGAGCGAAGCCGAATACGTCGCGCACCTCAGCGAAGGCTTCTACCGTCTCGATACCAACGGCGACGGCGTGCTGGAACCCAGTGAATTGCCGGGCGGGCACGGCAAGCCGATCACCCTGAAGCAGTTCCAGGACAACCTGCGCCGCCAGTTCCACAAGCTGGACCGCAACCATGACGGCTACCTGGATGCCAAAGAGCTGACGCAGCCGCCGCAGGGCTGAACCGGCGAGCTCCCTGTAGGAGCGCACTTGTGCGCGACCGCAGGGTGCCAATGACTCGACCGCCGGATGTGGTCGCGCACAAGTGCGCTCCTACAAGGGCATTCGCCCCTCTTCCGCACTGCACACACGGCGTCATGTGTAATGGGCTATCGTGCGCGTCTTGCCGTCGGTCACCTCCATGGATCAGACAACCCTTCCCGAGCATCAACCGCGTCGCCGTGCCGCCCTGGCATTCATTTACGTCACCGTTGTGCTGGACATGCTGGCGTTCGGGGTCGTCATCCCCGTGTTGCCGCACCTGATCGAACAGCTCGCGGGCGGCGGCATTTCCAATGCGATCTGGTGGGTGGGCGTGTTCAGCACGGCGTTCGCCATCGTGCAGTTCGCTTTCTCGCCGATACAGGGCGCGCTGTCGGATCGCTTCGGTCGGCGCCCGGTGATCCTGATTTCAAACGCAGGTCTTGCCATCGACTTCTTCGTGCTGGCCATGGCACCCACGTTGTGGCTGCTGTTCGTGGCACGCGTGATCCTGGGCATGACCGCGGCCAGCTTCACCACCGCCAACGCGTACATCGCGGACATCACGCCCAAGGAAAAGCGCGCGGCCGCCTACGGCATTCTCGGCAGCGCGTTCGGCCTGGGCTTCATCATCGGGCCGGGCATCGGCGGCTTGCTCGGCGACATCCATCTGCGCCTGCCGTTCTGGGTCGCGGGCAGCCTGGCGGCGTGCAATTTCCTGTACGGCCTGTTCGTGCTACCCGAATCGTTGCCCAAGGATCGCCGCACCCAGCGCTTTGAAATCCATAGCGCCCATCCGCTGGGCTCGCTGAAACTGCTGGCGCGCTACCCGCTGGTGATGCGACTGGCGGTGGTGATGTTCCTGGTGTTTCTCGCACACTACGTGTTGCAGACCACCTTCGTGCTGTACGCGGACTATCGTTATCAATGGGGGCCGCGCGCTGTCGGTTATGTGCTGATGCTGGTCGGTGCCTGCGATGGCCTGGTGCAGGCCGTGCTGACCCGCAAGCTCGCGCCGCGCTTTGGCGAACGACGGCTGATGCTCGGCGGCATGCTGTGCGGCATCGGTTCGTTCCTGGTGATGGGCTTTGCCGATACAGGCGCGGCTTTCCTCATGGGCATCCCGCTGATGGCGCTGTGGGGCTTGTCGCAGCCGCCCATCCAGTCGCTGATGACGCACGAGGTGGATCCGCACGAACAAGGTCGCCTGCAGGGAGCCGTCAGCAGCCTGCAGAGTTTCGCGGGTATTTTTGGCCCGTTCCTGTTCGCGCAGGTGTTCTCGTTCTCGATTTCCCCGACATCGCCGTTTCACCTGCCGGGACTGGCGGTCGAGCGTGCGGCCGCGCTGCTCGCCATCGGCGCGCTGATCGCGATGCGCGCAACCCGTAACGTGCAGGATCTCGCCGCCGACACCACGCACCCGGCCCACACGCTTCCGGGCGAACCTTCCTCGGTCGTCCCGCTTCAACACGCCATTCACCACCCCGAACCACCGGAGCAATCCCCATGACTTTGTCGATGTACCAGGCATCCGTTCCCGTCTTCCTGCGCGCCCTCCACAACCTGCAGCACGTGCTGAAGAAGGGCGAGGCGCATGCGCAAGCCCGCAAGTACGAGCCGTCGCTGTTGCTGCAGGCGCGCCTGACCGCCGACATGCTGCCGCTGACCAGCCAGGTGCAGATCGCCACCGACATGGCCAAGAACGCCTGCGCGCGCCTGGCCGGCGTCGAGCCACTGAAGTTCGAAGACAACGAGACCACGTTCGCCGAGCTCCACGCCCGCATCGAACGCGCCATCGACTACATCAAGAGCTTCAAGGCCGATCAGATCGACGGCAGCGAAACCCGCGCCATCACGCTCAAGATGCGCTCCGGTGAACAGCACTTCGAAGGCGAAGGCTATCTGCTGCACTTCGTACTTCCGAACGTGTTCTTCCACTGCACCACCGCGTACGCGATCCTGCGCGAAGCCGGCGCGGAACTGGGCAAGATGGATTTCCTCGGCAAGCCGTAACCGGTTGACGCCACACAGGGGCAGCGCTGGACACGCCATGTCCGCGCTGCCCTTTTTTATGCCTGCGCGGTCTCAGGGCTTACGGCGCCGCACTGCCACTTGATTGGCCCACGCGCCGAACCCATAACCCTGAGATCAACCGAGGAATCACCCCATGAGCGCCCCTACTCCCATCAAGATCGACTTTGTTTCCGACGTGGTATGCCCCTGGTGCGCCATCGGCCTCAAGTCGCTGGAACAGGCGCTGGAAGCCCTGGGCGATGACGTCTCGGTGGAGCTGCATTTCCAACCCTTCGAGCTCAACCCGCAGATGGCGCCCGAAGGCGAGGACATCGGCGAGCACCTGGCGCGCAAATACGGCAGCACGCCGGAGCAGATGCGCCAGAACCAGGGCGCCATCCGCGATCGCGGCGCCGCGCTGGGTTTCACCTTCAACATGGACAAGCGCAGCCGCATCGTGAACACCTTCGACGCCCATCGCCTGCTCCACTGGGCCGCGCTGGAAGGTCGCCAGCCCGAGCTGAAGCAGGCGCTGCTGGCCGCCTATTTCACGGACGGTCGCGATGTGAGCTCGCGCGACGTGCTGGTGGATGTCGCCGCCTCCGTCGGCCTGGATGCCACTGAGGCCCGCCATGTGCTGGACGAAGACCGCTATGCACAGGACGTGCGTGCGCAGGAGCAGTTCTACCAGTCGCAAGGCATCCGCGCCGTGCCGTCCGTGATCGTCAACGAGCGCTACCTGATCCAGGGTGGCCAGCCGCCGGAAGTGTTCGAGGAAACGTTGCGGAAGATCGCGGCGGAGGGTTGATCTCGCGGCGGAGGGCGTCGCGCACAGGGTGCGCTCCCACAAGGGCAGTCGCTGCACACCGGGTGTGCGACTGCCCCTCCCGGCCAGACGTGCGAAAATAGGCGGCCGCCCCCCCCAGCCCGCCCCGCCGCATGATCCGCCTCACCGACATCAAGCTCCCGCTCGACCATGCCGAAGGCGCCCTTGAGGCCGCCATCCGCGCGAAGCTGGGACTGGGGAAGGACGGTCTGCACAGCTTTATCGTGTTCCGTCGCGGCTACGACGCCCGCAAGCGCAGCGCCATCCAGCTCGTCTATACTCTGGATGTGGACGTGGCCAACGAGGATGTCATCCTCAAGCGCCACGCGGACGACAAGCACGTCCAGCCCACACCGGACACCAACTACCACTTCGTGGCCAAGGCGCCCGAGAACCTCGAACAACGTCCCATCGTGATCGGTTTCGGTCCATGTGGTCTGTTCGCCGGCTTGCTGCTCGCGCAAATGGGCTATCGACCCATCATTCTCGATCGCGGCAAGGCCGTGCGCGAACGCACCGTGGATACCTGGGGCCTGTGGCGCAAGCGCCAGCTGGAACCCGAATCGAACGTGCAATTCGGCGAAGGCGGAGCCGGCACGTTCTCCGACGGCAAGTTGTACAGCCAGATTTCCGACCCGCACCACCACGGTCGCAAGGTGCTTACCGAATTCGTGAAGGCTGGCGCGCCGGAGGAAATCCTCTACGTCAGCAAGCCGCACATCGGCACCTTCCGCCTGGTGACGATGGTGGAAAGCATGCGCGAGACCATCCAGTCGCTGGGTGGCGAAATCCGCTTCTCGCAGCGCGTGGACGACGTGCTCGTGGATACGGCTGCCGATGGCACGCGCCAGTTGCGCGGCGTTGTGCTGTCCAACGGCGAACAACTGATGAGCGACCACGTGGTGCTCGCCGTGGGACACAGCGCGCGCGACACATTCTTCATGCTGCACGACCGTGGCGTGTACATGGAAGCCAAGCCGTTCTCGGTTGGCTTCCGCGTGGAACATCCGCAATCGATCATCGACCAGGCGCGCTTTGGATCGAACGCCGGCCACCCCATCCTGGGCGCGGCCGACTACAAGCTGGTGCACCACTGCAAGAACGGTCGTTCCGTCTACAGCTTCTGCATGTGCCCCGGCGGCACGGTGGTCGCGGCAACGTCGGAACCCGAGCGCGTGGTCACCAACGGCATGAGCCAGTACTCGCGCAACGAGCGCAATGCGAATGCCGCCATCGTCGTCGGCATCGAGCCCAAGGATTTCGCCGCATTCGACGACAGCGGCAGCCCGCTCGCCGGCATCGCCTTGCAGCGTGCCCTGGAATCGCGCGCCTACGAACTCGGCGGCCGCGACTACAGCGCGCCGGGTCAGCTCGTCGGTGATTTCATCAAGGGCAAACCCTCCACGCAGCTCGGCCAGGTGCAGCCGTCGTACAAGCCCGGCATCCACCTCACCGACCTCGCCACCGCCCTGCCCGACTACGCCATCGAAGCCATCCGCGAAGCGCTGCCCGCGTTCGATCGCCAGATCAAGGGTTTCGGCATGAACGACGCCGTGCTCACCGGCGTCGAAACGCGCACGTCATCGCCCGTGCGCATCCGTCGCGGCGAGGACTACCAGAGCCTCAACACGCGCGGCCTGTTCCCCGCCGGCGAAGGCGCGGGTTATGCCGGCGGCATTCTTTCCGCGGCGGTGGATGGCATTCGCGTGGCGGAAGCGGTGGCGCGGAGCATCAACGCGTCGCCCTGATCATTGCCGTCCGGATGTCAGCATAAGCTGACTCGACATATCCGAACCCCTACCTTGCGCCGGCAGATCGCCGACGCGAACTATCGCTCGCCTTACATATCCGCCTTCTCCGACGCGTGATCGAATCGAAACTTCTTGCTGCTCGAACGCAGTAAGTCGCGCCAATCGGCTTGCTCAGCAGCCGATCTTTTCGAACGACCCGTAGGGAGACGGTTGCATGCATCACCACTATCACCGCCGCAGGCTGCTTACGCTGGCCTGCCTTGCCGCCATGTCCGGCACCGCATTCGCTCAGCAAACCCTGCCAGGTGCAGCCACGCAGGCAGATCCGAAGCGCGCTTCGGATCTTGAGGCGATCAATGTCACCGGCACGCGCATTTCCAACATCAACGTGATCTCGGCCGTGCCGACCACGGTCATGACGGCGGAAGACATCAAGTCCAGCGGTGCCGTGAATGTGGGTGATTTGTTGACCACCATGCCGCAGCTGGCCAGCACATACACGATGGGCAACTCCACGCGTTATATCGGCACCGCAGGCGTGCAAAAGATGGACTTGCGCAACCTGGGATCCGCGCGATCGCTGGTGCTGGTCAATGGCCGTCGATTTGTTGGCGCGAGTGCCGGTGACACGTCCGTTGACGTCAATATGATTCCCGTTGCATGGATCGAGCGCGTGGAAGTCATTACCGGTGGTGCGTCGGCGGTGTACGGTGCCGATGCCGTTACCGGTGTGGTCAACTTCATTCTGAAGAAGAACTATCAGGGTGCACAGCTCAGTGCACAGTACGGCGATTCCGAACACGGCGGCTACAGCCCCAGGAGCATCACGCTCAGCGGCGGCATGAATTTCGCGCAGAACCGCGGCAACATTGCGGCGTCCGTGGAACATGCGCAGTCGGACAACCTGGAGTTCCCTGATCGCTTCGGCAACAAGTCGTATTCAACGATCAAGACGCCCAATGGCCCGACCGACACGGCCCTCTTCAACAATGCCGGCAGTTACACCATCACGAATGGTGGCACCTTCTCTCTCGGCAGGTCGACCGAACTTGGCAAGCGCTATGTCTTCAATCCTGACGGCAGCGTGCGCTCGCAGCGTTTTGATGGCATCGCGGACGATACGGGCCGCTGCCAGGATTGCGACCGCCTGGACACGAACCAGGTGCTGGAACTCATGCCGAAGTACAACCGCACCACCGTCAACGGCGTGGCCACCTTCGACATTACGCCCGAGCAGCATCTCTACGCCGAAGGTACCTACAGCAACAACCAGGTGAAGGTGTGGAGACAACCCGCCTTTGGCAGCGGCGGCACCGCCTACATCATCACGCGGGACAACCCATATATCTCGCCGAGCCTCGCTTCGCTGATGGATGCCAACGGCAAGAAGTCCCTTGCGGTCTCGCGCTTTGACGTTGACGCAGGTCGCCGCGGTGAAGATACATCTCGCAACACGAGCCGCATCGTCCTGGGCTCCAATGGCGTCATCACTGGCGACTGGCAGTACGATGGTTACGTGGATTACGGCGTTACCGACGAGACGCGGCACAACCTCAACAATCGCATCAGGGATCGTTTCAACGCATCCATCGATGCCGTGCGTGATCCATCCACCGGCAACATCGTCTGTCGTTCGACGCTGAACCCCAATGCCATCAACGTCAATGCCGGTCGGGTGCTCGACCCCATCGCACTGGGTGGCGGCTGCGTGCCGACCAGCATCTTTGGCACGGGGGCCATCGATCCGGCGGCGGCGCAATGGTTCAATACCACCACGACCACCAAAACACACCTCACGCAGTTCGTGGGCGGCGGCACGGTGACGAACAACAACCTGTTCCAGATGCCGTGGGAAGCAGGTGCTGCGAGCCTGGTCGGTGGCGCTGAATTCCGCCGCGAAACCAGCCGACAGGACACCGACCCGCTCGATCAACAAGGCCTGACGTTCCTCAACGCCATTCCTTCGTCCAGCGGCGCATACAACGTCAAGGAAGGTTTCATCGAATTCGCAGCGCCACTGATCACCGGTCGCACCGGTGCACAGAGCCTCTCGTTCGATACGGCGGCACGTTTCTCGGACTACAGCAGCTTTGGCCATACCAAGGCATGGCGCTGGGGTCTGGATTGGTCTATCACCAGCGATGTACGCCTTCGCGGCACCATGTCCACCGCTGTGCGCGTGCCGAATATCGACGAGTTGTACAGCGGCCAGACCCAGAACTATTTCTCTGTCACCGACCCCTGCTCCACCAACCAGATCAAGAACGGCAAAGACCCCAGCGTTCGCGCCGCCAACTGTCTGGCGCTTGGCGTTCCCTCCGGCTGGACCTCCAGCAACTCGGCCACCATCCCGGGCCTCTCCGGCAGCAACCCCGATTTGCAGCCTGAAACCGGCAAGACGTGGACGGCAGGCATTGTGCTTACGCCCACCTTCCTTGAAGGGTTGAGCCTGTCGGCCGATTACTGGAACATCAAACTGACGAATGCCATTTCGTCGCCCTCGGGTCAGCAGACAGCCAACAACTGCGTCGATTCGACCACGGGCATCAACACCATCTATTGCCAGAGTGCGTTACGCGACGCGGTAACGCACGAACTCAACTACATCAGCACCATCGAGCAGAACATTTCGGAGCTGAGCACATCCGGCATCGACTTCAACGTCAATTACGGCACGGCTATCGGCAACGGCAGGTTCAATACCAGTCTCAATGCCACGCGCGTGATTGCGTACACCGAGCATCCGTTCCAGATCGATCCGACCTACACCATCCAGGACAACGGCGTGCTGGGCTTCCCGGAATGGAAGGCGACGCTCTACAACACGTACGGCATCGGCAGCTGGGCGTTCAACTGGAACATCCGCTACTTCTCCTCGATGTTGCGCGTGACCAATGAAAGCTATGCATCCAACCCGACACAGACGACACCCATTCGCGCAGGCGCGGGCTTCTTCAACGACGCCAAGGTCAGTTACAGCGTGCCCAACAGTGGATGGCAGATTTACGGCGGCATCACCAACGTCTTTGACCGCAACCCGCCGACCAATATTTTTGGTACCACCTTCGGCGGTGGCTTGTATGACGCCATCGGCCGCGCTTACTACGCGGGCTTCAATTACAAATTCTGAGGACCCGCTGCGATCAGCAAGAAGCAAGCTTTAGACATCGCGTTTTGGCACAAACTTTGGGGGCTGGCATTGCTGGCCCTTTTTTTGACCCTGAATATTTCGAGATGGAGCCGCTCAAGCATCCACCAGGTACATTGATTCCACGCGATCGCCCATTTGAGACTTGTCCCGTATCCCCAGACATCCCCGATCCTTAAATTAGCCCTCGCCCCACGTACGCACGGACTGTGTATGGGCCCGCGGTGACGCGCGCGATGGCTCCAGGGATCAGGCCGGCGGATTCGTCCAATGGTTGCGGGCTGTCGGGGTAATTTCTCCTTTTCTCTTGACATTCCACCCGGCTCGCCTCGTTCAGCAAGCAAGGGGCGGGCATGCGAGAATGGGCGCTCGACGCGAACCTCTCGCGCCCCTTTGCCGATGCTGACCGATACCACCAAAGACGCGATCCGCGCCGCTTACACGCGCCTCAAGGACGGCCTGCCCGGCTTCCGCGCGCGTGCGTCGCAAGGAAAGATGATTGCCGAGGTGGCCAAGGCGTTGGCGCTGGAAGGCGGCGCTGCCGTGATCGAGGCGCCCACGGGCACCGGCAAATCCATGGCGTATCTGATTGCGGGTGTCGAGGTGGCGCGCGCTCAGAAGAAAAAGCTGCTGATCGCCACGGCCACGGTGGCCTTGCAGGAGCAGCTGGTCCAGCGCGATATCCCGCTTTATCTCAAGCTCAATGGCACCGAGGCCAAGGTGGCGCTGGCCAAAGGCCGCGGTCGCTACCTGTGCCCACGCAACCTGGCGATGGCCAGCAACAGCCTCAACGAGACCTCGCAGATGGGCCTGGGGTTCGACGCCGATCTGGCGTTGTGGACCAAGCCGCCCCAGGAACGCGACAAGAAGGCGCTGTCCAAGCTGCTGGACCTGTTTGACCGGCGCGAATGGGATGGCGACATCGATGCCGCGCCCGAACCGGTCAGCGATGTGCTGCGCCCCATGATCACCACCAGCGCCGGTGGTTGCACCAGCCGCAAGTGCGCGCATTTCATGCAGTGTCCGTTCTTTGCCGCCCGCCGTGCGGTGGGCGATGCCGACATCATTGTGGCGAACCAGGATCTGGTGCTCGCCGACCTCACCATGCCGCGCGAAGAAGACGGCTTCGGCGGCGTGATCCTGCCCAAGCCCGACGAGACGCTGTACATCTTCGACGAAGGCCATCACGTGCCGTCGAAGGCGATCGATCGCGGTGCGGCAGAGGTCTACATGAATACTGCTGCGCGCCAGCTGAGCCGTCTTGGCCGGCAGATTCACGCAGCCTATTCGCTGACCGACAAGGAAGTGATCGGCAAGACCACGCTGGATGCGGGCGACCAGAAACTGCAGGAACTCAGCGACGCGCTGGAGGAACTGGAAAAGGAAATCCGCATGGGCTGGCTGCCGTCGCCGGACGACCAGGAGCCGATGTATCGCGGCTCGCTGGGTCAGCTGCCGGAAGCCTGGGTGGAACACGCACGTGCGCTGTACGTGTTCACCGGCGAGATCGAGCGCTGGGTCGGCGCCGTACGGCGCGCCGTGCTGGAAATGACCGAGACAGGCCCCACCAACGAAGCCCTGTCGCGCGAACTTGGCATGGCGCTGGAGCGCATCGATCGCCAGGTGCGTACGTGGCGCGCGTGGTCCGCGACCGATGGCGAGAATTCGCCGCCGTTGGCCCGCTGGGTGACGTTGAGCAACGATCAGCAACTCGTCTGTCATGCATCGTCTGTCTCGGCAGGCGGCCTGCTTCGCAGCGTGCTGTGGGGCAACGCGAGTGCGGTGGTGATGACCTCTGCCACGCTCAGTGCGGGCGGCAATTTCCGCGGTTTTGCCGATGCCGTCGGCTTGCCCGATGACTCGGTCACGCTGAGTTTGCCGTCGCCTTTCGACCTGGCGGCGCAGGCTCGCCTGGAAGTGCCGGCCATGCGCGCGCTGCCCGATGCGCGCGAAGAACACGTGCAGGAAATCTGCGACTGGCTGGCGGAACATCTCGACTGGGATGCCGGCAACCTGGTGCTGTTCACGTCGCGCGCGAAGCTGGACCGCGTGCTGCAAAAGCTGCCCATCCAATACGTGCGCAAGGTGCGCGCACAGGGTTCGCTGGGCAAGGCGCAACTGGTCGCCGAGCATGTTGCCGATATCGAGGCTGGCAAGGGCAGCACGCTGTTCGGGCTGGCTTCCTTCGGCGAAGGTCTCGACCTGCCGGGCAAGCTGTGCGAAACAGTGGTGATCACGCAGTTGCCCTTCGCCGTGCCTACCGATCCGGTGGGTGCAACGTATGCCGAGTGGCTGGAATCGCGCGGACGCAATCCCTTCATTGAAGTGACGGTGCCGGAAGCCACGCGCCTGCTCACGCAGTATTGCGGCCGACTCATCCGCACGGAAACCGACCGTGGCCGCATCGTGCTGCTGGATCGTCGCGTTGTGCTCAAGCGTTATGGCGAACGCATGCTCAAGTCGCTCCCGCCTTTCACACGCGTCATTGAGAAAGTGGCATGAGTGCTCGCATCATCCGTGCTGATGACATGAAACCCCAGCCGTGGAAGAACGGCATGGGCGTGACGCGCGAAGTGCTGCGCTTTCCTGCCGATGCGGACGGCAACCACTTCATGTGGCGTATCAGCATTGCTGACGTGAACAGCGCCGCGCCGTTTTCCACGTTTCCGGGCATCGATCGCCAGATCGTGTTGCTGGAAGGCGAAGGCTTCACCATGACGCTGGATGGCGATCAAACGCACTCGCTCACGACGCCACGGCAACCGTTCGCCTTTGCCGGTGAAGCACAGGTGGATGTAACGATGGCCGGCGGCGTTACGCGCGATTTCAACCTGATGGTGCGTCGTGCACAGGCAAGCGGCCATATCGATGTGATCGATGGCCCGGGCAGCCCCGTCATGCCTGCGGATGCCGTGCTGGTTTTCCTGGCACAAGGCACGGCCGACACCCCGCAAGGAACGCTGGCGGCAGGCGACGCGTGGCAGCCTGACCGCAACCCTCTTGTGTTGCATGAAGGTGCCATTGCCCTGGTGGCGCGGGTTCGAACGACCATTTAGAGCCTATGGGCTACTTGCGCACCGGGCACGTCGCATGGACGATAAACACGTCCATACGTCCCGGAGACTAGCCATGCGTCTTCCCGCTGTGATGATTGGCCTTTCCCTGTGTGCCTGCCTCAGCGGTTGTGAAACCGTCACGCCACAACAGCAACACGCCTCCGATGAACAAACCTGCGCCAGCTACGGATACCAGCCCGGCACGGACAAGTTTGCCGACTGCATGATGTCCACCGCGCATCGCCGCGACGATGCCAAGGCAGCTCAACAGAACCAGCGCGAACATGACCGGCAGTTGAGCATTCAGCGCAACGGCGATTCGCGCTACCCGATCTGCTCTGCGGCAGACATGAATGCCAGTCTCGATACCGTGAACAACAAATGGTTTGGTGCCGGTTGCAGGGAAGAGTGATCCCCGGCTCATGCGCCGGCCACCGATACGCGCCATGATCCATGCACGTATGTCATCAAGGCGCTTGTCATGACTTGGTTGATCCTCGGCCTGGTGTTGTTCCTGGGCGTTCATTCCATCCGCATCTTTGCCAACGACTGGCGCGTGCGGCAACGCGCGCGCATGGGCGAGGGAGCCTGGAAGGGGCTTTACTCGCTGGTGTCGGTCATCGGCCTGGTGCTGATCGTGGTCGGCTTTGGGCTCGCGCGACAGCAACCCGTGGTGCTTTACGTGCCGCCGGTGGGCTTGCGTCATCTCAACGCGCTTTTCACGCTGCTGGCCTTCGTGCTCGTGGCGGCGGCCTATGTACCCGCCAACCACCTCAAGGCCAAGCTGGGTCATCCCATGCTGGCCGGCGTGAAGGTGTGGGCGTTTGGCCATCTGCTGGCGACCGGCATGCTGCACGACGTGCTGCTGTTCGGTGCATTCCTGCTGTGGGCCATCGTGGATTTCGCCAGCTCCCGGCGACGGGATCGCGCCGCTGGCGTGGCCTATCCCGCGGGCACGGTAAAGGGCGATGTCATCGTGGTGGTGGCCGGGGTGATCGCATGGGCGGTGTTCGCGCACTGGCTGCATCTGTGGCTGATCGGCGTGCAGCCGATGGGGTGAAATCAGTCATCTACGCGTGTGGCAGGGGCTGCGCTAGAGTGGCTTTGTTTCCGGCATGAGGATCGGGCCATGGTTGCCTTCCTGCTTTGGTTGTTGCTGCTGGTGTTCTGCTGGCCGCTCGCGCTGATTGCGCTGGTGCTTTATCCCATCGTGTGGCTGCTGGTGCTGCCGTTCCGTCTTGTGGGTATCACCGTGAGCGCGGTGTTCGCCTTTCTCGGCGCCATGCTGATGCTGCCCGCCCGCGTGCTGCGCGGCCGTCCCGTCTGAGTGGAAAAGCCCAATGCACCGTCGTGCGAGCGTAATCGGGAGCCGATCCTGGAAGTACTGCGCACGCACTTTGCCGACCGGCGCGATGTGCTGGAAATAGGCAGCGGCACGGGCCAGCACGCGGTGTATTTCGCGGCTGCGTTGCCCCAGGTGCGCTGGCAGTGCAGCGACCGCGAAGAACACCTTCCCGGCATGCAACTGTGGCTGGACGAGGCAGCGCTGCCCAACACGCCACAGCCGCTCGCGCTGGACGTGAGCGGACCGTGGCCCTCGCGGCGGTACGACGCCGTGTTCAGCGCCAACACGCTGCACATCATGAGCTGGGACGAGGTGGAAGAACTCTTCGATCGCCTTGCCGGCGTCACCACGGACGACGCCAAACTCGCAATCTATGGCCCCTTCAATTACGGCGGCCGTTACACCAGCGACAGCAATGCCGCCTTCGACGAATGGCTGCAGGCGCGCGGCACGCACATGCGCATCCGCGATGCCGAAGCGGTGGATGCCCTGGCCGAAGTGGCCGGTTTCGACCTGATCGACGACGTGGCCATGCCGGCCAACAATCGCCTGCGCATCTGGCAACGCACCCGCTAGGTGCTGCGCCTGCCGGCGTTGGCATTTTGGTCCCGATGGCGTCACGATGCGTCCCAGAGGGCGCTCCCGGCCGCGCCCGCGACACGCCATGCGACCCTACGTACAAGCCATCGACACCCTGACCCCCTGCCCCTGCGGCAACAACGAGGGCTACGCCCGCTGCTGCGGGCGCCTGCACGAGGGGGCCGTGGCGGCCACGGCCGAAGAACTGATGCGCTCCCGCTACAGCGCCTACGTGCTCAAGCGCGAGGCTTACCTGCTGGCCACCTGGCATCACAGCACGCGTCCCGCGCACCTGAAACTCACGTCGCAGCAGCCAGCGCCAACCTGGCTGGGCCTGACCGTGAAGCGGCATGAAAGCGAAGGCGACCGAGCCATCGTGGAATTCGTGGCACGCCTGCGTTATGGCGGTGGCAAGGCGCAACGCATGCACGAGATCAGCCGCTTCGTGCGCGAGGATGGCCACTGGTTTTACGTGGAAGGCGAGTTCCCGGGCCAGTCCGAAGCTTGATGCTTGTCTTTCACTGTGGGAGCGCACCCTGTGCGCGACGCTTTTCGAGCGGGTAATGAAGAGCGTCGCGCACAGGGTGCGCTCCCACACGTACTTTTTTAGCGCCCGAAAGGCATGGCCGTTTCGCCTTCCTCATGGCCGTTCGGGCCAAAGCGCCGTTCCACTACGACACCGCGACCATCGTGACCCATGGCCACCACGGTGCTGGCGCGCGTGCCATAACGGTCGCCGCGAATGAAGGCCGATGACAGCCAGCGCTCGCGTTCCAGGCCCACGCCGGTGTCGGGAAGCTGGTCATCCGGATAGCCATGCGGATCGGCCAGTGCGGCGAACAGCGGCGAGAATTCATCGTCGTGTCCCGCATCAATCCATGACTGCATGTGTCGCATTAGTGCCCGCGTCTTGGGCCACGGCGTATTGAAATCGGCATTGGACAGACCATGCACGCCGGGCTCGACGGATTGCGCGCGCGAGTCGGGACGGTTGCCGATGTAGAACGCGTGCGTGGTATCGAACGTCAGCAAGTTGAACGGTCGATAGTCGGCCGCGGTACGCAGCAAGAGATCCGCATGAGCGACCGCGTCTTCGGCGCCCGCCAGGTAATCGAGCGACAACAGGCCACGCGAACGGCCCAGTTGCGGATCACGCGGATCGCGCACATTCGTCACCACGCTGCATCGCCCGGTGTCCGTCACGCCAAGCCATGTGCCACCGGCTTCCAGGTCCTTGCCGGCGATGATGGCCGGTGTTTCCCAACGCGCCAGCGGCAACCTCGGGCGCTCGTGGAATTCATCGCGATTGCCGATGAGCACCAGGCGCCAGCGCGGATGAGCTTGCCAGGCAAAAGCGATCACGCACATGGAAACGACCTCAGGGAGACATCGCGCAGGCGACGCAGGGTGTCCAGTATGCACCCGCCATCGATCAGGCCGGTACGCGCAACACTGCCGCGGCGGCCCAGCGTGCCGCGACCTTGGGCGAGGTCATGCATACGGCGTCGTCCGTTCGGGTGGTGACGGCGCGCTCCAGCAACTGGATGTCGGCTTCGTGCTGGCGTGCCACGTGCGGGTCTTCGAAAAAGATGGCGCGCTGGCAGCGACGTTCGAGTACGAGATCCGCAATCTGGGCATCACCACCCATCGGGCCGCTCTGGTAACGCTCCACCCACGGTTTGTCCGCGGGCCAGCCACGACTCCAGGCAAGCTCGTTGAGTCGCTGGCCCGTGGTGCCGGTGCCCACGCGATGCGCGAAACGCGACAGCACATCGAAATGCTCGGCGGCGTAGGCAAGCATTTGCGGCTTCATGGCGTCGTGGGCAATCAGTGCCAGCGTCTGGGATTCCAGGTCATGAAAGATGTCCGCGCCCGGATCGCGCGTAAAACCGGCATGGATGCGCTCCATCTCGATCCAGTCGCGCGCCGTGGCCACCGTGGAAATGAACGGCTTGCCGTGGATCACGCACTGGCGCTTGAGTGCAATGGCCTCGGGAAAAATGGATGAGGGATCGACGGGGTCCATCAGGTAGATGGCGCCATCCAGCGTGCGATCCGGTCCCAGCCCCACGATTTCCGCCACCAGCTTCATCAGTCCGCCTTCGCGGCCATACGGATAACGGCGCAGCGGGAGATAGCGATCGAGATAGCCTGCGCGGTGGATCGCATCGTACGTGCGTCCTACGGCATGCAAGCCCAGTTCCAGTTCGCGAATGCCGACCTCGCACGCATGCAGCCAGCGGAACAACGCGGCGTTGGCGTGGGAATGATGCAGTTGGTTGGCAGCGAGGCCGAGACGCATGCGGTTGCTCCGTGGAAGTACTGGCACCGCGATCATGGCGGTCAGCGCAGTGTCGCATTGCCCTCCACACCACGGAAAGAGCGAATCACATCATGTGGGAGTACACGCAGTGCGCGATGTTCGCGGAAACCATGTGGGAGCGCACCCTGTGCGCGACGCTGCTTACCTTAGGTAAAAACGTCGCGCACAGGGTGCGCTCCCACAGTCAAGGCACTATCAAAGCCTTGCTCAGGCATGCGCCAGCGCGGCGGCATCGACGGTCTGCAGCATCTGCACGATGGACCCGGCCGCTTCGCGGCCGTCGTACACCGCGCGCACCACCAGGTCCGCGCCGCGCACGTTGTCGCCGCCGGCGAAGATCTGCGCGTGGCTGGTCTGGTGCGGCAGTGTGCCGTTGGCGCCCGTGATCACGCGGCCGGACTTGTCCAGCGCCACACCGTGCGAGCGCAGCCAATCCGGCGGGCTGGGCAGGAAGCCGAACGACTGGATCACCACGTCGGCATCGATCACGTATTCGGTGCCGGGCACATTGCGTGGCACGAGACGGCCGGAACCATCGTCCGCCAGTGCGGTTTCCACCACGCGCACGCCACGCACGTTGCCGCGCGCGCCGCCCAGGATTTCCAGCGGCTGGCGCTGGAACAGGAAGTTCACGCCTTCCTCGCGGCTGTAATTTACTTCACGCGCGGAGCCCGGCATGTTGGCCTCGTCGCGACGATACACGCAGGTGACGCTGGCCGCGCCAAGGCGGATCGCCGTACGGTTGCAGTCCATGCCGGTGTCGCCGCCGCCCAGCACCACCACGTGCTTGCCACGGAAATCGAAGGCCGGCGGAATGGCTTCGTCACGCAGCAAGCGTTCGGTGTTGGCGATGAGGAACGGCAGCGCGTCGTGCACGCCGCGCAGCTCGCGCCCAGGGAGTTGCGCATCCACATAAGTGTAGGCGCCCGTTCCCACGAACACGGCGTCGTAATCGTCCAGTAGCTGGCCGAATTCGATGTCGCGCCCCACGTCGCGATTGAGCAGGAAACGCACGCCCATGCCTTCGAGCAACTGGCGACGCGTGCGCACCACGCCCTTGTCGAGCTTGAACGGCGGAATGCCGAAGGTGAGGAGGCCGCCGATTTCGCTCTGTCGGTCGTAGACATCCGCGGCGATGCCGGCGCGGCGCAGGCGATCGGCGCAGGCCAGCCCGGCCGGACCCGCGCCGATGATGGCAACGCGCTTGCCGGTTTCCTGCACGGCGGACAGATCAGGCGTCCAGCCCTGACGCAACGCTTCGTCGGTCACCCAGCGCTCGATGCTGCCGATGGTGACCGAACCAAAGGCCGTTTGCTCCAACGTGCACGCGCCTTCGCACAGGCGATCCTGCGGGCACACGCGGCCACAGATTTCCGGCAGGGGATTGGTCTCGTGCATCAGCGTGGCCGCTTCCATCAGGCGACCGTCCTGCACCAGCTTCAGCCAGTTCGGGATGTAGTTGTGCACCGGGCACGCGTGCTCGCAATACGGATTGCCGCAATCGATGCAGCGCTCCGCCTGCGTGCCGGCTTGCTGGCTGCCGAAATCGCCCGCGATCTCGCCGTAACCGAGCACACGAATGGATACGGGAACCGTACGCGGCGTCTGTCGCTGCACGTTGAGGAACTGGAACGTCTTGTCGGTCATGCTGCGCTCCTCAATTCCTCTGCCAGCGCAGCAAGGCTTGCCGCCTTGGGCTTCACCAACCAGAACTTGTATTGCAGGCCGCGGAAGTCCGCCAGGATGCGCCGGCCCCATTCGCTGCCCGTGAGTTGCACGTGCTTCACCACCAGCGCGCGCAGGTGCTGCATGTAGTGCTCCATGCCTTCGGGCGAAATGCGCAGGATGTCGACCAGCTCGTGGTTGTAGCAGTCCACGAAGGTGCGCTCGATGTCGAGCACGTAGGCGAAGCCGCCCGTCATGCCCGCGCCGAAGTTGAGTCCTACCTTGCCAAGCACGGCGACAACGCCACCGGTCATGTATTCGCAGCAATGATCGCCTGCGCCTTCGACGACGGCCAGCGCACCGGAGTTGCGCACGGCGAAGCGTTCGCCTGCTCGACCCGCGGCATACAGCTCGCCATCGGTGGCGCCGTAAAGGCAGGTATTGCCGATGATGGATGCCTCGTTGGTGGCGAACGGCGAATCCGCCGGTGGACGCACCACGATGCGGCCGCCCGCCATGCCCTTGCCGACGCCGTCGTTGGCTTCGCCCACCAGGTCGATGTGCACGCCACCGGCATTCCACGCGCCTAGACTCTGGCCCGCCGCACCGTTGAGCTTCAACAGGATGGGGCTCTCATCCATGCCGTGGTCGCCGTAGCGACGCGCGACGTCACCGGAAAGGCGCGCACCGATGGCGCGATCCGTGTTGACGATCTCGAAAGCGAACTCGCCGCCCACCTTGTTGGCCACCGCGTGACGTGTCGCTTCGTCGATGCGCGTGGCTAGGGCGGCCTCGTCGCGCATGGGATTGCGCGGCAAGGTACAGGCGCTATCCACGTTCGTACCCAGCGTGCCGTGTCCGAGCAGCGGCGTCAGATCCAGCTTGTGCTGCACCGGTGTAGTGCCATTCACCTGTTCCAGCAGGTCGGCGCGACCGATGATCTCGTCGAGGCTGCGCACGCCGAGTTGGGCAAGATGCGCGCGCACGTCTTCGGCGATGAAGCCAAAGTAGTTCATCACCATCTCGGGCAGGCCGACGAAGTGTTCCTTGCGCAGCACGGCATGCTGCGTGGCGACACCCGTGGCGCAATTGTTCAGATGGCAGATGCGCAGGTACTTGCAGCCCAGAGCCACCATGGGGCCAGTGCCGAAGCCGAAGCTTTCGGCACCCAGCATCGCGGCCTTGATCACGTCGAGGCCAGTCTTCAAGCCGCCATCAGTCTGCAGGCGCACGCGTCCGCGCAGGTCGTTGCGGCGCAGCGTCTGCTGCGTTTCGGCCAGACCCAATTCCCACGGTGTGCCGGCGTACTTGATCGACGTCAGCGGACTGGCGCCCGTGCCGCCGTCGTGACCGCTGACGGTGATGAGATCCGCACCGGCCTTCACCACGCCGGCCGCCACGGTGCCCACGCCGGCGTGACTCACCAGCTTCACCGAGATCAACGCCTCAGGGTTCACTTCCTTCAGGTCGTGAATCAGTTCGGCAAGGTCTTCGATGGAATAGATGTCGTGATGCGGCGGCGGCGAAATCAGTCCAATGCCCGGCTTGGCGTAGCGCAGGCGTGCGATGGTGCTGTCCACCTTGTGGCCGGGCAGCTGTCCGCCTTCACCGGGCTTGGCGCCCTGTGCGATCTTGATCTGCAGCACTTCCGCATTCACCAGATACTGCGGTGTGACGCCGAAGCGGCCGGACGCGACCTGCTTGATCTTGGACATCTTCTCGGTGCCGTAGCGCGCGGGATCTTCGCCGCCTTCACCGGAATTGCTGCGTGCACCGAGGCGATTCATCGCAATCGCCAGCGCTTCGTGCGCTTCGGGCGACAGCGCACCCAGCGACATGCCGGCGGAATCGAAGCGACGCAAGATGCTTGAGGCCGACTCCACCTCGTCGAGCGGAACCGCATCGCCCACGGCACGCGGCGAGAGCAAATCGCGCAATGCCGAGGGCGGACGCCGGTCGACGAAGTTCGCGTAGGCGCGATAGTCCGTCTGGCTTCCGGTGCGGACGGCCTTTTGCAGCGTGCCGATCACGTCCGGGTTGTACATGTGGTACTCGCCGCCGTACACGAACTTGTACAGGCCACCCGCGCGCAACGGCGACGCATCGCTCCACGCTTCCGCGGCGAGTATCTGTTGATCGTGTTCCAGTTCGGCGAAGCCCGCGCCGCCAATGCGTGATGGCGTGCCCGGGAAGCACAGCTCCACCACTTCCGGCGCAAGGCCCACGATTTCGAACAACTGTGCTCCGCGATAACCCGCCACCGTGGAGATGCCCATCTTGGACAGGATCTTCAACAGACCCTTGCGAATGCCGCGTCGATAGCTTCGCCCGATTTCGAAGCGGTCGCTGTCGATGTGGCCTTCGCGACCCAGCTCGAACAGGCTCTGGTACGCCAGCCAGGGATAGATGGCAGTGGCGCCGAAACCCAGCAGGCAGGCGAACTGGTGCGGGTCGCGCGGCGTCGCCGTTTCAACGAGGATGTTGCACTGACATCGCAACGCCTTGTCGATCAGGTGCGCGTGCACCGCGCCCACGGCCAGCAGCGACTGGATGGGAAGCAGGTCCTTCTGCGGATAGCGGTCGCTGAGGAACACCAGCTGGCAGCCTTCGCGCACCGCTTTTTCCACCTCGCGGCAACGACGGTTCAATGCCGCTTCCAGGCCTTCTTCCGGCGCGTACATCAGATCAAAGCGTGGCGTACCGGCGAACTGCGGCAGCGCCAGCAACTGACGCAACTTGCGCTGCGAGAGCACCGGCGAGTTGATCAGGATCTGCCTGGCGTTTTCCGGCGTGAGATCGAATACGTTCGACTCGGGACCGATCTGCGTGACCAGCGACATAACCAGCTTTTCGCGCAACGGATCGATCGGCGGATTGGTGACTTGCGCAACGCCCTGACGGAACCGGTCGAACAGCGGACGCACCTGGCGCGACATGGCGGCGACCGGCGTGTCGTCGCCCATGGAACCGGTAGCTTCCTGTTCCAGTTCCACCATCGCCTTGAGCACGGTTTCGCGTTCTTCGCGCGAAAGCCCATAGAGCTTCTGGTAGCGGCGCAGTTCTTCCGTCGGCAACGGCTCGGCGGCCAGCGACGGGTCGATCAGGTCTGATTCGAGATAGCTCACACCTGCACGCAACCAGTCGCGGAAGGGCGCGCGCTTGCGGTTGATGTCGTCGATGTCGGCATCGCGCAGCAAACGATGCTGCTGAAGATCCACCGCAATCATTTCGCCGGGCGCGAGGCGCCCCTTGGCGACCACCTGCGACGACGGCACCTCCCACAAGCCGGCTTCGGAGGCGACGATCAGATGGTTGTCCGCCGACAGCGCCCAGCGCGCGGGGCGCAGGCCGTTGCGGTCCAGCGTGCACGCGGCGTAGTGGCCGTCGCACATCACCAGGCCTGCCGGGCCATCCCACGGTTCGCTGTGCAGCGCGTAGTACTCGTAGAACGCGGCGAGGTCTTCGTCGATGCCTTCGCGCGCGGCGAAAGCCGGTGGCACCAGCACGCGCATGGCGGCGATAAGGTCCAAGCCGCCCGCGATCAGCACCTCCAGCGCGTTATCCAGGCTTTCCGAATCCGAGCCGGTCTGGCGCACCAGCGGACCGATGTCGGAAAGATCGACCAGCGGCGAATGCAGGATGGATTCGCGCGACTGCATCCAGCGACGGTTGGCGCGGATGGTGTTGATCTCGCCGTTGTGCGCCAACAGGCGGAATGGCTGCGCCAGACGCCACTGCGGCGTGGTATTGGTGGAGAAGCGTTGGTGGAACACCACGGCATCGGCGCTCAACGCCGGATGCATCAGGTCGGCAAACACTTCACGCAGTCGGCCGGGCGCGGCCATGGCCTTGTAGCCCACCACGTCGGCCGAGAGCGTGACGACATAGAAATGCTGGTCGTGCGTCAGCGCCGTCTCGGCGCGGCGGCGCGCACGGAACAACGCGCGTTCGAATACGCCATCGTCCATCGACGCAGACGGCTCCACGAACACCTGGCGCACGCGTGGCTTCGCTGCCGCTGCCAGCGGTCCGCAGGCTTCGGCATTCACTGACACGTGGCGCCAACCGGCGACATGCAGGCCTTCTTCGCGGAGTTTTTCTTCCAGCGTAATGGCTGCGTCGTCGCTGCCATTCGGATCGAGGAATACCACGCCAGCGGCGAAGCGCTCACCCAGTGCGATGCCGGCTTCGTCGGCAAGCGCTTTCAACCAGCCCAGCGGACGATGAAAAAGCACGCCGCATCCGTCACCACTCACGCCGTCGGCATTCACGCCACCGCGATGGGAAAGTTTGGCCAACGCATTGAATGCGGTGTCCACTACCCAAGCGCTGGCATGACCGTCGATCTGTGCGACCAGACCGAACCCACAGCTGTCGTGCTCGAACGCAGCGTCGTACAGCGTCGCTGGAACTGCTTGCGCCATCTTGCCTCCCCGGCCGATGGTGAGAGACGCGTTGTCCCAACGGTGCCCAAGGCGCCGCTGTCACGCATCCATAAGTGTGACCTCGACTAAACCACAGATGGTGCGTCGCGTCAAAGACATCTTTACGGCCAAATGAAAGTTACAAATGGAAGCGTTTTTGTCCGCAGGACAAAGCAAACGATGCACGACGTTCGATGTGCACATCATGTCCTCGACATGTGCAACGCGCTGTCGCGTGCGCGCAATGCATCGCACGTTGCATACCAGTGATCGCAAAGGCGCTGCGATGAAGACCACGTGACCGACCACCAATCTCCCGGCACCGGCGGCTCGCGCGCCGTCATCGCCCTCTGTGATAATGAGCCGATGCCCATACCAGTCCGTTGTGCCCGCCCCCTAGCCTGTGCCGCGACCGGCGCGCTTGCCGTCCTCATCGCCGTCCAGCCCGCCTGGGCAATGCAGGACAGCAAGACCAAGACTGAACAAGCCGAAGCCCAGAAGAAGCTTTCGGACGTGCGCAGCAAGATGGAGGCGCTGGCCAAGGAGCAGGCCGACACCGCCGCCAAGCGCGATAGCGCCACCGCCGAACTGGCCAAGCAGGCCAATGCCGTGGCCGGAGCCGCCAAGGCTGTGCGCGAGACGGACAACCAGCTGGCCGGCAAGCAGAAAGAGCTGGCTGACCTCCAAGCCCAGCGCGCCGAGCTGCAGAAGAACCTGGAGGGCCAGCGCGCCGCCATCGCGGAATTGCTGCGCGCCACCTATGCATTGGGCCGTGGCTCGGACCTGCGCCTGCTGATGGGCGACGACGATGTCACCCGCATTGCCCAGGCACTGGCCTATTCCAAGTATTTCCAGGAAGACCGCGTGGCCCGGGTGCAGAAGCTGATGGGTGACCTGGCCCAGCTGCAGGATCTGGAAACCCAGATCACCGCCCAGCAACAGGCCTTGGAAACCGCCCGCGCCGAACGCGCCACCCAGGCCAAGGCACTGGAACAGCAGCGCGCCGCCCAGGCCAGGCTGGTGGCCGACACGGACGCCCAATACAAGGATCAGGCCGGCAAGCTGGCTGCCCTGAAGCAGAACGAGGCCTCGCTCAACTCGCTGGTGGCCACGCTGCAGAAGGCCATCGACGAGGCCGCCCGCGAAGCCGAACGCGCCGCCAAGGCCAACGAGGGCAAATCGCCCGCGCCGGCCGGCAAGGGCCTGGCCAATATCCGCGGTAACCTGCCCTGGCCGGCCTCCGGCGTGGTCAATAGCTACGGCAACGGCGTGCTGATCAAGGCGCCGGGCGGTAGCGAGGTGCGAGCGGTGTCGTCCGGTCGCGTGGTCTATGCGGCATTCCTGCGCGGCTACGGCATGCTGGTGATCCTGAGCCACGGCGGCGGCTGGATGAGCATGTACGGCAACAACGAGACCATCCTGCATGGCGTGGGCGATCAGGTGAACGCAGGCGAAGCCGTAGGCACGGCCAGCGCGCCCACGGGCGTCAATACCGGCGTGTACTTCGAGCTGCGCCAGAACAACCAGCCTGTGGACCCGCGCACATGGCTGGGCAAGAAAGGCTGACAGCAGGCTGAAAAGGCCCCCGGTGCATTGACGCCGCCTGCGCAGCGTCGCAGGCTAACCTTTGTAGTGTGTTGAATTCTGGCGACATCCGGCGGTCAAACCGACTTATACGGCCCACCGCCGGGCCCGCCCCCACCGCTTTACCGGAGTTCCCCATCCATGCGGTTTTCCTCCTTGAGCCTGGCCGTCCTGCTGCTGGCGGCGCCGCTGGCGCAGGCGCAGACCGCGCCAACCAAAAGTACCGGCACCAAGACGCCCGCCGATGTCGCGCCTGCCCCGGCCTCGTCCGTGCCCGACCGCGTGGACCTGGACGACGTGCGCAACTTCAGCCGCGTCTATGAAATCGTCCGCCAGGCTTATGTGGAGCCAGTGGACAACAAGACCCTGATGAAGGCTGCCATCAGCGGCATGCTCACCGGCCTGGACCCGCACAGCGAGTACCTGGACAAGGAAGGCCTGGACGAACTCAACGAGGACACCACCGGCCAGTACGGCGGCCTGGGCATCGAAGTGCTGCAGGTGGACGGCACCTTGCGCATCATCGCCCCCATTGCCGACACGCCCGCCTCGCGCGCCGGCATCAAGCCCGGCGCCACCATCATCAAGATCGACGGCAAGGTGGTGGACCCGGAGAACATCGACGACATGTTCAAGGCGCTGCGTGGTGACCCGGGCAGCAAGGTCACGCTCACCATCCTGCACGAGAAGAGCGACAAGCCCATCGACATGCCGCTGGTGCGCGAGAAGATTTCCGTCACCAGCGTGAAGACTCGCGAGATCGAGCCGGGCTACGCATACGTCCGCATCAGCCAGTTCCAGGACGACACCGCGCCGGATCTCGAGAAGAAGCTCGGCGAGCTGATCCGCAAGAACGGCCCGCAGAAGGGCGCCATCCTGGACCTGCGCTCCAACCCGGGCGGCCTGCTGACCGCCGCCGTCGGCGTCAGCGACGACTTCCTCAACTCCGGCACCATCGTCACCACGCGCGGCCGCCTGCAGGATTCCAACCTCAGCTTCGAAGCGCACGCCGGCGACCTGCTCAATGGCGCCCCCATGGTGGTGCTGGTGGACAACGGCACGGCATCCGCGGCGGAGATCGTCTCCGGTGCACTGAAGGACAACCACCGCGCGCTCATCATCGGCCGCCGCACCTTCGGCAAGGGCGTGGTGCAGACCGTGTTGCCGCTGGACAACGATCACGCCGTGAAGATCACCACGGCGCGCTACTACACGCCCAATGGCACGTCCATCCAGGCCGAAGGCATCAAGCCCGACATCGCCCTGGCGGACCTGGCCGTGAACAAGGCCGACAGCGCGCCGACCCTGATCAGCTCCGAAGCCGACCTGCCCAACCACCTCGCCAACGAAGACGGCACCAAGGGCGGCAAGGACATCGACAACGACGGCAGCGCGGAAAACGCCAAGCTCGCCACGCAGGACTATGCGTTGTCCCAGGCGTTGAACGTGCTGAAAGGCATGGCACTGAATCGCACGGTGTACGGGCCGCCGGCGTCCGCACCAGCGCCCACCAAGCACTAAGACGGAAGAGTGGTTCCAGGGCAGCTCCCGGAAACAAGGGAGCCGCATGACACACGGCTCTTCTCCAGGAGCGCACTTGTGCGCGACCACCGCGCCAAATGGATACGCGTGCAGGGGCTTGTCGCGCACAAGTGCGCTCCTACAGGGACTCTGGAATCTTTCGAGCGGGCACTTGCCTCAGGGCAAGGCGATGAAAAAGCTCAGAAGGTGATCTCGGGCGCCAGCCCCGACAGATGTGCCGCCAGCGGATCGTCCTGCGACAGCAACTCGAAGCCTTCGTACTCGAAGCCCGGCGCCACCACGCACGTCGCCAGCGCATAAGCACCCAGCGGCCTCGCCGCCTGCCACGCCCCGGCCGGCACCACCGCCACGGGATGGGTGCCGTTGCCCAGTGGCCCCAGCGCACAGCGATCCAGCCGCTTCGTCACCGGGTGGTAGATCAACAGCTCCAGCGGATCGCCTTCCACGAAATGCCAGACCTCTTCGGCATCCACGCGATGCCAGCTGCTGCACTGGCCCGTTTCAAGCAGGTAGTGGATGGCGCTCATCGCATGGCGAACGCCCACGTTGTCGACGCCCCGGGGCGGATGAAAGCGGTGGTAGTGACCGCCCTCGACATGGGGCTGCAGCTCCAGCGAGGATTTCAGTTCCTCGATGCGGGCTGCCGCGTCGCTCATGCCGTTTTCCCGGCCTTGGCGGGATGCAGCAACCAGCGAACCGCCAGCATGCCCAGTTCGTAGAGCAGGCACATGGGAATGGCCAGCATGATCATCGAGGTGATGTCCGGCGGCGTAATGAAGGCCGCGATGGCGAACGCACCGACGATGGCGTAACGACGACCGTTGCGCAGCTGTTCCAGGTTCACGATACCGATGGCGGCAAGGATCACCACGGCCACGGGCACTTCGAAACACAGGCCGAAGGCGAAGAACATCAGCATCACGAAATCGAGGTAATGCGTAATGTCCGTCATCATCTCCACGCCCGCGGGCGTCACCGCCGTGAGGAAACGGAACGCGGCGGGAAGCACCAAAAAATAAGCGAACGCGCAACCGAGATAGAACAGGAACAGCGCAGCGACCAGCAACGGACGGGCCAGCCGCTTCTCGTTGCGATACAGGCCAGGGCTGACGAACGCCCACAGCTGGTAGACGATCATCGGCATGCTGATGAACAGCGCCGCGTAGAACGCCAGTTTCAGCGGCGTCACGAACGGGCTGGCCACTTCGGTGGCGATCAGGTGCGCGCCCTCGGGCAATCGCGACACCAGCGGCGCGGCCAGTTCCGCATAAAGACGATTGGCAAACGGAATCAACGCGCCCAGCACCACCAACACCGTGATGATGGCGCGCAACAAGCGCGAGCGCAGTTCGATCAGGTGCGAAAACAGGCCCTGTTCGAGGTCGTCCTCGGGGCCTTCCAGCTCAGGCGCCGCCATGCGGGACTTCCTTGGTCGGGGTGGCGTCGGTGGCGGCGGGCGTCTCGATCACCGGAGCGACATCCGCCGTGGCAGGCGCGGGGGCCGGGGCGCCGCCGGTGGGGCGCATCTTGCGCAGGGTCTCGTCCAGCTCGGCCTGTGCGGCTTCAGCACGCGAGGCGGCCTCGCGCGCCTGGCGCTTGATCTCCTCGACCTGAAGCTCGCGCTCTACCTCGGCGCGTACGCTGTCCCAGCCGGTACGGATACGGCGCATGAAGACACCCGCCGTGCGCGCCGCGTGCGGCAGCTTTTCCGGGCCGAGCACGATCAGCGCAATGAGCGCGAGCAGTACCAGCTTGCCGAAGCTGATCTCGATCATGCCGATCTACCCCGAGTTACTTCTGCTCGGTGTCGTGCTGATTCTGATTCTGGCTGGGACCGGCCGGCGGAGGATCGGCGCGCAGCTGTTCGTTGGGATTGGTCGGCTTGGGGGGCTCTTCGCCGCCGTCCAGGCCCTTCTTGAAGTCGCGCACGGCGCCGCCGAGGTCCGAACCGATGTTGCGCAGCTTCTTGGTGCCGAAAATCAGCACGACAACGACCAGCAGGATAAGGAGATGGGTGATGCTCATGAATGGCCTCAGAAATGAAAGCGGCGGAACGAGGCTGTCACGCTCCCGCGCCGCCGCTCCACATCATCGCTGAGTGTACTCCTCAAGGCGATCCCTGAAATCGACCACCGGTCCCGGAACGTTGCTCACGCCACCCTCGAAGATGCGGCGCGGGGTAATGCCCTTGCCGTAGATGGACTCGTTGGCGTCGTAGTCGATGCGCAGAGCGGAGCCGTCCAGCGCCACGCCGGCAAACAGGCCGCGCGAGCGGGAGTACGAGTAGATCTCGGCCTTGAAGTCGCTGTCGGTCGAGGCCTGGGCCGTGCGACCCACCGGGCCGGCAGCGGCCGCCGCATCGGCGCCCAGCGTGAATTTGCCGTTGACGATGGAATCCACGCCGCGCTGGGTGCGGAACACCAGGATCACGTCGGTGGACGAAGCACCGGCCTGGAAGCCCACGCTGCCGCCCGTCATGGTGATGAAGCTGGGATTGGACCACGTGCCGTCCGGGCCCTTCACCGAGATCAGGCCCTCGCCGCGACGACCACCGAACACGAAGCCCACCTTCAACAGGTCGGGGATGACCGCGATGGCCTTGGCCTGCTTCAGCAGATCGGTGGGAATGGACTTGTCCGGCGCTTCCATGATGTCGCTCAGCACGCGCACCGCGTTCTGGGCGCGCACCAGCGGCGGGTCTTCCGCGTGCACGGCGGCCGCGGGCAACAGCAGGACCAGTGAGGCGAGCAACAGGCGGTGCAGCGATGCTTTGAACATGGACGACTCCCTTGAGCTGGATAAGCGATACGGCTGCCTGCGGCGATCCTCGCCACGGCGCCCCTGACGGCTTGTGGCAGACTTGCGGCGGTTTTCATCGCCGGCGCCACGATGCCACGCAGCCATGACTATACCGGCGTTGCCGGTTCTTCCCGAGACCTTCCCATTCAGGCTGCAGTGCTGTTGGTGAACCTCGGCACACCGGAAGCACCGACGGCGCAGGCCGTGCGTCCTTATCTCGCCGAATTCCTGGGCGACCCGCGCGTCATCGATTATCCGCGCTGGCTCTGGTGGCTGATCTTGCATGGCGTGATCCTGCGCGTGCGACCTTCGCGCTCGGCACACGCCTACCAGCGCATCTGGACGCCGCAGGGTTCGCCGTTGCGCGTGGGCAGCGAAGCACTGGCCGCACGCATGCAGGAAAAGCTGTCGGCGGTTTGCTCCGGCCCGGTTCGCGTGGAACTGGCCATGCGTTACGGGCAGCCCTCCGTCACCTCGCAAATCGAGCGCTTGCAGCGCGAAGGCGTACGCCGCCTGCTGGTGCTGCCGCTCTATCCCCAGTACTCCGCTACATCCACCGGCTCGGTCATCGATGCGGTTGCCGATGCCATGCAATCGCTGCGCTGGCCGCCAGAGCTTCGCCTGATCAACGACTACCACGATGATGCGGCGCATATCGATGCGCTGGCACGCAGCATCGAGCAGTGGTGGGCAGCGAACGGCCGCGGCGAAAAACTGCTGCTTTCCTTCCACGGCATTCCCGAGCGCTATGTGCGTGAAGGCGATCCGTACTTCGCGCAAAGCAAGGCCACCGCAGAGGCCTTGCGCCAACGATTGGGGCTGGGCGAGTCACAGCTGCTGGTGAGTTTCCAGTCGCGCGTCGGCAGGGAATCCTGGCTGCAGCCGTACACCGACGCCACTGTGCGCGAGCTCGCCAGCCGGGGCATCAGGACGATCGATGTGGCCTGCCCCGGTTTCGCGGTGGACTGCCTGGAAACGCTGGAGGAAATCGCCATGCAGAACCGCGACTTCTTCCGTGAGGCGGGTGGCGACGAGCTGCGTTATATCCCCGCGCTCAACGACACGCCCGGCCAGGTCGACAGCCTCGCCGCCCTGGTGCTGCGTCACGCCAGCGGCTGGCCGGAATTCGCACCGCGGGCGAGTGCCGGCGCGTGAGTCATCCGGTCAACCGTGATGTTCACCTGCCCCACCTTCGCCTGAGTGCGCAAGTCTGGGGAGACAGCGACACGCCGCCCTTGCTGGCCCTGCATGGCTGGCTCGACAACGCGTGGAGCTTTGCACGCCTAGCGCCCATCCTCGCCGGACGCCGCCAGGTGATCGCGCTGGAACTGCCGGGCCACGGACATTCCGATCACCTCCCGCCCGGCGCGCAGTACTACTTCGTCGACTACGTGCGCACGGTGCTTCTCGCCATCGACGTGCTGGGCCTGCAGCGTTTCGACCTGATGGGTCATTCGCTCGGCGCAGGCATTGCTTCACTGGTGGCCGCGGCAAAACCCGAACGCATCGAGAAGCTCCTGCTCATCGAAGGCCTTGGTCCCATCGCCGACGACGGCCACCACACGCTGCGCCACTTCCGTGATGCCATGGCAAGCTCCGCCACGGGACGTTCGTTGCGCGCCTTCCCTACCATCGACATGGCCATCAGCGCACGCACCATGGCCAGCGGCCTGCCGGCGGACCAGGCACGCCCCATCGTGGAACGCGGCCTGCGCAAGACCGAACACGGCTTCCATTGGCGCAGTGACGCGCGGGTCAACCGCACTTCATCCATCCGACTCGCCGAAGAACAGGTACGCGCCTTGCTGCGCGGTGTCGAATCACCCACCGCTCTGCTGCTCGCACGGCCGGATACGCCGTACCTGCCTGGCGCACGCATGCGGGAGCGCGCTGCATGCGTGGGGAATATTGCGGTAACGCACATGGATGGTGGACATCATCTGCATCTGGAGCATCCGCTGGCGGTTGCGGACTGGGCAAATGCGCATATGGATGGAAGGACCGACTAGTCGTCCCTGGAAAAATCAGGCCACCCTTTTGTAGGAGCGCACTTGTGCGCGACCCATTCGCAAGCCATCCATTGCAAACGCCAGGGCGGCTCTGAAACAGGCGTCAAAGCCATACGCAGTCCCAATACGGATAGTCGAGCACGTGGCTTACCAGTCGGGCCCGCAAGGGATTAGCCACGATATATCGCGCCACCGCTTTGACATCATCCTCGAGGCGGAGTGCGCGATCGTGGTAACCGCGACTCCATACGACACCTGATTGGCTGCACCTGAGTCGCCGGGCGACCTCAGCCTTGAAACGATTCATCACCACCGGCAAGGTGTCACGCACCCCAAGCTGCACCAGACCATGCCAGTGATCAGGCATCAACACCCAGCACAACAGCGTTGCATCGCCCCAGCTCTTCCGATCATGGATGCTTTGGCAGGCCAGGCGAGCCAGTCGCGCGTCCTTGAACAGCGGTCGGCGGTAAGCCGTCACCGCGGTAAGCAGATAACAGTGGCCCGGCAGGGAAACACGACCGGAACGCAGTGCGCGATGTCCGCATGAAGGGTTCATGCTGCGAACATCGCACCGCGTGGCATAGTCGAGACATCAGCCGCTGCCGAGGCTGTTTGTAGGAGCGCGCCGGGCTACGGATGCGGCGAGCGGTCGCGCACAAGTGCGCTCCTACAAGAGCGGGGTGCTCAGGGCTTCTGCAAACCCAATACATCCAACCCCTGTTCGAACGTAATGTCGACGGGGATCTTCGCCTGATCCAGTCGCTTGAGGTCGCCGGCCAGCGTGGCATCGACGTTGCCCATGCTGTCGGTGAGCTGCTTGGCGGCGGCGTAGTCGCCGTCGCCCTGGATGGTGAGCAGCTTGGCCGACAGTGCATTCATGGCGGCGGTCATCTTGTCGAAGTCCACGCGATAGCGACCCGAGCTGGCATCGCGCGTGAACGCTCCCTGCTGCTGGAAGAAGTTGAAGCGCACCATGTTGGCCTTGGCGTGCGCATCGCTGGCGCCAAAGCGCACCGAACGCAGGATGCCGGCCAGGAAGGTGACGTAGTTGTCCATCAGCTTGGCATGGTCCAGCTCGCCCTTTTCGGCAAGCTTGGTGACCATGTAGAGGCCGAGGATGTCAGCCTTGCCTTCCTCGAAACTCGATGCCTGGTCCTTCAGCGCCGTGCGCACCATGCCCTTGCCGTCGAGCGTGTTCTTGATGCCCAGGCCGTGCGCCACTTCGTGGAACATGGTGTTCTGGAAGAACGCATCGAAAGTGAGGTGCGGCTGCTGGTCGTCGACGATCAGCTCCCTGGCGATGGGCAGCATGATCTTGTCGAACTTCGCCTGCATCACGTTTTCCAGCTGCAGGCGGCGCGTGCCCTTCTTCAGCTGCACTTCCTCGTCGTTGGGAAGATTGATGGCAATGGTCTTGGCGCCCACGTTGGCGTCGCCCGCGTAGTACACGGCGAAGTAGGCGTTGAGATCGGCATCGGAGCCCGGCTTTTCCGCCTTGTATTTGTCGTCCACCGGCAGCTCGCGCTGCAACTCGGGAAGATACTTGGCGAAGCGTGCGAGCTTGGCGCTCCACACCTGGTCCTTCACCAGCACGTAGCTTTCGTAGCTGGCCTTGTAGCCGAACAGCTGGTCTTCGTACGTTTCGATGGGACCGATCACGATGTCGACGGGGTTGTTCTTCATCGACATCCAGGCGAAGTCGCTCGGCTGGTAGTCGTCACTGAGCAGCGCATCGGCGCGCTTCTTCAGGTAGCCGGCAAATTCCTTGTCGGCGGAGAGATCGGCCGCCTGGCGCAGCAGGTCGGCCGCGCGCGTGAGATCCGCCTTGTAGGCTTCGTGGTAGGGCACGACAACGAGTGCATTCTGCGCATTGCGACGAAGCAGCGTGTAGAGGCCGGCCTTGTCCTTGAGATCGGACTTGTCGAACTCGTCCTTCGTCATGTCCGCCGGATAGAACTGCGCGCCCAGCGGTCGCGGGCCGACGCCGGCGACGAACGGTTGGTCGTTGTCCAGGCGATCCCACGGGCCGTAATTGATCTCGGCGAAACGTCGGGTCACGTCGTCGGGAATGCGCGCCATCAGCGCCGCCTTGTCACCCCACGACTGCTGCCAGTAGATGTCGTTGGTGACATCCGCCGCTTCGATCAGCAGCGCAATCATGCGGCGCTGCTTGTCGTCGAAGGCAGAAAGGTCGGCCGTGAGCTTGACCGAGGCGTAGTTGGCCATGCGCTGGGCAGCGATGTCGGCGTCGGTAGAGGGCGGCGGCACGACTGCCGCCGTGCTCGCCGGAGCCGGTGCGGACGACGATGCGGCAGGCGCGCTGTCATTGTGCGAGCTGCAGCCGGCAAGGGCAGCGACGAGGCTCAGGGCAAGCAGTTGGCGGCGCATGGGCTTTCTCGAAACGGGAAAGCCCCATGGTACCGCCCGCCCGTCATTCCGGCGCAGGCCGGAAGTGTTCTTTGACAGCTGAAAGCTGGTCATCGCGTTGCGAGGCGATTGAGTGGCGCCAAAAGCAACGGCAAATGGCTTCGCGACAACCCATCTGTACGGTCACTGGATTCCGGCCTGCGCCGGAATGACGGTCTTTTCAAGCGTTTCACCGATCCCGGCGTCTCAGCCCGATATCGCCAGACGTTCCGACTGGTAAAGCCGCGCGGTTGCCAACACGCCGACCAGCGCGGCGGCGAGACTGCCTGCCAGGCAAAGACCTGCCTGTTGCAGGGTAACGCCGTCGCCGCGCAGCAACTGCATGATGCCCAGATGCTGGCCGAGCAACGGCACCGCATACATCCAGTCCTGCGACTTGATCGGCATGGTGGAGAGCAGGATGCTTGGCAGCGCAGGCACGAACAGCAGCAGTGACAGGTACGTCTGCGCTTCGCGGTAGCTCTTGGCAAACGCCGCCACCATGGATTGCAACGCCGCCAGCAAGGCGATCAGCGGCACCATCAACACCAGCACCTGACCGGCAAAGCGCGGGCCAAGGTCCAACTCCATGCCAAGCTTTTCGGTGGGAATGAATGGCCCCACCACCCCGAACGCCAGCAGGCTGATCAGCAAGCTGGCCGTCGCGAAGGTGCAAATGGCTGCGAGCTTGCCCGCCAGGATCTTCCAGCGCGGTACGGGATTGGAAAACAACGGCTCCAGCGATTGGCGCTCACGTTCGCCAGCGGTGAGATCAATGGCCAGATACATGCCGCCCATGAACACCGTGAGCACGAAGAAGTAAGGCAGGATGGAGAACATCAACGCCGCGCGCGCCTGTGCCGTGGCCTGGTCGCGCTTGGCGGCCACCACCGGCCATGCGGTACTCGGCGACAATCCGCGCGCCACCAGACGCATCGCGCCCTGTTCACGCGCGAAGGTCTCCACGATCTGCGACACGCGATCCACCGCGGCATCGGCGTCGCGCTGCGAGGAGTCGAAGATCATTTCCACCTGGACCGCCTCGCCCTTGCGCCAGGCGCTGGCGTAGTCGGGCGAAATGCGCAGCACCACGTCGGCATCCTGCTTGCGTACGGCGGCTTCCGGGTTGGCGATGGGCGGCTTCGGCACGATGCCTTCGGCCTTCAATGCACGCATGAGGTTGGGCGCCTGCTCGGCCCCGATCACCGGCACCGGCAACGGCTTCTCCGCCTTGTCGAACTGGCGGTTGAGCGTGATGTTGAGCAGCATCACCAGCATCAGCGGCCCCAACAAGGGGCCGGTAACGAATGCGCTGATGATGGTGCGGCGATCGCGCAGGTTTTCCTTCACCTCCTTGAGGAACACAGTGAGGAAAGCACGCGGGCGGCCGATGGGCTCCATGGTTTTCATGTTCATGCGGCGAGTCCCTCTTCGCTGCCGATGATCTTCACGAAGGCGTCTTCAAGGTTCGCCTCGCCCGTCTGGTCGCGCAGCGCCGCCGGCGATTCGTCGGCCACCACGCGTCCGTTGGCAATGACCACGATGCGATCGCACAACGCCGCCACCTCTTGCATGATGTGGCTGGAAAACAGCACGCAGCGGCCCTCCTGCTTGAGATGCTGCATGAACTGGCGCAGTGCACGCGTGGCCATCACATCCAGGCCGTTGGTGGGCTCGTCGAGAATGACATTGCGCGGGTCGTGGATGAGCGCGCGGGCAATCGCCGTCTTCACCCGCTGGCCCTGCGAGAAGCCTTCGGTACGACGTGCAGCGAAGTCTTCCATCTCCAACGCTTTCACGAGTGCCTCGCGACGGCTGGTGATCAGGTCTTCGGGCAACCCGTGCAATCGCGCGAAATAGTCGATGTTTTCACGCGCGGTGAGGCGCTTGTACAGGCCGCGCGCATCGGGCAGCACACCCAGCAGCCGACGGACGGCAAGGGCATCCTGTGCGGCATCGATGCCATCTACCAGCACCTGGCCACGATCGGGCTTCATCAGCGTGTAGAGCATGCGCAGCGTGGTGGTCTTGCCAGCGCCATTGGGGCCGAGCAAGCCGGTAATTTCGCCATCGCGTGCCTCGAAGCTGACGCCATCGACTGCCTTCACGGCGCCGAACGCCTTGTGCAGATCCTTCACTTCGATCATGGCGTGGCTCCGTTGAAATCGATGAAGGTCGGCGTGGGTTGCAGGCGCTGGAGGCACGTCACGTCCAGCGTCTTCAGGTCCAGGTCTTCGATGAAGTGCTTCACCACTTGCGGCGCGCAACCGGCGTTGATCACGTTGTGGCCCTGGCCGGTGAGCACGATGTGACGCGAATTGGGCAGGTTCCTGGCCACCTGCTCGCCGTAACGCGGTGGGGTGACGGGATCAAGCTGGCCCGACAGCAGCAGCACGGGCGTATTGGTTTTCAACGGCTGGTGGAAATCCGCCGGTCGCGTGCCCTTGGGCCACACGGAACAGGTGGTGCGCAGCGTGTCGACCATGCGCGTGCCAAGGATGGTGTGCGCGTCTTCATCGCGTGGGGTGAGCAGGTCGGCATCTTCGCTGCAGATCACCGCCATCTGCATGCCGCCGTTCATCGTGTCGGAAAGGTCACCCGACAACAGCTTCGCCTGTCCCAGCAATGGGCCGACATCGCCATGCGCCGCGGCGTCGATGGACAGCGGCAACAGCGCGGCCGTGAGCGGCGAATAGGCGAACATGCGCACGACACTGGCCAGCGAGTATTCGCTCAGCGTGCGCTGCACGGTCTGGTAGTTCTGAGGATCGCGGAAGCTCACCTTGTGGGGATTCGCTCGCAGGGCATCGCGCAGCTGGTAGAGCGTCTGGTACGGATCGTTGAAGCGCTTGCGGCACGCCTCGTCGGCCGTGCACTGCGCGAATTGCGCCTTCAGTGCGTCGTCCAGATTGCGGGCAAAGTCTTCGCCCAGCACAAGCTCGTTGGGCACCACGCCATCCAGCACCAGGCTGCGCACGGCGTTGGGGTAACGCATGGCGTATTGCTGCGCCATGCGCGTGCCGTAGGACACGCCGACCAGGTCGAACTCCGGCGAACCCAGCGCCTTGCGTACGTCTTCCAGATCCTGCGCGGCGATGGTGGTGGTGTAGTAGCGCGGATCGGCCTTGCTTTCGATCTGCTTGAGGCAGCGTTCGGTTTCCTGCTTCTGCCGCTCGGCGCTGGCGTCGATGTCTTCGGAGCCGCCTTCGGTGCCTTCGCCCTCGTCCTTGCAGGTGAGCGGATTGGAGCCGCCGGTGCCACGCTGGTCGAGCAGCACGACGTGACGATGCGCCGCCAGCGGCTGCAGTGCCGTGGCGACGCCTGGCCACGATTCGGTAGCCGCCTGACCCGGACCACCCGCCAGCATCACCAGCATGTCCTTGCTGGCCACTTGCGCACTACTGCGAATGATCGCCAGCTTCAGGTGGATCTTGCGGCTGTTGGGATCGTCGCGGTTTTCAGGCACCTCGAACGGTGCACACCACGCCGCCGTCGATAGTCCACTATTGGGCTGGCCCAACTCGCACGGCGTCAGCGTGAGCGAGCCAAGCTTCCACGCCTGTGGCTTGACGGGTGTCGACGGATGATCGACCGGCGCACTGGTGGCGCTGGAGTCGTCGGCGGCGACAGCAGCGGGCGGATGAAAATGCTTCCACCCCAGCACTGCCGCGACCACCACCAGTACACCTACCCGGAAGGCCGTTCGGCCCTTGATTGCCATGGGTGCTCTCCCTCACTCCATTGGATGTCGCGAACCCGCCGGCAATACGGCCGGGAGTTCCGGTTCGAAAATCGATTCGATAGACAGGTTGAACAATCGCGCGATCTTGAAGGCCAGCGGCAAGCTTGGATCGTACTTGCCCGTCTCGATGGCGTTCACCGTCTGGCGTGACACGTCCAGACGGTCAGCGAGGTCGGCCTGCGACCAGCCGTGATCACTGCGCAATTCACGAATGCGGTTATTCATTCCTGGCGGGCACGCCAGACCATGAAGCAGCGCGTCAGCCCGTAGGTCACACAGATGGCCGGGTACACCAGAAGCAACGCCGTGGCGCCATCCAGCACGACGACCCTGGCGGCACCCAGCAAGCCCAAACCCATGGCCACCACGCACACCAGCGATACCCCGATGGCCAGCGCTTCGAGATGCTGGCGTCGCTCCAGCTCATCGCTGGACAGCACGTGGCGGATGCTCGCCAGCATGGCCCAGATGATGGGCAGCATGGGCAGGAGCACGAGCGTCGTTTTCGGCCAGCCCGGCGACATGCCCTTCTGCAGCGGCCAGAGGTAAAGCATCACCACCATGTAGATGACCATGGCCGGCATGAATTCGCGGACGAAGCGCCTGTCCCCGCCGCGGCAGCGCTCCTGGGTGAAGGCGCGACCGGTGACGATCAGCAAGGGCAGCGCCACCACGAAACACGCCAGGCCCACGAGCCGGATCACCGGCCCCTGGATCATCAACCAGAAGCTGATCCCCAATAAGGCGTAAGCGAGACCCGCCGCACACCACCGGCCCCAGGCGGGCCATGTGTTCATGGTTGTTACACGATCTCCACCCAACCACCACGGCGCGCTCACGCCGCGTTTCCGATTGTCCGACCGCGCTCCATGGCGCCTCCCTCAACTCGCGTGTCAAGTTGCCTTGACAGAAGGCTGCGCTTCATCGGTTTTCTTGTCAAGGGTGCTTTACATATTCGTTCTGTATCGACCAACCTGAACGAAAACTTGAGCGCGCAGGCAATAGGACGATTCTGAAAATGTGACACACTTTGCACATTGAGCCTGCCCAGAACGTCCGATGTGACGCTCAGCGGCTTACCAAAATCGTCACTCCTGTTTAACAACCACCTCTCACTTTTGGCGGATACGGCCATTTTTACGGCTCCGTAAGGGTTGGCACGGCGGTTGCTACGGCAGGGGTAAGCGATCTGGACTCCGGCCCTTACGGGATCGGGCCGGGAGCCAAAGCAGCGCCAAGGGGGGGCAGACGCCACTGTCCGGAAGCGCAGAACAAACAGCTGTATCCACACAACGTTCAAAGGACATGGTTATGAAGAAGCTTCTCCTCTCCGCCGTGGTCGCCGCCTCCCTGGGCTTTGCCGGCCTGGCCGCTGCCGCCACCACCCAGAGCGTTGACGGCACCGTCAACTTCACGGGCGCCGTCACCGGCTCCACCTGCACCGTCAACATCAACAGCGCCGGCACCACCGCTTCGGTGGTCCTGCCGACCGTGCAGACCTCCGAGCTCGGCACCACCCTCGGCTCGACCGCGGGCTACACCCCGTTCACCATCGCGCTGAGCAACTGCACGGCCTCCGACGGCAAGACCAAGGTTGCCCCGTACTTCCTGCCCAGCACCAACATCCTGACCGACGGCAACCTGAAGAACACGTCCTCCACCGGCACCCCGGCCACCGGCGTTGAAATCGCGCTGTCGACCGACGCCGCTGGCGCCAGCCGCCTGAACCTGAACGCCGGTACGGTGGCGGGCCAGGGTTCGACCGCTGCCACCTTCACGACCGGCACCGCCTCGTTCACCTACTACGCCGCTTACTACGGCACCGGCACCGTGACCGCCGGTACGGTCGCCAGCACCGTGCAGTTCAACCTCGCTTACCAGTAAGCGATTGGACCCGTACCGCGGCCGTCATCGGCCGCGGTACCGCCTGGCGTGCGTCGCGCCCTCCTCTTCCAAGGTGCCCCCCATGCAGACCCCGTTTCGCGCCGCCCTGGCGGTGCTGATCTCCCTTTGCATCGCAACGCCGGCTCTTGCCAACGTCATCGTTGGCGGCACGCGCGTGGTTTATCAGGCCAAGGACGGGGAGGTCACGGTACGCCTGACCAATGACAACAACGCCCCTGCGCTGATTGAAGCGTGGGTGGATGCGGGCGATGAAAAGTCCACGCCCGACACGGCCAACACCCCGTTCGTGGTGACGCCGCCGCTGTTTCGCATGGAACCGCACAAAGAGCAGAGCCTGCGCATCCTCGCCACGGCGAATCAGCTGCCGCAGGACCGTGAGTCGGTGTTCTGGCTCAACGTGCTGGAAGTGCCGCCCAAGCCCAATTCTCCCGAACTGACCGGCAAGAACCTGGTGCAGTTCGCTTTCCGTTCGCGCCTGAAGCTGTTCTATCGCCCGGCAACCCTGCAGGGTGATGCGACCAAGGCGCCCGCGCAGCTGACCTGGAAAGTGGTGAAGGAAGGTGGTGATTACGCCCTGGTGGCGCACAACCCTTCGCCGTTCCATATCACCATCACCACGCTGACGGTCCAGGCCGGCGGCAAGTCGCTGACCACTGACAAAGTGGGCATGGTCGACCCGATGGGCGACCTGCATGTAAGCGTGCCCGGCATGACCGCCGCCCCGGCGTCGAACGCCGTGGTGAGCTTTGACACCATCAACGATTACGGCTCGACCGGCACCACCAAGAGCAGCGTGTCGCCGTGACGCAAGCGCTGCGCCATCGCAGCCGTGCCGACCGGGGGAGCGCCTTGCGCCCGCTGTTGCTGGCGGCCGGCATTGCCTCGGCACTGGCCGTTCCGCATGTGACACATGCAGCGGCGGCCAGCCCGGCCACGGCCGATGCCAGCGCGTCAGCCATCGATGCGAGCTTCGATCGCAACCTGCTGTCGGGCGCCGGCAACAACACCTCGGACCTGTCGCGCTTCGAGCGCGGCAACGTGGTGATGCCGGGCATGTACAACGTGGACGTCTACCTCAACCAGTCCTGGATCGGTCGTCGCGACATGCGCTTCGCCGCACCGAATCCGAATGCGAACGCCGTGCCGTGTCTGGACGCCGAGCTGTACGACAAGCTGGGACTGCACCTCAAGAAATCTTCCGAGGTGCAGTCCCAGCTTGCCGACGCGTCCGGCTGCACGGATATCGGCAGCGTCATCAAGGACGCCACCATGTCGGTCGACATGTCCCGCCTGCGCGTGGATGTGAGCGTGCCGCAGGCTTATATCGACCAGACGGCGCGCGGTTATGTGGACCCGGAGAGCTGGGATCCGGGTGTTGCCGCGGGCCTGCTCAACTACAACTTCACCGGCTACCGCTCCACCAGCGGCGGCAACAGCCTGACCCCCTCGTACCTTGGCCTGCACGCCGGTTTCAACGTGGGCCTGTGGCAGTTCCGCCAGGATTCCACGGTGACGTGGCAATCGGCTTCGGGCAGCTCGTCCTCGCATACGCACTGGGACAACATCCGCACGTACGTGCAGCGCGATCTGCCCGGCCTGCGCGCCGTGTTGACCGTGGGCGACAGCTTCACTGACGGCCAGGTGTTCGACACCTACGGCATCCGCGGTGTGCAGCTGGCTACTGACGACCGCATGCTGCCCGATTCGCTGCGCGGTTATGCGCCGGTGGTTCGTGGCATCGCCGAAACCAATGCACTCGTTACCGTGCGCCAGAACGGCGTGCAGATCTACCAGACCACGGTGGCACCGGGCCCGTTCTCCATTTCCGACCTCTATCCGACGGGTTACGGCGGCAATCTGGATGTGGTGGTGACGGAGGCCGATGGCCGCGTGCGCACATTCACCGTGCCGTATGCCTCCATTGCCCAGCTGCTGCGCCCGGGCGTAACGCGCTACAGCATCGTGGCGGGCCAGCTGCGCAATACCGGCCTTGAGCATCAGCCGGACGTCGTGCAGGGCACGTTGCAGCACGGCATCAACAATCTGCTCACCGGCTACGCTGGCGTGGTTGCTTCGCAGGGTTACGGCGCGGCGCTGGTGGGTGCGGCGTTCAACACGCGCTTTGGCGCCATCGGCTTGGACCTGACCGCGTCGCACGCGGAAATTCCCAACCAGTCCTCGCATTCGGGTGAAAGCCTGCGCGTGAGCTACAGCAAGATCGTCACCGACACGCGTACCTCGCTGTCCGTCGCTGCCTATCGCTACTCCACCAGCGGCTACCTGAGCCTTACGGACGCGGCCACCGCGCGCGACTACGCGATGCGCGGGCTCAACGCCTTCAACTACGTGGCACCCACGGCGCCCACCATCGACGGCGTGCCGGTCACTGCGCTGCTCACGCCGGCACAACAGGCGGCGTTGACGGGCACCACGCTCAACGACGGCCTCAGCGACAACACGCTGCAGCGCCAGCGCAACCGCTTCGACCTGACCTTGAGCCAGCCGCTGGGCAGCAATGGCGGCACGCTGTTCGTCAGCGGCTCGGCCAACGATTACTGGAACCGTTCGGGCACCGACACGCAATTCCAGGCGGGCTACAGCAACAGCTTCCACCACATCAGCTACGGCATCAACGCTACGCGTACGCGCGACGTGCTGGGCCGTTATTCGAACGGTTACTTCGTCAACGTCAATATTCCGCTCGGCACCAGCGCTCACGCACCGACGCTGATGTTGAACATGAATCACGACGCCATCAGCGGCTCGCAGGAACAGGCGCTGCTCAACGGTTCGCTGGGCGATGCCAACCAGTTCAGCTACGGCGTGTCTGCTTCGCATGGCGAAGACGCCGGCAGCTCCGGTTCGGCCAACGCTTCCTATCGCAGTCCGTTCGCTGTGTTCAATGCCAGCGTCGGCTCCGGCAACGGCTATTCGCAGGCCTCGGTTGGCGTGAACGGCTCGTTGGTGGTGCACAGCGGCGGCGTGGTGTTTGGCCAGCCGATGGGCGACACCGTGGCCATCGTGGAAGCGCCGAACGCCGCCGGTGCACGCCTGCTCAACGCCAACAACTCCAAGATCAACAGTGCCGGGTACGGGCTGGTGCCTTACCTCACGCCTTACTCGCTCAACACCATCCAGATCGACCCGAAGGGTCTGCCGCTGGACGTGCAGCTTGATGCCACCAGCGCGCAGGTGGCGCCCTACGCCGGTTCCGTCGTGCTGGTGAAGTTCAAGACGCAGAACGGCCGCACGGTGATCTTCCGCGTGCGCCAGTCGGGCGGCGCGTCGCTTCCGTTCGGTGCGGAAGTGGTGAATGAGGCCGGCGTGACCCTCGGCCTGGTCGGCCAGGGCGGCCAGATCCTCGCACGTGGCGTGAACACGGCCGGCATGCTCACCGCGCAGTGGCATGATGAGGATGGCAGCGAGCACGCCTGCTCGTTCTCGTACAACATTGGCCTCACCGCCAAGGACGCCAAGTCGTATCAGGAAATCCCGGCCACGTGCACGCCCCGCGGCGCGTCGCTCTCCGAAGCCACCAGGAACGCCCCATGACGTTGTCACGTTTTCGCTGCGCCACGTCCTGGCTTGCCTGCGCCGTCCTGGGCCTGGCTTCGCTCGCCGTTACGCCTGTCGCGCACAGCCAGGCGACGCGCACGCTGCCGGCCGCGACCTGCACATCGACCGGCGCAGCGGTGATCTCGCTGCCCAACGTGACGCTGCCCAGCACCATGAGCAAAGGCCAGCTGCTCGGCACGCCGGGCACGGCGAGCATCAACTTCACCTGCAGCAACCTGCCGGTGACATCCAACGGCAAGTCCAACGGCACGATCAGCACGGCCGACCGCACGGCGACGATCCAGGCTGGCCAGACACTGGCCACGCTTGATTCCACCAACGTTCCCGGCGGCCCTGGCATCACCTTCGCGCTTGCCGGCAATCCCGGCCTGGCTTTGCTGGTGACCGCCAGCCCGACCCAGGCCACGAGCTACAGCGATGCCACGCTGGGTGATCGCAGTCGTGAGGGCCCGAATGGCGTCGCCGGTTATGCGGTGACCAGCGTCACCAACTCCGGCTCCATATCGAGCAGTTGCAGCACGACAAACCCTGGCGCGTGCTTCACCGGTTCGGCCACGGCACAGACATACACGGCACAGCTGATTGTCACCGATCCGACCAAAGTCACCTCCGGCACGGTGAGCGGCATTACCTTGATGCCCTTCTGGTGGTACATCGCGGGCGGTGATCAGAATTCCAGCAGCACGCAGATCAGCGGTGCGACGCTTTCACTGGCTGGCGGCACCACGATCAGCGCGCCTTCGTGCACGGTCAATACCGACTCCACGAATCAAACCGTCACGCTGCCCACGGTGAGCACCAAGCAGCTGACCAGCGCTGGCACGACCGAGGGATTGACGCCGTTCTTCATCAACCTCACCTGCCAGAGCGGCGCGAAAGTGTCGATCACGCTCAACACGGCAACCCAGGGCACGACGACTGGCGTCATCACCAATACGACCGGCTCTGGTTACGCCACCAATATCGGCATCCAGGTGCTCTACAACGGCACGGCGCAGAGCAATGCGGTGACGTTCGGCGCAGTGCAGTCGCTGGGAACCGCCACCAGTGCGATGTCCATTCCGTACTACGCGCAGTACTACGTCATCACCACACCGGTCGCGGCCGGCCTGGTGAAGGGCACAGCCACCTTTACGCTGTCGTACCAGTGAACAGGATCACTCGTAGGTGCGGGTAAGCAGCTGCTGCCCGTTTTCGTGCGCGTAACCCGCGAAGTAATTGAGCAGGCGGTCATGCGTATTTAGCGCATTCTCAAGTGCAACGCTGTCCTGTCGATATAGTTGGGCATGGGACGATGCACTCGCAGAGGCACCGCACTCCCCACCGGTATTGACATCGCCCGTTCCGAAAGAACAGGTGGGCGTGACGACTGCGCCTGAAAACATGATCGTTCCGCCTTCGGCATGCGCCAACGGCACACCCAGCGCCAAGGCGACAACGCAACCCATCCAGGTCTTGCGATTCCAACCCTTCATAAACGCCCCTTCCCGCACCCTGCGGGAAGCAGGGGTGCCTAACGGGAGCTATCGGCGTGGGTCCCCGAGCCTTGATATCGGAATCCCGGGCAGGTGTCGGCAGCGTGAACTGCGTCACGTTTTTGGCGGGCGTCAGGAAAGCGTCCCGTAGAACTACGGATTGGGAAGTGGCGAAGGGCGTCGCCGGGCTGATCCCGTTAGCGGCCGGTCTCAGCGGAACTTGAGCGCTTTATCGAGCAACGGCTTAGAGGCCATTGCGAACGTCAGCGTGAGGAAATGTATTTCTCGCGACGGATATGCATCACCGGCAGGCCGAAGTCCTTGAGCGCGGCAAAGGCGGCGTCGACCATGTTGGGGTTGCCGCACAGGTACGCGATGTCGCGGTCGGCGCTGGGCGCCAGTTCCGCCAGCACGTTCTGCACGTGGCCCTGGCGGTCATTGGGGCGCGGCACGTCGCGCGGCTGGCGACTCAGGCAACCATGGAAGGTGAAGCCCGGGTTGGCCTGGGCGAACGCCTCGAATTCCTCGCCGTAGAGCAGCTCGGTCTCGTTGCGCGCGCCGTACAGCAGCACCACTTCGCGGCCGTTCTTCACCAGTTCGGCGATCTGCGGAAGCATGGCGCGATAGGGCGTGACGCCGGTGCCGGTGGCCAGCAGCAGGTAGCGCGCGTTGGTATCGCCCGGCTGCAGGCAGAAACGACCGTACGGGCCGCTGGCGTTGATTTCGCCGCCAACCGGCAGCTCGCCCAGCAACTTGGTGGCGGCACCGCCTTCCACGTAGCTCACCGCGATTTCGATGCGCTGCACGGGCGAGGAACCATCACCCACGGTGCCCACGGAATAGCTGCGCTTGGTGGCCGTGCCGTCGTCGTAGTGGAAGTGGATCTGCAGGAACTGCCCCGGCGTGAAGGCCAGCGGCTGGCCATCCGCGCGCTCGAACGCCATGTGTCGCACGGTGGGCGCCAGCATGGTGCTGTCGACGAGACGGAGCTGGAAATGGTCGGCCATGGGTCTTCCGGGGGAAACAGTGAGGTCGTGAGCCGGGGCGGGTCGGCCCGGGCAAGCCACGTATAATAGAAGGCTGGCCCCTTCGGTGCAGCCCATGTCCCCCAGTTCAACACCCGCGCTGGTCGTCGAAAACCTGCGCAAGACCTACAGCAACGGCGTCGAAGCCCTCAAAGGCATCAGTCTCACGGTCCAGCCCGGCGATTTCTTCGCCCTGCTCGGCCCCAACGGCGCCGGCAAATCCACCCTCATCGGCATCCTCTCCTCCCTCGTGAACGCCAGCGACGGCGACGCGAAGGTGTTTGGCGTGTCGGTGAACAAGCAGCGTGGCAAGGCCATGCAGCTGATCGGCCTGGTTCCCCAGGAGATCAACTTCAACCAGTTCGAGAAGCCCTTCGACATCTGCGTGAACGAAGCCGGCTTCTACGGCATCCCGCGCAAGATCGCGATGGAGCGCGCGGAGAAGTACCTCAAGGAACTTCGCCTGTGGGACAAGGCGCACCATCAGGCGCGCATGCTCTCCGGCGGCATGAAGCGTCGCCTGATGATCGCCCGCGCGATGATGAACGAGCCGAAGCTGCTGATCCTCGACGAGCCGACCGCGGGCGTGGACATCGAGATCCGCCGCTCCATGTGGCAGTTCGTCAGCGGCATCAACGCCGCCGGCACCACGGTGATCCTCACCACGCATTACCTGGAAGAAGCCGAAACGCTCTGCCGCAACATCGCCATCATCGACCACGGCACCATCGTGGAGAACACCTCGATGAAGCGCCTGCTGGCCTCGCTGGACGTGGAAACCTTCGTGCTCGACGTGAACAACGCACCGGGCGACCTGCCCGCCATTGCCGGCATCACGCTGCGTCGCGTTGACGATCACACCCTGGAAGCGGAGATGTCCCGCTCGCACGATCTCAACTCGCTGTTCGCGGGCTTGAGCGAGCGCGGCATTACGGTGACGTCCATGCGCAACAAGACCAACCGACTGGAAGAACTGTTCGTGCGCCTCGTCGAGAACGGCCGCAAGGAAAACACGGAGAAGGCCGCATGAACGCCGCAGGCAACCTCGTTGCACTGAACACCATCGTCCGTCGCGAAATCGTGCGCATCATGCGCATCTGGACGCAGACGCTGATTCCGCCCGCCATCACGATGACGCTGTACTTCGTCATCTTCGGCAAGCTCATCGGCAGTCGCATCGGCGTGATGCATGGCTTCACGTACATGCAGTACATCGTGCCCGGCCTGGTGATGATGAGCATCATCACCAACAGCTACGGCAACATTTCCAGCTCGTTCTTCGGCGCCAAGTTCAGCCGTGCCGTGGAAGAAATGCTGGTGTCGCCGATGCCCAACTGGGTGATGCTGCTGGGGTACGTTACCGGCGCGGTGACGCGCGGCATCGTGGTGGGCGCGCTGGTGTTGCTCATCGCGCTGTTCTTCACCGACCTGCACGTGGCACACCCCATCATCACCTTCCTCTCGGTGTTGCTGGGCGCGACGATCTTCTCGCTGGCCGGCTTCGTCAACGCGGTGTTCGCCAAGAAGTTCGACGACATCGCGCTGGTGCCCACCTTCGTGCTCACCCCGCTCACCTACCTCGGCGGCGTGTTCTATTCGGTGGACCTGCTGAGCGAACCGTGGCGCAGCATTTCGCTGGTCAACCCCATCCTGTACATGGTGAACGCGTTCCGCTTCGGCGTGCTCGGCGTGAGCGACGTGCAGATTGGCGTGGCCTTTGCGGTGATGCTGGTGTTCGTCGTCGGCCTGACGGTCGTGGCGCTGCACCTGCTCAAGCGCGGCGTGGGCATGCGCTCTTGATTGAATGATGTAGGAGCGCACTTGTGCGCGACCGAAGCACATCGCACCACCCCGGTCGCGCACAAGTGCGCTCCTGCAGGAAAAGCATCGAACCATGCGCGTCAACAAATACATCAGCGAAGCCGGCATCTGCTCCCGTCGCGAGGCGGACGACATGCTTTTGGCCGGCCGCGTCACCATCAACGGTGAAGTCGTCACCACCGGCGCCAAGGCGCTGGAGGGCGACGAAGTGCGCGTGGATGGCGAGATCGTCAAGGCACGCATCCTGGCCGCCACGCCGTCCGCCAAGCGCGCCGTCTATATCGCACTGAACAAGCCCGTGGGCATCACCTGCACCACGGACAGCACCGTCAAGGACAACATCGTCGACTTCGTCGACCACCAGGAACGCATTTTCCCCATCGGTCGCCTGGACAAGGATTCCGAAGGCCTGATCCTGCTCACCAGCAACGGTGACATCGTCAACGAAATCCTGCGCACGGAAAACAACCACGAGAAGGAATATCTGGTGGCCGTGAACAAGGCCGTGACGGAAGAATTCCTTCGCGGCATGGCGCGTGGCGTGCGCATCCACGGCCAAATGACCAAGCCGTGCAAGGTGCGCAAGATCGCCAAGTTCGGCTTCGCCATCATTCTTACGCAGGGCCTGAATCGTCAGATTCGTTTGATGGCGGCGGAGTTTGGCTATCGCGTGACGCAGTTGCGGCGCGTGCGTGTGGTGAACGTCAAGCTGGGGCATTTGAAGCCGGGGCAGTGGCGGAATTTGACGGATGCAGAGTTGAAGGGGTTGTTGCCGCAGCGCACGCAGTGGTGATGTTTTAGCTCTGTGCTTGCCACTCTTCCGCGCGGGGAAGAAGTTTTTGGCCGTTGCGAGTTTTGCGGTCGCGAGGGGGCAATCTGGCCTCGCCGTTTCCAGTCGTTGTTGGCTTTGGTTGCATCGAATCCGCGACCTGGTCGCTCACGTCGTATAGGCGATGGTGATCGCCCGCAGCCAGCCCCTTCGCTCTCGCGATCCCTCTGTAGGAGCGCACTTGTGCGCGACCGGCGCCTGGATGTGACCATGTCGCGGGTTGTCGCGCACAAGTGCGCTCCTACAAAAGATCGAAAGCACGCGTGGCTGATCCACTCACGTCGTACAGGCGCCGGTGATCGCCCGCCGCCAACCCCTTCGCGCTCGCGCCCCCTCTGTAGGAGCGCATCTTGTGCGCGACCGGCGCTTGGATGTGACCGTGTCGCGGGTTGTCGCGCACAAGTGCGCTCCTACAAAAGATCGAAAGCACGCGTGGCTGATCCACTCACGTCGTACAGGCGCCGGTGATCGCCCGCCGCCAACCCCTTCGCTCTCGCGATCCCTCTGTAGGAGCGCACCCTGTGCGCGACCGGCGCTGGAATGTGACCGTGTCGCCAGGTTGTCGCGCACAGGGTGCGCTCCCACAAAGGTCAAAAGCGGGCGTGGCCAACCTGAGAAGAAGGCCGACGCGTCCAACGCTCCGCAATGCGATGTGCAGCGCAGCTGCACGAGCCGTCTGCTCCGCTCTTGATCTTGGGCCCCCTGTGCGGCGGTGAGGGGTGGACGATCAGGCCCCGCAGGGGTGCCTGACATGGATGTCAGGCACTTTTCGTCCGGGCAGGAGCCCGGTCGAAAAGCCCGGCCGCCCCTCACGGACTGGCTGGGCGTAGCCCAGGCAGCGCCAAGTGGGGGTGCCCTTCTCTTTGGTTACTTTCTCTTGGGCAAGCAAGAGAAAGTGACCCGGCCTCCGGCAGGAGGGCGGAAGCCCGCGGCAGGCGAGCCAGGTTGCGG
>NZ_QAVX01000007.1:189305-203522 GCF_003121485.1 Dyella sp. C11 | reverse complement strand
ATACGGCGACCACAGATATATACACGCGTCAGATCGACGGCAGCCTCCGATCTGTAGAAGAGACAGCGGTAAACCGTACCCGCCACCGTTCGTGCTTCCGCCGGCACCACCGTTACCACCAGCGCCGCTGCCAGCAAGTCCAGCACTACCGCCATAGGCACCAGCGCCTGCGCCGCCGGCGGCGAACGCGCCGCCGCCACCGCCGCCACTCGCGCCCGCGCCATCTCCACCTGCCACTCCAGCTCCTGTGCCGCCGCTACCGCCAGGCGTGCTCGGCACGCCCATATCGGAGCCGCCATTGCCACCAGTGCCCGGTGTGGTTTGTGCGTGAACACCAACCGGCGCGATGCTCAAAATGAGAGCAATGGCACTGCTCAGCACGAGTGGACGCAGCTGCGCGTGCGTGGAGCGAGTAGCCTCACCCGATATGCCTTTGCTCGAAGACAATTCGGAGGCCACTTGAAACGCACGCAGGGCGCGGTTCCAAACCAGTCGATACGTGTGATTCATGGGTTTCCCTGCAATAAGGAATGGATCTTCAAAATGGGATGCGCAGTCGATCGCGCGCGATCACCGAATAGGTAAGGCGAAAGTCACATGCATGCCTGCGGGACACGTTATGCGCAGCATCGACGAGTGCCATCGATGAAAGTCGCGAAGTCATGCCGCATCGCAGAAGGCGAACAAGAGCCGATCCGTATTGAGTTGCGATGCCGGCAAACGCCGTCGCACAAGACATCGAACGAGACCAGCCATGTGGGCTGGCCTCGCTCGAGCGACTTCGCACCGCTAGTGCTGGTTAGTGACTGACGCCTGCGGAGGTATTGATGCCCGACGTGACCATGCCGCCCTGAAGCCGATTGGGCTGCACAGCTGAGCCTGCAGGAACCAATACAGGAGCACCATTGATGTCAACGACAAGCTGTGAAGTGAAGCCACCGCTGCCGTCACTCAGCCACTCATACATGGTGCCGGTGGGTGTCACCCACAGTACGTCTGCAAGGCCATCGCCATCAAAGTCTGCAATGCTGGCCATCGTGTAACCCGCCGGAACACTGAGCGTCTTGACGGACGTAACCGCGTAGCCGTTCATCGTCCACAGTTGCAGCTGATTCGTGGCAGGGTTCGTCCAGAACAGCGTCGTCACACCATTGCCTGCAAGATCACCGGCACCAAATAGCTGGAATCCAACAGGCGCAGACTGGATTTGCTGGCTGACAAAGCCACCCTTCTGGTTATTGATCCAGGCAAGAACAGTGTTGTTCTTCGGATTGGTAAGGATGAGGTCGGCATAGCCATCGCCATTGAGGTCTGCCAGATGGGGAACATCGCCAGCAGGAATGCTGATGTTGGGCGATTTGGTCGTGCTGAAGTGATACGTATTCTGAAAGTGGATTTGCACGACAGCCATGTTCAGCTGCCACCAGCTGACTTGGTTGGTGTTGCTATCCCACCAGAACAACTCGTCGGAACCCACGTTGTCGAAATTGCCGGAGCCGATCAAAGCCCATCCTGTTGGATACGCCGTACCTACCGCCGCTGGGTAGTAGTTTGATCCAGCGCTTGACGCGCCGCCGAAACCATCCGATAGCCAAACATAGAGCTGGTGATCCGGCCCCGTCCACGCGAGATCTGCAATAAGAACGCCTGCATTGAAGGGGTTATCGATAGCAAAGAAGTCGCCAGCGCTTCCGATCGTGTAACCGGGCGAACTTGACTGAGTCGCATTGGTCAGAACCACACTGCCCTTCATGCCAAGCTGCATGAATGATCCCGTGGTGGAATTGACGATGGCGATATCGCTATAGCCATCGCTCTGCGCTGTATTGGCCAGCGAAAGGTAGTCATACGGTGCGACATAGCCGTGTTTGAACGGCTTGTAGAATCGCGATACTGCATTGACCAGATTGGCAACATTCACGCTGCCCAAACCCGTGGCCATGCTGTACCCGGGCGTTGCGTTCCAGGCCGGATCCAGGCTGTCGAAGCCACCGGCACTCAGCACGCCAAAGGGTTGGGCCGATCGACTGTTAAAGCAATCGCTGGTTCCCCCATAGCAGGGGGCGTCGTTGTTGCCGACGGTGACGTTGTTAAAAACACACGCACTGCTAACGGCCGTGCCGTTGCTCGAATTGCACGCCGAAATCAATGCCGTGTTCGGCGCACCGATGGTGCCGTATTGCTTGGTTCCAAGGTTATAGAGCACTGGAAGCATGTTGCCATTGCTCTGGCCCGTCGCCTGGTTGATCAGCGCCTGCACGCCGGCCATCGCTGGAGCTGCAAAAGAGGTACCACCTGCGCTGTTGTAAAGCACGTTGTCGGGATTGCTATAGACGCACGGCGTGCCACTCTGAGTCGCGTCGGACATGCAGAAAACAAGTGCGTGACCAAACAAGCCGTTGGCAGCAAACAGCGAAACGTCAGGTAATGTGCGGGTTCCCTCGTCGGTTGCGCCATAGACGCCCACCTGAGCCAACGGCAAATTCCAGTAGCTGCTCGGTCCGCCGCTGCCGCCACGCGTTGTCAGGAGCTGCTGACCCACGGCGCTGTTGCACGCTTGCACGCCATCGGTGTACCCCAATACGCCGACCACGACGCTGCTGGCGCAGGAGTCGTTCCAGGTCATCTCGGGAATGTAGCCAACGGCCGACTGCCCGAGTGCCAGGTTTGTCGAAGTCCAGTATCGACTGTAATTGGAGAAATCGTTAAAGTCGGTTCCGCCGACCGCAACATTGAATGGTGTTGATGCCATTCCATTGACGGAAATGCCAAAGTTCGCAGCCGCTTGATTGTCGTTACATCCAGCTGAGCCGGAATCTCCCGACGACACGAATACCGTTACGCCCTGTGCAGCAGCCTGCTGCCAAAGCTCCGCCGCGTTGAGGACTGTGCCGTCCAAAAGGCCGTCGACCTCGCATTCGCCATAGCTCAGGCTAAATACCGATGGAATTGTGCCACTGTATCCGCTGAGCAAATTCTCGGCGGCCGTAAAGGGGCCGAACGTGGGGCTTTGGCTGTCATCGCACGACGCGAAAACGATGTTGGCGTCCGGCGCCGCCGCGCCTGCCCACTCGGTATCCAGTGCAGCTTCACCCTCATCACCGTTCAAGCCCGGATCCGGGCAGCTAGCGTCGCCCGCACCCTGTAGTGGGTGTATGTAGCTCACATTGCCCAAGGCATTGGCTGGTAGGAAAGCTGATCGAAACGTCCGCACATCTGCCGGAAGCACGTCAGTGCGCTCCAGTACCGCAACGGTCTGACCGGCGCCTCGTACTGGCGTTGACTGATTCCACAGTGGTGCGACGTTGTAGATCGCATTGAAGTCCTGCGGAGCAACGTCGTATGTAATGTTCGGGTCGAGCGTGCCGCCAGGGACCGTGAACTGATGGGAGGCATTGGTCGACGTAACCTTTGACCATCGCCCGGTTTTCTTGTCCTTCATTACCGTAGCGACATCCACGTGCTGCGGCTTCGGGAAAAAGTTGTTCAATGACGATACGCCCGCCACGACCGTCGCCAGAGCGGCTGGCAGCTGCAAAGGTCCGCTATTGGAAAAATGCACTTCTCCGTTGACGACGTAACGATGCAACGACGTATGGAAAGCGCCACTTATGGCGGCGGACGTACCTGAAAAGTGAATCATCATTCCGGTGGGCGAGACGGAAGTCACCCGCAAGCCTTGCCCCTGCAACCAATTCTTGACCTGGCCAATATCGGCTTGCGCTGGGCCAAACATGTCGCCAATTTGAGCGGGAGTAAGCCAATGATGAAAGTAAGGCGAGCTCGGATTGGTTAACGCTTGAATATAGGCGTTGAACTCAGTTTGCTTCGCATCGCTTCGCTTCAATAGAACCGTTACGTTCCGAAGGGTTTGCGTGGAAGGCAGCGCACCCGCGTCATTCTTGAGCGTAGCTAACGCTGGCGGAATACCTGCCTCCACGAGCTTGGTATTCTCGATTGGGTGAGTAATTCTCGGCGAATCGGCCGTGAAGCTGGGAAGATAACCCGCCATCTGCGGCGCGGCTGCGTGCGCCTTGAAAGGTAATGTTGCAGCCAAGAGCACAGCGAAGCCTGCGAAACATCGTTCGCATTGATCTTTCAACATGGAATCTCCCCGTTAGAACTTGAGCAAGTTGATGCTTTTCTTAGCCAAGCTCGAATTGAAAGACGCTCCCTTTTCGTCTCAATTCGATACGGCGCTGGCTAGTCATTGAACGGTAGCCATGATGCAGTGCGTTCGTCACGCACCCATCTATCGCGAGAAACTCACGCAATTCTCACCGAGCGCAGCATTCCGAGCCTGCGCACAGCCGGATCGGCGGAGTTCTTGCAGCCGAAACCCCGGTTGGTCGGCGATTTGACCTGTACGGACCGCGACCAGCCACTACAATTCGCATGCTGGCAAGCCGCGGCGAGCCATCACGGATTCCCACCACCTGGCGACAGAAAGCTAAGGCAATAACAAGTGCGTAGCGCTGAACGGATGCAGTACTGCGCGGTAAAGGCAAAACCATGCTGCAAAAGTTTTTTTCAGCCCTTCGACAGATTCCCGTTAAAGACCCGGTGGACCGGCGGAACGCCATTTTTGTTCAATGGCTGTTGATATTCGAGGGGTTGCGCAAGCCCTTGGATAAACTTTATCTGTTGACGTTTGACTGGTCCTTTTTGCGTAGCTTCTATTACGACAAGGCACGCTGCGGCCCTCAGGCTGCCATAGCAATAGACTTGGGCACTGACATAGCCATTACCCTGGCGTGCTGGCTTGGCCTATTTCTGATTCGCAAGGGCACGTTTCGACTTGCGGTGAAGCAATATCTTGGCGTGATGCTTGCCTCCGCAGCACTCGGCTACGTTGCATTTGGTTACCAGGCAACGGGTGGCAACATCGCCATGATCGAGGTCTTGGCGCTAAGTGGGCTTATGCTCGGTCGGCGCGCGCTATGGCTAGTGTATTTCACCGAGATTTCGATTTTTGCAGCCAGCATGGCTGCTGACCTTCTCTTTCATACCAACCTTACTGCAGCAGCCATCAAGGAAGGCTTCGCAGCACTACCTATTGCTGCACTCGGCTATCTTCTCATTGCGTTGATCATCGACCGAAGCATCTATGCTTTGCGGCAAAGCTTGGATGAAGCCAACGCCCAGCGTGAACAATTGCAACGCGAAATCATTGAGCGCGAAAAAACACAGGAGCAGCTACTTCACGCGCAAAAAATGGACGCGATTGGAAAATTGGCCAGTGGCTTGGCGCACGATATCAACAATGTGCTCGGTATCATTCTTGGCTTCACGATGGAACGAGATCGCGTGGAACAGGACGGAGAAATCTCCGGGGCGGATGCTATGGCATTGGCCGATGCCCTCGACGGCGTAGAGCTTGCTGCCAGACGCGGCGTTGCGGTATGCCGAAAGCTGCTCAACTTCTCCCGCCTTGACATTACAAACATCGAGACATTCGATGCCTGTGAAGCGTTACGTGCACTGAAGCCACTACTTCAGCAGCTTCTGGATCCAAGCATGCGCCTGACAATCAGCACGCCTTCCGTGCCGCTCCTGATCGACTTCGACCGAAGCCAGTTTGAGCTAGCCCTCTTGAACCTCGCGACGAATGCGCGCGATGCCATGCCAAATGGTGGCCTGCTATCGCTCGTTCTCTCGAAAAGCACGGCCTTCCATGTTGTCCTGGAAGTGAGGGACTCCGGAATGGGCATGTCCCCGCTCGTCATGCAACACGTCTTCGAACCCTTCTACACCACCAAGCCCGTCGGCCAAGGCACAGGCCTCGGCCTAAGCACGGTTCACAGCCTCGTCAAGAAAGTTGGCGGCTCAATAACCGTGGAGAGCTGGCCGGGTCAAGGAACCAGCTTCCAGGTTGTTCTGCCTATGTCTGCCACGCCCACTTAAGCCACTCGCTTCATAAAGTCCGGTCCAGAAATACTGCCGCACTTCATCTCGCGCGAAAGCAATAGCTGTTGAGAGTCAGCATCACGGCGGCGCAAAGCTCATCTGCCCCCTGCGTGGCGCGACAAGGACTCAATCTTCCGCCAACAAATATCCAGCACCATGGACGACATTGAGCGGTAAAGGCTGCCCTGCAGACGCGAGGACCTTGCGCCGAAGTCGATGGATCAGCGAATCCAGTCGATGAGGATCGAACGTATGGATGTTGTCGGTCAAGGCGGCAATGAGCACGTCGCGCGAAATCACCTGCGAGCGGTACTTCATGAATACCTCTATGAGCCGGCGCTCGGTCCTACTCAGCGTCACTTGACTACCTGTCGGCGAAACCAGAATCCATCCGTCTGAAGTAAGCGACCATTGATGGTCATGCACTACTGCCGGAGCCTGAATTTGAAGCCTTCGAGCCACACTAAACAGCGTGGCCACGAGAAGATCGATGTCTATCGGTTTTGCCAAATAGGCATCAGCTCCATCATTCAAACCTCGAACGCGATCAGCCGCTGCGGAACGCCCTGTAAGCATGACGATACCCGTCGCGGGTAGATCGGTGCGAAGCCGCCGTGCGACTTCAAACCCATCACTGTCTGGAAGTCCGATATCCAGCAGCACAATGTCAGGCTTGCTTGCCGCAATAGCCATCCACAACTGCGAAACATAGCCAACTGCAGACACTTCAAATCCAAACTGCGTCAGTTTGGGCTTGAGGATGCGCTCACGAAGTAACTCATCATCCTCCAACACAAGAATGTTGAGAGGCTTGGGTGAAACGCTAGTGCTGATGGACCGAGAATCGGCTTTCATAGTTGAACGCTATCGAGTACATCTAAAGGCGCAAGGTTCTCGCAAGCCCGCGGATGCGGCCCTGCAGAGCCTCGATCAGCGTGCGCATTTCGCACGAGGCGCCAGATTACTACAGCGCTTGACTGACGTGTTTGCCATGATTGCAACACCTAGCACGTTGAATATAGATCGCGATTGGATAAAAAGCGCACGAATCCGCAAATATATTCATTCCGCCCCGTTCTGTGGAATTAGGGTGACGCCACTTAAAGGGATGACCTCGAAAGGCCGTATTGGATGCCAGGAGCGTTGCACGCAATCGAGTCACGGGGTGCAATATTCTCAGGCGGACGCTTCGCGATTGAGAGAAAATGCACAACCTAAACGCTTAAGGCTGGCAGTCGAAATTTTAAAAAGCCCGCCAGCCACTTTTCTGATCAACGGGAGTTTCCGTGAGCCTCTCGGACACAGCAAGATCTAAGAAACTCAAGCGCGATCTCCCCATGGTGCAGACGCGTACATATAGCCTGCTTCCTGTGCTAGCCGCCATCTGCTACCCCTTACTTCTAGATCTGTTCCACGCCGCTATTGGCCCGCCAGAAGCTCAGTTATCGGCATCAGGCATTCTTGCGGCCACCCTGATTCTTGCGTGCGTCCTAGCCGTTCCTGCATTGGGCGTGTTCTTCGCTGCACGCACCAGCGCAAGCACTAGTGCACGGCGGCTAGCCTTCGCCTGCGTTGCCGCGCCGACCATCTACGTATTTCTTGGTGTGCTGCAGGCGATGGCGGGAAGCGCTCTTCCAGATGAACTTGTCTGGTGCGTTTTCTGGTTGGCCGTTGGGGTATGGACCTGGTCAAGGCCTGGTACTCAGCCAGATGGTCAGCCCAAGGCCAACATCGCGCGCTGGCGTATCACGCACGGCATCACTGGTGCGATCGTCTTTATCTATGTCGGCTTCCACATCATCAACCATCTTTTCGGCTTGATCGGTCCGCAAGCGCACGCAGAGGTGATGGATCTGGGAAGAAAGATCTACCGCGCCCCGCTTGTCGAGCCACTACTAGTAGCCTTGATGCTCTTCCAGGCCACTAGCGGTCTTTATCTAGCGTGGCGTTGGAGCGCGTCGCCGCTTGATTTTCATAAGACGTTCCAGGTCGCTTCTGGCGTCTACCTTTCGATGTTCATCGTCGGCCACATGAACTCGGTTTTCTTGTATGCGCGCACGGTGCGCCACATACCGACGGACTGGGCGTTTGCAACCGGAGCACCAACTGGGCTTATTCACGACGCCTGGAATATTCGCTTGGTTCCACACTATTTGCTTGGCGTGTTTCTTGTATTGGCACATCTGGGCTCAGGGCTCAGGACCGTCTTGATCGCCCATGGCTTCACGCGGATTGCGGCGAACCGCGCCTGGATCGGCTGCACGCTGGCAGGCGCAGTGATTGCGATTGCCATCCTGATAGGAATGTGCGGCGGCAGGATTGCCGCCCTTTGAAAGGTGCCGGACACGGGCAAAGCCTGCTCGGCGGCTCGTACAACTCGCATTCGAGAATGCCGTTTGTTACGACGAATTGTCGTTTTTCATCGTTTTTTGAACGTTTTTATCGTCAACAGAGCCGCGCGACGTGGCGAGCGATATTTTTTTCTCCAATCCAACCCTCCACGCATTCTCTTTGAATCGCGCCGCGTTTAGGATTGCGCGCGCAGTGCGCTCTTAGAGACGGATTCTTTCATGTGTAACCACTGCGTGGAGGCGGTATGGGTAGGGTGGGCATTCTGGGCCGTTGGTACCTGGCGCGTCGCGGAGTCGCCGCCCTCCATGGAATCGATCGATTTCTTTATTCATCCCCGGCATCTGTGCGAAATAGGATGACCGACTTGCGCCTCTTGGCTAGAACAGCTATCCGCACGCTTACTCAGCTGCGTGCGCTGAAGATGCTGGCGCTGCTTGGCATGCTGCACGCCTCTGACGCGCTTTGCGCATCACCAACCCCTTGGCGACTCGATCACTACAGACACACCGCCTTTTCTGTCGATCAAGGCGCACCCAGTGAAGTCAGTTCGATGGCGCAAACAAGCGATGGTTACCTCTGGGTTGGTGGCGCCCAGGGGTTGGCGAAATTCGACGGACTGAAATTTACGCGTTTTGTGCCCGCCGAAGGTGAGCGGCTTCTTTCGTCGCAGGTCATGGCATTGCTGCCCGCAAGGGACGGAGGCCTATGGGTGGGGTACGAGGCCAATGGCGCGAGCCTGCTCAAGGATGGCCATCTCACCCATTACACGACCTCAAAAGGGTATGACATCAATCTGACCTATCGCATTTTTGAAGGATATAGCGGGCGCATTTACGCCCTAGGCTCCGGTCGACTCCTGGCTCTGGAAAAAGATAAATGGATACACGCCACCCCGTTGCCTTCTGCCAGTCCGGTGAACGCAGCCACCATCGACGGCCGAGGAATTCTCTGGCTGGCGACCAATGACGAAATTCAATGGTGCAAAGAGTATGACTGCCAACCGCAAGCGGCGGGTTTCAAGTTAACGCATCTAGTTCTTGGCCTGAGCGTATCGCCCACGAACATTCTTTACGTGGGCCAGGACAATGGCCCCACCCGCCGCTTTCGCATTGAAGGCACGCGTCTGGTGGAACTTTCGGAGTTGCCCGTGTCGACCGTCGCGCCGGTATTTGATCGGCATGGAGGCGTATGGCTGCCATCCCTTGGCGCGGGCATGATGCGCCTGTCCCCGCGAGCCGGCACTCAAAGCCCGGACTCCAATGACTTCATCACCGAGACGTTCAAGAAGACGGACGGCCTTACTGGCGATTTTGTCTGGCCCGCGCTGGTCGATACAGAGGGTGACGTCTGGACTGGCACGCAAGAAGGTGTTGATCGGTTCCGAGAGGCGTCGCTGGTGAATGTTTCAGCACCAGCGGGACTGCAATCGCCCAAGGTCGTCCCCGCCGCCAATGGAAAGGCATGGGTGGCAAGCAGTCTCCCGCTCATGCAATGGGATGGCTCATCGCTGCGCCCCACAAAATTGGGTCCCTATGCGTTTGCCATGTGCACTGACAGCAGTTCTGGCAAGACGTGGCTAGTGTATGACGATGGCCTGTGGGAATTGACCGAAGATGGCTTGAAGCACGTAGCGCCCATTGCTCCGGATGCTGCCAAGAGCAGAGCCTATCTCTTGGGCTGCCGGAGAGACGGCAGCTTATTGTCACTCCAGCGGCGTCCTGCGGGAGGATTCGAATGGGTGAATGGAAAGTGGATCAGGCAACCCGCCGCCGATTACGCAAACATGATTCTGGCAACATCGGACGGTAAATTTCTGCTGGGCCATCGTAGTAACCGACTTCTTGTTCTCGATGGCGAAAGCCAGAAGGAATACGGAACCGCGGATGGTTTGGACATTGGCGTGATCAAGGCCGCCGTAACCTTGGGTGACGTCGTTGTTCTCGGTGGGCGTGGCGGCCTGGCGTCTTTCAAGGATGGTCGTTTTCAATCGCTGGTTGTTGCCGGAAAGAAACACTTCGCCGAGATCACAGGGTTAGCAATCGATGACGCCGGCGCGCTATGGGTGCACATGCCCGACGGCGCTGCGCGCATTGACGCAGATGAGATAGCAGTCGCACTGAAAAATCCCAGTCACGCCATGAATTATTTCTGGCTGGGGCACATTGATGGCATGTCTGGTGTGCCAGCGCAGGATGTGCCTTCACCCTCACTGTCAAAGGGGTCGGACGGGCGCCTCTGGTTTACTTCGCAATCGGGCATCACATGGCTTGACCCTGGTGATATCGTCGTGAATCAGGTGGTTCCAAAGCTCAAGATCGACGGACTGATCGCGGACGGCACTCGATATCCGACCAATCAGTCCCCCCTTTCCGTTCCTCCGCGTCCATCGACCGTCAAGGTCGAGTTCAACGCGCCACTGTTGAGGGCGGCTGAGGGTGCAAGGTTTACTTACCGCCTCGATGGCGTGGACAAGGACTGGCAAGAGGCGGGAAGCAGCCGAGAAGCGCAGTACTCGAATCTTGGTCCCGGGGATCACACATTCAGGGTGCGCGCGGCGAACGAAAGCGGCGTATGGAGCAATAGTGAAGCCAACCTTGTGTTTCACATCCAGCCCGCTTTTTACGAGACATGGTGGTTTCGCACCCTTTGCGGCCTCTTGATCCTCTTCGCCATGTGCATTGGCTACGTGATCCACATCAGGCGGGTGACGGAAAAACTTCGGATACGGGAAGATGAGCGCGTCCGGATCGCCCGCGATCTTCACGACACGCTGCTGCAAAGCGTTCAAGCCATGCTTGTTCGAGTTGAAACGATCAAGGACAGAACGACCGACGCCTGGGCAAAAGCGGAGGCGGAGCGGGTCGCCGACTGGGGGCGACAAGCTGTCTCCGAGGGCCGCACAAAAGTCGGCAAGCTGCGCGCAGCACTCGACGAATCGGCTTCGCCCATTCGTGATGCCGTCGAACTCCTGGAGAACTTGAGCGAGGCAAGCGGCTTGACTCTCCACGCCAGTTTGGCTGGCACAGAGCGACCACTCCGCGCCTCGGCCGCACAGGAGGTCGCGAGCGCCGTACGAGAAGTAGTAACGAATGCACTAAGCCATTCCAACGGACGCAATGTCTGGCTGTCGATCACTTACGGTGACGCAGACTTTGTTGCCGTGATCAAGGACGACGGCTGCGGAATCGACGAAGCGGCACTTGCCGCCAGCACGCGAAGCGGACACTGGGGGCTCAAGGGTGTGCAGGAACGGATATTCGAGCTTGGCGGCACCTTTACCATCAACTCCGCCTGCCCTGTCGGCACGGAAGTAACGATGTGTGTTCCTGCGCGCAGCCTGTACAAACGATCGACGGCCGCGTCTCGTGCGTAGCTTTCGGTAGATACGTCGGTTTGCCGCCAAGACCTGGGTAGCCAAGAGCGATAGGTGTCCGCCGCATCGTTGTCGGCGTGCCGAGCGAACGTCGCTGGGCGCTGATGGGACGCATGTTTGACCGGACTTATTCCGGGAGAGGCTCAAGCGCCGTCGTTTTTCACAATCACTTGGAAATTGTAAGTTGTACCCATTAGGGTGCCGCGCCGTTGTTCGACCATCCATACAGTGACACTCGAAGCAAGACTCAACCACCTGCGACGAGAGCTGCCATGTGCTGTGCTTACGGTCAACGTCTTGGTCAATCGTTCGGGGTGCCCAGTCCCGCAACACTCTTAGCCACTCCTGTACGGCATGCCGTCTTTGCCATGACGGACATCCGTCGAAACGTCCCAATGCAGGCGCCCAGTGCTCCTTTGCCACGCGATCGCTCCTATTTGATTGCCGTAAACCTGAAGCCTTTGCAGGAGCACGAAATATGGCTCAACGGCGAGAGCGTCAGCGGTGGCCCGTTGTCTGAGGGAGCCGTGATAGCAACGGACTTGCAACAGGACCCGGTGTTCTTTGTTGCGGGTCCGTCGCACTTGATCTGGTTCCATGTCCCCATGGAACTACTGTCGATCGATGAGCGCGCGGAAAGCTGTGCATTGTACTGCGCGACGGGCAAAGCCATCGACGACCCGTTCGTGGGCGTGCTGGCCCGGACTATGCAATCTCTGCTTACTTGCGGGCATCGACCCAGCCAGACGCTGGTGGATCATCTCTTCCTGGCGTTACGCGGACATTTGCTGGATACCTACGCCACAACTCCCACAGAGCAGGCGCGAGGTAACAACAGAGGGCTCATGCCATGGCAACATCGGCGCACCACCACGCTGATCATGGAGAACCTCACGACTGGCGTTTCGCTCCAGGTGATGGCTGACGCCTGCCAGCTTGCACCGAGCACCTTCTTGCGCGCGTTTCGCAACACCTTTGGCGAAACACCGCATCAATGGCTCATTGGCAAGCGCATTGACCGGGCGCTGGATCTCATGACGGACCGCTGCATTTCACTTGCGGATATCGCGCTGTCGGTAGGTTTTTCTGACCAAAGTCACTTCACGAGGGCATTTGCCGGCCGGATGGGCGTAAGTCCTGGTGCCTGGCGCAGCGCGAGCGCAGGATCGTCGATTGCCTTGGCAGAATGATGTTGCGGGCTAGTCCATGAAGCCGCGTCGCAGGGCGATGGTCACCGCGTGGGTACGATCCTCGGCCCCCAGTTTGTCCAGGATACTTTTCATCCGCGCCTTCACGGTGTCTTCGGATATGCACAACGCTTGAGCGATACCCCGGTTGCCATTGCCCTCCGCCACCAGGCGCAGCACGTTGAGTTCGCGCGGTGTAAGCACCTCGTAACCCTCATGTGCGTGCAAATCCTGAGCAGCCTCCCTGGTCAGAACACGGCGGCCAGCCGCAGCGGAACGAATGGCCGCAAGCATGTCCTTGCGATTGGAGGTCTTCAGCAAGTATGCAAGAGCGCCAGATTCAAGGGCGCGTCGTACGCGCGCGTCCCCGGGATAGGTGGTCAACACGACTATGCACGCGTCGGGGTACAGGGCACGAATGGCCTGAATCGCCTGCAGGCCATCGGCCTTTGGCATCTGGAGGTCCAGAAGCGCGACATCCGGGAGCAATTCCCTGTATCGATCCAATGCTTCCTGGCCATCAGAGGCCTCACCCACCACCTCCATGTCCGGCTCCAGATCAATGGATGATCGGAGACCGTCCCGCATGATCGGGTGATCATCGGCCAAAAGAACGCGGATGGTCTTTTCTGACGTGTCCAAACCAGGTCCTGCCACTGGGTTAAGCCAATTTACTGCGTGATGATCGACCCGGTCCGCCATGGGCGCAAGGCTCAAATGGGTAATGGTTGCTAAAGCAGCTTTCCTTTTAAAAAATGCCTCCGCATCAGTGTGCCGAGCTGACCTTTCCGCAGAAAAATGACCGCCCCGTCGAAATTGACGGACCTAAAAAGAAAAGGTCGCGCCCAATTACCCGACGCCCATTCAAACGAATAAGCGGCGCTACTTTCCTTCAATCCACAGAGTGCGGCTGAGCAGCATGCTTGTATCCGCGAAAACTTTGCGTGCGCACTCGCAGCCCATTATCTGGTGCCACTCGCCACGCCAATCCTCATGTGTCAGGAGCGCATCATGTCCTTTGTGAAAACTGCATTTTTTATGAAAAACGTACCTAATTGGGAGCGAGTCGTTCGCATTCTTCTGGCCATTGCCATCGTCATTTTAAGCGTCTCTTTCCTACCCTCTCCATGGAACTGGATTGTTGCCCTGTCGGGCGCGTGTTTCGGTGTCACCGGTGTTGTTGGCTTTTGCCCAGCCTGCGCGCTTGTGGGGAGGCGACTGGAACGCAACAACCAGAACAATTGGTTATGAAATATCGCCACCTGATCTTTTGATCGTGGCGCTCATGGTGCGCCGCGGCGTCGCCGATCCGGTGTCGCGGTCGGGCCCGCCGCCCCCTGGTTCACCAGCTGAAACCACCCCCCACGCCCACGCGAGCGGCCCAGCCCGAGGCGGACG
>NZ_QAVX01000007.1:0-189295 GCF_003121485.1 Dyella sp. C11 | reverse complement strand
AAATCCCCCCGCCCCCCCCCCCCCCCCCCCCCCCGATAGCGCCGCCCCCGCGACTATTCTTAACCCCCCCCCGCCCCCCCCGCGCCCCCCGCCCGGCCCACGCCGCGACCTGGATCACCAGCTGAAACCACCACCAACGCCCACGGAAGACTCAGATCCAGATGCCGAGGCGCCGACCGAAATGCTGGCGCGGTGTTCGGCGAAGGCTCGCTGGTAACCCACCGCAATGGCTGAGTGGCCGCCATAGTTGCCCGCACCGACGCCTACGCGATTGTCACCGGCCAGACCTGCGGTATTGATGCTCATCTGTGACATGGCCGTGCCCATGGCGCCAACACGATCCAGTCGCTCGTTGACTTGAGAAAACTGGCTGTTGACCTGAGTGCGGAAGCGATCAAAGTCGGACGCGCTCACCGAATTGGCAAACTTGCTGTCGGTATATGCATTGGCTTGACTCAACGTCTTTGTATCGCCCGCGTCGGCATATGACTTGGCCGTCGCCAAGGCTTCGTTGACCTGTCCCATATTGGCTGCATCAGTCGGAGCTACGCCGGCAGCCACGTTGGTTACGCGGCGCTGCGTTGTGGCGTTGCCTACCGAAACCGTGTCGGCCTGGTCGGCCACGGAGTGGGCTCCCAGGGCCACGCTATTGGATGCCGTGGCCTGACTGCCCTGCCCGATGGCCGTACCGGATGCGGCGGTAACGGACGTATCCGCACCTACGGCCACTGCATTGGTTGCGGCTGCACTGATGGACGCGTTGCTGCCAATCGCAGTACTGCCGTCGGCTCCAATCGTCGCACCGTTGCCGACTGCGGTATCGCGCCCATCGGTCGCCACACTACTGCCACCAATAGCCAGGCCGTTGCCGCTACCCATCGGGATGGACGGCGATGCCGGGCCAGTTCCCGATGTTTGCTCCAATACGTTGACTCGCCCGGTCAACGAGGTCAGCGCACCGTCAACGGCACTGAATGCGTCACCCACGTTGCCATAGCTGCCACCCTGAATCATGTACGAAGGCGCCACGAATCCCTGGCCGCCCCATGTTGCCCCGCCCCCAAAAGCTGTCGCAACGGCCGAATCAAACGCGCCATCACCGGTCGAGGCCGCATCAATGGCGCTACGCAGCTGGAGAACGTTTACTGCATCCGTGTCTTCCGTGCCTGCTGCAACATTGGTGATCTGGCGCTGGAAGTTGACCGGATTGCCGTTCTTGTCCAAGCCAGACGCACCAACTGACACGGAGTAATCACGGTCTGCGATGGATTGCGCGCCAATCGCCGTGGAGTGGTCGCCGTAGGCAAAGCTTTCGCTACCAATGGCTTCACTACTTCCTGATGCCACAAAGGTGTTGTAACCCAATGCAGTGGAGCCCATGCCTCGCGCAAAGGCGCTCGCACCCAATGCCGTGGCGTGGTCATACGGTGCCGATGCGAGGCCGCCCACCGCCGTGCTGTGGTCGCCCGTGGCGTAAGCCGTATAGCCCAATGCGGTCGCGTAGTCATTTTCCGCATCTGCGTAGTAGCCAAGCGCCGTGGTGCCCGTGCCGCTGGCATACGACCACGCGCCCCATGCGTTGCTGTAGTCCGTGACGGCAAAGGCATAAGCGCCAAGGGCGGAAGACTCCACGCCACGAGCTTCTGCGAGATATCCCACGGCCGTGCTGTTTTGACCAATGGCGAAGCTGCCGGCACCCACTGCTGTGGTCTGCGCGTTCAGCGCCTGCGCACTGGCACCAATGGCCGTAGCCGCAACACCATTGGCATACGCCGACGACAACGGCTGCCCGTCGACAGTGATCAACGGATTGCCCGATGCGTCCAACGCCTGGCCGCCAATGGCCACCGCACCATTGGCGCTGGCTTGGGCTCCCGCGCCATAACTGACGGACTGCGCACCTGCAGCGACGGCGTTGTAGCCGGCGGCAAGCGCGTAATCACCATTGGTGTTGGCGCCCGCCCCCAGGGCTGCCGAGCCTACGCCAATGGCGATCGCTCCGCGGCCGGCCGCAACAGTGTCTTCGTCGAAAGCAGTGGCGCCATTGCCAAGGGCAACGCTTGTCTTTCCCTCGGCGACTGCGTTGCTTCCCATGGCCACGCTACCCGTGCCATCAGCCCACGCATCGTCACTACCATCCGCAGCGCCGTCTGCTTTGAAGTAGTGCGAGCCGTTGACGCCAGCCCCTGCCATCGCAGTGTGCAGCTGGTCCAAGTTGACTGCATCCGTGCCCTCGGTGCCTGCCGCTACATTGGTAATCTGGCGATTGATCGCCGGATGACTGCCATTTCCATCACTCCAATCGGCAGAAGCACCCACAGATACGGAATTGGGTCGATCAGCCACAGAGCCATAACCCAGCGCAATGCTATTGGCGGCATTGACCACACTGGAGGCGCCCAGTGCCGTTCCGCTGATGCCGGCGATAGCGCTGTCACCTAACGCAGCGCTGTAGTCGCCCCAAGCAAGGCTGGCGCTACCAAGCGAGCTGCTGTGCAATCCGGACGCATAGGCATCCATACCTAGCGCAATCGCACGCGTACCTGGTGTCGAGGCGCCAATGCCGACGGCCGTGGAAAAGTCGCCAGTCGCATTGGCGAAACCACCAATCGCTGTCGCTGAGCTGCCAGCCGCCACTGACTGCCAGCCAATGGCGACCGACTCCTCGGTCAGCGCACTGCTTGATGGACCCAGTGCAGTGGCATTGTCTCCAAGCGCGAACGCGTAGTAGCCCAATGCAACGCCATCCACTCCCACGGCAAGCGCGCCGTCACCAATGGCTGCCGAACCCGCACCAATGCCCTGGCTAGCCACACCCACGGCGGTTGCATAGACGCCCACCGCCATGGCGCCATCGCCAAGCGCAGCGGTGTAATCGCCTGCGGCGAGCGACTGGTTGCCTACGGCGAGCGCATGAAGACCGACCGCATAAGCCAGTGAGCCGACAGCGACCGAGCTATCACCCACGGTGTGTGCACCAGCGCCAATAGCGTTGGAGAAATTGCCGTCCGCGTGCGCTCCCGCCCCCAACGCCAGACTCGCCGCGCCAGTAGCGACAGCCGCTCCCGTCACCGGATTTCCCGCAGCATCCGTCAACAGGGAATTGCCATTCTCATCAACAGCCTCGCCACCCATGGCAGTGCTGCCAGCGCCAAGCGCCTGTGCTCCCGCACCGAAGGCTGACGCGCTGCGCGCGGAGGCGGTTGCACCATAACCGGCGGCGGTGGCGTAGTCGGCATTCGTGCTCGCAAGGCTGCCTATGGCGGAAGCCCCGGTGCCCAAGGCGCTGGCGTCGGCACCAAGTGCAGCCGCGTTGTCGTTGAATGCCACCGCATTCGCGCCTATCGCCGTGCTCTCCTGCCCCAGCGCGGCACTGGATGCACCCGCAGCGAGCGCGTGCTGGCCAGTGACCAGGGCGTCCTCACTACCATCCATTGCGCCGTCTGCAGCGACAAAATTGGTAACGCCACTCAGCGCACCTTTCAATTGCGCGACGTTTACCGCATCCGTGTCTTCCGTGCCTGCGGCTACGTGGGCTATCTGGCGATCGCCAGTAAAGCCTCCACCAACAGACACCGTATTCGCACGATCAGCAACGGACGATACGCCAATGGCGACGGCATTGTCTGCGTCGGGATTGACGTGAGCCGCCGCACCCAGCACGGTACTCTGCAACGCGTTGGCGGCCGAGATCCAGCCCACGGCAGTGGAGAGATCCTGCGGCGCATACGTGCCGGAACCCACGGCCACGGCGCCAAAACCAAACGCTTCGGTCGCGTGAAAAATCGTATTGGAAACACCGCCAACCGAAACGCTTTCGTTGCCGGTGGCAATGCTGAGGTAACCCACGCTGGTAGCCGATGGTCCTTGCGCACGGGCGTATTCACCCAGTGCCACGGTCTGGTCGGCTTCGGCCAGTGCGGACGTACCCACCGCCGTTGCATACGCACCGTGCGCGGCAGCCTCTTCACCAATGGCCGTGCTAAGCAGGCCATCAGCGGTGGATAGATAGCCCACGCTGGTGGCGTAGTCATTGGCAGCCTGGCTAAAAGCACCCGCGGCCACGGAATAGCTGCCTTCAGCGAGGCTCATGTAGCCATACGCCGTTGATTGTTTGCCCATGGCCTGCGAAGCAGCGCCGCCAGCGGTTGCGAATGAGTCGGTGGCGCGAGCGCCGGCGCCCAGGGCGGTTGCACCCATGCCGGACGCATACGTAGGACCGTCGAGAAGAACATCGCCCGTGTCCGGGTCGACAATATGCAGCTGTCCGCCGACAGCGGTGCTGGATGCTCCCTCGGCGAGCGCATTGCTCCCGCTTGCAAGGCTATTGAGGCCCGCCGCCGCGGCGTTGTAGCCGATGGCTGTCGCGTAATCGCTCGCCGTGGATGCCAACGAGCCAAGCGCAGACGCACCTGTTCCGAATGCGTTACTTCCAGCGCCTAGAGCTGTCGAGTTGGTGTCAAACGCCACGGCACCTGCACCGTAGGCTGAGCTCTGATCGCCGGCAGCGAGCGCATTGGGGCCGACGGCAACGCTTTGGTTGCCCACCGCAACGGCGTCGTCACTGCCGTCGCCAGCACCGATAACCGATAGATAGTGTGACGCGGAACTATCATCCATCGCCTTCACGGTGCCCGGGTTCGCGGCATCGGAAGACGTCGCACGCTTGCCCTGCTTAATCGCAGCGGCTTTCTTTGCCTTGGAGCCAACGGGCGTCGTAACACTCCGCTGGCTAGTCATGCCCTCTGTCACGATTGACTGCGTTACAGAGGCCGCTTGCTCAGGAGCGCTTGTCGCCTCTGCAAAGGGCGACGCCAGCGTCATGCCAATGGCCGCAACTGTGCCCGCCACGACGATCGAGCGACGATTCGCGCGCCCACTCTTGCAGCGCGTTCGCGCAAGTTCCGATGCAACGACCAGCATGCCGAGCGATGTATTCCAAACACGACTGTAAATCTTGTTCACAAGCGCCTCCCATCCGGCGCGCTGCGCCAGATACGGATGAAAATGGACGAAAAAGGTCGAAAGAGAAGAACGGTCGGCCCGGCGCAATCGCCGGGCCGACCTGTGCATGACTTACTGAGCGGGATAGCTCGCCTGCACCGACACACTTGCGAATGCTTTGACGCCAGAGATGAGCAGGTAGTACGTGCCTGCCACGGGGCGTGTAATGGTCACTGACTCGTTATTTCCCGTGTGCACGGAGGAGCGGTCGTAGACACTCGTCGTCGGGATGGCATCGCGCTTCACATACAACGATACGTCGCCAGTGCCACCGTAGGTACGTAGCACGAGAGCGCTGGTGTTGGCCGGTACCGTTACCTGATAAAGCCTGCTGTCGCCCACCCCGCCGGAGATTCCATTCAACGTGTCACCGTTGTTCAGCACGGTTGCATCGTTGCCGTCACCACCACTGTTGCCACCAAGCGCTTGGTTAACTGCGGCGGCGGCATCCACGATGCCGGCGCCAATCGGCTGATCAGGCACCGTGGGGAACGGGCGGGCGGTCGAGGTGATCAGCGATTTCATCGCCGCAGGTGACAATGCAGGCAGGCCAGCCGCCTTGAGGGCGCCAATCACCCTGGCCACGGTGCCCGATACGTGCGGCGTCGCTTGCGACGTGCCGGCCATCGAGCCGTAGACGTAGTTGCTCTCATCCGGTGCGGTCAAGCTTCCATTCAACGTCGACCAAACCAAGCCAGCTGCAACCACGGTGCCGCTCGATGCATCGTTGGCGTAGATACCGCCACCCGGCGCCGCAATAGCCACACTGCTGCCAAAGTTGGAATAGAACGCGCGCTTGCCCGTGATGCCGACCGAAGACACGGAGATGACGCCGGGGCAGCTTGCTGGCGTGTAATTGGCGGCATCATCAGAACTATTACCTGCAGCCACTACCACCGTCACACCTCGGCTGATCGCATCGCTGATCGCCACGCCGGCGACGTCCGATGCTTCGCAGACGCCACCACCACCCAGACTCATGCTTATGACCTGGGCCGGATTGGCGTTGTCGGTCACGCCATCGACATGGCCGCCCGATGCCCATTCAATGCCATCGGCGATGTCGGACATGTAGCCACCGCAATGACCCAGCACGCGTACGGGCAGCACTTTGGCGGCATGCGCAGAACCTGCCAGGCCCGTACCGTTGTTCGTCAACTCGGCGATGGTTCCCGACACATGCGTGCCATGCCACGAACTGTCTTCCGGCGGATCACTCGAGTCCGTGCACTGGCTCAACCATGGATCTTCGGTCGTCCAGTCACCCTGATCCCAGCCTCCCGGCACGCGATCGTCAGTGGCGCGGCCTGAAATAAAAGCGTCGCTAATGAAGTCGTAGCCTGCATCACCGAGCGATGTATCGAGATCAGGATGATGAGTGAGGCCCGTATCCAGCACGGCCACGGTCACACCCAGGCCATCGGCCACATCCCATGCCTTGGCTATATCTGCGCCGCCGCGATTGGCATAGCCACTGGTGTCGTGCCCGACGGTTTGCATCGTGCCGTCGCCCGACTGGAAATGCCACTGGTAGGAAGCGTAGTACGGATCATTGGGCGTGAAGTCAGCCACCTTGACTGTCGAGCCACGGAAATCACCAATCGCGCGGACCCGGATGTCCGGCTCGACGTGCGAAACGGCTGGGTCGGCGGCAATCTGCTTCATCAAAGCTGCAGCCTGGATCTTGGTCAGCTTGTTGGTACGTACCACGTGTGCACCGGTTGCCAGTTTGCGCACGTAGGACACGCCGCTACTTCCCACGGTGGCGCCAGAGGTCGAGACGTGCGACAGGCCGGCCCTGCCAACGGCCGCGCTCACGCTCTGAAGCATCGCGTTGCGGGTCGCGGCATCGCTCGTACCAGAGCGGTAGCTCACAATAAACCGGTCGTACACCTGACTGGTGGTGAGGCTGCTTGCGTTGAAGTGCGGTGCGCTCACCGTGGGCGCTGGCGCGGCCAGCAGCACACCGGAAAACGTGGCAAGGATGGCTGCGCCTAGCAGCCGCTTATGCAATGTGAATAGCATGAATAGATCTCCCCGGACTGATAAATGGCAACAGATACCCGTGACAACACGTCGCCGTGTCGCCTTGCATGGGCAAGCAAGCACAGGTCACGCCCGCTCCCCAGCAAAGCGTTCCTGATGAGCCAAAAACTAGTCCCGCGTCATATCCCCGTCACGCACGATTTCTCAGATATCCTCGCGAAATATCGCGAACGAACGCCAGGAACGATCTGGCGCACCGGACCTTGATCGTTCCGCCAAACCCGCCCCAGTTTTAGACGCCAAGGAGTAAGCAACACCATGCTGTCAGGTTTCTCGCGTTGGCTACGGACGGCTCCCGTTTCCGATCCCGTGGAGCGTCGCAATGCCTCGTTTGTGCAGATGCTTTTCCTGTTTCTTGGTGTCGCCCTGCCCCTGAACAAGCTCTATGTCGTTCTCAATAGCACTGGCTATCAGCATTTGATGGGCGAACACGGGCTCAAGGTCGCAATACTTGTAGACCTCTTGACCGACTTAGCCATGGCCCTCGCCGCCTGGTGCGGCCTGTTGCTGATCCGGCAAGGGCGCTTCCATGCTGCCATCATCCAGTTCCTTACCGTGGTGCTTGTTTCCGCCTTGCTGGCCTACGTCACCTTTGGCTATTGGGCTGTGTTTGGCGACCTGATTCCCATCATGGCGATTGCCCTGGGCGGATTGATGCTTAGTCGTCGCGCGCTGTGGCTGATCTACGGCACTGTCATGCTCGAATTCATCGCGGGCATGACCGCTGATTTGCTCCGACAAGGAGCGGCACTGCAAGCCACTCAGCACGGCGGGGCGTTGCCGAATGCCTTTGTTGATCTGCCATCTCGTGCATTCGGCTATTTGCTGATCGTACTGATCCTGGATCGCGCAACCAACGCGCTTCGCGAGAGCCTTGGCGAAGCAAATCAGCATAGGAAACAGCTGCAAGAAGAAATGCTCATGCGCGAATTGGCGCAGGAGCAACTTGTGCAGTCCAGAAAAATGGACGCGATAGGCAAGCTTGCGAGCGGTATTGCCCACGACTTCAACAATATTCTTGGAATCATTCTTGGGTTCGCACGCGAACGCTATCGGATCAACGGGCCGGCAATCGCCCACCTGGAAGACGCACAGGTTATGGCGCATGCATTGGGTGGCGTGGATACGGCGGCGCGACGTGGTGCCGCCATAACGCGCAAGCTTCTCAACTTTGCCCGCCACGACCCAGCGCATCGCGAAACGTTTGACCTCGGAGAAAGCCTGCGCGATTTGATGCCCATGCTGAAACAGCTGTTGCCCGCGCCATTCGTTATACGACTTGAACTCGCCAATGCACCGCTACCCATACGGTTTGATCGCAGTCAATTCGAACTTGCGCTACTCAATATGGCCTCGAACGCGCGCGATGCGATGCCCGACGGCGGCCAACTGACTATAGGGACAAGGCTTGAAGACGACGGTCATGCTTCGCTCCTTATCGAGGATACCGGCGAGGGCATGTCGCCAAGTGTCCGCCAGCGCATCTTCGAGCCATTCTTCACAACAAAGCCAAGCGCAAGGGGCACAGGCCTGGGCTTGTCTGTTGTCTACGCATTGATCGAAGACGCAGGCGGCGCGATTCATGTCGACAGCACGCTTGGAGCCGGCACTCGCTTTGACGTTCGACTGCCGCTTGCACTGGTACCCGACGACACAGCCATCGCCGACAAGACGATCAACACCGATCCAGCTGCTTCGCCTCTACGCATTCTGCTCGTCGACGATGACGAGGAGCTGAGGGAGCTTCTGGCTCAGGCATTGAGGCAAGAAGGATGGCACGTGGACGCCGCAGGCTCGGCTGCCGCCGCATTGCGCTTAGCCGCCGGAGAGCCGCCGCATGTACTGATTTGCGACAACCGCATGCCCGACATGGACGGCACGGAACTTCTCGCCAAGCTTCGTCCGCGCTGGCCCCGAGTACCCACCATCCTCATCTCAGCCTATCTGGAAATCCCGGATGAGCCTTCCGAGCCGTGGATCATGCGCATGCCCAAGCCATTCAGTCCGGATGACCTGCTCGCGCGCATCCGAGAGCTGGTGAAGCGATGCAAGACAGCTGCGGAGCTTCAAGGCGTGACGATAACGTAGCCTTCGCCATGCACCGCATTCAGCGGCAATGGTTCCCCCAACGCATCTCGAACCTTCCGGCGCAAACGGTGGATGATCGAGTCAAGCCGATGCGGATCGAACTCGAACACATTGTCCGTCAGAAGCCCAATCAGATCTTCACGAGGCACCACGTTGTTGGGCAATAGCATGAGCGCAGACAACAGCCGGGATTCGGTTTTGGTGAGCGCCACCGTGTTGCCCTTGGGAGAACGTAGCGCCCAGCCACCATTGTCGAGTGACCATTCGCGTCGCACCGGGGTGATCGCCGGCGGTATCATCTGTTGCATACGCAGCCGCCGTGCAAGGCTGTGGAGCGTCGCACCCAGCACATCGATATCTACGGGCTTGGCAAGGTAAGCATCGGCCCCTTCGCCCAATCCTCGTACCCGGTTTGCGCTGTCACCCCTGCCCGTCAACATGACGATGCCGATCCCGCCCTGGGTTGCCCTCAGCTCGCGACTCACTGAGAAGCCGTCACGCTCCGGCAGGCCCACGTCAAGCACAACGATGTCCGGCCTTCGCTGAATGAAGATACCGTCCAATTCTGCCGGGTGGCCAATAGCCACGACGTCGAATCCGAACCGACGCAGATTGGGCGCCAGAATCTGGTCGCGAAGCATGTCGTCATCCTCCAAGACAACCACACGCAACGCTGATGGTTCCGCCGAAGGCAAGTTGGCCTGATTCGAGAAGTACATCAAGCGACCCCAGGACATGTTTGGCAATTAGCGCGGCACTGAGCGGAACGCGCTTTCTTACAACCTAAGGCAAAATCTTGCGCGCCGTCTATAGGAGCGTTTCAGTACATCCCGAGCGCAGGAATTCGATGTCGGCGTGTGCATGTTCCGGGCCGGCATCAGGCCAGTCGCGGGCCCAAATACGGGACGTGAGAGGCCGCGCCATACCTGTCCTGGCACCATAACCTGTGAGTTAACCGTAACGAGGGGTTGGCACATCCGTGGCGCGCAGAGACCGGATTTATTGGCAGTAGGCCGTTTTCCGGTCCATGTTTCTCACCAAATTCTCGCGAAGCTAGGGGTGACCAAACAACAGCGCCTGCCCCCCATGACACCACAGGCCCCTATAACTTACGCCGCCTACCGAGCGACTGGATCCTCCAGCAGGACCTTCGCTCGCCAAGGACCCGATATCGCTCCCGCCGCAGCCCTGGCGCAGCAGGCAGGGAAAATCGCACTTGTCCTGTCCGAGCTCGGCAAGCTCGCCTCACACGGCACCGGGCCTGCGGCAAGCGACCAAGATCAAGCCCGGCTCGCCATCAGTATTGACCACGCGCACGTGAGCCCATTGGCTAACGAGGGCGAAGCCGACGAAGGCCTGCGCGGCGGCCATTTCGCTGTGATCCAGCTACTCGTCACCGTGCGCGTATCTTTCCCGGACGTCGACCCTTCACTGAGCCCCACATCCGCTCGCGAAGCCACTCCAGGACCGGCCCAGGCCTTGGTCGATGCACTAAATGGGCTCGTTCGCGGCAAGTCGCCAGCCTCCGGGGCGCAAGGGGCTGGCATGATCACGTCGCCGCCAGGGGCTCTTTCGCCTGCCGCGCTCGTCAAGGTGCAAGGCTATATCGAGCGGCACTTGGGCGAGAAAATCCAGTTACCCGAGCTGGCGGCCCTGACACGCTTGTCCGTGGGAAGCTTTATCCGGGCGTTTCGCCTGAGTACTGGTGTTCCACCTCACAAGTACATTGTCCAGCGTCGTGTTGCGATGGCGGCGCTGCTAATTCGAGAGACGAGACGCCCCCTTACCGAAATCGCACAGGAGGCTGGTTTTTCGGACCAAAGCCATCTCTGCCGAAGCTTTTTCCAGGTGCAACGGATAACGCCAGGCAACTATCGGCGCCAATTTCCGTAACGCGCTAAGCTGTGTTTGTATTCTGATGAAGGGACGTGCATTCGCACTGCACGCATAACGCGGAATGACACTATGACCAACGAATCTCCAGGGCTAGTACATCGCTGGTCAACACTCGACGTGCCCGAATCTCAGCGTTACGAGTACTACGTTTCCGCACTGGCCGGAAGCTTGATCCCCATGGAGGTGATTTGTGACACCCCTGGCCCGCTCAATGCCGGCGCCATCTTTACAGAGCTTGGGCCAGTCACTCTATTTCGCATGCAGGGGAGTAAACATCGTTCACTGCGGCGAAAGCGCGAATTGGGGCTCAGCACGGGGCGAAGCATCAATCTCGTGATCAACCTGGCATCAGAGTGGCGATTCTTTCAACGCAACCGGATGCTGTTGAGAACTGGTGACGCCGTATTGACAGACTCTCTTCTTCCGTTCGAGCTGGACCACGATCCATACGATATCGTCAACCTTCAGATCTCCGAGTCATGGTTGCGCCAATGGATTCCAAACCCAAATCTGCTGGTTGGTCGAGTCATCAGTCGCGATGTCGGCTGGGGGCGAGCGCTTTCGACTTTCGTCAGCGCATTGTCCCCGGAAGTTGTGTCGAACTCATCGCTGCCTAGCCGGCTTTTCGTGGATCAGGTAGGAGCTCTATTGGCGCAAGTGGCGCATGAGATGAATGGCATCTCGGAACGCCCGACCATGGTTCAACGCGCGTTGAAGGCCAAAGCGCAAGACATCATCACGCAGCGCTGCAGCGAACCCAATCTTACTTCCGCACATATCTCTGCGGCACTCGGCGTGCCAGAGCACATCATGCATGCAGCATTACGCGCATGTGGCGTGACATTCGCACAGGTACTGATGGATGCGCGCGTCGAACAGGCAAAGCAGATGCTTCTGTCGCCTATGGCCAGGCGTTTCACTGCAGCGGAGATTGGTCGCCGTTGCGGCTTCGCTGATCCCGCGTATTTTACGAGAGTCATTCGAAAGCGGACGGGGCATCTGCCATCCCAGCTGCGCGCAACGCCTGGCGAACAAGACCCATAATCCTCATGCCAGACACGGGTATGTACAGCGTCGCCGCAGGCCCGTTGACGTTCGTTTATAGAACACCTGCAGGCAAGACTCCCTCTCAAGAGAGAGGCTCTACTGTGGGGGAGCGCCACCATCTGCTATTCAACCACGGGGTGCCTCGCATGCTCCCCGGCGTGAAACATCGAGTCCTCAGCACCGGCGAAGCCGTCCTGCTCGATGAACGCGATTTCAAGCGATTCTCCATAGAACAGTCTGCGGGAATCATGCATTGGAATGTCCCTACCGACTGGCTGCTTGCCCGAGTTCAGTCCCCGCGACGACTGCTGGGCGAGCCCACGCGCGCCCCCTGCAAATGGAGCGAGGCGTTGAATGCCTTCCTGGCGCAGTGGACGTTGGATCTTGTTCGCTCGGGCCCAGTCTCACCCGCAGCGCTGGCCGAACAGATTGGCACCCTGCTGGCCCTCATTGCCGAGAGGGATTTGCCGGGAGCCAAGCCGTTCATGCTGCCCAATGACCTCTGTGAGCGCGCTCGGGCCCGCATACAAGAACGATGTTCGGAAGCCACGCTCTCGGTTGCCGATGTCTCACGCAACCTTGGCGTGTCGGCACGCACATTGCATCGCGCGCTAGCCAACAGAGGCGATAACTTTGGAGTGCTGCTGGTCCATGCGCGCATCCGGTTGGCTGAGCGCATGCTGGCCTCTCCGAATCTTTCCATTCTTTCCCTTGCGGAAATCGGCAAGCGCGCAGGATTCAAGGACCCTTCCCATTTCGCGAAATCCTTCCGGCGTTTACGCGGAAGATCGCCTGCCGAAGCGCGGCGACTGGCCCGAGATGGCGCAGGTAGCGGAGAGAATGGCGACCTGTAACGCATCAACTTCACCGCGGACGATCAGTGACCGCCCGATGCCATGCCCGCCTTGGGTTCGAACGGTGGCTTGGCCAGCCAGACAACAGCGATCAGTGCAAGAAATATCCATCCCAGCAGGTGAAATACCTCATTGAACGACAGCTGGTAGGCCTGCTGGGTGATGGTCTGGTTGATCATGGCTATAGCATCCTGTTTGCCACCCAGGTCGGACATCGCTGCTACGGTCGAGGGGTCGTAAACGGTGACATGCTCACCCAGGCGTTCGTGATGCACGATGGCCCGGTGATCCCATAAGAAGTTGGTCAGTGATGCGGCAAAACTGGCCCCTAAGGTGCGCAAGAATGTTGCCAGTCCCGCACCATCGGCTATCTCCGTCGGGGCAAGGTCAGAGAGGAGAATGGTCAGCACCGGCGCGAAGAAGAATGCGACGCCCAGGCCCTGCAAAAGCTGCACCAGCGCAACGTGGCGAAAATCGATGCCTATATAGAAATAGGATCGCATCAGGCAGGTCCCTCCAAGCACGAGGAAGGCGAAGCCGGCGAGTGCGCGCAGATCGAAACGTGGCGCGTAGCGACCAACAAAGGGCGTAAGTATCACGGGCAAAATGCCCAGCGGCGCCGTCGCAAAACCCGCCCACGTCGCTGTGTACCCCAGATTGCGCTGCAGCCACTGCGGCACAAGCACGTTGATCGCAAAGAACGCAGCGTAGCCGAGTACCAACGCCAATGTGCCCATGCTGAAATTTCGATGCCGGAACAGCCTCAGATTAACGATCGGCTCCTTATCGGTAAGCTCCCAGATAAGGAAGACGGCGATAGCGATAGCCGAGACAATGGCCATTTCCACGATAAACGTGGAGTTGAACCAGTCTTCGTCATTCCCCTTATCCAGCACGACCTGCAACGTCCCCACACCGATAACCAGCGTGATGAGCCCGACATAGTCCACCTTCGGTCGACTGGTAGGCTCCACTCGCCCCTTCATCTGCGAGGCGACCGTGAGACTGGCAAAGATACCGATAGGCACGTTGATGAAGAAGATCCACGGCCAGGTGTAGTCATCGGTAATCCACCCGCCAAGAATGGGTCCAGCGATTGGCGCCACCACGGTAACCATGGCAAAAAGAGCCAGCGCCATGCCGCGTTTGTGTGGCGGGTATATCGAAATGAGCAGGCTCTGCGTAATTGGATACATCGGCCCGGCAACGGCTCCCTGTAACGCGCGAAACAGGATAAGCATGCTCATCGTCTGAGCAGTTCCACACAGGAACGACGCCAGGGAAAAGAGCAGCGTCGACCATACGAACAGGCGCGTCTCACCAAATCGTCGCGTCATGAACCCCGTAAGCGGAAGCGCGATAGCGTTGCTCACTGCGAACGATGTGATAACCCACGTACTTTGATTCGCGCTCACTCCAAGGTTGCCGGCAATCGTCGGAAGGGAGACGTTGGCAATCGTGGTGTCGAGCACCTGCATGAACGTAGCGAGCGACAGGCTGAGCGTCGCCAGCGCGAGATTGGGTGGTCGGAATGGTTCGCTCATGATCGCTCACGTTGCGGTGATAGTTCGTTCAAGACGAGGTCAGTTCGTGCCGGATGCCGCGCTGCCAACCGGGGTATTGGCGTGGACGATGCCGTCAATCAACGCCTGGGCGTCAGCCAGCTGCCGTTGGTAGATATCCGTGGAAAGAATGGGAACGGCAGGGCTTTGTGCAGGAAGCCAAGCACCGGTTTGATCATGCAGATTTACCTCCACAACCGTTGACACGCCTATCCGCAGGGGATGGGCATCCAGTTGCTCCGGCTTGATAAAGCGCACGCGCACGGGAATGCGCTGGACGATCTTGATCCAGTTACCCGTCGCGTTTTGCGCCGGAAGAAGAGAAAAAGCACTACCCGTTCCTACGCCAAGACTCTGGATTACGGCCTCGTAGTCAACCTCGCCCCCGTAGACATCAGCCTTCACCGAAACTGGCTGCCCAATGCGCATATGCAGCAGCTGGGTTTCCTTGAAATTGGCATCCACCCAGACTTCGCGCAGCGGCACGACAGCCATCAGCGCATTGCCAGGCTGCGAGCGCTGTCCCAGTTGCACACTGCGTTTGGCTACGTAGCCAGTCACAGGAGCTAGGATGTCGGTGCGTACGTCATCCAGATAACTTGCGCGCAGCCTCGCAGCGGCAGCCAGCACATCCGGATGCGATGCAACTACGGTATCGTCAACAAGAACCTTGCTGGTACTAAAGCGCTGCGCCGCGGTGGCCAACGCATTCTCGGCAGACAGCAAGGTGTCCTGGGCGTGGGCGAGCTCCTCACTGGAAATTGCGCCTGACTTGGCCAGGTCACGACGACGCTCGTAGTCCTTCTTGGCGCGATCCAGTGCGACCCTGCTTAACGCCACTTCTGACGCAGCACCAGATGCATTGGTATATAGACCGCGCACGCGACGCACAGTACTCGCCAGATCCGCCTTGGCGCGCTCCAGTGCCACGTCTGCATCCGCCCGGTCCAGGCGCACCAGCAAGTCACCCTTGTGCACGAGGTCGCCATCGTCCGCACCAATCAATGTCACGGTGCCTGTCACTTGTGATGTGATTTGCACGATATTGCCGCTGACGTAGGCATCATCGGTGCCTTCATGCCAACGCCCAATGGCGAGATACCAAATCACGCCACCTATCGCGCCTATCACTACAAGCAACAGCACGCCACGCATCAGCCAGCGACGGCGAGGAGAAGACGTGGTTGATGCTACGTTGGTGGACTCTGGTTCGCCGCTCATGGCGTTCCTCGCAGATTTTCCGAAAGGGACGGGGCTTGGTTGCTGCCAGGGCGATATCCTCCGCCCAGGGCCTGAACCAGCAAGATGGAGCTATCCACTTGTTGAGCGAGTAGATCTGCTCGATGGCGTTCGGCCACCAACAGCTGCTGACGCGCCACCAATGTGTCCAGGAAGCTGCCTACGCCTGCGCGATACCGCTGCTCGGCAAGCTTCCACGCATCGCCGGAGGCCAGATAGGCCGCCTGCTGTTCGACCACCTGCTGGTCAAGCGATTGAAGGGCGGACAATTGGTCAGTGACTTCATTGATGGAGCGAATGAGCGTCGCGTTATATTGGGCTACGGCCACGTCATACTGGGCGTCCCGGCTGGAGAGCTCGGCGCGTCGGCGACCACCGTCGTAGATGGGAAGGCTCACTGAAGGCGCCACTTGGTAGAACCGCGCCGGCAGCTGAAACACATTCGTTCCGCCGAGTGCAACGAAGCCTGCCAATACACCGAGACTGACATTCGGCACGAACTCTGCCTTCGCCTCGACGATATCCTTCGATGAAGCTTCGACCTGCCAGCGCGCGGCCGTCAGGTCTGCTCGTCGCCCAATCAACTCGACAGGGAGGGTGGATGGAACCGCTACGTCGAGTGGAGCAAGTGCCCTCGGGCGCTGCAACACCAAGCCACTGTCGGGTCCTTCACCAAGCAGCACGGCCAAGGCGGAGCGCTTTGCCTCAATGTCACGCGCAGAGGCCGTTACACGCTCGCGGTCGCTGGCTACCTCTGCATCGATCAGCCGTAACTGCGTATTACCGTCGATACCTGCATTCACACGCTGGCGCGTCAATGCCTGACTATGTGTCGCGCGATCCAGCTCCTGGTTGGCTATGTCCAATGTAATGAAGGCATGACCAAGCTGCAGGTACAGTCTGGCGACGTTGGTGGACACCGCGATCAGCGTGGCTTGTCGCTCGGCTTCGACTACTTGCGTCCGCCCCAGCGCAGCTTCCCATGCAGCGCGTTTGCCACCCCATAGGTCAAGGTCCCAGTGAAGCCCGGCGTCGACATGTTTTTCAAGTATGTAGTGACCGATGCCCACAGGGGGCGGCAATGTCGTGGGGAGGTACATGCCAGCAGCTTGCGCCGTTGCATTGATATCAGGACCACGCGCCGCGTCAGCAAATTCCACTCTTGCGCGAGCTTCGCGAAGATGCGCATCGGCGATCGCGACATCTGGGTTATTCGCGAGCGCGCGAGCGATCAGTTCATTGAGCTGTTCGTCGCCAAAGCCTGTCCACCAATTCGGCGCTGGCCACGAAGCCTCGGCAGTGCGCAGCTGCTTAAGCTCGGCTGCTGCATGCACATCGGATGGTTGTAGCAGAGCCGATTGCGGATGAAGGCCCTTGCTGCTGACGCAAGCCGCCAGCAGCAAGGGAAATCCGAGCACAACCAGAGATCTTTGTCTGAACATTGCATCGGCGCCATCGGGTTCAAATGCCTGGCTCGTCGCTCGTATGTGCGACCCGGCATGGCTACCAACACTATCCAGCTAGACACTGGAAAACTTGTACATTCTAACTACCGCTGGGACGTTGTCTTCACGCTGCTTCGAGCGGTGAATTCGACGCCAGTCAATCGCAACGCCGATGTCATTGCGTCCATGGCTCTGGCTTGCTGGGATTGATGCCATAGAGCTTCATGGCGCGCCCAAGCTCACCATGATCCATCTGCCCGTTGGCAACCAGCGCATCCAAGGCAGCGTGCGCAATCCAAAACCGGTCAACCTCAAAAAAAGCACGAAGATTAGCGCGGGTATCACTGCGACCGAAGCCGTCTGTACCCAGTACCGTGTAGTGCCGACCTGCAGGCAAGAATGGTCGAATCTGATCTGGTAGCGCGCGCACGTAGTCTGTCGCTGCGACAATGGGCCCGTCCCTGCCCTGCAGCAATCCAGCGACATATGAAACACGTGCTGACTGATCGCGGTGCAAGCGGTTCCATCGTTCGACGTCATAGCCGTCCCGTCGCACCTCGCTGAAACTGGGCACCGACCAGACATCCGCGCGCACACCGAAATCCTTTTCAAGCAGCTGCGCCGCAGCGATGACTTCGCGAAGAATCGCTCCCGCCCCAAGCAGCTGCACCCGCTTTTCTCCTGCAATGGGCTCGCCGGCATCCTTGAAGAGGTACATGCCCTTGAGAATGCCATCGGCGCTTCCTGCCGGCATATCGGGATGAGGGTAATTTTCATTGAGGACGGTGACGTAGTAGTACACGTCCTCCTGCTCCTGCATCATCCGGCGCACGCCATCCTGCAGGATCACGGCCACTTCATACGAGAACGTCGGGTCGTACGAGACGACATTAGGGATGGCCCCGGACATGAGATGCGAATGGCCATCTTCATGCTGAAGTCCTTCGCCATTGATAGTTGTTCGTCCGGATGTGCCGCCCACAAGAAAGCCGCGTGCACGCATGTCTGCCGCAGCCCAGCAAAGGTCACCCACACGCTGAAAGCCGAACATGGCGTAATAGAAGAAGAGTGGCAACATGGCCACGTTGCTGACGCTGTAGCTTGTGCCCGCGGCAATCCATGCGGACATACCACCGGCCTCGGAAATGCCTTCCTGCAGCACCTGGCCTTGCTTGTCTTCGCGGTAATACAGAAGTTGGTCTGCATCCTGCGGACGATACTTCTGCCCGAAAGGCGCATAGATACCAATCTGCCGGAATAGTCCTTCCATACCGAATGTACGCGCCTCGTCCGCAATCACGGGCACCAGGCGCGGGCCAAGCGCTTGATCACGCAACAGCAGGTTTACACCGCGGACAAACGCCATGGTGGTGGAGACTTCACGATCTCCCGTGCCTTGCGTTATCTGTTCGAATGCCGAAAGGTCCGGTGCCTTCAGGGTCTCGTCCGCCTTGCGTCGGCGCTGAGGGAGAAAACCACCAAGCTTCTGCCGGCGCTCCTTGATGTACCGCACCTCGGGCGAGTCCTCACCTGGGTGGTAATACGGAACGTCGGCCAGCTCACTGTCGGGAATGGGAATGCGCAAGCGATCACGCAGAAGGCGTATCGCGTCATCGTCCATCTTTTTCTTGTTGTGGGTGGGGTTTTGCGCCTGCAGCGCCTCACCCATGCCATAGCCCTTCACGGTCTTGGCCAGAATCACCGTAGGTTGCCCTTCGGTATGAACAGCTGCGTGGTAGGCCGCATAGACCTTTTGCGGATCGTGGCCGCCACGATTTAAGTGCTCGAGATCCTCATCGGACATGTCAGCGACCAGTGCTGCTGTCTCCGGATACCGACCAAAGAAATGTTCGCGCGTATAGGCGCCGCCCAATGCCTTGAACGCCTGATAGTCACCGTCCACGGTTTCCATCATCAGTTGCCTAAGCCGCCCGGACGTATCGCGTTCAAGTAGCGGATCCCATCGAGCGCCCCAGATCACCTTGATCGCGTTCCAGCCTGCGCCAACAAAGGCACCCTCAGCCTCCTGGATGATTTTGCCGTTGCCCCGCACCGGGCCATCCAACCGCTGGAGATTGCAGTTGACGACGAAAATGAGGTTGTCCAGGTTTTCGCGACCAGCGAGTGAAATCGCACCCAGAGATTCTGGCTCGTCCAGCTCGCCGTCACCCAGGAAGCACCAGACCTTCCTGTCGCTGGGGGCAATCAGCCCGCGGTGCTCCAGGTACTTCCAGAAATGCGCCTGGTAGATGGCTTGAATAGGCCCAAGCCCCATCGACACGGTGGCCACCTGCCAGTAATCAGGCATCAACCAGGGGTGTGGATACGAGGAGAGCCCTTTCCCGGCTCCGGCCACTTCCATGCGGAACAGGTCAAGCTGTTCGGCACTGATTCGCCCCTCAAGGAAGGACCTGGCATAGATGCCTGGGCTTGAGTGTCCCTGAGTAAAAATCAGGTCGCCAGGATGTCCTTGGCTCGGCGCACGAAAGAAGTGGTTGAAGCCCACGTCGTACAGGGTGGCGGACGAAGCAAAGCTGGAGATATGGCCGCCCAGATCACCGGGCTTCCTGTTGGCTCGCACGACCATGGCCATGGCGTTCCATCGAATGATGGACCGTATGCGCCACTCCATCGCGGCATCACCAGGACTAGGCACTTCACTGCCCGCAGGAATGGTGTTCACATAGTCGCTGGCCGTTTGCAACGGCAGCAACGTGCCCACGCGACGTGCTGAATTGATCATTCGATCCAGCAGATAACGAGCCCGATCAGGCCCATCGTGATGGATCACCGCACCTAACGATTCAACCCATTCACTGGTCTCGGAAGGATCGATATCACTGGGGCTGGGCGCACTTTCTTTTTCCATGGCCTATACCGACTCAAGGTGTGTCGTAGGTCACCAGATCCTTCTGGTTCGCATCGACCACAAAAATGGCCAGCAAGCTTGCTGGCTCGGTCTTGCTCGCGTTCTCGCTGACTACGTGGTGCGCGCCAGGGCTTTCGCTCCAGCTCTCACCGGCGTGATAAACCCGTGAGCTGCCGTCCGCTAGCTGGCTACGTATCTCGCCACTGAGTACGTAACCCACCACGAATGCGTCTCCGTGCCGGTGCGGTTTGGACGTTCCGCCAGGCGTGTAGGTCACCAGTACACCAACAAGCTTTTTCCCAGGGGCGTTAGGAAGCGCGTGCGCGAACGCGGGCTGCACGGTTTCCTGGCTTGCATGCCCCGTGGTCGCCGGAACGGTATCGGCAAGGCAAGCGAGGGAGATGGCAAATAGGGCAGCCAGCAAACAAAGCTGTTTCTTCATGGGACACTCCGTAGCAAGTCGACATGGCCCCGAGGCGACAGCCAACGCCAGCACAGGGCGTCGAAACGCGCTCCACATGGAGCGCGCATCTGGGTCGCCATCAAGGCAACACAAACATAGGGAACCGGCCGCTGAATTCATTGAACATTCGGCGGCCGCCTTGATGGAAATTCACTCAGCCTGCGCTACGCGCGCCCGCGATCCGTCGGAGCCATAACTTCCTCAGGCCACCACGATACGAGCGGGATCCGCAGCAGCCAGGGCCTCTTCGCGGTCGTCGCTCGGCGGATAGATCCACTCGGTGTTGATCTTCTGCTTCAGCGCCTTGGCCTCAGCGCCAACCAATTTCACTTCGCGATCCCACCCCTCGGTATAGACGGCGCCCCAGGGGCCAAGATCCAGGCAGGTCACGTATTTGGGCTGGCTATACGGCAGCATCGGGAGGCCCAGCAGTTCGGCGGCAACGTTATGACCCGCAGAGCGGCCCATGTTCATCGCGTGCTGGCATGACATCATCGTCACATTACCCGCATCGTCGGTGGCAGCCATCGCCACGTCGCCAGTGGCGTACACCGTTTGTGAACCCTGCACGCGCATCTCCGGCGTGACATGCAGGCGACCGAAACGATCGCGATCAGCCGCAATGTGATCCGTGAGGCCGTTGGCGCGCACGCCAGCCGTCCAGATGACGGTTTCGCTTGGTATGCGCTCGCCAGCGGATGTCACAACGCCCTGCGCATCAATGGAAGCCACTGAGGTGCCCAGGCGCATGGAAACCCCCATCTCACGGAAGGCCTGTTCAATCACGGGGCGCGGCCCTGCACCGAGGTCCGGCCCGATGGCATCGGCCTGTTCGATGACGATTACATTGACGGCAGCATGTGCACCAAGGATGGAGCGCATGCGCGCCGGCATTTCGGCTGCCGTCTCGATACCCGTAAATCCACCGCCCACCACGATCAGCGTATTGCGCGCGAGGGTAGTAGGACGACTGGCGAGTGCCAGCATGTGCGCCTCGAGTTTCACCGCATCGGCGAGCTGGTCGACGTTGAAGGCGTGCTCGCGCAAACCGGGCACGGAAGGCATATGCAGCTTGCTTCCGGTGGCCAATACGAGCCGGTCAAACGCCATGGTGGCGGACGCACCGCTTTCATCGATGTAATCCACGGCCTGATCGACGTCCCGGATGCGCTGAACATAGCCGGTGATGAAACGAACGCCCACGAGTTTGAACAGCTTGTCCAGCGACGGAGCGACACCCGAAAGGTCGTGCTCGTAAAGACGCGGACGAACATGCAAGCGAGGCTCCGGTGCGAGCACCATCACCTCCAGCGCATCGCCTGCGCTACCTGCCAGGCTCGAAGCCCGGGCTGCCGCAAGGGCGCTCCACATGCCGGCAAAACCAGCTCCGATGATCAAAATGCGCTTTTTCATGACGTGACTACTCTTCAATGCAGAACCGATTTTGGGGCGCAAGGGGCCGCATAGGCGTACTTGCGTAAGCCCTATCGTGTTTGGGGTTGGGGGGATTCGGATTTACGTCTTGTGTCGGCGGCGCTTTGCCGACCCTTCCTGTGTATCTGACGCCCGCGTGTCCGTGCGCGCCGCCCAACGATCGTTGAGCCACGACCTGATGTCCTGCGTAAAACCTTCGGGCGCCTTCTTGCCCGCCACTGCCGCCAGTTCAGCCAGCGTGGTTCGCGCCAGTTCGCGGCGCATGGCTTGTTCCGCACGAAGCATGACTGCATGCACGCTGCAGACGCCGTCGGTCGACCACGACGGTGGCTTGCCACCGAATACGGCGCATCGACCGCGAATTTCCTGACACTCGAACAAAGGCTTCGGGCCCTCAATGGCATCGACAACGTCGAGCACTGAAATCCGTTGAGCCGGGCGGGCCAGTCGGTATCCGCCACGCACGCCCTCGCCAGCCTCGACAATTCCCGCCTTCTCCAATCGCGGAAACAGCTTCGCAACGAAAGAAGGAGAAATTCCCTGCAGGTCCGCAAGGTCGCGACTACTCGCCCGCTCGTCCGGACTACCGGTTAGCCAGAGCAGGCAATGCAAGCCGTATTCAACGCCATTTCCGAGGTGTGCCATAAACACGGACTTTATTTGTCCGCGTTGTGGATGACAAGTGCCACCGTCTTAAATTGCGGCACTTATACCCATGGCGAGAAATACAAGTAATTGATATACTTACAATTTAGGACCGAATGGCCTGATTGGCGCGTTTGGGGAAACGGTATGTAGCTTGCGCGCGCATCGTTACGGCGATCCGAGCTGATGCCTATCGATATTCCGGCGCCACGTGCCAGGGGTGACTCCCATCCGTGCGGCAAACGCGCGCGTAAAGTGGCTCTGATCGGCGAAACCCGCCTCCAAGGCAATGTCCGACAGCGGATGACTCGTTTGCCGCATTAGCGCCACGGCGTGCTCGATCCTGCGCTCGATGAGCCACTGATGCGGAGACATGCCCGTGCTGCGCTTGAACGCATTGATGAAAGCGCATGCGGATAGTCCGCAAGCTGTAGCGACGGTAGCCAAAGCAATGCCATCGACCAGGTGCTCCCGTATCATTTCCTTTGCCACTCGCTCCTGCCAGGGGGCGAGTCCTTTGTCATGGGCCGGGCATCGAGCGCGAACGCCCGTGTAGTTCTGGACCAGGTGACTACGCAGTGCCAGGAGGGCATGGTCGACAAACAATTGATTGCCGAGCGGCGTTGCATGCAAAGCCGGCAACAATGCACGCCCCAGCGACTCGATGATCGGATCATCGACAAGTTGGCCATGACGACAAATGAGCGTGGCGGGCTTCATACCTAGCTCGCGCGCAACCTCATCAATGGCAGCCTGCGGCATATAGAAAAACAACGGATGGAAGGGCTCGGCAATGTATGCAATAGGGTCACGAGTCAAATCGAAAAAGCTGGACTGACCCGCAAGGATCGGCTGGACAGGCACAGATTTTCCATCCAACCACAGCTCGTGCCTGTTGAGAGCCTGCAGCTGCAGGCCAATGAGAAAGGCCTCCTCTCGTGCAATCGGTGCCGTAAAGCCGTAGTCCGATGCATCGTGCCGCAGTTCCGTTACTGCGAGACGGTATTGATCAGTGGTGTGCGACACCAGTGTCGGAGGGTCGCTCAGCTGGAACGAGCTAGCGAGTCGATTGCCATACGCTTCGCGCACCATGATCGCCTCCCCCGCGCACCGACCTGACTGCCTCTGGGCGCGGCTGATTCCGATATTCGGACATCGCGCGTGACGATGCTATACATCTTTGTGTTGACCAGCTTATTGCCATGACAGGTTTTGGCGATGTCGCTCCCCCCCCCCACCGTTCGCGGGGGGGGGGCGATGCCCTCCGGCCCGCCACGCCATCCGGTCATCCGTTGGCCAGCGTGAGGTTCAACACCTCGGCAAGGCGACGACCCGCTTCGCGCAGGCGCAGTTCGGCGACCGGCAGTTCCTTGTCCACATACGCCTGATCGAGCTTGTGGCCGTCGGGGTAGATGTCGCGCGAGATCGTGCACGACTCTTCCGCCCACTGCGCGTAGGCGTTGTCGAACGGCGGGATCGGCTTGGGCAGCGTGACGGTGCCTTCGGCCTCCAGCTTGTCGGCGTAGGCCTTGTAGTCCAGGCCGCGCGTCTTCAGCAGGCCCGAATCCCACACGCTGTGCAGGTTGGTGCCCTTGTCCTGGAACTGCACCTGGTAGGCGTTGCCGCCCTTGTCGTCGCGCGAGCCGCCATGCAGCGGCTGGTGTTCGTCGCCGATGAAATGCACCACGAATTTCAGCGCCTCAAGGCGCGCGGCATCCGGCTGGCTCTTGTCGCCGAGGATCTTCACGTAGTGGTCGATGCCTTCCACCACGCACTGGCCGTCCTTGCAGTCGCGCGGGGGCGTGTAGCTGCAGTCGCCCGAGGTGAAGTCGACGTAGTGCAGCGCGCGCGTCTGCTTCCACAGCGCATCCTTGGTGGGATCGTTGCGGATCTCGTCCGGCCAGCTGGCGATGTCGGCCAGCGACTTGGTGTTTTCCGGCGCCAGCAGGCGTTCCACGGCCGCCTCGGCAGCCGGGCTCAGGTGGCGCTGGGCAAGGTCGGCCACCACGCTGTGGCCAAGCTGGCCCCACGCATGGACGGCGGGAGCCAGGGCGAAACAGAGCATTGCAGCAACAACAGCAGTTCGGCGCGGGAATGGCATGGTTCGTCGATGTCTGTCAGGGAAACGTCGAAGTCTGCCACAGCCCCGTGACAGCTACGCGCCAGCTGGGCCCTTGCCGGAGGCGTGCAGTGCGTTGCCCTCCCCGTCATGCACGGTCACATCCACCTTGATGCCCTGGCGCACGCTCTGGGTAACGATGCAGAAATCCTCGAACTGGGCCAGCACGCGATCCAGGTGCGCCATGGCTTCCCCCTTCTCCGACAGCTGCAGGTCCACGCCCACATGGCTGATGCGCAGGCGACCCTGTTCGTTGCGTTCCATCGCCAGCCGCGCCGTGGCCCGCATTTTTTCCGGGGCATTCTTGTACTTGCGCAGGGCAAACAGCAGGCTCGCGGCCTGGCAGTTGGCGATGGCGGCGGCGAGCATCCGCGACGGGTTGGGCCCCGCGTCATGGCCGAGCGGCGAGGTTTCGTCCGTGATGAGGTCGGGAATGCCGGTTTCGTCGAACCGGATCCGGAACTCGAAATCCGATACCTGCTCCAGGGTGATCCCGAAGGAGTGTTCTGCCTCGCTCATGCCTGTCTCCTGGCCCGGGCCAACGCCCGAAATAAATGCCGATTCAAGCGCTTCCGGGCGCCGCTGAACAGCCCCTTCCGGGTGTTGCGGTGCATGGGTGAGCCTCCGGGCGGCTTCAGGCTAAAATGACGGTTTTACGGCGGACCCACAGCCGCCACTCTCGCCATCCCATCGGAGGACGCTGTCCCATGGCAATCAAGGTCGCCATCAACGGTTACGGTCGCATTGGCCGCAACATTCTGCGCGCGCTGTACGAAGCCGGTCGCACCAACGAGATCCAGATCGTTGCGATCAACGACCTCGGCAATGCCGAGACCAATGCGCACCTGACCCAGTACGACACCGCGCACGGCAAGTTCCCGGGCACCGTGTCCGTGGACGGCGGCGACCTGATCGTCAACGGCGACCGCATCAAGGTCTGCGCCGAGCGCGACCCCTCCAAGCTGCCGTGGGGCGCCATGGGTGTCGACGTGGTGCTGGAGTGCACGGGCCTGTTCACCTCCAAGGCCAAGGCCAGCGCGCACATCGCCGCCGGCGCCAAGAAGGTGATCATCTCCGCCCCGGGCGACAAGGACGTGGACGGCACCTTCGTCATCGGCGTGAACGACGACAAGCTCACCTCCAAGCTGGAAGTGATCTCGAACGCGTCCTGCACCACCAACTGCCTTGCTCCGCTGGCCAAGGTGCTGCATGAGAAGATCGGCATCCAGCGCGGCCTGATGACGACCATCCACGCCTACACCAACGACCAGGTGCTGACGGACGTCTATCACTCCGACCTGCGCCGCGCCCGTTCGGCCACGCACTCGCAGATCCCGACCAAGACCGGCGCCGCCGCCGCGGTGGGCCTGGTGCTGCCGGAACTCAACGGCAAGCTGGACGGTTTCGCCATGCGCGTGCCGACCATCAACGTGTCGGTGGTTGACCTGGTGTTCGACGCCGCGCGTCCGACCACCAAGGAAGAAATCGACCAGATCATCAGCGAAGCCTCCAAGGGCAAGCTGAAGGGCATCCTGGACGTGAACACGCAGCCGCTGGTGTCCATCGACTTCAACCACAACCCGGCTTCGTCCACCTATGACGCCACGCAGACGCGCGTCATGGACGGCACGCTGGTGAAGGTGCTGTCGTGGTACGACAACGAGTGGGGCTTCTCCAACCGCATGCTCGACATGACGGTCGCGCTGATGGCCGCCAAGTAAGCGACATCGCTGAAAGGGAACACGCAAAAGCCGGGCATTGCCCGGCTTTTGTTTTTTGGCGTGCCACCGCGACATGCCGTCGCACGAGTCACGTGGTTTATGGCGAACTGATCCAGATCAAGGCCGCAGGAATGAACAGGCGCAATCGTTCGCGCCTACTTCCTGGAGACACCCGATGCTTCGCCAAACCCTCGCCCTCGCCCTGCTCTGCCTGTGCACCACGCCGCTCTGGGCAGCCGACTGTTCGACCACCATCGAAGCCAGCGACGCCATGCAGTTCAACCAGAAGACCATCACGGTGGCCAAGACCTGCAAGCAGTTCACCATGACGCTGAAGCACGTCGGCAAACTGCCCAAGGCTTCGATGGGACACAACTGGGTGCTGGGCACCGCGGCCGACGAGCAGGCCATCATCACTGACGGCATGAAGGCCGGCGCCGAGCAGAACTACATCAAACCCGGCGACCCGCGCGTGATCGCACACACCAAATTGATCGGTGGTGGCGAGTCGGACAGCGTCACCGTTCCCGTGTCCAAGCTCAAGGCTGGGGAAACCTACGCTTACTTCTGCACTTTCCCGGGGCACGCCGCGTTGATGGAGGGCACGCTGACGCTGGAGAAGTAACGCATCGGTTGCGCCAATATTCAAAGAAAAAAGGCCGGAGAAGCTCCGGCCTTTTTCATTCGTCCAAAGGGTCGATCAGCGCAGCGCAGCAAGTGCGGCGTCGTAGTTCGGCTCGTGGGCGATCTCGCCCACCATTTCGCTGTGCACCACCTTGTTCTGGCCATCCAGCACCACCACGGCGCGTGCGGCCAGGCCGGAGAGCGGACCGGAGGCAATCGACACGCCATAGTTCTTCAGGAAGTCGTAGCCTCGCATGGTGGAAAGCATCACCACGTTGTCCAGACCTTCGGCACCGCAGAAGCGCGCCTGCGCAAACGGCAGGTCGGCCGAGATGCACAGCACCACGGCGTTGTCGAGCTGGCTTGCGTCCTGGTTGAAGTGACGCACCGACATGGCGCACGTCGGCGTATCGACGCTGGGGAAAATATTCAGCACCTTGCGCTTGCCTTCGAAGTTGGCAAGCGTGACGTCGGCCAGGTCCTTGCCGACCAGCGAGAACGCAGGCGCCGCCTGACCGGTGGCCGGGAATTGACCATCGACCTGCACCGGATTGCCTTTCAGCGTGACTTGGGACATGGGACACCTCGTTGGATGGGGCCCTTAAGTAGAACACGCCAGCCGTCGCAGCACGACTGCCCTCGCCCCGGCCGTCAAATGGTGCGCGAATACCGCGGCGCACCGGTGCTCTTGCGGAGATAGGCGTCGAAGCACATGGCGATATTGCGCAACAACGGCCGGCCACGGGGCGTCACGTTGATCGCCGCACCCCGCAGTTCGACAAGGCCATCATCGACCAGCCACGCAAGGCGCTCCATGTCATCGGCAAAGTGGTCGGCGAATACCAGGTCATGCCTTGCGCCAAAGCGTCGCGTGTCGAGCGTCCCGTGACACATCAGCTCGCCGATCAACTCGCGTCGAACAATGTCGTCCGTGCTCAGCTCCATGCCTTTCATCACGGGAAGACGCCCCGCGTCCAGCGCCGCGTAATAACCCACCAGATCGCGCGCATTCTGGTTGTAGGTGTTGGCGATACGGCCAATGGCGCTGACACCCAGCCCGACGATGTCGCAGTCGCCGTGCGTGGAATAACCCTGGAAGTTGCGCTGCAATGTTCCCGCTTGCTGTGCCTGTACGAGTTCATCGCTCGCTCGTGCGAAGTGATCCATGCCGACGTAGACATAACCCGCCGTGGTCAACTTTTCCCAGGCGAGACCGAGCAAGGCAAGGCGGCTCGCGGCATCGGGAAGGTGGGCTTCGTCGATCTGCTGTTGCGCCTTGAAAAGGTGCGGCAGGTGCGCGTAGCCATAGATCGCCACGCGATCGGGGCCGAGTGCGATGACCTGGTCGAGTGTCCGGGCGAATCCCGCGGCGTGTTGGTGCGGCAAGCCGTAGATCAGGTCAACGCTTGCCGAGGTGAAACCATGCCCGCGCGCTGCACGCAACACGTCGCGCGTCTGTTCCACGCTTTGTACACGATTGACTGCCTCCTGCACTGCGGCGTCAAAATCCTGGATACCGACGGACAAGCGGTTGAAACCGAGACGCCCCAGCTCGCTCATGTACGCAGCGTCGATGCCGCGCGGATCGATCTCGATGCCCCACTCCCTGCCCGCGGCGCGATCCATGTCGAAATGGCGTGCCAGCATCGCGAACAGGCGTTGCATGTGATCGATGTCGAGAAAGCTCGGCGTACCGCCGCCCAGGTGCAATTGATGCACGGGACGCCCGCGAGCGAACAACGGGCCCAGCAGCGCGAGTTCCTTCTCAAGGTAATCGAGGTATTCCGTCGCCTTGCGCGCGTCGCGTGTAATGACGCGATGGCAACCGCAGTAGAAGCACGGGCTGAAACAGAACGGCACGTGCACGTAGAGCGACAGCGGCGCGGCGCCTGCGTTCGACGCATCCACGGCGCGTCGTAGCGCAGCTTCGTCGAAACCCGCATGGAACTGCGGCGCGGTGGGATAGCTCGTGTAGCGTGGGCCGGCTACGTCATAGCGGGCAACAAGCTTGGGATCGAACTCGGGAGCAGTCGTAGGCTGGCGCATGGGCGCGAGTATCGCGGCCAGCGCACGCGTCGCGCCTGATGGAGATCACCCGGGCGCGACGATTTGACGCCCGCCGCCAGCCAGCTGGCGACGGGGTTCCTGCTCAGCGCTTGAGCGGCGCGATGGTCTGCTCGATGGCGCCGAAAATGGACTCGCCAGCGGCATCCGTCACGTCGATGCGCAGGCTGTTGCCGAAGCTGAGGAATGGCGTGCTGGGCTTGCCGTCACGCAGCGTTTCCACCGTGCGCTGTTCGGCCAGGCACGACGCGCCCTTGCCGGTATCTTCGTTGGCGATGGTGCCGGAGCCCACGATGGTGCCAGCCGTCAGCGGGCGCGTCTTGGCCGCGTGCGCCACCAGCTGGGCGAAGTTGAACTGCATGTCCACGCCGCATTCGGCTTCGCCGAACCACTCGCCGTTGAGCCAGGTGCGCATGGGCAGGTGCAGCTTCTCGTTCTTCCATGCATCGCCCAGTTCATCCGGCGTCACGAACACCGGCGACAGCGCGGAGCGCGGCTTGGACTGCAGGAAGCCGAAACCCTTGGCCAGTTCGTTGGGAATCAGGCCACGCAACGACACATCGTTGACGAGGCCGACAAGCTGGATATGAGCGGCGGCCTGTTCCGCCGACACGGCCATCGGCACGTCCTCGGTGATCACGACCACTTCGGCTTCCAGATCGATGCCGTAATCCTCGCTCGGCACCACCACCGGATCGCGGGGACCAAGGAAACCGGCGCTGGTCGCCTGGTACATCAGCGGGTCCACGTAGAACGATTCGGGCACCTCGGCACCACGCGCGCGACGCACGCGTTCCACGTGCGGCAGGTAGGCGCTGCCGTCGACGAATTCGTAGGCACGCGGCAGCGGCGCAGCCAGCGCTTGCATGTCGAGTGCAAACGCCTCTTTCGCGTTGCCGGCGTTCAAGTCTTCGTACAGCGCATTGAGGCGCGGGGCCGTGCTCGACCAGTCATCCAGCGCTGCCTGCAGCGTCGCCGCGATGCCGGTGGCCTTGACCGCCTGCGTCAGCGCGCGGTTGACGACGATGAGGGTGCCGTCCCGGCCGCCTTCCTTCAGTGAACCCAATTTCATGCTATCGCTCCAAAGGCAGCACTCAGCTGCAACCTTCCACGTAATCGATTTGTGGCATGACGCCTACGCGCCACGCCGTGACCTTGCCGTCGGCGCCGATATCGAAGATCAGCACGCCGCCATCCGAACCTTCCAGCCGCAGCGTGCTCGCGCCCGCTTCGTATTTGGCCGGCGATTCCAGCACTTTGTCGCCATACAGCGCCAGCACCTGTGCCTTGTCCATGCCGACCTTGCCACCACCCGGCGCCGTTTCCTTGTCATTTCGCACGTCGTAACGCACGAAGTGGCCGTGCTCGAGCATGAACGCCAGCTCGGGCGGCGTACGCGCCCACTTGGGTGCATACATGGCGCAGTCCGAACCCGGCGCGGCACCACCCACCAGGTCTCCGCCCCACGCCTTGCGAAACGCCGCCTCGTCCATGCCGAAACGCATGTCGCCGAAACCTTGGTAACTCGCCTGGCTCAGGGCGCCGGTGTTGTTTGCCACTGCACTCGTTGCAGCCGGCACGGGCGCCGTCCTTGCCGGCGCAGGCACCGATGCTTCGTCATGCGACTGACACGCCACGAGCATCAGGCACAGCGACAAGCCGCCAAGTCGACGCAACACCATGACATCAGCCTCCCGGGAAATGCTTGTGGATGCCCTGCCAGCACTGGAAGTAATTGCCCTGCAGTTCCGGCAACGCCAAGGCCTGCTTCGTCGGATGGATCACCCGACGCGTCTCGAACATGAAGGCCATGGTGCCGGTGATGACATCCGGCTGCGACAGGTCGCGCGTGGATGCCTTCTCGTACGTGGCCGCATCGGGGCCGTGGCCGCTCATGGAATTGTGCAGCGATGCGCCGCCCGGCGCGAAGCCTTCGGCCTTGGCGTCGTACACACCCGTGATGAGTCCCATGAACTCGCTGGCGATATTGCGATGGAACCACGGCGGACGGAACGTGTGCTGCGCCACCAGCCAGCGCGGCGGGAAGATCACGAAATCCATGTTGCTCACGCCTTCGGAATCGCTCGGCGAGTGCAGCACGAGGAAAATGCTCGGGTCCGGATGGTCGAAGCTGATCGAGCCGATGGTGTTGAACTTGCGCAGGTCATATTTGTACGGCGCGTAGTTGCCGTGCCAACCCACCACGTCCAGCGGCGAGTGGTCGATGGCGGCGCGCCACAGGTTGCCCTGGAATTTCGCGATCAGTTCGAACTTGCCTTCCACGTCTTCGTACGCCGCGACCGGCGTGAGGAAGTCGCGCGGATTGGCCAGGCCGTTGCTGCCGATGGGGCCCAGGTCGGGCAGGCGCAGCATGGCACCGAAGTTTTCCGCGATGTAACCGCGCGCCACGTCGTCCAGCAACTCCACGCGAAAGCGTACGCCACGCGGAATCACCGCGATTTCCAGCGGCTCCAGCTCGATGTTGCCCATCTCGGTGGCCAGCTTCAGGCGGCCTTCCTGCGGCACGATCAGCATCTCGCCGTCGGCGTTGTAGAAGAACCGGCCCTGCATCGAGCGATTGGCGGCGTACACGTGAATACCCACGCCCGTCTGGTCGGCCGGGCCGCCATTGCCCGCCACGGTGAACAAGCCGTCGATGAAGTCGGTGGGCGCGGTCGGCAGCGCAAACGGGCTCCAGCGCAGCTGGTTCGGGCTGGCCGGCACGTCGTTGAAACGGTTGTGGAAGCGGCCATCCGGCATCGCCTCGAACGGGTGATGCATGGCCGCCGGGCGAATGCGGTACAGCCAGCTGCGGCGGTTGCTGTGGCGCGGCGCGGTAAACGCCGTGCCGGAAATCTGCTCGGCGTATAGGCCGTGGGGCGCGCTCTGCGGCGAGTTCTGCCCTTCAGGCAGCGCGCCAGGCAGCGCCTCGGTGGCGAATTCGTTGGCGAAACCGGACTGGTACTGCTGCTTGCTGGCTGACATGGAAACTCCGCAATCTGCCCAGGGGCGGGCCACGATGGCACCCGCTCGATACTATGACGCTTGCCGTACGACCGCTGGCCGCCTCACACGATGGACGAGGCGTTGTTCTCTCTTGAAACGACATCACAAGGAAACCGCATGTCCGACTCGTTCTCCTCGCTGGGCCAGGCCACCGCGAATCACTCCATCCAGGATCTCAGCCAACCGCTTGCGTCGGGCAAGGGATGGATGAAGTTCGTCGGCATCGTGTTCATCATCCAGGGTGCCCTCACCGCCATCACCATCGTCGGCATCCTCATCGCCTGGCTGCCGATCTGGATCGGCGTGCTGGTGATGCAGTCGGCCGGTGCCATCGAACGAGCCCAACTGAGCGGCGATGCCGTCGCCCTGAAGGAAGCGCTCGCCAAGCTGCGCACTTACTTCGTGATCCAGGGCGTGCTGATTCTGGTCGGCATCGTCCTGTGGGTACTCGCCATCGTGTTCTACGGCGCGGTATTCGCGGCCTATATGCACAACGGCGGTTCCTGGCACTGACTCCCACACCATGGCCGCCCATCAAGGGCGGCCATGTCGTTGCGATTACAGGAAGCCGCGCTTCATCTGGTCGCGTTCGATGGATTCGAACAGCGCCTGGAAGTTGCCTTCGCCGAAACCCTCGTTGCCCTTGCGCTGGATGATCTCGAAGAAGATCGGGCCGATGTTGTTCTGCGTGAAGATCTGCAGCAGCTTGCGCTGCTTGGTCTCCGGGTCGGCGTCGATCAGGATCTTGTTCTTGGCCAGGCGCGGCACGTCTTCGCCATGGTCGGGAATGCGCATGTCGATCACGTCGAAATACGTGTCCGGCGTGTCGAGGAACTCCACGCCTTTCTCGCGCATCGCTTCCACGGTGTCGTAGATGTTGTCGGTGAAGCAGGCGATGTGCTGGATGCCTTCGCCGTGGTACGCGTCGAGGTATTCGTTGATCTGCGACTTCGGATCGCTCGATTCGTTGAGCGGAATGCGCACGATGCCGTCCGGCGCGGTCATCGCCTTGGACACCAGGCCCGTCTTGGCGCCCTTGATGTCGAAGTAGCGGATCTCGCGGAAGTTGAACAGGCGCTCGTAGTAGTCCGACCACTTCTGCATGTTGCCGAAGTAGAGGTTGTGCGTGAGGTGGTCGATGAAGGTGAGACCGAAACCCTTCGGATGCTGATCCACACCGGCAATGGCTTCGTAGTCGCCCGCGTAGATGCTGCCCTTGTCGCCGTAGCTGTCGACCAGGTAGAGCACGCAGTCGCCGATACCCTTCACGGCCGGTGCCTTCACCGCCTTGGTGGCTTCGGCCTTGTCGCTCACCGCCTCGCCGCCGTTGCCGAGCACGACCTTGCGCACTTCATCGGCCGGCTTCTGGAAGCGGATGGCGAAACCCGCCGCGCACGGACCGTGGGCCTCAGCGAATTCGGCGGCGTAGGAATCGGGATCTTCGTTCACCAGCAGGTTCACGTCGCCCTGGCGATAGACCGTGATGGCACGCGACTTGTGCTTGAGCACGGCGGTGAAACCCATGTTCTTGAACAGGGTATGCAGCTCGTGGCCGCGGCCCGCCGGGGCGGCGAATTCGACGAATTCGAATCCGTTGATGCCCATGGGGTTTTCGAAGGTGGTGACCTGCATGCCAAGATTGGGCTGCGCGCTCATGGGGCTCTCCTGTGGATCGGTGCTCGACGGCCTACGCCCGGGGTACCTAGCGTGCGACCATCCTCATAATCCTCGCGTTATAGTTACATATGAAACCATTTGCAAGGAGCGCCGCAGCAGTGGCTGAAGAACACCATCCCGACCATGCCCCGCTGGAGCTGGAAAACTTCCTGCCCTACCGCCTTTCGATCCTGTCGAACGCGGTCAGCCAGGCCATTGCCGACGATTATCAACGCCGGTTTGACCTGAGCATGACGGAATGGCGCGTGATGGCCGTGCTGGCCCGCTTTGACGGCCTGTCGGCCCGTGAAGTGGCCGAGCGCACCCTGATGGACAAGGTGGCCGTGAGCCGCGCCCTGGCCAAGCTGGTGGAAACCGGCTGGGTGACCCGCGCCACCCACGACGGCGACAAGCGCCGCTCCGTGCTGGGCCTGAGCGAGGCCGGCTGGGCCATCCACGAGGTGGTGGCGCCCATGGCACGCGAGCATGAGCGCAATCTGCTGTCGAAGCTGGACGACGAGGAACGCACCTGGCTGGTGCGGATCCTGGACAAGCTGCAGGCGATTGAGCCGAAGTAAGTAGTACTCGACACCCTTCCTATCCGTCATTCCCGCGAAAGCGGGAATCCAGTGCCTTAGCTCTTTCGCGAGTCGAAAGTCGCTGGATTCCCGCTTTCGCGGGAATGACGATGTAGGTAAGCGCGCGTTTCAGTGCGCGCCCATACCACGCTCACTTCACCCCGTGCATCAGCCGGTTGATCAGCGGCGCGATGACGAACAGCAGCACGCCCGCACCGGCCAGCAGCCAGAAGCTGAAGGTGAAGCCGCTGAGTGCGGAAGCCACCGTCATGCCGGTTTCACCGCTGACATGGCCGGCGAAAATGCCCGACAGGTTGTTGCCGATGCCGGTAGAGAGAAACCAGCCCCCCATCGCGAAACCAACCAGGCGTACCGGTGCCAGCTTGGTCACCATCGAGAGACCAATCGGCGAAAGGCACAACTCGCCCAGCGTCTGCAGCACGTACACCATGACCAGTGGCCAGAACGGGATCAGGTGTCGGCTGTCCACAAGCTCGGACAGTGCGTACATCAACACCACAAAGGCCAGCGCGTTGCCGATAAGCCCCAACCCGAACTTGCGCGGGATGGACGGCTCCATGCGGCGCTTGTCGAGCCACCCCCATGCCAGCGACACGAACGGCGCCAGCAGTACCAGTGAAAGCGGCGCCACCGACTGGAACCAGCCCACCGGGAACACCCAGCCGCCGAACATCTCGCGGTCCACGATGTTCTGCGCCAGGAAGTTGAACGAGCTGCCGGCCTGTTCGTAGAACATCCAGAACAGCACGTTGAACACGAAGATGATCAGCATGGCGAACACGCGGTCACGCTGCACCTTGCCCTCGCGAAAACCCTCGACCAGCAGCAGCGCGGACAGGCCGACGAACAGCACGCCCAGCACCCAGGCGCGCACAGTCGCGGCAGGCAGCGTCTTTTCATAGTTGATGGCGCCATCGATCACCGTCGGCTTGATCGCGCCCATGTCCAGCAGCGCCCTGGCAACCAGTTCGGAAAAACCGCCGCCCAGCATGAAAAACACCAGCGGAATGGCGAGCACGCAACCGAGGAACACATAGACCACCCGCAGCCGTCCCGCCTGCTCCGGCGCCGGCCTGCCCACGGGGCCGAGCTGCCGACGGCCGATCCAGAACCACACCAGGCTCACCAGCATGCCGACGCCCGAGGCAAGGAACACCGCCTTGTAGTTCTGCTGCATCGGCATGTCGGTAAAGTGGCTTGCCAACCAGCCGGTGACCAGCGGCGACACCAGCGCACCGGCGTTGATGCCCATGTAGAACAGCGTGAAACCACGGTCGCGGCGTGCGTCGCCCACGCTGTAGAGCCGCCCCACCATCGATGAAATGTTCGGCTTGAACAGGCCGTTGCCCACGATGACGGTCGACAGGCCCAGCAGGAAGATCCTTTCATCGGGCAGCATGATCATGAAGAGGCCCGCCGCCATCACCACGGCGCCCACCAGGATCGAACGCTGGTAGCCGATGATGCGGTCCGCCACGTAGCCGCCGAACACCGCCGCGGCATACACCAGCGCCAGATACGCGCCGTACGTGCGGCTGGCGAAGCCCTGCCCCGCCGGATCGCCGTGGAAGAACTCCGCCACGATGTAGAGCGCGAGCGCCCAGCGCATGCCGTAGAACGCGAAGCGCTCCCAGAACTCCGTCATGAAAAGCATCCACAGCGGGCGTGGATGCCCCAATGTCTGGGGGTAGTCGGGCACCGTGGGTGCGGTGGCTTTCTCGGTCGTGCTCATGTCGTGCTCGTCATCCGTCGAAATTTCTTGCGAAGTCGACTTCTAACCGGCGTGCGCCGTGCCCGTCAAATGCGCCGCAGCATCATGATGCCTCACTCTCTCACTCGTCATTCCCGCGAAGGCGGGAATCCAGTGCCTTTTAGCTCTTCCGTGAGGTGATAAAAGTCGCTGGATTCCCGCCTTCGCGGGAATGACGGTGAGGGTACCCAAGCATCGAGGCAAGCGTTGCGCAGCGAGGCCTTACTTCACCCCATGCATCAACCGGTTGATCAACGGCGAGATCAACAGCAACAACACGCCCGCGCCCGCCAGCAGATAGAAACTGAAGGTGAACCCCGAAAGCGCCGAAGCCGCCGTCATGCCGCTTTCGCCACTGATCTGCCCCGCGAGCAGCCCGGAAAGGTTGCCGCCCACCGCCAGCGACAGGAACCACCCACCCATCGCGACGCCCACCAGGCGCGGCGGCGCCAGCTTGGTCACCATCGACAGGCCAATCGGCGACAGGCACAGCTCGCCCACCGTCTGCAGCACGTAACACGCCGTCAGCGGCCAGAACGGGATCAGCCCACGGCTATCCACCGAATGGCTCAGCGCATACATCAGCGCAGTGAAGCCCAGGCCATTGAACAGCAGGCCCAGGCCGAACTTGCGCGGAATCGACGGCTCGCTGTTCCGGCGCGCAAGGAAGGACCACACCTGCGTCACCAGCGGCGCCAGCACGATGATCGCCAGCGGGCTCACCGACTGGAACCAGCCCACGGGGAACATCCAGCCGCCGAACATCTCGCGGTCCACCATGTTTGCCGCAAGGAAATTGAACGACGTGCCCAGCTGGAAATAGAACATCCAGAACAGGATGTTGAACGCGAAGATGATCAGCATCGCAATCACGCGATGCAATTGCACGCGATCGTGGCGCATGGCCTCGATGATGAGCATCGCCGCCACACCGACAAACAGCAGGCCCAGCAGCCACTGCAAGCCACTGGCGCCGATGAAGGCCAGCAGCAGGTACACCAGCGGCACGGCGACGATCACACCCAGCAGCACCCACACCACGCGCATGCGGCTGGCCGCTTCCGGCGCCGGACGTCCCACGCCATGCAGGCCACGACGGCCAAACCAGAACCAGAACAGGCTCAGCACCATGCCCACGCCTGCCGCGCCGAACACGATGCGGTAGTTCTCCTGCGTCGGCGTGTCGGTGAAATAGCTGGCGAGCCAGCCGGTGAGCAGCGGCGCGAGCAACGCACCGCCGTTGATGCCCATGTAGAACAGGATGAAACCACGGTCGCGGCGATCATCCTTCGGGCCGTAAAGCTGCCCCACCATCGAGGAAATGTTCGGCTTGAACAGGCCGTTGCCCACCACGACCATCGCCAGGCCAAGCAGGAACAATTCCTTGCTCGGCAACATCACCACGAACAGGCCGGCCGCCATCACCAGTGCGCCGATCAAAATCGAGCGCTGATAACCGATGACCTTGTCGGCCACGTAGCCGCCGAAAATGCTGGTCGCGTAGATCAGCGCGGTATAGGCGCCATAGATCTTGCTGGCCCACGCCTCGCCCGACGGATCGCCGTGGAAGAAGTGCGCCACGATGTACAACGCCAGCGCCCAGCTCACGCTGTAGAACGCAAAGCGCTCCCAGAATTCGGTCATGAACAGCATCCACAGCGGACGCGGGTGGCCGAGCATCTGCGGAAAGTCGGGCACCGGCGTGGGTGCGGTGTCGGTGGTGGTGCTCATGCATGCCCCCTGGGTTTGATGTCGTGGCGCTACGCGCCTTCTGGTTATTCGTAAGACGTCGCCTTCACGACATCAGCAACGCAATTTGTTCCTCACCGTCATTCCCGCGAAAGCGGGAATCCAGTGACTTTGCTCTTAGTTCGTGCGCTAAAAGCTTCAAAGTCACTGGATTCCCGCTTTCGCGGGAATGACGGTGAGGGGTAGGCACTTTGAGGAAAGTTTGGAGCCTCCCTTCGCCTGTAGCCCCCTCACACCCCCAGCTCCGTCCTCACATCCAGCAACTCCGGAAAAAACTCCAGCTCCAGCGCCTTCTTCAGGAACGCCACGCCCGAGGAACCACCGGTGCCTCGACGGTGTCCGATGATCCGCTCCACCGTTTTCATATGGCGGAAACGCCAAAGCTGGAAACTTTCCTCCATGTCCACCAGCTGTTCGCACATGTGGTACTCGGGCCAGAACATCGAACGGTTTTCGTAAATGCGCTTGAGCACCGGCAGCAGATCATCGTGACGGCGATACGGCTGGGACCAGTCGCGCTGCGTCAGTTCGGCAGGCACGGCGTGCCCGCGGCGCGCCAGGTAGCACAGGAATTCGTCGTAGAGGCTGGGCGCTTCCAGCACCTCGCGCAGCGTGGCCTGCGCCGCAGGATCGTACGCAAACACCTGCAGCATCTGCGCGTTCTTGTTCCCCAGCAGGAACTCGATCTGCCGGTACTGCAGCGACTGGAACCCCGACGAGGCGCCCAGCACGCCACGGAATTCCAGGTATTCGGACGGCGTAAGCGTTTCCAGCACCGCCCATTGCTCGAACAGCTGGCGCTGCACCTGCTTCACGCGCGCCAGGATCTTCAGGCATGGATCGATCTCATCGCGGCGCAGGTGCGCCAGCGCGGCCTTCAGCTCGTGGATGATCAGCTTCATCCACAGCTCCGCCACCTGGTGCTGGGTGATGAACAGCATTTCATCGTGATGCGGCGGGTTGCTCAGCGGCTGCTGGGCGGTGAGCAACTGGTCCAGGCGCAGGTAGCCGCCATAGGTCAGCCGCCCGTTCAGGTCGAGTTCGATGCCGGCCTCAAGGTCGCGCTGGTTCTCGGTCATGTCCGTCCGGGAAGCGGAAAAACCCGCATGTTACCCGGTGTGAAGGCCATCCCCGTACGAAGGCGCATGCTGCGCTGTGCCTTGCGGCGCAACATGGCCCCCTGTAACAATTTCTGTCTTGCTCAGGGCTTTACGTCCGCCGCTGGCCCCACTGGATGGGCCGCCGACGCCCCGGCACCCCCTATCCCTTAGTACTCACTCCAGGAGCGAGTCGTGTCTATCGCCGCCAAGTTTGAAATCGAATACCTCCAGTATCTCGATGCTGAAGGTAAGCAGGTTCGTGATGACCTGCCCGAATTCGCCAAGGATCTCAACCACATGGTTGAGCTCTACAAGCTGATGCTGTCGACCCGCGTGTTCGACGCCAAGTCGGTCGCCCTGCAGCGCACCGGCAAGCTCGGCACCTACGCCAGCTGCCTCGGGCACGAAGCCGCGCATGTCGGCATCGGCAGCGCCATGAAGCCCGAGGACGTGCTCGCTCCGAGCTACCGCGAATACGGTGCGCAGCTGTACCGCGGCGTGCAGCCGCGCGAGGTGTACATGTACTGGGGCGGCGACGAGCGCGGCAACGACTACCAGAAGGAACCGGCGCGCCACGACTTCGCCTGGTCGGTGCCGATCGCCACGCAGTGCCTGCACGCTGCCGGCTCGGCGCTGGCGTTCAAGATCCGCAACGAGAAGCGCGTGGCCGTGTGCACCATCGGTGACGGTGGTTCGTCCAAGGGCGACTTCTACGGCGCCATCAACATCACCGGCGCGCAGAACCTGCCGATGGTGGCGGTGATCGTGAACAACCAGTGGGCCATCTCGGTGCCGCGCAAGATCCAGTCCGGTGCGCCGACGCTGGCGCAGAAGGGCATCGCCGCGGGCCTGTTCTCCATCCAGGTGGACGGCAACGACATCATCGCCGTGCGCAAGGCGATGGAAGACGCGCTGGAGCGCGCGCGCAACGGCCAGGGTGGTTCGGTGATCGAAGCGGTGACCTATCGCCTCTCCGACCACACCACCGCCGACGATGCGCGTCGCTACCGCGGCGAGCAGGAAGTGAAGGACGCCTGGGCGAAGGAGCCGATGAAGCGCCTGCGCAACTGGCTGGTGGCCAAGGGCGTGTGGGACGACGCCAAGGAAGAGGCCTGGAAGGCCGAGTGCGACGACTGGATGGACAACGAGGTGAACGCATACCTCGAGACCAAGACGCAGCCCGTCACGGCGATGTTCGACTACACCTTCGCCGAAGTCCCCGCCGATCTCGCCAAGCAGCGCGATCTCGCCATCCAGCTCGACAAGAAGGCGCACTAAGTCATGGCACAGATCACCCTTATCGAAGCCGTCACCCAGGCTCTCGCGTATGAAATGGCCCACGACGACAGCGTCGTGGTGCTGGGCGAAGACGTGGGCGTCAACGGCGGCGTGTTCCGCGCCACCCAGGGCCTGCAGGAAAAGTTCGGCGAGCTGCGCGTGCTGGACACCCCGCTCGACGAAACCACCATTGCCGGCGTCACCGTGGGCCTCGCCGCCCAGGGCATGAAGCCGGTGGCCGAAGCGCAGTTCGAAGGCTTCATCTACCCGATGATGGAGCAGATCGCCTGCCACGCCGCCCGCATGCGCAACCGCACGCGCGGCCGCATCACCGTGCCGGCCGTGTGGCGCGCACCGTGGGGCGGCGGCATTCGCGCGCCGGAGCATCACTCGGAAGCGAACGAACACCTGTTCACCAACATCCCGGGCCTGCGCGTGGTGATGCCGTCGTCGCCGGCGCGCGCCTACGGCCTGCTGCTCGCCGCCATCCGCGATCCGGATCCGGTGATGTTCTTCGAGCCCAAGCGCATCTACCGCCAGTACAAGGAAGAAGTGCCCGATGACGGCGAAGCACTGCCGCTGGACGTGTGCTTCGTGCTGCGCGACGGCACCGACGTCACCCTCGTCTCGTGGGGCGCGCAGGTGAAGGAAGCGCTGGAAGCGGCTGACGCACTGGCCGAAGAAGGTATCAGCGCCGAAGTCATCGACGTGGCCACGCTGACCCCGCTGGACTTCGACACCATCGCCGAATCGGTGCAGAAGACCGGCCGTTGCGTGATCGTGCACGAAGCTCCCAAGACGGCTGGCTTCGGCGCCGAAATCGCCGCGCGCCTGGCCGAGGAATGCATGTACGACCTGCTGGCGCCGGTGGAACGCGTCAGTGGCTACGACACGCACATCCCGCTGTTCCGCCTGGAAATGAAGTACATGCCGAGTGCAGAACGCGTGGTGGAAGCTGCCAAGCGCGCGCTGGCTGCGTCGTAAACGAATCGTTGAACGAAGCGTCATTCCGGCGTAGGCCGGAATCCAGTGAAGGATGCGTGCGAAGCACACAAAACCTTCGCGACAATCCAGCGACAACGCCACTGGATCCCGGCCCTTGCCCCCTTTTGTGGGGTGCGGCCGGGATGACGCACAATGAAATTCTCCGCCTGACCACGGAATAAAACTCATGGCCGACATCAAGACTTTCTACCTGCCCGACCTCGGCGAAGGCCTGCCCGACGCCACCATCGTCGAGTGGCACGTGAAGGAAGGCGACACCATCAAGCTCGACGCACCGCTGTGCTCGATGGAAACGGCCAAGGCCGTCGTCGACGTGCCTTCCCCGTACACCGGCAAGGTGACCAAGCTGCACGGCGCCGCCGGCGACATCATCGAGACCGGCGCCGCACTGGCCGAGTTCGAGCCGGACCCGAACGCCAAGCAGCGTGCCGAGGCCGAATCCACCGGCCACCACCACGGCCCGAAAAAGGGCACCGGCAGCGCCGCTGCCGAGCCGAAGAAGGTCGTTGCCTCCGATGAAGGCGGCGAGATCGACGAAGGCAACGGCAAGAGCGATCGCGAAGACGAAGGCACCGTGGTCGGCGCCATGGTCTCCGGCAGCCACGTGCACGTGGAACAGGCTTCCAGCGTCGGCGGCGTAAAGGCCGTGCCGGCCGTGCGCGCACTGGCCAAGAAGCTCAAGGTCGACCTGACCCGCGTGAAGCCGACCGGCGCCGATGGCGTGGTCACCATGGCCGACGTGAAGAACGCCGCTGCCAACGGCAGTGCACAGCTTGGTGCTGCGCCCGCCCGTGCCGTACACGAAGATGCTGGTCGCCACCTTGCTCCGCGCCTGCCCGAGCCCGAGCCGGCCCGTACGGCCACCTCGCTCGCCGGCAAGCCGGTACGCACGGCACCGCCGAGCCAGCAGCAGGCCAGCGGCCAGCCGGAACAGCTCAAGGGCGTTCGCCGCAACATGGCGCGCGTGATGGCCGAAGCCCACGCCAATGTGGTTCCGACCACGCTGGTGGACGACGCCGACCTGCACGCCTGGATCGGCAAGCAGGACATCACGGCCCGCCTGATCCGCGCCATCGTCACCGCGTGCAAGGCCGTGCCGGCCCTCAACGCCTGGTTCGACGGCAAGAACCTCACCCGCACGCTGCATCCGCACGTGGACATTGGCATTGCTGTCGACACGGAAGAAGGCCTGTTCGTGCCGGCGCTGCGCAACGCCGACGTGCTCGACGGTGCCGGCATCCGCGCCGCCATCAAGCGCCTGCGTTCGTCGGTGGAAGACCGCACGATTCCGGCCTCGGAACTGTCGGGCTACACCATCAGCCTGTCCAACTTCGGCATGTTCGCCGGTCGCTATGCCACGCCGGTCGTGGTGCCGCCGTGCGTCGCCATCATCGGTGCCGGCAAGCTGAGCCACGACGTGGTGGCCGTGATGGGTGGCATCGAAGTGCACCGCCGCATGCCGATCTCGCTGACCTTCGATCACCGCGCCGCGACGGGTGGTGAAGCGGCTCGCTTCCTCAAGGCTCTGCTGGACGATTTGTCCGCGCCGAACTGAGTGCTGACGTGTTGAATGAAAAGCCCCGGTTATACCGGGGTTTTTTTTTGCCTCATCGGGAACTCGCGCTACATCACGCACAAGACCGCTACGCCCTCTCACGTCCCTGCGAAGGCAGGAGGCGCTTTTCAGCGGTCGAAAGGCCGGTCATCCAGTGGGTTGGCTATCGCTCCATTGAGGCGAGAGCTGCATAAAACACAAAAGCCTTTGCAGCCCCTCACCGTCATCCCTCCAAAGGCAGGAGGCGCTTCTCAACGGTCGAAGGGCGGTCATCCAATGACTTTGCTCTCGCTCCATTGAGGCGAGAGCTGCATGAAACACAAAAGCCTTTGCAGCCCCTCACCGTCATCCCTGCGAAAGCAGGGATCCAGTGACTGTGCTCTCGCTTTAAAGCGCAAAATCCAAAGTCGCTGGATCCCTGCCTTCGCAGGGATGACGGTGAGGGTGGATAAAGGTTGAAGTTGCGTGACGACTTTGCCGAGTCACACCGCCGATAGTCTCAGCGCACAAGGCAACTTCAATACCGCTCCACGAAATGCCTCATCGTATACGCCAGCGCCTTGCGCCAACGCTGTTCGAGTGCAAGGTCATATTCGGGATCATGCTCGCGTATCGCCACCATCAGTGCCTCTGTCCAATACGGATACAGGGACGGCGGCACCGGTGCGTGTCCGCCGCGACTGTGCGCACATGCCATCTGCTCCATCGTGCGTTTGGTCAGCGTGCTGCCACCCGCATGCGCGATGGCGGCCGTGATGCCGCGGCGCAGCGCGATGTACTGCTTGCTGAAATCCGTGTCCTTGAACAACGCGGGAACATCCGCGTGGCTGGCCATGAAGATCTCGTAGAACCGGGCAATGAATTTCCCATGCTGCAGGCAGCGGCCATAGCTGGTCTGCAAATCGTCGAAGGTGTCGCTCATGCGCGTTCCACGTGCCTTGATCCACGCGAAAACTAGCACCCGTGGCCTGCGGATCGATTGAGGCACAAGGTCGCCATGCGGCGATCCAGAACATGATGTGCAGTGCCCGTTCGTGCAGTAACGACGCACGTCCATGTCTTCGCGAAGACCATGTTGTTTCGATCGGCAAGCGAAAACGAATCTTCTTGCGCCAATCTTTTACGACCGATGCGACGTACGACTCAGAACATCACAGATACATCGTTCGACAGATGTACGTAAGCATGCACCTTCTTCACGCTGCGTGATCACGACAACTTGCTATGTGTAGCTGTCGCCCGTCGCAACCTGGATGAATTTGCTCATGGAAGAACAACGCCCAGGTCGGGGCATTCTCAACTCGCCGCTCCATGCCACATCGGGACACTCGATACCGGCAAGCAACGTTTCCGGCGTGCTCGCCCAAGCGGAAACGCTTCTTCAGCAGAGAAGGTGGCAAGAAGCCGAACAGCTTCTAAGGGAGTCGCTTGCGAAAGGCGCGCCGGCGCCGACTTTCCTGGGTTTGCTCGTTCGAACACTGCAGGCGCAGGGAAAGTCAAAGGAAGCGCGCGACACCATCGATGCCCACACCATTGCCATGCCCGGCGCTTCGCCGGCGCTTCTGCTCATGCGTGCGCAGATGCTCCTGGAAATGGGCGAACTCAAGGACGCCATCGGCGCATTCGAACAAGCCATTGCTGCTGCACCCGATCAGGGCGCCGGATACCTGGGACTTGCGGTGGCGCAAGGACAGGACGGTCAGAACCAGGCGGCCAATCGTTCCGCTGCAATCGCCATCAGCAAAGGCGTGGACAACGTGGGGAGTCGTTCCGTCCTGGCACATTCGTTCTACGAACTGCACCGCTACGACGAAGCGGAGTCCGAATATCGCCGCGCGCTGAAACACAATCCGGGGAACGTGCGCACTCACACGTCGCTGGCCGAATTGGTCTGGCTGCGTACGCGCGACGCCGCTGCAGCGCTGGTCGATATCGATCACGCGATCACTCAATGCCGCGATGCACGCAGCCTGGAGCTGCAACTGGTGCGCGTGCGCGTGTTGTCCGCGGCAGGTTTTCATCAGCGCGCCATGGAGCAACTGGAAACGCTGCTGGCTGCAAACCCGAATCATCTGTCGCTGCGGATTCTCGCCATCAAGACGTCCATGTCGGTGGACGCTTCCAAAGCTGTTCAGCACGCCGCTTATGCGATGCGCATGGCGCCCGGGCATACAGGCATTCTGGGACTCTACGGCGACGCCATGCTTGCTTCCGGCAACCCGAGCGCCGCGGCCGAGATCGCCCAGCGACTGTTGACCGGGAATCCCCACGACAACCACGCCATTGCGCTGCAGACGGCGGCATGGCGTCAGCTCGACGACGCGCGCCATTTGCCCTTCCACGACTACGCGTCACTCGTGCAAACCAGCCTGCTCGATGTTCCTGACGGCTGGAGCAGCCTGCAGCACTACCTGGATGAGCTGACCAACGAGCTCCACGGTGCACATGGGTTGCTCGCGGAACCGTTGGACCAAAGCGTTCGCGGCGGCACCCAGGTTGAACTTCGCGCCGACGAAACCCACGGCCGTGCCGTCCGCGCCTTTCCCCAGGCCATCCACGGGCCCATACAACGCTACATGCGCAACCTTGCTGCAGGCCTTACGCCCTGGCATCGCCGCGTCACGGAACGCTATCGATTGAATGGCTGGTGGTCGGTTCGCCTGCCATCGGAGGGGCATCATGTCAGTCACTATCACGGCAAAGGCTGGGTATCGTCCGCGTGCTACGTGCAGGTGCCGCAAGCGATGAACAAGAACGGCGGGGAGGGATGGCTGAAGTTCGGCGAGCCCGGGGTGAAGACCCAACCTGCCATGGGCGCCGATTACTTCGTGCGCCCGCAACCCGGGATGCTCGTGTTGTTTCCGTCGTGGATGTGGCACGGCACCGCACCCTTCACCACTGAAACGGGCGAGCATCGCCTCAGCATGGCCTTCGACGTGGTGCCAATGGCTGGCTAACAGGCCGTAAACACGCAAATCATCCGGATTGACGAGGTGTCCACCAGGCAGCCGTTATACGACAGCCCAGGGCCTCTTCCGGAGTCAATCATGCATCACAGCCGGCTGTGCACCGTCGTCATCGACTGCAAGACCGACAACCTCGCCGATGCGGCCATGTTCTGGAGCCATGCGCTGGGCAAGTCCATCGTCACGGTGGATCAGGACGGCGACGGCAAATACGCCGAGCTCGCCACCGAGGACGACGAGCCCATCATCCTGTTGCAGCGCGTTGAGCATGAGAGCCGCGTGCACCTGGATATCGAGACCGACAACCTGGAAGCCGAAGCGGAGCGTCTGGAAAAACTGGGCGCCACGCGCGTGGCTTTCGTGCGCGAACGCTGGTGGGTGATGCGGGCACCGAGCGGACACCACTTCTGCGTGGTGCGCCCGCAGCGCGAGCGTTTCGGTCCCCACCTCAATCGTTGGGAATGACGCATTGGCCATGCGTCACTTCCTGCGTCGTCATGCACCCGGGCTGGACCAATTGCTGGGCTACCGTCGCGAGTGGTTGAACGCCGACGTGCAGGCCGGTTTGTCGGTGGCCGCCGTCGCACTGCCCATCAGCATTGCGTACGCGCAACTGGCGGGTTTCAGCCCCATCATTGGCTTGTACAGCACCGTACTGCCAATGATCGTGTACGCGTTGTTCGGCTCGTCGCGGCAATTGATCGTGGGCCCGGATGCCGCCACCTGCGCCATGCTGGGCGCCACGCTGATGCCGCTGGCGACGCCGGGCAGCGAAACCTACCAGGCCTACGCCATGTCGCTCACGCTGATCACGGGCGTGCTGTGCGTGATCGCCGGCCGTTTTCGTTTCGGCTTTCTCGCCGACTTTCTCTCGCGTCCCATTTTGATCGGGCTGCTCAACGGCGTGGCCATCACCATTCTTGTCGGGCAGTCAGGCAAGGTGCTGGGCATCGGCCTGCAAGGCAGCGACACCATCAGTCAGGTGCTTTCACTGGTCAAACAGCTGCCGCGCACGCACTGGCCCACGGCCTTGTTGTCAGCAGGCACCTTCGTGCTGTTCTTCGCCATCAAGGCCGCGTGGCCGCGTGGACCGGCGGCGCTGCTCGCGCTGGCCGTTGCCGTCATCGCCACATGGCTGCTGAAACTGACGGCACAGGGCGTGGCCGTAGTCGGCGCCCTGCCCTCCGGCCTGCCACCGCTGGTGGCCCCGGCGCTGCCGCACGAATTGTTCGGCACGCTGTTTCCTGCCGCGGGCGCACTGGTGCTGGTGACCTTCAGCAGCGGCATGCTAACGGCGCGCAGCTTTGCGTCGAAGAACGGCTATCGCGTCGACGGCAACCAGGAGTTTTTCGCGCTGGGTCTCTCGCACCTTGCCAGCGCCGCGTGCCAGGGCTTTGCGGTGAGCGGTTCCAGCTCGCGCACGGCAGTGAATGATGCGATGGGCGGCAAGAGCCCGCTGGTGTCGATCATCGGCGCGCTGGCGATACTGCTGGTGATGACGCTGTTCAACACTGTGCTTGCCATGCTGCCCATCGCGGCACTCAGCGCCATCCTTGTCGCGGCGGCCATCAGCCTGATCGACCTTGGCGGTCTGCGCGAATTGCGGCACTTCAGTCGCAGCGAACACCTGATCGCACTGGCCACGGTGGTGGGCGTGGTGTTGTTCGGCGTGATGTCCGGCATCCTGCTCGCGGTGTCGATGGCACTGCTGTATTTCCTTTCGCAAGTGGCGCGCCCTGCGGAGCAACAGTTCGGACGCATCGAGGGACAGGAAGGTTTCTATGAGCTCGCGCACTATCCGGAAGCACGCGCCATTCCGGGATTGCTGATCTACCGGTTCGAGTCGCCGCTGACGTTCTTCAACGCGGATTATTTCCGCCGACGCGTCGAAGAACTGGCCCTTTCGACGCATCCGCATTGGGTCGTCATCGACGCGATCTCGATGACGAAGAACGACATCACCGGCTTTCACGTGATCGATGAACTGCGTCAGTCGCTGGACAAGCAAGGCATCCAGTTGGTGATTGCCGGGCGCACGGCACAGTTGATCAAGCGCATGACGCGTGCGGGCCTGCCGCCAGAACGCACGGGTATCCTGTATTTCCCGTCACGACAGGCGGCAGTGGCTGCGTATCGGCAGCGCTATGTCGAAACGCCCACGCAGGGTGATCTGCCGTTGTAGGAGCACGTTTCATGCGGGATGCATGCGGCTTCGCAGGTTTGTCGCCCACAGGGTGGGCTCCCACAAGGAACCACGCGCGATGCTTAGTAGTCGCGAATATCCAGCGCAACAAAGCCGCGCACGCTGTAGCCCTGTTCGCTCGCCGGCCACGGCAGCGAGGACAGCACGCGGTCACCGGCAGGCCACGGCGCGTTGTCGAGCAATGCCTCGGCGGTGACCGAGCCATCGTCGCCACGACGGTAGAACAGGCGCACCCAGTGCAACTCGGGTGTCAGCGATTCGTTCTGCAACGCCGTACGCAGCGACGGCACCAGTTCGGATGGCCGTTCGACATCGTCGCGGCTGGACAACCACGGTCCCACGAACACGTCCCAGGTGCGTACGCCGATGTCCCAGCCATGCAGCTCCATGCGGCGGTCATCGGTGACGTACCAACACGCCGCCAGCAGCACGTGGAATACGCCGTGCTCGAAGGCCTTCAGCGCGTCCAGGCAACCGGCCTGGCCACCGCCAACACCGGCAAAGCTTTCCTCGATGTGGCGTTCCTCGCTGATCACCACATCGACGTCCAGGCGCCCCGGTTCACCCGCCGCGCCCTCGAACCAGCTGGCGCGCACGGCGGGGAAATCGCCATCAGTCATCAGCCACTCTTCATCCGGTTCCAGTTCGACGTCGTGACGCTCGAACAGGCGAAGGAGGTAACGCTGGAGTTCCGTGTCTTGCATGGTCGTTCCCGATTCAGGGCTTGTATCAATGAGCGTGCGGACGCCATACCAGCTGGCGCACGATCAGCGCCAGCACCAGCACCACGACGCACGCGCCATAGCCATAGAGCGCAGGCAACACCTGCTGCCAGATCGCACCGCTGGCGTGCCCGTACTGTCCCGCGGCTGGCACCGTGGCGGTGTCGAATGCCGTGTTGGCGCACTCCACCGCGGCAAAGGCCGCCAGCAATAGGGCCGCAACATCGAACCAGCGGCGCAGGCGTGTGTGCGCCAGGTTCTTTGGATACGACCAGTACGCCCAACCCAGTATCAACAACCAGGGTGCAAGCATCAGGATGGCCAGATAACGCATGCGTCAGTTCACTCCATGAAATACGTAAGCCGCCTTATTCCTGCGCGGCAAGCTGATCCAGCGCGCCACGCAGGCGCAGCAGCGCCTCGTCGCGTGCCTGTTCGCTCTCGAAGTCCGGCGTGGCACCCCCGGCCTCCCCGTCGAGCTCCAGCCCCAACGATTGCGGTTGTACCTGCACCACCGCCGCAACACTGCCGAGTTCCTTGATGCGCTTCTGCATCACGCCGGCCGCCTTGGGGTCGGCAAACGAACGCGACAACAGCAACTCTTCGCCTTCCGAGGAGAACAGGCGGAAACGGAAGCTGCCATCGGCATCTCGGAAGCTGGCAAAGCGCGCCGCCTTGCCACCCTTGGCTGCTGCCTTGGGCGCGTTCGCCTGCGGTGCCACCGACACGCCGCTGCGCAGGCCAATCGCGTCACGCAGCTCGGCCACCTTGGGCGCGGCGATGGCACGGGCCTTCTTGGCACCTTCCTGCAGGATCTCTTCGATCACGGCCGGACGCGCGATCAGCGCGTCATAGCTTTCGCGCATCGGAGCCACTTCCACTTCCAGGCGTTCGAACAGCACCTGCTTGGCTTCGCCCCAACCCAGGCCATCGATGAGTGCCTGGCGGAACGCGGTGGACTCGTTCTCGCTGGCGAACGCGCGGAAAATGGTGAACAGCGATGAGCTGTCCGGGTCCTTCGCCTCGCCCGGCAAGCGCGAGTCGGTGACGATGCGCATGATCGATTCGCGCAGATGCTTCTGGCCGCCGGAGAACAGCGGAATGGTGTGGTCGTAGCTCTTGGACATCTTGCGGCCATCGAGGCCCGGCAGCGTGGCCACCTGTTCCTCTATCACCACTTCCGGCAGCGCGAAGAATTCACGACCGTAGATGTGGTTGAAACGCTGCGCGATGTCGCGTGCCATTTCGATGTGCTGGATCTGATCGCGACCCACCGGCACCTTGTTCGCATTGAACGCGAGAATATCGGCCGCCATCAGCACCGGATACATGTACAGGCCAGCCGGGATGCCGGCATCGGCGTCCTCGCCCGCATCCGTGTTCTTGTCCACGGATGCCTTGTACGCATGCGCGCGATTGAGCAGGCCCTTGGCGGTGACGCAGGTGAGGAACCAGGTGAGCTCCGGAATTTCGGGAATGTCCGACTGGCGATAGAACGTGACCTTCTGCGGATCGAGTCCCGCGGCCAGCCACGTGGCGGCAATTTCCAGACGCGAACGCTCGATGCGCGCCGGATCGTCGCTCTTGATCAGCGCGTGGTAGTCGGCCATGAAGTAGAACGCGTCCACGTCATCGCGCTTGCTTGCAGCAACAGCGGGGCGGATCGCGCCAACGTAGTTGCCAAGGTGCGGCGTGCCGGTGGTGGTGATGCCGGTGAGTACGCGGGTCTTCATGGTCTCTCGTGTCTTCTTGTCGTTATGGTTGTTGATTCGATCGAGCGTGCTGCGATTGGCCGTGTTCAACGGATCAGCGTCGACTTGCCGAACAGCGACTCGACCAGATCCACTGCAAGGCGTGCCGTCTGGTTTTTCTTGTCGAAGGCCGGGTTGAGTTCCACGATGTCCAGCGAGCCGATGCGGCCCGTGTCCGCAATCATCTCCATGCACAGCTGCGCTTCGCGGTAGTTCGGGCCGCCGCGCACCGTGGTGCCCACGCCCGGCGCGATGGTCGGGTCGAGGAAATCCACGTCGAAACTGATGTGCAGGTGCGTGTTTTCATCCACGCCGGCAAGCGCTTCTTCCATCGTGCGCTTCATGCCCACTTCGTCGATGTGGCGCATGTCGAAAATGCTCACCTGCGATTCGCGCACGAGGCGCTTCTCGCCTTCGTCGACGGAGCGGATGCCGATCTGGCGAAACACGGCCGCCGTGGTCGCCGGCACATGGCCGCCCATCTCCACCAGCTCCTTCGGACCGTTGCCGCACAGGCACGCCACCGGCATGCCGTGGATGTTGCCCGACGGCGTGGCTTCGGCCGTGTTGAAATCGGCGTGCGCATCCAGCCACAGCACGCGCAGCGTCTTGCCGGTTTCGCGGCAATGACGCGCCACGGCGCTGATGGAACCGATGGCCAGGCAGTGATCGCCACCCAGCATGATCGGCAGGCGACCGTCGGCAAGCTCGGCGTAGATCGCTTCGTGCACGGCCTGGTTCCACGCCACCACTTCAGGCAGATGGCGATAGCCGTTCACCGGCGGCTGCCACGGGTTCAGCGGACCCTGCAGATTGCCGCGATCCACCACATCCAGCCCGCGCCGGGTGAGCCTTGCGAGAAGGTTGGCGACGCGCAATGCCTCCGGACCCATCGAAGCGCCACGGTGTCCCGCACCGATGTCGGTGGGAACGCCGACCAGGGAAAGTGCCTTGTTGACCATGAAAACCTGCAATGTGAAGAACTGGAAATACGACTTGCCTAGTGTGCCAGAGGCAGATGACGCTGCCGCCATTCGTTCAGGCTGCCATCCAGCAATCGCACGTGGGTGTAGCCCAGCGATGTAAGCGTTTCCTGCGCCCGGGCAGCCCGTTTGCCGGAGACGCAATACACCACGATGTCGCTGTCCCGCGGCACGCCCAGCACACCGGCGCGGCTGGCCAGCTGATCCACCGGAATATTGAGCGCGCCGGCGATATGGCCGTCGCGGTATTCCTCGGTGCGGCGCACATCAAGCAGCAAGGGCGCGCGCCCTGCCTGTTGGCGCTCCAGCAACTGGGCAGCATCGACAGGCGCTTCCGCTGCATGGGCGACAGACAGGCCCACCAGCATCAGCCATGCGGCCAAAAGGCCCTTGAACATGCAGGGAATCCTCTTTCGGCGCGGCAGGCGTCCTGAAACACTGCCAACACCTTGAATCGTATGAATTATTTAGCAGGCCGCCGATCAGCCGCCGTCCATCTCGGCTTTCGGGCAAACCCTCGCTCCGAATGGGTGTGCCTTGACTTGCGCATTCTACTCCGCGAGTACGCGTGGCCCACGGAGCGTCAGCGGCTCGCGCCCTGCATCTTCGACACCATCTCGTCGAGATGGCCAAGAAAGCTTTGCAGCAGGGGCGACGCGTTGGCACGGCTGTAGCCAACCACGAGATCGATCATCGGCACCTCGCCAGCCAGGGGGCGGCTCGTGACCGACCAGGGCATGAGGTTTTTCACGTAATCGGGAATCAACGTGACGCCCCGCGTGGAGGCGACCAGCGACATCACCATGGCAGGATTGTCCACCGTCTGCGCCGGCTCGATGGTGATGCCCGACTGCGCGAGATACGCATCGATGGTGGCGCGCAGCACCTTCGCCTTGCTGGCCATCGCGATGAACGGCCTGCCCACGAGATCCTCCGGGTTGATGGCCTCTTTCACCGCCAGCGGGTGATCGCTGGGCATCAGCACGACGAGTGGCTCGCGCGCCACGCGCCGGTAGAGAAGATCGACATCCGGCTCGGCACGCATGAAGGCGATATCCAGGCGCCCTCGTGCAACGGCTTCTGCCAGATCGGGCGAGTAATCGCTGGAGACGGTGACATCGATGTTCGGCAAGTCCGCATGCAGCACGCGCATGGATTCGGGCAGCCAGGTCATTTCCTGCCCGGTGAGAAAACCCATCGCAAAACGCGGTTTGGACGGCAGCGCCGCACGGCGCGCGGCTTCCACGGCGGCATCGACCTGATGGAGTGCCAGCCGGGCATGGTCGAGGAACGCCTTGCCGGCATCGGTGAGCTCAACGCCTCGCGCACTTCGGCTGAACAGCGAGGCGCCCACCTGATCCTCCAGGTCCTTGATCTGGCGACTGAGCGATGGCTGCGAGGTATACAGCCGCCGCTCGGCGGCCTCGGTCAGGCTGCCCGTCTCGGCAACGGCCACGAAATAGCGAAGGTGACGAAGCTCCATGGGGATCTCCAGAAAGCCATGCCTCACAGGCATGGGGAGGAGCTTACAAAGTCTTTTTCACGGGCGCCACGGAAGCCTAGATTTGCCGGCAACGCTTCAGCAAGCCAGGCCCTGGCAATGCTTCAAAGGACTGGCAACGCCTATCCCCTTCCCTTCGAGGCTCTGATCATGACCACCCACACCCACCAGACCGCCCCCACCCAATTCGTCGAAGCCAATGGCATCCGCTTCGCCTACCGCCGCTTTGGCCACCCCAATGGCGTGCCCTTGCTGTTCAACATGCACTTCACCGGCACCATGGACCACTGGGACCCCGCCATCACGGACGGCATCGCCCGCGACCGGGAAGTGATCCTGTTCGACAACGCCGGCATCGCCGGCAGCTCGGGCCAGGTGCCCACCACCGTGGAAGGCATGGCTGCCAACGCCGCAGCCTTCGTCGAGGCGCTGGGGCTCACGCAGGTAGACGTGCTGGGCTTTTCGTTGGGCGGCTTCGTCGCCCAGGCACTCAGCCAGGCCGAGCCCCAACTGGTCCGCAAGCTCGTCCTGGTCGGCACCGGGCCGCGCAGCGGCGAAGGCATGGGCGGCCTGACGCCCGAGGCGCAGCAGATCTTCAGCGCCACCTATGACGAACCGGACCATCTCTGGCTGAAGGTGCTCTTCACCGACAGCCCGGCCAGCCAGGCCGCCGGCCACGCCTATCTGCAGCGCTTTCGCTCTCGCACCTTAGACCGCGATCCCGAGGCCAACGAAAACGTGGCACCGGCTCAGCTGGAAGCCCTGGCGAAGTGGGGTGCACCCCGCGAACAACCGTACGACTACCTCAAGACGATCACGCAGCCGACGCTGGTGCTCAATGGCAGCAACGACGTGATCATCTACACGATCAATTCGTACCTGCTCCAGCAACATCTGCCGAACGCGCAACTCATCCTGTATCCGGATGGCAACCACGGCGCGCAGTACCAGTATCCCGAGCGCTTCGTGAAGCACGTTGACACCTTTCTGTCCGAGTGATTCCGCTCACCCCACCTGACGGACGAAAAACCATGAACCCGAAACAAAGCACCGCCGTTCGGACGGCCAAACGGCCGGGACCGGATCACCCGATCACCATCGAAGCAAGCTCTCGCCGCGTCGTGGTGAAGAGCAACGGCAAGGTCATCGCGGATTCGCGACGCGCACTGGTATTGAAGGAAGCGCACTACCCCGCCGTGCATTACATCCCGCGCGAGGATGTGGACCAGTCATTGCTCGCACGCAGCGAACACACCACGTATTGCCCGTACAAGGGCGAGTGCAACTACTACAGCATCCCTTCCGGCGGCGAACGCGCCATCAACGCCGTGTGGACCTATGAAGCGCCTTACGACGCAGTGGCGACGATCCGGAATCACCTCGCGTTCTATCCGGATCGCGTCGACAGCATTGAAGTGCTCGATTGAATCCAACCTTACTTTCCAGGACACGCCATCATGTCAACACTCACGGGTAAAACCGCACTCGTCACCGGCGCCTCTCGCGGCATTGGTCGCGCCGCCGCCCTTGCCTTGGCCAAGGCAGGCGCACAGGTCCTCGTCCACTACGGCAACGCGCAGAAGGAGGCCGATGCCGTGGTGAAGGAAATCACCGATGCCGGTGGTCGCGCGCAGACGATTGCTGCCGATCTCGGCAAGCCGAACGGTCCGCACGACCTCGCCAGACAGGTGCGTGACATCGTCGGCGGCCGCTTGGACATACTGGTCGCCAACGCCGGCATTTCCCGCTCCGGGCCAATCGAAGAGATGACCATCGAGGACTTCGATCAGCTTTTCGCGGTGAACGTGCGCGCACCGTATTTCCTGGTGCAGCAGTTGCTGCCCAACCTGTGCGAAGGAAGCAGCATCATCTTCACTTCGTCGCTTGCTGCCCGTGCCTCGGTCGGCTCGCTCGCCGCCTACGCCGCCACCAAAGGCGCCATCGACACGCTGGTCACCCATTTTGCGGCCGCACTGGGCGAGCGCGGCATTCGCGTCAACGCCGTGGCGCCGGGCGTGGTGGAAACGGACATGTCCAGCTTCGCCAAGTCGGAAGCTGGGCGCGATTACACCTTGGGCATGCAGGCGCTGAAGCGCATCGCACAGCCCGACGACATTGCCGGGCCGATCGTCTTTCTCGCTTCGGACGATGCACGCTGGATCACCGGCGACACGGTGAGCGTGGATGGTGGTTCCAAGCTGTAATCATGGGGCGCCCGCTTCCCGAAGCGGGTGCCCCGTCATGTCGTTTTTCCCCGGATGAAGACCTGCGCGCACACCGCGCTCAACAGCGCCAGCAGGGCCGAGATCAGCATTACCCACCGAAAGCCGGCAACGAAGGACGCCTTGATTGCGTGACTCATCGCTTCAACAGCCGCTTGCGCGTAGCCAGCGGGAAGCACGATGCCCGCAAGCTTCTGGCGTTGCGCCACCACCGCAGACACCAACTCCTGCGGCGCCTGCACGCCAGCCAGTTCTCGCGCCAGAGTGGCGTTGAAAACCATCGTCAAGACGAAACCGAAGAGAGCCACCGCCAGCAGGGCGGCAGCACGCGACACCGCGTTGTTGATACCCGATGCCGTGCCCGCCAGCGTGGCGTCCACGCTGTTCATCACCGTCGTCGTCAACGGCGCCACCGTGATGCTCATGCCGAAGCCGAGGACACAGATGGCCGGCAAGAAAGCCGCCCAGTAACTGCCACCGATGGAAGGCAGCGCAAACATCGCGAATCCAGCTGCGGCGATCACGGGCCCCACCACCAACGGCAGACGAGGCCCGAACCGATCCACCAGGCTTCCCGCCCAGCGCGACAGGAGAAACATGATGGCGATGAACGGCAACAACGCGGCACCCGCGCCCGTGGCGCCGTAACCCTGCACCTGGATCAGGTTCAGCGGCAGAAAGAACAGGCTGCCGCCCAGCGATGCGTAGAGCAACAACGTCAGCAGATTGGCGCCGGTGAAATCCCGCTCGCGAAACAGCCCCAGCGGCAGCATGGGCGATGCGACGCGTTGTTCCACTCGCACGAAGAACACCAGCGCAAGTACGCCCACCAGCAGGGCAAGCCATACCGGCATCGCACCCCAGCCACGCGATGGCGCTTCGATGAAGGCAAACACCAATCCAGCCAGGCCGATGGTCACCAGCGTGGCGCCGAGCATGTCGATGGAACCCGCCTCCGCACCGCCCCGGCTTTCGGGCACCTTCAAAGCACCTATCGCCAATACCGCAACGCCAACGGGTGCATTGACCAGAAAGGCCCACGCCCACGAATAGTGATCGACGAGAAACCCGCCAATGACCGGCCCGATTGCCGCCGTAATGCCACTGAACGCCGACCACGTACCGATGGCGGCACCTCGTTCCGACTGCGGAAACGTGGCACTGATCAACGCCAGGCTGCCCGGCACCAGCAATGCCGCGCCAATGCCCTGAATGGCGCGAGCCGCAATCAACGGCGCCACCGCCGTGGACATAGCGCAACCGATTGATGCCGCCGTGAACATGACCGTGCCGATCAGGAAAACACGCTTGCGCCCGAAGCGATCTCCCAGCACGCCACCCACCAGCAACAGCGACGCCAGGAACAGCGCGTAAGACTCCATCACCCATTGCGCATCGGAAGTGGTCGCGCCGAGTTCGCGCTGGATGGCAGGAAGCGCCACGTTCACCACCGTGCCGTCGATGAACGCGAGGCTCGATCCCAGTATCGCCACCACCAGCGTCCAATGGCGCGCTGGCGATGAACAAGGCTCTGCCGGCGCTCCCTTCAGGATGACGCCGTCTTCGCAAGGAGGCTTTCCAATCTGACTCATGCTAGCCACCGGAATCACGACCCGACGCAGCTTACTCCGCTGCCATCGAGCCGCGCGCTTCGAATGCGTGCCGTTGCGGCCGATCCCATAAAAAGGCCCGCGCGGAATGATCCACGCAGGCCTTTCGTTTCACTGGTGCCGGCAGCAGGAGTCGAACCCGCGACCTACTGATTACAAATCAGTTGCTCTACCAACTGAGCTATACCGGCGAAGGACGGCAAGTCTAGCAGGCCCGTGTGGCCCGACGCCAAAAAACCGGTCAGAAGCAGCCGGTGCTGTGGGAACCGACGCCGCGCACGCGGTTGCGCCAGTCGGCGTGGCCGTTGTCGGCGATGACCACATCCAGCCAATACTCCGGCACGCTCTCGGTGCGCTCGCTCATCTGTGCGGGAAAGCCCGCTGCAGCCACCTGCTCCCGACGGCGACGGGCGTTGGCCGGGTCTTTGAACAAGCCCAGCGAGATGGTGTTGGACTGGTCGCCCGAGCTGACGATGAAGTATTCGCCCACGTTGGCAGCGGCCAGGCGCCGACCCAGTTCCAGCGCCTTGTCGCGGGTTCCGCCACCGGGCAGGTAAACCCACCAGCCGGTGGTCTGGGTGGTCTGTTCCTGGCGCGATCGCATGCGCGCCGCCTGGTTGGTGAGCGCGGCGCGTGCGTTGCGCATGTCGGTCTGCGTGGCAAACGGGCCCAAGGCCATGCAGGTGTAGGTGTTGGGGCGCGACGGCAGCGCGGGCTGGGCGGGCGCGGGTGCCGGTGCAACAGCCGCGGGGGTGGAAGCGGGGCTCGGTGGCGTGACATCACCCTGCCCGGCGACCGAGGACACCGCAGACGATGCAGGCGCCGGTGCGCTGGACGGCGTGGCTGGGCGCTCGCTCAACAGGTGCAGTTCGGGCACGCCCGCGTCGGTGGCGCTGCGCCCGTGCACGTCGTCCTGGCCAAGCAGCAGCCACGCGCCCACCGCAATGTTGAGCGCAATCAGCAGGACAAAGAGCAGGCGCAGGAACATCGTCGATCCGTCAGGCAACGTGCAGGGGAGCGAGCATTCTAGGGAGATCGCGCGACAGGTGTATGTGCGTCCGACCACACGGCCAGACCGCGCAGCACGCCGTCCTCGCTGAGCCGCGAATGGATGTCGACCAGCGGCGCCAGCGATTCCGCATCGCCGCCGCCGAAAATGAGTTGCGGCGAGCCACCCAGGGGGGCGGACATGTGCGCGACAAAACGCTCGACCAGCGCCGCAGCGGCCTGCCAGCATCCGGAGGCGACGGCATCGGGTGTGTTGTCGGCGACTTCCAGCACGCGGCCCGGACGATCAACCACTACCCGCGACGTGGCGCCAAGTAGGGATTGCTGCATCCGCTGCGGCCCCGGGGCGATCAGGCCACCCAGGTGCTGGCCGTCCGCATCGCGCGCGTCGAGCGTCAGCGCGGTCCCCACGCTGGCAAGAATGCAGGGCGCCAGACCTTCCGCACGCGCCGCCACCATGCCGAGAAAACGATCCACACCCAGCCGGCCGGGTTCGGGGTAAGCGTTACGCACACCGCAGGCCTCCGCCGGCGTGCGCAGCCAGGTGGGCTCGCGCTCGAAGCAGGTGAACACCACCGCGGAGATTTGCATTTCGCGACCGCCGTCCACCCCCGACGCACCGAACACGTGATCGGGACGTGGCACCAGTCGCCAGGCTTCGTGCAGCGCGAGCACGACGTCGTCGTTCCACGCCACCGCACCCTGCCCCACCCAGCGCGAACCTTCGCGCAGGGCCCATTTCAGGCGTGTATTTCCGAGGTCGAGCAGCAGTCTCATGTGCGTCGCACCGTGACGTCGGCGCTGTCGATGCGATGCACGCCGTCGGCTGTCTGCAACAGCAGCGCACCGCGCGCATCCACACCCGCGCCCGTACCTTCGGTCACGTGGGCAGCACCCTGTACGCGCAGCGGCTTGCCACTCAGCAAGTCATGGCGTGCGTATTCATCGACGAAGGCGCTGAAGCCTTCCCGTTCGAATTGATCCAGCCCTTCAGCCAGCGCGGCAACGAGTGCGGCGGCCACGCGATTGCGATCCGGCGCGTGCCCCGCGAGCGTGGCCAGATCGTTCACCGGCTGGCCCGCCTGCTGGTGCAGCGCTTCGGTAAGCCGCACGTTCAACCCCACTCCGATGATGGCCGAACAAGGCCCTTGGTATTCCCCGCCAAGCTCCACCAGGATGCCGGCGAGCTTGCCGCCGTCGCTCAACACGTCGTTGGGCCACTTCAGGCCCGCGCCGCGGATGCCCAACGCATCGAGTGTGCGCATCACGATCACGCCAACCGCGAGCGACAAGCCGGAGAGTGCCGCGAACCCCGCTTCGAAACGCTTCAGGCACGACAGATAGATATTCAGGCCCGGTGGCGACAACCACTGCCGTCCGCGCCGTCCGCGCCCGGCGGTCTGCGTTTCCGCCAGCACCATGCTCAGGTCAGCCAGATCGGCCTGGCGGCGCTGGATCTCGCTGGACGTCGAGTCGATTTCCCAGTGCAGCTCCAGCGCGCCGACCCGCTCGCGCGCGCCAGCCGGCAGCGCATGGCGAATGGCTTCCACATCGAGCAGCTGGACCGGCCAGGGAAGGCAGTAACCGGCCGTACCGCGGGATTCCACCGGCACGCCACGCGCGCGAAGCGCTTCGATCTGCTTCCAGATCGCGGCACGCGTAACGCCGGCGCGTTCGGCCAGCTGGGAACCGGACACCATGCCGCCATCCGACAGCGCCACCAGGAGTTCCTGCGCCTGCATTACGCCAGGCCCCACACCGACAAACCGCGTACGCGGCAGTCGCTGGCATAAGAAGGCGAAGTCGGGAGGCGAGGCATCGGGCGATTCTAGCCTGCCGTCACGGCGCGCCGGAGGTTGCCCTTGCCTCGTCGCCCCATGACTTCTGGGACTCGCGAGCCTTGCGCGAGGGTTGCGCAGGCACTGGTATCGCCTTCTTTTTTCTGCCAGCATCCGGACCTTGGTTTGCGGATCAAGGGGTTGAGCCGCCATGGGCGTCAGGAAGTTCTTGATTGGATGTGTTTTATGCGTCGGCAGCGTGGGTGCTGCATCGGCCATGGACGCGGACGGCCAGGATCTGAACTCCATGCAGCGCACGGTGGACAGCAGCTCGGCAAGCCATGAAGGTGCCGGCGGCAGCGGTGGCGACGCCCTCGGGCTGTCCCGCGAAGCCAATACGTCTCCCGGCCCCGCCTCGTCGTCGTCCAGCGACAACTGCCCGCCCACGCCCCCGGCCCGATCGCCGCGCGCCCGCCAGAACCGCATCGGCTGGCAGTCGTTGTTGCCGGGCTCCATCCAGTAACCACCGCTTGTGTCGGCTGACTGGTGGCGGCGCCTCCGCGCCTACGTAAGCCCTCCCCCGCTCGCTGACAAACCCTGGCGCCTTGCGCTGGCCGCCAGTCCCATTGCCCAACGCCTGGATACCGCCCGCCAGCATGAGCTCCGTCGCCTGGTGGGTGTATTCCTCGCCCGCAAACGCCTGCACGCCCTGGCCGGTGCCGAGCTGACCGAGGGCACCTGCGCCGCCATTGCCATCCAGGCCTGCCTGCCCGTGCTCCGCCCGGGTCCGGGCGCATTGCGCGGTTGGCGCGACATCCTGATTTATCCGGGCGAGTTCAAGGTGAAACGCAGTCATCACGACGATCGCAACGGCGTGGTGACCGAAAGCGACGACGTGCTTATCGGCGAGGCCTGGGAACACGGCCCGCTCGTACTGTCGCTTGCCGACGTGCAGCTCGACCTGGCTCAACCGTGGGACGGCTACAACGTGGTCGTGCACGAAATCGCGCACAAGCTCGACATGCTCGACGGGCCGCCGGATGGCGTGCCGCCGCTCCCACCATCCATTTCGCGCCGCCAATGGATCGTGGCATTCCAGCGCGCGTTCGACCTGCTGTCCAATGACGTCGCCCGCGGGCGGGATACGCTGATCGATCCGTACGCTGCCGAAAGCCCGGACGAGTTCTTTGCCGTGGTGAGCGAGCTGCATTGGTCGCAGCCGGGCGTGCTGCAGCGTGCGGATGCGACGGTGGCTCGATTGCTTGAGGCGTATTACGGGGTTTCGCCGGCGCCGGGGTGAGTGTGATTTTTTGTTTGGATGGCCACACGATGGTTGTCGCCAGGTTGGCCCCTCACCCCGACCCTCTCCCCGAAGGGGAGAGGGAGGAAGCGCGCATCAACCGGGCGGGAACTTCACGCTGAAGCGCGCGCCGTTGAATTCCGGTGATCGATCGACCCCCAGCTCGCCGCCGTAAGCGCGAATGATGTCCTGCACGATCGACAACCCGATGCCGTGCCCCTGCACGCGCTCGTCGCCACGCACGCCACGCTGCAGCACGCTTTCGATCTTGTCGTCGTCGATGCCGGGGCCGTCGTCTTCCACGCTCAGCCACAAGCCGGGGCGCTGACGTCCTGCCACCGGACGCATCTTCACCACCAGCAGCACGCGATGGCGCGCCCACTTGAAGGCGTTTTCCAGCAAGTTGCCCATCAGTTCGAGCAGGTCGCCCTGTTCACCGTAGAACGCGGCGTTGTCGTCGATATCAAATTCGCACAGCACGTTCTTCGCGGCGTACACCTTCTCCAGGCTTTGCACCAGGTCTTCCGCGTGGCTGGCGATGGGAATGGCCGTGGTGGCGAAGGTCTGTCGACCGGACGTGGCCGCGCGCGCAAGCTGGTAAGCCACCAGCTCGTCCATCTTGCGCACCTGCTCCAGCACCTGATCGCGCAAGCCGGATTCGCCGCTGACGCTTTCAAGACTCGAACGTATCACCGCCAGCGGCGTCTTCAGGCTGTGCGCCAGATCCGCCAGCGTGTTGCGCGTGCGTACGCGCTGTTCGCGCTCGCTGTCGATGAAGGCGTTGATGCGTTCGGTCAGGCCCGTGAGTTCCTGGGGATATTGATCGCCAAGGTGTTCGCGGTCGCCGCGCTCCACGCGCGACATCTCATTGGCCACCTTGCGCAACGGCGTAAGACTCCAGCGCAGCAGCAGCAGCTGCAGCAGGATCAGCATCACACCGAGTGAGGCGAGCCAGAAGATCAGGCTTCGTCGGAAGACGGCGTTGGGACCTTCGTACTGGTCCTCGGTCTGCGCCACCATGAAGGTGAGCGGCACGGATTTCTTTTCGGCGTTGTCCAGCGCCACGCCGCGAATGTAGTAATACAGCCGCCCCATGCGCGTATCGACCGGACCGATGAATTGGGATTGGCCCGGTTCCAACGGATGCAGGAAACCGAAATCGCGACCGATGGCCGAAGGCGATTCCCACTTGAAGTTGTTGTCACCCACGACGACGGCATAAAGCCCCGAGCCCGGTCGCGAGAACATCGAATCGGGCAGCGTATCGGGCATCAATACCTTGCCCGACCGGCTCACTTCCGTGCCGGCCAGGTAGGCCATGAAGAAATTTTCCAGACGATCGTGCAGGCCCTGCAGGGCGCGATCGTTGTTGGTGCGCGTGAGCGTAAGGCCGACTACGCCAAGAAACGCAGCCAGCACGAAACCTGTCGCCAGCGCCGCGCGCGCCGCCAGTGAGAACGGGCGGCGCGGCGGGGGCGTTGCATTATTCGTCGTCGCTTTCGCTGCGAGGGATGGCAAAGCGGTATCCGCGTCCACGTACCGTCTCGATGGGCTTGAGGTTGCCTTCCGGGTCCAGCTTCCTGCGCAGGCGACCGATGAAGACCTCCAGCACGTTGGAATCGCGATCGAAATCCTGCTGGTAGATGTGTTCGGTGAGATCGGCCTTGGAGACCAGCTCACCCGCATGCAGCATCAGGTATTCGAGCACCTTGTATTCGTAGCTGGTCAGGTCGACCGCCTTGCCTTCCACCGTCACCGTCTGCGCGGTGGTGTCCAGCTTGATCGGGCCGCAGGCCAGCACCGGCTTGGACCAGCCACTGGCGCGACGCACCAGCGCGTTGATGCGAGCCAGCAGTTCTTCGACATGGAACGGCTTGACGAGGTAATCGTCGGCGCCGTGCTTGAGGCCTTCCACCTTGTCCTGCCAGCCTCCACGGGCGGTGAGGATAAGGATGGGATAGCGCTGGCCGGCCTCGCGCAGCGACTTGATCAGGTCCATGCCCGACATCTTGGGCAAGCCGAGGTCGATGATGGCCAGGTCGAAGGGCACTTCGCGCCCCATGTACAAGCCTTCTTCACCGTCCTGGGCTGCATCGACGGCAAAACCATCGCGCTTCAGGCGGGCGGCGAGGGTCTCGCGCAGCGGAGCCTCGTCCTCAACCAAAAGAATGCGCATCAGTGTTTCTCCTTGTTGCTTCCACCGTCACTGGACGGGTTCTTGGTCGAATCGCCAGAGGCCGGCCCCTTGGCCGCCTCCGTCGTCACGGTCACCACGCGCACGTGCCCGGTAGGCGTGAGCACCTTTACGCGATGTTCGAACGAGCTGCGGCCCCGCCGTACCGTCTGGGCCGACAACACCTTGCCACCGGTCTCGTGCTGCACCTGATTCACAGCCTGCTCCAGCGACATGGCTGGCTCGTTCGACTGCGCAGCCCAGGCACTCGAGCCTGCCGACAACGCCAGTAGCCATATCAGTGGACGCAGGATTGTTTTCATTTTGTTAAACAAGCCCGGATTACCTGCGGGGACACGGTCCATCGTGTTCAGACTATGGAATCGCGGCTGAATAGTGACCGGACGAACCTGAACGGTCACGCGGCAACGCGGGGTTGTGCGATGGCTTGCTCGATCAGACGCCAGTCGGCGTCCGGCAAATGGGCGCCTTCGCTCAGCCGGCGGCGGAAGCCGCGGGCGCCCGGCTCGCCCTGGTACAGCCCCAGCAGGTGGCGACTGATGTGCTTGAGCGACGTGCCCCGAGCCAGTTCGGCCTCGATATACGGGCGCATGCGGAGCAGCACGTCGTCGCGAGCCGGCATCGGCTCACCGTAAAGCGCGGCCTCGACCTGGGCGAGGATGTAGGGGTCGTGGTAGGCCGCCCGGCCGAGCATGACGCCGTCCACCCGTTCCAGATGCGCCTGCACCTGTTCCACCGTGGTGATGCCGCCATTGATGACGACCACCAGTTCGGGGAACTCGCGCTTGAGGCGATACACGCGCTCGTAGTCGAGCGGCGGAATTTCGCGGTTTTCCTTGGGGCTCAGGCCCTGCAGCCACGCCTTGCGGGCGTGTACCACCAGCACTTCCACGCCCGCGTCGATCATGGTTTCGGTGAAGTGCTGCAGATCGGCGTAGTCGTCCTGGTCGTCAACGCCGATGCGGCATTTCACCGTCACGGGCACGTCCACCGCGTCGCGCATGGCCTTCACGCAATCACCCACCAGCGCCGGCTCGCGCATCAGGCAGGCACCGAAGCGGCCGGACTGCACGCGATCGGAAGGGCAACCCACGTTGAGGTTGATTTCGTCGTAGCCCGCATCGGCGCCGTAGCGGGCCGCGATGGCGAGCTCCTCCGGCTCGCTGCCGCCCAGCTGCAGCGCCACCGGATGCTCCTGCTGGCTGTGTTCGAGCAGGCGCAGCTGCTTGCCGCGCACCAGCGCGGCGCTGGTCACCATTTCGGTGTAAAGCCGGGCATGCGGGGACAACAGACGGTGGAAGTACCGGCAGTGGCGGTCCGTCCAGTCCATCATGGGCGCAACGGTGAGACGCCAGTCGTCCTTCTGGAGCAGCTGGCCCGGGGAGGAAATCGGGGATGACATGCGCCCATTGTACTGCGTTGCCTTCAGCGGACTGCGGAGGCAGCGGCTACAGCCTCCTGGCCGCCCCGAGAGGCGGCCGAGGCCCTGGCCGATTCCCCTTTGCGGCATGATGCCGCGCCCGCCCGTGCCGGAGCGCCTGACCAGGCGGATCCCCGTGGCATAATGGCCGCTTCGCTGCACCCCCAGGGCAGCACTCGTCAGGCGCAGCGGATTCCGCCCTCCCCACACGAGTCCGGCGCAGGCCACCGGCCAGCGCTCTGCCCGCAGCTTCCCCAGCACTCTTCAGGACGGTAACCGGCAATGGTGGCATTGGCGACGGAGCACGTGATCGACGTGCACCACTGGAACGACAGTCTCTTCAGCTTCCGCACGACGCGCGATCCGGGCTTCCGCTTCGAGAGCGGACAGTTCGTGATGATCGGCCTGGAAGTGGATGGCCGCCCGTTGATGCGCGCGTATTCCATCGCCAGCGCCAATTACGAGGAGCATCTGGAGTTCTTCAGCATCAAGGTGCAGAACGGCCCGCTCACCTCGCGTCTGCAGCATCTGAAGCCGGGTGATCCGCTCATCGTAAGCCGCAAGCCCACGGGCACGCTGGTGCTGAACGACCTGAAGCCCGGCAGGCATCTTTACCTGCTCGGTACGGGTACGGGCCTGGCGCCCTTCATGAGCCTGGTGCGCGACCCGGAAACCTACGAGCGCTACGAGAAGATCGTGATCGCGCACGGCGTGCGCAACGTCAACGACCTTGCGTACAAGGACTACCTGGAAACCGAGCTGCCGCAGCACGAATACCTGGGCGAGCTGGTGCGCGAGAAGCTGATCTACTACCCGACGGTGACGCGCGAGACGTTCCGCCATCAGGGCCGCATCACCGACAACATCGTCGACGGCGCCATGAGCCAGGCGATTGGCCTGCCGCCGCTCGATCCGGCCGTTGACCGCGTGATGCTGTGCGGCAGCCCATCGATGCTGGACGACACCTGCGCCCTGCTCGATGCGCGCGGTTTCCAGGTATCGCCGCGCACGCGCGAACCGGGTGACTACGTGATCGAGCGGGCGTTCGTCGAGAAGTAAAAAGCTTCGCTGCTTTTGTGGGAGCGCACCCTGTGCGCGACTGAGGCAATGCCAGTCGCGCACAGGGTGCGCTCCCACATTCATTTCAGCCGTCCGTCGTTATTCCCAGATCTTGTACACGCGCCCGGTCAGCACACCTTCCACGCTACGCCGATACACTTGGCCCACGCGCTCGCCGGGCACGGCCGGAAAGCCGGGGAAATACGGGCCAAAGGCTTCCAACGCTTCAGTCAACAACGTGGCGCTCACTGCATTGATGCGCAGACCGCGCGGCAATTCCGTGCATGCCGAACGCACGAAGCCTTCGATCGCGGCGTTCACCGTGGTGGCATTCGTACCCAGCCTGATGGGTTCCTCCGCCGTGATGCCACTGGTGAGCGTGAACGAGCCGCCGTCGCGCAGATACGGAATGCCCGCGATCACCGCATTCACCTGGCCCATCAACTTGTCCTGAAGACCGGACATGAATTGCGTGGACGTGGTGTCCACCAGTGGGCCGAAATGCACGTGACCCGCCGTGGTCACCACGGCATCCAGCTCGCCCGCGTCCCGGTACATGCGCTCGATGCTGGCCATGTCGGTCAGGTCGACACGCAGGTCGCCCGAGTTGCGCGCGGCGCGAATGAGTTCGTGGTGGGGAGCCAGCGCCCCGGCGACCGCCTGGCCGACGGTGCCGCTGGCGCCGATAAGCAGAATGCGCATGGACATACCTCGATACGTGCGCCCCGTGATGGGTCGCCAAGGGTCCAGTTTCCGCCGGATGCATCGCGGAATAAACGTGCCATCATTCGACCCATTCAACACCATGGGTTTTCAATCATGGACACATTGGCGAGCATGGCGATGTTCGTGCGCGTGGTGGATGCCGGCAGCTTTGCCGCCGCAGCCGAGGCCAGTGGCGTGTCGCCCACCATGGCGGGCAAGCACATCCGTGCGATCGAGCAACGCCTGGGTGCACGCCTGCTTCATCGGACCACGCGCCGGCAACAACTCACCGAAGTGGGTCGCCTGTACTACGAACGCTGCAAACTCGTGCTCGCCGATGTGGAACTCGCCGAGCGCAGCGCGCACGAACTGCAAGCAACGCCGCGCGGACGCCTGCGCATCACCGCACCCATGAGTTTCGGCAGCCGTCGCCTTACACCTGCACTCACCGATTACTTGCAGCGCTACCCGGACGTCAGCGTCGAACTCTCGCTCGACAATCGCGTGTACGACCTGGTCGGTGAAGGCTATGAACTGGGCATCCGCATCGGCGCCGTCGACGACCCGCAACTGGTGGCGAGGACCTTGCAGCCGTATCGCATGCTGCTCGCGGCATCGCCACAGTATCTGGCAAGGCACGGCACACCTGCGCGGCCGGAAGAACTGGCGAAGCATGTCTGTCTGGGCTTGACCAACTGGCGCCGTCGGGATCAGTGGCGACTGCTCGGCCCGCAGGGCGAAACATGCGATGTGCCGGTGCAGGGCCGGCTATCCGTGGATCATGGCGATGCACTGCGCGTGGCCGCGCTGCACGGCGCCGGCATCGTGCTTCAGCCCGAGGTACTGCTGTCGGATGACCTGGCCGAAGGAAGGCTGATGCCGGTGTTGCCAGAATGGGCGCCCCCTTCGACGCCGATGCATTTGCTCTATGCGCAGGATCGAAGGCCCACCGCAAAACTGCGGAGCATGATCGACTTTCTGCTGGAGCGCTTCGGCGTCTAGTGCACTACCTGTAGGAGCGCACTTGTGCGCGACGGCAGCGCTGACATGCACGAAGACACCAGAGGCTGCGGTCGCGCACAAAGTGCGCTCCTACAGAAAAGCGGCATCTTTACTGCCGCACGCGTCCCTTTCCCTCGTTGTCCCAATAACCGAACACGCGCCGAGCAATGAGCTTGTAAAGGCGCTTGCCGGTGGCACGCCACAACCGTGCATGGGGCGCTGGCGTGTCGAGAATGGCGCGTTGCCGGGCCGTCAACGCTTGCGGGCAATACGTGCGCTTGTGCTTGAGCAGGTGACGCACGTCCTCACGCGCAAGCACGCGAAACAGCGCGTTGCGGCGCGTTTGCGTCCATGCGACCTGGAAGTCGACCACGGCAGGGCGACCGTCCGTTCGCACCAGCCAGTTGGGTTCCTTGGCAAGGTCGTTGTGCACGATGCCGCGGCGATGCAGGCGCGCCAGCAGGCGCAGCGCCTCCCGGTAATAGGCGGGGTCGCGCGGTTGCGCCTGTTGCATGGGCGCGCCGCAGATGTAACCACGCAGCAACTCGCGGCCGTCCCAGCTCAGCAGCGTGGGAACACCATCGATACCATCGAGTGCCGCCAATGCGCGCGCTTCGCGTGCGGCCGCGTTGCGCGCCAAGGCGCGAGCCCACCAGCGAGCGGCATCGACATCGCGACGGATCACCCGCACGCCGTCGCGCTCGGTCGTTTCGATACGACCCAGTTCATCGGCCTTGAGGAGCATGTCGCGCGAACTTTCCATGGAAGCGCCTGCCGTCGTGACTGCCGCCTTATTGTCGCCCAAGCCTTCGCTGCACGCTGCAACGGCCTCCCGATATGCTGGCTGCCGCACACGGAGAAAACCATGCTGGAAATCGCACTGTACGTGCTTGCCGCGTTACTGATGATCGGCGGCCTTGCCGGCAACATCCTGCCCGCGCTGCCGGGCATTCCGATGATCTTCGGCGGCATCTGGCTGGCCGCGGCGGTGGACCAGTACCGGCACCTGGGCCTGTGGTGGCTGGTCGTCATCGGCTTTCTCGGCGCCATTGGCGTGCTGCTGGATTTTGTCGCCGCCTCGCTAGGCGCCAAACGGGTCGGGGCCAGCCGGCGGGCCATCTGGGGCGCGGGCGTCGGTACGGTGGTGGGCATGTTCTTCGGCCTGGCCGGACTCATCGCCGGCCCGTTCCTTGGCGCGCTGCTGGGCGAGCTGGCGTCGGGAAAGAGCGTGCTGCGCTCGGCGCATGTGGGCGTTGCCACGTGGCTCGGCCTGCTGTTCGGTACCTTCGTGAAGCTGGTGCTCTCGTTCGTGATGATCGGCCTGTTTGGCTTTGCCATGCTGGTCGGCTGACCGCTTCCGGGGCGACCTTCGGCACATGGCGCGCTCCGCGCGTTGCCTTATAGGCTCGGGGTACCTCACCTTCAGGGATGTGCCCATGTCCAAACGTCTTGCCCTTGCGCTGGCGGTGTCGCTGGCTGCCATCGGCTCCGCCCAGGCGGAAGCCGCCAAGTCGCCCGCCTGGATCGAACGCAGCAACACTGATGCCAAGGTGCTGCTGGACGTGATGGCGAAGTTCAACCCCGAGTTCGCCTCGCAGATCGGCGTACCCGGTTTCGACGACAAGGTGGTCGACTTGAAGCCGGACGTGGACGCGCGTTCGCGCGCCGCACTGGTCGACGCCAAGACGAAGCTCGAGAAGATGCTGGCCGACGAGAAGGACCCGAACGTCCGCCAGGATCTGCAGATCATGATCAAGGCGGCGGACCAGCAGATCGAAGGCATCGATCTCACGCACAAGTACATGCTGCCGTACCAGGATGTCGGCCAGCTGATCTTCCAGGGTGAGTTCGCCCTGCTGAAGGACGATGTGGACGCCAAGCGTCGCCCGTCAGCCGCCAAGCGCCTGGAATGCTACGTGGGCAAGGCACCGGGCTGTACGCCGCTGGTGGATCTGGCCAAGGCGCAGACCAATGCGCGCATCGGTGAAAAGGATCTGATCGGTCCGTACAAGAACGAAGTCGAGCAGAAGCTCAGCAATTCGCAGCGTTATGCGCAGGGCATTCGCCAGCTGTTCGCCAAGTACAAGCTGGACGACGCCGAGAGCAAGGCCGCGCTGGATGCGATGGACAGCCAGCTCAAGGAGTACGACGCGTGGGTGCGCTCCACCATCGTGCCGCGCGCCCGTGCGGACTTCCGCCTGCCCGAGCCGCTGTACGCCTATAACCTCAAGCAGGTCGGCATCGACATCCCGCCGGAGCAGCTGATCAAGGAAGCGCAGTTCGAATTCACCGAGCTGCGTTCGATGATGCAGATGATGGCGCCGGTGGTGGCGAAGGCCGAGAACATCCAGGCCACCGATTACCGCGATGTGCTCAAGGCGCTGAAGAAGGAACAGCTGGGCAAGGACGACGTGGTGCCGTATTACCACCAGGTGATCGGCCAGATCGAAGACACCATCCGTCGCGAGCACATCATCACCCTGCCCCAGCGCAAGATGCAGATGCGCCTGGCATCGGAAGCCGAGACCGCTGCCGTGCCGGCACCGCACATGGACCCGCCGCCCTTCATCAACAACCACGGCGAGCAAGGCACTTTCGTGCTGACCATGGGGAACCCCAGCGGCAGCAAGTCCGATTCCTATGACGACTTCACCTACAAGGCTGCCGCCTGGACGTTGACCTCGCACGAAGGCCGCCCCGGCCACGAGCTGCAGTTCGCGGCGATGGTGGAACGCGGCGTGTCGCTGGCCCGCAGCCTGTTCGCCTTCAACAGCGTGAACGTGGAAGGCTGGGCACTGTACGCCGAGTCGGAAATGCTGCCGTACGAGCCGCCGGCTGGCCAGTTCGTGGCCCTGCAGGCTCGTCTGCAGCGTGCTGCCCGCGCCTACCTTGATCCAATGCTCAACCTCGGCCTGATCACCAAGGAACGCGCGCACGACGTGCTGCGTTACGACGTGGGCCTGTCCGAAGCCATGACGCAGCAGGAACTGGACCGCTACACGTTCAACAGCCCCGGTCAGGCCACTGCGTATTTCTACGGATACATGCGCCTGCAGCAGACGCGCCTGAACACCGAACTCGCGCTGGGCAAGGACTTCAATCGCCAGGCCTTCAACGACTTCGTGATCGGCCAGGGCCTGCTGCCGCCGGAACAGCTGGCGGAAGCGGTGCGCACGCAGTTCATTCCGTCGCAGCAGAAGAAGTAAGCCGTCCATCGCATGAAGCAAAAAGGCCGCGCATCAAGCGCGGCCTTTTTGTTTGCAAACGCATCAGATCGTCCGAGCATCCACCGCGGCGAAACCTTCCTACCCGTCATTCTCGCGAAGGCGGGAATCCAGTGCCTTTGTCTCGACGAAGCGAAGAAGCCAAGACACTGAATTCCCGCCTTCGCGACAATGACGAGCAGGGAAACCGCGACGCAATGTAGCGACGCGCGCGACGCTCAACCCCGCGCGTCGGGCAGCACGTAAAGCAGCACGGCCAGGTAATGCAGCACGCTGCCGGCCAGCACGAAGAAGTGCCACACCGAGTGGTGATACGGCAGCTTGCGCGCCATGTAGAACGGCACGCCCAGCGTATAGGCCACGCCACCGGCCAGCAGCAACACCATGCCGCCGGTCTGCAGATGCTGGAGCAGCGGCTTGAATGCGATCACGCCCACCCAGCCCATGCCCACGTACATCAGCACCGCCAGCTTGCGGTACTTCTTCAGAAGGCCAAGCTCCAGCGCGATGCCCATGACGGCCAGCGCCCACACCGTGCCGAACAGGCTCCAGCCCCAGGTACCCGGCAACGCAATCAGCGTGAACGGCGTGTACGTGCCGGCGATGAGCAGGAAGATGGCGATGTGGTCCAGCGTGCGCAGCACGCCACGCGCGGCATCGCCACGAATGGAGTGGTACAGCGTGGAGGCGGTGTAGCAAAGGATCAGCGTGGTGCCGAACACGGCACTCGCCACGATGGCGCGAGCGTCGCCGTACAGCGATGCATAAGCCACCAGCGTGGCGAGACCGGCGATGCTCAGCAGGATGCCGATACCGTGGATGATGCTGCTGGCGAGCTCGTCGCCGAAGGCGTAACGGGGAAGAGCCGTGCCGGGGATGGCAGACATGGGGCATTCCTCAAACGGAACGTACTGGAGCGTACGGCCCCGTCACCTTAGCCTGCCTGAGCCTGATTGCAAGGCCGGGCAGCGTATGAAACGCCGCCCGGCCCGCGCCGTCATTCGATGATGAAGGCCCCAAAGGCCACGCCCAGGTCCCAACCCTTGCCCGTGCCACTGAGCGCCAGCGACACATTGCCCTTGGTCATCACCCGTGCGCCGGCCGAGGATGACGCGCCGGCGTGCACGCCCGCATCGGCGTAATGGCCCTTGATCTCGCTGATGCTGCCGATGCCGGAGAACTTGCCCACGCCATCGGTGATCTGGCTTTTGCCGAACGTCAGGCCGCCGCCCTTGACGCGGATGTGCACCGACATGCTCTGTCCATTGCTGCAATGAACGGTGCCGCTGCCCGTGGCCGTCTGATAGAAGATCGACCAGCCCGAGAGATTGAAATTCATCTTGCACTCGAGATCGCCCGCATGCGCCGGCACCGATGCCATGCACCCGGCAAAGGCCAGCATCGCTGCGCCCATCCACTTCGACATACTCATGTTTCGTCTCCCTTGAATGCCCCAAACGCCGTGCGCGGCAAGCGCGCAATTCTGGCAACCGATGGGCCGCTGTGGCGTGAATACATCTTTCACCCGGGATGTACGCCAAAACAAGCCGAAAAAGAAAAAAATTCGACACCCGGATGTCCCCTCTCTCTCCCCCGACGTCCGGCCTTACCGCCCCGCCATCCTGTGCGGGGCTTTTTTTTGGGCGTGTGTGCGAACACGCGACAACGTGCGCTACACGCCCATCGATGGCAGGCTCTATGCTGGAGACGCACCGGGAATCGGGAGAGCCACCATGTCAGCGATCGACGTGCTGTTGCATCTGGACCATCTGGACCTTGGCGTTGCCGCGCCCCGCGCCGCCATCGCCCTTGCACATCGGCTGGGCGCGCGACTCGATGCGCTCTATGTCGCCGACCTGCCCGCAACGGCCTTCAGCCTTCCCGAAGCCGTTCCCGTGCAATTGGAGGAGACCCAGCGGCGCGTGGCCGAAGCACAAGCCCATGACGCCGCGTGGCAGCAGGCGCTCGCCGCCCGTTCCATCACGGGCCGCTGGCGCGTGACCCAAGGGGATACGGTGCAAGCCGTGAGCCAGGCGGTGTCCGGTTATGACATGCTGATCATGGAGCGCAGCCAGAAGCGCAGCGATGCGCCGGTGGGCTTTGGTTCGGTGTCGCGCTGCGTGTTTGCCAGCGGCCGGCCTGTGCTGGTGGTGCCCGATACCTCACCCGTCCCGTCCATCGGCGCCAAAGTGCTGGTGGCCTGGAATGGCAGCCGGGAATCGGCGCTCGCGCTCGCCGCCGCCGTTCCTCTGTTGCAGAAGGCCGATGACGTGTACGTGCTCGACGGCAGCGTGATGAACGAGGACATGTTGCCCGTGCTGCCTCCACCCGGACTTGCCGACTGGCTGCAACGCCGCGGCATCAACGCCCGCGTCGACACACTGGATACCGGTCCCAGCCACGCCGCCGGACCGGCCGTGCTCGACGCCGCCCATGCCATGCAGGCCGATTTGATCGTGATGGGGGCATGGAGCCGTTCGCGGCTCGCGCAGATGGTGCTGGGCGGCACCACGCGCCACCTGTTCATGCACGGCGACGTGCCGATGCTGGTGGCGCACTAAGACCGATCCAAATATCCCACCGGAATGACGGCGGGAAAGCTTTCAGAGAATAGCCTTCCATACGGCTACTTGCGCAAGTCTTTTTTCCAGGCATAGGCTGGAATCGCACCGGCACGAATCCCTCCGCTTTCCCCGGCGGCGTGCGCGGGCAATACAACTCACATCGATACGTCAGGAGGTCGCCTATGTCGTCCGCAAGCCTGGCTGTACCCCGTCACGCCCATCCCGACGGCGCCCGCATCGCGGCGCTGAGCGCCGCGATGGCCCTGAACCTTGCCGCCCTGCTCGTCGTCATGCGCCCGATGGCTCCGGAATTCGCACAACAGGTGAAGCGCATCGCGGAAACGCCGATCAGCTGGATCACGCCCACCAAGGAGCCGCCACCACCGCCGCCCATCGAGTTGAAGAAGCCTGAGTTACCCAAATCCATTCCGCACACTCAGGCCGTGCCACAACCGCAACCGGTGTCGCCACCGATCACCATGACGGACGAAGGCAGCGCGCCTGCCGTACCAACACCGCCCACCGTGGCGCCCCCTGCATCGCTACCTTCCACCGGCGAACTCGTGGAAGCCACCCTCGCCTATCGCGCCACACCACTGAAATACCCGCCGCAAGCCTTGCGTTCGCGCATGCAGGGCAAGGTCGTGCTCAAGGTGCTGGTGGATGAAAACGGCGTGCCACAGAACGTGGCCATCGAAGAGAGCAGCGGCTACACGATGCTCGACAAGAGCGCCATGGAGCAGGTGTTGAAAGGCTGGCGCTTCGAGCCGGCCAAGGTGGATGGGCACGCCGTGCGTGCCTGGGCTCGCGTGCCGGTGACGTTCAACTTGAACGAGCTGTAGCCGCGATCACGTTGCCGCATGCACATAAAGGAAGGCCCGGCCTGCATCCAGTGGCAGGTCGGGCCGTTCCACGGCAAAGCGGACGATCAGTTGGCGTTGGCTGGCATGGAGTGCGCCGGCCCGCGCGCCAGGCGCACGATGGCCCACACCACGGCCACGAACAGCATCACGGGAAGGCAAAGCGGCAGCAGCGCAAGCGCAACGATGGGCGCGGCGACAAGCAGTGCAACGCCGCCGAACACCAGACCGAGCACGGCGCCAACCACGCTGAAGAGGCCGCCGATCAGGGAAAAGACGAGCTTGAACACCAGGCCGATCATCGCGATGCCCAGCCACAAGCCCACCACGAACATCAAGAGCACGCTCAACGCAATCATGACGTTTCTCCTGCCGGCATCACCGCCGGCGACCGTTTCGCAAGGACGTGTTGTGGCGCCCGCCGCGGGTTTCAAGGTCATTGCAACGCCAATGTGCGCTTTTGCGTGACAGGGCGCATGTCGCGAAAGTCATGCCGATACCGATGGATCTATCGCCCCGGTGTTACGGGACTTTAACGATATGCGTGGTCCACTGCGCGCCGGTTTCCGTCGAGTAACATCGCATGGCCAAACACATGCAACACCTCAAGGCGCTGCGTGATATCGCGTTTGACTATGGCGTGGGCAAGCACCCCGACCTTGCCACCATGGCAAGGGAATTGAGCCGTACGGTCTTCCAGAACAAACAGGCGCTGGTCGATGACCTGGCCGACCTGCGTACGCCCAACAAGGGCTTTGAACGCTGGCTGGTCGCCCAGCGCAACAAGCCGGAGATCAGCGTGCTGGTCATGGCCTGGCCGGCCGACTACCACACGCCCATCCACGACCACGATGGCCTGTGGGGCCTGGAACTCGCCCTGCACGGCGCCCTGGAAGTGGAATCGTGGGATCGGGGCGACGACGGGAAGTTTTTGCGAATGACCGGCCGCGACTGGCTGGGCCCCGGCGATGTCACCTGGTTCGATGCCGATGACCGTCATGCACACCGCTGCCGGAACCTCTCCCGGCACGAAACGGCGCTGACGCTTCACGTGTACGGTGGCGATCTGGCACAGTACTTCACATACCAAGAAGCTGGCGAAGCCGGCCAGTGGACCAAGCAGATGCAGCGCAGCGCCATTACGGGCTACCTGCACGCCTGAGCCACACACGCTGAAACGTTTTTCTTAAGGGAGTGGCATGTATCGACGGGTCGCCATCATCGGCGGCGGTGCTGCAGCGTCAGCGCTGCTGAGTGAGCTGCTGGAACGCCAGCTGCCACAGCCGTTGCATCTGGACTGGTACACCGGCGGTGTCGGTGCGCCGCGCGGTGTCGCGTATGGCACGCGGTCCGACAAGCATCTCCTGAACGTGCGCGCGGCGTCGATGAGCATGTTCGCCGCCAAGCCGCACGGATTCCTCGATTTCGCGCAGCGTGGCGACGGCAGCATTGCCGGTACCGATTTCCTGCCGCGCCGCCTCTATGGCGACTATCTCGAAGCCGAAGTGGCCCGCTCGCTGGAACGCGCGCGCGCTGCCGGCCACGACGTGCGCGTACTGCCGTTCGCCGTGGACGCCCTCGTGCCGGAGAACGACGGCGTCACCGTGATCCATGGCGAAGAGAACGCACGCGTCGATGCCGCCGTGCTCGCCATTGGTTCGTTGCCGCCGCAGCCGTTGGGTGGCGTAAGCGAGGCCGCGCTGGAAAGCGGCCAGTACGTGACGGAGCCCTGGAGCTTCCTGGCCGGCGCCCAGTCGGACGCGCACCCGCGCAAGGTCGTGCTGGTTGGCCTGGGACTCACCGCAGTCGACGTGCTGCTGGAGCTTTCGGCGCTGTGGCCCAACGCCACGTTCGAAGCCATTTCGCGCCACGGCCTGCTGCCGGAACCGCATCTGAAGCACGCCTCCGCCCCGAGTGACGACGGCAGCGAGCTGATCGAATCCATGCGCGAGGCGCCATACATCCGCACGTGGATTCGCCTGCTCCGCGAAGCGGTGGAACAGAGCGACGACTGGCGCACGGTGGTGGATGGCTTGCGGCCGCATACGCCGTCGCTGTGGGCCCTGCTTCCGGAAGCGGAACGCTCGCGTTTCCTGCGCCACGCGCGCTGGGCCTGGGAACGCGTGCGTCATCGCATGCCTCCGCAGGTGATGGCGTCGATGCAGGCACTGGAAGACGCCGGCCGCCTTCATCGCCGTCGTGGCCGCCTGCAAGCGGTGGACGTGGCTGGCGACAAGCTGCATCTCGACATCCGCCTGCCGCACGGCAAGGGTATCGAAACGATGGATGCCGACCTGGTGATCCAGACGGTGGGCCTCAACACCGATGTGCGCCGCACGCAGCATCCGTTGATCCGTCAGCTCGCCACCAATGGCCACGTGGCGCCCGATCCGCTCGGGCTGGGCGTGGTGGCTTCTACGGAAGGTCGCATCATGCACGGCCAGCAGGCGTGGCCACGCTTTTATGCCATCGGTACGCTGCTTCGCGGCACCTTGTGGGAATCCACGGCCATGCCGGAGATCCGGCAACAGGCGCGTAATCTCGCCGATCGCTTGTTGAAAGGCGAATAAGAAAAAGGGAGCGCATGGCGCTCCCTTTTTTTATCGCCGTGCGCGCATCACCAACCGCTCAACACGACTTTGCCGATCGTGCTCGCGCTTTCCACCTGCGTATGCGCGCGCCGCAGGTTGGCGGCATTGATCGTCCCGATGTTCTCGCGCAACGTCGTGCGCAACACACCCGCATCGACCAGATCGGCCACTTCGTTGAGCAATACGTGCTGCGCCTGCATGTCGTCGGTGTGGAACAGCGAACGCGTGTACATGAATTCCCAATGCAACGAGAGGCTCTTGGGTTTCAGCAGCGTGATATCCAGCGGTGTCGCCGGATCGTCGATCAACGCCAGTTTGCCTTGCGGTTTCAACAGTTCGACCAGCGAACGAAAATGTTGCTCGGTGTGCGTCAGGCTGAGCACGTAGTCCACGCCCTGCGGCGCTACGGCCTTCACGGCCGCCACCAGGTCACCGTGATGGTTGACGGCGTGATGCGCGCCCATGGCCTTCACCCACGCCTGCGTGTCATCGCGTGACGCCGTGCCGATGACGGTGAAGTTGGTCAAGCGACGCGCCAACTGGATGGCCATGGAACCCACGCCGCCCGCGCCACCAATCACCAAGATCACACCGCTGCGCGCCGTGCTGCCACGCGGTACGTTCAATCGATCGAACAGCATTTCCCACGCCGTGATCGCCGTGAGTGGCATGGCGGCGGCTTCAGCGAAATCGAGCGTGGACGGCTTGCGCCCCACGATGCGTTCGTCCACCAGCTGAAACTGGGCATTGCTGCCCGAGCGGTCGATGGCGCCCGCGTAGTACACCGCATCGCCCGGCTTGAACAGCGTGACATCGGCGCCCACGGCGACCACCGTGCCGGCGGCGTCCCAGCCCAGCACCTTGTCGCTGCCTTCGGGGTTGTTGCGCTGACGCACCTTGGTATCCACCGGATTGACCGAGATGGCCTCCACCTGCACCAACACATCACGACCCTGTGGCACCGGCTGCGGCAGCTCGACGTCGATCAGGCTTTGCGTGTCGGTAATGGGCAGGCTGTTCCGGTAGGCGACCGCTTTCATGAAGCTCTCCTGGTGCAAGGATGGTGAGGGGACGATTCTGCGCCGGCGAAAGTCGTCAAACAGTCGTGCCCCTCGGAACGGAAAGATCAGGCGCCCACGGCACACTCGGCAGGGACCGTGCGACGGCGGCGCTCCAGCGCCGCGCTGGTCAGCGTCACCAGCAGGCCCAGCATGGCCACCACGGCGCCAGCGATGCTGACGGAAGGCAGGCCCAGATTCATGCTGATCATCGAGCCGCCGATGAAAGCGCCGATGGCATTGCCGAGGTTGAATGCGGCGATGTTGAGCGTCGAGGCAAGATGCGGCCCTTCGCTGGCCTGCTGCACCACGCGCATCTGCAACGGCGGCACCGTGGCGAACGCAGCCACGCCCCACACGAAGACAGTAACGATGGCGGCGATCGTGTTGTGCATGGTCCAGGCGAAGGCCACCATGATCAGCGCCAGCACGGCCAGCACGCCCATCAGCGAGGGCATCAGGCGCCAATCGGCAAGACGACCGCCCAGCATGTTGCCAATGGTGGTGCCCACGCCGAACAGGATCAGCACCCAGCCAGTGGCACCCACACTCACGTTCGACACCTGCTGCAGGATCGGCGCGATATAGGTGAACACGGTGAAGACGCCACCGAAGCCCAGCACGGTCATCAACAGCGCCAGCAGCACCTGCGGCTGGCGGAGCACACCCAGCTCGCGCTTCATGTTCGGCGACGGCAGGTCGGGCAGCGACGGCACCAGACGCCATACCGCGATGGCAGCGAGCACGCCCAGGCCGGTGACCGCGATGAAGGTCGAGCGCCAACCCGCCCACTGCCCCAGGAAGGTACCGAACGGCACGCCGAGCACGTTCGCCAGCGTCAGCCCGGTGAACATCAGTGCGATGGCACGGGCGGCCTGTCCGCGCGGCACCACGTGGGAAGCCACCACGGCACCGATGCCGAAGAACGAACCGTGACAGAACGCCGCCACCACGCGCGCCACCATCAGCACGCCGTAGTTCGGCGCCACCGCACAGAGCGCGTTGCCGAGAATGAACAGGCCTAGCAGAAGGAGCAGCGCGTTGCGGCGCTCCATGCGGGCCGTGAGCGCCGCCAGCAGCGGCGCACCCGCTGCCACGCCCAGCGCATAGCCGGATACCAGCAGGCCGGCGGACGGAATACTGACGTGCAGGTCCGCCGCCACTTCGGGCAGCAGACCCATGATGACGAATTCAGTGGTACCAATGGCGAAGGCCGCCACGGACAAGGCCAGCAGCGCCAACCGGGATGAACCCGTTGCCGGCACGGCGGCCTCAGAAGGGGAAGTGTTCATGGGAGGGTCCCAGAAGGAAACGGACGCTACTTTGCGCCTTGTCGATCCTTCCGTGAATTGAGCAAACTAGAGAGGCATCTTTTCCTGAAAGTTAAAGATGCCCGGTCATGCCCCTGCCCACGCGGCACCCAGGAAGCCCACGATGGTCGATTTCGAAGACATGCGACTGTTCGTCCGCGCCGTCACCGAGGGCAGCCTGTCGGCAGCAGGGCGCGAACTGGGCCTGTCGCCAGCCGCCGCCAGCAAGCGCCTCACCCGGCTGGAAACGGCGCTGGGCGTGAGGTTGCTGCAACGCAGCTCCCGGCGCCTGTCGCTTACCGAGGAAGGCACCATCTACTTCGAGCGGTGCCAGGCCATCATCACGGATGTGGACGACGCCAACTCCGCGGTCGGCCTGCGCCAGCTGGAGGTTCGCGGCCAGCTGCATATCTCCGCGTCGGTGGACATGGGGCGGCAGTACGTGGGCCCGATCGCCGCGAATTTCGCCGAACAGCACCCGCAGCTGCATCTGCGCATCACCAATTCCGATGCGATGCTCGACCTGTTCGAGGCCGGCGTGGATGTAGCCGTACGCGGCGGCACCATGGCCGACTCCCGACTGGTTTCCCGCCTGCTCACCAACAATTTCCGCGTGCTGTGCGCCTCGCCCGACTACCTGGCGAAACACGGCCATCCCCGTACGGTGGAAGAACTTCACGGTCACCGCTGCCTGATGCTTCACCGCCCCGGCCACAGCGTGCTGCCGTGGATCGTGCAGACTGCGGACGGTCCGCGCCCGCTGCGGGTCGAAGCCGCCATGACCTGCGACAACGGCGACCTGATGCGCACGCTCGCGCTGGCCGGCCACGGCATCGCCTTCAAGTCGGCCTGGGACATTGCCGAGGACGTGCGGGCGGGCCGGCTGGTGCCACTGAAGAGCGACGTGATTCTTCACGATGCCCACGTGTATGCCATTTACCCGAGCCGCGCCTACCTGCCTGCACGCATCCGCCTGTTCGTGGATCATCTGCAACAGGAACTGCAGGCGCGTGAGCAGGAGGTGCTCGATACCGTGCGCGCCGCGATGCGTTGATGAAAGGGGGAATGCCATGTCGCACCAGTTTCTATCCAACGTGTTTCTGATCATGGACATCACCGCATGCTGACGACCTTTATCGGTGCCGTCCTGCTCGTGTTGCACGTGGCGGGTGTGCTGGCCGCGATGCACGCCGTAATGAACACGCGCACGCCACAAGGCGCATTTGCCTGGGCACTGGGCCTGGTATTCCTGCCCTACATCACGCTGGTGCCGTATCTCTACCTGGGGCGCAGCCGGTTCCACGGTTACGTGGACCTGCATCGCGCACGGCGCGACCAGATGCAGGCACTGGCCGACGAACAACTCGCCAACGGCTCCGATGCATCAGATGTCGCCGAACGCTACGGTGAAATCGCCAGCATGCTGGGCGCGCGCTTTCATGACGGGCAGCAACTGCGCTTGCTGGTCAATGGCGATGCCACGTTCGAAGCCATTTTCGCTGCCATCGCCAAGGCGAAGCGCTGCGTGCTCGTGCAGTTCTTCATCATCCACGACGACATGCTCGGCAAGCGCATGCAGCAGGCGCTGATCGATCGCGTTCGCGCGGGCGTGGACGTATGCGTGCTCTACGACGGCATCGGCAGTCATGCGTTGCCGCGCGACTACGTGGAAACCCTGCGCGAGGAAGGCGTGGCCATCCATCCGTTTGCCACGCAGCGACGCAGCAATCGCTTCCAGCTCAACTTCCGCAACCATCGAAAGATCGTGGTGGTGGATGGCATGCATGGCTTCGTCGGCGGCCTCAATGTGGGCGACGAATACCTGGGCCTGAAGCCACCGCTGTCGCCGTGGCGCGACACGCACCTGGAAATCGAAGGCCCGGCCGTCGCCGACCTGCAACGCAGCTTCGCGGAGGACTGGCATTGGGTAACCGGCGAACTGCCGCCGCTGCTGCGGCCTGCACCGGGCACGGGCAGCGCCAACACGCTGATCGTGGCCACGGGCCCGGCGGATCGCCAGGAAACCTGCTCGCTGTTCTTCGTCTCGCTGATCCATTCGGCACGTCGACGACTATGGATCACCACGCCGTATTTCGTGCCCGACCAGGCGGTGATGTCGGCACTGCGGCTTGCCGTCTTTCGTGGCGTGGACGTGCGCGTGCTCATCCCTTCGCGACCCGATCATCACACCGTGTTTCTCGCCACGGGGCTTTATGCGCATGACGCCGTGCGTGCCGGCATCCGCGTGTTCCGCTATCAGCCGGGCTTCGTGCACGAAAAGGTGCTGCTGGCCGATGACGACACGGCATCCGTGGGTAGCATGAATCTCGACAACCGATCGTTCCGCCTGAACTTCGAGATCGGTGCGCTGAATGTCGATCCGCAGTTCGCCGCGGAAGTGGAAGCCATGCTCAGCGAGGACTTCGCGCATGCGCATGAAGTGACGGAAGCGGAATACCAGAAAGCGCCCTATATGCGCCGACTGGCCATGCACGTGGCACGGTTGTTCGACCCCGTGCTCTGACGCGAGCGAATCGTTCGCCTTGCGGTCGGTCAGCTGTCGGCGCGACTCCCATACACGACAAAGAGACTGACCGTAAGCAACGCCGCCGCCAGCGACATGCCTGCGGCCACCACGAACATGGGGCCGTAACGTCCGCCCGACGCAATCCAGCCGCCGAGGGGGCCGGTGATGCCCAGCGCCACGTCGATGAACACCGAATACGCGGCCAATGCCGCGCCGCGATTGCTGCCGCTCACGCGCTCCACCGCCACCACGCCGAGCGCGGGAAAGATCAGCGAAAAACCAATGCCGCTGAGCGCGGCACCCAACATGGCCACGCCCGCATGGTTCGCACACGCCAGCACGATAAGGCCTGCGCATTCCACCAGCAGCGACACCAGTGCCGTGCGATAGCCGCCAAAGTGCGCGATGGTCCAACCGAGTACCAGGCGCACGCCCACGAAACACACGCCGAACACGCTGAGCGTGAGCGCCGCGCCGGACCAACCCTGTTTCGCGTAGTACAGCGTGATAAAGGTGGCGATGACGCCAAAACCCACCGAACCCAGCGCCAGCCCCATGCCGTAAGGCGCCACGCGGCCGAACACGTGATGCATCGGCATGCGCTCGCCCACTTCCACCCGCACCGCAGGTCGGCGCCACGCCAGCAACAAACCGATCGCCATCAGCAGCAGACCGGCGGCGCCGATGCTGATGAAACCCGCCGCGCCATTGAGCACCACGCCAAGCGGCGCGCCAACGGCCAGTGCGCCGTACGTGGCGATGCCATTCCACGAAATCACTTTCGCGGTGTGCTCGGCGCCCACGCGGCCGATGCCCCACATGATGCAGCCCGTCGCCACGCAGCTTTCGCCCATGCCGAGCGCCAGTCGCGCCACCAGCATCACGCCCACGGAGGCCGTTGGCCATTCGCGCAGCAGTGCCGCCACCATCATCAAGGCGCCGCTGGCCGCGCAAGCCATCAAGCCGATGAGGGCCGAACGCTTGGGGCCTGCCGTGTCCGACGTGCGACCGGCAAAGCCGCGACTGAGCAGCGTGGCCACGTATTGCGTGCTGATCACCAGGCCTGCCAGCACGGCACCGAAGCCCAGATCGTCGTGCACGAAGGGCGGCAGTACCGCCAGCTGCATGCCGATCACCAGATAGGCCAGGAACGTGAAAAGCACGATCTGGACGATGCGCAGGGTCAGCGACGATCCGTCGGCAACCGGTTCAACCTGAGTAGTCATGGGTACAACGTAGGGAGAGGGAAAAAACAGTCAGCATGGCCGGCGCGAAGGGGGAATCGCCGGCCACGATCGATCATCCGTGCTGGCGTCGACGGTGAAACAGCAGCCAGCCGAGATAGACACCGACGCATACGCCGAGGAATTCGAACATCACGCGCGCGCCCAGGCTGTCCGGGTCGTGCACTTCGGCCAGGCGTACCTTCAGCAGCTGCAGCGATTGCACGCGACCGTAGTTGAAATAGACCAGGTTCCACAGGTCGCTGCCGCTGGCCAGCACCATGGCGATGACCGAGGCCCAGCTGATTTCCAGCGCGGCGCTCCAGCCCTGGGTGCGTCCGAACAGGTGCAGCAGCCCATAGACGACCAGGGCGATGGCCAATGCGATGGCACCCGCTTCCAGCGCTCCCACGAACCCGTACCCCATCCAAGACTGGTCGAAAAACATGCCGCGCGTTCCCGTCGGTTGCCGTGGCACTCATTATGCCTGCGACGGCCCGCCCGACGGGCGCCGACCTTCGTCGCGGTAGGATTTTCCCTACCCTGAACACGGGATAGCGCGGACAGATCACCCGTCGAGCGCGTCACATCACGATTCCGCTGGGCCGACTAGACTTTCTGGCGCAACCTTTTACGAGCCTCGCCGCGACCATGAGCCATTCCATCAGCCGCCGCGCCGCCCTCATCCTGGTCGACGTGCAACCGGACTTCATGCCCGGGGGCGCGCTCGCCTGCCACGAGGGGGACACCATCGTGCCGGGCATCGACGAACTGCTGAAGCGCGACGTGTTCCAGCACGTGGTCGCCACCCAGGACTGGCACCCCGCCGACCACATCTCCTTCTCCACCTCCCACCCCGGTCGCGAGCCGTTCGAGCGCATCCCGCTGTACGGCCACGCGCAGACCCTGTGGCCGCCGCATTGCGTGCAGGACACGGCCGGCGCCGCGCTGCACCCGTCCATCGACTGGTCGCACGTGGATACGGTGATCCGCAAGGGCGACGACCGCCGCGTGGATTCGTACAGCGGCTTCCGCGAGAACCACGGCCCGCACGGCAAGCGTCCGGCTACACCGCTGCACGGCTGGTTGCGTGAGCAGGGCGTGGACGAGGTCTATGTGTGCGGACTGGCGCGCGATGTGTGCGTGTTGTGGACGGCGCAGGATGCGGTGGAGCTGGGCTATCGCACGCACGTGTAGTGGGATCTCACCCGCCCGGTATCGCCGGAATCGGATATCCCCACGCGCCTTCGCTTCGAGAACATGGGCGTGGACGTGCTGGAGTCGTCCGCGCTGGGCTGAGGCTTCAGCCGTCGTTTTCCGAGGCCACGCTCACGTGCGGCTCGCCGTTGTCATCGACACTCACGTTGATGTCGATGGGACGGCAGCAGACCTGGCAATCCTCGATATAGCTCTGGTGCTCGACGGAGCCATCGACGAGGATCTCGATGGCTTCGCCGCAATACGGGCAATGGATGAGGACGGGTTCGAGCTGGTCGCTCATGTCATCTCTCCTTGCCGGCGGTCGCTCAGCGCTTGGCCAGCGACAGCGACGAACCCCACTTGTTCACCTCGACCACCGCGCTTTCACCGGCCTGCAGCGAAGTATCCACGTGCGCGTCGTTGTCCACCTTGTGGCACGCGCCGGAATTGCGCAGCGCCACGGTGTGCGCACCGCTGGGCACGTAGAACGTGGCCTGCTCGCCGGTTTCCAGCTGCGCGGCGAACTTGTCGTCGATGATCACCTGGCTGGAGCAGCCGGCGCCAAAATAGCCATTGGCGCGCACGATCTGCAGCGTGGCGTTGCCATCGCCGGGGGTCTGGTAGAGGAACTGGCGGTTGGACACCACGTCCTTGATCACCTTGTCGTGATCGTTGGTCACGCCACAGCCGGTCAGCGCCAACACTGCCAACACTGCCGCTCCTGCCGCGTACTGCATGGTCTTCATCACCGAACTCCGTTTGAAATGGTCAGCGGGCTGAGCATCGCCAACCGGCGATCAACCGCCTGTGAATCGTACGCTCAGGCGGCAGGCGGTTCCCATGCCGAAGGACACAGGATGAGGAACCAGCCTTCCCGCGCCGTACGCCGGGCCAGCTGAAGCAACGCCTTGTCCTTGCTGAGCAGGCATTGCGCGCCCGCAGCGTGCGCCAGTTCGAGGAACTTCTGGTCGTCCGGATCGGCGCAGCGCGGCAGCTTGACCGCCGGCCGCGGCAGGTCCCATGGCAGCAGCCTCACATGCTGGTCGAACGCCTCGGCCGCCTTGCCGCGCGCCTCGGCGTCGAGCGAAAACGCGGGGTACTCCAGCACCGCCAGCCACTCTGCACGGCACGGCTCGTCCACCACCGCCTCCACGCGACCTTCCTGCAGTGCCTTCATCAGCGCCTGGCAGGCGGGATCGTGAAAGACGAACAGGTCGAGCGCGACGTTGGTATCGAGGACAAGGCGGGAAGCGGGCATGGCGCGCATGGTCGCACAGCGACGCGGTTAAAATGGTCGCCTCGACGCCACCCCGGATCACCGACATGACTGAACGCCTCTTCGACCATTACCGGGTCCGCGCCACGGCCGTTGCCGAAGGTTCGCGCTACTCGGCGTGCATCGTGGTCGCCCCGCGCGAGCGCACCGGTTTTCCCCAGTATTTCGCCATCTGCGAAAACCGCAGCTTTCGCGACAAGTCGCTGGCGGAGGAAGCGGCCATCAAGGCGCTGGCGGTCATCGAAACGCTGGAAGACGACGGCACGCCCGTGTTCCCCGAGGGCTACACCGGCTTCGACGACGAACCACCTGCCGCATGACTCCGATGAAGTACCTCGGCGGCTACCCACCGAACGTGCTGGACAAGGTGCGTCAGCTGATCGAACGCGACGAACTTGGCGAATATCTGCAAAAGCGTCACCCGGGCCGTCACGACGTACAGAGCGACAAGGCGCTCTACGCATATACGAATGCCATGCGCCAGGAGCATCTGCGCAATGCACCCGGCATTGATCGCGTGTGGTACGACAGCAAGCTCGACGTGATCAACAAGGCGCTGGGCATGCACCCCGCCATCTCGCACGTGCACGGCAGCCGCATGAAGGCGCGCAAGGAAATCCGCATCGCGTCGCTGTTCCGCGACACGCCGCCGGAGTTTCTGCGCATGATCGTGGTGCACGAGCTGGCGCACCTGAAGGAAGCCGAGCACAACAAGGCCTTCTACCAGCTGTGCGAATACATGCAGCCGGACTATCACCAGCAGGAATTCGACCTTCGTTTGTACCTGACGTGGCGTGACGTGTTGGCCGTAAGATCTGCGTGACGCACTTCCGCCGCAACCACGGCGCCGTTTCATTCCATCGGTAGCGCACATGCCTCTTTGGTTTCGCCAGTGGTCCAATCGTCCCCGCACCGTTCAAATCGGCGACCGGCCCTTTATCAGCGAAGGACTGACACAGCGGCTGTGGGATGACATCTACCATTTCGCGCTGACCATTCGCTGGCCGGCGTTTTTCGGGTTGGCAGGTGCCATTTTCCTTGCGGTCAATGCCGTGTTCGGCGTGCTGTACCAGTTGGGCGATCACGCCATCGCCAACCAGTTTCCCCGTGGTTTTGCCGGCGCGTTTTTCTTCAGCGTGGAAACGCTGGCCACGGTTGGCTATGGCGACATGCATCCGCAAACGGTGTACGGCCATATCGTGGCGACGGTGGAAATCTTCACCGGCATGTTGAGCATCGCCCTGGTCACCGGCCTGGTGTTTGCACGCTTCTCGCGCCCACGGGCCAAGATTCTGTTCGCCGATCACCCCATCATTCGCAAGGTCCACGGCCAACGCACCTTGATGATACGCGCGGCCAATGCGCGCCAGAACGTGATCGCCGAAGCCTCGGCCAAACTGCATTTGCTGCTGCGCGAAAGCTCACCGGAAGGCTTTCGCCTGCGTCGCATCCACGACCTCAAGCTCATGCGTGACCGGCATCCCATGTTCATGCTGAGCTGGAGCCTCATGCACGTCATCGACGAGACCAGCCCGCTGCATGGCATGAGCGAGGACGATCTTCAAACCACCGAAGCCACGCTGATGCTCAGCATCGAAGGCATCGACGAAACCACGTCGCAGTCCATGATGGGCCGGCGGCGGTGGAACCAGCGCGAATGGCGCTGGAATCACCGTTATGTCGATCTGGTGCATGACGACGAAAAGGGCATCGGTCACATCGACTACAACGTGTTCCATCTGGTGGAGCCCGTCGATGATGACAACGACGACATCCACCACTTCTGATGGCGTTTACAGCGTAAGCAGCACCTTTCCGATCGCGGCGCGGCTTTCGAGAAATGCGTGGGCACGCGCGCCATCGCGCAATGCATAACGCGCCGCGATGCGCGGTGTGACCTGGCCCTGACGAATCTGATTGAACAACGCTGCCGCGCGTTCGCGGCGTACCTCGGGGCCGGTCAGCACGTTCCACAGGTCGCCGCCCGTGAGCGTGAGCGAGCGATCCATCAGTACGCGCGGATCGACCGGATCGGGATCACCCGCCGCCATGCCATAGAACACCACCGTTCCACCGATGCGCGCCGTCGCCAGGCTGTCGGTCAGCGTGCGACCCACCGAGTCGTAGACCACGTTGGCGCCATGGCCGCCAGTGAGTGAACGCGTGGCCTGTACCCAGTCGCCATAATCCGCGGCCACATCGGCGCCGGCCTGGATCACCGCATCGCGCTTGGACTCGCTGGAAGCGATGCCCACCACCACCGCGCCCAGCGACTTGAGCATCTGCACCAGCAGCAGGCCCCCGCCACCGGCCGCCGCGTGCACCACCGCAACATCACCGGCACGTGCCTGGAAGCTGTCAGTGACCAGGTACTGGGCGGTCAGACCCTGCAGCAGGACAGCGGCGGCCGTATCGAAGTCGATGTCGTCCGGCAGGGGGATCAGACGATCGCGATCCACCGCCACCAGTTCGGCGTTGGCATGCGGCATATCGGCAAAGCCCACGCGGGTGCCCGCCGGGAACTGCGTATCCCCTTCGACCGGCACCTCGACCACGCCGGCACCTTCGTAACCGAGCACCCAGGGCGCCTCGCCACTGAGGTGGTAATTGCCATTGCGACGGTACACGTCGGCGAAATTGAGGCCCACGGACTTCATGCGGACCAGCACCTGCCCCGGGCCCGGCACCGGGTCCGGACGCGGGGTCCACTGGAGGACGTCGGCGGCACCGAAGCGATCGAAGGTAAGTGCGTGCATGGCAAAGGCGTCCAGCGAGGGTCGAACAGCATGACAGATTTGTCCCGTCAAGCCTTTCGACGGGCCGCTTGCGTGACAAAGGTGTCGCTTTTTCCTTACGGGAAGCTGTACTTTTGGTCAACGCTTTGCGAAATCACGCGTTATTCACCGTCATTGGCCGCGCCGTCGCGGCCATTGTTCAGGGAGACAGCGCCATGCGGCGAACCTTTGTCGTGGGCTGCCCACGTTCGGGGACCACCATTGTCCAGGCTCTGCTGGCGCGGCATCCGGCCGTTTACACCCTGCCGGAAACCGCGTTTTTCGAGCAGCTGCATGGCGACCTGGCCTGGCGCTGGGGCGACGCCGGAATGCAGCCGCGCCGCCGCCGGTGGCGGCAATGGCTGGGGCTTACGCGCCAGCACATGCGCGCGACCTTCGCCGCCTTGCATGTGCAGCTGACCGGCCACCGGCCGACGAAACCGGCGGCCGTTCACTGGCGCCTGCTGTCGACCCAATTCCTGACGCTGCTGGACCAGACCGCCAACGCCGAAGGGCGCAGCATGTGGCGGGAGAAAACCCCGAACCACCTGCTCTACATCCCCGAGATCGAGGCCCTGGCGCCGGACGCACGCTTCGTCCACGTCGTGCGCCGTGGCATGGATGTGCTGGCCTCGCTGGCGGATGTGTACCTGCGCTTCGAAAACGACGACGCCTTCGGTGGCGGCACCGTGCATTGGGCGCGACGCTGGAACCGCGCCATGGATATCCACGGGCAGCACGTGGGCCGCGCCAACCACCACTTCGTGTTTCTGGAAGACCTGGTCCGCCAACCGGACATCGAATGGGCCCGCCTGTGCGCCTTCCTCGACCTGCCCCCGGACGCACCACTGGAAAGCGCTCCCCAGCAGTCCATTGCCAACCTGCGCGATGAACCCTGGAAGGTGACGGCCATTGAAGGCCAGGTGCGCGAGGCCGATCGCAAGGTCGACGGCCTGTTCGGTCCCAAGATGCAGCGCTGGCTACAGAACCGCCTCGCTTCCTACGATGACCTGCGCGCCCAGTGCCGCGCCGCCCGCCCCCGGGTCACCCCGCGCGCGCGCCGCGCGTTCGACCAACGAACGGCCGGGGTTGGCTGAGCGCCACCCCGACCGCCTCGATTCACCCCTGCACCGGGACGTCCGACGACCGGTTGAACTCACCGATGGCCTCGACCAGGTCGGTCACGGCCAGGCGCTCCACCTCGGTCAGGTCCGGATTCCAGCTGTCCAGGATCACCACCACGCGCGTGCTGTCGCTGCGGTTCCACGCCTCGTGCTCGAACGTGTCGTCGAAAGTGACGCAGCGCCCCTCCTGCCATGCGTGCAATTCACCACCCACGCTGATGGCGCAGTCCGATGGCACGATCAGCGGCAGATGCGTGACGAGGCGTGTGTTGGTCACGCCGCGGTGCGGCAGGATGTGCGTGCCCGGTCGCAACACGGAGAACAGCGTCTCCGGTGCGTGGTCGCGAATGCGCACCAGGGGCACCTTGTCCAGCACGGCCGACGTGCGCGGACAACGGGCGTGGTGCTCGTCGAAACGGACGCCGTGCCGGTAAAAGAAATACCCGTCCCAGCCGGCCGGCTCCGCACTCGAAGAACGCAGGTGGTCCTTGAGATTCTCCTCGGACTGCTCGCCGAGGAACGGTTCCAGCGACTGGTTTTCCGCCAGCACTACGCGCAATTCTTCGCGCACGATATCGGTGGCGGCTTCCAGCTCCCGTTGCCACGGGAAGCGATCGGTCGAGTAGTAGGGCTGGCTGGGAATGCCGGGAAAATACAGGAATTTCGGCTTCTGGCGCGGATCGGGCAACGACGCCTGACGCTCGCCCAGGTAAATCGCCAGGCATTGCTCCACGCGGCTCAGTTCCGAACGGCCATAACGCGCCCGCAGCGGTTCCAGCACCGCGTCGAACGTCTGGCGCCGGCCCATGTCGATGAAACGCATGGCATGCTTGACCGCCTCGCGCAGGGCCGGCGCCGTGGTCTCGTCGCTCATCCAGCGGCCCAGGGCCTGGGCCTGGTTGACGGCGGCGAAGTAGGTGATGAGGGCTTCCTGCCGCTGGCCCAGTTGTTCGAGCACGGTACCCAGGCGCAGGCGCACCACGAAATGCTGGGGCAGCGCCCGCACGCTCTTGCGCAATGATTCGGCCGATCCCTGCAGGTCGCCAGCCACCATCTGCACCATGCCCAGCTCGTGCAGCACATCACCGTCGCCAGGTTGCGCGTTGTGCGCGGTTTGCAAACACGTGATGGCGGCAGCGGCATTGCCGCGCTGCAGGTGCCGGCTGGCGATGAAGCGCAAGGCTTCAATGTCCAGCGCCGACGAATCGAGCAACGCCCGGAAATGCTCTTCCGCCGAGCTTGCGTCGCCCGCCTGCAAGGCCTGGTGCGCTCGCTCGCGAAGCGCCGAGACACCGCCCTGGAAACCGCTATTCATCGTCTGATTCACTTCGATTGCCTGTGGAGGAAAAACGCCGACAGCGCGCCGGCCCCGGGCATAATAAGCACGTTTTCGCCCACGCTGTGCATTGTGCAGTGGGCCTCGCTCCGGGAAATCTATGAATCGCCTGCACGGGCTGGAAGCAGCCGCTATTCCGCACCTGATGTCCGCCGCCGAAGCGCTTGAATACGGTCGCGCGGACGAAGCCGAAAAACAGCTGGCGCATGCCGCCGCCCATCAGCCCAACCATCCGGAAGTACAACGCCTGCGCGCGGGCATTCTCGGCTTGCGCGGACAACCGGTGCAGGCCATCGACATCATGCGCCAGGCGTTGGCCCAGCGCCCTCAGGACGCGCTGTATCACAACACGCTCGGCACGTTGCTCGGCAACGCCGGCATGTACGATGCTGCAGTGCAGTCGCTGCTGCAGAGCTGCCGGCTGCAGCCCTCGCTGGATATTGCGTGGTTCAACCTCGGCATCATGCTTACCAAAAGCGTGCGCAATGACGAGGCCATCGAAGCGTTCCGGCGCGTCGTGGCACTGCAGCCCCGACACGTGCCGGCACGCGCGATGCTTGCCGACATGCTGCGCACGCAAGGCAAGACCGCCGAGGCAACCACCGAATACCGCGCATTGCTGGCGATCCAGCCAGCATCGGGCGCGGCATGGTGGGGCCTGGCGGACATCAAGAATCAGCGCTTCGACGAAAACGACATCGCGCAGATGCGTGCCGCGCTGCAACGCGCGGATACCAGCGAGAACGACCGCAACGCGATCGGCTTTGCCCTGGCTCGGGCACTGGACGACCAGGGCCTCTACGCCGATGCATTGGCTGCGCTGGAACAGGCGCACGCCATTGGTCGCCGGCAATACCCGTGGGACGCCGCTGCGTTTTCCGCCAACGTGCGCGCAGGCGTCCAGGCTTTCGCCTCGTCGGCGACCAGCGAAGGCGATACGCAACGCGGCCACGAAGTGATCTTCGTGGTCAGCCCGCCGCGCTCGGGATCGACGCTGGTGGAACAGATCCTGGCCTCGCACCCGCAAGTGGAAGGTGCGGGCGAATTGCCCGACCTGCCCGGCCTGCTGTTCGAGGAATCGCGTCGCCGCGGCAAGCATGTTCCGCAGTGGGCCAACGAGGCCACGCCCGCCGACTGGCAACGTCTTGGCGAGGCCTACCTGGAACGCACCGCGCGCTGGCGCACGCAACGCGAACGGTTCATCGACAAGCTGCCCAGCAACTGGATGCTCATCGGCGCGATCCGCGCCATGCTGCCCGGCGCGCGCGTGGTAGTGGTACGACGCGATCCGCTGGAAACGTGCTTCGCCTGCTATCGCCAGCGGCTGGATCACTTGAACGGCTATGCGCGCAGCTTTGACGATCTCGCGGCGTTCTGGCGCGACTTCGACTACAGCGCCAGGCACTGGGGCGAGCGGTATCCCACGCACGTGCGCGAACAGAACTACGAGGCGCTGGCGTCGGATACGGAAACGCAGATCCGCGCCCTGCTCGAATTCGTCGGCCTGCCGTTCGACGAAGCCTGCCTGCGCTTTCACGAAAACACTCGCGAAGTGCGTTCGCCCAGTGCCACGCAAGTCCGCGAGCCGATGCGTCAGGACACCGCACGCACGGACAACTACGGCAGCCTGCTCGATCCCCTGCGCCTCGCGCTTGACCTGCCGGCGTGGCGGGGAGCGTGAACGACGCGGTGCAAGCCGCGCTTGAGGACGGCCGCGCACGCTTGCTGCGCGGTGATACCGCCGGCGCGCTCGCGACGTTCGAGTCGGCCTATGCACAACAACCCGACGCCGGATCGTTGCTGCTCGCGCTCGCCGGTACCTGTTGGCAGGCACAGCAGTACACACGTGCGGAAACCTTGCTGCGCCACTGGCTCGACGCGCATGGCACCGACGCCGATGCCGCCTTGCTGCTTGCACGACTTCTGCAGGAACAGGGGCGCGCGCAGGCGGCCGCGCAGGTCTGTCGCGCCTTGTTCGCCCAGGCGCGACAGCCTGTCGATACCTTGCTGCAGGTCGTGGAATTGCTCGAAGGCCACGGCCGCGCGGAAGATGCCGCCGCCCTGTGCGAAGCGGAGATCCGTGCCGGCAGCACGGATGCGCGCGTACATGCGTATGCCGGCATGCTGGCGCTGGAACTGGGGCAGTACGAGCGCGTGCGTGAGCGCTATGCCTTTGCATTGGCGAATGCACCGGAAGCCGTGGACTGGAACATCCCCATCGGCCTTTCCACCCTGCAGCGCTACAGCGATCCAAGCCATCCAGACCTGGCGTTTTTTCGCGATGTGCTGGCAACGCCTGCATTGAACGAAAACACCCGCACGACCACCTTGTTCGCCCTGGCCAAGGCCAACGACGACCTTGGGCATACCGCGGAAGCAGCGCGCCTGTTCGCCGAGGCCAACGCGCGCGCGCATGCTGCACGACCGTGGCCACGCAAGGCCTGGAAACGCATGGCCGACGCGCGACTGGCCGGAACGTCTCCGCCGTTTACGCTGGAAGCGGACGCCTCATGGACACCCGTGTTCGTCGTCGGTGTGCCGCGCTCGGGTACCACCTTGCTCGCCGAACAATTGGCGAAACATCCCGGGGTATGCAACCGGGGCGAGCTGGGCTGGCTCGATCTCACCGCACGGCAGCTGGAAACCGCCCCTCGCGTGCGTGAAGTGTTTGAACAGGCGGCAGCGCGCTACGCCGCACAATTGCGCCAGGACGACGGCGATGCGACGTGGTTCATCGACAAGCAGCCGCTGAACCTTCTGCATGTCGACCTGATTCTGGCGTTGTGGCCCAACGCGAAAATCGTGTATTGCCAGCGCAACGCGCGCGACACGGCGCTATCGCTGTGGATGCAGAGCTTCAGCGATCCGGCGCACGACTACGCCTACGACATGGCCGACATCGGCCTGGTGATTCACCAAAGCCGCCGACTGATGGCGCACTGGCAACGACGTTTTCCGCACGCCATCCACACCGTGCGCTACGAAGCTCTGGCAGCCGATCCGGAAGCGACGGTGGGAACACTGCTCGAGTGGCTGGGCGTGCCCACGCGTGAAGGCATCGCCACCTCCGCACCGCAAGCCATTCGTACGGCGAGTGCATGGCAAGCCAGACAGCCAGCGCATACGCGCTCGGTGGGCCGCTGGCGTGACTACACGGCCCTCATTCCCGAATTGTCGAATTTGCCCGACGACTGATTACGCGTCGACCTCGTAGCCCCAATGCCTGAGCATCGGATCGAGCGTCGGCAGCACCGGCTCAATCCACTCGCGATACTTCTGCCAGCGCCCCATGGCCTTGCGGTTGACCGGCTCGATCACCTGCGAATAGCTGGGCGTGCCGATATAGGTCTTGCCGCGTGCGTGCTCATGGAAGCCCAGCATGGGCGAGGCATCGTCCAGGCCGAGGAATTGCGCGATGCGCTGCGCCTGTCCAGGCAGGTCGTCCACCACGTCCTCATAGCGCAGGTTCATCGCCGCTGGTTGCAGGATGGTGGACTCATCCACCCAGCGTTGCATGACCTGCACGTAGCCGCGAGCGAGACGGTCAAGGCTGGTACAGGCCAAAGCCAGCGTAGGGGCACGGAAGTCCTGCATGTGGCAACTCAGGATCACGTCGCACGGATGACGCAGCGCAAGGATGATCCGCGCATTCGGAAACAGCCGGTTGATCAACGGCAGCCACATCGTGTTAAGCGGGTTCTTGTCCACGATGCGCACACCCGGACGCCGCTGCACGCGCTCATCCACCATCGCGTAATAGCTGCGACGGAGCTCGTCGGCATCGTACTGCCGCAACACGCTGAGATCGTCGAGGATGCGCTTGTCGTGCGAGGTCAGCAGGTCGGCCAGGCGGTTGAAGAACGGGTTTTCGTCCATCGACTGCAGTTGCGGATGCGCATCGAGCATCTGCTCCAGCAAGGTGGTGCCTGAACGCGGGAAGCCCACCACGAAGACCGGCGAATCCTGTGCCTCGGGTGCGATTAGCTGAGGCCAGCGGCGATACGATTCCACCGTAACCTGGGGCATGTCGAAAGCCACCGCCGGCGCACCCGGCACGACGGCTTCGGGCATCACCACGCTCAACTGGGCAAGCTTTCGCCGATGGGCCTCGCCCAGCGCGCGCATGGCAGCATGAGTGTCCCCGAGTTTGTCGGCGGCGGCAGCCAGCTCGAAGAAATGAGCGGTGTCATCGGCGCCATCCGGCCCAGCCTGCTCCAGCCATTGGCGCGCAGCAGCCGGCTGGTTCCGCCGCATGGCCACCGTCGCCAGCATGTTCATCGCGGTGATGCGCTCTTCGGGCGAGCTGGCAACGCTGCCATCGAGCGTGGAAAGCAACAAGGCTTCCGCCTCGTCCAGGCGGTTAAAGCGCTCGCAGAAGCCGGCCCGCAGCAAGCGAATATCGATGCTGTCGAAACCGCGCAAGACCAGGTCATCAAGTACCTCGGCCGAGCCGGTGACATCAGCTGACATCGAAAGCACCTTGCACAGCTCCAGCTGCAGCTCGGCGTCTGCCATCGGCAGCCATGAACGCCATGGGCGCAACAGGGCCCATGCACCATTCATGTCAGCGCTAAGCGAGCAGGCGCGGGCCGCATAGATGCGGGCCTCCGGCAGGTCGCGCGCGAGATCGTATGCATCGAGCAACACCAAGCGAGCCGAGGGAAAATCACCCATGCGGATCAGCAACAGCCCGTATTGCTGCAGCAGCGTGCGCACGCCGGGATTGAGTGGGATGGCGCGTGCAAAGGCATCACGCGCCTTGAGCAGTTGCCCCGTGGCATCGAGCACGCTGGCGTAGTTGCTCCAGTACACACCGTTGGACGGATGAGCGCGCAACATCTGCTCATACAGTGGAACGGCCTCGGCATGACGCCCCTGGTATTGAAGGCAGAACGCCAGCAGTTGCTGAAGGTTTTCATCCGCAGGCGCGTCCAGCAGGGCCACGCGGCTCATCTGCTCGGCTTGTCGGTATTGGCCGGTGCTGATCACCGCGGCAATCGAATCGTAGGAGTTCTTGGTCATCACACAGCACATGAAAAAAGGGCTGCGTGGAAATCCACGCAGCCCTTGGAGGTTAAAGCACGAACGTACCGATTAGAACTTGACCGTCACGCGGGCCCACCAGTAGCGGCCGATCAGGTCAAAGTCGCTCGGGTCGGTGTTGGCGTTGAGCGTCATGTTCGCGTACAGCAGCGGCGGCTGCTTGTCGAACAGGTTGTTCACGCCGAAGTCCACACGCGTATTGATCGGGGTCAGGTTGTAACCGATCGAGACGTCGTTGTAGACCATCGCGCCGTACTTCAGCACCGTGCCAGCCGGCGCACCCGTCGTTTCAGACACGGTGTCTTCCGGCGAACCAGCAGCGCCACCGTTCTGGAAGCGACCGATGTAGCGCATGCGCCAGTTGGCTTCCCAACCACCGAACTGGTAGTCCACGAAGCCCTGTGCACGCCAACGCGGCATCAAGCAAACGCCGGAGTTGGTCGGGCAAGCGCTTTCGGCGGCCGAACCGTAGGGCAGGAAGTGACCCGCCACGTTGAACGTCGTGTTGCCCGCGGTACCCGGGGCAGTGTTCATCGTGAAGTACTTCAGGTACGTGCTGTTCACGCCGATGTTGATCTGGCCGAACGAGAACTGCGGCAGCTTGTAGTTAGCCGACCAGTCGATACCGCTGGTGGCCATGTTGCCGAGGTTGACGAACGGTTCGGTCGTGGTGACAGCCAGGGTGCCCGAGGCGGTGCGCTGGATAGCGCTGCAGAACTGGGTCAGACCATTCGCGCAGGCATCGAGCACGCTCTGCAGCGACAGCTCGGTGATCTGGTTGTTGAGGTTGACGCGCCACAGGTCGACCGTGGTGGACAGGCCCGGCACATAGGACGGGCTGTATACGAAGCCGAAGTCATACGACTTGCCGTATTCCGGCTTGATCGGCACGCCAGCCACCTTGGCGCCAGCAACAAGCGCGCTGACCTGGTTGCCTTCCTGCGTGTTACGGAACGAGCCATCGGTCGGAACGTTCTTACACGCAAGGGCGAGGTTGGCCTGACCGGTGTAGCCATCGCACGGATCGGACGACAGGAACGGCGCGTCGGCCACTGACGTGTACAGTTCCGTGAAGTTCGGCGCGCGGAAGACGTCTTCCATCGTGCCGCGCAGCAGCAGGTCGTCGAACGGCTTCCACTCGAGCGCGAACTTCCAGTTGTTACGTGCGCCGGCGATGCTGTTCTTCGAATAGCGGTCGCCGATGGTCAGGTTCAACGACTGCACGCCAGTCATGCCACTGAGCAGCGGCAAGAAGGTTTCAGCGTACACGTCGCGGTTGAAGTAGCCACCCGACACCGGGTAGGCGCACTGGCTGCCCAGGGCGCAGGTGCCGCCCGGCACCGGCACCAGGCCGGAATCAGGCTGGGAGCTGGAGTAGTCGCGGCGGAACTCGTAACCCAGGGCGAGCTGGGCCATACCGGCCGGCAGTTCCACCAGGTCGCCGCTCAGGCCCGCGTGCCAGGTCTTCTCGATTTCCATCGAGGTCACCGGAGCGGTCGTGGAGGCGAGCTTTTCGGCGGCGATGCTGGCGGCCGAGTTGGCGTCGAACGGGTTGAAGCCGCAAGCCACGGCGCTGACACCGGCCGGGCAGGTCACCGAACCGTCGGCGTTGAGCGTCGAGTCACCGGTGTACAGCGCGCTCTGGTTCAGCAGGCCCGTCACGCCTTCGGTCTGGCTCTCATGGCCGAAGTTGAAGCCAACGTCCCACGACCAGTTGCGCTCGGCGAAGTTGAAGTCACCACGGAAGCCCGTGTTGATCTGTGCATCTTCACGACCGAAGAAGCCCGAGCGGTTGCCCAGACCCGTAAGGCGGGTCGAGAACAGATTGCCGCTGCTGCTCCAACCCGTGCCCGGGGTCGGGTTGTAGGCGTTGCCAGCAGACACCTTGGCGCCAGTGGAGGCGCTGCCGTACACAGCAGGAGCCAGCTGGAAGTTCGACGACGTCTTCTGGTAGATCGCGTTGACATACGCGCTGACGTGGTCGGTCAGGTGGTAGGCGGCATTGAGGAAGCCGCCGGTGCGTTCCTGCGGGGTCTCAATCAGGTTGACCGTGTTGTAGTTGTAACCGTCAGCGCGGGTGTAGCAGTGGTAGCTGCTGGGGCCGCCCTGCGGGTTTGCGCCGGCGTTGAGGATGGCGCTGCCGCTGGCGCAGGAGCTGGCGAAGTCGCCGAGCGCACCGTCCGCACCATAAATGTGCACGTTCGGCGTGGAACCCGAACCGCCGGCCACGACGCCGCCGTTCGCGGTCCGGCTGAGGGCGTTCTTCGAGAAGGCGCGATTGCCCTGCTCGATGCCGTCCTGCTTGCTGTAGCTGATGCCGGCCATGATGCTGCCCTTATCGGACGTCTGGCCGAACGTGAACGTGTAACCGCTCTGGTCACCGTCGTTACGATCGGACTCGCCGACGTTCGCGGTGAAGGTGGCACCCTGGTAGTTCTTGCGCAGGATGAAGTTCACCACGCCGCCGATGGCGTCCGAACCGTAGGTGGCCGACGCACCGGTCGGCAGCACTTCGATGCGCTCGATGGCATCGGCCGGAATGGCGTTCGGATCCTTGCTCAGCAGGCGCTGGCCGTTGACGAGGATCAGGGTACGCTGCGAGCCGAGGCCGCGCAGGTTGATCGACGATGCGCCGGTACCGCCACCGTTGTTGGTCTGCGGGTTGACGTTACCACCGGTCATGGCCGGCAGCTGCTGGACCAGGTCACCGAGGGTCATCTTGCCGGTCGCCTGGATGGCGGCGCGGTCGATGGTGACGACCGGGCTGGCCGTCTCGACGTCGACGCGGCGGATCAGCGAGCCGGTCACGGTGACCGTTTCGAGAGTCTTGCTCTTGGCCTGATCAGCGGCCGGAGCCGGCGTCGTGGTCTGCTGCGCGTCCTGCGCGAAAGCTGCAGTGCCGTAGGTGCTCGCTGCGAGCATACCCAGCGACAGTGCCAGGCGCACCGACGTGCACAGTTTATTTTCCCCGAACTTCATGAGAACACCCTCCCGTTATTTATATTGACTGGGGTTGAAAGATTTCCCCGCCTCAAACCCGCGCCCGAGTCACCCAAACAATTTAGGTGCAGACCAGCCCGAAGGTGGTCCACAGCGCTCGGCATTTATCACGCTTTGCTTACAGATAGTCAATAAAATCTATACGGCAAGAAAACACTATGTCATGGCATTCATCGCATATTCTTGCGATTAAGTAACCCCATGGACACACCCCTGCCGGCACGCGCGTCATTGCTGCGGCGCACCGACCTTCGTTGGAATGGGGTGAAGCGGCGGTGAAAAAGATCTGGCGGCTCATGCAGCTAGCCGCCAGACCACTGATTTGGAAAGGTTTCAATCGAAAGAGTTGTCGTCCTCGAAACGCAGGTGTTTGACGCTGCGCCCCCTGCGGCGCACAAGCTTCAGCGCTTCAATACCAATGCGTATGTGGCGTTCAACAAATTGCGCCGTCACGCTGCGGTCGCTTAATTCCGTCTTAACGCCTTCGGGGATCATGGGCTGGTCCGAGACCAGCAGAAGCGCCCCGCACGGAATCTTGTTGGCGAAACCCGCCGCGAAGATGGTGGCCGTCTCCATGTCGATGGCCATGCAGCGGGTGCGGCGCAGGTAATCCTTGAAGGCGTCGTCGTGTTCCCAGACGCGGCGGTTGGTGGTGTACACCGTGCCGGTCCAGTAGTCGTAGCCCAGGTCGCGGATCATGGTGGATACACCACGCTGCAACTGGAAGGCCGGCAGCGCGGGCACTTCCGGCATCAGATAGTCGTTGGAGGTGCCCTCGCCGCGGATGGCGGCAATGGGCAGCACCAGGTCGCCAATGGCGTTCTTCTTCTTGAGGCCACCGCACTTGCCCAGGAACAACGCAGCCTTGGGATGGATGGCGCTGAGCAGATCCATCACGGTGGCGGCGTTGGGGCTGCCCATGCCGAAGTTGATGAGGGTGATGCCGTCGGCGGTGGCGTTGGGCATCGGCCGGTCGCGGCCCCGCACTTCCACGCCATGCCATTCGGCGAACAGATCCACGTAGTGGCCAAAATTGGTCAGCAGAATGTGCTGGCCAAACTCCTCCACAGGCGTGCCGGTGTAGCGCGGCAGCCAGTTGGAGACGATCTCCTGCTTGTCTTTCATGAGACCCCTTGAGGTCGGCGCAACGTGGGATGTTCGTTGCGCGTTACCGGCGACGCCACGCCGGCACGATGCCAATTCAGTGCAGGCATCTTAGCGGGTGAAGGCCCCGGCTGGACGGTTTGTTGTCATTTTCTTGAACCGGCCCTCTCCACGATGGCGCGCGATACAAGGAGAAGACCATGCTGCTGATCGGTTGGATCGTCGCCCTCGCCGTGTTCCTCGGCTTTGCGTTCGCGGGACGCGGATGGCTTGCCTGGGTGTTGGCCCTGGCCGTGCTCTTTGTCACCTGGGTGGTGCGCGGCGTCGACTCGCCACTCCTTTTATATGGACTGCTAATCGCGAGCGCATTGGTTGCACTGGTAACCGGTTTTCCGCCGCTGCGGCGCGCGTTGTTCGCCCGCTCCCTGCTGCCCGCGCTGGGCAAGGTGATGCCGCGATTGGGGGAAACGGAACGCATTGCGCTGGAAGCGGGCACCGTGTGGTGGGACGCGCAGATCTTCTCCGGCATGCCCGATTGGACTTACCTGCAAAGCTTCGAGTGCAAGCCACTGACCGCGCGCGAGCAGGCTTTCATGGATGGCCCGGTGACACAGCTGTGCACCATGCTGGACGACTGGCAGGTCGAGCAGCAACGCGACCTGCCCGCCGAGGTGTGGGACTTCATTCGACGCGAGCGCTTCTTCGGCATGGTGCTGCCCGAGAAATACGGCGGACTGGGCATGTCCGAGATCGGCCACTCGCGGGTGGTCACGCGCATCGCCACGCGCTCGGTCGCTGCGGCCGTGACGGTGATGGTGCCCAATTCGCTCGGGCCCGGCGAATTGCTGGTGCACTACGGCACCGATGCGCAGAAGGATTACTACCTGCCTCGCCTTGCCGACGGTCGCGAGATTCCCTGCTTTGCCCTGACCGGCCCTGAAGCGGGCTCCGACGCCGCCGCCACGCAATCGGAAGGCGTCGTCGAATGGGGCAAGTGGGAAGGCAAGGATGTGATCGGCCTGCGCCTCAACTGGAACAAGCGGTACATCACGCTGGCGCCGGTCGCCACCTTGATCGGCCTGGCTTTTCGCCTGAAGGACCCGAACGGCCTGCTTGGCGGCCCAGCGGACCGCGGCATCACCTGTGCGCTGATCGCGCGTGATTTGCCGGGCGTGGTGATCGGACGGCATCACGACCCGATGGGCGTGCCCTTTGCCAACGGCCCCACCGAAGGCCACAACGTGTTCGTACCCATCGACGCCATTGTCGGTGGCGTGGAACAGGCCGGGCACGGCTGGCGCATGCTGATGGAGAGCCTTGCCGCAGGTCGTTCCATCTCGCTGCCCGCCCTGGCGGTGGGCGCAGCGCAAATGGCCACGCGCATCTGCGGCGCCTACGCCACGGTGCGCGAACAGTTCGATACGCCCATCGGTCGCTTCGAAGGCATCGAGGAACCGCTGGCCCGCATCGCAGGCCTTACTTATCTGATGACGGCCACCCGCACGCTCACCTGCGGCGCGCTCGATGCCGGCGAAAAACCTGCCGTACTCGGCTCGATCGCCAAGGCCTACCTCACCGACGCCATGCGTGAAGTGGTAAGCGATGCGATGGACATCCGCGCCGGTGCGGCGATCCAGCGTGGCCCGCGTAACGCGCTGTCGCACATGTGGATGTCCGTGCCCATCGGCATCACGGTGGAAGGCGCCAACATCCTCACGCGCTCGATGATCGTCTACGGCCAGGGCGCCATCCGCTGCCATCCGTGGGTGCAGAAGCTTATCGATGCGATTGCGGCGAGGGATTTGAAAGCGGTAGATACCTGCGCTTTCGGTTACATCAATTTCGTGTTCACCCGTGGCGTGCGCGCGTTGTTGCTCGGCCTCAGCGGGGCACACCTGGCCCGGGTTCCCGAGGGCGACCTGTCTCGCCAGTACCAGCACCTCACGCGATTCGCCTCGGTGTTTGCGTTCGTTTCCGACATCTGCATGGCCACACTGGGCGGCTCGCTGAAACGACGGGAGAAAATCTCCGGCCGCCTCGCCGATGCGCTGGCCTGGCAATACCTCGGTGCAGCCACCCTCAAGCGCTATCACGACGAACCCAAGATCGCACCGCACTACGACCTGGCACGCTGGGGCGTGGCGTTGTCGCTCTATCGCACCCAAGAGGCGCTGCGCGGCGTGCTGGACAACCTGCCCTCCGGCTTCGCTGCCGGTTTCGCGCGCCTGCTGGTGTTTCCGCTCGGTGCACGGTTTCGACCGCCGTCCGATCTGCTGGGACAGCGCGCCGCCCGCGCCATCCTCGAAGACCGCGAAGCGCGCATCCACCTCACGGAAGACATCCACGTGCCGGGCCCTACCGAACCGGGCCTGGGCCAGCTCGAAGCGGCCCTGGACAAGGCCGTTCGCGCGCTGCCGGTGGAAACCAAGCTGCGCGACGCCATACGCGCAGGCCAGCTGGATCGCGCGGCCGGCAGCGAACTGGGCGAGCGCGCGCTGGCGGCCGGCATCATCACGCAAGCCGAATACGACGCGTTGAGCGAGGCGGACGAAGCCCGCGATGCGGTGGTGCAAGTGGATGCCTTCGACCCCGACACCTACCGCCAGTTGCGCTGACGATGTTGCACCGCAATCCACAGGACCCGAAAAAAACCATAGCATCATGGCCCAACGGTCAGGGTCGGCACGTACGGGGGTGCGTGCTATGTTGCCTGACGCAGTCATTGGGGAGCGACAATCATGCGGATGGGTTTGGCGATCGATGCGGCCTGCGATCTGCCGCAGGACTTTTTGCAGAAGCACAACATCGCGGTGATGCCCATCACCATCCGCATCGATGATGAAATCTTCATGGACAACCGCAACCAGGTCGAGCTTCATCGCTTCCTGGATCGCAAGCTCGGCAGCCGCAGCCATTCGGCCGAGACCATCCCCTGTTCCGTCGAAGATGTGCAGAAGCTCTTTCTCGAAAAGCTGGTGCTGGAGCAGGACTGCGTGTTCTGCCTCACCATCACCGCCACGCGCAGCGCCATCAACGACCATGTGATCAAGGCCAGCTTCGCGGTGCTGAAGAACTACCGCGGCGTGCGCGAGAAGAACAACATGACCGGTCCGTTCCTGATGCGCGTGATCGATACGCGCACGCTGTTCGCCGGGTCGGGCCCCGCCATCGTGGAAGCCACGCGCCTGATCGAAGCCGGCGAAGTGCCAGCGGCGATCCGCGAGCGGCTCACTTACATCGCCAACAATTCGTACGGCTACATGCTGCCGCGCGATCTCTACTACCTCCGCGCGCGTGCCAAGAAAAAAGGCGATCGCAGCGTGGGCTTGTTCAGCGCCATGCTCGGCTCGGCGCTGGACATCAAGCCGCTGCTGCGCGGCTACCGTGGCGAGACCGCTCCGGTAGGCAAGGTGCGCGGCTTCGATCACGGCGCCGAAACGCTGTTCAACTACGCAGCGCAACGCGTACATGCTGGCCTGCTGGTACCGGCAGTGTGCGTGAGCTACGGCGGCGACCTTGCCGAGCTTGGCAAGCTGCCCGGTTACGCGGCGCTGCGTACCGCCTGCGAAGAATGCGGCGTGGATTTGATGGAAGCACCGATGAGCATCACCGGCATGGTCAACGTGGGCGAAGGCGCCGTGACGCTGGGTTTCGCGGCCGAGGAACACGCCGTCGATTTCTGATCGAGCACACGTTCAGGGGGAACGCATGATCCGCTGGTGTCTGCTGGCCACGCTTCTCCTCTTCAGCCTGCCCGCTGCTGCGGGCACGGCATACCAGTGCACTGACGCCAGCGGCAAGACGTCGTTCCAGGACAAGCCGTGCAGCGCCGGCCAACGCCAGCAGGTGCTGCAGCTGGACGACTCGCCGGCCTACACGCCGCCACCATCCGAGCCTGAGCCGACACCGGCGCCCGACCAACCGCCACCGCCTCCACCGCCACTTCCCGCCAGCGAACTCCCCGAGATGTTCGCGTGCGTGCGCGCCACCGATGGCACCACCTACACCAGCAGCCATGGCGATCCGCAGCCCTATCAGGTGCCTTACGGCATCCTCGGCGCATCGCAGCTGCCGTTATCGCAGGTCTACGGCGGCCGTGGCGCAGCGGGCGCGTCCGCACCGGAACTCAATCGCGGACGCATTACGCCCGGGCTCATCGCCAACAACTACGTGTGGGTGCAGGACCAATGCCGCGAGCTGACCCGCGCTGAAACCTGCCGCGCGTTGCGCGATGCCTACGAAGACAACGAGACCAAACTTCGCCGCGCCTTCAAGAGCGACCAGCCGCCCCTGGAGCGACGCGAGCGCCAGCTGCTCTCACAACTGCGCAGCTGTTGATATCTGCGCGCTGAGTATTTTTTGCGCAAACCCATGCAAGTGCATGTTGCGAAACGCCAGTATCCGGTTGTCCACAGGCTTGCCACCAGGCTTTCCCCAATCGCTGTGGACAAATAAGCCTGCGCACGCTGGCGCACATGTGATCACGATGATGAAACTGTGCTGGTAACGGCCACTTGCATCACCTATCCACAGGCTTGCCCCACGGCATTCCACATGTGCTGTGGAAAAGTGCGCATCAACGCTGCTGCAAAAATGCGCACGCTGCTGAAAACGTCGTGCGGGCGCGCACTTGCGTCATCCATCCACAGGCTTGTCCATGCGCCATCCACAATCGCTGTGGAAAACACGCGCGCACGGGCTGATGCAAATATGCGCACGATGATGAAACCGCGGCGATGTCATGCACTTGCGTGATCTGTCCACAGGCTTGCCCACGGCCCGTCCACACCAGCTGTGGAAAAACACATGGGTCGTGATGAAAACCTGCGCAGTGTGGTGAAACATTCGCCGCAGCAGTGACTTGCGATGCCTATCCACAGGCTTGCCCACGCACCATCCACACCTGCTGTGGACAGCGGTTCAAACCGGCAACGCGAGATGCCCGCTAGAACCCGTAATTGAGGAACCCGCCATCCACCGCGAGCACTTGTCCGGTGACGTAGCTGGCTGCCGGAAGACAGAGAAAGGCAATCGCCGCGGCGACTTCCTCCGGCTCACCGATGCGGCGCAGCGGCGTGCGGTCCAGCACCTCGTCCAGATATTCGTCGTTCGCGAGTGCGGGCTCGGAGCGCTGCGTGCGGATGTACCAGGGCGCCACCGCATTCACGCGGATGCCATCGGCCGCCCATTCCACCGCGAGGTTGCGTGTGAGCTGGTGCAGCGCGGCCTTGGTCATGCCGTAGGGCGAACCGGTGCGCACGTGCGTGACGCCCGAGACGGAGCCGACATTCACGATGGCCGCATTCGCATGCTGCACCAGTTGCGGATGGGCCAGGCGGCACATTTCGAACGCCGAAAACAGGTTCTGCTCGAAGATGGTGCGGTATTCGTCTTCGCGATACGCCAGCGTCGAGTCAGGACGGTTGCCTCCCGCGTTGTTCACCAGCAGCGACAGCGGCGCGCCGAGATCGGCCACCCAGTCGAACACGGCAAGACGCTCTTCCTGTTCGGCCAGATCCGCACCGAAAGCCAGCACTTCGATGCCAGGGAAATCGTCCAGCAGCTCCACGCGGACCTGCTCAAGATAGTCGGCGTCGCGCGCCACCAGCAGCAGGTTGGCGCCCAGTGCCGCCAGCTCGCGGGCGGTGGCGTAGCCGATGCCTTTGCTGGCACCCGTGATCAAGGCGGTATGCCCCTGGAGTTGCCAGGCGTCGATGCGTGCGTTCATGCAACGAGCTTAGAGCCTGCGCACGTTCGTCGCCAAGCATTCGCCGGTACGATGGGCACAGGACGCGGCATCCATCCTTCGGCGAGGCTTTACATGAAACGGTTTGCTCCCCTGCTCTGCTTGATCTCCCTCGCCGCCTGCTCCGGCAAGGCACCCGCGCCCGAAGCCGCTCCGGCAAGCGCCAGCACGGCGCGCGTGGCCACGCCGTGGGACGACATGGAGAAGGACAAGCAGCGTGCCCGCGACGTACAGAAGGCTGTCGACCAGCAGGCACAGAAGCAACAGCAGCAGCTGGACGCCACCCAGCAATAGCCGCCCGCCAGCCAAGGGACTTGGCAATCGGACGTCCGAACGTGCATGGTGTCCGGCATGAACGCCCACCATGACCACCTTGCCAACGCGCCGCTGCTGGATATCGACGATGCCAGCGTGATGCGCGGTGAACGCCTGATCCTCGACCGGTTCAGCCTGCGCATTGGCGCAGGCGAGCACACCGCCATCCTGGGTGCGAACGGCGCGGGAAAATCCACGCTCGTGCGATTGATCACGCGCGAACTCTATCCGCTCGCACGCGGCGACGGTCGTGCGTCGATGCATGTATTCGGTCGCGACCGCTGGCATGTCTCGGATCTGCGCGGACTGCTGGGCATCGTGTCGCCTTCGCTTCAACACGACTGCACCAGCGACGCCACGCTGGAAGTTTCCGAAGCGGTGCTGTCGAGTTTTTTCGCCGCACAGCGACTGGGACTGAACCACCATGTGACGCCTGCCATGCGCGAACGTGCCGCCAATGCGCTGGAACAAGCCGGTGCCACGCATCTGCTCGGCCGCACGATGGCGAGCCTTTCCACCGGTGAGGCGCGACGCGTGTTGATCGCACGAGCCCTGGTGCATCGTCCACGCGCCTTGCTGCTCGACGAACCTTGCGCGGGGCTCGACATGGCCAGTCGCCGGCGTTTCCTGGAAAACCTGCGCGGACTGGCACAGCACGGCACCACGCTGCTGCTGGTAACGCATCACGTGGAAGAAATTCTTCCCGAGATCCAGCAGGTGGTCCTGCTGCGCGATGGGCGATTGCTCAAGCAAGGCAGCAAGGCCGACGTGCTTACCGGCCCGCTGCTTTCCGAAACGTTCGGCATGCCCGTATGCGTTGAACGGCACGGCGAGTATTTCAACGCGGCCATCGCATAAACCCGTCGGGGCGCCATCGCGCGCTCACGTAACGATGATTCGTTCAAGGCATGAAAAAACCGCCACCGTTTCCGATGGCGGTTCGATGCCTTGCAGCGTTGCCGAGCCCTGACCCGGCAATGTCCGCGCCGTTGTTACGGCGAGCAGAAGCAATAGGCGTACACGTTGGGACCGCCCGACTGCGCCGTGCGCAACAGCTTCAACTCCGGTGCCATCGTCTGGATATGTCCCACCCAGGCCGGCAACTGCACGCCATAGGAGCGAGCCATCTGCACGGTGGCGTCGTCGTTGAGCCGGATCAGGAATTGCTCGAACTGGCCCATCGGCTCTTCCACGTAGCGCACCGGCGCGTTCTTGGCGAGCTTGGCGCGCTGCGAGGCATCGGCCACCGCCTCGCCCAGGCCACCGAGCTGATCGACCAGCCCACGCTCCAGCGCCTGCTGGCCAGTCCACACGCGGCCCTGCGCAATAGCGTCGATGGCATCGTATGGCTTGCCACGTGCCTTCGCCACCTGGCCCACGAAATCGCGATAGCCCTTTTCGATGGTGGCCTGGATCACCGTGCCCACCTTGGGGTCCAGCGGACGGGTGATGTCGAACGCGCCGGCCAACGGGCTGGTGCCTACGCCATCGCTCTTCACGCCAAGCTTGTCGAGCGTACCCGGCACGGTAAGCACCATGCCGAAGATGCCGATGGAGCCGGTGATGGTGTTGGGCTCGGCGTAAATGCGGTCGGCATTCATCGAGATCCAGTAGCCGCCACTCGCCGCCACGTTGCCCATCGACACCACGACCGGAATGCCGGCTTCGCGCGTCAGTGCCACTTCGCGGCGAATCTGCTCGGCGGCGTACACCTCGCCACCCGGCGAGTTCACGCGCAGCACGAGTGCCTTGGTGCGCTTGTCTTCGCGCGCGGCGCGAATCAACGCTGCGGTGGAATCACCGCCGATCGAACCCTGCGGCTGCTTGCCGCCGGTGATTTCACCTTCGGCCACCACCACGGAAACACCCGGCGTCTGCGTGATGTCTTCAGAGATCGTGGACGCGTAGCGCTGCAGCGATACCTGGCGGAAGCCCTCGCCTTTCTTGCCGGCCGGCACGCCTTCCTTGCGCATCATGGCGTCGACTTCCGCCGGCGTGGCAACGCCGTCCACCAGATGTTCGTCCAGCGACAACTGGCCGAGATCGCCCTTGGCCGTGGCGATGCGCTCCGGCAGCGCGTCGATGTCAGCGCGCAAGGTGGCCGGATCGATCTTGCGCAGCTTGGCCACGTCGTTGACGTAGCTGTCCCACAGGCCGCCCATCCAGAAGCTGTCGGCTTCCTTCGCTTCCGCCGAGGCGTGGTCGAGGATGTACGGCTCGGCCGCACTCTTGAACTGGCCGACGCGGAACAGGTGCACGTCCACGCCCAGTTTGTCGAGCAGGTCCTTGTAGAACAGTCGGTAGTTGGCGAGGCCCGTGATCATCACGCCACCCTGCGGATCGACCAGCACGCGGTCGGCGTGCGCGGCAAGGTAGTACTGGCCCTGGTCGAAGCTGGGCGCCCACACGATCACTGGTTTGCCGGCCGCGCGGAAGCGATCCAGCGCCGCGCCCACTTCGCGCAGCGAGGCAAACCCGCCGCCCTGCATCTCGCCCGGCTTGAGCAGGATGCGCGTGATGCGCGAATCCTTCGCCGCGGCATCGATGGCACCCACGATATCGCGCAGCTGGGTCTGCTTGGGCGTGTTGCCCGACAGGCTGGCCAGCGCGCGTTGCATGGGGTCGCTGCTGTACTGCTCGACCAGTTCGCCCTTCGGCTGGATGACCAGCACGCTGTCGCCCTGGATGTTGTGCTCCACGTGCGTTCCCGCGAACGCCACCAGCAGCACCAGCAACACGATGAACAGGAAAGCGAAGAAGATCAGGTTGAGGATGGTCAACCGGACAATGTTGATGCCGCGTCCGAGGACGCAGAGAAATGCCCAAAAGCCGGTATTGCGGGGCTCCGCCATTGCCTAGTTCCTCAAGGTGTTGCAAACAGCGTAGCTGTTCGCGCGGCGAAGGTCATGTGGGGCAAAAGACACATGCCCGGGCCGCCCGGCAACTTGCGGCGGGCCGGCTCAGGCGGGGCGTTGCCAGCGCGCGCGGAAAGCGTTGCGCCAGAAGCGGGTGAACAGCAGCACGGCCGCCACGGTAAGCCCGGCGATCAGCCCCATCCACATGCCACGCGCGCCCATGCCCTGGTGGAAGGCCAGCCACCAGCCCACCGGCATGCCGACCGCCCAGTAGGCGAAAAGGGTGATGACCATCGGTACGCGCGTGTCCTTCAGGCCGCGCAGCGCGCCGTTGGAGGTGACCTGGATGCCGTCGGAAAACTGGAAGAAACCGGCCAGCACCATCAACTGCACGGCCAGGGCGTTCACTGCCGCGTCGCGCGTGTACATGCTGGCAAGCACATGCGGCAGACCCAGCATCACCGAGCAGGAGACGGTCTGCACGACCAGCGCCAACGCGATACCGCAGAACCCGGCATAACGCACGCCACGCTCGTCATTGCGACCTACCGCGTTGCCCACGCGCACGGTAATCGCCATGGAGAGTCCCAGCGGTATCATGAAGAACACCGTGGCCACGCTCAGCGCGACCTGATGGCTGGCCACCACCGTCTCGCCCAGTGTCGCGATGGCCAGCGCCACGGCGACGAACAGGCCGCCCTCGGCGAGCAGCGTGATGGACATCGGGCCGCCGATCTTCAGCAGTTCGAGGATCATGTGCGGCCGGGGCCAGGCCAGGCCTTCGCGCAGTCCCACGTCGCGGTACGCCGGATGTTTGATCACGTACCAAAGGAAGCCCAGCATCTCCAGCCACAGCACGGTGGCCGTGGCGATGCCGCTGCCCAGCGAGCCGAGCGCCGGCAGGCCGAACTTGCCGTACATCAGCACATAGCCCAGCGGCGCCAGCACCAGCAGGCCACCGAAGCTGAAATACATGGATGGCCGCGTCATCGACAGGCCTTCTGACAAGCCACGTATCGCGAAATAGCTGGTCATGGCCGGTGCCGCCCAGCTGATCGCATGCAGGAAGTGCGTCACGTCCGTGCGCAACGTGGGCACCACGCCAATCCAGCCAAGCAAGGGCGTGGCATGGCGCACCAGGAACCACAGCACGATGCCCATGCCCCAGGCCAGCCACATCGCCTGCACGAACACCGCACCTACTTCATGGCGGCGCCCGGCGCCGTCCAGCTGGGCCACCGATGGCGGCACGGCCATCATCATGCCCAGCGCGCTGACCAGCGCCAGCGCCCAGATGCTGACCGCGGTGGTAACCGCCGCCTGCACGTGCGCACTCAAATGCCCCGCAAGCACGGCATCCACGAAATTGGGGCCGACCGCGGCGAGCTGTGCGGCGATCAGGGGAAGGGCAAGACGCACCGTGGCGCCGACCTCGTGCGCCACCCTGGCGCGATCGGGGCGGAAAGACAGCATAGAAGGACTCCTGGGTCGGGCATTCTAGCGCACCGCTACAGCAGGCTTTCCGACGAACGGCCAGGGCAAATGCCGACCCCGACAGCTGTTGTCGCTCATGGCTTGTGCCAACATCGCGAGCTGGCCGGCCCGGGGGAGAGTCATGACGAAGGAAGTGGTGTCGTTCGAAGGCGTGCACTGCGCCAACTGCAGCACGCCCATGCAGGGCGAGTTCTGCCACGAATGCGGGCAATCCATCCACACCGTGTTGCGCCCCATGCACCACATGGTGGAAGACACGCTGGACATGGTGCTGCACGTGGATGGCCGCGTGATCCACACGATCCCGCCGTTGTTCCTCAAGCCCGGCTTCCTCACGCTGGAATATTTCTCCGGCCGCCGGCAGCGCTATGTCGCGCCGTTCCGGCTGATGTTCGTGCTGTCGTTGCTGGCGTTCTTCATGTGCCACCTGGTGGTGGGCAACATGGACATCCTGAAATACAACTCGGACGCCGCCGAGGGCACGGGCCAATACGCCACGGATGCCACACCCGATGCGGTGCGCACGCATTTCGCACAGGTCAGCGACGATCTGCTCAAGGCCAAGGGCCAGGAAGGCAAAGGCAAGAAGGCCTACAACAAGCTGGTCGAGATCGAGCGCGATCACGCGAACCACCGCCTGGCCGAGCTGAAAGCGCAGCCGCTGCCGGTGCTCACCGCCGACGGCAATGACCTGACCAACGTGCAGGAGCTGCACATTGCGTGGGCGCCCGATTCCGTCAACCACAGCCTCAACCGTTCGGTGGCCCGTGCGGCCAGCAATGTCAGGGCGATCATGACGGGCGGGGAACAGGGCCGCGAAGCACAGGAACGCCTGATCGCCTCGACCTTCCATGTGCTGCCGCAGACGCTGTTCGTCCTGATGCCGCTGTTCGCCCTGCTGCTGAAGCTCACCTACTTCTTCAAGCGCCGCCTTTATATGGAACACCTGATCGTGGCGTTGCACAGCCACGCCTTCCTGTTCCTCAGCCTGCTGCTGGGTATGGTGATCTACATGCTCAACGGGTGGCTGGTGCCGCATGCCGCCTGGCTGTCGCTGCCGCTTCACCTGCTGCTCTGGGGTCTTTGGGTGTGGTCGCTGATCTACCTGCTGCTGATGCAGAAGCGCGTCTACCGGCAGGGCTGGTTCATGACCTGGGTGAAGTACCTGTTCGTCGGCTGGTGCTACACCTTCATGGCGTGTTTCGCGCTGGCTTTTGCCGCCGTTCTGGGCATGACCAACTGAACCATGCGCTGGCGGACTTCTGTGACACAAATCACACACGAATCGCACAACGGCGCCGTTTCCCGGCGCCCCGAAAGCGCTTTCAGAGGGGGTTTTGCACAGCGTCACACGGCTGTCAAGGCAAGTCCCGTGCCTGTGGCAGTTAGATGAACCCCAGCCAAGCAACAATTTTAAATCACTGTATTTATTGACGTTTTTAGGGTGGCTAAAACTTGAACAGCGTGTACTGAAAGCCGTTTTCATGCGCCCTAGAGGCCTCCTTCAACGGGCCATCCACAGAGTTATCCACAGACCTTGTGGATAAGCGCAAAAGCCCCCTGCCATTAGTCACTTAGCTGCCCTTCCTAGATGACAGGGCAGCAAGAACCTGCAAGCCGGTGCCGGCCGGCCAATCAGGTTGCCGACGCATTTCACCCGGCTGGAATCTCGCGGGCTGCAACGGCCCGGTTACACTGGTCCACCGAGAGGTATTCATGCCCGCTGTCCTTCGCGTCGCCCTGCCGGTACCCCTGCCAACCCTGTTCGACTACCTGCCGCCGTCCCACGGCGATGCGGTGGCGGGCAGCCGGGTGCTGGTGCCGTTCGGCAAGGGCAAGGCGGTCGGTGTGGTGGTGGAAGCCAACGTGGAATCGGCGGTTGGCAATGCCCGCCTGAAACGCGTGCTCCGCGTGCTGGACGACGCCCCGCTGCTCGACGCCGAGCTGATGGCCACGCTGGCCCGCGCCGCCGACTACTGGCTTGGCGCACCCGGTGAGGCTTACGCGAACGCACTTCCGCTGGCCCTGCGCGAAGACCGCCCACTGCCCGAGGTGGACGAGGAAGCCTGGACGCTCACCGCAGCCGGTCGCAGCGCCCTCGATGCCGGCAGTCGACGCGGCGGCAGCCGTGCCCTGCTCGATGCCCTGTCGCGCGGTGCTCAAACCGCCGAATTGCTTCACGAGATGTTGCCTGGCTGGCGCGATGCCGCGCGGCGGCTGGACCAGGCCGGCCTGATCGAACGCACCCGCGTCGATGCGGCGTTACCGCTGCCCGTCACTGCCGCGCCGTCCCTGAGCGACGAGCAGCAACAGGCGGTCGCTTCGATCACCGAATCGCTGGGCCGCTTTCAGCCGTTCCTGCTCGATGGCGTCACCGGCAGCGGCAAGACCGAGGTGTATCTTGCGTTGATCGAGCAGGTGATCGCCCAGGGCAAGCAAGCCTTGTTGCTGGTACCTGAGATCGGCCTCGCGCCGCAGACCGTGCGCCGACTGCGCGACCGCCTCGGCGTTGCCGTGCAGGTGCTGCATTCCAACCTCGCCGAAGGTGACCGCGCGCGTGCCTGGCTGCGTGCGCGCTCCGGCGAGGCGAAAGTGATACTGGGCACGCGCTCGGCCATCTTCACGCCGTTGCCGCATGCGGGGTTGATCGTGGTCGATGAAGAGCACGACAGTGCGTACAAGCAGCAGGAAGGCTTCCGCTACCACGCGCGCGACCTCGCCATCCTGCGTGGCCGCGCACTCAACGTGCCCGTCGTGCTGGGGTCTGCCACGCCCTCGCTGGAATCGCTGGCGAACGTGCAGGCAGGCCGTTACAACGCGCTGCACCTGCGCGCGCGACCCGGTGCGATCCGGGCACCGCAGGTGCAGATCGTGGACATGCGTGCGCAACGCCTCGATCACGGCCTTTCGCCCACGCTGCTGGCCGCTGTTGCCGACACGGTGGCGCGTGGCGAGCAGGTGCTGGTGTTTCGCAATCGACGCGGGTATGCGCCGGTGTTGCTCTGCTACAGCTGTGGCTGGCATGCCGAATGCCCGCGCTGCGAACACCCCATGACATTCCACGCCGGACGCCGCGCGCTGATATGTCACCACTGCGACTACACCACGCGCATGCTGGCGCAATGCCCGTCCTGCTTCTCGCCGGAATTGAAACCGCAAGGGCAAGGCACCGAGCGACTGGAAGAAGCGCTCGCTGCCCAATTCCCCGATGTTCCGGTGCTGCGCATCGATCGTGAAACCACGCGCCGCCGCGATGCCTTCGAACAGCTGCTGGAAGGCCTGCACGAAGACAAGCCCGCCATTCTCGTCGGCACGCAGATGCTGGCGAAGGGACACGATCTGCCGAACCTCACGCTGGTCGCCATCGTCGGTGTCGACGAAGGCCTGCACAGCGTCGATTTTCGTGCGAGCGAACGACTCTCGCAGCTGGTCGTTCAAGTCGCCGGACGTGCGGGACGCGCCAGGAAACCCGGACGCGTGCTGCTGCAAACGCATCATCCCGACCATCCCCTGCTGCGCCAGCTGCTGTCGCAGGGTTACGCCGCTTCCGCGCGCACGCTGCTGGATGAGCGCCGCAGCGTGCAGCTGCCGCCCTTCGGTCATCAGGTATTGCTGCGCGCCGACGCACATCAGCGTGAACATGTCGATGCATTCCTTGGCGAAGCGGCGAACGCACTCGCCGGTACACCCGTGCAACTGGCAGGTCCCATGCCCGCGCCCATGCCGCTACGTGCAGGCCGCCATCGCGGACAACTGTTGATTGAAGCCGACACGCGCGCGGCATTGCATGGCGCGCTGCGGCCCTGGTATCCCGCATTGTCGGCGCTGCCCTCGGCGCGTCGCGTACGATGGTCGCTCGACGTCGATCCCATCGATCTGTACTGACGATGTCGAGACCTTCAATGAATCCTTACTTCGCTGGAGGCTTCACATGGAAGGCAACGCAACGTCCAACACGCATCCGCATGTCGTCGTTATCGGTGGCGGTTTTGGCGGCCTGGCGGTAGCGAGAGAGCTGGCGCATACCGACGCGCGCGTCACGCTGATCGACCGGCGCAATCATCACCTCTTCCAGCCACTGCTTTACCAGGTGGCCACCGCGGGATTGTCGGCACCATCCATCGCTGCACCGCTGCGGCAGATCCTGCGCGGGCAGCCCAACGTGACTGTGTTGATGGACGAAGCCATCGGCGTCGACCTCGATCAGCACACGGTGAAACTCGCACGCGGCGATATCACCTATGACGCGCTGGTGGTTGCCACCGGCGCCACGCATGCGTACTTCGGCCATGACGATTGGGAGCGCTACGCCCCCGGCCTGAAGACGCTGGAAGATGCGTTCGCCATCCGTCGTCGCGTGCTCGTCGCCTTCGAGCGCGCCGAGCGCGAGAACGATCCGGCGCAACAGCAGGCGTGGCTGAATTTCGTGATCGTCGGCGGCGGCGCCACCGGCGTCGAGCTCGCCGGCACCGTGGCAGAAATCGCGCGTCATACGCTGCCACGCGAATTCCGTCGCGCCGATCCGCGGCGCGCCAACGTGCTGCTGATCGAAGCCGGCCCCCGGCTGCTGCCGGCCTTTGCGCCCGACCTCTCGGACAAGGCGCGCAAGCAGCTGGAGAAACTCGGCGTGGAAGTTCGCCTGGGGACGTCGGTCACCGACATCGACGCCCAAGGCGTCATGTTGGGCGACACGCCTTATGCGGCCCGCACCGTGCTGTGGGCGGCGGGCGTCGCCGCGTCACCGCTGGGACGCCTGCTCGGCGCGCCGCTGGATCGCGCGGGCCGCGTACTGGTGGAACCCGACTTGAGCCTGCCTGGGCATCCGGATGTCTTCGTAATCGGTGACCTTGCCAGCGTCACGCAGTCCAACGGCCAACTCGTGCCCGGCGTCGCGCCCGCGGCCAAGCAGATGGGTCGCTATGTCGCCCAATTGCTCAAGGCGCGCTGGCGTGGGACCACCGTGGACAAGCCCTTCCGCTACCGTGACGACGGCACCCTCGCCACCATTGGCCGCATGGCCGCCGTGGCCCAGTTCGGACGGCTGAAACTGTCCGGCATCCTGGCCTGGTGGGTCTGGCTGATCGCCCACATCGCCTTCCTCATCGGCTTCCGCAACCGCCTGGTGGTGATGCTCGACTGGGGCTGGGCGTACTGGACCTACCAGCGGCACGCCCGCATCGTCACCGGCATCGATGAACGGGACAGGCCGCGCGAATAGCGTAATCACGCGTCAGGGTGGAGAATCGGGGTTTTCCCCATGCCGGATATCGCCGTGTCCACCCAACTCGAACAATTGCGCCAGTACACCACCGTGGTCGCCGACACCGGCGACCTCGAAGCCATCGCCCGCTGGAAGCCGGTGGACGCCACCACCAACCCGTCGCTGCTGCTGAAGGCCATCGAGAACCCCAAGTACGCGCCGTTGATCGAGGAATCGGTGGCGTGGGCGAAGGGCAAGAGCAACGCGCGCGAGCAGCAGCTGGTGGATGCCAGCGATCACCTCGCCGTGGCCGTGGGCCGCAAGATCCTCGACATCGTGCCGGGCCGCGTGTCCACCGAAGTGGATGCGCGCCTGTCGTTCGACATCGACGCCTCCATCGCCAAGGCCGAGCGCCTGGTGGGCCTGTACGCCGATGCCGGCATCCAGCGTGACCGCATCCTCATCAAGCTCGCTTCCACGTGGGAAGGCATCCGCGCCGCGGAGCAGCTGGAAAAGCGCGGCATCAACTGCAACCTCACGCTGCTGTTCTCGTTCGAACAGGCCGTGGCCTGCGCCGAGGCCGGCGTGTTCCTGATCTCGCCGTTCGTCGGCCGCATCATGGACTGGTACGTCGCCAACACCGACACGAAGACCTACGCGCCGGACGAAGATCCGGGCGTGAAGTCGGTGCGCCGCATCTACGGCTGGTACAAGGAACACGGCTTCAAGACCGTGGTGATGGGTGCGAGCTTCCGCAACATCGGGCAGATCCAGGCGCTGGCCGGTTGCGATCGCCTCACCATCAGCCCCGATCTGCTGGAAAAGCTGGACCACGACACGTCGTCGCTGCCGCGCGCACTCAACGACACGGGCGCCACCAAGGCCGCACCGAAGCCGATCACCGAAGCCGAGTTCCGCTGGGGCCACAACGAGGACGCGATGGCGACGGACAAGCTCGCCGACGGCATCCGCAAGTTCGCCGTGGACCAGCGCAAGCTGGAGAAGCTGCTGACGGAGAAGCTCGGCGGCTGATCGCTTGCCTGATCTGATGGAAACAAAAAACGCCCTGGCAGAACCGGGGCGTTTTTTTGTGGAGCAAACTGTGTGGGAGCGCACCCTGTGCGCGACAGCAATCTTGCCGTGTACGCTTCGATCGTGTCGCGCACAGGGTGCGCTCCCACAAGGTCGAGCCACTTACTTGATGCCCCAGGCTTTGGCTTCCTCCCCCAGGCGTCACGCACACGGCTGATTGCTTGCCCTGATGGAAACAAAAAACGCCCCGGCAGAACCGGGGCGTCTTTTTTTTTGGGAGCAACCCCTGTGGGAGCGCACCCTGTGCGCGACGGCAATCTTGCCTTGTACGCTTCGATTGGGTCGCGCACAGGGTGCGCTCCTACAGAAGAGCAAAAATACCTGATGCCCTTGGCCTTGGCTTCTTCCGCCCGGGGTCGCGCCGACGGCTGATTGCCCGCTCTGACGAAAACAAGAACGCCCCGGCAGAACCGAGGCGCTCTTGTTTCCATCAACCCCCTGTGGGAGCGCACCCTGTGCGCGACAGCAATCTTGCCTTGTACGCTTCGATTGGGTCGCGCACAGGGTGCGCTCTTACAGAAGAGCAAAACTACTTGATGCCCTTCGCCTTGGCTTCTTCCGCCAGCCGCTCCGGCGCAATGTCCTCACCGGTCCAGCCGCCACCCAGTGCCTTCACCAGCGCCACGCTCGCACGCAGCTGGTTGGTCTGCAGCGAGAGCAGGCCCAGGTGTGCATTGAGCGAATCCACCTGCGCCGTCACCACGTCGAGGTAGCTGTTGGCGCCCTGCTTGTAGAGCGCGGTGGAGAGCTTGAGCGTCTTGTCGGCCGCGTTGGTCGCGTCGTTCTGGTCCACCAGCGCCATGCCGTAATTGCTGAGCAGTGACTGGTTGTCCTCCACCTGCTGGAACGCGGTGAGCACGGTGCCACGGTAGTGCGCGCTGGCTTCGTCGAACGCCGCATGCGCCGACGCCACCTGCGCGCGACGACGGCCGCCGTCGAACACGTCCAGCAACAGGCTCGGACCCAATGCCCACATCTGGCTCGGCGCGCTGATCAGGTTGCCCCACGCGCCACTGCTGTAACCGCCGCCGGCAGTGAGATTGAGCGACGGGAAGAACGCGGCGCGCGCCACGCCGATCTGCGCATTGGCTTCCGCCGTGTGGCGTTCCGCCGAGGCGATGTCCGGGCGACGTTCCAGCAACGTGGACGGCAGGCCCACCGGGATGGCCGGCAGGTTGGGCAGATTCGTCTGCGGTTCCAGCGTGAAACTCGATGCCGGCTGGCCGACCAGCACCGCGATGGCGTGCAGCAGCACGTCACGCTGTGCCTTCGTCTGCGACAGCTGCGAACGCGTGGACGACAACTGCGTCTGCGCACGATCGACATCCAGGCCCGACACCGCGCCGCCCTGGTGCAGCGTCGTGGTGAGCTGCAGCGCACGCTGGTACGCATCCACTGTCTTCTGCAGCAGGTCAATCTGGCGATCCACGCCGACCAGCTGCACGTAGGTGTCGGCCAGCGTCGCTTCCAGGCTCAGGCGCGTGGAAGCCAAATCAGCTGCCGACGCCTGCATCGAGGCGCGACCGGCCGCGACGTTGTCGCGCACCTTGCCCCACAGGTCCACTTCGTACGAGGCCTGCAGGTTGGCCGAATACAGGTCGTAATGCTTGGGCGACGTCGCGCCATGCAACGGCGAGTTCAGCGAAGCGCGATCACGCTCCGCACCGGCGCCTGCCTGCACCTGCGGGAACAGGTCGGCACGCACCTGCGCAAGGTAATCGCGCGACTGCTCGTAGCTGGCGAATGCGGCAGCCAGATCGGCGTTGTGCTCGCCCAGCTGCTGTTCCAGGTTATCCAGGCGCGTGTCGCCGTAGATCTTCCACCAGCCTTCGTGCGGCAGCTGATCGGACGGTTGCGCCGTGGTCCACGGCGTCACCGACTGGAAGTGCTCGGCCACCGGTGCATCCGGCTTCTTGTACGTCGGCGCCATCGAGCACGCGCCGAGCACCAGCGTTGCCGCGATAACTGCGGCAAGTTGCTTAGGCTTTGTCATGGGGCTTGCCCGCCTGCGGATTCTTCGCGATGCGCACTTCGTCGCCGTCGGCCAGGCCATCGGGCGGGTTGATGATCACGCGATCGTTTGCATCCAGGCCCGAACCGATCTCGATGGTCTTGCCGTAGTCACGGCGAATGGTGACGGTCTTGAAGTGCGCGTGGTCGCTCGCATCGAGCGTGGCCACGTGCAGGCCCTTGTCGTCGAAGATCAACGCTTCGGCCGGCACGCGCAGACCGAGCGCACCGGAGCCGATCTTGAACTTCACGCTGGCATAGCTGCTGGGCAGCAGCTTGCCATCGGGGTTGTCCACCAGCAGCTGCACGAGCGTGGTGCCGGACGTCGGCGTGATCGCGCGCGCGTCGGCTTCCACCTTGGCGGTGAACGACTTGCCCGGATACTCCGGCACGTCCAGCGCCGCTTCGTCACCCTTGTGGATGGCCGGTGCGTAGACCTGAGGCACGCGAACGTACACGCGCAGCTTGCTGGTGTCGGACACGGTGAACAGCGGCGTACCGGTGCCACTGCTGTCGGCCGTGATCAAAGCGCCCACGTCGGTGTTGCGCGCGGTCACGCGACCATCGAAGGGGGCAACGAGCTTGGCGTACGACTTCAGCGCCTTCAGGCGATCAAGGTTGGCCTGCGATGCGTTGACCTGTGCCTGCTTGGCGGCCAGGTCGCCGTTGTACTGGTCCACCGACTGCTGCGAGACCGAATCGGGATCGGTCTGGCGCAGCACCTGCCAGCGCTTGGCGGTGGTGGCGGCCAGCGCGGCATTGGCCTTGGACGTGGCCAGATCGGCCTGCGCCTGCAGCAGCTGCTGGTCGAGATCCGGCGTGTCGATGATGCCGAGCACGTCGCCCGCCTTCACCGGTGCGCCGATGTCCTTCGCCCACGACTTCAGGTAGCCGCTGGTGCGTGCGTAGATCGGTGCGTTGGTGAACGCATCCATCTGCGCAGGCAGTTCGAGCGGTGCCGAGCCGTTGGCGTTCTCCGGCTCGGAGATCACCACCGTGGGGATGGCCTGCTCGTCGGTCCACTGGTGCAGGTTGCGAGCCTGCACGATGCGCGACGTCACGCCGATCACCACGATCGAGCCGAACACGACGGCGCCAATCACGGCAGCCAGGCGCAGGCGGCGCGGGGAGATGTGAACTTCAGGAAGTTGCGTATGTTCAGACATGGGCGGGTACTCCGGCATGGTCAGCCGAATCAGAGTCAGGCGCGTGCTTGTAACGCGCATGCACGATGGAGAAAACGACGGGAACAAAGATCAGCGTGGCCGTGGTGGCGAACAGCAGGCCACCGATGACGGCGCGACCCAGCGGCGCGTTCTGCTCGCCGCCATCGCCAAGGCCCAGCGCCATCGGCACCATGCCGATGATCATGGCCAGCGCAGTCATCAGCACCGGGCGGAAGCGGACGAAGCCGGCTTCGCGCGCCGCCAGCAAGGCATCGCCATGGATGGCAAGGCGCTCGCGGCAGAAGCTCACCACCAGCACGGAGTTGGCGGTCGCCACGCCCATGCACATGATCGCGCCGGTGAGTGCCGGCACCGACAGCGTGGTATGCGTGACGAACAGCATCCACAGGATGCCGGCCAGCGCCGCAGGCAGCGCCGTGATGATCACGAACGGGTCCGTCCACGACTGGAAGTTCACCACGATCAGCAGGTACACCAGCACGATCGAACCCAGCAGGCCGAACAGCAGGCCCGAGTAGGCGTCGTGCATGGTCTGCACCTGGCCAAGCAGCACGACATTCGCACCCTTTGGCTTGTCCTTCGCCGTGTCGTTGACGACCTTCTCGATGTCGCCGGCCACGGCACCCAGGTCACGTCCCTGCGTGGCGGCGAAAATTTCCACCATCGACTGGATGTTGTACTGGCTGACGATGGTGTTGCGATGCGTGCGGTTGATATCCGCCAGCGCACCCAACACCTGCGGGTTGCCACCGCTCTTGGCCGTGATCGGCAGGTTGTTGAGCTGCGACAGCGAGTCGAGCTGGTACTGCGGCACCTGCGCGGAGATTGGGTACGTGACGTTGTTGTCCGGGTTCAACCAGTACGTGGGCGCCACCTGCGCCGTACCGGAAAGGTCCGCGATCAGGCTATTGGTCACATCCGCCTCGGTGAGGCCGAGCAGCTGTGCGCGCGTGCGGTCCACGTCGATACGGAACGCCGGCTGCGCCTGCGACTGCTGCAATCGTGCATCGACCACGCCGGGGATCTGGCGAATCTTGTTGAGCAGCTCGTTGGCGTACACGAAATCCGCCCCGAGCTTGCCGCCGCGAACCTGCAGGTCTATCGGCGCCGGCGAACCGAAGTTCAGGATCTGGCTGACGATGTCTGCCGGCGGGAACGAGAACGTCGTGCCCGGGAACAGGCGCGGCAGCTTCTCGCGCAGCACCTTTACGTACTCTGCACTCGGATGGTGGCCATCCTTCAACGAGATCTGGATGTCGCCATCGGCTTCACCGATTTCGCCAGTGTTGTTGTAGATGGTGTTGATCGAGCTGGAATACTGGCCGATGTTGTCCACCACCGCTTCCAGTTCTTCCGCCGGAATCACCTGGCGAATGGCTTTCTGGATGTCCGCAAACTCGGCCGACGTGGTTTCCACGCGCGTACCCACCGGAACGCGTGCGTGCACCAGGATCTGTCCGCCATCCACGTCCGGGAAGAAGTTGCTGCCAAGGCCCGGAAGCAGAGCGAACGACAGCAGCACGAACGCCAGGAAGCCCACCCCGAACACCTTGCGATGCTCAAGCGCCAGATGCAGCACGCCGCTGTAGCCCGCACGGATCTTCTCGAAGCGATTCACGAAGCCTTGCTGGAAACGGCCCAGCACGGTCTTCGGCGCCGGCTGCTCGATGTGCTGGCCATGCTCGTCCACCGTTGCAGGGTGTTCCTGCAACAGGTACTTGGCCATCGTCAGCACGAGCGTACGCGACAGGATGAAGGAGAAGATCATCGCGAAGATCACCGCCTCCGCCATCGGCACGAACAGGTAGCGCGCCACGCCCGGCAGGAAGAACATCGGCACGAACACGATGCAGATGCAGCACAGCGACACGAACGCCGGCACGATGATCTGTGCGGAACCGTCCACGATGGCCGTGATGACGTCCTTGCCCTGCTCCAGATGCCAGTTGATGTTCTCGATGGTCACCGTGGCTTCGTCCACCAGGATGCCCACCGCCAGCGCCAGGCCGCCCAGCGTCATGATGTTCAGCGTCTGGCCAATGGCCGACAGCGTGAACACCGAACCGAGCACCGCGAGCGGAATGGACGTGGTGATGATCAGCGTCGAACGCCAGCTGCCGAGGAACAGCAGGATCATCAAGCTGGTGAGCGCGGCAGCGATGATGCCTTCGCGCACCACGCCATCAATGGAGGCGCGCACGAACACCGACTGGTCGCCGATGGGCGTCACGGTCAGGTTGTCCGGCAGCGCATCCTTCATCTGCGCAAGCTTTTCGCGCGCGCCGGCCACGATGGCGAGCGTGGAGGTGGAGCCGTTCTTGAGGATGGACAGCAGTGTCGAGCGCTTGCCGTCGACGTGCACGATATTCGTCTGCGGCGGGTTGCCGTCACGCACGTGCGCCACATCGCGCATGTAGATGGTGGTGCCGTTGACCTCCTTCACGGGCAGGTCTTCCAGCTCCTGCACGTGGACGGCGGCGTTGTTCAGCTCCATCACGTATTCGTACTTGCCAATCTTCTGCGTGCCGATCGGGCTGATCTGCTGCTGATTGGCCAGTGCGTTGGCGATGTCCTGCGTGGACAGCCCGCGCGCCTGCAGCTGCGCCGGATCCACATCCAGCTGCACCTGGCGCGTCTTGCCGCCGAACGGATAGGGAATGGCCGCGCCCGGCACCGTCACCAGCTGCGGGCGCAACTGGTTGAGGCCAAGGTCGCCCAGCTGCTGCTCGGACAGTCCGTTGCCGGACAACGCGAGCTGCAGGATCGGCACCGTCGAGGCGTTGTAGTTCACGATCAGCGGCGGCGTGGCACCGGCCGGCATCTGCTTGAGGATCGTCTGCGCGATGGCCGTGACCTGCGCATTCGCCGTGGCGATGTTCACGCCCGGCTGGAAGAAGATCTTCGTGATGCCCATGCCGCTGATCGACTCCGACTCGATGTGCTCGATGTCGTTGACGGTCGTAGTGAGCACGCGTTCGAAGGGCGTGTTCATGCGGCCGGACATCTGGTCGGGCGTCATGCCGGTGAACTGCCAGGAGACGGCAATCACCGGAATATTGATTTCCGGGAAGATGTCGGTGGGCGTACGCACTGCCGACATCACACCAAAGATGAGAATGGTCAGTGCAAGAACAATAAAAGTGTAGGGCCGCGTGAGCGCGATCCGGACGATGCCAAGCATGCGGGGGATTTCCGTGCGCGAAATGATGCGTCGCCACAAATTTTCGCACGGGCCCGCTGGCGCAAGGAGGGGCCAGCGGATGAAGATAATTTCATGTTGTTTAATGAAGGCGCGGTGCGGGCCTGGATGAAGAAATCTTCATGCGGTGCGCGACTGACGCGCCTTCGACTTCATGACCCGTTATCCGCCACCGTTATTCCCTCCCTCGCCGCTACTTCCCCCTCACCGCTATTCCCTCCCTCACCGTCATTCCGGCGAAGGCCGGAATCCAGTGACTTTCGTTCTATCGCTTGATCGGGCCAAAAGCAAAGGCGCTGGATTCCGGCCTTCGCCGGAATGACGGTGAGGGGCTACAAACCGTGAGGGGCTACAGACGTTGGGGCTTAGAAACGATGAGGGATGCAACACGTGCGCGAACGCTTGCCCCAGCCAGCCCCGCACCCTCTCCCCACCTCACACCGTCATCGGCGCCACTTCCGGCACCGAACGCGTCAGGCAGGTACCCACCTTGTCGTCCGGCCCCAGCGCATAGCAGTGCAACGTCAGGCGCGCACCGTTGCTGCTCGCATCGCCAATGTCGAGTGCATATCCATGCAGGCGCACGATGGCGCTGACGATGCTCAGGCCCAGGCCCGAGCCGCCCGTGGTGCGGCTGTTGGCGCCGCGATAGAAGCGCCGCGTCACCGCATCGCGTTCGTCGGCCGGAATGCCCGGGCCGCTGTCGATCACATCCACGCGCGGCCCACGCCGATCCATGCTCGCACGCAGGCTTACCTTGCCGCCCGTGGGCGTGAACTTGATGGCATTGCCCACCAGGTTCGCCAACGCCTCGAACAATAGGTGCGCGTCGGCGCGTACCGGCGCCAGCGACTGGATGTCCAGATCGAATGTCTGCCCGCGATCTTCCGCCACCGGCGCGTAGAACTCGTGTACCTGGCGAAGCACCTGGCCGATGTCCACTTCGTCGAAGCACGCCGCGCGATGACGATCTTCCAGCTCCGACACGCGCAGCAACGCGCGGAAGCGCGTCAGTACTTCGTCGATGTCGACGATGCACGATTCCACCAGGGCGGATTCGGGTTCGCCACCCAGTTGCTGCTGCGTGCGATACAGGCGTGCGCGCAATCGCGTCAGCGGCGTGCGCAGGTCGTGCGCGATGTTGTCGCTCACGCCCTTCACTTCATTCATCAGTCGCTCGATTTCGCCCAGCATCGTGTTCACGATGCCCGCAAGCTGGTCGAGCTCGTCGCCACGACGGCTTACCGGCAGACGCTTGGAGAGATCGCCCTGACGAATCGGATCGGTCGCTTCCTGCAACGCACGAATGCGCTTCTCCGGACCACGGCGCAACAGAAAGCCGCCGAGCAGGCCGGGAATGATGGTCAGTGAAATGCCCCACAGCAGCGCGCGTCGAATGATCGCGCCAATGCCGTCGATGGTGCTGATGTCCTTGGCAATCACCAGGATGTCGCCGTTCGGCAGCGTGGTGGCAAGGCCACGCGCACGCACGCGTTCGGCATCGCGGTCCGGGCGCGGCAAGCCATGCTTGAGCAGATGCACCTGGCCGTCGCGCAGCAGCGACGTCGGCAGGTGATCGATATTGCCCGCCACCGGCTGGTGATCCTTGTCGAACAGGCCTACCGACATGATGCCGTGCGGATCGATCGCGGCGGCATTATCCACCGTGGTCGACAGGCGCGCGGGATCGGTCGAGGCGATGTAGTGCATGCGCTGCTGCAACATCTGGTCGATGACCGTGTTGAGGTAGCGCGTGGTTTCCCACTGGATCACACCGACAAGCACCGCACCCCACACGACGAACAACGCGCCGTAGATGAAGATGAGCCTCGACGTGGTCGAGTGCCAGCTGTTTGGACGTCCGTTCATGACACCACCGAAGCGGATTCGTTGGCGGCCGCGATCATGTAGCCGGTGCCGCGTACCGTGTGGATCAGCGCCGACTGGCCGGTGCCGTCGATCTTGCGCCGCAGTCGTGCGATGTGCACGTCGATCACGTTGGTGCCGGGGTCGAAATGAAAACCCCACACCGTCTCGAAGATCATCGTGCGCGTCAGCACCTGCCCCGAGTTCCGCATCAGGAATTCGAGCAGGCGATATTCCGTGGGCAACAGCGTCAACGGCTGCCCGCCGCGATAGGCCACGTGACTCACCAGATCCAGTTCCAGGTCTGCCACGCGCAGGCGCTGCACAGGCTGCGGCTGGCGACGCCGCAACAGGACCTCGACGCGCGCGGACATTTCGTCGGGCGCGAACGGCTTGGTGAGGTAGTCATCGCCGCCGGCACGCAAGCCACGCACGCGTTCGTCGACATCGCTCAGCGCGCTGATCATCAGCACCGGCGTATCGCGTCCTTCACGTCGCAATTCAGCCACCACGTCGATGCCGTCCATGCCGGGCAACATGCGGTCCAGCGTGATCAGGTCGTACTCGCGCTGCAGGGCGTTCGCCAGACCTTCGCGGCCGTTGGCGACCCATTCGGCCAGCATGCCGTGCGCACTCAGCTCTGCGATGATCTCGCGCGCCGTGGTTTCGTCGTCTTCGATAACCAGCACTTGGGGCATGGCAGCCATGAAAAACTCTGGAGTCCGGTTCTGTGAAAGCGGAGGCAGTCCTGTCGCCGCAAAGCCAAATGGCCCCGGAAGGGGCCGTTGGTCATCTTACGCCTAGCGTGAAGATCAGGCGGCGAACAGGCCGCGCATCTTCTTCATGGCATTGGCTTCGACCTGGCGGATGCGTTCGGCAGAGACACCGTACTCGTCCGCAAGATCCTGCAGCGTGGCCTTTTCTTCGTTGAGCCAACGGCGCTGGATGATGTCGCGCGAGCGCTCATCCAGGTTCTGCAACGCCGAGGACAACGTATCGAGCTGGTTGTCGGCCTGGTCGGCGTCGGCCACGTTGTCGTACGGGTCCGCGCCTTCGTCGATCAGGAACGCTTCCGGTGCCGGCTTGGCATCTTCGTCCGCATCGGCCGGGGCCTCGAAACCGATGTCACGGCCTGACAGACGCGATTCCATCTCGCGCACCGTCGCTTCCGGCACACCCAGATCCTTCGCCACCACGCGCACTTCCTCGGCGTTCATCCAGCCCAGGCGCTTCTTGCTCTTGCGCAGGTTGAAGAACAGCTTGCGCTGCGCCTTGGTCGTGGCGACCTTGACGATGCGCCAGTTGCGCAGGATGAACTCGTGCATTTCGGCGCGAATCCAGTGCACGGCGAAGCTCACCAGGCGCACGCCCTGATCCGGGTCGAAACGCTTCACGGCCTTCATCAGGCCGATGTTGCCTTCCTGGATAAGGTCGCCGATCTGCAGGCCGTAGCCGCTGTAGCCACGAGCCACGTGCACCACGAAACGCAGGTGCGACATGACCAGCTTGCGGGCCGACTCAAGATCGTTGTCTTCGTTATAGCGACGCGACAGCGTCTGCTCTTCTTCCTGGCTGAGCACCGGAATCCGGTGGACCGCCGAGATATAGGCATCCAGACTGCCGACGACACTCGGCACCGGCAGGGTGGCGGTCACCAAAGCTTGAGACATGGATGGAACCTCCTGAATAGGGGATCAGCTTAGCACTCGGGTATTGAGAGTGCTAAAGGTCCCGGAAGGTTCCGGGACCTTTTGTTGAACTGAATAGTACAGGAATTTGGGTCACCTGTCCAGCAGGCCACCCAGGGGAGGCTTGACTATGCCGTGCCTACGGTTCAGCGACCGTGAAGTGCCTGTTTAGGCAAGTTCCGATCGCGGCGGCAGGGACCAGTCGATCGGCGCTACTCCCCGGCTCTCCAGGTACTGCTTGGCGGCCGAGAAGTGCCCGCACCCGATAAAACCGCGGTGCGCTGACAAAGGAGATGGGTGCACGGACCGCAAAATGCAATGGCGGCTACCGTCGATCAGCTGGCCCTTTTTCTGGGCGTACGAGCCCCACAGCATGAAGACCAGCCCTTCCCTTTCCCGGTTCAGGGCATCGATGGCGGCGTCGGTGAAGCCTTCCCAGCCCTTGCCCTGGTGGGAACCCGCCATGCCCTGCTGCACCGTGAGCGTGGCATTGAGCAGCAGCACGCCCCGGTCGGCCCAGGGCGTCAGGCAGCCGTGATCCGGCGCATTGAAACCCAGGTCGCGGTGGATCTCCTTGAAGATGTTCTGCAGGGACGGCGGCGTCTGCACGCCCGGGCGCACGGAGAAGCACAGGCCATGCGCCTGGTTGGGGCCGTGATACGGGTCCTGACCCAGGATCACCACCCTCACGGCGTCGAAGGGCGTGTGGTCGAACGCGGCGAAGATGTCCGGCCCGGGTGGATAAATCACCTTGCCGGCCTGTTTCTCGTTCCGCAGGAAGCCGGAAAGCTCCTGCATGTCCGGCCGTCCCAGGTAGTCGCCGATCCTCTGCTTCCAGGACGGCTCCAGCTTCACGCGATCGTCGGTCATGCAGCTTCGTCGTGCGCGCGCAGGTGCTGGGACACGCGCAGCTGGAACAGCAGCTTGGTCATCAACAGTTTTTCCTCGATGGGCTTCTCGACGAGGTCGTTGGCACCGGCGCGCAGCAGCGCAGCCTGGTTCACGGGGTTCTCGTCGCCCGTCATCACCAGCACGGGCAGCCGGCCCTTGCCGTAGTGGTATTCGCGGCGGATGCGCTCCAGCAGGTCGCCACCGGTGAGTTCGCCCTTCAGGCTCACGTCGGTGAGGACGATATCCGCGCCCACCTTGCCCTCGTCCTTGGCCTTGTCCAGCAGCACCAGGGCATCTTCCACGCTGACCACGTGGCGCACGGTCAGGCCGTGTTTTTCCAGGATGCGACGAGTGGCCAGCGCGACCACGCGGCTGTCCTCGACATAGAGCACTTCGCCCTCGGCCGATTCGGCAGGCTTCACGTAGCCGCGAATGAATTCCGCCAGCGCCTGGAAGCCCAGCGACTTGTCGAAATAGTCGGTGACGTGTTCGCCCAGCGTGCGGCTGTGCAGGCGGCCGTCGACGTCGCCGGACACCACCACGATGGGAACATAGGCCTGCGAGGCGGACTCGCGCACGTGGCGTGCGAGTTCCAGCCCGTCCATGTCGGGCAGGCGCAAGGCGATGGTGATGAAGTCGAATGCGCTGCCTTCCATCAGCTCCTTGGCTTCCGCGCCGCTGCCGGCGCCGACCACGTCGCTGTCGGGCAACTCGGCCTTCAACACGCGAGCGATCAGCTGGCGTACCACCTTGGAGCCGTCCACCACCAGCACTTTGGGCGCCGATCCCACCGCACGACTGCTGAAACTTCCACTCATCCCCTGTCACCCACGTGTTGGCTGGCGCTCCCTGCCCGCACTATGTCGACGCACCGTCCCGGCGCCGGGTAACCCCGAGCCGGCATGCTGCACCATCCCCGCCAACCTTGCATTACGGCATTGCCACGGCCGTGAGCCGGCGCACGCTTCATGCCGCCTTGCGCAGCTGCCATGCGCTGACCAGGCGGGCGCCCAGCCAGCCGAGCACCGCCGCCGCTACTGGCACAGCGGCCAGCAACCACACCGGCAGCGCGTCTACCTGCAACTTGCCCGCGTAGACCTGCCCCAGTTTCTGCACCGGCTCGGCCAACGCCAGCTCCACCAGCATGGCGAAGCCCACCGCCAGCACGCCGGCAAACAGGCCATACCAGATGCCGGCATAAAGATAAGGACGGCGCACGAAGGCACGGCTGGCGCCCACCAGCATCAGCACGCCGATTTCCTCGTGCCGGCTGGCAATGTCCACGCGCACCGTATTGCCCACCACCAGCAGCACGGCAACCGCCAGCAAACCGGCAAGTATCAGGACGATGCGCTCGCCCACGCCAAGCAGGGCTTCCAGGCGCTGGCGCCAGGTGCCGCCATCCTGCACCTGATCCACGCCCGACATGCCGCGCATGTCGCTGACGAGGCTGTCGACGCTGTCGGCACTCGCACCCGGCTTGGGCAGCACTTCCAGCACGAACGGCAGCGGATTCACGTCCAGCGTGTGCAGCGCGCCGGAAAAGCCCTGCATTTTCGCCAGCTCGTCCATGCCCTGGTCGGGCGACTTCACCTTGACGTCGGCGACCTCGCTGCGCTCGCGCAGCTTCTTGGCCATCATGTCGGCCGATGCCACGCTCTGGCCCGGCTGCAGGAACACGCTGATGGTCTGGTTCTGCCCGAGCGCGTCGCCCATCTTCTGCAGGTTGCCCAGCAGCAGGTAGAACGTCAGCGGCAGCGCCAGCGCAATCGCCATCACGGCGACCGTAAGCAGCGTACCGACCGGGCGCGACATCAACCGGCGCAGGCTCGCCGCCGCGCTCCAGCCATGATGCTCGCGCCAGCTCGCCACCGGCCGCGGCTTGCTGCGGATGCCGCGCGACTGATCGGACAGCAGCGGGCTTTCCATCGGAAATTCGGGTTGCGTGCTCATAGCACCTCCTGCGCGGCCACATCGGCGACGAGACGGCCGTGGTCGAGCACGATCACGCGCTTCTTCATCTTCTTGATCAACGGCAGGTCGTGGCTGGCGATCAGCACGGTGGTGCCCACGCTCTGGAATTCGGCGAACAGGCCCATGATCTCCACCGCCAGCGTGGGGTCCAGGTTGCCCGTGGGTTCGTCGGCAATCAGCAGCATCGGCTTGGCCACGATGGCGCGGGCAATGCCCACGCGCTGCTGCTCACCGGCGGAAAGGGTGGCGGGAAGCTGCCGCTCGTAAGCAAGCAGGCCAACCTTTTCCAACGCGGCGCGTACGCGCTTGCTGCGTTCCGGCGGCGCCATGCCACCGATCATCAACGGCAACTCGACGTTGGCGAACACGGTGCGGTCCATCAGCAGGCGATGATCCTGGAACACCATGCCCACGCCGCGACGCAACTTGGGAATGCCGCTGCGGCCCACTTTCGCGAGGTTCTGCCCTTCCAGCGTGACGACGCCGTGCGAAGGACGCTCGATCAACCCGAGCAGTTTGAGCAGGGTGCTTTTGCCGGCACCCGAATGGCCGGTGACGAACGCCATCTCGCCCGTCGCCACTTCAAAGGAAAGTTGCGACAGGGCCTCGTGGCCACCTTCATAGCGTTTGCTGACTTGGTCGAAGCGGATCACCGCGCATCCCCAATCCTGAATACGGGAAGGATAAGGGATGCGTGCGTGAAGGTCAGTCGGTTTCGTCTAGCTGTGCTGCCGCGGATTCAGCCCGCGACAGCCCTTGGCAAGCGATGGCTCAGTGACCGAACAGCTTGCGGCTCAGGCGACGGAAGAAACCGACCTTCTTCGGTGCTTCCTGTTCGGCCGGCTTGCCGGACGTAATCGCCACGTGGCGCGACGGACGCGAGTGATTGTTGCCTTCGCCCGCGTTGCGCTCGCGCGGCGGGCGACGCTCGCCACGCGGTGCGCGGCCACCTTCGGCGGCCTGGTTGGTGGTCACTTCGGCAGCCTGCACATCGCCACCCTCACGGCGACGATTGCGGCCACCGCGGCGACGGCGACGCTTGCGCTCCGCACCCTCGGCGGATTCACCCTGCGCCGGCGCGGGGGCCGTTTCGGTCTTCACCGGTTCGGTGCCTTCGCTGCCAGCCTCGGGGCGCGGCTTGCGCGGTTCGCGCGGCTTGTCGCCGCGCGGGCGATCACCGCTGCGACCGCCACGACCACCGCCACCGCCGCTGCCGCTGCGCGAACCCTTGCGCGGCGAACCGTCCTTTTCACGCTGCTCCACCTTGTCGCCGAACGCGGCGCTGTCGGCCGCGGCATCGGCGACGCACTGGGCATCCTGCTCGCGCGGCTGCGGCATCACCAGCATGACCGCCTCGATGTTGGCCACCGGAATGCGCTGACCGATGTAGGTCTCGATGTCCGGCAGGCTCATGGCGTACAGGTCGCAGGCGAAGCTGATGGCGTCGCCTTCGGCACCCAGGCGCGCGGTGCGGCCGATGCGGTGCACGTAGTCTTCGGCGTCCTGCGGCAGGTCGAAGTTGAAGACGTGGCTGACGGCCGGAATGTGCAGGCCGCGCGCGGCCACGTCGGTGCAGACCAGGATGTCGAGCTGGCTTTCCTGGAAGCGCTGCAACAGCTTCTGGCGCTTGAGCTGCGGCACGTCGCCGGACAGCGCGCCCACGCGGTAGCCGTAGCGCTTCAGGCGATCGGTGATCTTCTCGGCGGCGGCCTTGGTGTTGACGAAGATGATGCTGCGCTCGGCCTTGGTGCGCTCAAGCAGGTTGAGCAGCAACGGCATCTTTTCTTCCTTGGCCGGGAAGTAGACCACCTGGCGCACGCGGTCGGCGGTGACGTTTTCCGTCTCCACTTCCAGCTTCTCGGCGTTGTGCATGTGCTCGTAAGCCAGCTCCAGCACACGATGGCTGAGCGTGGCGGAGAACAGCAGCACCTGGCGCTGCTCGCGCGCCGGCAGGCGGCGGAAGATGAAGCGCACGTCCTTGATGAAGCCAAGGTCGAACATGCGGTCCGCCTCGTCGATCACCATCACTTCCACGGCGTCCAGGCTGAACACGTGCTGCTTGAAGTAGTCGAGCAGGCGGCCCGGCGTGGCGATGATGATGTCGCAGCCATCCTTGAGCTGCTGGCGCTGCTTGTCGTAATCGACGCCGCCGTAGATGAGCGCGGTGCGCAGGCCGGTGTGGCGGCCGATGGACTTGGCGTCCTTCTCGATCTGGATGGCCAGCTCGCGCGTCGGCGCAATGACCAGGGCGCGCGGGTCGCTGTCCTTGCGCTCGGCCACGGCCGGCGTGGTCAGCAGGCGATTCATCATCGCCACCAGGAAGGCGCAGGTCTTGCCCGTACCCGTCTGCGCCTGGCCGGCGACGTCGCGACCCGTCAGCGCGACCGGCAGGGTCAACGCCTGGATCGGCGTGCAGCGCGTGAAGCCTGCATCGTCGAGGCCTTTCTGGAGCAGCGGATGGAGATCGAAATTGGTGAAAAAGGTATCAGTGAGAACAGTTTGGGACATTGCGATAGGTATCTGGATGCAGGCAGCGCCTATAAGGCCGCCTGGCTCCTTGCCGGTGAGACGCTAACAAGGAACGGGTGGATGGTCGGCGCAACCGGGAGGTGGCGGCAGGCGAACCCGGTGGGGATCGCGCTTGCCAGCGCTACGGTTCCCTGGTCTGGCGCCGGCGGGAGCGGCGGCGTGCGACAGCTCCGCTGGCATAGGTCAAAGGACTGCGTGGCCCAAACCACTGTCAGTCAAGGAAAAACCCTTTCACCTATGTCAACGGAACCGTCCCTGGCCGCCCTTGAATCGCTTGAATCGTGCCCCGACTTCGGCTGGAATGGAGGCCTATCCGCCACATCGGCGGACATCCTTCCGGTACGACCCCGCGCTTCATGGGCGCCCCAGTGTAGCCGATGCTGGGCGCGCGGTCGTGAAACCCCTTACCCGCCTACCTTCGGAGACCCCGGTGAGCGACCTGATTACCCATGTAAGCGACGACGCCTTCGAGCAGGAAGTGCTCAATTCCGTTACCCCCGTGCTGCTGGACTTCTGGGCGGAATGGTGCGGCCCCTGCAAGGCCATCGCGCCGATCCTCGACGATCTGGCCAAGCAGTACGAAGGCAAGCTGCGCATCGCCAAGATCAACATTGACCACAACCAGAAGACGCCCCGCAACTACGGTGTCCGTGGCATCCCGACCCTGATGGTCTTCAAGAACGGCAAGGTCGAAGCCACCCAGATCGGCGCCGTGAACAAGGGCGTGCTGACCCAGTTGATCGACAAGGCGATTGCCCAGCCGGTCGACAAGGCTGTCTAAGACGTATCTGCACGTCAGCGTCATCTCAGAAAAACTTTTCTGAACTTTACCGGCCGCGGCGCTTTACGACGCCGCGGACCCGGTGCTAGATTTCCTCTCGCCTGTCGGGACTGTCCTGTCCCCCGCGCCATCCGCGCAACGCAACCTTCCCTCCTTTTTCAACGGCGCCCCGCAGAGGTTTGCCCGTGTCTGCTATCGAAAGCAAAGAATCCAACGACGCCAAGAGCGCCGACGCCAAGCCTGTGGCTGAAACCCGCACGCGCGCGCCGCGCAAGTCCGCTGCAGCGGCTGCCGCCGCCGCGGAAAAGGCCAACAAGCAGACGCCGCTGGACATGCCGCCGCTGCCGCCGGTCGAGCGCCCCGCGCCCGCTCCGGTAGGCGAGGCCCACGCTCCGGCGCCGGCGCCTGCCGCCGAATCCGCTCCCCAGCAGAACAACGAGGGTGGCCAGCGCCAGCCGCAGGAAGCCCGCGAGGGTGGCCAGCAGCAAGGCGGCGGCCAGCAGCAGAACGGCGGTGGCAACCCGAACTTCAACAACCGCAACGACCGTGACGGTCGCGGTCGTCGTCGTCGCCACGAGCGCAACAACAATCAGCAGCGCGGCCAGGGCGGCGGTGGCGGCAACCAGCAGCATCCGCGCAACAACAACGGCCTGCCGGTGGACGACGAGTACGCCGATGCCGGCAGCAACGATCGCCTGATCAACCTCACCGAGCTCAAGCGCAAGAACGCGATCCAGCTGGTGGAATTCGCCGAATCGCTCGGCATCCAGGAAGGCGTGGCCCGCGCCCGCAAGCAGGACGTGATCTTCTCCATCCTGAAGGCCCACGCCCGTTCGGGCGGCGGCATCTGGGCGGAAGGCGTGCTGGAAATCCTGCAGGACGGCTTCGGCTTCCTGCGCTCGGCCGATGAGTCCTACCTGGCCGGTCCGGACGACATCTACGTGTCGCCCAGCCAGATCCGCCGCTTCAACCTGCGCACCGGCGACTACATCACCGGTCGCGTGCGCCATCCGAAGGAAGGCGAGCGTTACTTCGCGATGCTCAAGGTCGACGACATCAACGGCGATCCGCCGGAAGCGTCGAAGAACAAGATGCTGTTCGAGAACCTGACGCCGCTGTTCCCGCGCAAGGCGTTCAAGCTCGAGCGCGGCAACGGTTCGACCGAAGACATCACCGGTCGCATCCTTGACCTTGTCGCGCCGGTCGGCCGTGGCCAGCGCGGCCTTATCGTCTCGCAGCCGAAGTCCGGCAAGACGATGATGCTGCAGAACGTGGCCCAGGCCATCCAGTACAACCATCCGGACGTCCATCTGATCATGCTCCTGATCGATGAGCGCCCGGAAGAAGTGACGGAAATCGCCCGCACCGTGCGTGCCGAAGTGATCTCCTCCACCTTCGACGAGCCGGCCGTGCGCCACGTGCAGGTTGCCGAAATGGTGATCGAGCGCGCCAAGCGCCTGGTCGAGCACAAGAAGGACGTGGTGATCCTGCTCGACTCCATCACGCGCCTCGCCCGCGCCTACAACACCGTGGTGCCCAGCTCCGGCAAGGTGCTCACCGGTGGTGTGGACGCCAACGCGCTGCAGCGCCCGAAGCGCTTCTTCGGTGCGGCCCGCAACGTGGAAGAAGGCGGCAGCCTGACCATCATCGCCACCGCGCTGACCGACACCGGCAGCAAGATGGACGAGGTGATCTACGAAGAGTTCAAGGGCACCGGCAACATGGAAGTGCACCTGAGCCGTCGCATCTCCGAGAAGCGCGTCTACCCGGCCATCGACATCAACCGTTCCGGCACCCGCCGCGAAGACCTGCTGATCGAACCGGACCTGCTGTCGAAGATCTGGATCCTGCGCAAGCTGCTGCATCCGATGGACGAGCTGGCCGCGATGGAGTTCATGCTCGACAAGATGAAGAACACCAAGTCCAACGACGAGTTCTTCAATTCGATGAAGCGCTGAGTCGCCCATCGAAACGCCACAGGCAAAGGCCACCTTCGGGTGGCCTTTGTCGTTTCAGGTGTTCCCGGGCACCTGAAAGAGGCTCTGAAAACGCCGCCTAGGCTGTTTGACGTATTTCCCGCCGCGCCAGACGCGTCACCATGCGTGAGCCGCCCGGCATCAGCCCCGTCGATGCATCGTGTTGTAAGCAAGGCGCAAGCATGCTGCACCCGATGTCCGAATCGACGGGTCACCTTGCGGAGCCGGCCACCGATGGTCACCTGTCCCATTTCAGCACCCTCACCGGCTGCTCATCGCCCGCCGTTCGTCATCACTCCCGCTCTCGCCCGGCGCCATGCCGATCGAGCGCATGCGAATGGCTGCATCACTCGTCCACGCTCTTGATGCCTTGCTGATCCGCAGCCGGCGTCATCGCGTGGCTGCGCCCTCGAACGACCTTCCCTCACCCATCGGGGTTCATCCCCAGAGGAGCATGCGATGAAGCACACTACGCTCGGGCTGGCACTGACGCTGCTGTTTTCATGCACCACCGCCGCGCTGGCCGCCGACAATGCAAAGACCATGGTGGTTCGCGACTACACCGACTCGGTCGCACCGGCGGACCAGGAAGCCTATGAAGCAGGCATCAAGTCCTTCAACCAATGCCTGAGCCAGCACGGCTTCAAATACAGCTGGACTGCCTGGGTGCATGAAACCGGCGACACGTATTCGTATTCCTACGTCACCGATCCACTGCCCTGGTCCGCGTTCGACGCCATGCAGGCGGCAGGCAAGGCCTGCGATGGCACGCTTCGCAGCGCCGTGAATCCGCACCTGAAGAGCGAGTACAGCGCCTTCATGCAGGTTCATCCCGACATGAGCCACCTGGCTCCCGGGCAGACCATCAACTCGCCCTATGTCGAAGTGATCAGCTTCAAGCTCAAGCCGGGACATGAGGCACGCGAGGCGTTCACCGACGTGGTGAAAAAGATCGCCGCGGCCGCGGACAAATCGAAATGGCCCAATCATTTCGCCACCGCGGAGATCCAGGATGGCGGTCACGATGCACCCGATTTCCAGGTCATCCTGCCGGCCAAGTCTTGGGAAGAACTGGGCAAGGACCCCGATACGCCGCTGTGGGCCATGGTGGAGAACGTCTACGGAAAGAGCGATGCACAAGCCATGCGCAAATCGCTCAACGATGCCGTGGTGGAACAAAATTCCCATGTGGACAGCATGAGCGCCGAGCTGACCTACAAGGCCGCAGGCAAGTAACGGCACGACCGCTGGAAACCTCACCCAAGAAAAGGCCGCCCTCAAGGCGGCCTTTTCTTGCGGTCGTTTCCGGCGCTGTATCACAGCCACCACCCGCCCCTATGGCCGTCTGCGTCGGCGGAGCCGTATCGTAGACCGGTGCCGCGATGGCCCGAACAGGCACGCGGAGCGAAGCCACGAACCAGCGCAGTCCAACCACCGCCCTCGACGCAGGACCGTAGCCCAAGGAGATGTCGATGAAAGCCGTCCCTGTACTGCTCGCCTTTGCACTCGCCAGCACCATCACCATGAATGCACGCGCGGCCAATGACGCACCCGGCGTCATCCGCACCTACACCGATGTCGTTGCGCCAGCAGAACAGGCCGCCTACGAGGCCGGCATCAAGTCGTATAACCAGTGCCTGGCGCAGCACGGCTTCAAGTACGCGTGGACGGCGTGGACGCACGAAACCGGCGACACCTACAGCTACACCTACACCACCGATCCCTTGCCGGCAGCAGCGTTCGACGCCCTATCGCAGCAGGCGAAGGCCTGCGACGACACCTTGCGCACGGCCATCAACCCGCACCTGAAGAGCGAGACCAGCGCTTTCATCCAGCCGATTGCCGCGCTGAGCCACCTGCCCAAGGACAACGCAAGCCACCACGCCTTCGCGGAAGTGAACTACTACAAGCTCAAGAACGGGCACGAAGCGCAGGAGACGTTCGCCGATGTGATGCACAAGATCAGCGCCGCGGCGGACAAGACGAAATGGAATTACTACTACGCCATCAGCGCGCAGGCATACACGGGCGGCACCGATCCGGAATTCATCATGGTCGTCGCGGATGACCACTGGGCCGACGTCGGCAAGATGCCCGACGTGCCGATGTGGAAGATGGTGGAGCAGGTGTACGGCAAGGACGAAGCACTGGCCATGCGCAAGTCACTCAACGACGCCGTGCAATACGAAACCGTGCATATCGAACGCGTGAGCGATGAGCTCACCTACCGTCCGGCGAGCAAGTAACGCTTTGAGACAAAGGCCGCCCTGGGGCGGCCTTTGTCATGCCTCGCGCTGTTGTTGAATCAGCTGTTGCCGGCAAAATCCGTCACCAGCGACACACGGCGGTTGGGCATGCCCTGCTCGCCCGTCGCGCCCTTCACCACCTGGCGGTTGCTCACCTTGCCGTAACCCACGGCACGCACCTGATCAGCGTTCAAACCACCGCTTTGCACCAGGTAGTCACGCACGGCCTGTGCACGCTTGAGTGCGAGGTGCTGGTTATAGGCGGCCGAACCGGCCGGGTCGGCAAAGCCCTCGGCGGTAATCACCGCGTTGGCGTGGTGATCCTTCATCACTTTGGCGAAGTCATCCAGACGATGCTTGTCCTCGTCGCGCAATGCAGTCTGGTTGGTGTCGAAGTGGGCGATCGTATCCACGTTGATGCGACCTGCCATGGCCGTGATCTGCGTGTCGTACTGCCCGAACTTCTGATGCATCTCCTGCGTTATCGCATCGATCTCTTGCTGCTGCTTCTGATCGTTGGCGCGCAGTTCTGCGACGGTGGCATCGAAATCGCTCTTCTTGACGTAACCGGTGCAGCCGCACAGGGCGACGATCATCACACCGAGAACGCCTCGACCGATGCGAGAGCGGGTAATTGCCATGGGGTGTCTCCTCTCGTTAGCGGTGCGCACGCCAGCCACTGGATCGGCAGGCGGTTCGCATGAGGAGTATGCACGGCAGGCGTCAATCCGGTGCCAATGCGTTCAAGCTACCGTTTGGACGTCTATTTGCAAATAGCGGATACACAAAAACCGCAGCCAGGTTCTTCACGGGCCGCAGTCCATTGCACCATGCGCCAAAAATCCAAAACACCGCATGAATACGGCGACCTCGCGACCTCAGGAACGGGCCGCGACCTTGCGAAAACGACGTTCCTGCACCTTCCACATGGCGATGCCATAACCCGCACCCGCCAACGCCCACCAGAGGAACACCGACTGCGCCGTGGTAAGGCGCGGGTGCGGAATCACATACGTCATGATGAGAAACAGCGGCAGGCCGTAGCAGAGCATGCCGCGCAACAGCACGTACCGGAGCATGCCCTGCTCACGGACCTTGGCCCAACGATCAAATTCCTTGCTCTGCATGCGTGCCCCGAAACATGGCGTCCTGAAAACGGAATCAAGCATGGAACGCGCGAGCGCCCCATGCGTTGAATCCGCCGGTGGAATTTGTTCAGAACTTAGAACTCGGTCCACTCGTCGGCGTTGGCCATGGCCGGCTTGGGGCTGCTCCAGGCGGCCTGGGACGGCGCTGCGGCGGCCTTGGGTACCGACGCCTCGGTAGACCGCCGAACCGCCGGGGAAGCCGCCTCACGGGGTGCCTCGCCCTGCAGGGTGAAATAAGCCACCTGGTTCACCAGCGACTGAGACAGGTCCAGCGTGTTGCGGCTGGCCGCACTGGCCTCTTCCACCAGGGCCGCATTCTGCTGCGTCACCTCGTCCAGCGTGACCACGGCGTTGTTCACCTGGCCGATGCCCGCCGATTGCTCCTCGGAAGCCGCCGCGATGACCTCGATGATCGTGCTTACCTCGCGAACGTCGCTGGCAATGTCGTTGAGCGCGCCACCCGTACGCTGTACCAGCGCGGCACCTTCGGTCACCTTGTCGGTGGTGTCCTGGATAAGCACCTTGATGCTCTTCGCCGCCGCACCGCTGCGTTGCGCCAGGTTGCGCACTTCCGTGGCCACCACCGCGAAGCCACGACCCTGCTCGCCTGCGCGCGCTGCTTCCACGGCCGCGTTCAAGGCCAGCAGGTTGGTCTGGAAGGCGATCTCGTCGATCAGCACCACGATCTCGGCGACTTCCTTGCTGGCCGTCGTAATGGCCTGCATGGCACCCACGGCGGAGCCTGCGATGTCGCGTCCCTCCTCGGCACGCTTGCGCATGCGCATGGCCATCTCGCGTGCCTGCACGGCGCCCTCGGCGTTCTGCTTCACCGTGCTGGAAAGTTCTTCCATCGACGCGGCAGTTTCTTCGAGCGAACTGGCCTGTTCCTGCGTGCGCTGGGAGAGATCGTCGTTGCCCTGCGAGAGATCACGCGCGGCCGAGGTCACCTGCTCGGCCACATCACGCACCTGCGTCACGATGCTGGCAAGCTGGCGGTCCATTTCGTCGAGCGAACGCAGCGTGTCGCTGAATTCGTCGTTGCCGCTGACCACCGTCGCATTGTTGAGCTTGCCTTCCTGGATTGCGCTGGCCAGTGCACGCGCCTGATTGAGCGGTCGCGTCACCGCGCGAATCAACACCACGGCCACGCCAACCAGCGCCGCAATGGCCAACAGCAGCACGGCCAGGGAGATCTGCCATGTGCGATGAAAACTCGCTGCGGCATCCTGCGCGGACTGCGCCGCCTGCTTTTCGTTGATCACGATCAGCTTGTCGATGGCATCCGTGGCCTTGCCCATCTCATCGGCCACCTTGCCGGTATGCAGCTGGCGGCCTTCTTCCGTCTTGCCGGCGTCGAGCAACGCAGCCTCGTGGCTGACATCGGCGCCACTGGCCTTGATCAGATCGTCGAATTCCTTGGCGACCGCGCGCTCGTCGTCGGCCGACACCATGTCGGGGTAGTAACGCTTCCATGCAGCCATCAGGCGCTCATGTCCCGCATTGATTCGCTGCACCGCGTCGTGGCGCGAGGAATCGATGATCGAGCGGTTGAGCGCCAGGCGATCTTCCACAATGGCGGCGCGAGCATCGCTGATCGCCGTCATGGCAAGCACGTTGTTTTGATACATGTCGTCGACCATCGCGTACGTGCTGCGCACGCCGTACAAGCCGACCAAACCGATAATCACGGCGGCCAACAGGGCCAGGCCCATGGTCGCGATAATCCTCAAACGAATAGTAAGACGCATGCTGCTACTTCCCCTGCTGAAGGGCGGATCACCCCCCGAGTGGGGTATCGGCATGGGAAAAGCGTCCTTGACAGGCAATTTCTTGCGTCGCGTGACGTGGTTGGCAATCCTTCAGCGCGCCACGCGCAGCGTCAGCCCCGCGTCGCCGTGTCCGGCGCTGTCACTCGATGTGTTCCATGTCTTCGGGCAGTGCCACCCACGGATGCATGCATTCTTCGAACACGGACACAGTCGGTGCAGGGAAATCCGCATTCGAGAAGGCACCCACCGGCACGCCGACAACGCCGGCCACCGAGTCCAGCCGGTAGTACACGGTGGAACCGCAAACCGGACAGAAGTAAAAGCTTCCCGTGCCGCCCGTATCGCCCGGTCGCACATAGATCGTCGCGTTGCCGCGTATCACCACGCTCTCCTCGCGAAACCTGGCCTGCACCCCGAACACGCTGCCGGTGCGGCGCTGGCATGCGTTGCAATGGCAAATGGATACGCGCAGCGGTTCTTCCGTGGTGCGGAGCATGAGCTGGCGACAACTGCAGGTAGCAACGCGCTGTGGCATGACGATGCTCGCGAGGGTGAAGTGGAGCGCTTGTGCTTTGCATCGCGCCAGGACGAAACCGGGTTTCGGCAGGCGCACTCGTCTTGCCGGGAAACGCGCGCACTATACGTGGTCCCGGCGGATTCCCGCATTCTTCGCGAACGTGGGCACCCGTGTTACGGTCCAACCTCCCCTTTCACGGAGCTGACCCATGCGCCTGTCGCGAGCACTGCATGCCGTTCTTGCCATCGCCTTGGCCGCCGCCAGCCTGCCGCTGGCTGCGCAAACCCTGCGCGTCATGAGCTTCAACGTGCGCGTGCCGGTGGAAGCGGACGGCCCCAATCGCTGGGAAGCACGCCGCGACATCATGGTGCGCACCATCCGCGAACAACACCCCGATGTGCTCGGCACGCAGGAGCTCCACCAGGAACAGGGCGACTACATCGTGGCGCACCTGCCGGAATACACCTGGTTCGGCATCGACCGCCGCGGCGGTCACAGCGACGAACACATGGGCGTGTTCTATCGCAAGGACAAGCTGGCGCTGAAGGACTCCGGCAACTTCTGGCTCTCCGACACGCCCGACGTGCCGGGCAGCATCACCTGGGGCCACCCGCTGCCGCGCATGGTGACGTGGGCATTGTTCGAGGACAAAGCCACGCATCGCACGTTCTACTACTACAACACCCACCTGCCGTATCGCGAAGAAGACGAGCCGGCCCGCGTCAAGGGCGCCAAGGAGATCGTTAGCCGCCTTGCCGCACTGCCGGCGAATGCGCCCTTCATCCTCACCGGCGACCTCAACACCGACCCCAGCAGCCCCACCTATGCGGAGCTGACGAAGGTGCTGGTCGATACGCGCAAGGTGGCACCGAAGGTCGAAGGCCCGGAGAAAACCTTCCACAACTTCACCGGCAATCCCACCGAGCACATCGACTTCATCCTTGAGCGCGGCTTCACGCCGACCTATTTCGCCACCGTCACCACGCAACAGGACGGCCGCTACCCGTCCGACCATTTCCCGGTGGTCACGGACCTGCGCTGGAAATAACGCGACAAGCGCCGGGGCGGCGCACTACCGCCCCAGTCGCTCACGCTTCGCACGCATGATCTGTTTCGCCATCGCACCGAACTGGCGGCTTTGCTCGCGCTGCTCACGCAACGTCTGCTGCGCATGCATCGCTTCACGTTGCAGCTTGCGATAGTTGGCCAGGCGCCGCGCACCCAGCGCGCCGTCACTCACGGCGGCTTCCACCGCGCAACCGGCATCGCCTTCGTGATGGCAATCGCGGAAGCGACACTGCCGCGCAAAAGCCTCCACATCCTCGAACACCGCCGCGAGTTCCGGTACCGCCGTCGCCAGGCGAAGTTCGCGCATGCCGGGCGTATCGATCACCCAGGCACCGGACAACGTGGGGAACATCTCGCGCGCCGTGGTGGTGTGACGACCACGTGCATCATCCTCGCGGATACCGGACGTGCGCTGCCACGCATCGCCCACCACCTGGTTGGTCAGCGTAGACTTGCCCACACCGGACGATCCGACGAACGCCACCGTGGTGCCCTGCGCCAACCACGGTGACAGCTGCGACACCGACGCGTCATCCTGCGCATTGAGCGCAACCACGGCCACGCCGGGCATCAACCGTTCCGCCTCGTCGACAAAACCGGCCACGCCATCGCCGATATCCGCCTTGGTAAGCACGATCACCGGCGTCACGCCGGCATCCAGCGCCAGCGTCAGATAGCGCTCAAGGCGCGATGGATTGAAGTCGTCATTGCACGACGACACCACGAACAACACATCGAGATTCGCCGCGATGGACTGGCGGCGATGCTCGCTGCCGGCTGCCACGCGAACGATTTCCGACCGACGATCGAGCAAGCCGCGCACGCGATCGGCATCGTCCTCGATCATCACCCAGTCGCCCACCGCCACGCCCGCATCGGCGAGATGGTGCGGCAACACGACCGATGCCTGACCGCGTGAGGACATCACGACCAGCCCCGAACGATGCACGGCCATCACGCGCGCGGGATACGCCGCCTCGAAATCGGCCAGCGTCAAATGGTGAGCAAGCTCCGGCCGCCAGCCGAGCTGGTGCAGCGAAAACGCCTGAAAAGACATGGAAACACCCTTCGAACGAGAAGAACGACGGCCACACGAACGGGGCCGAACGAATCGCCGGGGTGCGAAGCGAAAGTGTGAAGCGCGGGCCAGCGGAAAGCTGGCCGGACAATCAGAAGCGCGTCGACCCGGCGGAGGCTGCTGCTACAACAATCATGGTCATTTCCTCCTGTGACTGGGTTGACGGGATGCGCAGAGTAGCCACGCGTGTTGCCGCACGCAAGTGCTGATTTTCGTTAGGTGTTACGCATATGGGCAGACCTCACAGGGTCTGGATGTTTACCTTGCGGTACTCACGAAGTGCGCGACTGCCTGCCGGACACACCAAGTTGATCAGGTACTCATCCGTAGCGAGTAGTGCCGCAGCTTCAGTAAGCGACAACGCGTAGACCTTGTTCTTTGCATTGTTCGTCGGATCGGCCGAATGTGCCGGCTGCTTGCGGTTGAGAACATAGCGACCTGACGAATCCGGCTTGGCGATAAAGAGCTTGCCGAGTGCGCGGCCACGCGTGCCGAACGCGCTGATCTTGACGACGGTACCTGTCATATAGCCTCCCTGTGGATGACACGTCATAGCGCCCTTTCGTGATGCCGAAAAGGCGCCGCGCATTATCCACGACCCGACTACATCTGCTCCACCGGCAACACCCGCCGACGCGACCGCTCGCGCAACGAGCAATCACGCAACGTATCCGCCATCGCTTCCAGGTCCGGAATGCCATACAGATACACCGACGTCATGCCGGCATCCGACGAATGCAGGTGCACGGTGCAATACCCAAGCATGCGCTCGCCCAGCGGCTTGTGCAGGTCGATGTGATCCACACGGAACAACTCCAGGTTGTCCTGCATCTTGGAGAACAAGCCGCGCTCGATGCGCACGCGTTGCGTGGTGATGGTGAAGCGTGTCGAGAGGCTGCGAATCCAGTAAACCAGCAGCGCAATGCCAAGCGTGATGACGATCAACACATATTGGCCGACGGAATACACCACCGCGGGATGTCCTTCGAACAGTGTCCTTTCCACCGTGGCTTCGCGCGCGGCGACATAAGCGTCGATATCCGTTCCGCAGAAGCGGCACTTGTGCGCCGCGACCATGATCATTTCGCCACAGGCGGGGCACGGCTTGCGCTGCTCGTCCATTTCACGTCCCAAGGATTGGCTCCCCGGGATTATGGGGCCTGCCAGTGCATGGCGCGTGGGGAAACGGTCAAGCTTTGCGCCGACAGCCCCAAACCCTCAAGGCTGCCGCAACACCAACCGGTGCTCCACCTCGGCCTTCCTGTGGATGACGACGCCACCCACGCTCAACCCGAACGACTGCGTGAATGTCTGGCTCGGCGCGCTGGGCAGCAGGCTGTACATGCTGTTGGCGGCTTCCACCGTGGAAAAGGTCCAATCCACGCACTGAGGTTCGGTGTCGAGCACGGACATCAGGTTGGATGCGGTGTACGTCATGGTGCCCGCACCCGAGGAAAGCGTCGTCGTGGCGCCGTTGATGTCACCGACGAAGTTGAGTTGGAACGCCACGATGGGCGCCAGGTTCTGCGCAGGCTGGTTGCTCAGCGAAATGGTGCGATTGCCCACCGTGTTGCCGTGATTATCGATCAACACATAGCTGGCACCGATGACGTTGTCGGCTTCATCGTTCAACAGCGTGATGATGATCTGGTAACCCGCCGGCAGCGTATTGCTCGGCAGTGTCGCCAGCGGCTCCCTGATGTTGACCACCTGATCGTGCTTGGTATGCCAGTTGTCCACCATGCAATCGAGTACGTGCGATGTGGCGTCCGGTATCAGCAACACCACGTATTGCTGCGCACCGTCGAACGCCTGGCTCGCCGAATACGCGTTGATCTGGAAGCCGAAGCCGCTGGTTCCGGTGATATCCGTATCCACGATGATATGCACCTGCAAACCACGCAGGTGATTGCACCACGTGAGTATCGGCACGCCAGGCCCGACACGTACGCGCTGTTTCTCTGCCGCTTCCGCCAACGGCTTGGCCGGACTATAGAGAAAGTAGTTGGAGTTGCTGCCCAACCCCTTGGCGGGAACGGGCGCATAGGGTCCCGCGCTGTTCAAGGCCGCGCTGATGCCTTTGCCGCCGAAACTTCCCCAACCCCAGTTGGACGAAATCGGCTTGGGATAACCCGCATCCACCGTGCCCGCGCCCTCGTCCGCGCGCGTCACGCGAATGTATTGGTCGCCTGAAAAGAAGTAGCAGCGCGAACCGCTATAAAGCGCTGCATCAATGCCGTTCGCTCCAAACGAACCCCAACCCCACACCGAAATGGGTCGCGGGTAACCGGCATCCACCGTGCCCGGCCCTGTTTCCCCGCGCGTGACGCGAATGTATTCCTTCCCCGAAAAGAAATAGCACTTGGAGTTGCTGAAAAGCGCAGCGTCGATGCCGTTGGCGCCAAACGAACCCCAACCCCAATTAGCCGCAATCGATTTGGGATAACCCGGATCGATGGTGCCCGGCCCGGTCGTGCCGCGCGTGGTGCGAATATATTCCTTGCCCGCGAAGAAATAGCACTTCGATCCGCTATACAGCGCCGCATCGATGCCGTTGGCACCGAACGAACCCCAACCCCAGTTGGGCGAGATGGCACGCGGATAACCCGCATCCACCACGCCCGGACCGGTGTCGGTGCGCGTGACGCGGATATATTGGTTGCCCGCAAAGAAATAGTCGTACACGGCCGCCTCCATGAGAGGCGCCGCCCCTCACGCGCTGGTGTTCCATTGGCGCCACGCACGCAAGGGAAACAACACCCGTGAAGCCGGCAAGGCGTGCGAATCATCGTGGAGCGTAGCGCCGCGCAATGCATGGCCTCCATAGCGCATAAGCGCTAACGCACCCGCGAAAGACACACGCTGCACGACCGGTTCGAGCTTTCTACTTAATCCTTTCGATCAACGCGGAACATCGATGCGCAACGCGCTTTCGGCGCCGATTATTCACCCGCGACGTTCCAAAGCAGCCTTACTGCCCCGGCAACGGCAGGCATTCCATGACCTCCACCGAATCACCGGGAAAGATCATGAAGTGCGGATGCTTCTCGAACATTTTCACTGCCGCTTCGTGCGATGACGCCTGCACGATGGTGTAGGCCGTGAGCGCATTGCGGAACGGCTCCACGCCACTCTTCGATGCGCGCAACGTTTTCCCCAGCGGCTTGCCCACATCCACAATGGCATCGCGATGCTCATGTACCCACTGGCCCCACGCCTGCTCGCCCTTCGTTCGACGCTCCGTAAGCTCCGCATCGCTCAGCGCATCCCAACCCGATGCCTTGCGAGAATTTTCGTTGGCGACGTACACCGCCATGAACTGTTTCATGTCGTGCTCCTTCGTTGTCAGAGGGACACATCACCCCAAGGCAAGCCGCAACGGCGGTGTGGCTGCGGGGCGCAACCAAAGCATACGTACCGGCAGATTATGTTGTGGAACATATTCTGCTCTGGCTCAAGACGAGGCGAATGCGATCGCCTCAGGAAATGGCTTCTTCCGCCGTTAAGTACTGGGGCTCGCGCCCCAGGCCCGCGGCGCCTTCGACCTGGCAACGGCCCGAATACAGCAGCCCATCGTCATGAAGGAACGCCATGCCACCGAAAGCCAAGCGACAACCCGCCAAGCAAAGTCCGGCCAAGACGCCTCTATGGAAGAAGCTCACGCTCTCCACCCTCCTCCTGGGAGTTGGTCTGCTTTTCGCGACCTACCTGAAGGCCACGCTGTTCGTCCCACGCATAAGCGACCAGGCCGCCACGGAGATGTTCGACAGCCTGGACAAGGAAACCCTTGCCAACGTCGATGCCATCAAGAGCTCGCAGGAAGCCGCCGATGTCACCATCGACTTTGGACAGCGCAACATTGACGACAAATTTGTGCTGTCGCTTGCGCGCATCTCTTACATGGGTGCAACAGCCCGGGAGAAGGTACTGACCAACAAGCTCCAGGGCGCGCGCATCGATCTCATCAAGGACATTCTTGAGATGATGGAAGACCTTGGCGATTGCGGCCAGGACCATCAGTGCAAGAACATCGAAGCCGCCATTAAAGACAACATGGATGCCGCAGCGGAAACCCGTAAGAACGGGGAAGACCTGCTGGCCATCCAAAGTCGTGTACGCGACTTCCTGACACCTCTTACCGGCAAGCCGACGGCAGAAGAACAAGCCGACTTCATGCTGTTCATGGTGCAAGCTGTCAAAAGCCCCGCCACCCTCGTCAAGAGCCGGGAAGACAAGCCGGCATTTGGCGACATCGCGAAGCTGCAGGCATCCACCGACGCCCTGGTGATCATGCACCGTGATCTCTACCGCGAATACACCACCCGCATGCGGGTCAAGCAAGCCATCGCCTCGTTGCTTTCACGCGATCATTGATGACGGACTACGCTGTGACCGCCTTGGATGACATCCAGGACGGCATACACACGGATACGTTTCATCGGCCTGCGCCGACAGGCGCCAAGGCTTGCATTTGCTACTTTCGACTTGTCACTCGCCACGTTCTTTGCAGAGAAACGCGAGTGACCATGACAACGCATCGTCATGAGGCGCGGGCCGCAGGTGCGACAACACCCACGACCCGCTAACCATCACCAACTGAACGAGAGTTGATCATGGCTGTCCACGATCATACGGCACGCGCACGCCTGTCCTTTCCAGCAGGTGACGCACTCAACGCCACGCCCAACGCCGATCCCACGGCGCACCGCCCATCGCCCTATTCGCTACGCCTTTCCACCCTCGACGACATAGCCCTGGCGCATTACGCGCTCTCACAGCTGTGGCTAGAAGACGAGAAGTGCCGAACGGCGCTTGCGAAAAAGATCGCCACCGAAACACCGGCATGGCCACTTCCTCCGTTGTTCAAGGAGGGTGTGTCCTTGGCAATCCAGTGCCTTGAGCAGCACGCCCGCCAGCTCGACGGCAAGCGGGCAATGAATGCGTAAGCACGACCGATGATCGTTCCCGCGGTGCATCGGCCGGTCTGGCGATGCACCGCACCTTGGTGATCCTCGACATCACACAGATTTCCCCTACACGGATGGCGGCCAGTGCCTATCCGTTGATCCATCGTGCCTGACGCAAAATTGGCACGCTGCGGGTCGCGCTTGTGCATAAAAAATTTGCCGTCATTCCCGCGAAGGCGGGAGGCGCTTTTCAACGGATAGATGTCCGGTCATCCAGTGCCTTTTTCGCCATGCGACCTGACTGACAAGAGCGAAAGTCACTGGATTCCCGCCTTCGCGGGAATGACGGTCAGGAGAGGCGCCGCAGACGCCGGGTGCGCCGCGTGCGATGCGTGCGATGCGTGCGATGCGTGCGATGCGCACGCTCTCACCCTTTCACGGCTCTCATCGCGTACCTAGGCGCGCGAAGCTTGATCCATCAGGCGGACGTCGCCGCATCCTTGGGCACATGCGTGTCGATCCACTCAACGATGAACGTATCGAGCGGCATGCGCTCCGGCACGTCGATATCCGCCTCCCGCACAAAGGCGGCCGCCGCCTTGATCAACGCCTGCCGCGCAATGCTGGTCGCCTGCCGCGCCGCCGCCTGCTTCTGCCGCAGCTGCACGATGTGCGGGGACGGCCTGCCCGGTTTCGCGTACTTCTGATATTTGCGCAGCTCATCCGCCGCCAGCTCGGTATCAGCCGCTGCCTGCCACGTCGCCCGGCGCGCCTTCAGCACGGGAATCAACAAGGCGGCCGCGGGCGACCAGGCCGCCGGGGCAGCGGCGCTCACCAGCAGCCCTGCCAGCGCGGGTGACATGGCGGCTTGGGTATCGGCCGTGATGTCGCCGGAACGCTCCAGCACATCCAGAAAGCCCGCGTAGCGGAATGGCTTGATCATGAGAACCTGGGAAGAACGATGGAAGGAGGCCGCCACCTATGGTCGGCCAGCGCTCGAAACATGGCCAATGGACCGGTACGCGCCCGTATGGCGAGCGGTAAAAACACGGTTTGCTGAATCTTTCCGACGCGCCATCGCGAAAATTTGCTTCCGACGGTCAGTTTTTACGACTTCCTAAGGAAGCCCTTATGAAGCTTCAACGATCAGACACCTAATCTGGACCCACTCCCGAGCCGACAGGACGACTCAGCGAGTAGCGACCGCCTTGCTGGCGGAGCACCAACAGCCCATCGGATGTGTGGAGCTGGCTGGAACAGATGGGCGGACGCGCGAGCGCCGCCCATTTCCTTTTCTGGGGTCAGCCCGTCTCGTTGCCGCGGTGAAGGTGCACGCCCAATTCCGTGGCGAGCTCCCGCATCGGCTCCACGTTGCGCGACAACGTGATCCAGCCCGCCACGCTGTCGTCATCCGTATCCAGCACCCACAGCGTGTAGCCATGCGGCGCCAGGTTGTCGTACGCCACGCCCAGCAGGTCGGAGGTATCGACATCCGCATGGAAGTCGTCCTCGTCCACGTCGCCATCCCAATCGATGTCGATATTCCAGCGCGAGGCAAGCTCTTCAATCGCCTGCACCAGCGCCCGCGTATCCCCCGCCTCCACCCGAAACGCCGCCCGCCAATCCGCCACCTGCCCCACCACCTCGGCGACATTGATGTCGTCCTCCGGCGTATCCGCCACCACCTCGCGATACGCCGCGAACTGCTGGAACGCCGAATCGTCGTCGCCCGGATTGATCATCAGGAACAACTGCCAGACGTAGGCGTCGAGGGAATCGTCGTCATCGTCGAACTGGTGTTCGGTGTCGAAGGAGTCGTCGGAGCTCATGGGATTGCGGCCTCCCGGGCCGTGCACAGGTGATCGCCGAACGGTGCCGCACCTACAAGAACCGTCGCGTAAAGACTTAGCGTAACGGGATTTTAGCTGATGGTCAGGCCCGGCAGTCCAAGGCTATATCTCGGACCCGACGCACCTGTTGAGACCACGGCCTCTCACGCCTCCTCTTCGCCCGAGATTTCGACTGCTCATCGTTATGGCAGACGTTTCGCGGCACACCCGAACGCAGAAAGCACCAGGAGTAACTATGTCTCTCGCAGGAGGCCCTATCCGGTTAGGCGACCGAACATCGGGCGGCGGCCAAGTCATTTCCGCAAGCGGAACTCTTTTCATCATTGACGATTTACCCCTCGCACTTGCTGGCGACAAAGCCACATGCAACAAGCACGGCGGCATACAGACATTTGTCGAGTGCTGTCAGAGCAATTCCAGCGACGGCAAGGGATGGATCATCGAAGGCTGCAAGCTAAGTTGCGGATGTTTTGCCTTTAGCTCTTGCGCGAGCAGCTTCTGGGTCGAGGACACCGTCAGTACAACCTCCGGTAGTGGAGGACTAACCAACATTACTTGGCTGGGCGCTTCAACCACCATTTCCCCCGAAGAACCAAACCGTAACGACCATCAATTCCAGATTCTCTCGCGACACGGCAAGCCGCTCGTCAACGCGACGTATCGCATAGCAACAGCGTCAGGATCGGAGATGACGGGAGTCACCGACTCGCGCGGTATGACACAACGCATTGCGACTTCGGCGGCCGAGCTACTTCACATCTACTTGGTCCGCGAATCATGACGGAAAGGTCATTCGGCACGAATGAAGCACATCTCGGATCTGCACCAACAAATACCCAGCCGGGTTCAGTAACGCAGGTAGACACCAGCTCACTACCAAAAACTATCATGACGTTTAGTGATCAAGGGATCGACATGCTCAAACGCGTAGAGACACTCCGCTTGATGCCATACGATGACCAAACATCGCAGGATGTGAACCACTACGTACCTGGCGCAACCATAGGCTATGGGCACCTTATCCAAGCGAGTGAATGGACAACCTACGCCAATGGGATCACCGAGTCGCAGGCAGATGCACTCTTCAACTCGGAATTGCAGCCATTCGTTAGCACGGTCAACCGTGGCCTCAATGTTGGCGTGACCCAGAATGAGTTTGATGCACTCGTGGCGCTTTGCTTCAACATGGGCCAAGGCGCCTTTCTCAGCTCGTCGGCACTTCGGCTCATCAACGATCCGCAAGCAACGACAATCTATGGATCAGTCGATGAGGCGTGGCGCGCGTTCAATAGATCGCAGGGCCGAGAGAACCGCAGCTTAAACAATCGACGGAATGCGGAACTCGACATCTACCACAACAGCAATTACTCAGGATGGTGACATCTATGCGCATAGGTAAGAACGCACTTCTTCTTGTTTTAGCCTTCTGGTGCGGCGCTGCGTCGGCCTCGTATGACGTTGTCATTTCTACGCCAAAACGTGTGATTGTCGTGGTCGTCAAATGTCAGGAGGGCGACGTGAACTGCAACGACATCAAATTAACTGAGGTAGAGAAGACCACGGGCAAAACAAGGAGCCTTGAAGGTACTGACTGGGTACGTCTTTGCCAGGGAAGCGAAACGCCTTGTCAGCATATTGGCTTCAAGTTTCCGCAGGCTGGGCAGACCATCTACGTCGGTGATGACGACAAGTTTTCAGTCATCGATCAACATGGAAAAGAAATTGATGCTGAGCTCGGCAAGCGCCTAGAGCCATAGCGATACGCGGAGAACTATATGGCCGAGATGGCAAGCAGATACTCCACCAATACGACCGGTGGTGGCGCAAGGCCGCGACGCCGAAACCATTTAGGGCGATATGGCGCAAACGATCAGAGAATATGCTGATTCAATTCACCGTGTCGCACGTGCAACTGACCTCAACGTCTTTGACGTAAGTCCAAAATCTGTGGGAGACGTGGAAGCAGGCAACTTGTCGAAGAAGCACAGGTCAATACCCGAGTGATCAGGTTCTTTAAACCACTCAATGACGCTGGGTACCACTTGGAGATTCAAGACCTATGATCGCTCTAAGTCTTGTTATCACATCCATGCTTGCTGGCGCCCATACAAGCCAGTGCACCCTGAATCCTCTTCCTCTAGCCGTGGAAGTCGTCCGTTCTTCTAAGGATGTCAAAAGTTATGTCGTGATGAACCCCAAAGCGATGAGCATCTTGCTCAAAGACGGCACGCTCATACGCGTGGTTAGCATGGGGTGTGTCGACTCAGGCAGCATCGCCCACGCGTGGATCAACAACCCGCCTCCTCCTGAGGACAAAGCGGCATGGAATAAACTCTTTATCAAGATTGCTTCTGCTGCGTTTGATCCCGCCGATGCGAAGAGCTTTTCCGCCTGGATTCCAAGCGCGAGCTTCACAAGCACTAACGGTTCACTGCTCAGCGCGAGCACTAGCGAAAATGTCGACATGTCCATCGACGTCAGCCCACTCTTCGATGCCGTGACGACCGAGATAACCATGTCGGTTACCTATCATTGAAGTGATAGAGGCTCAGCGCCAGGGTGATCGTCAGCAAACAACACCAACTGGCGGGGTGATACTGGCTGCATTCAATGCCTCTACCGGCAACGCCTCCTATTTAAGCAGCAGCGGTTTGTGCCGATAACTTGATTTTTGACGGATCAACGATCTCGCCATGGCGGCAACATTTGGAAGCATTCTCAGCCTTCTAAGGAGGGCAAAGAAACCAGCTTACTTTCTCGCTCTGCCCGCCGCATACCTCGCAGGTCAGGCTTATCACGAAGGGTACTTGAAGCACTTCGGAATCGCCGAGGGGTTGTTCCCCATCGATGTCACGGAAACATACAGGCAAGCGTTTATAGGGTTCATTGCTCTCTTCACCCAGGTAATGGAATTCCTAAACAAGAGTTTTGAAAATCACCCTTTATGGTCAATTTTCCTATTTGTACTGACGATGATTTTCGTCGCAGCGTTTTTTCACCAGCGAAGGCCGGTCGACGCCTCCCGTCCCAAGCCTGAGCCACACCCGAAACCGGAATCAAAATTCAGGCGAAATCTTGCCTTGTTGACGACCCGACTCCCCAGCGCGCCAGAAGTTATCAAGGACTTTGGTCGAACCGTGTTCGTAGTTTTAACTTTGACATATTTCATGTTTGTTGGATTGATTTTCTTCCTTCTGGTGTCAGTGATCATCATCAGAACCTTCCTCCATGTCGGTGACGTAGCTGCCGCGCGAGATCAAGGGAACGACTTTGAAGGGGCCGCTACTGCGTACGTCAGACGAAGCAATAGCATCCAGGAGGAGGCTTTCAGCGTCCTAGTTTGCGGACAGCAGTTCTGCGCCCTGTATTCGCAAACATCAAAGGGTTTCGTTGCTCCAATATCGTCCATCACATGGGTTGACCACGCCCAAGGGCAACCTATGCCGAAAGGTGGGGGTACTAAAGATCACTAAGAAGATCAGTTCAACTGACTGTATGGTTAGGCATGCGTGAACTCAGGGAGGGGTTATGGCAAAGCGCAGGGGAAGCAATTTTGATGTCTTGGCATCGATGCCTTGGCCAATTGGCATCGTGCTGGGGGTTATCGCCTTCGTAGGGGTTCAATACGGGATTGGCTGGCTATGGGGTTCCAGCGACGACCTGTTCCTCTTGGGAATCGCGAAAGCCGCAAAGGCCGGCATGTACACCTTCATAGCGTGGTTCATGCTGATCGCTTGCTGCATGGCCGCTTCGCTCTCGTTCCTAAAACGCGGTAGTCGGCGACAGTTGCTGGAATCTCAGACGGGTATCGAGAGTCTGCGCAACATGGATTGGCGAAGTTTCGAATCGCTAGTGGGAGAAGCCTTTCGGCACCAGGGCTACAGCGTGGAAGAAACCGGCCAGGGCGGCGCTGATGGCGGCAAAGACCTCGTGCTGCGCAAGGACGGGCTGAAGATCATCGTGCAGTGCAAACAGTGGCGCTCGCAGAGAGTGCCCGTGCACGTTGTGCGAGAGATGTTTGGCGTACTGGTGCATGAGGGCGCCAGCGCCGTAAAGATCGTCACGCTTTGCGGCTACACGCCCGACGCCGGCGCGTTCGCCTATGGCAAGCCGATTGAGCTGATCGACGGCGCCACACTGCTCTCTACAGTCAAAAGCATTCAGATGAGAAAGGAGCCCGAGGGCACCTTGGACAATCCACTGCTTTTTGCTGGCAGCGCTGCGGTTTGCATATTGGTTGCGCTGGCACTTCCAACGCAGCAACCACAGCCGCTCCTCGTGACACGTTCACCAACACCTCCCGTCTCACAGCCACCTGTAGTCGCCGCGCCCGCAGCGCCGACAGCAAAACCATCTTCAACGCCCACCATTGCAATGAAGGCTACCGCGCAGCCAACCCACAAGATTTACAGGGCTGACGCGCCCATGTCTGATGAAGAACTTAAGGATTGGGAGAAGCGAAATCGTGAGGCCATGAAGATTCTTGAGAAGACCACTCCGGAAGTGGAGTCGTTGCCAACTCGTTGACTTCCACTGCCGGATCGACAAAAAGCGAGTGCTGTACCCGCTACTCAGGGGCAGCACGCCGCTCTACTCGTGGCTACGGATGCCGACCTTCCAAGGGAGTACGTGTCGACCGCTCCAGCTTCTCCATGGTGTCCAACAGCACCGGCTTGGTAGCGTGAAGTTGATCGAACAAGTCAAAGCACCCCGTACCCATCTTCTCGGCAGATGATGTGGAGAAGATGTGCGTTGCGCTCTGCCAGAGTCGGGCAAAGAACCCTACTTCCATCGGCTCGTGGATAGCCTCTACACCCGCTTGAATCGATTGCATCTGCTCACTGTTGGGCTGCATCACGCAGACTTTCCAGCCCTGCTCAACGATCAGACGCTCACTTTGCGTCAAACCGTAATCGTTTGGCGACGAGTAGAGTTTCAGGAAAACTTGTGCGATGTCGTTTTCACGCATCTGCCGGTGAAGGTCCATGCCGTCTGTTTCAAAGAGCATGTGCATAATTCCACATAGCACCACGGCAGAGGCTGCGCCTCCGAAAAGGGCACCGGTCCACTTAACGAACCCGGCAACGGCAAGGCCGACGGCGAACCCGGCGATGACTGTGGCAATACCTTGCCAGTACAAACCGGACAAAAACTCCGCCACCATCCAAACCACGCCACAAATTGAAAAAAACACGCCCAACAAAAATGTCTTTTGGCTCATGAACTACCGCTTCCCGCAAAACCTCTGTATCTGCAGCATCGAGGAGAACTTGAGGGGATGCCTGGGGAATAGCTGAAAAATCTGCCTCAGAGGTGCACTCGAACCTGGCTGCCTGTTCTGCCACTGCCCTTCTCGGTCTATCGCCTCATACAAACGACGCGACTGAGCGCAACCTCCGACCGACAAACGGGGTCAGGTTCACTTCCGCGTTAGGAAAAAAGTGAACCCGAGAAGGGAGCCCGACCCCGCTATCGCTGGTCTGCGTGTTCGCCGCCAGGGCGCCAAGCTCCGCTCTGGCCTCATGTCCTGGGCGCCTGCGAAACAACCGTTGCGAGCACAAGAATTGCCGTGTTCATCGGAGCCCAAATGCAGTCATTTACTCAATGAGCTGTCAGAAAATATCTATGGAAGCCACCCATTGCTTCCCGTTGGACTGTGCGCACAGGTCTCTTTCTCGAGAAATCATTGAGCGCGAAATTCAAATAACTCATTGATTATTCGCGGTCTTCCAGCGCACGGAGTGCCGCCACCGTGGAATCACCTCAGCGTCAAGTTGAACGGGATGCTTTTCTCGCGTCTCGTTCTTTGGTTGCCAAATGACATGGCCGTGTATCAGACGCGGGCTCCATTCATATCAGCCTTGCAACGGGAGAGTGCCATGAGCGGCGGTTGCGCATGCTTGGCCTGGTAAGTCTTCGAAGTTAGGCGGAAGCGGCGTTGCTTCAGCACCGCTTCTTTTTAAGGGGAATACCGATGCACCGACGAGACAAAGCCATGGCCACTGTGGCCGTACTAGGCATCATGTTAGCCGGCGCAGGCCCACTCGCAGCGCAGGAAAAACTAGAGACCATCTCAGTTACCGGCTCACATAAAGCGCTGGCTTTTAAGCTCGATCGCATACGTAGAGACTTCGCTCGATTCAACGATCTACCCGAGAGTGAGCGCGACAAGGTTCGCCTTTCCTTTTATCTGGCCGGAAAGCAAGTTCCGGATACCTCGGCACTTGAGCTGGCCATTGTCAGCGACCTTGAAACCCTTCCCGTTTCCGTGACGGCGCACGGTCGTGTCGATATCCCCCAAGCCGTCATGGACATGAAAGGCGATGCCGTCTTGCAATCCAACACCGCGGGCGCGCCGTTCAACATCATCTACAAGATCGATGTCGTCCCCGAGTCTCCCGGTTTGATGAAGGTCTCCTACCTTCGATCCGCCATCACCCAGGCGCGGAGCGCCTGGAAGAAGGAATACGGAGCAGGCAGCCTGCTGGTTCCCCGATTCAATTGTGCGAGCTTCCAGTTCTCGTCCATTCAACCGGTAAACATCGAAGACGAAAACCACTCGGTCGTATGGTCAGCGAGTGGAACGGACGTAAAAGTGCCCCTTTCTTCTCAGGCTTTGCCCGACGATGCCAAGTTGCTTTGGGACGACGGCCAACTTGTGCGCATTGCCGCCTGCAAGGAGTAAGCGTGGCGCATCCAAACATCCCAGCAGAAGATCTGTTTTGAGGTGTAAAAATGAAAGATCGATCGAATCCTCTCGCCATCACCACGAAGATCTTCATTGCACTGCTCTCGACCACTTACGTTATACGAGCCTCTGCGGACACGCTTGACGTTGGCCAAGACGGGATCATCCATGCAACGGTGAATGGGCACCCAGCAAAACTATTGGTTCGTGGTGACTGGATTTCGTACCCACGTTGAACCCCGATGCTGCTGTGCAGCTTGGCATTCGAAGCAATGTCTTCGCCAGCATGATAGGTATCCAGGCTATCGTTGGAACAACGATCATTCCTGGTCACACGGGCAAGGCAAAGTTCTTGATCGATGGCCGGGAAAGCAACCTACGAGCCCTTTGGTTCGACAAACCCGCGGCGTCGCAACTGGAAGGGCTGGCTGGCCCCAATGCGTTGGCGCAATCGGTGATTCGTTTGAACACTGGCGTTGCTGTTGAGCACCCGACGGTATTCAGTCTCCCCATTCAAGTGAACAACAACAAGGTGGGTACACAGATCACAGTGGACCAAACACCCATATTTGTGATGTTTAACCCCTTGCGCGAGCACACCATTGCGTCTGCAGCAGCTGGACAAGTTATTTCAGCTGCTCATGGAGGGAGGTGGTCAGGGACGAGCAACACTGAAGCCACAGACTTTGGTATCGACCGCCCAGTGCGCGGACTAAGCCTGGCGACTCCGATAGACATCGGAGCACTTCGCATTCAAACGATGTTAGTTCGCGACTACTCCCGTGTATCTGGAGTCGAGGAAGGTGGTGCATCCGCGAGCGCACTGGATCCAAGCGAAGCAACGTTGCCAGCAGTGGTGGTGACGGCGGACACCAAGAGCAAAGTCAAACCGCTCTACTACCTAACGCTAGGGCGCGACGCACTGGGTCACTGCGGTAGCATCACATTCAACAAGGACGCCAATCGAATTGAGCTTTCCTGCGAATAGCTAGATCAGTGTAAAGGGCTAGGCATTTCGCCTGGTCATGTGTATCAAGATTAGGAACAAACGGGAACAAACGGGAACAAACGGGGTCAGGTTAACTTCAACGTTAGCGAGAAGTGAACCTAACCCCGTTATCGGTTATCAAAAAGCGACCTGACCCTTGTTTTATTCAGGTTGCTCCAACGATTTGACAAACGGTCCCACAAGCGACCAACGCAAGGCCAATCCAACCAGCTACCTGTTTGAATTTTGACTCGGAGTGAGCGACTTCGATGTCTTGTTCAGCTTGTTCCCGGCGGCTCCGCACAACCGACTCCATACGATCTAAATTAGCATTGAGTGCTCTTGCTTTTATCCTTTGAAACTGTTCCACGCTGCTCAATGCGGATGCGAGCCGTATTTGGGAAGAAGCTCTAGCGTTTGCAAACGCGCCGTCCCAAAAGAGGCCGCTCATGCCAATCATAGCGCCACCGTAAGCAAGCAAAATCCCCGACTGCGCGAGACGCTTTTTTATATCCGAGCTAAGTCTGGGAAAATCAATATCTGCCAACCAAACAAAGGCGACCACAGCAAGCATTGTCAGGCCCGTGGTGAGAAGTGCATGGCCTACAGTTGGTAACTTTCTCTGCTTCAAAATAAATTGCCTAATGAATTTCTGCTGTAGTACTTAGATATTCGAAAAAAGTCAGAGTGTCTTCCTCTCGGAAAAACATCCCTCCCTTTTTTTGAAGCATGGACGATCAATCACCCCATTCGGTCTTGGCCCACTCAAGAATCGAGTCTTCCCGCTCTACAATGCTCTTTGCGAGCCAACCTTCCCGTTCAATTGCCTTGGCCACATCAACCGCAATTAGAAGCCCAGTATCTCTGTAAGCATCGGCCTTATCCTTTGGCATTTTATCCTGAAGCTGGGAATTCAAATTTGGAGGGAGCAAGACTAAGTTACCAAGTCGATTTTTGGCCTTCACAGGCCCTCGACTTTTAGGAAAAATATGCTCAATTGAATCCGACGGACTAGCCAACCAGATCTTGGCCCATTGTTCATTCTTAAACCGCATTCCTTTTAATTTTGCCAAATACTCTTCATACCGAAACATCATGTACCGAAGTTCGCGCTCCCACCCATCGTAGCAGTCGGCGCCCCTTAAAGCTTTAATCGCCTCATCGATCGGAAACTCGCTTCCTATATCGCAGATCGCTTGATCGATCTCTTTGAATTTCGGCTGTTCATTAATAACTCGCCAAGCAAGACGAACATAATCGCCTACGCGGGTACGCGCGTCGTTACCCAACATGCCGTAGATTCGAAAAGTCACTCGCTCCCAACGCTTAAGTAACCCGTCACGTTCGCTCTCTGTAAAGTCTGTTCTCAGTGCAATAGCCACTGCCAAAAGTCGTGCCTGCGAAATTCTCGTAACCGCATTAAGCCGTGTGTTAGCTAAAACAGAGTCACACGCATTCGTGCAATCCAGCAACCACGCTGCCACTTGACGCAGAGCGGCCGCGCTCACAGCACCAGTGGCCCGGAGAGCCTCCACTGCGTCCTCCTCACTCAAGGGGCGACTCGGAGCGGACTTTGACTGCAAGGTTGCAGCAAATCTTAGTGCTTCCGTGCTAAGACCTTGGCGAAGCCCTATCGATGAATAAATATCACGCCAGATGGAATGAAGCTCCCTAATAACCCCTGGCGCGTTGGCTTTTGGCATATCAAAGGCCATTCCCATCAAAATACTCTTCAAACGATCAAGCCAAGACACAGTCAGACCGCGACTATTGAGCACTTCAAAGACTGTATATACAGTTCTCTCTTGATCGATCTCATGCAGAAGAAAGTAAAGCTTGTTTTTGAGAAGCGACGCGAGACTCAGCAGGGTGCGGTCGCCAGTACTCCAAGACTCAACGAAACCATGGCAACTCTCTATCGCTTCTAGAATCTCCCGGTCAGCTATAGTCGCCGCGATCTTTGACGCGACCCTCGCACCATGACGAAGGTAGTTCGCAAAATAATGACTGCTATCGTGGTTTGTCTGAAGAAGAAGAAGCTCCCCGCCCTCGGGTTTCACCAGAAGGTCAGACAGCTCAAGATAGAGCTTCTCTTCATCCTTCACGGATCGATCAAGCGCAATACAAATCGCTTTTAGCAAAATAATTAAGGTAGTTAAGCGCTGCTGCCCATCCACAACCTCGAGCACTTGATATTCATCAGTGCCCAGCTCCTGCTTGTCTCGCCGAAGACATACCATGGCGGCCATGAAATGGACCTCGTCCTTTCCGGCCGCGTGAGTTTTCAGCAGGTCGCTAAAAAGATCATCGCGCTGATGCTTAGTCCAACTATAAGCGCGCTGGTACTCCGGAATTTTAAACAATCGCCCGAGCAGGAGTTTATTAAGCGCAAGGTATTGTGGCTGAATATTTAGCATCCCAACTCCAAAGATTTTTCGTGATCAACAAACTAACAAACCGGACTAACAAACGGAGTCGAACTAACCAACAGGGTCATTAAAGGGGCAGATTCATTTCCGTACAGGCGAGAAGTGAGCCTGTACACGATATCGCGTATTACGGACTCTTTATAAACGCACACTCTAATCCTTGTTCCCAACCACTTAGGCAGGGATTCATTTGCAACTAGGACCTCGCTCCTTATAGAAAAGACCAAACTTCGCCGGCACGAGGGCGCATATAATCCGCATGCCTCGCCCCTATTTGCTCGAGCACATCTAAAGCCAGGACGGCCCATGCCCTGTTGCCCCAGGTGATTTAAACAAAAGAAAGGGCGGCATTACTGCCGCCCTTTGTATTATCGAAAATCTCAGTCACATGCTTTAGCCGCATTTGCTGTAACCGCAATTCAAACAAGTCTGGCACCCATCCATCAGCACCAGCGCCTGCGTGTTGCACTTGGCGCACAGCGTGGCGCCCGGCGGGAAGCCCGTGGCGGATTCGGTCTTGGATTCGGTGGAGACAGGTGCAGCGCTCTTGCCGTTCGCAGCGGCCTCGTAGGCGGCGCGCTTCTCGGCAATCAGCTTGCGGGTCGACTCGTCCATCTCCGGGTCGTGGATGAGGCCGATGGACTTCATGTGTTGTTCGATGACCGCGCCGATCTCGGCGACGATGCTGGGCATGTAGATGCCGCCGGCTTTGAAGTAGCCGCCGCGCGGGTCGAACACGGCCTTCATTTCTTCGACGAGGAAGGTGACGTCGCCGCCTTTGCGGAACACGGCGGAGATGATGCGGGTGAGCGCCACGATCCACTGGAAGTGGTCCATGTTCTTCGAGTTGATGAAGATCTCGAAGGGGCGGCGCTGTTCGTAGGCGGTGCCGACGTTGAGCACGATGTCGTTGACGGTGACGTACAACGCGTGTTCGAACAGCGGCGATTTGATCTTGTAGGTGGAGCCGACGAGCGTTTCGGGACGCTCCAGGCTCTCGTGCATCTGGATGATTTCCGCCTTGGGCGCTTCCTTGGAAGCGGCCGGCTGGGCGGCGGGTGCTGCGGGGGACGCGGCCTTGTCCTCGGGCTTGACGACGTTGTAGCCCTTGATCTTCTTTTCGATCTTGATCGCCATGTGTGTGGTTCTCTTTGGGGAACCTCACGCGACGTTCCGTCGTTTTCGTGTCTTTCGCCTTGCTGGCCGGGAAGGCACTGGATTCCCGCCTGCGCGGGAATGACGGTTCGAAGAGTTTGAGGTTCGGGTGTTGCGGGCGGCTCGCGTCGCGGAAACAAACCGGCCCGGCGTTGTTGCGCCGGGCCGGTTCGGGTTACGACTTACTTGCGGCGTGCGGCTTTCTTGGCGACCTTGCGGACGACCTTCTTCGCGCTCGCCTTCTTGCTGGCAGTGGACCTCTTGACCGCCTTGGCGGCCTTCTTGCCGGCGACCTTGCGGACCGCCTTCTTCACGGCGGCCTTCTTGGCCGTCTTTTTGATGACCTTGCGGACGGCCTTCTTGGCAGCGGTCTTGCGCACTGCCTTCTTGGCGGCCTTCTTCACGGCCTTCTTGGCAACCTTCTTGGCGGCTGCCTTCTTCACGGCCTTCTTGGCGACCTTCTTGGCAGCTGCTTTCTTCACAGCCTTCTTGGCGGTCTTCTTGATGGCTGCCTTCTTCACAGCCTTCTTGACGGTCTTCTTGGCAGCGGCCTTCTTCACCGCCTTCTTGGCGGTCTTCTTGGCGCCAGCCTTCTTCACGGCCTTCTTGGCGGTCTTCTTGGCAGCGGCTGCCTTCTTGGCCGGAGCTGCCTTCTTGGCTGCGCTGGACTTCTTGGCACGAGCCTTCTTGGGCTTGGCTGCCGCGGTCACTTCGACCACGGGAACTTCGACCGGCGCGTCAACGACCGTTACGGTTTCTTCTTTCACATCAAACTCGGTATCGATGGACATGCGTGTTATCCCCTCCGACGTGGATTGTTTGTTGAGCCTTGCCACCGGATATTTCGGTGTCGTTCTTGGCAGTGGGCGATGCGTGTTACGGGGCATCGGGACATAGTTTAGAACTTTCCGTAATACCCTTCCTTCAAGGCATCGAACAAATTGGCGGCGGTGTGCATTTCGCCGTCGTATTCCACTTCTTCGTTGCCTTTCAGTTCCACCACGCTACCGTCTTCCAATTCGAAGCGGTAGAGGGTGCTCTCAAGGTCGGCTTCTTTGACGAGCACGCCCTGGAATGCTGCGGGGTTAAAACGGAAGGTGGTGCACCCCTTCAAACCCTGCTTGTACGCGTAGAAATAGATGTCCTTGAAGTCTTCGTACGGGTAGTCGGTGGGGACGTTCGCCGTCTTGGAGATGGACGAGTCCACCCACAGCTGCGCGGCAGCCTGGATGTCCACGTGCTCCTTGGGCGAGATGTCGTCGGCGGCCACGAAGTACTCGGGCAGCTTGGACTTGGGGGCGTCCGTGAAGGGCAGCGCGTCGGCGTTGATAAGCGCGCGATAGGCCAGCAGCTCGTAGCTGTAGACCTCCACCTTTTCCTTGGTCTTGCGGCCTTCGCGAATCACGTTGCGCGAGTAATGGTGCGCAAAGCTGGGTTCGATGCCGTTGCTGGCGTTGTTGGCCAGCGACAGGGAGATGGTGCCGGTGGGCGCGATGGAGCTGTGATGCGTGAAGCGCGCGCCGGTTTCGGCCAGCTCGGCCACCAGGTTGGGCGCCACGCTGGCCACGCGCTGCATGTAGCGGCTGTACTTGGCGTGCAGCACGCGACCGGGGATGGCATCACCCACCTTGTAGCCGTCGGCGACCATTTCCGGGCGCTTGCGCAGCATGTCGCCGGTGACGGTGTAGTCCTTGGCGAGCACGGGCGCCACGCCCTTTTCCTTGGCCAGGTCCAGCGCCACTTCCCAGCCGGCGACGGCCATTTCGCGGGAGACGTCTTCGGTGAAGGAGACCGCTTCGCCGCTGCCGTAGCGCATCTTGAGCATGGTGAGCGTGCTGCCCAGACCCAGGAAGCCCATGCCGTGACGGCGCTTGGAAATGATCTCGTTGCGCTGCTGTTCCAGCGGCAGGCCGTTGATCTCCACCACGTTGTCGAGCATGCGGGTGAACACCTTGACCACGTCGCGGTATTCGTCCCAGTCGAAACGGGCCTTGGGGCCGAACGGGTCGCGCACGAAGGTGGTCAGGTTCACCGAGCCCAGCAGGCACGAGCCGTAGGGCGGCAGCGGCTGCTCGCCGCAGGGGTTGGTGGCGCGGATGTGCTCGCACCACCAGTTGTTGTTCATCTCGTTGACCTTGTCGATCAGGATGAAACCCGGCTCGGCAAAGTCATACGTGGACACCATGATCATGTCCCACAGGTGTCGCGCACGGATGTGGCCGTACACCTTGCAGGCCACCAGGCCGTCGTCGCGCTCGATGTAGTTCTCGTGGGTGGCCCACTCGCGCCACACGATGGTGGACGCGTCGGTGAGGTCCACCTCGTCCTTTTCCTTCACGTGCACGGGGAACACCAGCGGCCAGTCCTGGTCGTGCTCCACCGCCTGCATGAAGCCGTCGGTGACGAGCAGGGACAGGTTGAACTGGCGCAGGCGACCGTCTTCGCGCTTGGCGCGGATGAATTCCTTCACGTCCGGATGGCTGACGTCGAACGTGCCCATCTGCGCACCGCGGCGACCGCCGGCGGAGGAGACGGTGAAGCACATCTTGTCGTAGATATCCATGAAGGACAGCGGGCCGCTGGTGTAGGCGCCGGCGCCCGACACGTACGCGCCGCGCGGACGCAGCGTGGAGAACTCGTAGCCGATGCCGCAACCGGCCTTCAGCGTCAGGCCTGCCTCGTGCACCTTCTCCAGGATGTCATCCATGGAATCGCGGATGGTGCCGGACACGGTGCAGTTGATGGTGGACGTGGCGGGCTTGTGTTCCAGCGCGCCAGCGTTGGAAGTGATGCGGCCCGCGGGAATGGCACCGCGGCGCAGCGCCCACAGGAAACGCTCGAACCAGTGCTCGCGAAGTTCCGGCGTGGCTTCCACGTCGGACAAGGCACGCGCCACGCGTTGGTAGGTGCCGTCGACGCTGTCATCGACCGGCGTACCGGACTTCGCCTTGAGGCGATATTTCTTGTCCCAGATATCGAAGGACGCCGGCTGCAGCGGGATGGCGGTGGAATCGCGGTTTACGGCTGGTGCACGCGCGGTGCTCATCGGCTTCCTGACCTCTCGGTATGGCCTCTCGGCCCCGTGTTGGTTTTTGTTCTGTTTGGCTAAGCCGTCCGCATCAGGCCGTATCGAAAACCCCAAGCCCGTGCGTACTGCTCGACCCTTGCGTTCCCTGCCCGACCTTTTGGGCCACCCTCCCCCCGAGGATGTTCCGTGACACCAGCTCTTGGGTGAGACCCCGGCCTTGTCACACAAGATGTTGTGGTCGCGAACAAGTTCGAACGTTACCCCCGCCCCTTTGCGATGTAAAGTGATTTCGTCAGTGCGTGTCGGATGGAACCGTCGCCGCCGCGTCGAGTCGAAGCACGGTCGATTCTTCTCGTGAAAAAGGAGCTTCCATGCCTGCCCGTTTCATCCGCCGACTGGCTGCCGCCGCCTTCGTTCTGGCCGCCGCCACGCCCCTCGCCCGTCGCGCGGCCCAGCCGCCTACCGTGGACGGCCAGCGGCTGCCGTCGCTTGCGCCGATGCTGGAGAAAGTGACGCCGGCCGTGGTGAACATTTCCACCAAGACGCGCGTGCAGGTGCGCGATCCGTTCTTCGACGATCCGGTATTCCGTCAGTTCTTCGGCCTGCAGGGTTCGCAAGGCGCGCGTTCGCGCGTGGAGCAGAGCCTGGTGTCGGGCGTGATCGTGGATGCGGCGAAGGGTTATGTGCGCACCAACAATCACGTGGTGGGCGGCGCGGACGACATCACGGTGACGCTGCAGGACGGTCGCGACTTCAAGGGCAAGCTGGTAGGAACAGACCCGGACACCGACCTGGCCGTGGTGCAGATTGAAAGCAACACCCTGCAGGCGCTGCCGATGGCCGATTCGTCCAAGCTGCGCGTGGGTGATTTCGTGGTGGCCGTGGGCGATCCGTTCGGCCTGGGCCAGACCGTGACCTCGGGCATCGTGTCGGCGTTGAGCCGCTCCGGCCTGGGCGGAACCGGCTACCAGAACTTCATCCAGACCGATGCCTCGATCAACCCCGGCAACTCCGGCGGCGCGCTGGTGAACCTGCGCGGCGAGCTGGTGGGCATCAACACCATGATCCTCTCGCCGTCGGGCGGCAACGTGGGCATCGGCTTTGCCATTCCCACCAACCTGAGCCGCGACGTGATGCAGCAGCTGATCGCCAACGGCAAGGTCAACCGCGGCAATCTCGGCATCGAGACGCAGGACATCACCCCGCGCATTGCCAAGGTGCTGGGGTTGAAGGACAACAACGGCGCCGTGGTGACGCGAGTGACCACGGGTTCGGCGGCGGACAGTGCGGATATCCAGGTGGGTGATGTGATCACCGCCATCGACGGCAAGCCGCTGCGCAACGCGCAAGACCTGCGCAACGCCGAGGGCCTGATGCCGCTGGGCAGCACGGTGAAGCTGACGGTGCAGCGCAACGGCGCCACGCGCGACGTGAGCGCCAAGCTGGTGCCGGAGAAACTCGCCACGGTGGACGGCGCCAAGCTGGACGCGCGCCTGGCCGGTGTGACCTTCAGCGAGCTCTCGCAGAATCAGCGCGGCCAGGGCATCCGTGGCGTGGGCGTGGGTGCGGTGCGCAACGGCAGCCGCGCGGCGCAGGCAGGGTTGCAGGCGAACGATGTGGTGATCGGCATTGGCAACCTGCGCGTGCCTGACCTGCGCACGCTGCAGCAACTGGCGGGCGTGAATCCGCGGCAGCTGGTGCTGGTGGTGTCGGGGGATGATGGGGTGCGGTACGTGGATGTCCGCTGATGCGTGTGATTTTTTGGAGCGAAAGTCACTGGACCCCGGCCTGCGCCGGGATGACGGTGAGGGGAATGTGCGCCTCGATCTTCTGAACGTTCCGACTTCCCATCCACATCCCATCACCCTCACCGTCATCCCGGCGCAGGCCGGAGGTGCTTCATCAACGGCCGAAGGGCCGGTCATCCAGTGACTTTGCATTCGGAAATCACTGAAAGACCAAATCCGTCGCATTCCACCTGCGACAATCCACATCCTCGTGAAATGCGCTAACCGCGCATGAACGCCGCCGGCAATGCGTGGCCGAAGTCGCGTTTTTCCTCGATGCAAGCGAGCCAACGCGCTTGCGGTTTGGCCGGTAGCTGGATGAAATAGCCGGGTTACACACTGCACGCGCGCCCGGTTAAGGCGGCTCGCGACCCATCATCATCATTCGGGGTTCCCAACCGCCATGTCATCACGACTTTCCCGCTTGCTCATCGTTGCGCTGCTTACCGCAGGCGCAGCCACTGGCGCATTCGCCGCCACCGGCAAGACCACCAAGTCCACCAAGAAGCCTGCTACCCCGCCGCCGCCGGCGCTGGTGTGGCGTGGTGACTACGCCACGGCGCGCGGCGTGGTCGAGGCCGTGGCTGCGGCTTACGAGAAGAGCGGCAAGGGTCGCATCGAAATGCAGCCGTTCAACACGGCCTCGGGCCTGGACGCCGTCGAGCATGGCCTGGCCGACATCGCCGGCAGCGCGCGCAGCAGCTCCAACGATGCCGAAAGCAACCTGCTGTTCACCCCGGTGGCGTTCGACGCGCTGGTGATGGTGACGCATCCGTCCAACAGCGTGCCGAACCTGACGGTGAAGCAGCTGCACGACATCTACCTGGGCAAGATCACCAACTGGCGCGATGTGGGCGGCAAGGACGCACCGATCAACCTGTACGCCGTGGCCAGCCCGGGCGACGGCGTGGAATACAGCCTGCGTCGCCTGGTGTTCGGCCGTGGCAACCAGCCGGTGGCCGCGCCGCGCCTGTACGTGAATACGGCCAAGCTGGAAGAAGCCGTGACGCTCGATCCGAACGCGCTGGGCGTGACCACGCTTTCCGGCGTGGCCGGCAATGCCAAGGTGCGCATGATCAGCATCGACGGCGTGGCGCCGAGCCTGTCCACCGTGTCCGACGGCAGCTACCTGCTCTACACCCCGCTGTTCCTGGTGACCAACAAGGAAAGCCCGAAGGCCGCGCAGATCTCCGCCTTCATGGACTTCCTGCTCACCGACCAGGTAAAGGCGTTGGCCCGTGCGCATCAGCTGGTGCCTTACATCGAAGCGCCGCAGCTCGCCCAGGGTGACAAGGCCCGTCGCGAGAAGCTGCTCGCCGAGAGCGGCGTGAAGGCCGACGTGGTGGCCGATCCGGTGCTGACGGAAGAAGTCCGTCCGACCATGCCGACCGCACCGGCCGCTGCTGAAGCCGCTGCCGCCCCGACGGCCGAGAAGGCGGGCGCTGCTGCTGGCCAGACCTACACCGTCTCCAAGGGCGACACGCTCGGCACCATCGCCAAGAAGTACTCGGTGTCGGTGGCGGATCTGAAGAAGTGGAACGACCTGTCCAGCGACAACGTGAAGATCGACCAGGTGCTGAAGGTCAGCGGCAACTGATCGCCCGCGTGCAGATCCGTGCCCTGACGCTCGACCTGGACGACACCCTGTGGCCGGTACTGCCGGCCCTGGAACGTGCAGACCGCGACCTGGACGCGTACCTGCGCCAGCACTATCCCGACGTGGCACGCGCATGGCCCATTCCGGCCATGCGCGCGCTGCGTGCCGAGGTTGCTGCCGAGCGCACCGACCTCGCCCACGATTTCACCGCGCAACGTCACATCACCATGCAACGCGCCTTCACGGCGTGCGGCATCGACGAAGCGCCGCTGGAAGCGCTGTGGGACGTCTACTTCTCGGCGCGCAACAGCGTCGACCTCTACCCCGATAGCCTCCCCGCCCTGCAGCGCATTGCCGCACGCTGGCCGGTGGTCAGCCTCACCAACGGCAACGCCGACCTGGACCGCATTGGCATTCGCGAGCACTTCGCGCATCACATCTGTGCCCGCGACACCGGCATCGCCAAACCCGATGCCCGCATTTTTGTCGCCGCCGCCGAGCACCTCGGACTGCGGCCTGAAGAAATCCTCCACGTCGGCGACGATCCTGAACTCGACGTCGTCGGCGCCCGCGACGCGGGCCTGCGCACCGCCTGGATCAACCGCCACGGCCACCCCTGGCCGGGCCTGCTCGGCACCGCACCTGACCTCGACCTGCGCGACATGACTGCGCTGGTGGATTGGTTGGAGGCGCAGGGCCAATAGCAGAAGGCGTCGCGGTTTTTCCCGTAGCCCAACCTTGTAGGAGCGCACTTGTGCGCGACTGCAGCGTTGCGATGTAGCGCTCCGTCGGCTGGTCGCGCACAAGTGCACTCCTACAAGGGATTCCGGGCCCGTGAGGTGCGATCGCCTTTTGTTGTGGGAGCACCAAGCGGGCCAACCGAGACCAAACCCAAATACCGTCTCGCCCCCGCCTCCAAAAGCGCGCATCATTACGTACTACTTCGCAGCCAACGCGACACGAAGGCGTGCCGCGCAAGGAACCTCATGTCTGTCCTGATTGAACGCAAGTCCGGCGACCGTCACAGCATCGCCATCGAGACCACCGACGCCCAACACTTTGCGGCCACCAAGCGACGCCTCACCGCGGCGCAGCGGCAGTGGTTGTCGGCATTCGGTTTCGAGGCTGCGCCGGGCACGTTTGCGCTGCTGCCCGATGAAGGCGGCAAGCTGGTGCGCGTGCTGGTGGGCGTGGATACCAGCGACGCGATCAGTGCCATGGGCGCGCTGCCGCGCGTGTTGCCGGAAGCCACCTATCACCTCGCCGACGAAGGTGTGTTGAAGGACAAGCTGCAGGCCGCGCTGGGCTGGGCACTGGGCGCCTACGAATTCACGCGCTATCGCAAGGCGCGTCGCGCGCCGGCCAAGCTCGCCATCGCCGCCAGCGATCTCGCCACGCTCAAGCCGCTGATCGAGGCCACCGCGCTGGTGCGTGACCTGGTCAACACGCCCACCGAAGACATGGGGCCCAAGCATCTCGCCGATGCGGTGAAGCAGCTGGGCAAGGCGCACAAGGCCAAGGTGCGCGAATGGGTGGGCGACGAACTGCTCGACGCCAACTTTCCCACCATCCACGCCGTGGGCCGCGCCAGCCATCGCTCGCCGCGACTGATTGAGCTCACCTGGGGCAAGAGCAGCGATCCCAAGATCGCCGTGGTCGGCAAGGGCGTGTGCTTCGATACCGGCGGCCTGGATCTGAAGCCCGCTGATGGCATGCGCTGGATGAAGAAGGACATGGGCGGCGCGGCGCACGCCATCGCGCTGGCCGGCCTGATCATGCAGGCGAAGTTGCCGGTGCGCTTGCAGCTGCTGATTCCCGCGGTGGAAAACGCTGTCTCCGGTGCGGCGATGCGTCCGGGTGAAGTCATCACCACGCGCGCCGGCATCACGGTGGAGGTGGACAACACCGATGCGGAAGGCCGCCTCGTGCTGTGCGATGCGCTCACCTATGCAAGCGAGCAGAAACCGGAACTCATCATCGATTTCGCCACGCTCACGGGTGCCGCGCGCATCGCGCTCGGTCCGGATCTGCCGGCGCTGTTTGCCAACAACGATGATGCCGCCGATCAGGTGATCGCCGCCGGCCGCACCGTGAACGATCCGCTGTGGCGCCTGCCGTTGTGGCGCCCGTACCGCAAGATGCTGGAGTCCTACCTGGCCGACATGGCGAACTCCGGCGCATCGCGTCACGCCGGTGCGATCACGGCCGCGCTGTACCTGGAGCGTTTCGTTCCCGAGACCACGCCGTGGCTGCACCTGGATACGTACGCGTGGAACGATGCCGATCGTCCGGGTCGTCCGCGCGGGGGCGAAGCGCTGGGACTGCGCGCGTTTTTTGCGTTCTTGCAGCAGCGCTACAAGGGCTGATCCCGTAACTGGGTGTGCGAAAAAGGGCGGCCCATGGGTCGCCCTTTTTTGTTTTCTCAAACCCGCAAGTTTCCTGGCGGAAACGCGCCAGCAACCTCACTTGTAGGAGCGCGCTTGCGCGCGACCGCATCGCATGGGTGTACATCACCGCCTCGTTTTGGAAACCCGGTCTGTCGTTGGGATCTTTGCGAACATTGTCGACAGGGGTTTCGTCAGCTCCGCGGTCGCGCACAAGTGCGCTCCTACAGAGCCACTGGCTGCAGGCGGAGCTAAGCGCCAGACGCGCCGGGCCTCGCTCCACGCAGCTTCCTCGCCAGCGTACGCAAGCCACGCAAAATCTTCGGCACCAGCCACAGCAGGAACAACACGAAGATTCCCAGCAGCACCAGAAACACCGCGGGGTGTTGCCACATCAGGTACATGCCGCCCAGCCACGACACGTCTTCGCCCAGGCTCGCGCCCCAATTGCTGAAAGGCTCGGGCGAGGTGTTGATCAATGCCCTTCCACCCATCTTTGCCAGGTGCGTGCCCGACGCGAGCGTGCCGCCCAGCAGCGCCGCTGCGAACTGCGCGCCCGCACCCGAATCACGGAACACGCCCCACGCAAGCAGGGCGCCCGCAGGAACGCGAATGAAGGTGTGTATGGCGTCCCACACGCTGTCGAAGGCGGGAATCTTGTCGGCCAGGAACTCGCCCAGCGACAGCACGCCCGCCGTCACCAGCACCCAGGTATCGGTGAGCATCTGCAAGCCATCTGGCAGGTGCACGTAACCCAGCCGCCCGAGCAGACCCGCGATGAATACCGTGGCGTAAAGGCGAAAGCCGCTGGCCCAAGACAGGCCACCCGCCAGTGCGAGGTTCTGCAGGGTATCCATGCACAGCCTCCGGTAATGACACACGAACGACCAACGCAAGCATGCGCGCTGGTGCGAATCGCCACAACCGCACGGACGGCCGATGCGGCACTAGCGGAGGCAACCGTGACTTCCGGCGATGACGACTCCCGCCGCGGAATGTCATCCTGCGGGTTTGATCCGACGAGACACCTGCCGATGACGACCCCACGCCTGCTCTCGTTCGCCCTGTGCGCGGCGCTCGCCTCTCTCGCCCATGCGGACGACGCCACGCCGGCATCGCAACAGCCTCCGCTGACCGAACAGACGCAGCGCTCCGGTGGAGAGCTGCCGGTGGAACAGCAGCGCTTGAATTTCGATCATGCCGAACTGCATTTCAGCGTCGACCCGGCGCAGCAAACGCTGGATGCGCAAGCGAAGCTCACGTTCACCTCGCGCGAATCCACCGATGTGCTGCTGCTCGATCTCGATCCGCATCTCACCATTTCCCAGCTTTCGCTGGACGGCAAGGCGGTGGCTGCAACCCAGTGGAGCAATCCGGATGGCCGCCTGCGCATCGCGCTGCCCAAGCCGCTCGCCAAGGGCGGCAAGGTCACCGTGGATATCCGCTATGGCGGCAAACCGCATGTGGCGAAGAAGGCGCCGTGGGATGGCGGTTTCGTGTGGAGCCACACCGACGACGGCCAGCCGTGGATTGCCACCGCCGTGGAAGGCGAAGGTTGCGACCTGTTCTGGCCGTGCATCGATCATCCGCAGGGCAAGCCCGACCTGGTCGACACCTACATCACCGTGCCAAAGAAGCTTGCCGCGCCAGGCAACGGCACGCTGGTCGACATCAAGGAACACGGTGACACGCACACGTATCACTGGCGCGCCAATCATCCGACCACGTACGCCATTTCCATCAACATCGGCCCGTTCGATGTGATCAAGGGCGATTACCGCAGCCGCTACGGCAACGCGATTCCGATGCAGATGTGGTATCTGCGCGGACACGAAGCGCAGGCAAAGCAGTTGTTCGGCGAGTTCCCGCGCATGCTCGATTTCTTTGAGCAGGAAATTGGTCCGTACCCGTTTGGCGACGAGAAAATGGGCGTGGTGGAAACGCCGCATCTGGGCATGGAACACCAGACCATCAACGCCTACGGTAACGGCTATCCACGCAGCGAATACGGCTTCGATTGGCTGCTGCAGCACGAGTTCTCGCATGAGTGGTTCGGCAACCAGATCACCAATGCCGACTGGGACGACATGTGGTTGCACGAAGGTTTCGGCACGTACATGCAACCGCTGTATGGCCAATACCTTTACGGCGACATGCCGTACTTCTCGATGCTGCAGAACGAACGCAGCATGGTGAAGAACGCCTTCCCCATCGTGAAGGGACAAAGCCAGTTCGAGCACGAGGTGTACGACGCCGAGCATGGACCCGGCAACGACATCTACTACAAGGGCTCGCTGATGCTGCACACGCTGCGGCAGATGATCGGCGACCAGGCGTTCTTCGAAAGCATTCGCCGCCTGGTGTATGGACGTCCAGACCCCAGGCCCGGCAACTTCACGCCACGCTACGCCACCACGCGCGACTACATCGACATCGTGAACCAGGTGAGCGGACGCGATCTCAACTGGTTCTTCGATGTGTACCTGCGCGAAGCGGCCCTGCCCTCGCTGGAAACCCGCCACGAAGGCGGCACGCTTTCCCTGCACTGGAAGGTGCCGCACGACAAGCCGTTCCCCATGCCGGTGGATGTGCAGGTAGGCGACAAGGTGATCACCGTGCCGATGACCGGCGGCGCCGCTTCCATTCCCGTACCACAGGGCACACTCGTGATCATCGATCCGCGGAGCAAGCTGCTGCGCGATATGCCGCATTTTGCGGAGTATCAGCAGTGGAAGAAGGAGCAGGCGGCGAAGAAGGCAGCGGCGAAGTGACGTGATTTTCTCCCTCTCCCCTCCGGGGAGAGGGTTGGGGTGAGGGGCCAATCTGGCCATAACGCGGCTACTTACTGCTGCTGAAGTAGACACCTCGCTTGAAGCAGCGTCATCGCAAGCACCCGCCCCTCACCCCAGCCCTCTCCCCGAAGGGGAGAGGGAGCAAGGGCGTGCTTCGAAATCACCCGTGCGATATGCCGCATTTTGCGGAGTATCAGCAGTGGAAGAAGGAGCAGGCGGCGAAGAACGCAGCGGCGAAGTGACGTGATTTGCTCCCTCTCCCCTCCGGGGAGAGGGTTGGGGTGAGGGGCCAATCTGGCGACAAGGCAGCTATTTGCTAATGCCAGAACGGATACATCGCTTGAAGCAGCGTCATCGCGAGCACCCGCCCCTCACCCCAGCCCTCTCCCCGGAGGGGAGAGGGAGAGAGACCACGCTTCGGAACCACCGCACGCACAAACAAAAAAGGCGGCCATCTGGCCGCCCTTTTCGTCCATCCTCAAACCATCCTCAGTGAGCCGCCGGACCCTGCGGCTTCTCCGGCGATGCCGCCGCCGTCGTTGCGCCGGTGCTGGAGAACTTGCCGCCGTACGGCAACACCTGCGCCGCCAGCTTCGAGTCGCCCTTGATCAGGCCCACGGCGTCGAACAGGATGTGCGCCGTTTCGTCGAGCTGCGGATCGGCTGCCTTCTTGGCGTCCTTCTCCTGCTGCAGTTCGGTCTTCAGGCTGCGCTCGTTGGCGTTGAGGCCGTCGTCCATCGCCAGCGAATCATCGTCGTCAGCCGACGTATTGCCGTCGATGGCCTTATGGCGCGCACGGAACGAGGCCTGCACGGCGTCCAGATCCTTTCGCTCGGCTTCACGCTGGGCAAAGTTGAGCGAGATGCTGGTCTTGTCGCGCATCTTCTTGTACTGCGCCAGCTCGTCCATCATCAGCTTCCAGCCCGGCGAGGTGGCCGTGCGGGAATCGTGGCGGGTCTGCAGCTGGCCCAGGTAGGCGTGCAGGTCGGCCACCGGCTTGTAGTCGGCAGCGGCGATCTGCGTCCACGGCAGCGCGTTGTCGTAGGTCGACTCGCCGAAGTCCTTCTCGTCGCCGTTCTTCGGGAACTGGATGTCAGGCGTCACGCCCTTCAGCTGCGTGGAGCCGCCGTTGATGCGGAAGAATTCCTGGATGGTCATCTTCAGCTCGCCATACTGCGGCTTTTCGCTGTTGTTGCGCGTGAAGCGGTCCAGGTCCACCAGGTTCTGCACGGTGCCCTTGCCGAAGGTGGGCTGGCCGATGATCAGGCCGCGACCGTAATCCTGGATGGCTGCCGCGAAGATTTCAGAGGCGGACGCCGAACCACGATTCACCAGCACGGCCATCGGGCCGCTCCAGGACATGCCCGGATCGTCGTCGCCCTGCACCTGCACTTCGCCGCGTGCGTCGCGCACCTGCACCACCGGACCCTGGTCGATGAACAGACCCGTCAGTTCGTTGGCTTCGGCCAGCGAACCGCCGCCGTTGTTGCGCAGGTCGATGACCACGCCTTCAACATTCTCGGCCTTCAATTCGCCAAGCAGCTTGGCCACGTCGCGGGTCGCGCTCTTGAAGTCCTTGTCGCCTTCGCGGCGAGCACCGAAGTCGGAGTAGAAGCTCGGCAGGTCGATCACGCCGATCTTGCGCGTGACGCCGGCGTCCTTGATCTCGATGACCTTCTTCTTGGCGGCCTGCTCTTCGATGCTCACCTTCTGGCGGACCAGGGAAATCATCTCGTGCTTGCCGTCCACGCCCGCGTCGGCCGGGAGAATTTCCAGGCGAACCGTGGTGTCCTTCTTGCCGCGGATGTGCTTCACCACATCGTCGAGGCGCCAGCCGATGACATCCGTCATCGTGCCATTCGCGCCTTCGCCAATCGCCACGATGCGATCACCCACGTGCACCTTGCCCGACTTGGCCGCCGGGCCAGCCGGCACGATTTCGCGGATCTGCGTGTATTCGTCGCGTGCCTGCAGCACCGCGCCGATGCCCTCCAGCGACAGCTTCATGGAGATGTCGAAGTTCTCCGCCGCGCGGGGACCGAGGTAATCGGTGTGCGGATCGGTGGATTCGGCATAGGAGTTCATGAAGGACTGGAACGCGTCTTCGCCGTCCAGCTGCTTCACGCGGTCGATGTAACCGGCGTAGCGCTTGTCCAGCGTCTTGCGGATTTCGTCGTCCGGCTTGCCGGCAAGCTTCAGGCGCAGCCAGTCGTTCATGGTGCGCTCGCGCCACAGCGTGTCGAGCTCGGCCTGATCCTTCGGCCAGTCGGCCTTCTTGCGGTCGTAGTTGTAGGTTTCCTGCGTGTTGAAGTCGAAGCCCTGCTTCAACAAACCACGCGCGTACGTCATGCGCTCGATGGCGCGCGTGATGTACAGGTTGAACATGGAGAACGGCCCGGTGAGAACCTGGTTCCAGATGGCGTCGTCCATCTGCGTCTTCAGCGGCGCGAACTTGGCCAGGTCCGCCTGCGTGAAGAACACCTTCTCGCCGTCCAGGCTTTCCACGTAAGCCTTGTAGATCTTCTGCGACATGGCGTCGTCGAGCGGCTTGGCGTCGTAGTGGAAACGCGTAAGGAAGCGCGCGGAGAGCTGCGCCGCCTGTGCCTGCGTCACGGTGGGCTTCAGCGGCAGCGTGGAGAACTTGCGCGGCTGGCTGCTATCGGTGAGATCCGCCGCGGACTGCGCGTACGCACCGGCACCACTGACGGCAAGGGCAATCAACAAAGCTAGCGAGGGGCGCAGTTTCATAGGTTCTCTGGGAGCTCTTCAAGCGTGCTCGGTGACGCCTGCGGCGTGAGCCTGCAGGTCGGCGTGGTAAGACGAACGCACCAGCGGACCGGACGCGACGTGATGGAAACCCATCGCTTCGCCGGCTTCGCGCAGGGATTCGAATTCGTCCGGCGTCCAGTAACGGACCACCGGGTGGTGATGCGGCGTGGGCTGCAGGTACTGGCCGATGGTGATCATGTCCACATCGTGCGCGCGCAGGTCGCGCATGGTTTCCAGCACCTGCTCCATCGTTTCGCCCAGGCCCAGCATGATGCCGGACTTGGTCGGCACGTCCGGATGCTGCGCCTTGAAGCGCTTGAGCAGATCCAGCGACCACTGGTAGTCGGCGCCCGGACGCACTTCGCGATACAGGTGCGGCACGGTTTCCAGGTTGTGGTTGAACACGTCCGGCGGGAAGTCCTTCAGCACTTCCAGCGCACGCTCCATGCGGCCCTTGCCGCGGAAGTCGGGCGTGAGGATTTCGATCTTGATGTCCGGCGCGGCGTGGCGCGTGGCGCGAATGCACGCGGCGAAATGCTCGGCACCGCCGTCGCGCAGGTCGTCGCGATCCACCGAGGTGATCACCACGTACTTCAGGCGCATGTCGCGAATGGTTTCGGCAAGGCGCGCCGGTTCCAGCGGATCGGGCGCAGCCGGGCGGCCATGTGCCACGTCGCAGAACGAGCAACGGCGCGTGCACACTTCACCCAGGATCATGAAGGTGGCGGTGCCCTTGCTGAAGCACTCGTGGATGTTCGGGCACGAGGCTTCTTCGCACACCGTGACCAGCGAGTTTTCGCGCAGGCGCGACTTCAACTGCTGCACGGCGTTGCCCTGCGGCAGGCGCACGCGGATCCAGCTCGGCTTGCGCAGCGTCGGCACGTTGGTGTCGAAGCCGGCGCGGTTCAGCCCGATCTTGTCGTTACCCAACTGCTTCTCGACGCCGGTGGCGCCGACGACGCTGATCGGGATGGCCTTGGAGGTAGAGATATCGCTCATGTAGGAAAACTCAGACCGCTACGCGAGCGGGTAGTTCAGGGAGGATGGGGGGCGCGGCCTCGGCGACGAAACCGAACTGGCGGCAGAACTCCTCCACCAGGGCGTCCTCGACGTCCGACAGGCGCGACGGACCGCCCAAGTCTAACACTTGCGTGACTTCCAAACCCTTGTAGCCACAAGGATTGATGCGGTGATACGGCTCCAGGTCCATGTCCACGTTGAAGGCCAATCCATGGAAACTGCAGCCGCGACGCACCCGCAGGCCCAGCGCCGCCACCTTGGCGCCCGCCACGTAGACGCCCGGGGCGCCCTCCAGGCGGTCGGCGCCGATGTTCCAGTGGCCCAGCGTATCGATGATGGCCTGCTCGATCTTGTTCACCAGTTCCCGCACACCCACACCGGCGCGTCGCAGGTCGATCATGGGATAGCCCACGATCTGCCCGGGGCCGTGATAGGTCACCTGGCCACCGCGATCGACGTGGATCACCGGGATATCGCCCGGCGCCAGCACGTGCTCGGTCTTGCCTGCCTGGCCAAGGGTGAACACGGGGTCGTGTTCGAGCAGCCAGAGCTCATCGGGGGTGTCGGGTCCCCGGTTGTTGGTGAAGTGGCTCATCGCCTCCCAGGTCGCCTCATAGGGCTGGCGACCGAGACGACGGACTTTGAGCGGCAAGGACATGGGGAATGGCCTGGGAACGGAGCTGATTATCTGCGGCCGTGAGATGGCCCTTGCAAGGGCTGGAAGTCACTGGCGCGCTGGCGGGAACGGCCTTCCCGCCAGCTCTCGGGGCGCCTGGGCGGCACCCGGGCGCCTTACAGCGTGTAGCGAATATCCGGATCGGCACGCAGGGAGGTGTGGGCCTGGTCGTACTGCTCGCGCGTCTCGGCACGGAAACTCACCGTGACCGAGATGAAGTTGCCTTCGCGCGAGTGACGGTGCTTCACCGTCTCATGCAGCACGTGCAGGCCGATACCTTCCAGGATCTGCGGCACGCGGGCCTTCAGGTCCACGGCGGCGTTGCCCATGGCGGTGATTTCAAACTCGCCGGGAAACTGGAAGCCCTGGCCCTCTTGCTGGGCCTCGATGGAGTCGATATCGCGCATCACAGAACCTCCGTCACTTCTTTTCGTCGGGCTTCTTGTCGCTGTGGAACCACAGCATGATGCTGTCCCACAGGCGACCGAAGAAACCGGCCTGCGGTGCATCGGCCAGGGCGATCAGCGGCACGTTCTGCACCGGCTGGCCATCCAGCGTGATGCGCAGCGTACCGACCTGCTGCCCCTTGGTGAACGGCGCGATCAGCGTCGCCGGCACGTCCATGGTGGCCTGCAGCTTGTCGTAATCGCCGCGCTTTACCGTGACGAGCACGTTGTCGGCCACGCCCAGTTCAAGCTGATTGGAAGCACCCTTCCACAGACGCGGCGTCGCCAGCGGCTTGTTGCCGTCGTAGAGCTTATGCGTCTCATAGAAACGGAAACCGTAGCTCATCAACGCCATGGCGGCGTCGGCGCGGGTCTTCTCGTTGGTCGAGCCCATGACGATGGCGATCATGCGCGAATCGCCCTGCTTGGCCGAGGCGGCCAGGCAGAAGCCGGCAGCGGCTGTGTGACCGGTCTTGATGCCATCGACGGTGGGGTCACGCCACAGCAGCAGGTTGCGGTTGTGCTGCTTGATGCCGTTCCACTCGAAATCCTTGATCGCCGAGATCGCATAGTCCTCGGGGAAGTCGTGGATCAGCGCGCGCGAAAGAATGGCGATGTCGCGCGCCGTGCTGTAGTGGTTGGCGACCGGGTAACCCGACGCGTTCACGAAGTTCGAGTTGGTCATGCCCAGCTGCTTGGCATAACCGTTCATCAGGCCTGCAAAAGCCTGCTCGGAGCCCGCCGTGTGCTCGGCCAGCGCGATGGCGGCGTCGTTGCCGGACTGGATGATCAGGCCGTACAGCAGGTCCTTCAGCGGCACCTGGCTGTTGAGCTTGAGGAAGCTGGTGGAACCGTCGGTGCCCGCACCGCCGCTGCGCCATGCGTTCTCGCTGATGTTCACCGGATCGGTCATGTGGACCTTGCCGTTGGCGACTTCGGCCGAGACCACGTAGTCGGTCATGATCTTGGTGATCGATGCCGGCTCCACGCGCAGGTCAGGCTCCTTGGAGGCAAGCACCTGGCCCGTGGCGTAATCCATCAGCACCCAGCTCTTGCCATCGACATCCGGCGGCGGCGGCACCGGCGCCTCGGGCGTGACCGGGCGCGGCACCGGAACGGGCTTGGGCGGGGTCTGCTGGGCAACGGCGGTGCCGACGACCAGAGCGGCGACGGCGAGCGAAGAGAGGGTACGGCGGATCAGGTTCATCGTTCGGTTCGGTCCAATGGCTATCGCGACGCCGAGGCGCCGCAAGAAATTCAATGCGTCAGTCTACCGCGACCTGCGGCTTGGGCAGCCCCATATTCTGGATGCGGGACGTGACATCGTCAGCCTGGTCGACGCTGGCGAGCGGTCCCACGCGCACGCGGCGGACATTGCGGCCGTTGATTTGGGCATCCACCACCTGTACGGGCGCAAAATTGGCGGCACGAAGTTGCTGCGCCACGCGTTCCGCGTTGCTGGCATCGGAGAATGCGCCCACCTGGAGGAAAATGCCGGGCCCCGGGCTGGCAGGTTTGGGCGGCGGCGGTGGCGGCGGAAGGGTTTGCGCGGTAAGCGGCTGCGACGGATCGATGGCCCGCACTTCGACCAGGCCCGTGCCCTTGGGCCACACGCCAATGCGCACGGCGGCCGCGTAGGAAAGGTCGATCAGTCGGTTGTCGTGGAACGGACCGCGATCGTTGATGCGCACGATCACGCTCTTGCCGTTTTCCAGATTGGTCACGCGCGCATAGCTGGGAATGGGCAGCGTCTTGTGCGCGGCGCTGAACTGGTACATGTCGTAGTCCTCGAGGCTCGAGGTCTTGTACCCGTGGAACTTGTTGCCGTAGAACGAGGCAATGCCACGCTCCACATACCCGGTGGGCGAAGGCATGACGTTGTAGGTCTGGCCCAGCACGGAATACGGCGTCTTGTTGCCGTAGAGCGCGCGCGGCTCCACCTTCGGCACCGGCTCGGGCAGCTTGGCAATCGCTTCCGGCGGCAGCCCTTCGGGCACGCTGTCCGTGTCGTCGCGATAGCGGCTGCTTTGCGGACGACTGATGTCGTCGTTGACGCCACCACGCGACGACGACGTTGACGATGAACCACCGCCGCTGCTGGACGACGAACCGCTGCGCGACGTGGCGCCCGGATGACTGGTGGAGGGACGGGGCTTCCCGCCGCTGCAACCTGCCAGCAGCGCGATCAGCAGGAGGGGCAGCGCAAGCCGCCAACTCATTGCGTGGAACTCATCCCGTTGGCTCCTTCCGCAATCGCCTGCGCCAGCTGGTGCACGGCCAGCGCGTACAGCGGACTGCGGTTGTACGTGGTGATCACGTAGAAATTCTGGAAGGTGAACCAGTACTCCATGCCATCCGCGCCCTGCAGCGACTGCAGGCTGCTCGGCTGACCGGGATTGAGCGACTGCACGGGCGCGTAGCCCCAGGCTTCGAGCTGCTCGATCGGCCATTGCGGTTTGGAGTCCTTGACGGAGATGGAGCGGGCCGCGCTGTCCGCACGTGCCGGTGCGGCGACCAGGCCACCCGTCTGCCAGCCATGCTTGGCAAAGTAATTGGCGACGCTGGCGAAGATGTCGGGCAGCGAATTCTTCAGATCGATGCGGCCATCGCCATCGGCATCCACGCCATAGTCGCGGATGCTCGCCGGCATGAACTGGCCCCAGCCCTGCGCACCCGCATACGAACCCGTCAGCGTGTCGACAGGACCGGCGAGATGGTTGTCGGGCAACTCCAGCAGGATCTTCAGCTGATCGCGGAAATACGACGCACGCGGCGGGTAATACAGGCCCAGCGTGACCAGCGCATCGAGCACTTTGTATTTGCCGGTGATGCGACCGTACGAGGTCTCCACGCCGACGATCGCCACGATGTATTCGGGCGGCACGCCGTACTGCTTGCCGATGCTGTCGAGCAAGGCCCGATGTTCGCGATAGAACGCGATGCCATCGTTGATGCGCTGGGGCGTGAGGAAGATCGGGCGATAGTCCTTCCACGGCTTGCCTTCAGCGGGACGGCTGATGGCATCGAGGATGCTCTGCTGCTTCTTCGCGCCATCCAGCAGCGCATTGAGCGACGCCGCACTCTTGCCCGTATCGCGGGCCACTTCGCTGACCAGCTGTGCTTGTCCGGGATGGGTTTGCGCAAGGGCCGGCATGCATGCCGTGGCGAACAGAAGGCCCAGCGTGGCAACGAGGCGACGAGTCGGGAGCGACGCGGGAATCGAGGGCATGAATGACTTCGCTGTCGGGAACGGCTACGTCCCAAGCCTAGCACGCGCGCAGGTAAAAACAGCCGTATTTTGCGAGGGCAACCGTCTGATTGCCCGGCTTCTACTTGTGAATCTTCCGATTCGCGTAGATTGACATCAGCACGCCGAAACCCGTGAGCAACGACACCGCCGACGTGCCGCCGTAGCTGATCAACGGCATCGGCACGCCCACCACCGGCAACATGCCCGCCACCATGCCGCCGTTGACGAACACGTACACGAAGAAGCTCATGCCGATGGCACCGGCCAGCAGGCGCGAATACGTGTCGCGCGCTTCCATGGCAATCCACAGGCAACGCCCGATGATGAAGGCGTAAAGCAGCATCACGCAGATCACGCCGACCAGGCCGAATTCTTCGGAGAACACGGCGAAGATGAAGTCGGTGGTGTGCTCGGGCAGGAAGTCCAGGCGTGACTGCGTGCCGTGCTGCCAACCCTTGCCGAAGACGCCGCCGGAACCCACGGCAATCTGCGACTGGATGATGTGCCAACCGTTGCCCAGCGGATCGGATTCCGGATCGAGCAGCGTGCGCACGCGATGGCGCGGGTAGTCGTGCAGGAAGTGCCAGGCCGCCGGCACCATGGCGCCCACGACGGCCAGCAGGCTGCCGATCTTCCACCAGCGCATGCCCGACAGGAACAGCGCGAACGCACCGGCGGCGGACACCAGCAAGGCCGTGCCCAGGTCGGGCTGCTCGGCGATCAGGCCGGCCGGAATCGCAATGAGCAAGCCGACGGCGGCGATGTCCTTCCAGCTCGGCGGCAACTGACGCGGATGCAGATACCACGCCACCATCATCGGCATGGTGAGCTTGAGCAGTTCCGACGGCTGGAACGACATGACACCCAGGTTCAACCAGCGCTTGGAACCGCTGCGGATCTCGCCGATGCCGGCCACCACCAGCAAGAGGAAAATGCTGGCGGCTTAGAGCCATGGCGTCCAGGTGCGCAACGTCTGCGGCGGGATGCGCGAAATAAGCATCACCAGCACACCGCCCATGACGAAGCGCGCGGCCTGGCCGCCGATCATCGCCATGTTGCCGCCGCTGGCGCTGTAGAGCGTGACCAGACCCACCGTGGCCAACGTGATCAGGCCCAGTGCCAGCGGAATGTCGATGCGCGGCCGCTTCATCATGCGGCGGGCAAGGTTCACCAGGCGAACCTGCAATTCGTCGATCACGGGTTGCCTCCATCATCGGGTGGCGTCGCCGTGCTGGTGCTGTCGGCGGGCATGGCGGACATGTCGGCAGGCGTGGCCACGGGGGTATCTTCCGGCAGGTCCGGAACGGTCGAAGGCACGGCCGGGCTACCTTCGGTCTTGTCCGGCGCTGGCACCGGGCCGCCGTTCGCTGCCAGCCACGCTTCCATCACCTTGCGCACGATGGGGCCGGCGTCCGCCGCACCCCAGGCACCGGATTCGAGCATGGCCACCACGGCGATCTTTGGCGCTTCCGTGGGCGTGTAGGCAATGAACCAGGCGCGATGTCGCGTCGCCAGATAGGCCAGGTTCTTGTTGGTGTCGTATTCGTTGCTGCGGCGGGAGAAACGTTCCGCCGTGCCGCTCTTGCCGGCCACGCGCAGCGGGAAGCCCTTGAAGACGCCAGCCTCCTGGGCCGTACCACCTTGCCCGTACACCACCGCTTCCATGCCTTCGTTGATGACATCCCAATCGGCAGGCTTGCGAATCACCGAGGGCCCCGCCGGCGGATTGCTCAGCGGCACCGGGCGCTCCTTCACGGCGGCCGTTGCCATGACCAGTCGAGGCGCATACGGCGTGCCGTGACCGGCAAAGGTCGCGGTGGCATGTGCGAGCTGCAGCGCCGTCACGTTCCAATAGCCCTGGCCGATGCCGGCAATCACCGTCTCGCCCTGGAACCACGCATATTTGCTGCGCGTGGCTTTCCATTCGCGCGACGGCAGGATGCCCTCGGCCTCGCCAAGCAGGTCGATACCGGTCTTCTTGCCAAAGCCCAGGCTTCCCATCCAGCTCGCCAGGCGATCGATGCCCATGTCCAGCGCGAGTTTGTAGAAGTAGGTATTGGTGGACAGCTGGATCGCGCGAACCATGTTCACGGTGCCGTTGCCGCCACGAACGTCGTCGCGATAACAACGCTGCTGGCCAGGAATGCAGAACTCGCCCGTCGACAACACCGTGTCGCCCGGCCGGCGTATACCCAGTTCCAGGCCGCCCAGCGCAAGGAACGGCTTCACCGTCGAGCCCGGCGGGTACGCGCTCTTGAGTGCGCGGTTGAGCAGCGGCTTGTCTTCGGCATTCATGTAGCCGCTGTAATCGGCCTTGCTGATGCCGTTGACGAACAGGTTCGGGTCGTAGCTGGGCACGCTGACCATGGCCAGCACCTGCCCATTGCGCGGATCGATGGCCACGGAGGAACCCGGGCGCCCCTGGAAGGCTTCCGTTGCCGCCCGTTGCACGTGCACGTCGATGCTCAGGTAGATGTTCTTGCCCGGCGTGGGCGCGTGCGTTTCGAGCACGCGCTGCACGCGGCCATCGGCGTTCACTTCAACCAGCTCGTAGCCCGGCTCGCCGTGCAGCATGTCCTCGTAGGAACGCTCCAGCCCGCTGCGACCGATGTGGCTGGTGCCCTTGTAGCGATCCGCATCCAGCCGCGCCATGTCGTCCGCATCGATGCGACTGACATAGCCCACCACGTGCGCGAACAACGGCCCGTACGGATAGCGGCGCGTGAGGTACGGCACCACGTCCACGCCCGGGAATCGCCAGCGGTTGATGGCGAAGCGGTCGATCTCGTCCTCGGTCAGGTGCAGCTTCAGCGGCACGCTGTCGAAGCGGCGGTTCTGCTTGAGCTGCTTCTTGAACGCATCGATGTCGCCGTCATCCAGCGGCACCACTTCGCGGATCGCCGACAGCATGGCGGGCATGTCCTTGATCTGCTCCGGCACCACTTCCAGACGGAACGCGGGAACGTTGTCGGCCAGCAACACGCCATTGCGGTCGTAGATAAGACCACGCGCCGGCGGAATGGCGCGTGGCTTCACGCGGTTATTTTCCGAGCGCAGCGCGAATTCGTCGTGGCGCTGCACCTGCAGGTAGTGATAGCGCGCCACCAGCACGCCCAGGCCCAGCAAAATCAGGGCGAAACCCACCATCGCGCGAACGCGGAACAGCGTGGTTTCACCACGAGTGTCCTTGATGGAGCGTCGCCGGGCCATGGCGTTACTGGATGCGCAAACGCATGCGCAGGTCGTCCATCAGCAGGAACAGGAACGGCCACAGCGCGGCGCCGACGAACGGCGAGATCCACCACGTGGGCGGAGGCAAGGCATCACCCGCAAAGGTGCGCACGATCAACAGCAGCACGCGGTCGTTGAGCAGCAACGCCAGCACGGCCAGCGTCTGCTGCCACATCGGGAAGAAACGCAGGCGCGAGCGAAAGCGCAGCGCGATGAACACCAGCGCGCACAGTCGCATGGCCTGTTCGCCAAGCAGCACGCCGTTCAACAGGTCGGCGCACAACCCCACGGTGAAGGCCAGGCCCAGCGTGACGCGATCACCCGATTCCAGCGACCAGTACAGCAGGAACAACGCCGGCCAATACGGCTTGAACGGCTGCAGCGGTGCGGGTAGCGGAATCAGCATGGAAAGCACGGCAAACACCAGCGTGCCCACGAACCACAACAGACTGACGCGAGGTTTGCTCATGGCTGCACCGCCGGATTCGTCGCGACGGGAGGCGTCTGCGCAGGCGCGCTTGCCGCGCGAGGCGGCGCGGCCCCGCTGCTACCCGGTGCAGGGGCAAGGTCTGCCGGAGGCCCGGAGGGGACGGCAGGCGGCGGCGGGCCCACGGGCTCGGCAAGGTCATGCAGGATCAGCACGTTGTCGCTGCGACCCAGGTCCGCAGCCGGCCGCGCCCGGCCTTCCAGGAACAGGCCCGATGCGGCGGGCTCCACGCTGCGAATCTCGCCCACCGGGAAGCCGGGCGGGAAACGCCCGCCGAGCCCCGACGTGAGCAGCTTGTCGCCTGGATGCACATCGGCGGCCATGGAGATGTTCGGCAGGCTCAACAGGTCGCCTTCGCGGGTGCCATAGGCCACCGTGCGGAAGCCCGTGCGCTCGATCACCACCGGAATGGCGTGATCGGGATCGGTCACCAGCATCACCAGCGAGGTGCGCGGCATCACTTCCACCACCTGCCCCATCACGCCGTGCGCGTCGATCACCACCTGCCCGGACTTCACGCCATCGTGCGAACCCACGTTCACGAGCATGCGGTGGCGATACGCGCCCAGGTCCACGTCGATGACGCGTGCCAGCTGCACGTTGAGGTCGAGCGTGTGCTGGGTATCGAGCAGCTCTTTCAGGCGCTCGTTCTGTTGCGCCACCGCCGCCATGCGGTTGAGCTTGGCGTTGGCCAGCAGCAGGTCTTCACGCAGACGCTGGTTCTGCTCGGTGAGCATCTTGCGGTCGGAGAACGCCACGCTGAGCGTGTGCATGCCCGATGCCGGCAGGCTGGCGAGCCGATAGACGGGCTCCACCAGCACTGACGTGGCGTAGCGAAGGCGCCAGATCCAGCCGTTGCGATGGTCGAGCACCATCAGCACCATGGCCAGCGCGAGATACATCATGAGCCTGAGCGTGCCGGCAACGGTGCCGGCAAACAGGGGCGAGGATTCCTCGCGCGCAAGCGCCATGGCCTAACCCCTGTCGCGTGGTTTACTCGGCAGCGAAGAAATCGCTGCCGTGCTGATCGATCAGCTCCAAGGCCTTGCCGCCGCCACGGGCCACGCACGTCAGCGGCTCGTCGGCCACCTGCACGTGAAGACCGGTTTCCTCGGAGATCAGGCGATCCAGGTCACGCAGCAGTGCGCCACCGCCGGTGAGCACGATGCCGCGCTCGGCCACGTCGGAACACAGTTCCGGCGGCGTCTGTTCCAGCGCCGACTTCACCGCTGCCACGATGCCCGACAGCGGCTCGTGCAGCGCTTCCAGCACTTCGTTGGAGTTGATGGTGAACATGCGCGGCACGCCCTCGGCGAGGTTGCGGCCGGAGATCTCGATCTCCTTCACGTTCGTCTGCGGGAAGGCGCAACCGATTTCGAGCTTGATGCGCTCGGCGGTGGATTCACCGATGAGCGTGCCGTGGTTGCGGCGCACGTAGTTGATGATGGCCTCGTCGAAGCGATCGCCGCCAACGCGCACGGACTGCGAGTAGACGATGCCGTTGAGCGAGATCACGGCCACTTCGGACGTGCCGCCACCGATGTCCAGCACCATCGAGCCGCGCGCCTCGTGCACCGGGATGCCGGCACCGATCGCAGCCGCCATGGGCTCTTCGATGAGGAACACGTCGCGGGCACCGGCGCCTTCGGCCGATTCCTTGATGGCGCGACGCTCCACCTGGGTGGAACCGCAGGGCACGCACACCAGCACGCGCGGGCTGGGACGCAGCATGCGCGACTTGTGCACCTGCTTGATGAAGTGCTGGAGCATCGCTTCCGTCATGGAGAAGTTGGCGATCACGCCATCCTTCATCGGACGCACCGTGGCAATGTTGCCCGGCGTGCGACCCAGCATCTTCTTGGCGTCGCTACCCACGGCCGCCACGGCACGCGGGCCACCCGGACCGCGGTCCTGGCGAATGGCCACCACCGACGGTTCGTTCAGGACGATGCCCTGTCCCCTCACGTAAATGAGGGTATTGGCCGTGCCAAGGTCGATCGAAATATCGTTGGAGAAAAATCCGCGAAACTTCTTGAACATGGGTCCGCCGCGCGCCGGCTCTGGCTAAAAAGTAAGCGCGCCAGTCTAGTCAGCAAACCCCCGGATCGCAAGGACAATCTCGTTAAGAAAGCCTTTGTTTTGGCTGTGATATGCGTGTTTCCAGCGGTTCGCCACAGCCTTGCCACAACCGGAAAAACTCGCGATGCGAACAGGTTCCCGGTATGATTTGGAAGTTTGGGCCAGTCCGGGCAAATCCGGCGGTCTGCCTACTCGTTCACCTGACAGGACCCGCCTCGCATCATGTCTGCCGTCATCTGCGGATCGCTCGCTTACGACACCATCATGGTGTTCCAGGACCAGTTCAAGAACCACATCATTCCGGATCAGGTCCACATCCTGAACGTGTCGTTCTTGGTGCCGCGGATGCGCCGCGAGTTCGGTGGCTGCGCGGGCAACATTGCCTACAACCTGAAGCTGCTGGGCGGCGACCCGTTGCCGGTGGCCACCGTCGGCCAGGATTTTGGCCCGTACCGCGTCCACATGGAAAAGTGCGGCATCCGCCTGGACTACGTGCGCGCGTTCGATGACCAGTTCACGCCGCAGTGCTTCATCACCACGGACCTGGACAACAACCAGATCACGGCCTTCCATCCGGGCGCCATGCTGAGCGCGCACACCAACCACGTGCGCGACATTCCGGAAATCACCTTCGCCATCGTGGCGCCGGACAGCCGCGACGCCATGCTGCAGCACGTGGATGAATTCGCTGCCCGTGGCGTGCCTTTCATTTTCGATCCGGGCCAGGCCATGCCGTTGTTCGACGGCGCCGAATTCCGTTCGATGATCGAGAAAGCCACCTACGTCATCGTTAACGATTACGAGTCGCAGCTGTTGCAGCAGCGCACGGGCTGGAGCGCCGAGGAAATCGCATCGCGGGTGAAGGCGTATATCGTCACGCTGGGACCCCGCGGCTCGCTCATCCACACCGATGGCACCGTCCATGACATTCCGCCGGCGCGCGAGCGTCAGGTGGTGGACCCCACTGGCTGCGGCGACGCTTATCGCGCCGGCCTGATCTTCGGCATCATGAAGGGCAAGGACTGGCAGACCGTCGGTCGCATGGCCTCGCTGATGGGCGCGTTGAAGGTGGAACATCCGGGCACGCAGAACCAGCACTTCGACTACGCGCAGTTCGCCGCCGAGTTCAAGGATCAGTTCGGCTACGCCCTCGACTGATACCTGCCCAACCGCTTGAAAGACACGGGGCCTCCTTCGCGGAGGCCTCGTTCGTTTCAGCTGACGCGAAATCCCATCGTCGCGTTCACGGCTTCTTGCCAGCCGCGGTAGAGATGATCGCGTTCGGATTCGCGCATGCCGGGTTCAAACCGGCGATCCACCTGCCACAGGCTGGCGATCTCCTCGCAGCTTTGCCAGAAACCAACGGCCAGGCCCGCGAGATAAGCGGCACCAAGCGCTGTCGTCTCCTGCACGCGCGGTCGCAACACAGGCACACCGAGCATGTCGCTCTGGAACTGCGCCATGAAATCGTTGGCGATGGCGCCGCCATCGGCACGCAGTTCCTTCAGCGCGATGCCCGCATCAGCTTCCATGGCCGTAAGCACGTCGCGCGATTGATACGCCATCGACTCCAGCGCGGCACGCACAAAGTGCTCCTTGCTGGTGCCACGACTCAAGCCGAACACCGCGCCGCGAACATCGCTGCGCCAATAAGGCGCGCCAAGCCCGACGAAGGCCGGCACCACGTAAACACCGTCGCTGGAAGCCACCCGCTCTGCATAAGCCTGCGAGTCCGATGCCTTGCCCAGCATGCGCAGCCCATCGCGCAACCACTGAATCACCGAGCCCGCCACGAAGATGCTGCCTTCCAGCGCGTACTCGACGCGATCACCCAACTGCCACGCGATGGTGGTGAGCAAGCCGTGACCCGACGGCACCGCTTGTGCTCCCGTGTTCATCAGCATGAAACAGCCGGTGCCATAGGTGTTCTTCGCCATGCCCGGACTGAAACATGCCTGGCCAAACAACGCAGCCTGCTGATCGCCCGCCACGCCGGCAATCGGCACACTTGCCCCAAAGAACTGGGCGGGCGATGTGTGGGCGTAGACCTCGCTGCTCGAGCGCACTTCCGGCAATACCGCGCGCGGAATATTGAGGATGGCAAGCAGGTCATCGTCCCAGCAACGACGATGAATGTCGTAAAGCAGCGTGCGCGCCGCATTGCTGGGATCGGTTACGTGAGCCGCACCGCCGCTCAGGTTCCAAATCAGCCAGGTATCGATGGTGCCGAACATCAGCTCGCCGCGCTCAGCCCGCTCTTGCGCGCCCTCGACATGGTCGAGAATCCAGCGAAGCTTGGTCGCCGAGAAATAGGCATCGATGAGCAGCCCCGTTCGCTCGCGAACCAGCGCCTCATGACCGTCCCGCTGCAAACGCTCGCAGATCTCCATGCTCTGGCGTGACTGCCAGACAACCGCGTTGTGGATGGGCTGCCCGGTCGCGCGATCCCATACCACGGTGGTTTCGCGCTGGTTGGTGATGCCAATGGCTGCAATATCAGCCAGCTCGACCTGCGTATTGGCCAACAGTTCGGTGACGGTGACCAGTACGCTGGTCAGGATGTCGCGCGGGTTGTGTTCCACCCATCCCGGCTGAGGGAAGATCTGCGCGAATTCGCGCTGCGCCACGCCCGCCACCGAGCCGGAATGATCGAACAGCATCGCCCGGGAACTGGTGGTTCCCTGGTCGAGCGCGAGAATGTAACGCTGCTTCACGCGAGCCGGCTCCTGCCAACGCCTGAGGACAACAAGCGTAGCAACAACCGGCACCATTGGGCCTGCCAGCCGGCTTGATCAGTGTGCGGCGGCCTTGGCGTCCGGCTGCATGATGCGATCGATAAAAGCCAGGGCAATGGCCGACACCACGAATGCCAGATGCAACAGCACCTGCCACTTGATGGTTTCGGCATCCAGCGAGGCCGCCTTGATGAAGGTCGCGAGCAGGTGGATCGACGAAATGCCGATGATCGCCATCGCCAGCTTCACCTTCAGCCCCGTGGCATTCACGAGCGACAACCACTCCGGCTGATCCGGGTGACCTTCCAGCTTCAGGCGCGACACAAAGGGTTCGTAGCCGCCGACGATCACCATCACCAGCAGGTTGGAAATCATCACCACGTCGATCAGGCCGAGCACAGGCAGCATGATGGTGGTCTCAGCACTTTCAGCGCCCGCCACCACGTGACCGAAGAGGGTTGCATCGACCAGGTGCCACAGTTCGCGCACGAACTGCACGACGTAGATCGCCTGGGCCACGATCAAACCCAGATACAGCGGCAGCTGCAACCAGCGCGAAGAAAAGATCAGATAGGAAAGCGGGCCGGGGCGGCTCTTGATGGGAGTCGTCATGGTCATCATGTCGTCGATGGGGATCGACGATGATCGCAAATTTATGCGGCCTGCAACATCGCCCCAGGCGAGTACGTTCAGCTGAAGGACGCACGTTGGATTGGTGCGCGCATTACGGTTAAACCACTCGGCCAGGCAGTGACCCGCGGGCGTTTGGACGTCCATTCAAGCCGCGTGATTCATGGCGCGAAACGTGCCGCAGGATCAATATTTTCGTCGCGCACAAAGACAAACGCCTTCCCGGATGGGAAGGCGTTTGAGGGATAAAGCCCCTGGCGGTGACCTACTCTTGCATGAGGA
>NZ_QAVX01000006.1:87736-219360 GCF_003121485.1 Dyella sp. C11 | reverse complement strand
CCCACCCGGCCCGGGGCGGGGTCGGGGGGGGGCCTCACCGGCCTCCCCCCCCTCAACAAAACCACTTAACCCCCCCCGCCGCTGTCATACGGGGATCCCAAGGGACAAAGGCCAAGAGCTAAAACCAAAGCCAAAGCCAAAGCCAAAAGCAAAGGCAAAGGCAAAGCCAAAGGCAAAGGCAAAGGCAAAGCCAAGCTCGCGCCGACGTATGTTCCCCTCACCGTCATCCCTGCGAAGGCAGGAGGCGTTTTCCACGGCCGAAGGCCCGGTCATCCAGTGTCTTTGCTTCTTTTGGAGCTCAAAGAGCAGAGCAACTCCTGGGTTAGCCGTGCTTTCTCACGCACCCGCCCCTCACCCCAGCCCTCTCCCCAGAGGGGAGAGGGAGTAACGGAGTTACGCCGGGCGTTTTGCACCCAACTGCGCCAATACTTCCTGCGCCGCACGGATGCGCTCCGAGGCACCCGGCAATTCCAGATTCACCTTGAGCTTGTCCTGTCCATCCAGCTTGTACACACGCGGCTGGCCCTGGATGAGGCGAATGATCGCCATCGGGTCCACTTCCGGTTTGTCGCGGAAAGTGATGCGGCCGCCGTTGGCGCCGAAATCCAGTTTGCGGATACCCAGCGGCGTCGCCATCAGTTTGAGCTGCGCCACGGCGAACAGCTGTTTGGCGGCATCCGGCAACAGGCCGAAGCGGTCGATCATCTCCACTTGCAGGTCGCGCAGGTGCTCGTCGTTGCGTGCGCTGGCGATGCGCTTGTACAGCGTCAGGCGCGTGTGTACGTCGGGCAGGTAGTCGTCGGGAATCAGCGATGGCAGATGCAGCTCAACTTCGGTCTCGTGTTCGCTGCTGAGGTCGAAATCCGGCACCTTGCCGGATTTCAATGCGCGCACGGCGCGTTCCAGCAGTTCCGTGTAAAGGCCGAAGCCGATTTCCTGGATCTGGCCGGATTGCTCGTCACCCAGCAATTCGCCGGCGCCGCGGATTTCCAGATCGTGCGTGGCCAGCGTAAAGCCGGCGCCCAGTTCTTCCAGCGACGCGATGGCTTCGAGGCGCTTTTCCGCATCGGCGGTCATGGCCTTGCGGTCCGGCACGACAAGATAGGCGTAGGCACGGTGATGCGAACGCCCCACGCGGCCGCGCAACTGGTGCAACTGCGCCAGGCCGAAGCGGTCTGCGCGGTTGATGATGATGGTGTTGGCGGTGGGGATGTCGATGCCGGTTTCGATGATGGTGGTGCACACCAGCACGTTGAAGCGCTGGCGATGGAAATCCGCCATCACGCGTTCCAGGTCGCGCTCGGCCATCTGACCATGCGCGATGCCGATGCGCGCCTCGGGGATCAGTTCCTCCAGCTCGCGCGCCGCGCGTTCAATGGTGTCCACTTCGTTGTGCAGGAAGTAGACCTGGCCACCGCGCGCCAGCTCGCGCTGGAAGGCCTCGCGGATCAGCGCCGGCTCCCACTGCGCAATGAACGTACGCACCGCCATACGGTGTGCCGGCGGCGTGGCGATCAACGAGAGATCGCGCAGGCCGCTCATCGCCATGTTGAGCGTGCGCGGGATCGGCGTGGCCGTCATGGTGAGCAGATCCACTTCCGCGCGCAGCTTTTTCAGCTGTTCCTTCTGGCGCACGCCGAAACGCTGTTCCTCGTCCACGATGACCAAACCGAGATTCTTGAACTTGATCTCCGGCGCGAGCAGTTTGTGCGTGCCCACGATCACGTCGATCTGGCCTTCGCCCAGGCGCTTGAGCGCGTCGTTCACTTCCTTGGATGACTTGAAGCGAGACAGCACATCCACCTTCACCGGCCAGTCGGCGAAGCGGTCGGCGAAATTGCGGTAGTGCTGCTGGGCGAGCAGGGTGGTGGGCACCAGCACGGCGACCTGGCGGCCGGCCGTGGCGGCGGCGAATGCCGCGCGCAGTGCGACTTCCGTCTTGCCGAACCCCACGTCGCCGCAGATCACGCGATCCATCGCGCGTGGCGCGGCCAGGTCCTTCAGCACCGAATCGATGGCCTGTTCCTGGTCGGGTGTTTCCTCGAACGGAAAACTGCCGCCGAATTCTTCCACCATCTGGCGATCGATCGGCATCGACTCGCCGCCGCGTGCTTCGCGCTGTGCGTAGATGCCGAGCAATTCGGCCGCCACGTCGCGCACCTTTTCCGCGGCCTTGCGACGCGCACGTTCCCACGCATCGCCACCGAGCGAATGCAACGGCGCGAGATCGGGCGAGGTACCGGTGTAGCGACTGACCAGACCGAGCTGCGCCACGGGCACGTAGAGCTTGTCGCCCTTGGCGTATTCGATGATGAGGAACTCGCCGTCCATGCCGCCCAGTTCCATCGACACCAGGCCCTGGTAACGGCCTACGCCGTGATCAACGTGCACGATGGGTGCACCGATGGTGAGCTCGGTGAGATCGCGGATGATGCTTTCCGGATCGCGCGCCGCGCCACGACGACGCTTGCGTTCCGTGCGCACGCGTTCGCCGAAGAGTTCGCGTTCGGTCAGCACGGTAAGCGCCGGCTTGTTCAGCGCGAAGCCTTGTTCAAGCGCTGCGATGGTGATGGCGAGTCGTTGGTTCTCGTTGCTGAGGAAAGCCTGCCAGCCATCGATGGTGTCCGGCTTGAGGCCGGCACTGGCGAGTTGTTCGATCAAGGCCTCGCGGCGACCTGCCGAATCGGCGGCGATCAGCACACGCCCCGGATAGTTCGACAGGAAATGGCGCAGCGATGTGCCGGGTTCCTCGCCCTTGCGATTGAGCGGCAGCTCCGGCGCGGGTTGCGTGCCGATGGGCAACGCATGTTCGTGGCTGCTGTCGACCAGTTCCACGCGCAGGCGCTTGTTGAGCTGTTCGCGCAGCAGTTCCGGCGGCAGATACAACTCGGCTGGCGGCAGCACCGGTCGTTCGATGTCGTGGGCGCGCTGGTCGTAGCGCTCGCCCGTCTGCGTCCAGAACTGCTCGGCCGATTCCAGCGCACCTTCGCCCAGCAGGAACACGGCGTTGTCGGCCACGTAATCGAACAGCGTGGCTGTCTGCTCGAAAAACAGCGGCAGGTAATACTCGATGCCGCCGGGCGTCACGCCTTCCTTCATGTCCTGATAGAGCGGGCAGCGGCGCACATCGATGGGGAAGCGTTCGCGCAGGCGCGTGCGGAAATCCTTGGCGGCGTTCTCGGTCAGCGGGAATTCGCGCGCGGGCAGCAGCTCGATGTGTTCCACCTGCTGGTTGGAGCGCTGCGTTTCCGGATCGAAGCTGCGGATGGATTCCACTTCGTCGTCGAACAACTCGATGCGGAACGGCTCGGCCGAGCCCATCGGGAAGATGTCGATCAGCGCACCACGAACGGCAAAGTCGCCGGGCTCGCCCACCTGCGGCACGTTGCGATAGCCCGCAGCTTCCAGGCGCCGCTGCTCGGCGGCAAGATCGAGCTTCTGCTTCTTCCTCACCACCAGCCCCGCGCCGGTGATATGGCTGCGCGGTGCAATGCGCTGCATCAACGTGGCCATCGGCACTACCAGCACGCCGCGCTGCACGTTGGGCAACTGGTAAAGCGTGGCGATGCGCTGCGAAACGATGTCCGGGTGCGGGCTGAATACGTCGTACGGCAACGTTTCCCAATCGGGGAAGTGCAGCACCGGCAGGTTGCCCGCGAATACGCGCAGTTCGTCTTCCAGTGCACTGGCACGCTGCGTGTCGCGCGTGACGGCTACCAGCAGGCCCTGATGCGTGCGCGCGGCTGCGGCGACCAGCAGGGCGCGCGAGGAACCGTGCGGCGACGTCCAGAAACGGCGCTGCTTGGGCGTGGGGGGAAGGGCGGGGTGCGGAATCGGATTGGTCATGCGAACCCAAGGCGGGGGCGCGGCGGGGGACCACGCCAGGAAAGCGGGCAAGTGTAACGCGACCGCCCCGGACAGGCCGGGGCGGGGTGCAGCGTTTCAGATGTGGGAGCGCACCCGGTGTGCGACAAGTGCCTCAGCGGCGGGCAGCGTGTTTGTGGGCGACCGGGGCAATGTGGACCAGCGGTCGCGCACAAGTGCGCTCCTACAGGAGGGCAGGCGATGCTTCAGAGCTGCAGGGAGATCTGCGTGGTGCCCGGCTCATCCGGCGTCAGGCGGCGCACGAAGCCCAGGTCCTTGCACAGCTGGAGCATGGGACGGTTTTCCAGCAGCACGTAACCCCAGATTTCACTGAGGCCGCGGCGGCGGCAGTCGTCGACCAGGCGCTGCATGAGCAGTGCGCCAAGACCCTGGCGAGCCCAGGCATGTTCCACCAGTACGGAGAATTCCGCATTGTTGGCGGCCAGGTCCACAAAGATGCGACCCACGCCGCGCATCTCCGCCGGGCGCACCGTTTCGTCCATGAGCACGAACGCCGTTTCCACTTCGGGATCGATGTGGGTCAGGCGCTGCGCCATCGAATCGGGCAGCTCGGACATGGAGTGGAGGAAGCGGCGGCGAATATCTTCCGGCGACAGGCGGGAAAACTGGCGCTTGAGTGCGGCCACGTCACCCGGCTCGATGCTGCGCAGGAAAAGCTCGCGGCCATCGTGGGCCTGTACGCGCTCACCCTTGGGGGCGCGAGGCACTTCCACCAGGCGGGGGCGGGTGAAGCGCTCGGTGCTGCGAGCGGGCACCAGGGCGCGGCTGTTGGAGTAGTCGATGGCAGCGGTCATGGCCGTACTTTACCGTATTGTGTGCACTGCAACATGAACGGAATGGCCTGTGCATAAAGGTTTTCAGCGGTCATATGTCGCACCGCATTGCCCTGATCGTCGACCGTTTCTCTTGCGACGACCCTCTACAAGGCAGAATGCGCCAGCACGCGCGAGGCCGCGTTCAAGGAGAGTGAAATCCATGGCTGCTGCGTCCAAAGGCATCACCCCCGGGCAGGTCGAGGCGTTGTGCGGGAACTGGCCCGGCGTCACGCGTGACATCAAATGGGGCGCCGACCTGGTCTTCAGCGTAGGCGGCAAGATGTTCGCGGTAATGCCCGAGAACGGTGGCCGCATCGCCTTCAAGGTCGAAGACGACCGCTTCCTGGAGCTCACCGACCAACCCGGTATCATCGCGTCCCCTTATCTCGCCCGGTCGCGCTGGGTCTCCGTGGTGGAGCCGCAGCGGTTTGCAACGAAAGAGCTGTACGAGCACATCCGCACCTCCTACGGGCTCGTCCGCGCCAAGCTCACCAGGAAGCTGCAGGCCGAACTGGGCGAATGGCCGCTCTCCAAGGAATAAAACCGTGAAGCAGTACATCGGCAGCATTGCCCTCGTCGTGGCCGACTACGACGAAGCCATCGACTGGTACACCCGCGTGCTTGGCTTCACGCTGGCGGAAGACACCGACATGGGCGGCGGCAAGCGCTGGGTGGTCGTGGCTCCGCCGGGCGCGCCGCAGACGCGTTTGCTGCTGGCCAAGGCAACGTCGCCATCGCAGTCCGCGCGCGTGGGCGACCAGACCGGCGGTCGTGTCTTCCTGTTGCTGCACACCGACGATTTCTGGCGCGATTACCGCCGCATGGAAGCCGCTGGCGCCACCTTCTGCGAAACGCCACGCGAAGAGGCGTACGGCACCGTGGTGGTGTTCCAGGACCTGTATGGCAACAAGTGGGATCTGCTGCAGTTGAAGACGGGCTGATTCCGTCCCTTCATGTGGGAGCGCACCCTGTGCGCGACGGATTCGCGAAGCGCCGCAGTCGCGCAGAAGGTGCGCTCCCACAAGAGTTCTTCGCGTCAGTCAGTGATGTCCGGCTCGAAGAAGCTCCAGCGGATATCCGGGAACTGCGCCTTCATGGCCCGCTCGACGCTGTTGATGGCCTGCACCAGCGCGGTTTGATCGGGCGCAGGTGACATGCGAGCCTTCACCGCCACCATCACGTCCGGACCCATCTGCAACGTGATGACGTTGAGCACCACGTCCACTTCCGGGCGGGCGTTGATAAAATCCACCAGTTCCTCGCGGCGCTTGGGTTCCACGCCCTGGCCGATCAGCAGATCCTTCACCTCGCTGGCCACCGCCACCGCCACGATCACCAGCAGCACGCCGATACCAATGGTGCCCACGGCGTCGTAAAGCAGGTTGCCAGTGATCATGGTGGCGAGCACGGCGATCAGTGCGATGGCGAGGCCGAGCAGGGCGGCGAGGTCTTCGCCAAAGATCACCAGCAACTCGCTTGAACGCGTTTCATGAAACCAGCGCCACAGGCTGCGGTCGCCGCGTGCCTTGTTCACTTCCTTCAGGCAGCCGTGCATGGAAATGGATTCGGCTACCACGCCGAAGCCCAGCACGCCGATCGCCAGCCACGGCCACTTCAACGGTTCCGGATGGCTGAGCTTGTGGATGCCTTCGTAAATCGAAAACATGCCGCCCACACTGAACAGCAGCATGGCCACCAGGAACGACCAGAAATACAGCGCGCGCCCCCAGCCCAGCGGGTATTCGTCGGACGGTGGTCGATCCGCCTGCCGCATGCCCAGCAGCAACAGGCCCTGGTTGCCACAATCGGCCAGGGAATGCACGGCTTCGGCCAGCATGGCGCCGGAGCCGGTAATCAATGCCGCGACCAGCTTGCTCAGGAAAATGGCGAAGTTGGCGCCAAGCGCGAGCAGGATCGCCTTGAGTGAGTTGGCCTGGCCGGACATCGATCCCTTCCTTTCGACGAAGGCCGGCAGTTTAGCCGGCCATTCGTCGTCAGCGTATGACGCCGCCCACGCCAATGCCGAAGCTCACGTTCGACTTGCCGGCGGTCATTTCGTCGGCCGTCCATACGTGCGACTGCGCCACGCCCACCAGCGGGAACACGTAGCTGGCTTCGCCCACGTTGCCATTGCGCACGCCGGTGATGCGGCCGGTCAATGTGACCAGCGCGCCGGTCGGATAATTGAACGACTCCACATAGCCAGGCATGACGGCGATGAAGCGACCCCAGCCGCCGTTGTTGTCCAGCTTGGGACGCTGCGAGCTGTCGAGCGGATAGCCCACGATCTCCACCTCGCTGCGGTCGGCGAGGTTGCGCACTTCCACCACGCGTCCGCCCCAGATCACATCCGCATTGGTGAACTGGTTGGGCGACTGCGCCACGATGTTCGGCGCCGTGGCGACGGTGGTCGTCGCCGGCTTGTAGATCGGCGCGGGCGCGCAGCCGGCAAGGGCCAGCAGGCCGCTGGCGATGGCACTGCGCATAAGTGTGCTGGTGACGTGGTTCATGGCCGTATCCCGCTGGGTTTGATTCGAGCTTAACGGGCTCGCCGGGCGGAAGGTATACGGCCCGTACAAACCGGGCTGAGCGTTCAGCTGGCGCTGTCTTCGACCAGCCAGTCCAGCCGCCATTGCGCCGGACGCTCCTGCGACAGCATGGGCGCCATCACGCGGAGCGAATCGCGCAGGGCCTCGTCGAGCTTCCACGGTGCATTGAGGATGACCATGCCCGACCCATTGAGGCGCAGCGGCGAGTCGTCCGGGTGCACCAGCAACTCGGCGCGCAGCACGCGACGCGAGCCGCAGTTCTGCAACCAGCGATGAAACGGCTGCACCTGGCTGCGCAGCTTGATCGGATACCACACCGCGTAGACGCCCGTGGGCCAGCGCTGGAGAGCTGCCTTGAGTGCCTTTTCGATGATGCGGTATTCGGAGTCCTGTGCTTCATACGGCGGATCGATCAACACCAGTCCTCGCTTTTCCTTCGGCGGCAACAAGGCATTGAGTGCTTCGTAACCATTGCGGTGATGCACATGGACACGATGGTCGTGATGGAACAACTCACGCAGGCGCGAGGCTTCTTCCGGGTGCAGCTCGCACAGCTGCGCGCTGTCGATATCGCGCATGGCACTGGCGACCAGCAGCGGCGAACCGGGGTAAAGCTTGAGCCCATGCTCGTTGCCGGGAAGCCGCAGGATGGCATCGAGCCAGCGGCGCAGCAGCGGCGGCAGCGTGTGGTGCTTGCCGTCGGCGGCGTGGAGATCGGGGAAAAGCAGGCGCGAGATGCCGTCCTTGTACTCCCCCGTCTTGCCCGCCTCCTTACTGTCCAACGCGTAGCAACCGCTGCCGGCGTGGGTGTCGACAAAAGCGAACGGCGTGGGCTTGGCCTGCATCGCTTCAACGAGGGCGAGCAGGACGGTGTGCTTGAGGACATCGGCGAAGTTGCCGGCGTGGTAGGCGTGGCGGTAGTTCATGGGGATTGGGGGCGCCGGAGGGTGGGTCATTATAGGGTGTGGCGCACACGGAGCCGGCTTTGGCTCCCTCTCCCCTTTGGGGAGAGGGTTGGGGTGAGGGGTGGGTGCTCGCGGGAACGTGTCTATCCATCACCGCCATCCTGGCGATGATGTCCTTATCTCTCACCGTCATTCCCGCGAAGGCGGGAGGCGCTTTTCAACGGCCGAAGGGCCGGTCATCCAGTGACTTTGCGCTTTTGCTCGTTTGCGGACTCTCCGTACCCTAGCCGCCTGCCGCGGGCTTCCGCCGATCTGCCGATCGCCGGGTCACTTTTCTTTGCGTGCCCAAAGAAAAGTAACCAAAAGAAAAGGCACCCCCACTTGGCGCTGTCTGGGCTTGCAGCCCAGCCAGTCCGTGAGGGGCGGCCGGGCTTTTCGACCGGGCTCCTGCCCGGGCGAAAAGTGCCTGACATCCATGTCAGGCACCCCTGCGGGGCCTGCTCGTCCACCCCTCACCGCCGCACAGGAAGCCCAAGATCAAGAGCGGAGCGGACGGCTCGTGCCGCTGCGCTGCACATCGCGTCGCGAAGCGTTGCACGCGTGGTGGCTTCTTCTTGGGTGGGACAGCGTCTGTTTTCGATCTTCTGTAGGAGCGCACTTGTGCGCGACAACCCGGCGACACGGTGACATTCAGGCGACGGTCGCGCACAAGTGCGCTCCTACAAGGGATCGCAAGACCGGAGGATGGCCTTCGATCCATCACTGACACCCACGTGCGATCCATCACTCACACCCACGTGTCGATCTCTTGCAGGCAAGAGCAAAGCGCAGTGGCTTGCCGCTCCAAATCCTCTTCGCTTTGCTGCGACGCGACGCGTCATCAGGCACCCGCTGTCTCTCGGCGGAGGATGCAAACGCTCCTCAACCGTCCGGGCTTATCTCCAAACCCCCAAGGACCCACCTCCAGAGTTGAGCCCCCAACCCCCACATCGCTATGCTCCCGGCATGCCCCGTCACCTGTTCCGCCATCTACGCCGCTGCCGCACCTTGTTGGTGCTGGCGCTGTGCGCATGGCTGACGCTTTCCAGTGTGGCGTGGGCCATGCCGCGGCATGACGATTGCTGTCCGTCGGACATGAGCGTGGCGGCCATGCAGCACGTGTCGACCGATCACGGCGCGACACATGCATCCAGCGCGGCGGCAGACAGTTGCTGTACCCACGCGCCGGCCAGCGTGCCCGATTCCCTGGTGCCGCACGTGCTTCACGTGCAGGCCAATAACTCGCTGGCCCAGGCACGGCGTGAAGCGGCGCCGCAGCCGGTGTACGAACCGCCTTTGCGGCCGCCGGTCGCCTGACTCTCCGTTGAAGGTCGCAGGCCGGCACAAGCCGGTCGGTTTGATGCGCCTGCGTGACAGGCGAGCATGACGGAGCAGGGCAATGGATAAGCAGGAACCGCGCGGCTTTCAGCTGCCGCGTCGGCGTTTCGTACAAGGGTTGGCGTTGGGTGGCGTGGCGGCAGGGCTTGGCCTTTGGCGGGGTAATGCGTTTGCGCAGGTGGTGACACCACGCGCCGAGTTGAATGGCCAACGTTTCGAGTTGGAGATCGGTGAGCTGCCTGTCGACTTCACCGGTCGCAAGCGCATCGCCACGGTGGTGAACGGCCAGTTGCCGGCGCCGCTGCTGCGTTGGCGGCAGGGCGATACCGTGACGCTGCGCGTGCGCAATCGGCTCAACGTGGCCAGCTCCATCCATTGGCACGGCATGGTGTTGCCGGCGGACATGGATGGCGTCCCTGGCCTGAGCTTCGATGGCATTCCGGCCGGCGGCGAATACACCTACCGGTTCACCGTTAACCAGTCGGGTACGTACTGGTATCACAGCCATTCGCGTTTCCAGGAGCAAACAGGACTCTACGGTCCCATCGTGATCGAACCACGCGACGGCGAACGCCAGCACGCAGACCGCGATTACGTAGTGATGCTCAATGACTGGACCGACCTGGATCCGGAAACCATCTACGCCAATCTGAAAAAGCAGAGCGGGTACTACAACGTCGGCAAGCGCACCGTGGGCGACTTCCTGCACGATGCTGGCGACGATGGCGTTTCGAAAGCCCTCGCGGATCGGCGCATGTGGAATCAGATGCGCATGGACCCTACGGATCTGGCCGATGTGTCCGCCGTTGCCTATACCTATCTGGTGAATGGCTGTACGCCAGCCGGCAATTGGACGGGGCTGTTCAGTGCCGGGGAGAAGGTACGCCTGCGTTTCATCAACGGCTCGTCGATGACGCTCTTCGACGTGCGCATCCCGGGCTTGAAGATGACCGTGGTAGCTGCCGACGGGCAGGCCATCGAACCGGTGACGGTGGACGAGTTTCGCATCGGCACGGCGGAAACCTATGACGTGATCGTGCAGCCGTCGGCGGATCGTGCGTGGACCATTTTCGCGCAGAGCATGGATCGCACGGGTTTTGCCCGCGCCACGCTGGCGCCGCGCGCGGGCATGGTGGCTGATGTTCCCGCGCTTGATCGGCGCCCCTTGCTGAGCATGGGCGACATGATGGGTGCGATGGATCACGGCCATGCATCGCACGATATGGCCAGCATGGACATGATGGCGATGCCTGGCGTGGCCGGCATGTCCATGACGCATGAGGCGGCTCCTTCAGCGCCGTTGAACACCAGCCCCGAAGTGGACATGCGCGTGCCAACACCACGCAGCAACCTCGACGATCCCGGCGTGGGCCTGCGCGACAACGGGCGCCGCGTACTCACCTACGGTGACTTGCACACCGACACCGCGCCCATTTCCGCGGACGTCGACCGCGAGCTGACATTGCGGCTCACGGGCAACATGGAACGGTATCTGTGGTCGTTTGACGGTACGCGCTATTCAAAAGCGGAGCCGTTGCGATTGCGGCACGGGGAACGCGTGCGCATCGTGCTGGTGAACGACACCATGATGATCCACCCCATCCACCTGCACGGCATGTGGAGCGAGCTCGAATCGCCGGATGGTGCGTTCCAGGTGCGCAAGCACACGGTGATGGTGCAGCCCGCGCAACGCCTGGCGTATCGTGTGAATGCGGATGCGCCGGGACGCTGGGCTTACCACTGCCATCTGCTCTATCACATGGAAGCGGGCATGTTCCGCGAAGTGGTGGTGGCATGAAGAACGCGCTTGCCTTCGCCATCGCAGCCATGTCCGCTTCGCTGCCTTTGCCGCTGCTGGCGCAGAGCATGGACATGCAGGACATGCCCGGCATGACCATGCCTTCACCGCAGGATCATGACCACGCGCACGATGCGCCGCCACCCTCGGCGCCCATGCCCATGCCCATGCCCATGGATCACGCGAACCACGATATGGCATCGATGGATGCCCCGCCGTTGCCGCCCAACGATCATGTGCCGCCGCCTGCGCCGCAGTACACGCCGCACGACATGACGCCGTCGCAGATGAACGCAATGATGCAGATGGACGACAACGCATCGCTGGGCATGTTCATGCTCGATCGCCTTGAACGCAGTCGAAGTACCGGTGGCGACTACGCGATAAGCTGGGAAGCCGAAGGCTGGTACGGCAACCCCATCGATCGCGTATGGCTGAAGACCGAGGGCGAACGCACCAGCGATGGCACGGAAGATGGCCGTCTGGAACTGCTTTGGAGCCACGCGTGGAGCAGCTTCTGGGACGGGCAGCTCGGTGTGCGGCAGGATTTCGGGCGGGGTCCGAATCGACAGTGGCTGGCGGCTGGCGTGGAAGGCCTGGCGCCGTGCTGGTTCGAGACGCAGGCCACTTTTTATGTCGGCGAAGAAGGCCGTACGGCGCTGCGTCTGGAAACGAGCTATGACATGCGATTCACGCAGCGGTTGATCCTGACGCCGCAGATCGAACTCAACGTCTATGGCAAGGACGATCCGCAGCGAGGCGTCTCATCGGGCCTGTCGGATGTGCAGGCCGGCCTGCGCTTGCGCTACGAATTCAGTCGCAAGCTTGCGCCGTATGTGGGCGTGGATTGGATGCGTCGCTTCGGTAACGCCAGCGATGTTCCCGGCATGCCGGTGTGGCATGCGCGGGAAACGACGTGGGTCGCTGGCGTTAGGATCTGGCTCTGACGAACGCCCTGTGCCCGGCACCGTCGGGCACAGGGCGCCGCGTTGATCAGTAAGCGACGGTAATGCGCTGGCGGCGCGCGTCGTTCTTCTCGATGCGATCGAACAAGGCCATCGCATAGTCGGGAATGCTGATCTGGCTCTTGCCGTTGGCGCCCACCAGCAATTGGTCGCTGCCCACGCGATACGTGCCGGTGCGCGGGCCGTCTTCGAGCAACGCGGCCGGGCTGATGTACGTCCAGTCGACGTCGCTCTTGCTGTGGCGGAATACCTCAAGTGCCTTTGCCTGGCCCAGCGCTTCGGCTTTCCAAGCGTCGGGAAAGTGCGGATCGTCCACCACGCGCACGCCGGGCGATGTTTCCAGCGAACCCGCGCCGCCCACCCAGACCAGGCGCTTCACGCCCGCCTTGGGCAAATAGTCCAGCGTGGTGGCGGCCAGGGTCGGCACGGCGTCGTTGGAACCGTCGCGTCGGGCGGAAATGCTCACCACCGCCACATCGGCGCCGCGCACGGCGTCCAGCCACGTGTCCGGCTTGGCAAGGTCGCCGGTAACGACGGTAACGCGCGCATCCTGGTTGGCCAGTCGCGCGGGGTCACGAACAATGGCGGTCACATCCGCGCCGCGCGCAAGGGCTTCTTCAAGAATGGCGTGGCCGACATGGCCGGTGGCGCCGAACAAGGCGATCTTCATGGACGATTGTCTCCAGGGGGAAGGGGAGTGCCACGGACGATGACGCGCAGCGCGTGAAAGAATCGCCAGCGGGGAACGGGGCTGATGATGCGCCCGCCGCTGATACGGATAAACGCATCAAAAGGGAAATCACTGTAAAGTTTGAATTGACAGTGAGGAAAAGCTATTGGCCGACGTCAATCTCAATCGCTTATCGGTATTCGTGGCCCTGGTACGCGCAGGTTCGTTCACTGCGGCGGCCGAAGTACTGGGCATGACCAAGGCGATGGTGAGCCAGCACATCGCACGACTGGAAGGCGAACTGGGCGTAACGCTGCTTTCCCGCAGCACGCGACGCATGGCGTTGACCGAAGCGGGAGCGGCGTTTCATGCCGCCTGCGTGCGCATCCTGGCCGAGGCCGAAGACGCCATCGCGCTGGTGGGGCGTGCGCAGGAAAAGCCCAGCGGCACGTTGCGGCTCACGGCCACCAGCGATTACGGCACGGCGGTGGTGGCGCCCGCGCTGGCGGCGTTTCTTCGCGCGCATCCGGACATGCAGGCGGATCTTGTGCTCGACGATCACATGAGCGACCTGATCGCCGAGCGCTTCGACCTTGCCGTTCGCATGGGATTGTTGCGCGACTCGAACCTGCGTTCCATGCGCCTGGGATCGTTCCGCCAGTTGATGGTGGCGTCGCCCGCATACCTCTCACGCAGCGGTTCACCGCGCCTGATAACCGACCTCGCTTCGCACGACTGGGTGGCGCTGGCGCTGCTCGCGACACCGCTGCGCTGGACGTTCACCGCCCCCGACGGTTCGCGCCGCACCGTGCGCATGCGCCAGGTGGTGCAGGCGAACAACGTCACGGCGGCGCACGCACTGGTATGCCACGGCGCCGGCGTCAGCGTGTTGCCCGACTACCTGGTGACCGAGGACATCCGGCAGGGGCGCCTTGTCGCGCTGATGGCGCAGTACAGCCTGCTGACATGTGGCATCTACGCGGTGTATCCGGGCAAGCAACCGCCGGCCAAGGTGCGTGCCTTCATCGAGCACATGCGCGAAACGCTCGCCGCAGTCGATTGAGTCGATCAACCCTGGAACATGTAGAACAGGTAGGCCATGAACAGGATCAGGTGCACGGCGCCCTGGAGCACGTTCGTGTGGCCGCTGGAGAACGTCACCAGGCTCACCGTGAGCGTCAGCAGGAACAGCACCAGGTCCGTATGTTGCAGGCCCAGCTCGATGGGGTGGGCCGTGAAGTGGCTGATGACGAGAATGGCCGGAATGGTGAGGCCAATCGTGGACAGCACCGAGCCGAGAAAAATGTTCACGGAACGCTGCATGTGGTTGCCCCGTGCAGCCTTTACCGCGCCGATGCCCTCGGGCGTGGCCACCAGCACGGCCATCACCAGGCCCGCAAGCGCGGCAGGCTCGCGCAGTGTTTCCACCACGTAATCCACGGGGTGAGCGAGCTTCTCCGCGAGGTACACCACCGGCACCATGTAGGCGCCGAGCATCAGTGCATGGAACAGGGTGCGCGACAGGCCGCCATGCAGGACGGCGGCGGTCTCGTCATCGTCGTCGGGAGCGAAATAGGCGCGGTGTCGGCGTGTCTGCAAGGCCAGAAAGGCGATGTAGAGGCCGGCGCACGTCACGGCGAGGAACGCTTCCTGGGCGAACGTGAGCGTGGCTTGCCGGTGCGCGGCGAAGTTGGGCATCACCAGCGCAAGAATGCCCAACGGAATCACCACGCCGAGATAGGCATTCGCACCCTGCAGGTTGTATTGCTGTTCGCGATGGCGCCAACCGCCCGCCAGCAGCGACAGGCCCACCATGCCGTTGAGCACGATCATGGTAACGGCGAACAACGTGTCGCGCGCCAGCGTGGGGTTGTTTTCGCCGTGCAGCATGATGGCGGTGATGCTGATGACTTCGATGGCCGTGATCGACAGCGTCAACACCAGCGTGCCGTAGGGTTCGCCCAGTTGTTCACCCAGATGCTCCGCATGGCGCACCACGGCAAGTGCGGAGCCCAGGATCACGGCGAACAGCCACACGAAGATCACTGCCAGCCAGAAGGGGCCGTCGAGGCCATCGAGCAAGCGTGGGCTGGCGAAAAGAAAGGCCACGGACGTGGCCACGCTGGCCGCGAGAAACCATTCGCGCCGGACAAGCCTGGATAATCCGCCAGACGACATCGCAAGCACCTCGCGCCAACCGGCGGCAGGCGCCGGTTACCTCAGGAAGGGGGAGGGCTCACCCTCCCGAACAACGGCGCCTATTCAACCACACTGTGGCTTTCCGCCGTGCCCAGCAGTTCCGGCTGGGACGCCGGTGCCTGTTTGCGGGAGAGCAGTGGGTGCACGAACACTGCCGCCAGAATCACGGCCACGCCGGCATAGAACCAGCCGTCCAATTGCCGTTGTTCGCCGAGCAGCACGATGGCCAGCACAATGGCGTACACCGGCTCCAGGTTCGTCACCATCTGCGTGCCGAAGGCGCTCATGTGCCGCAGCGCCACCAGCGCCAGCGCGAACGGCAGCAGGGTGCAGCCGAACGACAGCAACAGCAGCAGCGTTGCATCGTGAAGGCTGGGCAGCACGAAAGCCGGTCCAGCATGAGGCAGCAACGGTGCCAGCAAGGTCAGGAACAGCGTGCCCGTGCCAAGCTCGATGCAGGTCACGGTGAGCGGGTCGCCATGTTCCACCAGCCGCTTGTTGAATGCGCCAAACAGCGCCACCAGCAACGCGGACAATGCGCCCACCACAATGCCCATGCGCATGCCGGTGGGCACGCCACCCACCACCATCGCCACGCCGGGCACCACCGCCACGCCGATCAGCAATTCGCGCGGATCGAACTTGCGCTTCGCGATCCAGGGTTCCACCAGCGACAGGAATACCGGACCTAGCGCGATGCAGGTCGCACCCACCGATGCATTGGCAAGCTTGATCGAGGCGTAGAACGTGAGCCAGTGCAGCGACACCAGCACGCCGATACCCGCGTAACCCCAGCGCAGCCTGGCAGGCATCGCCTTCAATCCGCGCCATACCTTGGGGATGAGCAGCAGCGCGCCGGAGACCAGCAGCGTGCGCCACCACACCAGCTGCAGCGCCGGCAGGGTAATCAGCTTGCCGAGGATGGCCGTGAAGCCCCAGAGCAGGACGCAGAAATGGATCTGCCAGCGGGCTTTGGTAACCGGTTGCATGCACGCACGTCGAAAATGGGGAAGCACCGCATTCTAGCGGTGCTCCCCGCCGTTGGCGTGGTGCGTCAGTGGGACGGTGGCGTGGGTGGCTGCGGCGTGCCCGGCTTGGGTGCCGTGCCTGCCTTGGAGGCGCCGCGCATCTGTTCCAGCACCGTGGCGCAGGTGTTGTCCGGCTCGCCCTTGCTGGTTGCCACCAGCGGCAACAGGGCCGCGATGGGGGTGGCCAGCACGCCCAGCGCCACGGCGCCGCCGCCGCGCAGGATCAGCGGGCCGGGCTGCACGCCCACGTCGGGATTCTTCAGCGTGCCCTTGACGTAAAGCGGCGAACGCAAGGAGAAGATGCGCAAGCCCTTCGATTCCGGACGGACGTCCAGATCCAGCTTCTCGTTGGCAAAATTCACCGTGCCGTTGACGCGGATGGTGGCGTCTTCGGTGTCGAACACGAACAGGCGCGTTTCGTACAGGCCGTTCGTGGCCGTCAGGTCCGATGCCGCGCAGTTGATCTTCACCGTCTTGTCGCCGAACAACTTGGCGATGACGATGTTGGCCACGTTGAGGCCGGCCGTTTCCAGCAGCGTCTTGCTGATCGCACCATCGTTCATCAGCAGCTTCAGCTCGCCGGTGGACGTGCCCATCAGCTCGCTCACCGAATTGCCGCGGGCATTGATCGCTGCATCGCCGTTGATCTCGCCAAAGCTCGTCTGCATCGGCGCGAACGTGGGGAAGAGTTCCTTGAGCTTGATGTGTCGCGCCTTGAGCTTGATGTCACCCTTCATCGGCGTCACGCTGCCGTCCAGGTGCAGGTTGCTGGCAACCTTGCCGCCGGCGAGGTCGAAGTCGAGCGGATTGAGCGTCAGCACGCCGTTGTCCATGACGACATGCGTGGACAGCGCGTTGATGGGCAGGGACGCCTCGCGCACGATCCTGGCGGCGCTGAAGGTGACATCGGCATCCATGGCGCGCCAGCGATCCGTGCGGAATGGCTCCACGGGCAACACCTTGTCAGACGGCGTAGGTGTCGCGTCGCCGCGCTGCTCTTTCTGGGCGTTGGAATCGGCGCCGATCAGCGGTGCGAGATCGGCGAAACGGAGCAGCTGTGACTTCACATTGCCACTCAGCTTCGGTCTTGCACCACCGGTATCGAAGGCAAGATCGCCGGCCAGGTCGCTGCCACCCACGCGGCCGCGGAAGTGATCGTAGGAGAAATGGCTGGCGCCCTTTTTAAGGTTGGCGCGCAGATGGCCTTCCGTGGCATACGGCGGTGTGTCGGGCAGGGTGACGCCCGTGAGCGGATACAGCTTGGCCATGCTGCTGCCGGAAAACCACAGGCGAATATTCAGCGCGGCCAGATGCAACGGGTCGGTGAGCGTGCCGACCAAGGCGATATGCGTGTCACCCACATGCACATCCGCCTGAAGCGGGAAGGGCTGGTCGGTCTGCTGCAAGGCCAGTACGCCGCCGGTCTTGCCGTTGCCTTCCACCGGCGCGCCCTGATACTTGCCCAGGGCCTGCCACGCAAACTGGTAGGTGGCGGTGGTGCTGCCGGGTTTGTTCTCGTCGGTGCCGGCATCCTTCTCCAGCGTCACCTTGGCGTTCGAACCCACCGTCTTGCTCGCCTGCTCGCGTGCATCCTTCGATTGCTGCGAAACAATGTCGCCATAGGAAATGGCACGCTGCAGCATCTCCATGGTGATCTGCAGTTCCGCCTTGTTCATCGCATCGTTGAGCGTGATATGGCCACGGTCAAAGCCGATGGCATGCAGGTCCAGTGTCCATGCCGAGGGTGAGCCATTGCCAAGGTCGAAATTCCAGTTGGCCTGGCCTTGTGCGTCGCGCTCAAGATCGATGGTGGGCTGCGTGAGATAGAGCACCGGGATCTCCACGCGATGCACGATCAACGGCAGTGGAGAAATGCGGAAGCGCAATGCTTCGAGCTGCGCAAACTGAGGCTGGCTGGCCCACGAGGGATTGCCGACGCGAATGTCCTGCGCAACGAATTCCGGCCACGGTACCCAACCCTCGATGCCGCTGGCACGCTCTTCGCGGCGCCAGCGAACGCTCAGGTCGCCATTGATGGCGAACGGACGTCCAAGGGTTTCGCTGGCGTGCGCATTGATGGTGGGCTTGAGTCGGTTCCAGTCGAATGTGGCGATGACGATCAACAGCACCACGATCAGCGCCACGCAGACGCCGACAATCCATGACAGTATTTTCCAGCCCCGCCGCATGCGTTGCTCCGTTCAGGGTGTGCGGCCATCCTGCCGGGCTTGGGGGTGAAGAACGTGTCGTCGTTGGGTTCAGGGCTAAGGCAGTGTTCACCCAAAGGCGTCATTTGTGCGCAAGCGCGGCATGCAGGGATGCATGCCGCTTTTCGCCGTGGATAACGTCAGTGCGCGGTCTTCGCGTCGCGCACGGGAATGGTGACGCTGCACACATCGACCTTGCCGGTCGGGACGCGGTAGAAATCGTCGAAGCGATTGCGCTTGGCATCGACCAGCGCCGCGAACGTCGCACTGTCCGTGCGAAGCACCTGGATCTGCGGTCGCTGCGCGGCGGGGATGTCCGACGCGAGGCGCACCGAAGAAATCATGACGTGCTGTTCGGGCTTCTCATAGAAACCCAACGGTCCCGTGCCGCGCGGCAGGCCGGAGAGAAACTCCATGCCCTGCAGCACGCGCCCCACGACGGCGATGTTGCGGTCGAGCGCGCGCGGTGCCTGGCCAATCACCGCATACAGCTCGGCGCCGCTGCCCGTTTCCGGATCGATGTCGCGCCCCACGCCGACCATGCCGTAGCAATGCGTCAACCATTCCTGCTGGTGCGTCTGATCGCGTGCGACGGGAAAGCCTTCGGAGAAACCCACTTCGGGCGCGTAGAAGTCACCGTCCTTCAGTGGCGTGAAGGGCAGCTTGGCGTCGTAAACGCGGGTGTATTCCGGTGGCAGCTTTTCTTTGGCGGAGCCCAGCGGCTTGAGCTTGCTCTTGTCGCCGTTGTCGTCATCACTGGCAGGGTCGCCCCATTGGGTGACGAAATTGTCGTGCACGCGCGTAATGGCCAGTCCGTCGTAGTAGTGCTCGTGGGCCATCGTACGAATGTTGGTGACGTGCAGCGGTGCGAAATCCGGCGCGAGTTCGATCAGCACGCGGCCTTGCGGCAGCTGCATCACCAGCAGGTTCTGCGGATCGGGCGTGCGCCATTCCTGGGGCTGCGATTTGGCCAGCAGTTCCTTGGGTGCCGGTGTGCGCGCCGGCTGGGTTTCGTCGGCCGATACCGCAACGGGCAGGGCAATGGCCAGAGCAAGGGCAAGGCAACGGCGCAGCAGCATGGAATCTCCCCCGGATGGAAAGCCTGCAAGGTAGCAGAGTGGCGCGGGAGTGCGCGGCGCGCGCACGTTCCGGCGGGAAATACAAGCCGCGAAACGGCGGCCAAGGTTATCTACAATGCCGCCCCCTTGCCGTATCTGCATCGCCCATGGACATCCTCGTCAACCAAGAACTCAAGGCCTATATCGACCCGCTGACGCCGGAGGAGTACGAGTCGCTGGAGCGCAGCCTGCTCGCCGAAGGCTGCCGCGATTCGCTGGTGCTGTGGGGCAACGTGCTGGTGGACGGACACAACCGCTACGGCATTTGCCGCAAGCACAACCTGCCGTTCAATACGGTACAGAACACGCGCTTCCAGTCGATGGACGACGTGCACCTGTGGATGATCGAGCAGCACCTGGGGCGCCGCAGCGTGTCGGATTTCCAGCGTGGCGTGCTGGCACTGCGCAAGCGCGAGATCCTGGCCGAACGTCGCGAGCGCGCCAAGCCGGCCGACGATGAAGTCGCGCCAGCACCCGATGCATCGCCGGACGTTGCGCAGGACGCCGCGCCGCCCGCGGCAACCGCCAAGGCGGAGGCCTTGCCGAGCCGGCAGGCCATCGCGCGCGAGGCGCGCCTGAGCAACAACCAGGTGGTGATGATCGAAAAGATCCAGAAGCAGGCCGCGCCGGAAGTGGTGGCGGCGGTGAAATCGGGTGTGCTTTCGATCAATGCCGCGGCCGCCGTGGCCAGCCTGCCCGAAGAGGAGCAGCGGGCCGCAGCCAGCGCGGGCGACGACGAGCTGAAGCAGGCCGCCAAGCGCGTGCGGGAAGCCAAGCGCAAGCCGAAAAAGGAAGCCGAAGATGGCGCGGGCGACGACCTGCCCACGCTGCGCCGCCGTGTTGCCGAATTGTCGGCAGAAGTGGCTGAGCTGAACGCCGACAACGGCGCCCTGCGCGAACAGCTGGCGCGATGGGAGCGCACGGCCGGCGAGTGATGCAGGGACCACGCCGCCGCGCCCCCCGGTGCCGCGCGGCGACGCACCGAACGGTGATTTACCCATTCGGGTAACGCTGCGGTGGACCATTGCGATGCCGGCTGACGTCCTTGTCACGCTGGCGTCCCGATACTCGAAGGGATTGATGAAGCACATGCCGCTTCTTTCCCACGAGGACATCGACACATGGCAAGCACGAAAGTCTCCGACGTCGTCACCGAAACGCTGCACGTGGCGGGCGTTCGCCGCATTTATGGCCTCGTGGGCGCCAGCCTCAACGGCATCACCGAATCCCTGCGTCGCCGCGGTGACATCGACTGGATTCACATGCGGCACGAGGAAGCTGCCGCTTTCGCCGCCGGTGCGGAGGCGCATCTCACCGGAGAACTTGCGGTATGCGCAGGTAGTTGCGGACCGGGCAACTTGCACCTGATCAACGGACTGTTCGATTGCCACCGTTCGCACGTGCCGGTGCTGGCCATCGCGGCGCATATTCCCAGTGCGGAAATCGGTCGCGGCTATTTCCAGGAAACGCATCCGGAATCGCTGTTCCGCGAATGCAGCTGTTATTGCGAACTGGTGTCGAGTCCCGAGCAGCTGCCGGGTGTGCTGGAAAGCGCGATTCGCGCCGCCGTGGGTTTGCGCGGTGTGGCCGTGGTGATCATTCCCGGTGATGTGGCGCTGCGCGAACTGGACGCCAAGCCGGCGGCTGGCCCGTCCCTGGCACTGCGCGCACCCGTGGTGACCCCAGCCGGGGAAGATATCGAAGCGCTCGCGCAACTGCTCAACAGCGGCAAGAAAGTCACCTTGCTGTGCGGCCGTGGTTGCGCCGGCGCGCACGATCCGCTGATCAAGCTTGCCGAGGCGCTGAAGTCGCCCATCGTGCATGCGTTTGGCGGCAAGGAATACGTGGAATACGACAACCCCTACGATGTGGGCATGACGGGGCTGATCGGCTTCAGCTCCGGCTATCACGCCATGTTGAATTGCGACACGTTGTTGATGCTGGGCACGGATTTCCCGTATCGCCAGTTCTATCCCACGGAAGCCAGGATCGCGCAGGTGGATTTGCGGCCGGAGAATCTCGGACGCCGTGCGCGTCTCGACCTTGGCATGGTGGGCGATGTCGTCGCGACTATTGAAGCGTTGCTTCCCAAGCTGAAACCCAAGACGGACAGGGCACACCTTGATGCATGCCTCGCGCACTACCGCAAGGCGCGCGAAGGCCTGGACGAACTCGCTATCGGAAAACCCGGCAAAAAGCCCATTCACCCGCAATACCTGGCCAAGCTGGTGAGCGACGCCGCGGCGGACGATGCGGTGTTCACCTTCGACGTGGGCACGCCATCCATCTGGGCTGCGCGCTACCTGAAGATGAATGGCCATCGCCGCCTCATCGGTTCGCTCGTGCACGGCTCGATGGCGAATGCCATGCCGCAGGCGATAGGCGCGCAGTCGGCGTATCCGGGACGGCAGGTGATCAGCCTTTCGGGTGACGGCGGTTTCAGCATGTTGATGGGCGACTTCCTCACGCTGGTGCAACAGAAGCTGCCGGTGAAGATCGTGGTGTTCAACAACCACACGCTGGGTTTCGTGGCGTTGGAGATGAAAGCGGGTGGTTACCTGGAAACAGGCACGTCGCTGGTCAATCCCGATTTCGCCGCCATGGCGCGCGCAGTGGGCGTGCACGGCATTCGGGTGGAAGATCCCGCCGATCTTCCCGCGGCCATCAAGGACATACTTGCGCACGACGGACCTGCGTTGCTCGACGTGGTGACCAACACGCAGGAACTGGCGATGCCGCCCAGCATCAAGCTGGAGCAGGCCAAGGGCTTCGGCCTGTGGGCGCTGCGCACGGTGATCAACGGACGCGGTGACGAACTGGTCGAGCTGGCGAAGACGAACCTGTTTCGTTGATCGAGGAAACTAGCGGCCCTGGTAGCCGCGGTCGCGGCGCACGCGGTAAAGCTGATTGTCCGCCTGCGCCAGCGCCGCATCCAGCGGCGCGTCGCCGAAACGGATGGCGTGCCCCATCGTGAAACCGATGGGCGCGCTGGCACGTGCGCTGTCCAGGCGCTGCATGATGGCGAGCGTGTCCTGTTCGCCGGCACCCGGCAGCAGCACCACGAATTCGTCGCCGCCGGAACGGACCACGATGTCATCGGGTCGAACATGCGTCGTGAGGAACTGGCCCATGGCCACCAGCACCTGGTCGCCGCGTTGGTGGCCGTAGGTATCGTTCACCGACTTGAACCTTTCCAGGTCGATCACGATGCAACCCCATGGCTCACCACGCACGAGGTTCTCGGCAACCTGGCCGAGATAGCGCCGGTTATATAAGCCCGTGAGCGAATCGCGCACGCTCCATTCGCGCAACTGGCTTTCGTGGCGCATGCGTTCGGTGACGTCGAGTGCATGGCCGAGCACGTAAGGGTCTTCGCCCTCGGTGTCCAGCGAGTTGTGGTACTGCCAGGTCAACGTGTTGCCGCTTTTCGACTGGATGCGCAGCAGGCCTTGCGCCACGCCCGTGGTGGTGACGCGTTGCAGGTAGGCATCGAACATGGGATGCAAGGTCGGTTCGATCAGGTCCTTGAACGGCCGGCCCAGCAGCTCGCCCATCGAATAACCCAGCGACTGCGCGGCCGCCGGGTTGGCCGAAAGAATGGTGCCATCCAGGTCGTGCGTGCAGATGAGTCCCAGGCTTTCCTCGAACAGTTTGCGGAAGCGATGCTCGCTGCGCTGCACGTATTCCACGGCACGCTTGCGTTCGGAGACATCCACCAGCGTGCCGTAGATCCACAGCGGCGCACCGTCGTCGGTATGGCTGATGACGCGTCCGCGCAGCAGACCCCACAGCCAGTGCCCATCCTGATGGCGCAGCCGCGCTTCGCTTTCGAACAGCGGGCGTTCGCCGCGTAGATGTTCCTGCAGGCGTTCGTCCAGCAGGGGCAGGTCGTCGGGATGGGTGAGGCGTCGTTGCGCGCCCTGGACAATGCCACCTTCGTCCGCGCGCAGATGACGCCATACGCTCGACGAAAGCAGATCAAGGTCTTCCAGCTTGTAGCCGAGAATGCGCGCCCATTGTTCGTTGAAGCGCATCTCGCCGGTCTGGATGTTCCATTCCCACGTGCCGGCCTGTGAGGCATCGAGAATGGCGGCCAGACGCTTGCGGTCATCCATCTGCAACCGATGCAGCAGGGCCTCGCGATGCAGCGATTCGCTGCGTTCAAGCGCCGCCTTGCGTTGTTCCAGGGCCTCGGCGGCAGCACGCGCGAGTTCGCGCAGGATGGAGGCCTGTTGCTCGGACAGTTCGCGCGGACGTCGATCGATGACGCACAGCGCGCCCATGCGCAGGCCGTCACCCAGCGTGATGGGCGCACCCGCATAGAACCGGATATGCGGCGCGTCGGTAACCAGCGGGTTGTCCGAGAAGCGCGGATCTTTCATGGCATCGCGCACCACGAAGGGCTCATCGCCAAGGATGGTGTACGAGCAGAAGGCGATGTCGCGCGAGGTTTCGGCCGTTCCTTCCAGCCCGATGTTGGACTTGAACCACTGGCGCCTGTCATCGACCAGCGTCATCAACGCAATGGGCGCACCGGTGAGCAGCGATGCGGCGCGGGTCAGGGCATCGAACAGGGGCTCCGCTTCGGAATCGAGCACGCCGAGCGAGAGCAACCGCTCAAGGCGTCGCCCTTCGTCGGATGCAAGCGGAGCCGGCACTGCCATGAGTCCCCCGGAAAATACTGCGTCAGCCTATGCCCGGTCCTCGCGGAACGCTGTGGTTCCGGTCACAGGCGTTGTTGCGGCCGTCACATATAGCCGTGCGGGCGTGAATGCTTTGAGCAGAGGCCAGGTGGGTGTCGGGCAGGGGGCGGGCATTTGGCTGCGGCCGGGACGCGGCTTATAGTCGGCGCGACCAACCGGGGAAAGCCATGTCCGCAGAGCAAGGCAAGAAGACCAGCGGTTACCTGTTTCTGGCGGCCGGGGCCATGTTCCTGGTGGCCGCTTATATCGGCCACCTGACGGCCTTCTGGGGTGTCGGCACCATGTTCCTGTTGCTGGGCGTGGCGTGCCTGGTGAAGGGGCGCGACAAGAGTCCCGAATAAGGCCGCAGCCCCCGCCCATGGCAGGGGCTGCGATACCCCATCAGCTCTTGAAGAATTCCAGCAGGTCCTTGTTGATGACCTCGTGGTGCGTGGTGAGCGCGCCATGCGGGTAGCCCGGATAGATCTTCAGGGTCGCGTTCTTCAGCAGCTTGGCCGACAGCACGCCGGCGTCCTTGTAGGGCACCACCTGATCGTCATCGCCGTGCATCACCAGCGCCGGCTTGTCGATCTTCTTCAGGTCCTCGGTGAAGTCCGTTTCCGAGAACGCCTTGATGCAGTCGTAGTGGGCCTTGGTGCCCCCCATCATGCCCTGGCGCCACCAGTTGGTAATGGTGCCCTGCGACGGCTTGGCGCCCGGGCGGTTGTAGCCGTAGAACGGCCCCGAGGCGACGTCGAAATAGAACTGCGCACGATTGGCCACCAGGGCGGCGCGGAACCCGTCGAATACTTCCATCGGCGTGCCGTCCGGGTTGTCCTTGGTCTTGAGCATGATCGGCGGGACGGCGCTGATCAGCACGATCTTCGCGGTGCGCGCCATGCCGTGCTTGGCTACGTAATGCACCACTTCGCCACCGCCGGTGGAGTGGCCCACGTGAATGGCATCGTGCAGGTCCAGCTTTTCGGTGAGCGCGGCCAGATCCGCCGCGTAGTGATCCATGTCGTTGCCGTCCTCCGTCTGCGTGGAGCGGCCGTGCCCGCGACGATCGTGCGCGATCACCCGATAGCCGTGACTGAGGAAGAACAGCATCTGCGCGTCCCAATCGTCGGCCGACAGCGGCCAGCCGTGGCTGAAGACGATCGGTTGACCCTTGCCCCAATCCTTGTAGTAGATCTCGACGCCATCTTTCGTAGTGATCGTGCTGCTGCCCATGTGCTTACACCTGTTGGTTGAGTGGCGCGATGCGGACGCTTGGCGCCGAAACGCCAGCCATGGATAAAACAGTTCAACGAGCGGCAAAGAAAAAGTCATGCGCACAGCAACTCGAAGGCGCGCTGGTCCCCGTGCGCTGGTGTCCCTGCGGTGGGTGTGGGCTCCGCTGTCACGCGAAGCACCACGGGTGACGCACGTCGGCTCGCGTCACCCGCCGAAGATTCCTCTTGTGGCGGTGAAGTAACCGTCAAGCAGGTGATATCGCGGCTGCCAACGTCGGGCAATGCGCAGCAACGTCGACATGGGGAGTGAATGGCAGTCACCTTTCCGGCGACGCCTTCAACCAGCCCGTTTAGTCATGCCTGCCAGATTCGTGCATTGCGGGGTGCTCCGGCGTAGTAGAAAGGGAACACTGCAACGAACACCGATAGACGATGGACAGCAACGTGCCATTTTCCCGGGAACAGTTGACCTTCCGCTTTGCCGCGCTGGATGCGCAGCTGGTGCGGCTTGCACGGCGCCATGCACTTGAAGAGGAACGCTGGGCAGCCATCGAGCAACTGGTCCAGCTGCCGACGTCCGATATCGCCGAAGCGGATCGCCGCTGGTGGTGGGAGCAGCTGTATTCGACGATGGAGCGGCATGGGCTGACCGAGTTGAGTCAGCTGGCGTCGAGCGCTCACTGAGAGCGTTCGTTCCACGTGTCCCTTGCTTCGTTGTAGAGCTTCGAGAGACACGATTTCCTGTGTGGTGAAGCATCCCTGTGTCACGCGTGTTTCAGCGCATGCCCTTGCGCTCATCGAGCCCCGGGAATTTCCCGGGGCTATTTTTCTGGGGGGAACCCGTCCGTCGATCGGTTCCCCGGTGCGTGGGGGAACGCACGTGTGTACACGTCGTCGTTCCTCAACCGGCGGGCTGCGCCGTGGTAGCGACCGGGGCATTGCTGGCCACGGCGGCGGACGTGAAGTTCGGTGCGGTCACCATGGCGCCCAGGGTCAGCACGCAAACCAGCAGGCAGGCGGCGAACAGGCTGTGCAGCATCAGGTTTTCGAATTTCATGGTCGTTCTCCTTGAACTTGGGTTGGGTGGCTTTCACTGGATATATGGCAAGCCCCGTGCCAACCCTTTGCATGCCCTGTAAACCGCGCTGTGAAGCCATTTTCTGGCAATGTGCCGTTGCGGTGACGAGTGTCCGCGGACGGTGTCCGGACAGGCGCGGCAGACCGCGGACACCGCTACGGACACGCAAGTGTTCGTTTGCCGCGTGCTCAACGCGACAAGGGACCCAAATCGTTGTGCTAGCGTGCCGTGTCCCCGTTTTCACGCGCCGCATTCGTGCCGACTCGGCGGTGCCCGCATTCAAGGAACCCGCACGTGTTGGTCAAGCCGCTCATTTCCCGCGACCACTTCGACATGCCGGCATCCGTGCTGTGGTTGTCCCACTGCAAGGATGGTCCGCTGCCACGCGCATCGGCGCGAGCCATCAGCACGCTGATGGAAACCGAACTGCGACCCTGGGATGTGCGTTGGAACGAGGATTTCCTCGATGTGCAGCGCTCGCTGCGTCACGCCGGCGCCCAACTGCTTGGTGTGGATGCTCACGACATGAGCCTGGTGACGTGCACGTCGAGCGGGCTGGAGGCGGTGGCGCTCGGCTATCCGTGGAAGTCCGGCGATGAAGTCATCATTCCCGCCGGTGAATTTCCCAGCAACCGCTTGCCCTGGCTGGCGCTGCGGGACAAGGGCGTGACTTGCACGGAGGTGGTGCTTTGGGACGGCCAGACCGGCGATGCACCCGTGGCGCCCGAAGCCACGGTCGATCCGGAGCAGCGCTTGCTGGATGCGATTACGCCGCGCACGCGCCTCATCGCCGTGTCATGGGTGCGCTACCAGGATGGTTTGCGTCTGGACATCGAAAGGCTGGGACGCGCCTGCCGCGAGCGTGGCGTGCATCTGGTGGTCGACGGCATTCAGGGTGCCGGTACTGCCGTGGCGGCGTTGGATGGCGTGAGTGCGTTTGCCACGGGTGGCCACAAGGGTCTGCTGGGGCTGCAGGGGCAGGGGTTGTTATGGACCGAACGCGCCTTCCGCCAGCAGCTGATTCCCTTGGGCACATGGTTATCCGCGCCCGATGATTTTTCGCAGGAAGGCACGCAGGCATCGCGCGATGCGTTGTGGGCCGCCGATGGTCGTCGCCTGGAGGCAGGCAGTCCATCGATCGTGTCGTGCGCCGCGTTGGCATCGTCGATCCAGTTGCTGCTGGACAGCGGTGGCGTCGCGGCGATCCAGTCACACATCGCCGGATTGCAGCAGGCGTTGCTCGCTGCGCTGGCGAACGACCCGTCGTGGTCGTCCGAGGCACAACGTCTGCACGCATTGATGCGCAACAACAGGCTCGGCTCGATACTTTCGTTCGCGGTGCCGCCGCAGCGCGCGGCACATTTGCTGCGCGCCGCCGAGGCGCAAGGCATTCACGCGAGCATGCGCGAAGGCTATCTCCGCATTGCATTCCACGGCTGGCATGCGTCGGGCGATGTGGAGCGCTGCGTGGCGTGGCTGACGTCGTGATCTCCATTTGATGGACGCCCGCATCAAGGCGGGCGTCCATCGTTCAGCACGTCGGGTTGCAAGTCATCAGGCGATGGAACGCACCACGCCACCGTCGACGCGCATGGCGGCACCGGTGGTGGCCGACGCCTGTTCGGAAGCGAGATACACCGACAGGTTCGCCACTTCTTCCACCGTGGCCAGGCGCTTGATGAGCGACGACGGACGGTGCGTCTGGATGAAGTCGCGCTCCACCTGTTCCTGCGACACACCTTGTTCCTTGGCGATCTTGGCGAAGAAATCGCCCACGCCTTCGGAGCGTGTCGGGCCCGGCAAGATGGAATTCACGGTGACGCCGGTTCCAGCCAGCGACTCGGCCAGTCCGCGCGCCACGGCCAGTTGCGCCGTCTTGGTGGTGCCGTAATGCACCATCTCCGCGGGAATCTGCAGGCCCGATTCGCTGGAGACGAACTGGATGCGGCCCCAGCCACGCTTGGCCATGCCTTGCGCGTAATGGCGCGACAGGCGCACGCCGCTGAGCACGTTCACTTCGAAGAAGCGCATCCAGTCTTCGTCGGGAATGTCGAAGAACGGCTTGGGTTCGAAGATGCCGAGGTTGTTGATGAGGATGTCGGCGTCGGGAATCTTGGCGATCAACTCGCGTGCACCTTCGGCTGAGCCAAGGTCGCCTGCGACGCCGCTGACGCTGGCGGAGGAAACCGCCGCCTTGATGCTGGCGATGGCCTCATCCACGCGTGCCTGGGTGCGCCCGGTAACGATGACGTGCGCGCCGGTGCCGGCAAGACCGGTGGCAATGGCCAGGCCGATGCCGGCGGTGGAACCGGTGACGATGGCCGTGCGGCCGGTGAGATCGATGTGCATGGAAAACTCCTCGGGAAAGCGGTGACGTGGCGGATATGGGATGGCGAGCGACGCGGCAACGGATCGGCCAGCGTCCCTTCGGGCATGTCACGTGGTGGCCTGCCGAATGAACCTCAAGGACCTGTCCATCATCGTTCGATGATGTTGCACATGTTCATCAGCCCCTTCGAATATCTGTGCCTGGATGGCGCGGGATCATGCTGTCTGTCGGCTCGCCGTCCTGCGGCGCATCGATCCAACTGGCAACGTCGAGGAAAACGTCATGAGCGAAACCATCGCCTTCATCGTGCATCTTCCCGCACGTCACGAGCATGCGGCCCAACTGGAGCGTGGCATGCTGGATGTGCTGGACGCGATGCAGGAAGAGCCGGATTTCGTGTCCACTCATCTGCATCAAGCCCCGGATGATCCGGATACGTTCGTGTTGTATGAAGTGTGGTCGTGCAGCCGCGAACATTTCCTGCAGCATCACCTTGGCAAGTCTTATCGACAGGCATTCGAAGCCGCCTTGCCGCAATGGCTGCGCGCAGAACGCACCATCGAGTTTCTCGATCTCAAGCGTGGTTACGCGCGCGCCTGAGGCCTGGCGTGTGCCTTCGCGCTGTCCACCCGCTTAAACGAATGGACAGGCAAGACGCACCGCACGTGCTGGTTCACTCGAGCGTGAAGCCTACCTTCAGCGTCACCTGCCAATAGGCGACCTTGCCGTCGTCGACGTGGCCGCGCGTCTCGATCACGTGGAACCAGCGGATGTTGCGTACCGATTTGGACGCCTGCGCAATTGCAGCGCGGATGGCGTCATCGCAACTGGTCTTGGATGAACCGGTGAGTTCGATGGACTTGTAGACATGCTCGGACATGCGTGGGTCTCCGCTGGGGCCGTGCCGGGTCGCAGGGCGTCCACCCAGTGCATACCCAGGCTTGCCAACTTGGTGTGAAGAATGGCACTGGTTGCCCGGTCCCAAGCCTCGGACCATGCCGCGGCCGCTGTCCCACTTTCGCCAAGGGGTACCAAGCCATGCCCGGAAGGTCGTTGAAGCGTGTTGTCGCGTTCTGCGGGTTGTCTGGGTTGAGCATGGTGGCGGCGCATGCCGCACCCGCACCGTCATGGGTCGCCACCTGGTCCGCATCACCGGATTCCACCTTGCCCACGCTTGCCGGGACCACCGTGCGCGAAGCCATTCGCACGAGCGTGGGCGGCACGGAAGTGCGGCTGGAACTATCCAACGTCAATGGTACGGGCCCCGTCACGCTGGGACCGGTGCGCGTGGCCCAGCGGGCCGATGGCGCGGCCATCGTGCCGGGCTCCGATCACGCCGTGATGTTTCATGGCCAGCCGACCGTGACGCTGGCGAAGGGCGGGACGGCAACGAGTGATCCCGTCGCCATGACCGTGTCGCCATGGCAGGCCTTGGCGGTGAGCATCCATGTAGGCGACGGTGCTGGCGCCACGACGGCTCACGGCGTGGGCAACCAGACCGCCTGGATCGCCAAGGGCGATGCCACCGGCGACGCTGCGTTTCCCGTCCAGGAAAAGGTGAGCAGCCGGTTGTTCCTCACTGGCGTGGACGTGGCACCCGGCACGTCGGGTTATGCCATCGCCGTCCTGGGTGATTCCATCAGCGATGGCGTGGGTTCCACACCGGATACTGATGCACGCTGGCCGGACGATCTTGCGTCTGCGTTGCAACACACCGCGGGCATGAACAACGTGGCCGTGCTCGATGAAGGCGTTGCGGGCAACCGCGTGCTGCACGACGAACACCTGCCATTCATCGGTCCCAGCGCGTTGACGCGACTGGACGCCGATGCGTTGAACAAGCCCGGCGTGCGCTACGTGGTGCTGCTGGAAGGCATCAACGATATTTCCGCAAGCAGCTACTTTCCCGGCACGCCGGATGATGTCACCGCGCAACAGATCATCGATGGCATGAAGACCATCGTTGCGCGAGCCCATGCGCGCAAGGTGAAAGTCATCGGCGCCACGCTGCTGCCATTCGATGGACTGGAATGGCCCTTCCATTCGGCGGATGGCGAGGCGAAGCGACAGGCCGTCAACGCGTGGATACGCAACGGCCACGCGTTCGATGGCGTGGTGGACACGGACAAGGCGTTGCGCGACCCGGCGCATCCGGAACGCCTGCTGGCCGCGTACGACAGTGGCGATCACCTGCACCCGAACGATGCCGGTCACAAGGCGATTGCTGCGGCGTTCGATATCCCGGTGCTGTTCGCGAAGCCCTGAGCGGGTTACACGGCGCCGTGCTTGCTGGCCCACGCCACGGCGTCGTGCGCGTGCAGGCTTTCCTGGTGTTCCACGCGCACCTGGAAATCCGCGAAATGCTCGTCGGCATCCAGCGCACGCTGAATGCGGCGCGCCGCGTCTTCGCAAAACATGAGGTTGGCTCCGTTGGCGAGCGCGAAGGCCTGTTCGTCCTCGCGCTTCACGGCAGTCTGCACCGGTGTGCCCAGCGTGGTCTCGACCCGATCGATCAGGCCGATGATGTCCAACGGCGCGTCGTGTGCCAGGCGTACCGATACCTGCGCAATGCTGCGCTGCGCGTGTGGCGTGGCCACGATGCCTTGCTCGGTGCCCAGCCACGCGAGTACGTCGGCGTGATGCAGCGGCGCAGCGTTCGGAAAATCGCTGGCGAATCGTTCCTGGATCAACTGTCGCGACAACGCGGCCGACGCAGGGCAGGTGGACGAATAGGTGACATCGGCGGACAGCGTTATGTCGATGCCGTGGTGCCCGAGCGTGGCGTCCACCGTCACCGGATAGCTTCGCCAGCCATAGTGATCGCTGCGTAACGCCTTGCGCAGCACGCGCTGTTCGAAGCGCAGGCGAAGTCGCGCACGGTCGGCCAGGTCGTGGTGCGATTGCAGGAAGGCGCGCAGCAATCGTTCCAGCGTGAAGGGACTGAGCGTACTGGTGCCCAAATGCTCGTCGATCAACAGATACAGGCGCGACATGTGGATGCCGCGCCGGTCCGTGCGCGTGAGGTTGACGAAGGCGCCCACGTGGGCGGTGACCTGTTGCGTGCTGCCGTTGCCGGCGTCGATATGCAAGGGCGCGTCGATACCTTCCATGCCTACCCAGTCGAGTCGTCCACCGAGCAACGGCTGGACGGCGACATCGGGCATGCAGGAAGGGGCTTCGGCAATCTGCTTCACGGTGGGGTCCGCGATGGGGAGGGAAGGGGTGTCAGTGGCGCGACGAGGCGATGCTCTTGCGCAACGTCGTCACCGCGGCTGCGGCGTCGACCTGGCGGTTGCCGCTCACCATCTTGCTGCTGCCGAGCAACAGCTGCTGGATGGAGTGCGCATCGAGATTCGGCGAAATCGACAGCAGCAACGCAACGATGCCGCTCACGTGAGCGGCAGCCATGGACGAGCCGGAGGTGAAGTCGTAGCCACCGCCGGGTTGGGTCGTGAGAATGTCGTTGCCCGGCGCACTCAATACGTCCGGTGGCGCGGGCATGCCGTTGCTTACCCGCACCACCAGCACGCCGGGTGCGCTGTCGGGAAATCCGCGTGTGCTGCCATCTGGTGGGAGCGCCGCCACCACGATGCGTCGCTGCTCCAGCAACTGCGCGAGCAGGCGATTGAGCAAGGGGTCGGCCGGGCCGCCCAGGCTCAGGTTGATGATGCGTGCATCCGTATCCAATATCGCCGCCAGCGCCTTGGCCAGCGTGAAGGAATTGCAGCGCGCACCGGCCTGCACGGCACCGGGATACCAGCACGCCTTGTACACGCTGATGATCGATTTGGGCGCCATGCCCACGATGCCGACATGGTTGTCGCCAATGGCACCGATGATGCCGGCGACCTCCGTGCCGTGCGGGTCGCGGTTGAACGCGGGTACGTCGTCGTCGACTTCGTTGGTGATGTCGTGGATGCGGCCCTGGAGATCCGGATGGCTCATGTCCAGCCCGGTATCCACGATGGCGATGTGCACGCGATCGCCCTGGCTTTCGGCGTGTGCCTGCGCCGCGTCGGTTTCGACGAAGCCCCGCTGCAATTCCGCGTAGGGATCGTTGTACTTGTGCGCCGGTTCGGTCTGCGCGGCATACACGGTGTAGTCCTGCAACGGCTGCGCCAGTGCGACGCGGTCGTCCTTGGCCAGGGCGGCGAGCAGGTCGTCGCGCGTCATGCCGGCGGGTGGTTCGAGCACGATGCAGTACAGGCTCAGCGCCTTGATCGGCCAGCCGGTGACCTGGTGCCAGCCATAGCGCTGGCGCATGTCGTCCAGCGTGGAAATGGCGCGCTGGCCGGCGCCGTAGTTGGTGGCAGGCACGTAGCCGAGCATGCTTGAACCGGCATGCGTGGACGGCGGTTCCTGCGGGTTGGCCACGGCAAGCACGATGTCGCGACCGCTATCCATGCTCGCGACATGATCGTTCGAGGTCGGCGCCACCGTAGCGGTCGCAGAGGCATCCGGGCGCGCGGGCGCGCATGCGCCCAGTGCGATCACGGCCAGCAATGCAAACAGGGCGCGGACGTTCATCGAGGCGTGATCACGGGCTCGTCGTGGCCGGCTCGGCAAGGCGGATGCCGTGCGTGGATCGCAGCTGCTGCAGCGTATCGCTGGTACCGGCCGCGTGCGCGGGCACCACCGTATACGCGCCGACATCGTTGGGTCCACCCACCACCTGCAACTGCAGCGAATGGAGCAGGGTGTTCCAGTCGGCGAGCTTCATGCCGGCATCCGGTACGACATGGATGGCGCCAGGCATGGCGGCCGGTGTCGGCTGGCTCAACGTGCGATACGACTGCGCATCACCTTCGGACCACAGCTTGATGCCGAGCACGCCGATGCCCAGTGCCTGCACCAGCACGGCAGCCACCAGTGCACGCGTGAACCATGTGCCGGTACGCGCATGCGTCTGGGTTTCCTCCACTTGGGTGGCATCAATGCGGCCCATCAGCCGCTTGAGGCCAACCTCGGGGTCGAGGTCGATGTCGGTGGGCAGTGCCAGCGCAAGCCGCAGCTGGCTCTGCTGCGCGAACTCTTCGCGACACGCTTCGCAGCGCGCAAGGTGTTCGGTCAGCCAGGCGCTCTGCTCCGGTGGCGCGCTGTCCTGCAGCACCCACGGCATGGCTTCCCAGGCCTGCGCACAATCCCTGTCGGTATCCTTCGTCAACTTCATGGCACGCTCTCTTTCTGCGTGAGCTGGTCACCAGCCAAGGCTGGCAGTACGTTGCGCAATTTCACCCTGGCGTGGAACAGCCGTGCCTTAATCGTGCCCACCGGGCACTGCATGATGGCGGCCACGTCGTCCAGCGTGTGGCCCACGCCGTAGACCAGTTCCACCACCACGCGCTGGTCGGCCGACAGGCGCTCCATGCCCTTGCTCAGCCAGTCGCGCAATTCGCGATCCTCGCCCGGGTCGTGCGCGGGGGTGCGGTCTTCCGGCAGGTTTTCGTCATCCACCGGTTCGTCGCCACGCTGACGCAGGGCTTTGAGGCCGCAGCGATAGGCGATGCCGATGATCCAGGTGGAGACGCGCGACTCGCCCTTGAAGGTGGCCGCCTTCTGCCAGACGATCCAGAAGCAGTCGTTGATCACTTCCTCGATCAGGTCCGCGCGGCGGGTCAGTCGCGACAGGAAGCGGCACAACCGGCCGTGGTAGCTGCGATACAGCACCGCCAGCGCGGCACGGTCGCCCGACGCCATGCGTTGCAGCAGCAGGCGGTCTGTCTCGTCAGCGTCGATATCGGCGTCTTTCATGGCTAGGACAGAGGCATGAGGGTTACGCGTAAGTGCCTGATCTCGCCGAAAGGGTTGCCCTGGCCTAGAAAGAGAACGACAGGGTGGCCACCCAGGGCGACGCGGCCAGGTTTTCGCTGCGCAGGCTGGCATCCACGAACATGCGGTCGACCTCCACGCGCCAGGGTCCCTGGGCCCAGATCAGCCCCAAATGCCCGTACCCATAGGAGTTTACGCGGTCCCCGCCGTGATAGCCGTAGCTGCCGTGGCCGTTGGGGTAGACCCGGTAGTACGGCACCTGGGCCTGGGCGTAGCCCGCGCCGGCAGCAAAGGAGACGTGCCAGGGCAGCGGCCAGTGGAAATCCACGTCCGCCGCTCCCCGCAACGCGTGGTCGGTACCCCCGGTGGGATAGATGGCCGACGCGCCCAGGGTAAGCACGTCGCGGTAGATCCAGTTGGCGCTGCCTTCGGCACGGTTGAAGGCCCCGCCGCCGCGGCCCGGGTAGTCGTAATAGGCCAGCCCGGCTTCGAACTGCCAGTCCGGCGTGAGCCGCCAGAAGTGGGACGCCTGCGCGAAGGCTTCGGCCAGGGGCGTGGCATCGCGCACCTCGGTACTGGCTGCGGCGCCGAATGCCCAGCCGGAAGGCAGCGTCCACGACACCGCACCCTGCGCGATGGTCGTGTCGGGTGTAATTGCCAGGCCTCGGTCCACCAGTTGCGAACTCAGGCCGACCGTGCCGCTCAGATTCGACGACTGCGCGTGTGCGGCCCCCGATGCGCCGGAGCCAACGGCCAACGCAGCGAACGCGCACAGCCAGCGCCGCGAGCGCGAATACGCCGCGGAAGCAGATGACCGAACAGTGTGCCGCCGGTCCACGTTGGCTGGTCGATCGCCTTGCAACATCAGCCCTTAGTGTGTGCGTCTCGGTGCGACGTAGGTTAGTCGGACCGAGACAGCCCTGTACACGGACACGCCTGTCATCACATCAGTGATTTGATTGAAGGTAAGCGATGAGATCATCGAGCTGCTTGGCATCGTCCAGTCCGGAATATTTCATCTTGGTGCCGGGATTGGCCTGCTTGGCCGGCTGCGAGAGATACCAGTGCAGCTTGTCCTCGGTCCAGGTCCACTTTGCGTTCTTCAGCGCATCCGAATAGCTGTAGCCGTCCAGGCTGCCGGCGTTGCGTCCCACGATGCCGAACAGGCTGGGGCCCTTCTTGTTCTTGCCTTCCTTGGTGGTGTGGCACTCGGCGCATTCCTGCTTGAACACGTCCGCGCCCGCGCTGGCATCGCCGGCCAGCACTGGCAGCGTGCCGGCGCTGTAGAAAAACAGGCCGGCCAGCAAGGCACGCCGTGCCGCTTTAACCCTTGGGGAACAAGTCACGTCTTGGCTCCTGTCGATGTCAGAACGCAACACTTGCGCTCAAGGTGAAGGCATCAAGGTCTTTGGCGTTGGTCATCGGCGATCCCACGGGCGCGCCAAAAATGTTCGAGCTGGCGCCGTTGAAGCGCGTGAAGCGGAACCATGTGGCAGCGATCTTCAAATTCGCAATGGACGTGAACGAGTCGTCCTTGCCGAACGGTGTCCAGTACAGGGTGATGAGGTTGGCGGTGCTGTCGGGCTTGCCAAACGGTGGATAGCGCGCCGCATCCTGCGTGCCGGTGCTCACCAGGTGTGCCACCTGCAACGCATAGCTCTGCTTGAACGTGTAGGTCACGCTGAGCGTCTGGTCGTGTGCATCGCCACGTGGCTTGGCCACCACGCCGTTCACCACCGGCGTACTGCCGTAGTCGCGTTGTTCCAGGATGTTCACGTAGCTCGCCTGCACGATGTGCTCGCGATTGCCCAGGAACTGGTACGTCAGGTCATAGCCGAGATCGGTGATGTCGTCGCTGGGTGCATTGCGCGGCAACTGGCGCTTCGTGGTGAGCGCGACCACGCCTGCGGAGAAGAACTGCCGCTTCATGTCCTTCATGTAGGCGAAGCGAAAGTAACCCGTGTCGCTGATGCGTCCCGGATCGTTGGCGATGTTGTAACCCAGGTGATCCTGCATGGACGTGGGCATGGTGTTGTACGTGCCAATCTCGCCGTACCAGTCGTTGTTGTACAGCGCGTACACGCCGCCACCGATCACGCGGTTGTACAGCGTGTTGGCGCTGGACAGGTTGAGCAGCGTGCCCGATACCGCCGGCGGCCCGAGGCTGGATGCGTTGGGCAGGGCGGCGATGGGGTCGTCAAAGCCCGGGCTGTTGTTCACGCTCACGCCGATGATGGTGTCCTTGCCGGCCACCTTCAGGTCCTTGGCAACGAAGCGCAGATCCAGGTTGCTCAGCTTGGTGCTGAAGTGGTCGTTGCCGTTGTTATCCGTTTCTACTTTCACGAAGCCGCCGAGATGGTCGCTGATGCGACCGGCGAGATAGACATCCGCTTCGGTGAGCTGCGTGGTGTTGTCACCGCGCGCAGGCACATTGTGCGAACCGGTCAGCTGGGCGGCGACGGGAATCTTGGTGCCCTGGCCATCGGTGTCGGTATAGCCGTTGAGCTTGAAGCGCATGCCGTACGGCGTAAGCGCCGGACCGTACGCACCTGCGTGACAGTCCGCGCAGGCGGAGCCTGTCTGACGGGCATAGGCGGGAACCGCATGGGCATCGTTGCCCGCCAACATCAATGCGGCCAACAGCGCAGACGAACCCAGCGCGGCCCGGCAACGGGTCAGAAAAGACGGCATGCGAACTCCTTGTCTCGCTTGGGGCGGAAGCGGATGGTGCGGTGTGGTGCGCATCAGCGGCGACGCTCCGGCAACATCATCCGGAGCGTGCGGTCGCGCAGCACGAAGTGGTGCCAGAGCGCGGCACCCATATGCAGCGTGATCAGGGCAAGCAGCACCCAGGCAACGTCCTGGTGCCACGTGGTAAGGCTGTCCGCGAGGTTCTCGTCGCTGGCTACGAGGGCCGGCAGCGTGATGCCAAGAAAATGCACTGGCTTGCCTTCGGCATTGCTCAAGGCCCAGCCAAGCAGCGGCTGGACCAGAAGCAGCGCGTACAACGCCATGTGCGTTGTGCCGGCTGCCAGACGGATCAATGCGGATGTATTGCCTTCGCCCGGCAGTTTTCCCAGGCGAAAACGCAGCACTACGCGAACCGCAAAGAGCAGCAGCACCAACAGGCCGAAGTGGCGATGACCTTCCAGCAGCCATAACCGCAAAGCGCGGCCATCCACTTCATCGCGGATCAGGATGAGGGCGGCGGCAACAGCAAGAAACAATGCAGTAAGCCAGTGCAGGACAACCAGCGAACGTGGTCGCATGACCTTCGTTTCGGCCTCGTTGCGCTCGTCGGTGACGGGCGTGGAAAGCACCTCGTCATTCGCCGCTGGCGGAGTCTTGTTCTGCCATTCCATGTATGGACCTCTGCACCTTGCCTCGGTGACCCGCTCGTCACGCGCCTGCCGTCGGCGAAGGTGTGCCGGGGGAGGGGACGCGTGGGGTGGAGCGTGCGTTGTGCGGGTGAGTGCCGCACACGCCATCGAAGGTTGCGCATAAACACCGCCGATGGACGGTACGCGCGCGACGCAACCTTCTGCGAACGGGCCGGCACTCAGTGACAAGAATCGTCGTCGACGACTCCAGAGCCCGGCCGAGAACATGGAAATCGAACGCGTCCAGTTGCAGTCGCACGGCGACCACGGCGGCATGCTCATTGCCCTTGAGCAGAACCGCAACGTGCCTTTTGAAATCCGTCGCGTGTATTACATCTTCGCGACCGAGCACGATGTGCACCGTGGCAAGCACGCGCACCGACACCTGCACCAGTTGGCTGTCGCCGTGCGTGGTTCGGTGACGTTCCTGGTCGACGATGGCTCGGGCGCCGCCGAGGTGGTGCTTGACGACCCTTCGCAAGGCCTGCTGCTGGGCCGCATGGTCTGGCGCGAGCTGTACAACTTCAGCGACGACTGCGTGCTGATGGTGCTGGCGGACCACCTGTACGATCCCGCCGACTACATCACCGACTATGACGAATTCCTGCGCGAAGCGAAGGGGCTCGTCTTTCCCGCGGAACTGGTCGCATGCCAAAGCGCCTAGTCCTGATCGGTGCAGGCGAACTGGCGCAGATCGCCTGCGAATACTTCGAACACGACAGCGATTACGACGTTGCGGCCTTCAGCGTCGAACGCCAATACCTGAGCCAGCCCGTGCTGGCCGGTCGTCCCGTGGTGCCGTACGAAGAGCTGGAGCAGCACTATCCGCCTGAAGATGTCGAAGCGTTCGTGGCTATTCCCGCGAGCCAGCTCAATCGCTTGCGCACGCGCTTCTACCTGGATGCCAAGCAACGCGGCTATCGCCTTGCCACTTACGTGAGTTCGCGCGCCTTCGTCTGGCGCAATGCCGAGATCGGCGAAAACAGCTTCATCTTCGAGAACAACGTGATCCAGCCGTTCGTGCGCATCGGCAACAACTGCATCCTGTGGAGCGGCAACCACGTGGGGCACCGCACCGTCGTGCGCGACCACGTGTTCGTCGCCTCGCATGCCGTGATCTCCGGCTATTGCGACATCGGCGAGAGCAGTTTCATCGGCGTCAACACCACCTTCAACGATCACGTGAAGGTCGCCTCCGACAACGTCATCGGCTCCGGCGCGCTGGTGCACAAGGACACCGAGGCGGGCAGGGTCTACGTCGGTTCGCCGGCCAAGGCGGTGCCGGGTCGATCCAGTTTCGACGTGACGCTGTGAACGCCATGACGGCATGGCACAAGCAAGGCCTGGTGTTCGACACCGCACGGCAAGGTGTCGGCGGATGGATGCGCCATTCCGCGCTGACGCCAACACCCTGGCGGCTCGACGACGACACCATTCGCGTCTACGCAGGCTTTCGCGACGAAGATGGCGTCAGCCGTATCGGCTACGTCGATGTGCTCGCGGATGATCCTTCGCGCGTGCTTCGTGTCAGTGCCGAACCCGCGCTCGATATCGGACGCGGTGGCTGTTTCGACGACAACGGCATGATCCTCGGCGACATCGTGGATGGACCGGGTGGACTGCATCTTTTCTACGTGGGATTCCAGCGGGTGGCGAGGGCGAAGTTCCTTGCGTTTACGGGCCTGGCGATATCCACGGATGGCGGCGAGCATTTCGAGCGCGTGCAGGAGACGCCCATCCTGGATCGCGCCCCGGGTCGAAGCACCATCGGCGCTGTACATTCGGCGATGTACGACGGCGGGCAGTGGCGCCTCTGGTATGCCGTCGGCGACGACTGGGAACGCATCGACGGGCAGCCGTTCCCGCGCTATCACATTCGCAGCGTTGCGACGGACGATCTTTCCGCCATTCCGCTGGACGCTCACGTCTGCCTGAGGCCGCGCGGCAACGAATACCGCATCGGACGTCCTCGCGTGTATCGAGAAAATGGCCGTTACACGATGTATTTCACGCGCGGCAACGTGACCGGCGAATACTTCCCCGGGATGGCCTTCAGCGACGATGGCATCGCCTGGGAGCGTCGCGACGAGGCGCTGGGCCTGGCGTTGTCCGACGCGGGGTGGGATTCGCGCACCATCTGCTATCCCGCGCTGTTGCCCCGCGGCGACGACATGTTGATGTTCTACAACGGCAACGACATGGGCATGGACGGCTTCGGCCTGGCTGTCGCCAAACGGCCACGCTTCGAGAGCGGCACGCATGTTTAGCGTGCGCGCCTACCAGCCGTCGGACGCGGCAGCGTGGGATGCCGTGGTCTTGCGGTCGAGGAATGGCAACTTTTTGCACCGCCGCGGCTACATGGACTACCACGCCGATCGCTTTACCGATGCGTCGCTGGTCGTTGAACGGGGGCGCGAGATGGTCGCCGTTTTTCCCGCCAGCATTCGGGGCGACCGGGTGACCAGCCATGGCGGCCTGACCTATGCGGGCCTCATCGCTACGCACGACCTGCGAGCAGACGCCACGCTTGCGGTATTCGAAATGATGGGTGGCCACTATCGCCGGGGCGGTGTGGCACGGCTTATCTACAAGCCGGTTCCCCATGTCTTCCACGCGTATCCCTCCGAGGAAGATCTCTACGCCTTGCAGCGCCTCGGCGCCCGGCTGACACGGCGCGACATCTCTTCCGTGATCCCGCTGAGGCAGCGCGTCGGCTTTTCCGACGGACGCCGCCGCGCCATTCGCAGGGCGCGGGGCGAGGGTGTTGAGGTGGGGCGTGGCGAGGATCTTGTGGCGTACCACTCGCTGCTTGGCGAAGTTCTGCAACGCCACGATGCGGTGCCCACGCACAGCGCAAGTGAGCTGGCTTTGCTGCGCTCGCGCTTTCCCGACCAGATCGTTTTGCATGAAGCGCGGTTGCATGGCGCCATGCTGGCGGGCGTGCTCGTCTACGATTTTGGCCAGACCGTGCATGCGCAATACATCGCCGCCTCGGAAGAGGGGCGTCGAGTCGATGCGCTGAGCCTTTTGCTGGGAACGCTGGTCGACGAGGTCTATGCGGATCGCAGCCATTTCAGCTTCGGCATTTCCACCGAAAGCGAAGGCACGGTGCTCAACAGCGGCTTGATCGCCCAGAAGGAATCCTTCGGTGCACGCGGCGTCGTCCATGACTTCTACGAGTGGGTGTTGTGATGGACGTTCCCTTCCTCTCGTTGCGTGACGTCAACGCGCGCTACGTCGATGAACTCAAGGCAGCAGCGTCCCGAGTCATCGATTCGGGCTGGTACGTGATGGGCGATGAGCTTGTCGCGTTCGAGCGGGAATTCGCCGCCTACTGCGGTTCCACGCATGCACTGGGCGTGGGCAACGGACTGGATGCGCTGTCACTGATCCTGCGTGGCTACAAGGAGATGGGCGTGCTGCGCGACGGCGACGAGGTGATCGTGCCTGCCAACACGTTCATCGCCACCTTTCTCGCCATTACCGCCAACCAGCTGGTGCCGGTGCCGGTCGAGCCGGACCCGTTCACCTTCAACATCGATCCCGAGCGCGTGGAAGCCGCCATCGGTCCACGCACGCGCGCCATCATGCCGGTGCACCTGTACGGCCAGCTGGCGGATATGGACTCCCTGGGAGCCTTGGCTAGCCAGCACGGATTGCTGCTGATCGAAGATGCCGCCCAGGCGCACGGCGCCCGTCGCAACGGTCGTCGGGCGGGCACGTTCGGTCATGCAGCCGGTTTCAGTTTCTTTCCGGCGAAGAATCTCGGCGCGCTGGGCGATGGTGGCGCCATGGTTACCGGCGACGACGAACTGGCTACGCACGTGGCTGCACTTCGCAATTACGGGTCCGAGGTGAAATACCACCATCTCTACCAGGGTTTTAATTCGCGGCTCGATGAAATACAGGCGGCCATGCTGCGCGTGAAACTGGCCCACCTCGATGACGAGGTGTCGCGCCGCCGCTCGGTGGCGCAGCGCTATCGCGAGGGCATTCGTCACGAGCGCATCGTGTTGCCGCAAGTGGGCGTTGAAGAAAGCCACGCGTGGCACTTGTTTGTGGTGCGAAGCAGCCAGCGCGCCGAACTGCAGCGCCACCTGAGCCTGCAGGGCGTGCAAAGCCAGGTGCATTATCCAGTACCGCCGCATCGCCAGCCGGCCTATGCATCGCTGCACGACGTGCCCCTGCCCATCACCGAGCAGTTGCACAACGAAGTGCTGAGCCTGCCCATGGGCCCCGCGCTGGACGACGACGCGGTCGAGCGCGTCATCGATGCCTGCAATACGTTCGGGGGCATGTCGTGAACATCGTGCGCGCCGGCTTCTATGCCTCGATCGCCACGGCGGCCAAGCTGCTGGCGGGGCTGGTGATCATCAAGCTGGTGGCGTGGATGGCCGGACCCGAAGGCGTGGGCCGGCTGGGCCAGTTCATGAGCCTGATGTCGGTGCTCGCCGTGCTGGCCGGCGGTGGCATCAGCGCGGGCGTGGTGAAGTACGTGGCGGAATACCGCGACGATCCGCAGCGCTTGTCGCGCCTGTTGGCTGCAGCGCTGTGGTACGCGTTGTGCGCTTCGTGCCTGATCGGCGCCCTGGGCTTGTTGCTCAGCCGCCAGATCGCCGGCTGGCTGTTGGGCGACGCGCGTTACCAGGGCCTGATTGCCGTGTTGGCGGCGGTGCAGCTCGGCATCGCTTTGGTCAACTACATTCTTGCCGTGATCAATGGCTTCATGGACGTGAAGCGCCTGGCGTTCATCCAGGTGCTGGGTTCGCTGTTGAGCATTGCTGCGGCGCTGGCGCTTTCGCACTGGCTGCATCTGTACGGCGCGTTGCTCGCGCTGGTGATTGGCCAGCTGCTGGTGCTCGCCGTGGGCCTGCCTGCGTGGTGGCGTAGCCCTTACTTTGACCGACGCATGCTGCGCATGCACTTCGACCGCGAGATGACCACGCGCCTCGCTGCCTTTTCCGTGATGACGTTGACCTCCGCGTTGCTGCCGCCGCTGGTGAACCTGGCGGTTCGCGACCATCTCGCCACTCAGTTCGGTTGGGAGCAGGTGGGCTACTGGCAGGCTGTGAGCAAGGTATCGGACGCGTACCTGTTGTTCCTCACCACCGCGATCAACGTGTACTACCTGCCCAAGCTGGCGTCCACGCACGCGCGCACGCCGCTGGTCTCGGAGTTGCGCATGGCGTACCGCTACATCATGCCGGCGGTGGTGGTGTTGGCGGCGGCGGTCTACCTCTGCCGTGACGCGGTGACCTCGCTGTTGTTCAGCGCCGGATTTTCTCCCGCCAACGACCTCTACGCGCCGCAGCTGATGGGCGACGTGGTGAAGATCGCCTCGTTCGTTCTCTCCTACGTGATGCTGGCCAAGGCCATGACTCGCTTGTTCGTGGCGTCAGAGCTGGTGTTTGCCGCGAGCTACGTGGCACTGGTGTACCTGTTTACGGCGCACTACGGCGTGGTGGGTGCCATGTATGCCTTCGTGGCGAACTACGTGCTCTATCTCGCTTTCAATGCGGTCGTGGTGCATCGCTACCTGGGGGGACTATGACGATGGAAATCGGCATGCTGGAAAACGCGTCGCCCATGCCGCTGGTGTCGGTGCTGGTGCCCGCGTTCAATCACGAGCGTTTCGTGGAGCGCTGTCTCGATAGCGTGCTGGAAGATCCCTATCCGGCGAAAGAGATCATCATCATCGATGACGGTTCGACGGACGATACCGGTTGTCGGATCGCTGCGTGGATCGCTAGACATGGCAACGATGTACCCGTGGAGTACGTGCGTCGCGGCAACAAGGGCGTGGCTGCCACGCTCAACGAACTGGCCGCGCGTGCGCGTGGCGATTTCCTTCGCCTGGGCGCGAGCGATGACTATCTGTTGCCGGGCGGCCTGGATGCACAGGTGGACTATCTGTTGGCGCATCCCAACAAGTGGGCGGTGATCGGCGATTCGGAAGTGGTGGATCAGGACGGTCATCGCGTGCATCACAGCGGCATGCGCGATCTTCACCACGCCGACAAGCGCCTGTATCGCACGGATGAAGGCATTCGCCGCGCGGTTATCACGCAATGGGCGATCGGCGGTCCGGTGACGCTGGTGCGCCGGCGTGCGCTGGAAACGGTGGCGGGCTGGAGCGAGAGCCTGCGCATCGACGATTGGGACTTTTTCCTGCGCCTGGCGGCCCACGATGCCATCGGTTTCATCGACCGCAATGTGTGTGCCTACCGCATCCACGGCAGCAACCTCAGCCGCACGCGCGACACCCACGCGCGCATTCGCAACCTGATGGAAGCGCGCGATGTCGCGATACGGCGCGCGGTGCTGTTCGATGAGCCGGACCGCACGCTGCTGTTGGCCCAGTCGCATCACATAGGCGCCAAGATTGCTTTTCTGGAACGTCGCGTGTGGTCGGTGGCCCTGCACATGGCCGGCTACGCCTTGTTGCTGTTGATGGCGCGGACGCGGCGTCGTCAGGCCCATCGCCTGGTGGCGCAGGCATGAAGACGCTACTTCGATGGCCGTCGTTCTACCTGGGCGTGCCGCTGCTGGTGGCTTGCGGACTCACGCTGCTTACCTACGATCTGCCACCGGACTATCTGGAAGGTCTCCTGCTGCTGGCCACGGCAGGTGTGGCCATGATCGCCTTCGACGCCGTGGCCGGCATTCGCGTACCGCGCAGCGCGGTCTTTCGCAGCCGCGATTACACAGGCACCCGGGACGCTTTCGTGTCGCTGCTGTTCGCCGGGCTCGTCGTGGTGTTCTGCGTGCTCGATCTGGTGCTGTTTCCGGTGCCGTTGTTTTCGGCACCTTCGTCGTACGCCAACATGGAAGGCGGCCGCGACCACATTCGGCATGTGTCCGACATGTGCTGGGTGCTGCCACCGATCGGCTTGCTTTGCGCACGCCATCGCGGGCTGCGTGCGGCGCTGGTCATCGCGGGATTCGTCTTTCCCGTGCTCGTCATTGATCGCAACCGCATCTTCGCCGCGCTGTTTTCGGTGGCGCTGGTGATCCTGTTCCGTCGCGATGATGCCAGGCCGTTGCCGTGGAAGCGGGTGCTGTTGCTCGCGCTGGGCGGCGCCGTGGTGTTTTCGGTACTCGGCATCCTGCGTTCCGGCACGCTCGATTACGTCACGCTTCCCTTCAGCGACACGTACAAGGCATTGCCGCAGGGCGTGAAGTGGTTGCTGCTGTACGCCAGTGCCGGGCCGTACAACTTCGCATCGATCCTCGCCAAGCACTATCGGGACACGCACTTCCTGATCAACCAGCTGGTGCCGATGGCGGGTTCGATCGTCACCGCCGGCACGGGCATTCCCCTGGATGCGTCCAACGTCAATGTGGGCACGGAATTCTTTCCGTTCCTGATGGCGCTGGGCCCAGGCGGTGCGGTCGCTTCCATGGCGGCGCTGTACGCGCTGCTGCTGTGGAGCGTGCGGCGCATGCAGCCCGCGGTGCCGCTGTTCGGGCTGCTGATTTTCCTGCGCGTGGCCTATACCTGCCTGATGGCGCCGTTCGCGCCCCAGGCATTCACCTGGACCAATGCGGGCTTCATCGTGCTGTGCCTGCTGCTGCAGCTGGTGGCGGCCTTGTTGCCCAGTCGACGCGGCAATGCCGGCACTCCCTTCGATCATGCCGATCCCAACGGCGGCATGCCCACGCCAACCCCTCCGTGAGCCAGACGATCATGCAACGAGACGAAGTGTACGTAGTGGACATGTGGCGGATCTTCATCCGCGAGTGGGTGTGGTTTCTCGCTGGGTTGCTGGTGGTGCTGGTCGCGACGTTCGCGTTTTCGCATGCGGCGCGCCCCCAGTGGGAAGCCACGGCGTATATCCAGATAGGGCAGGTGGGCGGCATTCCTCCGGGGCAGGACCCCAAGGTGGAGCCGCTGGCGCGCGTGCTGGAGCGCCTTCAGCTGGTGCCGTTCCAGAACCAGGTATTGGCGAGCCTGCATATCCCGGAGGATGCAACTGAGGCGCGACTGTATCGAAAGAGCGTGAAACTCGAACCGCTGCCCTACGCAGGACCGCTGGTGAAGTTTTCCGTACGTGGCTGGTCGCCCGAACAGGCGCGGCAATTTGCTGAAGCGACCGTGGCCCAGCTGAAGACGCTCCATCAGAAACTGTTGGCCACGCCGCTGACCCTGGCTCAGGCGCGCCTGGGTGAAGTGCAGTCGGATCTGGCCAATGCCGAAAACCAGCGCAAGCAGTTGACCCAGCAGGCCACGCCGGGAGGTGCGCACGGTACCGCGCAGGATGCCGGTGTGGCCTCCGTGCTGCTGGCGGCCACGGATACGCAGATTCGCGATCTTCGCCAGGTGCGTGGCGACCTGAGCATCCGTCTCAGCCCGAACTACACGTATGACACCTCGCTGATGTGGCCCGTGTACGTGCCCAAGGGGCCGGCATTTCCCAATCTCGCGCTGATCTGGGGTATCGGGGCGCTGTTCGGGCTTACGCTGGGCGCGTTCGCCGCGATTGTGCGCAACGCCATGCGGCGCACCCGCGTCACCACCGTGACATTCAACCAAACGCACGCGTGAAGGCACCTACCTGCACATGACGCGTCGCCCGGCACGGGAACGCGTTGCCTCGATGAATCTGCAAACGGGTGCCGTAAGCCAGTGATGGGACAACCAAGCGGACGCCCGATGGAGGCTTCCTTGAACGACGCGCAATTGCTCGACACGCAGCGTGCCTTCGACAGCGTGGCCGCCGATTACGATGGCCCGCGCGGCAATAACGAATTGATCCAGCGCATGCGCACCACGCTGTGGGACACGGTGTGTCACGAAGTACCCGCTGGCTCGCAACTGCTGGACATCGGTTGCGGGACGGGCCTGGATGCCCTGGAATTCGCGCACCGCGGTTACCAGGTGGTGGCCACCGACTGGTCGCCCGCCATGGTGGGCCGCACGCGTTCACGCGCCGCGGTGGCGGGCGTGGAATCGAACGTGGTGGCGATGCACCTTGGCGTGCAGCAGCTGGACCAATTGCAGGAATCGTTCGACGGCATCTATTCCAACTTCGGCCCGCTCAATTGTGCGCCGGACCTGGCTGCCGTCGCCGAGCAGTGCGCACGCCTGCTGAAGCCCGGCGGCAAGCTGGTGTTCTCCGCGATGGGTCGCATCTGCCCGTGGGAACTGGGGCATTACGCGCTGCGCGGGCGTTTTCGCCGCGCCAGTGTGCGTGGCACGCGTGGCCCGGCGGCGGTGGGCATGAACAAGCACACCATCTGGACTTACTACTACCTGCCGCGTGAGTTCTATCGCGCCTTTGCCGGGCAGTTCTCGCTGGAGAGCTATCGCGCGCTGAGCCTGTTCATGCCGCCGCCGTATCTGGTGGACAGGTATCGCCGACGCCAGCATTGGTACGAGCGCCTCGGTCGCCTCGACGACAAGCTCGGTGCCTTTCCGTTATTGCGCGACATGGGCGACCACTTCCTTATTGTCATGCGCAGGCGGTGATAGCGTGGACACGCGGTCGGCCCGAACCCATGCCAGCCTGTGCGGAGCGGCGTGCGTCACGCGCGACGGCGTAACGCGCGCACCGCTGCAGATTCGCGGCGGCCGCATCGACGCCTCGCTGCCGGCATGGGCGTACCGGGTCGACCTGCGCGATCACCTGATCTTTCCCGGCCTGATCAACGCGCACGATCATTTGCAGGTCAACGCGGTGCCTGCGCTGGATGCGGGCGCGTTTCCCAACAGCTACGCGTGGATCGAGGCGTTTCAGTCGCACTTCGCCAATCCCGCGGTCGTTGCCGCGTTGCGCGTGCCCAAGGCCACGCGTTTGCGCCATGGTGGTTTGAAGAATCTGCTGGCGGGCACTACGTGCGTCGCCCACCACGATCCATGGCATGCCGCGCTGGATGATGTGGATTTCCCCGTGGCGCTGTTGCGCGACCACGGTTGGAGCTATGCGCTGGGCTGGACGTCGTACGGGCCCCCGGTGCAGCAGAGCTTTGCGCAGACACCGGTGGATAGGCCGTGGATCATTCACCTCGCCGAAGGCACCGACGCCGTGGCCGAAGCGGAACTTGCGCGACTCGATGAGCTCGGTTGCCTCGCCGCGCACACGGTGCTGGTGCATGGCGTGGGACTGCGCGAACAGGACATCGACCGTATCCTCGCCTGCGGTGCGGGTGTGGTGTGGTGCCCGTCCAGCAATGAACGCCTGCTCGGACGCACGCTGCAACCGCGTCGCCTCGCCGAGACAGGCAGGCTGGCGCTGGGTACGGATTCACGGTTGAGCGGTTCGCGTGACCTGCTGGAAGAGCTGCGCCATGCAGCGGTTCGCTGTGAACTGTCGCCGCAACAGTTGCTCGGGCTGGTTACCGACGACAGTGCCCGGCTGCTGCGCATGCCGTGGCACGGCACGTTGCAACCGGGTGCACATGCGGACCTGGTGATCGTGGAGGATCGCGGCGGCCACGAGGCGTGGAACCTGGTGGGCATCGAACGCAACCAGATTCGCGCCGTGGTGCGCGGCGGCGTGCCGCGCATCGCCGATCCCGATTTTGCCGAATGGTTTGACGTCGCCGGCGTGGAGACGGTACGCGTCGTATTGGATGGACGTCCCAAGTTGCTGGCGAAGGCCCTGGCCGATACCGCCGTGCTGGCGCTGGAGCCCGGACTTGAACTGGCGACCGCGCGCGCGGCTTTCACCGCACCTGCCACCATCGCCGAGGCGCGCTGCTGATGCTTACCACGCCGATCCTCGATCCTGCCGACGCATACGCGCTGTGGGCACCAAGTTACCCGGCACGGGCACACAACCCGGTGATGCTGGCGGAAGAACGCGCCATGCTCGGCCTGCTGCCACACGACATGGGCGGGCGCAATGTGCTCGACGCCGGCTGTGGCACCGGGCGCTACATGCGCCATGCGATACGGCGCGGTGCTGCGCGCGTGGCGGGCGTGGATCTTTCGCCGGACATGCTGGTGCGCGCGCAGGACGAACTGGCGGCGCCGCATCGACATGCATCCATTGAACTCATGCAGGGCAGCCTGGATGCACTGCCCGTGTCCGATGCGTGGGCCGATCTCACCGTGTGTGGACTGGCGGTGGGCCATGTCGAGCAGTTGGAACCCGTGCTTGCCGAGTTGTGCCGCGTCACGCAGCCCGGCGGCATGGTGCTGTGCAGCGATGTGCATCCCATCGGCCATGCCCTGGGCTGGCTGCGCGACTTCAAGGCGGAAGGCCGGCGTTATGCCGTGCGCCACACCGCGCACCACTACAGCCATTGGCACGCCGCGTGTGCGGCGCAAGGGCTGGAGATCGGTTGCGTACTCGAACCCATGCTCGACCCGGCGGACATTCCGCCCGGCGCGCACTTCGACCGCGTGGCGCTCGACGTGCCCGTGGCCCTCGTTTTCCAGTTGTGGCGCAAGCCATGATTCCCCGGCACCCGGACGCCATGAACCACGCACCGCACACGCTGCTGATCAATCCCACGATTACCTCGCGTTCGAGCGCAAGGTTCCCGCTGTCGCTGCTGCATCTGTCGACCACGCTGGATCGCGAAGGAAGCAGTTCGATCATCGACGGCAACATGGATCGCGACTTCATCGATCGCACCTTGCATGCGCTGGACCAGCGTGCCCATACGGCCGTGGGCATCAGCGTGATGGGTGGTCCGCAAATTGAACCGGCCATTGCGGTATCGCGCGCCATACGTGCGCATCGACCTGACACGCCCATTGTATGGGGCGGCTATTTCCCCACGCTTTACACCGATACCGCGCTGTCGGCGCCGTACGTGGACTATGCGATCCGTGGGCAGGGAGAAGACAGCTTTCCCGAGTTGATCACCGCATTGCATGCAGGCGACACGGCGAAGCTTGGCACGGTGAACGGGCTCTCGTGGAAGGGCGAGGGCGGCGTGGTACACAACCCGAGTCGGCCGTTCTCCCGCAACGGGCCGTCCGTGGTGTTGCCGTACGAGAAGCTGGGCGATCCGCGCCGTTATCTCGCTCGCACGTTCCTCGGGCGGCGCACGGTGGCGCACCAGGCATCGGTGGGTTGCCGTTTTCGCTGCACGTTCTGCGGCGTGGCGGCTATGTTCGGCGGTGCCACGGCCTTGCCTCCCCTGGCGCGACTCGAGCGCGACCTCAAATACCTCAAGCACGGCCTGGGTGCCGATTCCATCCAGTACTTCGACCACAACTTCTTCGACCGCGAACAGGACATGATTCCGCTGCTTGAAATCATGGCCCGCTTCGAGATGCCATGGTGGTGTTACGCGCGAGCCGATGCCTTGCTCAACCTGTCCGAAAGCACGTGGAAACTGGTGCGCAAGAGTCGACTGCGCATGGCGTATATCGGTGCGGAATCGGCCAGCCCGGCCATGCTGAAGGAAATCCGCAAGGGCACGCGTCCCGATCAGACATTGGAAGTGGCGGAGCTGTGCCGCCGTCACGGCGTGATTCCGGAACTGTCGTTCATGGTCGCGCCGCCGGAAAACACGGAAGAAGAAACCGAGCATACGTTCGAGTTCATCCGCTAGTTGAAGGGCATCAATCCGCAGTCGGAAATCATCGTGTACATCTACACGCCGCTACCCGACAGCAGCCGGCACGAAAAGGATCACGGCAAGCGGCGTGCGACGCCGCTGCTGGACATCCACGGCAATCCCGTGGTGTTCCCCTCCACGCCCGAAGAATGGACGCAGAAGCAATGGGTGGACTACGCCTGTCATGCGGACGCGCCCTGGGTCAACGACAAGCTTCGCCAGCGCATCCACGATTTCGTCACGGTGCTGCGTTGCCGCTACCCGACCGTGCAGGATCTGCGCTCGCCGCCGTGGGCGAAACGGACGCTGGCGGCCGCAGCATCGTGGCGATACCGCTTGCGCAGGTACGATCGCCCCTGGGAATTGAACCTTGCCAACCGGCTGGTGCGCTTGCGCATGCCGCAGGTATCCGGCCTTTGAGCGGCGCTTTCATGCTGTTGCGCCGACGCTTCCTTCGCAGGCACTGACCGTGCGTCCCCTGCATGTCGCCCAGATCAACTATTTCCCGGCGCCGGAGGGTTTTTCACCCGCCGACATGCTTGCGCATTGGCCGTCGCTGGTGGACATCGCCGAAGCCCCGGCCAGTGCAGGCGTGCAGGTGAGCGTCATCCAGATGGCGACGCGGGAGGGGAGGATGAAGCACAACGGCGTGGACTACCGCTTCATGCCGGCGGGCCACGCTGGCGTCGCTGGACGCGCGCGTGGCGTGGCGCATCTGCTTGGAGAACTGGGCGCCGACGTGGCGCACGTGCACAGCCTGGGTTGTGCGGCGGATGTGCACGCGTTGGCACGCGAGCTGCCGCGTTTGCCGATCCTGCTGCAGGACCACGCGGATCGCGTGCCCTCGCGCTGGCGTCACCCGCGCTGGCGGCGCTGGTACGCGGCTGCGCAGGGCGTGGCATTCACGGCCCCAGAGCTGGCGAAGCCCTACGTATCCGCTGCGCTGTTTGCGCCATCGACACGCATCTTCGTGGTGCCCGAATCCACCAGCCGGTTCACGCCGGGCAGCCGCGCAAGCGCGTGGTCGGAGACCGGGCTGTACGGCGATCCGTGCGTGGTGTGGGTCGGCCATCTGCAATCCGGCAAGGATCCCCTTACGGTACTGGAAGGCGTCGCGCAGGCCAGCGAGTCCTTGCCGGGCCTGCAATTGTGGTGTGCTTTCGGCCGCGCGCCGTTGCTGGATCAGGTGCGCCGACGCATCGAGGGCGATGCGCGCCTGGTCGATCGCGTGCACCTGCTCGGCAAGGTGCCGCATCCGCATGTGCAGTCGCTGATGCGTGCTGCCGACATCTTCGTTTCGGGCAGCCATGCGGAAAGTTGTGGCTATGCGCTGCTGGAAGCCATGGCCTGCGGCGTGATGCCGGTGGTGACGAATATCCCGTCGTTTCGGGCCCTGGTTGGCAACGTGGGGCGTCTTTGGGAGCGCGGTGATGCAAGTGCACTGGCACGGACCATGGTGCAGGCCGCCGCCGCGCGCACATCGTCCGCGGAAGTGCGTGCCCATTTCGATCGGGCGTTGTCGCTCGAGGCTGTTGGGCGACGTTGGGAGCAGGCGTATCAGGAATTGAGCACCGCGCGGATGGGAGCGGCATCGTGAAGATCGCGCTGGTGGTTCCCGGTGGTGTCGATCGCACGGGCGAGTTCCGCGTGATCCCTGTATTCCTCGCCTTGATACGTCGTCTGGCCAACGAACACGACGTGCATGTGTTTGCGCTGAGGCAGGAGGCGACGGCCGACTGCTGGCAGCTTGCCGGTGCGCGCATCCACAACATCGGGGACGGATGGTCGCGACTTCGTGCCATCGATGCCATCCGACAGGAACATCGTCGTGCTCCCTTTGACCTGGTGCACGCCATTTTTTCGGGTTCATGCAGTTTCGTGGCGGTGTGCGCGGCCATGCTGCTGCGGATTCCCAGCGTGGTGCACATTGCGGGCGGTGAGCTGGTGGCGTTGCATGACATCGACTACGGCGGCCGACGCTTCTTCAAGGGGCGTCTTCGTGAGGCACTGGTACTGCGCGCTGCTGACGCGATAACGGCGGCCAGTTCGCCCATCATCGATTCGCTACGTGCGCTGGGTCTGCAGGCAAGGCGCGTACCGCTAGGCGTGGATCTGCGCCTTTGGCCTCCCTTGCCGCCACGTGGGCGGCGCAATGGTTGTGCGCGTCTGATCCATGTGGCCAGCCTCAACCGGGTCAAGGACCAGGCCACGCTGTTACGCGCGCTCGCCGTGCTGGTCGAGGCGCGCGTGGACTTCAGCATGGACATCGTGGGTGTGGATACGCTTGATGGTGAAATGCAGCGGCTTGCACACGAGCTGGGCCTGGATGCCCGGCTGCGCTTCCACGGTTTCAAGACGCAGCGCGAATTGAGGCCCTTGATGGAAGAAGCCGACTTGCTGGTGATGTCGTCCCTGCACGAAGCCGGGCCATTGGTATTGCTGGAAGCCGCCGTGATGGGCATACCCACGGTGGGCACGGCCGTAGGGCATATCGCGGAATGGTCGCCCACGTCGGCGCTTGCGGTGCCTGTCGGTGATTGGGCCGCGCTGGCCGATGCCATCGACCGCGTGCTGTCGAATGACGATCTTCGGCTTCGCCTGGCCGTGGCGGCGCAACGCAAGGCGGTAACGGAAGATGCCGACTACACCGCGCGCACGTTCGAGGCGCTCTATCTTCAATTGCTGACCGCAGGGGCGGGACGCTGAGGAATACGGAGAGGCCTTTTGGGGCGCTCAGTAGCCCCCCGGGAAGCCACCTATCCCTCACCGTCATTCCCGCGCAGGCGGGAATCCAGTGCCTTTTCGCTAGGTACAAAGTCGCTGGATTCCCGCCTGCGCGGGAATGACGGCAGAGAATAAGTCAACTGGAGGGAGCAGCCCGGCTCACGACCAAGCAGCCAATGAAGACCCTAGCGCAGCCCGCAACACATACAACGTATCCATGCGCGGCACAGGGTGCGTAAGCCACGTCAACACGCGGCGCATCTGTCCCGTCCTGACCCACGGCGCACCCTGCAACCACAGCTGCGTGCGAATCATGTCATCGCGCTCTTGCTGCGCTTCCCTGCTGGGGCGAACGCGATTGAAGATGTAGTGAACACGTTCGCGAGTGGTGCGCGCCCACTCGAAGCCGGACCAGGCATGCAGCCACAATTCCGAACACGACCACTGCGTAAGCGTCCGGTGCCGGGAAACCGTACGCAAGAGCGCGTGACAATCGAAGGCCAGTTCGTACAGCAGTGCGGACGGAACCGCATCGGGGTAGTAGCGCGACACCAGCTGCAGCGGTGGCAGCGCCCACCATGGCGATACATCGGCGTCGCCTCCCCACAGCTCGTGCCAGTCGCTGCGCACCATGCGTGAAGCCAACAGCGAAATGTCATTGAGATGAATGAGGCGTATTGAACGACTGCACAGGTTACCCGCCGCGTGCAGCAACAGATGGCTCATCAAGGCACCCGTCGAAGGGTAGGCATGGATGCCCGGCACGGGCGCGCGTGGGTAGATGCGGTCGGTGATATCCACCGTCGCCACGGGCAGGCGCTCCTGGATGCGCGTGTGCAGTTCGATATTGATGGGTGTATCGCGGTGTTCGCCCAGCCCGAAGGTGGGTGATTCGCCACACGGCTTGTAGACGCGGTGTTTCCACATGTTGAACGACGTGCCGTAGCCAAGCTTTTCCAGCAAGGCGCCTGCGCGTTCCATGTCGGCATCACGCACCAGCAGGTCGATATCCGCCATGGGGCGTTCGCCAGGCGTGTAGATACCCAGCGCATGCAGGGCCGACCCTTTCAATGCAACCAACGCTATACCGGCTGCACGGGCGTCTGCATCGATGCGCGCAAGCAGGGCATGAGTGCGTTGATGACGTTGCGCCACATGTTCGTACTGGCTTTCCAGAAAGCGCGACCAACTTGGGTTCTGCCAGCGTGGATAGACCGACAGCAACGGTGCCACGCCGTGTGCCGCGGCCACGGCGGCGGCGAGCCGCCATTCGAGATCCGTCCAGCCTGGGGTGGTGCCGGTGGGGTTGCCCAACTCGTTGGCCAGCGCTTCGGTGGTGCGCTGCAGGCCCGCCTTGAGCGTGGCCAATGGCGGCAACGTGTCGTGCTCAGACATGGCACGTGGTCCGCGACCGCAGCACGACTTCCGGCGCGGTCGTGCGGTGCACGGCCTCGGTAGCCACCAGCGCATCCCATCGTGCATCCAGCGCGCGGGACGCCTGGTGATGTCGGTCAGTGTGGCCCACCACTTTCCACTGTTGCACGATCACCTGCTCATGCAGCAGGTCGCGCACGTGGCGGTAGAACTCGGAGTCGTACGCGCCCTGGAACATCATGGCCAGGTCGTCGCTGTCCTGCCAGTGTGTTTTTTCGCCCAGCTGCGCTTTCACCTGCTCGTAGAAGCGCGTGCCGGGCAGCGGATAGGACACGCTCACGCCGATGTCGTCCGGTGCGGCGCGCGTAATGAGGTCGCGCGTGGCTTTCAGGTCATCGAGTTGTTCACCGAGATAGCCGAGCTGGATGAAGTAGCCGACCCGAATGCCGACGGCGCCCAGCCGCTCGCGGGCGACGATGAGATCCTCGACCTTGGTGCCCTTGTTCATGTGATCCAGCACGCGCTGGCTGCCGCTCTCCGCGCCGATCCACGCTTCTGCGCAACCGGCATGGTGCAACGCGGTGGCCATGCGTTCGCTGATCAGGTCGGCGCGCGTCTGGATGGTGAAGGGAATCGAGCCGCCGGATGCGTTCACGTGCGCGGCGAATGCCTCCACCCAATCCACATGAAATCCGAAGATGTCATCGGCCAGCCAGATATGGTCGGCCTGGTAGGTGTGCTTGAGATAGGTCATTTCCGCCGCGACGTCTTCGGCGGTGCGACGGTTGTAGTGGTTGCCCCAGATGGGTTTTGCACACCAGTTGCAACGGAAGGGGCAGCCGCGGGAAGCCGCCATGTTCAGGCTGAAGTAGCCATGTCGTTCACGCCAGAACGTGCGGTAGCGTGCGATGTCCACCAGGTCCCACGCAGGGTGGCCAACGATGCGCGGGTCGGGTGGCACGGCGCCCACGCGCGTCAGTTGCAGCTGTCCATCGATCATGGATGCCACGCCGTTGAGATTGGCAACCCAGTCGCGCGGCTGCACGGAAGGATTCTGATCCAGTCGACGGATCAGCTCGATCAACGGCGCAATGCCTTCGCCGATCAACACGGCATCCGCACCCGCCGCCAGAAAAGCCTCCGGCTGGTCCGACGCATCGGAACCCGCCACGATCACGCGCGCACCCCTCGCATGCGCCAGTGCGATCATTTCGCAGGCGGCTTCGCGCATGCGCCCAAGGCACATCTTGGTGAGGTAGTTGAAATTGTCTTCGTAGATCACGACGACACTGGGCGCTGCTTCGTGCAGCGACGTGGCGTAGTCGTCCACGCCTTCCGCGAGCATGGCGTCGAACAGTGATACGCCATGGCCCATGCGTCGTAGCAGGGCAGCCACCTGCATGGTGGCGAGCGGTGGATACGGCTTGCCACGTTCCCATTGCTTGCGGTCGAACCGGAGGAAATAGGAATGGCCGACCTGGATCGTTAGCATGTCGGGAGAGCCTCGATAACCGTGGGGCAAACTGCTCCGGCGCTTCCACCGCAGGCCGGCCACCCGGCCGCCAGCGTTCAACGCTCGTGCCAGGTGAGTGCCATGGCTCGATGCATGGGTTGCGGTGTGTAACGAAAATATTTCGATGTCGTGTCGCGGAACCTTGTGCTATCACATCGCCGCTGATCGACGATGGACCACCATGGCGCAGACGATGAATTTCTCCGCGGACGAAATGTGTCCCGATCCCTTTGCTGAACGGACGGCCGAACGGCATGCGATGGACGTGCAGGTGCTGGGCGGTCAGTTCCGCTTTTCCAGCGATCATGCAGCGCTGCTCGACGTGGTGGCGATGGCCTATGGCGGCCTGCCGTCACAGCTGTTGCCCGGCATCGCGCCCGCGTTCCAGATCGAATTGCGCTTGTCGCCGGCACGGCAGGTTGCCGAAAACGAACCGCCCCTGGTGCAGATGCAGTCGGGCGCCGGCTTCCTGTGCGGCGTGATGGATGCGTCAAACTACGCGGTGTTGTTCCCGCAGCAGCGCCGTGCGCTGATCGTGGCCTCGCCCGACATGCTGGCGCGCCCGTATCACCTGCGCTACGAGTTGATCGAGTTCACCGTGTTCACGTTGGCGACGCGTGCTCTTGGCCTGGTGCCGTTGCATGCGGCCTGCGTCGGCTGGCATGGGCGCGGTGCATTGGTCATGGGAGCGAGCGGCGCCGGGAAATCCACGCTCGCCCTGCATGCATGGATGGCGGGACTGGAGTTTCTTTCCGAGGATGCGGTGTTCGTGCATGCGCAGGGGGGACAGGCGTTGGGCGTTGCCAACTACCTGCACGTGACGCCGGGCACACTTCAGTTGCTGGGCGATGATGGCTTTCGACATGACGTGGAGCGTTCCCCGGTGATTCGCCGTCGCAGCGGCGTGGAGAAATACGAAGTGGATCTTCGCGGTGGCCGTGGCCATCTGGCGCAAGGACCGCTCGATGTGGCCTGCGTGGTGTTTGCATCCCGTCGATATGCGCAGGAAGGGGAGGCGCTGATCACGGCGATGTCCGAGCAGGAGATTTCCGCAAGGCTCGCTGCCGAACAGCCTTACGCCGCCTCCCGGCCTGGCTGGGATGGTTTTGTGGCGAAAGTGAAGCAGTGGGGAGCGTATGAGTTGCGACGCGGGACCAACCCCTTCGCCTCGGTGGATGCGGTCAAGCGCCTGCTGGGCTGATTTCCGTTCAAGCTGAGGGCGACGCCCCGGCTGAAACTCGCTTTTCCGGCAAAGGACGCAACCCGTCGCGTTTCAACCCGCACTCACCCGCATGGGAGCTCAAACGGGTCGAGGTGTCCTTCTGCACTGTCATCAGGTGCCCATTGTGCCGCGGCGGATGCGGGCTCATCGTCGCGCGGTTCCGTAGTCATGCAGGCCGGAAACGCGCGATCGCGTGAGCAGGTCCGTGGTCTGTCGCGGCCCTTTTTTGCCACGTTGGCAAGCCTTGGCCTGGGCGGCATCGTCTGGTACGTCGCGCTGTCGCTGGGCAGCGCTTTCACTGGCAGCGTCGCCGCCGTGTCCCTGGCGCCGCTGGTGGAACCTGACCAGCCGCTGCCCGCCGGATTCGGCTGGCTGGTGCATGGCGATCCCGCCATGCAGGCGACGGTATTCCTCGGCATTTCCGCGAGTTTTGCGCTGCTTCGATGGCAGGCGGCGCGCGTGGGTGCTCGTTTGGCGAGCCGATACGGCATGTACTTGCGCCAGACGGTGCACGCACGGTTGATCGACGCGCCGCTGTCTTCGCTGGCCGACGCCACCTCCGCCGAAGTGGCCAACGTGCTCACGTACAACATCGAGATCGCCACGCAGGGCTTCAGCGTGATGCTGCAATTGCTGGTTGCCGGCCTGACCACCGTGGTCAGCCTTGCCATGGCCCTGTGGCTGTCACCGCCGCTGCTCCTGGCGGTGCCGTTCGTCGGGGCATTGGCATGGGCTGCATCGCATGCCAGCAGCCGGGAACAGGCTGCCGTTGCGCGCCAGTACGTGGCGGATCTGACGCATCTGTTCTGGTTGAGCGAGGATTTCCCCAGGCGCTGGCGGCATATCCGTTCCTTCGGCCGCGAAACGGTCGAAAAGGCACACTACGCCGACATCTCGCAGCGGTTGGGGCGCGGCTATCGGCGACAGATGGACTTGATTGCGTCGGGCCGGTTGATGCTGGAGATGCTTGCCGCACTCGGCATCGCCGCGATCTTCTTCGTGGCGAGCCGTTGGCATGGCGTGGATCGCGCGGCGCTGATTGCCGTCTGCCTGTTGCTGGGACGCCTTCTGCCTTACCTGGTATCCACGAGGCAAAGTCTTCAGCAGTTGCGTTCGGCCATTCCCGCCTTCGAGTTGTGGCTGCGCTATGCCTCGGCGACGGAAGAAGGGCCGTGCTCGGCATCGGTGGACACCATCGACAACACCCTGCACATTCGCAGGCTGACCACTGATGCACCGACCGTGCTGGAGCTGAGCGATCTTCGACTGACTCCCGGCGAGTTGACATTGGTGTGTGGCGACTCCGGTATCGGGAAAACCAGCCTCGTCGACGTGCTGGCCGGCATGGTTGAGCCGGCATCGTTCGTTGCACGCATGGGCGAACGCACCATCGATTTCAGTGCCTACAAGACACTCGTGCGCGAAGGTGCGTACGTGAGCCAGAGCGTTCGCCCGTGGCAGCGCACCGTGCGCGAGTGCCTGCAATGGGCTGCGCCGGACGCGACCGATGCCATGATGTGGCAGGCACTGGTCGACGTCGGCCTCGACAAGCGCCTGGTCGATGTATCCGTCGCCCTGGACACCGCGCTCAGCAGTTCATCGAGCCGGCTTTCCGGTGGGGAACTGCAGCGCCTGCTGTTGGCGCAGGTGTTGCTGCATCGTCCTCGCATGGCCTGGCTGGACGAGGCCACCAGCGCATTGGACACGGAAGCTGAGCTGGCCGTGCTCTCCGTTTTGAGGCGGCGCCTGCCGACCACCATCCTGCTGGTCGTCTCCCATCGCGCGGGTGTGGCGTGCGTGGCGGATCAATGCCTCACGATCCGGGCGGGGCAGGCGACGGTCTCGGCCGTCACGCGCCAGGATGTCGCCAACGTGGCAGCGATCTAGCGCGAAGGACCGGGCTGCGCCGGTATCGGCCCGATGAACATGGCCTTCATCCTGGCGACGCCGATCACGCGTGCCAGTTCGGCAAACACGCAGTAATTGAAGATGAGTACCAGCAGCAGGATCTCGATGGCAATGAAATGCCCCCAGACCATCTGCGTAAGCATGGCGTGATTGGCGGCGCCAAGGTCATGCGTTTCCTTCCAGAATTCGTGCAGGCGTTCGAGGTAATGGATGAACGTGGCCACGACGCTGTAGATCACCGTCTTCCATGCGGCGTTCCAGATCAGCGGTTTCTCGGGGAAGCGGTTGATGAAAGGCAGCATGTTCGCCAGCAGCACGGCCTTGCCGAGAATGAGCGAGGAGATCGCCACGGTGGCAAAAGTGGGTACGGAGAGACCCGTGTTGCGGGTCAACAGTGCGCGCACCAGCAGCACGATGTTGAGCATGACGAAGAAGAAGATGGTCGGCGGCTACATCTTCAGGAATTCTTCTTTGATCTTGGCACCGACTTTGCTCATGGTCTTCTCCGGATGATTCGGCATCGCTGGGTGATCGCGAAAGCCGCTCACGGCTGACGCAAGCCATGGCGTGTCGGTCTTTGCTGCCATGGGCGACGATGGCTCCTGCCTATTTCATCCGTTGGGAGGCACCCGGGCTAGCGAACATCTACGGGGTGCATCTAGGTAATTCCGCCTAAGTAACGGCGAAACACCGGATAGGTACCGGTTACGTGCTCAGCGCTCATGGCGATGGACTCGTGGCGGCAAGTCAACAGGCGTGCCTTGCCCGCGTTAACAGGATGATGGTGCGGCGTGAGCATGCAGTCTCGGAGCATGAGCATCCACTGAACGCTTTGCCCTTGTGCGCAAAAGGATGACGCGTACTGCACATGGCAGGGCTTAGACGAATAAGGACATTCAAACCGGAGCAGACCATGCCCGAAGCAAAAACGCGCAAAGCCGTCGCGCGGGACAAACGACAGGGAAAATCCGCCAGTACGCAGGCGGGAGAGTACGTTCGCGAAGAAATCGAGCATGTGCGGGAAGGAAAACATGGCGCTCGCTCGACGAAGCAAGCCATAGCCATCGGGCTGTCCAAGGCGCGAAGAGCAGGCGTGAAGGTGCCGGCAGGCAAGACAGCCAGCAAGGCAACGCGCAAGAAGGCCGCCCAGGACGAGAAGGCTTCCAGGCATCCTCGCAAGACCTCGGCTACGCGCTCCCACGCCACGACACGCGCGTTGAAGAAGGAAGGACATTCGGCGGCGTCTCACGCGGCCGTGTCCAGACAGGCCAAGGCCAGTGCAAAGAAACGCACGTCAGCATCGAAATCGACGGCGGCCAAAAAGGCTGCTCGCACAAAAGGCGCCGCCGGCCGTTCGGCGGCTGCGAAGAAAGCTGCACGTACGCGCAAGGCGCGTGCATGAGTGATCACGCTGATCCACTCCACCACCGCCCACGGAGGCATGACATGGTTCTTTCGACACGCAAGCTTTGTGCACCGCTGCTGCTGGCCCTGCTGGCAACGGCGGGCTGCAGTCACAGCGATGAAGACGCCAACACCGCACCGCCCGCACCGGCAAGTTCAGCGGCACCGTCGCCGGCCATTCCCGCGACCACGCCTGCAGCCAGCTCCAGCGCCATGACGCCTGCGCCCGCGTATCCCCAAAGCGCGCCGGCTCCCGCACCGGCAACGACGTCCCCCTGATGTCGTGATGAACGATCATCCCGCGACCCTTGCCGGGTCGCGGGATGAAGTTGGTCACTTGTTTCGGTTACGGTGCACCCATCGGCGGGCTATCGCCGTTCAGCGCCTGGGCCATGGCGAGATGATGCTTCAGCGTGGGCAGCGTCCTGGTGGCGAATGCCTTCACGTCCGGGTCGTTGCTGTGTGAGGCCGCATCAAACAGCTCGATGGCTTTTTGATGCCCGCCAACCATGGCCGTCGCGTAGGCCTTGTCGAAATCGTTGCCCTTGAGCGATTGCAGTCGATCCATCAGATCCGACGATGGCGGTTGCTGCACGACTGTGGCGTGCTTGCGGTTGGCCAGTGCTGCCAGCTCCTTGTTGGCAGCGGTGTGATCCTTCACCAGTTGTTGCGCAAACGCCCTGGTTTGCAAAGACGCGGCTTTTTGCATGGCCAGCTGACCCATCGCGACTTCGTCAGCACCATCGCTTGACGCCTTGGTGAAGAAGTCCTGATCCGAAATGGGGTCTTGCACGACAGGTGACGCGCCAGACGTTGCCGCCTGTGCCCACAAGTCGCCGCATACCGGCACCGACATGAACAGTGCCGTGGCAATGACGAGCGATGTTCGTTTCATGGCAGCCACCTTCTTGGGAAGGAACGAGGTGACTTGACCCTAAGGCGCGCGCAATGCCGCGCGTGTGACACCCATGTGTTCGCCCTTTTGCCGCAACGGTACCAAAGAAGGAACGGCGAGTTCACGCGCGGTGGACATGCCGTCGCCATCCTCGAAATCTATCGAAACCACAACGCACTTCTGACGTGGACCAGACCCATGCAGCGACGCAAGTAACTACACTCGACGCTCTGTCCGCGGAGCATCGCCATGCCTACCGGCTATCAATGCGCCTATCCCCCTTGCCAGTGTTACGTGGACAAGAAAGGCGATTTCTGCAGCGCCCATTGTCGACAGGCGCAAGCCAAGGGAAACGTCGAAGCCCAATGCCAGTGCGGTCATCCCGCCTGCATGGGGCGATCTGAAGAAGACCAGGACGGTTCGGCTGGTTGAACATCACGAGGGCCGCGAGATGTGTCGCGGCCCTCGCTGCGTTTACGCTGCTTTCGGGAAATCGAGCACCGTGTCGTTCACGCGGTTGAACATGTTGGTGAAGAGGATGGCGCTCACCGCCAGAATGGCTTCCACGATCTGCTGGTCGCTGTAACCTGCCTCCTTCACGTTGTTCACCGCCTCCGCCGAAAGCGTGTTGCTGGTGGTCACCAGGGTGACGGCAAACTTGGTGAGTGCGTCGATCTTCGCGTTGCCTTCCAGGCCTCCGTTGCGTAATTGGTGAACCTGTTCGGCGGAATAGCCCACCATCTTGCCGGTCATCGAGTGCGCGGCCACACAGTAGTCACACTGCGACGCTTCGCTCACGGCCAGGTTGATGGCTTCCAGCTCCATCGCGGACAGCTTTCCCTGCTTGAGCAAGGCGCCTGTCTGCAGCACATGGGCAAGCACGTCAGGCGCGTTGCTGCCGATGGTGGCGTAGGCATTGGGAACCTTGCCGATGGCCTTCTTCACGGCAGCGAACAGTGCTGCCGATTCTTCCGGCGCGTCGGCAACATTGATGGTCTTCAAACGGCTCATGACGTTGACTCCTGGGTAATGGATGAAAGACGGTGTGGTGATGCCTTGACCGTGAGAAAATGATAGGTAGCAAGGTCATTGCCTTCCGCACACGCGCGTCTCAACCTTTTGCCCGGGAGTCTCAACGGATGGATGGTCTCGACCGACTGGTTCACGCCATCGCACCCACCGGAAGCGTGGAGCTGCAATGCCGGTTTGCGGGGGACTGGTCGCTCGAGCATCCCGCCGCGCGAACCAATCACCTGCCGTACCACGTGATACTTGGCGGGCACGCAGAACTTGAGATGGACGGCAAGCGCGTTGCCCTGCAAAAGGGCGATGTACTGCTGTTTCCCTATGGCGATGCGCACATCTTGCGGAGCGCGCCGGACGACGCAGGCCACCGGTCGCCGGCCGGTCGAGAGACACGGAAGCAGAACGGTCGGGTGACATTGGTGGAGCGCACGGGAGACGGTGAGCTGCTGGACATGCTGTGTGGCGAGTTCGTGCTTTCAGGTGCCACGGACGCGTTATGGACAGGCTTGCCCAAGGTGCTGCATCTGCGCACAGGCCGCAGCGATGCGCTGCCTGGCCTTATCCAGTTGCTGCGCGATGAAGCGGCCGAACCGAAACCGGGCGGCGGCGCCGTCGTGCAAATGATCACGGGCGCCATGTTTGCGCTGATCCTGCGCGGCATGACGGAAGGCGGCCACTTGCAGCTGGGCATCCTGGGATTGCTGACGCAGCCTGGCATGGCTCACGTGGTGGAAGCCGTGCTGAAAGATCCGGCCCATGCATGGACCCTGCAGAACCTGGCAGACGTGGCACATACCTCGCGTGCCAGCTTCGCGCGTCATTTCGCGGAAACGGCGGGCGTCACGCCCATGGACTGGGTGAACGGCGTGCGGCTTGCCGTGGCGGCGCAGTCGTTGCGTGCGGGAAAGCTATCGGCGGGCAGGGCGGCGGAAATCGCCGGTTACGCTTCGGAGGCTGCTTTCGCGCGTGCGTTCAAGGCGCGCTACGGCAACAGCCCTGCTGCGTACGGACGCATGCACAGCACAGGCTGATTGCCCGACGAAGCCTACGCTGCCGAAACATCCATGGGACTTTCCGGCGCCATGCGACGTATCGCCTGCGGCGGCTGGCCGAATGCGCGAAGAAACGCGCGACGCATGCGTTCGCGATCGGCAAACCCCACTTCGCGCGCCACCACTTCAACCGGATGTCGCGTCTGCTCCATCATCAGACGCGCCGCTTCCAGGCGCAGATGTTCCACTGCCTTCGCTGGCGACTGACCGGTCTCCGCGCGAAACGTGCGGCTGAATTGGCGCGGGCTCAGGTTCGCGGCCGCGGCCAGTTCCTCCACGGACAGCGCCGAACGCAGATGGTTTTTCGCGTAGTTCAGCGCGGTCTGGATGCGATCGGATTTCGGCTCCAGATCCAGCAGGGCCGAGAATTGCGACTGCCCGCCCGCACGCCGGTGATACAGCACCAGCATGCGCGCCACTGCGCGCGCCAGTTCCGCGCCCAGATCCTTTTCCACCATGGCCAGCGCAAGGTCGACGCCGGCGCTCATGCCGGCGGATGTCCACACGGTGCCATCGATGATGAAGATGCGGTCTTCTTCCACATGCACCGCCGGGTAGTGTTCGCGCAGTTCGCGCGCAAGCAGCCAATGCGTGGTGGCACGACGGCCATCCAGCAGCCCGGTTTCCGCAAGAAGGAAGGCGCCGGTGCAGATGGCCGCCACGCGGCGCGACGTTTGCGACGTTACGCGCAGGTAGTCGAGCAGGCCGGGCGTGGAGGTGGGCACGCCAGTGCTGCCGCAGACCATCACCGTGTCGAACGGTTCGGCGGGAAACGCCTCGCTCTGGATGGTCACACCGAACGAGCAGGGCATGGCGCCCCCGTTTTCGGACACCACGCGCACGTCGTAGGCGGGTTCATCCAGCTCAAGGTTGGCAAATTCAAAGACCGACAGCGCGGCCAGGCTCATGGACTGGACGCCCGGGTAAACAACGAAACCCACGGTTTGCATGGCTGGCCTCGGCTATGGCCTAAAAGGTGGCATATGCGACATTTAAGTCTTTTGCGGCCGGACTTACAACTATGCCCAGACACCGGCACCCCGCCGGACCATGCGGAGAAACAGCCATGACCACGCAAACCCTGGGCTCTGCCCTCATCACCGGCGCATCCAGCGGCATTGGCGCCATCTATGCCGACCGGTTGGCCCGCCGCGGCTACGACCTGATCCTGGTGGCGCGCAATCGCGAGCGCCTTGCGGACCTGGCGCGCCGCCTCACGGACGCCACCGGCCGTTCGGTGCAGGTGTTTCCGGCCGACCTCGGCGACGCCACCGATCTCGCCAGGGTGGAAGCGCTTTTGCGCACGGACCGCAGCATCACCATGCTGGTGAACAACGCGGGCTTCGGTGCGGCCACGCCGCTGCTGCAATCGGATGTGGCACGCATGTCCGACATGATCACGCTCAACGTCAATGCGCTGACGCGACTCACTTATGCCGCCGTACCGGGCTTCGTGGAGCGAGCGGCTGGCACGGTGATCAACATCGCCTCCATCGTGGCCGTGGCGCCGGAGCTGTTGAACGGCGTGTACGGCGGCACCAAGGCGTATGTGCTGGCCTTCACGCGTTCGTTGGAGCACGAACTGGCCGACAAGGGCGTGCGCGTGCAGGCCGTGTTGCCGGGCGCGACCGCCACGGAATTCTGGGATGTGCTTGGCCACCCCATCAGCAACCTGCCGGAAAGCTGGGTGATGACCGCCGACGACATGGTGGACGCCGCGCTGGCGGGCCTGGATCAAGGTGAGCTCTTCACCATTCCTGCGCTGCCTGATGCCGCGGACCTTGCCGATTACGAGGGCGCGCGCCAGAAGCTGCTGCCGAACCTGTCGCGCTCCAAGCCTGCGGAACGCTACAGCGTGGCGTCATCGGCTGCCATTGTTGCGTGACATGGAAGGGTGACTGCCGGGCGCCATGACTTCGAAGTGACGGCGGGGGCGCGTACATTGCGACGTGTCCCCGTCCGTCCCCGGAGTTGTCACCATGAATCAGGCTGGTTCCTCGTCGCTGCTCAGCGCGGTCGGTATGGAAGTGCCCATTATCCAGGCGCCCATGGCCGGTGTGTCCTCGCCGGCCATGGCGGTCGCGGTAAGCAACGCGGGTGGCCTGGGCTCCTTGGGCGTGGGTGCGATGACGGCCGAAAAAGCGCGCGAGGCCATTCACGCGTTTCGCCAGCAGAGCAACGGACCACTCAACATCAACGTGTTTGTTCACCGCCCGGCGCATGCCGACGAAGCAAGACAGGCCGCGTGGATTGCCCGCCTGGCACCGGAATTCAAGCGTTTCGGCGCCACGCCGCCGTCGTCGTTGAAGGAGATCTATACCTCCTTCCTCGTCGACGATGACATGCTCGCCATGCTGGTGGCGGAAAAGCCGACCGTGATGAGCTTCCACTTTGGCTTGCCGACCACCGAACAAATCAAGGCACTGCATCACGCAGGCATCTACTTGATGGCTTCGGCCACGAACCTGGTGGAGGCCAAGGCCATCGAGCAGGCAGGCATCGATGCCATCGTGGCGCAAGGCTATGAAGCGGGTGGCCATCGCGGCATGTTCGATCCCGATATTGAAGACAGCCAGCTGGGCACCTTCGCGCTGACGCGCCTGCTGGTGGCGAACGTGCGCGTTCCCGTGATTGCTGCGGGCGGCATCATGGATGGTGCGGGCATCGCTGCCGCGCTGGCGCTCGGCGCAGCAGCCGCGCAGCTGGGCACGGCCTTCGTCGTTACCGATGAGTCGCTGGCCGATGCCGGCTATCGCAAGGCATTGGCGAGCGATGCGGCGCAACACACCGTGATGACGCGCGCCGTCTCCGGGCGCCCCGCACGCAGCCTGGCCAGCCTGTTTACGCGCTTGGGTGCTTCGGTGCCGAGCGCCGACGTGCCTGACTATCCCATCACGTACGACGCCGGCAAGGCGTTGAATGCGGCGGGACGTGCTGCCGGCGAAGCAGGTTACGGCGCGCACTGGGCCGGGCAGGGTGCGCCGTTGGCGCGGCCCATGCCGACACGTGAACTGATGCAGACGTTGATCGATGAATGGCAACAGGCACGGTGCTGACCGTTCCTGATTTATCAGGTATCGGCGTGCCTGTGCGCGTGGCAAACAGTTGTAGGACACTTTGCTGACGCTCAATCACGCTGACAGGCGAGGCATGCCATGGATCGCATCGATGCCATGAAGGTATTCGTCGCTGCGCTGGACGAGGGAAGCCTCGCCGGCGCCAGTCGGCGTACGGGACGCTCCGCCGCCGCAGTGAGTCGTGCCATCGCCTTTCTCGAAGCGCACGTGGGCGTGCCGCTGCTGCATCGAACCACGCGCTCCATCAAGTTGAGCGAAGCCGGCGAACGCTATGCCGCGTCGTGCCGAAAGGTATTGGCGGAGCTGGAAGAAGCCGACCGCACGGCAGCGGGCGAGCGCTCCGTGCCGCGCGGCACGCTTACCATCAGCACCACCGTGTTCGTGGGCGTGGAGATTCTTCGCCCCATCGTCGACGCCTTCGTGGACGAATATCCCACCGTGAATGTGCGGCTTCATCTGCTCGAACGACCGGTCAACCTTGTCGAGGAAGGCATGGATCTGGCGCTGCGTATTTATCCGCTGGCCGATTCCACGCTGGTGGCGCGCCATGTCGGCGAAGCACGTCGCGTGGTCGTCGCCTCGCCGCGTTACCTGGCCACGCATCCTCGTATCGTCGAACCTGCGGATCTGGGCAAGCAACAGATCATCGCGATGACCCACAACGGCACGGACTCCTGGAGCTTTCCGCCTTTGGAAGGCTCCGCCGTGCCGCGCACGGTGGTGTTCACGCCTCGGCTCGCCGTGAACAACGTGCGCGCGGTGGTGGAATCGGCAGTGGACGGACACGGGGTCGCGCGTTTGTTGTCGTATCACGTGGCGCCGGAGATCAAGGCAGGCAAGCTGCAGGTCGTGCTGGCCGATGCGGAACCGACGCCGCTTCCGGTGAACATCATTGCGCCGCAGGGGCGTCTCTCGGTGCCGAAAGTGCGCGCCTTCGTCGACTTTGCGTTGCCGCGTCTGCGCACGCGTTTCGCGTGCCTGTCGAAGGACGCGGAAACCACGCCAGAAGCGGCCATTCCACCGCGGCGTGGAAGAGTGTCTGTCGACTAGCAGGGATTCGCTAATCCATGCATCGCTCCTAGATTGGGTACGTCGGCAAACAAGGCCGATCAGCATCAAGCTGAACCCCTTTCCCCATCCCGGAGTGATCCACATGAGCAGTCAGCAGAACGTCGTCGTTATCACGGGTGCCTCGCAGGGCATTGGCGCGGGCCTGGTCAAGGCCTTCCGTGATCGCAATTACCGTGTCGTCGCCAACTCGCGTTCCATCAAGCCGTCCAATGACGCGGACGTGCTTGCCGTGCCCGGTGACATCGCCGAGCGCGCCGTGGCCCAGCGCATCGTCGATGAAGCGCTTGCCAAGTTCGGTCGCATCGACACCTTGGTCAACAACGCCGGCATCTTCGTGGCCAAGCCGTTCACGGCGTACACGGAGCAGGACTACGCAGACGTGATCTCAGTGAACCTGCATGGTTTCTTCCACATCACGCAGCTCGCCATTGCCGCGATGGAGAAGCAGGGCAGCGGGCATATCGTGAATGTGTCCACCAGCCTGGTCGATCACGCCATTGATGGTGTGCCCTCGGTGCTGGCGTCGCTTACCAAGGGTGGGTTGAATGCGGCCACCAAGTCGCTCGCCATTGAATACGCCAAGCGGGGCATTCGCGTGAACGCCGTGGCGCCGGGCGTGATCAAGACGCCGATGCATCCGGTGGAAACGCACGGCGCACTCGCCGGCCTGCACCCGGTGGGTCGCATGGGCGACATCGCCGACGTGGCCGACGCGGTGGTGTACCTCGACAACGCGGGCTTCGTCACGGGCGAGATCCTGCACGTGGATGGCGGCCAGAGCGCCGGTCACTGAAGCACGACGGGGTGAGCGCCATGCTCACCCCTTTCACGCGAGGAGAGCATCATGCCCATCGTCAACATTCAGATTACCCGCGAAGGTTCCGGCCCAGGTCGCAGTGCGGCCACCGCTGAAGAAAAGGCCGCCTTGATCAAGGGCGTCAGCCAGCTGTTGCTGGATGTGCTCAACAAACCGCTTGACGCCACCTTCGTGGTGATCGAGGAAGTAGAACTTGAGAACTGGGGCTGGGGAGGGCTGCCGGTTTCCGAGATGCGCAAGCAGCGCGGCGCCGGAAAGTAGCCTTGGCTGGCGTGCGACGCATGAGACGGCGTTGTGCGCGAGCGGATTGTCGGAGCTTATGCGCTCGATCAACGAGCGCGCGCATGAAGGCCTGCGAGCATGTGTTCGGTGGCGTCGCGCTCGGTATTCGGACCGGGCTCGACATCGGCGAGCAGCACGCGTGCTTCACCACGCAACCGTTGCGCCGTCGCCGTGTCGCCCACGGCGAGGTCGGTGCGCGCCAGATCGCCTTCGATATGCGCCACAAGCGCGGCGGCGCTTGGCATGACGGCATTCGCGCTGGCCAGCGCGGACTCCAGTGGGCGGCGCGCTTCTTCCGGGCGATCCAGCGCCTGAAGAAGCTCACCGTAGAGCAGACGCGCGCGGATCGATTTATCCGACATCGTGTCTGCCAAGGCGGCGTAGATGTTCACGGCATCGGCGGCGAGCGTGGCGGCGTGCGCGGTATCGTTCTTCGCCGCCGCTATTTCCGCCTCCACGGTGAGTGCATAGGCCGTATCCGGATGCGCATCCCGATGGCGCTTGCGCGCTTCGGCGAGTGCATCGTCAGCGAGGTCACGTGCCTCATCCAGTTGGCCACGGGCCACAAGTATTTCCGCCAGGCCCGCGCGATCATGGCTGCGGGCGTTGTCGCCGTAATCCGTGCCGAGCAGGCGCTGTTTCCGGTTGATGGCATCGCGCAGGCCATCTTCGGCAGCTGCGTAGTCGCCTTGCTGATAGCGCAGTTTGGCAACGTTGGCGCGGCTCACGGCTTCGGTCAGGTTGTTGGCCGGTGCCAGCAGGCGATCCATGGCCAGTGACTTTTCGTAGAACGCCGAGGCTTGATTCAGCTTGCCTTCCAGGCCGAAAACGTTGGCCAGGTCGTTGAGATGCCATGCCGTGTGCGCATTGGGGTGTGTGTAGGCGCTGGCGTCGATGGCCAGGGCGTCGCGCAGCAGTTGTTCGCCTTCGTCGTAACGACCCAGTTTGGTCAACGCCGAGGTAAGGATAGCCATGGTGTCAGCCACTTCCGCGTGACGCGGACCGAGGTGGCTGCGCTTGCGTTCTAGCGCCTCGCGCAACAGGGGTTCCGCCTGATCGGCGCGACCGGCGTCCATCAGAATCCAGCCCAGATTCAACAAGGCTTCGGTGAGCGCATCGCTGTCGGGTGGCAGCACCTGACGAGCGAGCGCGACGTCTCGGTTGCCGACATCGATGGCCTTGGCCGATTCGCCGATGCGTTCGTCCAGGCCCGCGAGCCAGGCGAGCGCCTGCACTTCTTCGGGTGAGTTGCGATAAGGCCCTTTTTCGAAGGCCTCGATGGCGTTCTGCAGCCGTGCCGTAGCCTCGCGCACGCGGCCAAGTTCGTCGGCTTCCTTGGCCAGCAGATACTCGGCGTGCAGTGTGCGGCGATCCGTGGGGCCGAATTGCGACTGTGCGAGCGCAGCGGCTTCTTCCAGCGGTTGCCAGGCGCGTTCCGGATGCCCGCTGCGGCGTTCCAGGTCGCCCACCAGCGCAATGATTTCCGCGCGCAGCGCAGGTTGCGTGGCGAAGTCGCGCTCGGCGCGTTCCAGGCCCCGCGCCAGCAGTTCTTCCGAGGTTTCATTCGCCTCGGTGCCGTGCGACGAGGTGTCGAACAGGCCTTCGAGGAAGGTCTTCAGTGCATCGGCACGGCGTGCTTCGCCCAGTGCCGTCACAGCCTGCGTGCTGGCGTCGTGCGCGGCACGGCGCGCCAGGTTGGCTTCGTGCAGTCCCACCACGGTGGCACTGGCGAGCAGCAACGTGATCGCCACACCCGCCGAGACGGCCACCGCATGGCGACGGACGAAGGCATGCGTGCGGTAAGCCAGCGTATCCGGGCGTGCGCGCAAAGGCTTGTCTTCCAGATACCGTTGGATGTCCGCGCGCAACGCGGCGACGCTTGCGTAACGGCGCGAGGGATCAGGTCGTGTGGCTTCATGCACCACGGCATGCAGGTCGGTGCCAAGCTTTCGTCGCAAGGCTTCGTCGTCGAAGACCGGCACCTTGGCGTCGGCCTCGTCCTTCATGCGATGCGGTGCCTGGTTGCCGAGCAGCTCGGCCAGCAGTACGCCCAGTGCATAGACATCGATGGCCGTGGTCGCCACATCACCGCCGAATTGCTCGGGTGCAGCATAGGAACGTGTCAGGCGGCGTGCGTCCGTGCGCGTGTGGTCGCTATCACCCGTGAGCAGTTTGGCGATGCCGAAATCCACCAGCTTCACGCGGCCATCGGCACCCACCAGCACGTTGTTGGGCTTGATGTCCCGGTGCACGATCAGGCTGCGGTGCGCATGCTCCACCGCGGCGCATACGTCGATGAACAGGGTGAGCCGCTCGCGCACGGACAAACCGTTGATAGACGCATGCGAGACCACGTCGTGGCCTGCCACGAATTCCAGTGCGAGAAATGGCGTGCCGCTCGGCGAGAAGCCCGCGTCCAGCAATTGCGCGATATGCGTGTGCTGCAGGCGCGCCAGAATGCTTTGCTCGCGCAGGAATCGCCGCCGCTCTTCCACATCGTGCACATCGATGCGCAGCAGCTTGAGCGCGACCTTCTGCGGTCCACCGGGCAGTTCGCGTTCCGCTTCGAACACGCTGGCCATGCCGCCCGCGCCCACGAAGCGCAGCACACGGTAACCGGCAATGACGGGCAGGGCATCGGGCTGGTCATCGGCCAGGGCAGGCAGCCACTGCTCCACGCCGCGTTCAAGCGCTTCCACCCCGGGCGCGTTATCCAATGCGCGTTCTACCAAGACTCGCAGCGTGGCGTCCTTGCAGTGCAGGCGCAGCCATTCGGCGCGGTCGGCGGCGGGCACGTCGAACAGCTGATCGATCAGCGGCTCGATTTCATGCCAGCGCTGGGCAAAGGCGGATGTCATGGGCTGCGCGTTTTCCGGACCGGTATGACCCTATAGCGAATTTGGCGCGCCCGGAGCGACATGGCGTTACGACGCGGGCATCAGGCAGGCGGAGAGAAACGTGCGCGCCTTCAGCCAGTCGCGCTCCACGGTGCGTGCGGTGACCCCCAGTGCCTCGGCGATGTCCGGGCTGGACAGGTCGGCGAACAGCCGCAGTTCCGCCACGCGCGCAAGGCGTTCATTGGCGGCGGCGAGCTGGTTCAGTGCTTCGTCGATGGCGAGCACGTCGATGATGTTCGATGCGTCCTGTGGCGCCGTGAGCTCCGGTGCCTGGCGTTTCTGCGCCTTACGACGTCGCGCGTGGTCGATCAGGATGTGGCGCATCACCTGGCTCATGTACGCGTACAAATGCGCACGGTCAGGAAAGTTCATGTGCTCCTGCGCCATGAGCTTGAGGTAGGCCTCATGCACCAGCGCCGTCGTCTCCAGCGTATGCGCGGCTTCGTGGGCGCGCTGGCGCCGCGCAAGGCGATGCAGCGTGGCGTAGATGCGTGGAATCAGCGTGTCGAATGCCGCGGCATCGCCACCGGCAGCGCGGGAAAGCACTTCGGTGATCTGCGGATCCGGGCTCATGGAAGCAGGGTCATCGCATGACGTGGCGAAGGCGATGTCGCAAACCGTTCCCCTTTTGCGCTGTAAGGGGAGATGGCGTGAGTGGGAACGGCTGCATATCCAGGGAATGCCATCGCCCGTCGCATCCAAGAGAGGAGAGAAGTCATGTCGAATCATCGCGCTACGAATGGTCGGCTCACAAGGGCCGCGGCTTTGCTTGCACTTGCTTTCACCGGGCTGTCCGGTGTCGCGCTGGCCGATGGAACCAGCAATGCCAGTGCGTCATACAACTTCCAGACACTCGATGTCCCGGGATCGTCACAGACCATCTACTGGGGCATCAACGATTTCGGTGAGCTGGCTGGTCAGTACGAGATCAATGGCGGCACGGCGCATGCCATGGCATTTCGCCAGGGCCGCTTCCAGCTGCTGGATACGGCCGTGCTGGGCACGTATTTCAGTGCAGCGGGCGGTCCCAATGACGTCGGCACCACGTTTGGCGGCTATGCCGATGCCACAGGCATTCAGCATGGCTTCGTCATCCAGGGCAATCGCCTGAGCACGGTGGATTTCCCGGGCCATCTCAATTCCAACGTGGACGGCGTCAACGATTTCGGCGCCATCCTTGGCGTCTACTGGGATGCGGACGGCGTGTACCACGGCATTCTGCGCATCGGTCGCAACTGGGATACGTCGTTCGATGTCAGCGGCGCGCGCGACACCTATCCCCTGGGCATCAACGACACCGGCGAGTCGGTCGGCTACTGGGACACCGCCGCGGGCGCCGTGCATGGCTTCTATCGCGACGCGAAGGGCCGGATCAGCACGCTTGATGTGCCCAATTCAGCCGGCACCGTGGCGCTGGGCATCAACGATGTGGGGCAGGTCGCCGGTTACTACTTTGACGCCGCGGGCGGCATTCACTCGTTCGTCGAATCGAACGGCAAGTTCCAGACGTTCGACATGCCTGGCGCAGCGGCAACATTCGCCACGGCCATCAACAATCTTGGCGTGATCGCTGGCGACTATCTTGATGCCACAGGACATCGCCACGGCATGGTCGCAACGCCCAAGCCGTCGGTTCACGGGCACTGAGTCACGCGGAGGCTCCGCTGCGGCGGAGCCTCCGTGCACCAGCAGTCATCGGGCGCATGAGGCTATGCTTGGCGCACATCTTCAGGCCACCGGACGCACCATGAGCGATATCGATGCACGCCTTTCCGCGCTGGGACTCACGCTGCCTCCGCCCTTCACGCTGCCGCCCGGTTTGCGCCTGCCATTCCAGTTCGTGCAGGTGCGCGGCACGCGTGTGCTGATTTCCGGGCTCGGTCCGCAGGGCAGCGATGGCCAGATGGCGGGGCCGTTCGGCAAGGTGGGAGCGGAGTTGTCGGTGGAGGAGGGCTATGCGTCGGCACGCCTGGTCGCGCTGTCCATGCTTTCCAGCCTCAAGCGCGCCATCGGCGACCTGGACCGCGTCGACGGCTGGCATCGTGTGTTCGGCATGGTGAATTCGGCGCCGGGCTTCATCCAGCAGCCGCAGGTGATCAACGGGTTTTCCGATCTCATCATCGAGTTGTTCGGCGATGAGCGTGGTGCCCACACGCGCAGTGCCGTGGGCATGGCGGAATTGCCGTTCAATATCCCCGTGGAGATCGAAGCCGAGCTTTCGATCCACCACTGAAACGCAAGAACCCACGCTCCGCCTCACGCCAATCCCATGCCTTGCATGCCTGGATTTAACATGTGATGGGTCACCGTTCTCGTTCCACTGTGGCGATGGAGTCGGCTACGCATCATGAGTGACACGCGATCGGATGCTTTCGTCTTCTTTGGTGCCACAGGCGACCTTGCCTACAAGATGATCTTTCCCGCGCTGCAAGGGCTGATAAAGGCCGGCGCGCTGGACATGCCCATCATCGGCGTCGCGCACGGCGACATGACCGTGGACCAGTTGCGCGAACGCGCGCGACAAAGCCTTGAGGAACATGGCGGCGTCGACGAGGCGGCTTTTGCCAAGCTCTGCAAGCAACTCCGCTACATCGACGGCGACTACAAGGACCCGGCGACGTACGTGCAGCTGAAGCAGGCTTTGGGCCACGCGCGTTGCCCGCTGCATTACATGGCCATTCCGCCCACCCTGTTCGATACGGTGGTGCAGGGGCTGGCGACGTCCGGGTGCGCTGAGGGCGCGCGCATCATTCTCGAAAAGCCGTTTGGTCATGACCTGGCTTCGGCGAAGCAATTGAATCGCACGCTGCACGAAGTGTTCCCCGAATCGCACATCTTTCGGATCGACCACTACCTGGGCAAGGAAGCGGTGCAGAACCTGTTGTACTTCCGCTTCGCCAATACGTTTCTCGAGCCCATCTGGAATCGCACGTACATCGAGAACGTGCAGATCACCATGGCCGAGAACTTCGGCGTGCAGGGCCGTGGCGCGTTCTACGATGAAGCCGGCGCGCTGCGCGACGTGGTGCAGAATCATCTGTTCCAGGTGACCGCGCTGCTGGCGATGGAAGCGCCGATGGGGCGCGAACCGGCGGCTACGCAGGCGGAGAAGCATCGCGTGTTCCAGTCCATGCGCCCGCTCGATCCGAAACACGTGGTCCGCGGGCAGTTCCGCGGCTATCGCGATGAGAAAGGCGTCGCGCCCGATTCGCAGGTGGAAACCTTCGTGGCATTGCGCCTGTTCATCGACACCTGGCGCTGGGCGGGCGTGCCGTTCTACATACGCACGGGCAAATGCCTGCCCATCACCAGCTGCGAGGTGATGGTGACCTTGCGCCGGCCGCCGCTGGCGGTGTTCGATGCCCTGTCCGCGCAACAGTCGAACTATTTCCGTTTCAGGCTGAGTCCCGAAGTGGTGATTTCCACCGGCGCTCGCGTGAAGCAAGCCGGTGAAACCATGCACGGCGAACCGGTGGAACTGGTAGCGCGACACCATTCACCGCAGGAAGGCTCTGCCTATCAGCGCTTGTTGGGTGACGCCCTGCACGGCGATGCCTCGCAGTTCGCCAGCGATGCCTGCGTGGAAGCGGCATGGGCCGTTGTCGAACCCGTGCTCGACGACAAGACGCCCGTGCACGAATATCAACCTGGAACCTGGGGGCCGGCAGCAGCCGATGCCCTCACCGCCAACGACGGCGGATGGCACGACCCAAGACCGGAGGAAACCTCACCATGCTAACGACGCCCGCGCCAGTGGTATTTCTGCTGGACGTCGACAACACCCTGCTGGACAACGACCGTTTCGCCGCCGACCTGACGGCGCGGCTCGACCAGGACGTCGGACCGATGGAACGCGAACGTTACTGGTCCATCTACAACAAGCTGCGCGGTACGTTGGGTTACGCCGACTATCTCGGCACGCTGCAGCAGTTTCGCGTGGACCACGAGTACCAGCAGGGCTTGCTGTCCCTGTCCACGTTCCTGCTCGAATACCCGTTCAACATGCGCCTGTTTTCAGGTGTGCTGGAAACACTGGAACATCTTGCCACGCTGGGCACCACGGTGATCCTGTCCGATGGCGACATCGTGTTCCAGCCGCGCAAGATCCAGCGGGCCGGCTTGTGGCAGGCGGTGGAAGGACGCGTGTTGGTCTATGTGCACAAGGAGCGCATGACGGAGGCCATCCAGCGCGAATACCCGGCGGCACATTACGTGATGGTCGACGACAAGCCGCAGCTGCTGGCCGCGATGAAGCGCATCTTCGGCTCGCGCATCACCACCGTGTTCGTGCGACAGGGGCATTACGCGCTGGAGGCGGACAGCCTGGTGATTGATCCGGCGCCGGATCGCACCATCGAGCACATTGCCGATCTGCGCGGTTGGACAGCGGCGGACCTCCCGGTAGCGACTGGCGTCAGCGAAGCCGCCACGCCGGAGTAAGCTCCGGCGGGACGGCAGCGGGAAGCGTCGATTATTCCTTCTTGATGGGGTGTCCGCCGAACTCGTTGCGCATGGCGGACAGCAACTTGTCGGTGAAGGAATCCTTGTCGCGAGAGCGCAGTCGTTCGATGAGCGACTGCGTGATCACGGGTGCGGGCACGTTCAACTCGATGGCTTCGTCCACCGTCCAGCGGCCTTCACCGGAATCAGCCACATACGGCGCAATGCCGGACATGTTCGGGTTCTTCTTCAAGGCATCGGCAGTGAGGTCGAGCAGCCACGAGCGCACCACACTGCCATAACGCCAGATCTCGGCCACCTGTTGCAGGTCGAGATCGAACTCGGCCTTGTGGCGCAGGATGGAAAAACCTTCCGCATACGCTTGCATCATTCCGTATTCGATGCCGTTGTGGACCATCTTGGTAAAGTGGCCCGAACCCACGGGGCCAACGTGCGCCCAGCCGAGTTCCTTGGTGGGCGCCAACGCTTCGAACAACGAACGCACGCGTTCCACCGCGGCTTTTTCGCCACCGATCATCAGGCTGTAGCCTTCTTCAAGGCCCCACACGCCTCCACTGGTGCCGCAGTCGACATAGGCGATGTCGTGCTCGGCGAAATGCTTCGCGCGGCGCAGCGTGTCCTTGTAGAACGAATTGCCGCCATCAATGATGGTATCGCCCGCGGCAAGCAACGGCAGCAACGTATCCAGGCTGGAGTCGGTGATTTCGCCTGCCGGCACCATCAGCCAGAGCGTGCGCGGCGCGGGCAGGGCAGCCACCAGCGCAGCCAGCGAATCCGCCGGTTGCGCGCCCTTGCCCTCAAGATCCTTCCTTGCGGCCGGTTGCGGATCGAAACCCACCACGGCGTGACCGCCCTTCATCAGCCGCTGGGCCATGTTGGCCCCCATCCTGCCCAAACCGATCATGCCAAGTTTCATGGAACGTCCTTAGTGAACTATCGACGGAAGGTGATGCCTGAAGCCTGCATGGTGAACCCGCGTGAGGCAAGCGGGCGTGACTGCGGAATTCATCGATCAAAGACATGGCGTGCGTTTCCCCTGGCGTGGCTTTCCTTGGGTGCATTAGCCTCAAATGAAGCGAGCCTGACTTTCGACCCATGGCAGGCGCGGCAAGGTGTGGTTAGGTCGGGGTTTGCGTAATCCATTGGGGAATTGTTGATGCCACGCCTTCGCACACTTGTATTGGCCACGTCCATGGCACTGGCCGCCTGTTCGCAGCAGTCGAACGAACCGGCTGCTCCGCCGGCTCCCGCTGCTGCCGGCACCGCACCCGCCCTGGCCTCGACAGCCGCACCGGTCGCCGAAGCCAGCGCGGTTAACCCCTTCCTCTCGCCCAGCACGCTGCCGTTCGAGGCACCGCCGTTCGACAAGATCAAGGATGGCGATTACCAGCCGGCGCTGGAGGAGGGCATGAAGCAGCACCTGGAGGAGATCTACAAGATCGCCGACAACCCGGATGCGCCGACCTTCGAAAATACCTTCGTTGCCATGGAGAAGTCGGGTCAGCTGCTGTCCCGTGTTCGCCGAGCGTTCTTTGCGGTAACGGGCGCCAACACCAACGACGTGCTGCAGAAAGTGCAACAGGAAGAGGCGCCCAGGTTTGCGGAGCATCAGGACGCCATCGTCCTGAACGACAAGCTCTTCAAGCGCATCGAGGCAATCTACGACCAGCGCGATTCGCTGAAGCTCGATCCCGAATCCAGGCGCCTGGTTGAAGTCACCTACAAGAACTTCGTGCGCGGCGGCGCAAAACTTTCCGATGCCGACAAGGCGAAGCTCAAGGACCTCAACAAGGAGGCGTCCGGCCTGGGCGCGCAGTTCACCAAGAAATTGCTGGCTGGTACCAAGGCCGGTGCGCTGGTGGTGGATGACAAGACCAGACTCGATGGATTGTCCGATGGCGACATCGCCGCGGCTGCGCAGGCAGCTGCCAGTCGCAAGTTGGACGGCAAGTGGGTCATTCCTCTGCAGAACACCACGCAACAGCCGGCGTTGCAGAACCTCAATGACCGCGCCACGCGCGAGCAGTTGTTCAAGGCGTCGTGGAACCGTGCGGAAAAGGGCGACGACAACGACACGCGCGACCTGATCGCCCGCATCGCGCAGATTCGCGCCGAGCAGGCCAAGCTGCTGGGCTTCTCCAGTTACGCCGCATGGAAGCTGGAAGACCAGATGGCCAAGACGCCGGAAGCGGCGATTGGCTTCATGGACAAGCTGGCGCCGGCTGCAGCGGCGCGCGCCGAGCGCGAAGCCAAGGACATCCAGGATGTGATCGACCAGCAGAAGGGCGGCTTCAAGGTCGAGGCATGGGACTGGAATCACTATTCCGAGCAGGTGCGCAAGGCCAAGTACGATCTCGACGAATCGCAGATCAAGCCGTACTTCGAACTGGACAACGTGCTGCAGAACGGCGTGTTCTACGCCGCCAACCAGCTCTACGGGCTGACCTTCAAGGAACGCAAGGACATCCCCGTCTGGCAGCCTGACGTGCGCGTGTTCGAGGTATTCGACAAGGACGGCACCTCCATGGCGCTGTTCTATTGCGACTACTTCAAGCGCGACAACAAGCAGGGCGGCGCGTGGATGAGCAACCTGGTGGCGCAATCGAAACTGATGGGCACCAAGCCCGTGGTGTTCAACGTCGCCAACTTCACCAAGCCCGCTCCGGGCCAACCGGCGCTGCTCTCGTTCGACGACGTGATCACCATGTTCCATGAATTCGGCCACGGTCTGCATGGCATGTTCGCGAACTCCGAATACCCGAGCCTTTCGGGTTCGGCAACGGCGCGCGACTTCGTGGAATTCCCGTCGCAGTTCAACGAGCACTGGGCGACCGATCCGAAGGTCTTCGCCAACTACGCGAAGAACTACAAGACCGGCGAACCGATGCCGGCCGAACTGGTCGAGAAGATCAAGAAGGCCAAGACCTTCAACAAGGGCTACGACATGACCGAGCTGCTTTCGGCCGCGTTGCTGGACATGAGCTGGCACAGCCTGCCGGCCGGCGCGCCGAAGCAGGACCCAGACAAGTTCGAGACGGACGCGCTCACCAAGGCCAGGATCAACCTGAGCTACGTGCCACCACGCTACCGCTCCAGCTACTTCCAGCACATCTGGGGCGGTGGCTATGCTGCCGGTTACTACGCCTACCTGTGGACGGAAATGCTGGCCGACGATGCCTTCCAGGGCTTCGTCGACAAGGGCGGCCTGACCCGCGAAAACGGTGATCGCTTCCGCGCGATGATTCTCTCGCAGGGCAATACGCAGGACCTGGCCACCATGTACAAGAACTGGCGCGGCAAGGACCCAAGCATCGAACCGATGCTGCTCAACCGCGGTCTGAAGGAAGCACCATCCAAGACGCAGTGATGTCTTGGCACTGAGAGAGGAAGGGGTCGGCCAGTCCGACCCCTTTTCTTTTTTAAATGGATACGTGGAAAGTGAAACGGGCTCGATACTTGCCACGATCAAGAGGGCGGCGGAGAGAGCATCGCAAGTCGATAGACGAACAACATACCGTCGTTATCGGCATTCAGTTCGGTGCTGCTCCCAGCGTTCCACAGGCCAGTGCAAGCGTTGCTGCAGCAGAGAGCGCAGCGCTATGCGCATCGACGGAGGCATTGCGGGCCTCCAGCAATTGGCGTTCGGCCATCAGGATGTCAGTGGATGATCCCACGCCTTGTCGAAACGCAGCCAGCGACGCGTCATACGTGACTTGGGATGCATCGAGCAACGCGCGCGAGGCGGACACGGCAGAGAGGCTGGTGTGCAATCGGGAATTCGCCAATACCACTTCCTGGGAAGCATCGAGCTTGACACGCGAAAGCGTTTCTTCGGCGGAGTCGGCCCGGTTGCGCGCCTGCGCCAGCGCCGCATTGCGCACGCCACCGCTGTAGATGGGAACCGTCACGCCTACCAGCACGGTGGCACCCCAGCGACGATTGGACAGATTGACCGTGGGCGACTGATCACCGATGGCCGGCACTGCGGAAAGATCAAGACTGCCATTGGCGTGTGTACCTACGGCCGATAGGAATACCTTGGGAAGAAAATCGGCCTTGGCTGCCCGTACACCCGCATCGGCAGCCTTCTGGGCGGCAACGGCCGCCAAGACGTCGGGACGTCGTGCCAGCGCATCTGTCAGTGCGCGATCAATGGGGCGATCGAGATCCGCGGGAAGCGGACGCTGCGATGCATCGGCAACCTGTATGCGCGATAGCGGTGATACGCCCATGGCCGAGAGCAGTGCCGCGTAGGCGTCGGACTTGTTGCCGTCGGCACTGACTCTGGCAAGTTCGGCCTGAGCGGTCAGTTGGCGTGCCTGTGCTACCTCGATGACCGTGCCGATGCCGTGTTTCTTACGGCTTTCGGCGGCCGTCTGGATATTGCGGGCGTCCTTGAGCGACAGGTCCGCGCTGTCGGCCCGTGCGGACGCCGCCGAATAGGCATAGAACGCGAGGCTGACGGCGTGGATAAGCTTCTGGTGAGCACTCGTAAATCCGATATTGGCGATGACAACGCCTTGATCGGCCGCATCGACCAGGGCATCGCGCTGCCCGAAGTCGAACAGCAGCCACTCCAGCGAAAGCACTTCCACCGAGCCGGTGAAGGTGTCGTTCTGGTTCGCCGAAAGTCCCAGTGCGGAGCTGGTTCCGCTGGCTGTCTGTCGGGCGCCGAGTGCCGTCGCGCTGATGCGGGGAAGATAGGTACTGCGAGCGACGCCTGCGGTAAGTGCAGCGTTGCGGGCAACATTCCATGCGACGCGTGTGTCGGGATTGGTGCTCTCGGCGAGGTCGATGAGATCGGCCAGGGTGTACACGTGGCTGGTATCGATGGGCGCGACCGGCAGATCACCCACGGCTGGATTGGGCGGAAGTACATAGCCTTGTGATGGCGTGATCGAGGACGCCGAATGGCTGGCCGTCAACGTGCCGGATGCATCCACGGAAGGCGACCACGGATGATCAGGCGCCGCCGGCGCCATCTGCAGCGATGATGTCGCGCATCCACAGAGGGCCAACGTCAGCGACAGCACGGCAAGGCTAGTGCGCAAGGTTCTGCTCCCATCCGGGGTGACCCTCGACATTCGCCTGGGCGAAGAGTGACTCCGCATCGCCGCGGTCGATCGCGTCCGCCATTCGGTCGAAACGGTCTGCCGCGCTATCGAGATCCTGGTCTCCATCGTTGTAGAGCAAGGGATATTCGAGAGACGGCAGACGTTTCAGAAGCGCTTGCCTGCGCTTGAGCCAATCCGCAGGCGGTTGCAGTGACGAGGGTTCGTAGTAGGCGATCTGAAGGTCCGTGTCGATCTTCGCCGCGACGGGACGAATGTTCGGCAACGCATAGAGCCGAGCCATGACCGCCTTCAGTCGCCCGATGCCGGCGAGCTGCCGGAACAGCGACGACAGTGCGGGATCGATGCCTCGCGCAATGCTCACCGGCCAGACGGAGACGAAGATGACATAGACCACGCCGATGCCGAGCAGGATGCCGATGATGCGGTCGCGTGCGATGCTCAAGTCGAAAGCCGGCGACGATCCCTGAATGACGCACAGCAAGATCGCGAACGTCAGCTGGAAGCCTGCATACGCAATGCGCGGGCTGCCGGCCGCGATCCAGCCGCCGGCAAGAGCCCCTGCAAAGACGAGGGCCAGCAAGCCACTCACGTTGTCGATGGCCGGTGTCAGCCAGACGATGGCAGCGATGCCTATCGACGCGCCTGTCAATGCACCCGTCAAGCGCAACAACAGCTTTTCAACCGTTTCGCCCGTGGTGTCGAGCCCGACGATGTAGCAGGTGATCAGGCAGGTATGAATACCTTGCCAGTCCGTGAGCGAATAGAAGAGATAGCAGAGCATCGCTGCCATGGTCACTTTCGTGGCGTACTGGATGTGTTCGGGGTTGTGGAACGCATCCGCCACGAAAAAGCCGGTCTTCTCTCCGGCGGTTTCGTTGACGGGTTCCTTCGGGGTGATCGCAAAGGAAATCAGCACGGCGTTGAAATCACTGGTCAGGGAGGCCGCCGCGCTCGACGGCGGTACACCGTCTGGCGCGATCGGGGCGATGTCGACGGGGTAAAGGTGACGGTCGAGGATGGCCGCCATATCGGCAAGACGCGTCGCGGCCTCCTGCCGCCAGGCGACGGTTGCGTTGCCCACGCGATCGATCTGCTCGACCAGAAGCAGCAGCACGCTGGTAGAGCCCGTTGCCTGTTGAAGCGATGCCACATCGGCAAGCGCGGAGGTCTTCTCCAGTGCGGCCAGGTGGAGATGCTTCCGAATGTCCGCATCGCCTTGCGCCCGCAAGCTTGCAACGCTGTGTCGCGAGACGGCATCGGGTGTCACGAGCAGTGCCCGCGCGGCTCGCAGTCGCAGCGCGATGGCACGTTCGGCCAGGTGCGTGGGCGAAGGGCCCATCAAGAGATTGACCAGCACGGACACGCCGGCAGGAATGGCGACCAGCAACCAGACGTAGAGCAGGGCGCGCGTAATCAGTTCGCCCTCCGGTATCTTGCCCAGCAGGTCCAGGGCATAGACAAGAATCAACGCAATGGTGGAGGCCAGGGGCTTGAGCTTGCTCGCCGATGCCAGGAACAGCAGTGCCATCGATATGGCCGCCATGATGGCCACACGCAGCGGCGGTATATCCACGGCCACGCCTGCGATCAAGATGAGCAGGCCGATGAGGATGCCGACCAGGATGGTGAAAGCCACGCTCGTCAGCATGCTGCTGGTGCGATCGGGCTTGTTCATGAAGAACACGACGTAGGTGGAAAGCGCCACGTCCAGCGTGCGATAGGACAAGCCTATCCACGCGGTCAGTGCACAGATGATTGCCAGGCGCAGGGCAAATTCCGCGCGACCCGGCGTGCGTTCCAGCAGCTCTCGCCAGCGGGCACGAAGCGTACCCCGCGCATGATCACCGACAAGCGACGCCATGATCGACCTCGATGATGGCACTGGCGCCGAGCCGCACCAGATCCGGCGGAGGATTCTCCAGCTTCACGCGAACGGGAAAGCGTTGCGACACGCGAACCCAGTTGAGTGAGCGTTCGACATAGGGCACGCCACGCGGCAGGTCGACGCGTTCGGTGTCCAGCACCCCTGAGCCGATGCCGGTGATAATGCCGTGCATCGGACGGGAGCGATCGATGAGGGAATACACCGTGGCGCAGTCGCCCACGGTGACGTGCTTGAGCACGGTCTCCCGAAAATTGCCGACGGAGAACCACTCGTCCGATGCAATCAGGGTGAACAAGGATTGCGACGGCGCGACGATTTCGCCGCTGGTTACCGAGAGCCCGACGACCCGGCCGTCATGCGGTGCCAGCACAGTAGTGTGTTCCAAGGCTCGTTCGGCAATCGCCAGTGCAGCGCGCCTGGCCTGCACCGCGGCTTCGGCACCTGCCGTGGTGTCCACGGCGTTGGCCGCTGCGGCCTGCTGCTCCTTCGCCTGGCTGAGTGATTTGGCGGCGTCACGCGCAGCCACTTCGGCCTGGTCGAGCTGTTGTTCGGGGATGTATCCCGCCTGGGCGAGTGGGCGCAGGCGTTCGACCGTGCGCTGCGTAAGCGCAGCGTTCTCCGCTGCTTTGCGCGTCTGGTCTGCCGCAATGGTGGCCGTGGAGTTCTGCGTCGAGACCACGCGACGCTGGGTGTCGAGTGAAGCCTCGGCGAGTGCAAGATCGGCGCGCGTTTGTGCCACGGCATCGCGATACGGCCCCGGGTCGATCTGGAACATCACGTCGCCCCGTTTCACCGAGGCGTTTTCGCTGACCTCAAGTCGGATCACCCGACCACCGACCTCGGAAGCGACGTGCACGACATCCGCGTCGATGGAGGCCGCGTCGGTGGATGGGTTTTCGACGGCGCGCCGAATGATGACCACGAGCATCACCACGGCCGTTGCGATGACCAGCAGCGCCAGCAGCTTCGCCATACGGGAAGGGCGATGTTCTCCGACGGCACGCATCAGTTGCCCAGCCACACAAGGTCGACAGCGCCTGCGACCAGCACACCGATTGCGAGGCACGTGAATAGCGGAAACGGTAGCGAAGGCGCCCAGCCGACCATCCCGAAGGCAATGCGCGCCACGATAGCGATGACTATCGCCAGGATGGCGAAGAGCAGCCAGCTTGGGAAATAGGCGCCGAAGAGCACGAGTGCCGGTGCCGAACCGGAAGTACAGCCGCCCAGCATGCTTGCTGTCGCACAAGGCAGCCACGCGCGTGCGATGACGCGCCGGCTGCGCTCTAGCGCTGCGAATGTGAACTCGCTCATGACCCGTGCCCCTTTGGTGCAACGTTTCCGTATGCGCGCACGCCCCCCGGTCCGTCGGGCGATGGGCAGACTAGACAGGTGATCAGGTCGCCGTTTTGTGAACGCTTGCACGGGAGATAAGCAGGAGACAGGGCGACAGCAGGCTGAGGTCGTCGTCATGGCGTATGGCCGTTCACGTCCGGCGCGCCTGCGAGGTGAGCTGAGATTCCTGAAGGTCGATCTCGTACACCAGCTCGCGTATCAGTTCCTGGCTTTGCCGGCCGAATGTCGCGGCACTGTTCAATTCCTTTCGCTCCGCGGCGAGTGCCACTAACCGCAGGCGTCGTTCGACCTCGCTGGCTTGCCGCGCTGATGGTTTGTCTGCCGCGGTGGGTGAGTGGGCAGCGATGCGCCGGTGATAGTCCGCTGCAATCCGACCTCCTGCTTGCGCGTAAACGTGGGCACGGGAACCTTGCGCCATGGGTTCGCGCAGGGCCTGCTCGATCGCCTGCAACGCAGCGAGGGCGGCCAGGGATCGGATGCCGTTTTCCTCTCCGGTCGCGGAGGTTGCCGATCTCTTGAGAGGGCGCGTCACCAGGGCCAGCCCTGCGTTTGCGGATACCAGAGAGACCAGAATGACGCCGGCCGCCATCAAAATGGACACATCACGCGCGGGCCAGGGTACGTCGGCGCGCGCGACCAACGGAATGGCCATGGCGGCGGCCAGCGTCACCGCGCCGCGCGCGCCGGCGAAGGTGCTGATCGCCACCAGGCGCGCAAGACTCGTGGAGCTATCTGTCGCCACGCGCTCCCCGAGCCCGTAGCGAACGCCCAACGCCACCCCCGTCCAGGCAGCGCGTAGGGCGGCGAGTGCGACGCAGACGGCGAGCACATCGAAAGCGAACCACGGCAGGCCACTCACGCCGGCCTGTCGTATGGCTGTGTTTGCGCCGCCAAGTATTTCTGGGAGCTGATGGCCCAGCAGCACGAAGATCACCCCGTTTCCTGCGAACTGCACGGCGTCCCAGACAGCGGCACGTTGGATGCGGGTGATGGCGGAAGCCCGTCCGGCACGCTCTTCGATGCCCATCATGAGGCCCGCCGCCACGGCGGCCAGAATGCCTGAAGCGCCGATCGCATCCGCCATCAGATAGGCGGCAAAGGGGATGATCAGGCTCACCAGGATTTGCGCACCGACGTCCTCGCCCCAGCGGCGCGATACCCAGTCCTTCGCGGCATTGGCTGCCAGGCAGATCGCGGCGCCGGCAACAAGCCCACCCACCGCAAGCCAGAGAAACGTGCCCGCCGCCCGCCACAGCGCAAAGTTGCCCGTCAGGGCGGCTACAACTGCGAACCGAAAGCACACTAGGCCGGAGGCGTCATTGAGCAGGGACTCGCCCTCCAGGATCAGCATCAATCGCCTGGGTAGCGGCACGCGTGCGGCCACGGAAGAAACGGCGATGGTGTCCGTCGGCGAAAGAATGGCCGCCAATGCGAACGCGGCGGGCCATGAGAAGGCCGGGATAAGCCAATGAATGAAGGCACCGATACCGAGCACCGTGATCAGCACAAGCCCAAGGGCGAGGGACAGGATGGTGCCTTTGTCGCGGAACAGACCTGCCCTGGGAATGCGCCAGCCGTCGAGGAACAGCAGCGGTGCCAGGAACAGCTGAAACAACACCGCCGGTTCCAACGAAACGCGATAGGTGACGACGCGGGCGGCCACCGCGCCCAGTGCGATCTGGACCATCGGCAGCGGCAGGGCGACACAGGAACGTACGATGATCGAGCTGAGAACCACCATGCCGAGCAGGAGAACGATGAATGCGATGGTGCCCATGGCGGCCTCCTGGATTCGCGGCGAGGCGGTGGACTCGATGACCGCTACGCAGTACCTGTTGCGCAAGTCGATGGTGATGCCTTCACCGCATGGCAACCGCGCGGCGCCGTTGCGCAAACATCTCGATACCGTGGTCCAGCGACAGAGGGCCGCCACCGAGTGCCATGATGGCCAGCGCAAGCGCAGCCCAGTACAAGTGGAAGTTGACCCAGGCATCGGGGAATACCAGCTGGATGACGGCTGTCATGGCGAGCAGCCCCAGCGCGGCAAAACGCGTTGCCAGGCCGACAAGAAGCAGCAGCGGCAGGATGATCTCCGCGCACCCAACGACGAAGGCCACCACGTCCGGCGCGGGAAACGCATAGAGATGTCCGAAGACGTGCAGCTTGAACTGATCTTCGAACAGATAAGCCGTGCCCGGCGAAATACTCAGAAAGCCATCCCAGCGTGTACGGCCGGATCGCAGGAATGGGAGTGCCAACGCGATACGCGCGACGATTGGCGCCAGCAACCAACCGACGTTGGCGATGCCCGCTCGCACGCGCCGAAAGAACGCCACGCCTGAACGGGGTGAAGGGTCGGTCATGTCATGCATCCAGCGAGTCCGATGGCTTGGTTGCAACGCGTGTACCCATGACGATGCGCGCATCGATCAGCATGGCCATGCTGGCGACAAGATCGAACGCGTCGTCGCCGGCGAAGGTTTGTTCGGCGGCGTCCACCAGCGAAGCACCTTTGGCCAGGGCGGCGAAGAATGTGGCGCCCCCTTTCGGCAGGCGATAAAGGTGGACATGCGCATCGGGCCGCACGATCAGGACATCCTCCGGGCCATCCAGGTCGATTGACATGTCGTTCGATGCCCCAGTGTTCATCTCCCAAATCGACAACGCTGGAAACAGGGAGGACAACACACGCATGGATGGGTGCAGTTGCACCGTCAGCCACCGAGGTTCGCTGCTGGAAAGAACGCCCTGGAGAGCGAGCGCGGAAAGCGGTAACGCTTCGGGTGAGTGATAGGCCTCCACCCAGGCACGCTCGATGCGCGCCACATCGCCAAGGTAAGGCAGCTCGCGGGCCGGCTCGAAGGCATCGACGAATGACGGGAAATCGATGCCGTAGTCGAACATCATGGGCGTGGCCGGCGAGTGCGTCAGCACGTAATCCCTCGCCATGGCGCGAAAGAACGTCTCTCCCACCAGTCTTGCCGTCGCAGGGTAGGCGTCGCGCAAGGTGTCGACCTGCCCGGCCACCACGTTGTTCCGATAGACGTTGAAGCGACGCAGGCTGGGTGCGCCATCACGCCCCACGACGCCGTGGGGCACGGGAAGATGAGCATCGCAAAGCGCCCGTGCGAATGTTTGTTGGCTTGACTGAAAAGTCGTCGCGCGCATGGCATCGTGCTCAGACCGGAAGGGCGCGTTGCAGCACATTCGTCCAGAACCTCTGAAGTTGCTCGGTGCCGCCTGCCGTGGAACTCCACAGCGTGGCGTCGCTTACAAGCAACGTTCCCTGGAATACGCCGGGTGCCGATTGGAGAAGCGCGTCGAACATAGGCGTCCCAGCCAGCTGAAAAGGATGTGGCGGCGCGTCGGGCGAGATCTCCTGGCGGACCAGCACATCAAACCTGGACAGGGCAGGGCCGATTCGCGCCAGGTGCGGCAGGTGCGGGTGCGCGTTGAACGCCCCCACGTCGCGCAAGAGATGCCAGCGGTCCAGCGCACGATCGGCATGGAATGGCCAGGGTTCTCCAGACGCATCAAGACGGGGATGGAGGCCGAACTGATTCTCCACCGGCATGTCGAGTTCGGCCAGCAACGACCGTGCAAAGCCACCGAATCGCTGTTGTGGCGGAATGGTTTTGTCACCGTGGTGATAGAACTCCTGCTCCTGACGTGCCGCCTGCCTGTTCTCCGGCAAGCCGTTGACATCACCGATATCGTGGTGAGGGCATACGAAAAGCAGATGATCAGGATGCGCCAGGAATCGGCGAATGGCCTGCATTTCGTTGCTGGTCGGTGCCTGTCGGCTGCGCAGTGAATCCAGGCTGATGACGACGAGCGTGTCCACATCCCGCAGCAATTCATCGTTGATCTCCTGCGCCAGGCCGTCGTCTCCCATGCGTTCGACCATCGGTACCGGATGCTGTGTGATGTTTCCGGCGTACTCAGCGAATGCCGTGAAGTTGGGCAGCTGGATATGGTCAAGAAAGCCGCCGATACCTTGATCGAATACATCCGTGCGCGAGAAGGCCTCGTAGCGGGGGTAAAGCATGCGGCGGCTCTCGAACAGCGCCGGAAAACGGTTGTTGATGACGGTGAGCGGCGCCTCGGTTTCGTCGGGCCGACTCCAGGAAAAGTACAGGACAACCTGCCGCTCAGACATGGACCTTCTCCTGTGCCGCTCGTGCTACCGCGTTCGCCAATTGCGATTCGGCCACAAGGACATCGAGGCCGGGAATGCGCGTGTCCCATTCGATCATGGTGGGAACGGCGCCCATTCTTCGTATCGCATGTGCGTATAGCGACCAGACCGCGTCGCTGACGTTTTGATCGTGGGTATCAATCAGCAGTGGCGATCCGTCCTCATCCCATTCATGCGTGTGGCCGGCCAGATGGATCTCGCCGACGGAGGAAGGATGGATGGCATCGATGTACGCATACGGGTCAAACCCGTGATTGATGGCTGACACGTGGACATTGTTGACATCCAGCAGCACACCACAGCTCGTGCGCCGGACGATCTCCTGGATGAAGTCCGGTTCGGCATAGGTACTCTCGGTGAACCGGACATAGGTCGACGGGTTCTCGAGTAGCAAACGTCGGCCGAGAAACGTCTGGGTGGCATCGATGTGTTCGACGACGCGATGCAGCGTTTCAGCGGTGTAAGGGAGAGGCAACAGATCGTTCAGATACCCTGACGCATGAGTCGACCAGGCCAGATGCTCGGAAAAAAACATCGGCTGGTATCGATCGATGAGTACCTTGAGCCTTTGCAGGTGCGCCTCATCCAGCGGATGGCTGGCGCCCAGCGAAAGCCCCACGCCATGCACCGAAAGTGTGTAGTGCTCGCGGATGGCGGACAGGTAACGATGGGGCGGACCACCTTCACCCATGTAATTCTCCGCGTGAATCTCGAAGAAGCCGACGCCCGGACGCTGTTCCAGAATGGACCGGTAGTGCACCGGCTTGAGCCCGACTCCCGCGCAAAGTGGTGTCCCTCCTGGCGGCCAGAGGGGAAGGGCGCTGCCATGGCTTGATAGGTCGCTGATGGTCTTCATGGCCTGGCTCGAGATGGTGCGCGTTTACCGGTTGGACGCCGGCAAGCGATGTTGTGGAACCTGCATCGCATGTGGCGAAGGACACGCCAGACAGCACGCTGCCTGGCGTGTCCGCACGTCAGACCTTCGGCTTCAGGCTGCCATTGCCATTGGGAGTCTTGATCGATTCGCACGTACCCTTCGGTACGAGCTTGAACGAGTTGCCCTGGTAGTCCGCGGTGCTGGTACCCGCACATGTCGTGCCGGCACCGGCGTAGCAATCGTTCTGGCCCTTCAGTGCGGTACCAAAACAAGGCTCGACCTTGCCGGACTTCACCAGCACCGTGTTCTGGGCCTGGATCTTCTTCTGTGCCGGGGTGAAGTCCTGGGCGAATGCGGTGGTACTCACCATGCCGCCAAGGACAGCGGCGATGGCACCGGCGACGAGCGTGGTGGTTTTGCTGTGGGACATCGTGGTTCTCCTTGGTCGTGAGTGTGGTTGCGCGTGAAATTGGCTGTCCTGCAGGCCGCCTGCGAGTGCCTCGCGGCGTCTTGCCGGGAGCACTTGTTTTCGATTCATGTTTGTAGACAGCCTAGTCATCGACGCACGGCAAGGATTGATGCTTCTTGCGTGTCATGGATTCCGATTGCTATTGATCGACGTGACATCAATGCGCGAACGATCACTGGCTCGCCCTTACGGGAAAGCTTCCTTTGCATCGAAGCGACGATGGGTGAATTGCGGCTATCGCATGTCCGTCTGAGGACGGCGAGCCAGTTCAGTCGATCGGCGGCGGTTGTCGACCGGAGCGACGGCGGCCTTGCTCACGAGCGAAGGCGGCGGGTGTGCATCCCACGTGGAAGTGGAATCTGCGCGTGAAGTGGCTCTGATCGGCAAAGCCCGTCACCAGCGAAACCTCAGCCAGGGGCAGGTTGGTTTCGACAATCAGTACTTGAGCGCGCCGGATGCGGCACTGCTCCACGAAGCTGAAAGCGGTAGTCCCCGTGCTTTGCTTGAAAATGCGGCAGAAGTGAAAGCGACTGACATTCACCTGCGCTGCCAGCTCATCGAGACTGATGCTTCGGTGCAGGTTGTCTTCAACAAACGTGGTCAGGCGCGCCATCTCCAGTCGGCCCAGTGAGCGGGTGCGCTCTGTCTCGATGACGCCGAAAATGTTGTAGCGGCGAATCAAATGCGCGGCGATGGCGGTGGAAAGCGCATCGACGATCAGCACCTGGCAAGGGTGAGGCTCCAGCTCCATCTCGGCAAGGAAGGTCTGGACGAGGCGTCCTATCACCGGATCGAACGTTTCGAAGACGTTGCGTATCTCGACTTGCGGAACGGCACGTTGACCCAGTTGCTCCGCCGCTGCCGCCACCAGCGAGGTGGGTATGCGCAGCCGGGCAGACGGCGCCGCATCGCCTTCCCATGAGGATGGATAACCTGCCGGCATGATCAGCGAGTGGCCGGCCTTTATCACGCCACAATGCGTGCTGCCACCGCGGGTCTGGGCCAGCTTGGCGCTGCCGGACGGGCAATAGTGGACCATGTGATGATCCAGTCCCGCATAATTTTCGGCCACGTTGTAGTAGGCGCGGTGCACGTCCACCGTCACGCCCTCCCAGCCGCGCCCGCGCGTGCTCGCCAGCGGCATATTCGGCCTGGCGTGCAGAATTTCGTCGATCGAGATCAACTTTCGGGACGACGACGACCGGATTGCACCTTCAATAGCCATAAGCCGTTCCCGTCATGAGTGCAGCCGTGCCATCGATCGGCGAGTTGATCTTCTATCGCCAATCGTCGACTGCCCGGTATCGTTGGCCCGCACGGATATCTTGAAGCCTCGCAGTGCCCCGCTTTCTTGCCCGATTTTGCTCCTGCTGGAATGGTGTTGCGTTAGGAAAACCGTTCACTTGGGTGGCAAAGAGGTTGCGGTGGGTCTCGGCCCCCCCGTCAGAAGACCGGATGGGGGGCGGTGACTGCAGGAAGCGCCGCCGGGCAGCCTTTCCAACGGCGGCGCCATGGGGGCAAGCCGTTGTGGGCCCATGGGCATCACACCAAAGTCAGAACCGTTTTGGAGACCAAGGTGTGTGCAGTAGCAGCGCCTTCAGTACGTATTTTGCTGACCTTGGTTGGTGGCGTGCATGCAAGGCAGTGCCGACGCAGCAAGCCCGCGCTCCTTTCTCATGGCGAGGCTTCGCGCAAGCGGTGATTTCAATTCGTGTCGAGGCGCCAGGCCAGGGTTTCGCCGGCGAGGAAGGGCACCACGGCTTGTCCCCCGACTTCGATCACATCGGGTACCTGCCACGGACTGCGCGTCAGCGTGACGCGGCCTTCATTCAGGGGAAGGCCATAGAAACGGGGGCCATGCTCCGAGGCAAAAGCCTCAAGACGGTCAAGTGCACCTTCCTCTTCGAACACCTGTGCATACGCTTCCAGTGCAACTGGCGCGTTGAATATCCCCGCGCAGCCGCACGCTGATTCCTTCGCTGCGCGCGGATGGGGCGCGGAATCCGTGCCGAGGAAAAAGCGGGACGATCCAGAAGTCGCGGCCTGGCGCAGCGCGATGCGATGCTTCTCGCGCTTGGCCACGGGCAGGCAGTAGGCGTGCGGGCGGAATCCACCTTGAAACATCGCATTGCGATTGATCATCAGGTGGTGCGGCGTGATGGTGGCGGCGACCTGATCGCGAGACTCACGGACAAAGTCCGCTGCCTCGGTGGTGGTGATGTGCTCCAGCACCACCTTGAGTCCCGGGAAGTCTCGCACGATGCCGGAAAGCACGCGTTCAATGAAGATGGCTTCGCGATCGAACACATCCACGGCTGCGTCGGTCACCTCGCCGTGAATCAGCAGCGGCATCCCGATACGTTCCATGGTAGCCAGCACGGCATGGATTCGCCGAATGTCCGTCACACCATGGTTTGAATTGGTCGTGGCATGGGCCGGGTAGAGCTTGCATGCGGCAAAGACACCCGCGGCGTAACCCGTCGCCACTTCTTCGGGATCGATGTCGTTGGTGAGATAGCACGTCATGAGAGGCTCAAACGAGGCTCCCGCTGGAGTTGCGGCTCGAATCCGATCACGGTATTGGCGGGCGGCCTCCACCGTGCAGACGGGAGGAACCAGATTCGGCATCACGATGGCCCGTGCGAAACCGTGGGCCGTTGCGGCCACGGTCTGCTCCAGTTGCGCGCCGTCGCGTAGATGGACATGCCAATCGTCGGGCGTCCGGATCGAAATTGTCGTCATAAATCGCGCCCCTCCTGCGGGGCCAAGGCATTAATCATTACTGCTGTAATCGTAGCGCAAGCGAGCGCGCAGGCCACTGACGACGCCCGCTTATCCCCATCCCCCGGGTCACGTGCGATCCAGAAAGTGGCCTCCCAGCGGCTGGATCCCGGGCGCAGATTTCATCGCAACAGTTTCCGCGCCCGCCTGCAGGTTGGACGCGCCTCATGTCTGTACGCCTTTCCCACACCATGACTTCCCGCACCCTATGACTTCCCGCCCATGCACTAGTGTTAAGTCCACACTATAGTTCTCTCCAGACTGAGTAGCAGTGCGGGTGGGTTGTGGAAGACAACAGCAGCCATCTGAAGAAGTTCCAGAAAGAGCTGTCGGCGGGCACGGTGTCGCTGGTGCTGCTGGCGGTGTTGGGGCAATCGCGTCAGCCGATGTACGGCTACCAGATTGCCAAGCGCCTGGAAGAGGTGGGCGAGGGCGTGCTGGCGGGCAAGCAGAGTGCGCTTTATCCCGTGCTGCGCAATCTCGAAGGGGCGGGGCTGCTGGCCAGCGAGGTGGAACCCTCCATCAGCGGACCACCGCGGCGTTATTACCGGATCACGAAGCAGGGGCGCGAGGTGTTGCGCGACTGGGTGGAAGCCTGGGCGGCCACGCGCGACTCCGTCGATGCCGTTTTGCAAGGAGGGGTGTAATGAATGCACCACGCACGATCGCCGAATACCTGAAGCAGTTGCGCGCAGCGCTCAAAGGCGCAGACCCTGCGTTGATCCAGGATGCGCTCTACGACGCCGAAGAACACCTGCGCGCCGAGCTGGCCGACAACCCGACGCGCAGCGAAGCCGACATGCTTGCGCACGTCGTGAGCACGTATGGCGCGCCTGAGGAAGTGGCGGACATCTACCGCGACCAGGAGATCAAGATCCAACGCGCGTTGCGGCCACCTGTCATGCCGAAACAGCGCTCCGTGTGGGGCCAGTTCTTTGGCGTGGCAGCGGATTCACGCACATGGGGTGCCTTGTTCTACATGCTGTTGTCATTGGCCACGGGCGTCTTCTATTTCACCTGGGCAGTGACGGGCATTTCGCTGTCGCTGAGCCTGTCGATACTGATCATCGGCATCCCCTTCATGGTTCTTTTCCTGGGCACGGTGCGCGCGCTGTCGCTGCTGGAAGGCCGCATCGTGGAGACGATGCTGGGCGAGCGCATGCCACGTCGCCCACCGTATCCTTCCATGGACGGCAAGTCGTTCTGGCAGCGTGTGGGTGCCATCTTCACGGATGTCCATACGTGGACCACGCTGTTCTACATGATGCTGATGCTTCCGCTGGGCATCCTGTATTTCACCGTGACCATCACGTTCCTGAGCATCTCGCTGGGTTTCATTGCCACGCCAATCCTGAAGGCGTTGAGCGTGGCCGATGTGATCAATCTGCAATGCGGCTACCCCTACTGGCTGTGCGACAACAACTACTGGCCGCTCGCCGTGCTTACCTGCATCGTCGGCATCCTGATGTTGTTCGCCACGCTGCATATGGTGCGTGGACTGGGCAAGCTGCATGGCGCCATCGCCAAGAGCCTTCTGGTGCGTATCGTGGGCGAGGCTCGCTGAGCCATGGCTTCGGGCATCCTGGCGCAACTGGCTGGCGAGTGGCGCGGCGATGAAACCATCGCCACCACCCGTTGGGGGCAGGGTGGCGATGCGACGGCGCATGTCACGTCCGTGCTGCAACTCAATGGTCGCCTTCTGGTGCAGGACTACCGGGAGGAGCGCGAAGGCAAGACCGCGTTGCTGGTTCACGCGGTGTTTGTCGCAGAGCCCGACCACGACCAATACAGCCTCTACTGGTTCGACAGCTACGGCTTTGTCCCGGGCACGCCAGCGCCAGGCGTGTGGGATGGCGAACGCCTTACCTTTGTGCGCAGTTCGCCGCGTGGACAGACTCGCCATATCTATGCATTCGACGGTGATGACACCGTCACGCTCAGGCTGGAAAGCTCGTTCGATGGCGGCGTGAAGTGGGAGCCGGTGATGAGCGGGCGGTATGTGCGGGTGAAGTAATCGCTGAAAGGCGTCGCGCTCCCACAAGGCGACGGAGTGCTCGTGTGGGAGCGCACCCTGTGCGCGACTTGACGATCAGACGAGCTGAAGATCCTTCGGCTTCGCGCCAGGGAATACCGACTGCAGCTGGCCGTTGTTGAGGCCCCACATGCGCCCCATCACACCCGACAGTACATCGCGATAATTGTTGAGCACCGGGTAGTCGCGGTTCTGCAGCAGGCTTTGCGCGTTCACCGCCACCTGTTGCCCGGCGATGCGTCCACCGTTCACCTTGCCACCCAATACCCAATAGGTGGTGCCGTGGCCGTGGTCGGTGCCCTTGTTGCCGTTTTCGCGGAACGTGCGGCCGAATTCCGACACCACCACCACGACGGTGTTGTTCCACTCGTCGCCCAGCGCGTCGGCATAGGCGGCAAGGCCCTTGCCGAGGTTGGAAAGATTGTTGGCCAGCTGGCCCGGGGTGCTGCCCTGGTTGACGTGCGTGTCCCAGCCGCCGACATCCACGAAGCCGAGGCGATACTGGTCGCGCATCATGGTGGCGATGCGCTGCGTTTCGTCGGCGAAACTCTTGGCGTTGGGGGCGCCGCGGTTCGCCTTCATCATTTCGTCCTGCAACTCTTTCGATACGGTCTGGCGGAGCTCAAGGCCGTCAGCGGCGGCGGAAGCCAGCGTGGTATCGCGATACATGCCGGCAAGAATGCCCGCCTGTCGTTCGTCGTACACCGGCTTGGTATTGCCGCGCAGCGAAATATTCGGGATGTCGCGACCGCTGCCCTGGAACGTCAGCGGCAACGCATCCGTAAAGGCAATGGAGGGCACCGTGCTCATCTGGCCCGACAGGCGCGCCATGAAGCCCGAGCGGAAATTGCTACGCTGATCGGTGGGCTCGCCGGACTCGATGTTGTCCTGCGTTTCGAAGTGGCTGCGCGACATGTCGTCGGTGCCCGCGAACGGCACGAAGGCAACCTGTCGCTTCTGCCACAACGGGTAGATGGAATCGCGCAGTACCGGGTTGAGCCCCCAGTTCGCATCGAGGCCGATCGCACTGTTGGCGTTGTACGCATCGGGTTTGGCGATGGCGAGCGTGGGGCGCGATTCGTAGTAGAAGTCGCTGCCGTAGGGAATCAGCAGGTTGTTGGAGTCATAGCCGCCGCGCAGGAACACGAGCAGGAAGCGCGGTGCGCTGGCGGGAGCGGCAAACAACTTGCCGGAGAACGACAGCGCAGGCGCGGCAACAGCGGCGGTGGCGGCAGCGAGCAGGAATTCGCGGCGTTTCATGGCTACCTCAGCGGTAATTGAAGTCGGGCGAGGAGAGCAGGAACGTGTTCCATTCCTGTTGTGTGGTGGCCTTGGCCAGCGCGTCGCGCGTCGGTGCGCTCAGCTTGGTATCGAAGGTGTCGTAGTAGAGGCGCGTGGTGAGCATGGGGAAATCACCGCCGGACTTGGGTTGGCCTTCCGGGGTCAGCAGGCGGTTGTTGCCGGTGCCGATGGCGCCGGCAATCTCGAAGCGCTTGGCCATCTGCCCGGAACTGGACCAGCCGGCGCTATCCAGTGGCCAGCCATCGGGTGTCAGTCGGCCGAAGACGGGTTCGCCGAGCTGGTTCATCCAGTTGAGCAGCGGCTTGGCGTTGGCGATGGGCTTGCCGTCATAGGCCATGCGCACCGACGACACCACGAACTGCATCGGGTCCTTGAACTTCTTGCCATAGCTGGCGGCGAGTTCCTTGGAGTCGAACATGGTACGCAGCACTTCGGCAATGTCGCCGTCGGTGCGCTGGAAGGTATGTGCCATCTTTGCCACCAGCTCCGGTGACGGGTTGTCGGAGACGAAGTACTCGGCGATCTTCTTCGACACGAATTGCGCGCAGGCGGGCTGCTTGGTGATCAGGTCCACCGCTTCGGTTATTTCATCGCAGCCACTTCCCTTGATCTTGTGTCCCAGCAGCACCTTGTCGCTGAAGTCGTGGCGCTTGGGGTTGAATTCGAACATGCCGTTGCGCACGAACATGTCGGCGACAGCGGGGCGCATGGGGCGCGCGGCGGGATCGCGCAAGGGCGCCACGCCGGCACCGGTGAGGATAAGCGCGAGCTGCTGCACGTCCTGCTGCGTATAGCCCGAACCCACGCCCAGCGTATGCAGTTCCATCAGCTCGCGTGCGTAGTTCTCGTTGACGTGGCCTTTCGCATTCTGCGCGTTGTCGAGAAATTCCATCATGGCCGGGCTTTCCAGCGTGGCCATTACCAGGTCGCGGAACTTGCCCAGGGCATGCGGACGAATACTGTTCTGCACGTAGTCGGCGGCAACCCAGCGCACGCGTCCCTTGGCGCCGTACACGCTGAAGTGGTTGAGCCAGAACCACACCATCTGTTCCTTCAGCTGGTTGGGCCCGTAGATGGCATGCAGCATCTCGATCTGTTGCGCTTGTTGCAGCAGATCGTTGGCGTGTTGCTGCTGGTTCTTCTTGGCGGCGTTCTTGTCGTCGCCGTCGGGCATGTTCTTGATTTTCTCCTGCTCGTCGCGCAGGTTCGTCAGCAGCTGTTCGGTCGGCGTGCTGGCTGCCTCGTAGGAGTTGATGAGCGAGGTAATGGGTGCCGGCAGGTCGTCGCTGATGCGCCCATCCAGCTGGTGGTCGAGCAGGCGCGAGCGCCCCAGGTCGCGATACATGGCGACCGTGGCGCTATCGAGTTCAAAGCTGTCGCGGCGCAGCCAGTCCACGTCTTCCTGGGACAGGGCCTTGGCGTCGCGTGCATCGGCCACGGCAGGCCCCAGTGTCAGGGCGATGCCAAGGGCGATCAGCCACGGCTTGAAACGAAGAGCGGGGCGGAGCAGGGTGTCACGCATGCGTCGGAATTCCTCGGGCCAAGGTGGGGCGACGGTTTGACGTGGGAACGCGGCGGCGGTCGCCCGGCTTACGCATCGTGATGCATGAACGCGATTTTGTTCGGCGCGGATTCATGCGCCGGGCACTTTGTTGGAATTTCGTCATGCTGGCGAAAGCCTTGCGTGGTCTGCCCGGCACCGATGGTTGCCGCAATGCGCGGCCGGCGTTGTGAAACGCCTCCGGATTTGTTTCGCAAGAAAGTGGCCGGCGCGATGCGCCGGGGTACCTTCACTACGCAAGGGTCAGAACTCGTCGACGAACTCGACCACGGCCCCCAGCTGCGTGGACTGCACTTCCGTCACCGCGTGCACGGCATCGGCATGCAGGCGGTCGGTGGTCAGCACCTCGATAAGGAACAATTCGGCACCGTTGTCGTCGACCAGCTCATTCGAACTGGAGTCTTCTCGCGCGGCAGCGGTTTCGTCTTCGATTTCCTCGACGTGTTCGACACCGTCGATGCCGTGGAGAATGTTGAGCAAGGTGTCGGCATCGTCGCGACTGCCGGTCATGCGAATGCGGATCGTGGGCATAGGGGGCGGCTCCCAGGTTCCCGTTCGTATGCTGCGGCAAGCCATGTTCAGGGCAGGTGATTGCTTTCCCTACGCTATGATTCAAGGCCTTAGCCGGAGACAAAGCCTGTGCCCAAGATTTACGACCGCGCCTATTTCGACAAATGGTATCGGCACCCCGATCACACGGTGGCATCGCCTGCGGAGCTTCGTCGGAAGATCGCCATGGTGATTGCGCAGGCCGAGTATTACCTCGGTCGCCCGGTGCGATCCGTGCTCGACGTGGGCTGCGGTGAAGGTGTCTGGCGTGCGCCGTTGTTGAAGCTTCGACCGGGCATCCACTACCAGGGACTGGATGCGAGCGAGTATGCAGTGTCGCGTTTTGGTCGCAGCCGCAACATCGGGTTGGCGCGTTTCGGTCAGCTGGAATATCTGCGCTTCGATCAACGTTTCGACGTGGTCGTTTGTACGGACGTGCTGCACTACCTGAAGCCGGCGGAAATTCGCGCGGGGCTTTCGGGCATCAGCGACATGCTCGAAGGCGTGGCCTTCCTTGAAGTATTTACCAGCAAGGATGGCGTGGACGGCGATATGGACGGTTTCCATTCCCGAGCGCCCAGCTGGTATCTGAAAGCCTTCAACGACGCGGGACTGATGCCGTGCGGCTCGCATTGCTATCTCGGGCCGCGATTGGAACGGCGCGTCGCGGCGCTGGAACGCGCAGCGTTGCCCTGATCGTCAGATCTCGACGTGGGCGCGCAAGCCCACGAAGCGAGCAGGGCCGCGGTCGCGGTTGTAACCAGGGTTGTGGATGAGCTGCAGGTCCGGGCTGAGCGTGAAGTGCGCGAAGGGCACGAAGTTGTAGTACGTCTCGAGGATTTCTTCGCGCCCATAGTTGAGCGCGCCATCGCCCAGCACGAAGCCGCTGCCACCCAGCTCAAGGTAGTTGCGGTGGTCCCGCGACAGGCCGTCCACGACGAAGGCAACGCCAAGATGGTCGTCTGATCGCGCCCAATGGGCGCCAGAGAGCTGGAATCCCGCGCTGAGCGTGCGATCCACTTCGGTGAACACGAACGATTCGGTGTGGCCGTCGTTCCAGCCGGCGCGCATGAACAGGCCGGTATCGCCGTTGTCGGCCAGTGGCAGTTCGCCATTCATGCCGAAACCGAACTTGTGCCGGCCCGGCGCATCATCGGCCTGCACATTCGGCAGCTGGCCGGTTTGCTCGGCAATAGCGATGGCGTCGTTATAGATGCCCATGCGCGCCGTGTTGCGATAGCCGAGGAAGCGCAGCGCCCAGCCATCCGCCTGCGGTTGCAGGGTCAGTTCGACCTGCTGGTTCTGCGACTGCGAAAGCGAATCCACCAGCTTCTGCCCGTTCGCCTGATACGGCATCAGGTAGATGCCGTAACGCAGGCTCCAGGTTTTCTGCACCCATGCCAGCACCAGGCCTTCGGTATAGCCGCGCGTGTCGGCGGCGAAATCCCAGGCGGTGTTGTTGAACAGCGACCAGTTCATGAACTGCGTGCGCGTGCTGCCGGCGTAGCGGTTCTTGTCGAAGTCGTCGGCCACGGACATCTTGCCGAGCTTCACTTCGAAGCGTTCGGCGGCTTCGGTGCCTGGCAGCTGATCCTGCGCGCGTTCGACTTGCGTAGTGTCATCGCCCAGTGGCGTGGTCCAGCGGAGGTAGGCGCGCGCCACGTAAGGCGTCTTGGGCAAACCCACGGAGCCGGCGCGGATCACGTCGCCGTTGGTCAAACCGCCCAGGCCCGTCGCACCGGAGACGCCTTCACCCTTGAACATTTCCACGTCGAGGTAGAACTGCAGCCGTGCGGGAAGCGCCATGCCGAAGTACGCGCCGAAGGTGTGCGAACGCTCGGTGTCGCCGTCGGCGCGCAAACTCAGCGGCCCCGAGTAGGGCGAATGCAGCGAGTCCTGGTGCTGGTCGACGAAGGTGTACTGCGCGCCAAGCCACTGCGGCACGAACAGGTTGGCCTCGTCGGCGTGGAGGGCGCACGAGGCCAACAGCAGGCACGTCACGGTGGTGGCGAGTCGACAACGCATGGGCGGTTTGCACGGCAAGGGAAGGGGCGGCGCCGAATCTCGGCGCGCAGTCATCCGTGCAATGTAAAAAGGCCGCCTTGCGGCGGCCTTTTCTTCATGCTCGACATGGATCGAACAATCAGCCGCCGCGCGACGCCTTCTTGCGATCGTTTTCCGTCAGGTGCTTCTTGCGCATGCGGATTTCCTTCGGCGTGACTTCGACCAGCTCGTCGTCGTCGATGAAGTCCAGCGCCTGTTCCAGCGAGAACTTGGTCGCCGGGGTCAGCTGGATCGCATCGTCCTTGCCGGAGGCGCGCATGTTGGTCAGCGGCTTGGGCTTGATGGCGTTGACGGTCAGGTCGTTGTCCTTGGCGTGAATGCCGATGAGCTGGCCTTCGTACACCGAGTCGCCTTCAGCGGCGAACAGCTTGCCGCGATCCTGCAGCGGTCCAAGCGAGTAGGCCGGGGTGGTGCCGCCCGCGTTGGCGATCATCACGCCGTTGAGGCGCTTGGCGATGGCCACCGGCGTGTACGGACCGTAATGGTCGAACACGTGGAACAGCAGGCCCGAACCCTGGGTGAGGGTCTTGAACTGGTTCTGGAAGCCGATCAGGCCACGGGCCGGGATCAGGTACTCAAGGCGCACGCGGCCCTTGCCGTCCGACACCATGTTCTTCAGGTCACCCTTGCGGATGCCCAGGCGCTCCATCACGCCGCCCTGGTGCTGCTCTTCGATGTCGACCACCAGCTGTTCGATCGGCTCCATCTTCTGGCCGTCGATTTCCTTGATGATCACTTCCGGACGCGACACGGCCAGCTCGTAGCCTTCGCGACGCATGTTTTCGATCAGCACCGACAGATGCAGTTCGCCACGGCCCGAGACCAGGAACTTGTCGGCATCCGAACCGTCTTCCACGCGCAGTGCCACGTTGTGCACCTTCTCGCGATCCAGGCGCTCACGCAGCTGGCGGCTGGTGAGGAACTTGCCGCCGGAGAGATCCTTGTTGCCGACGAACGGCGAGTTGTTGACCTGGAAGGTCATCGAGATCATCGGCTCGTCGACGCTCAGCGCCGGCAGCGCTTCGGGGTTGTCGATCGAGGTGACCGTGTCGGAAATGGTCAGCTCCGGAATGCCCGAGATGGCGACGATGTCGCCGGCTTCGGCCGAATCCTGCTCGATGCGCTCAAGGCCGAGGAAGCCCAGCACCTGGCCGATCTTGCCCTGGCGCTTCTTGCCTTCGCGGTCGATCACGGCGACCGGCATGCCCTTCTTCAGGGTGCCGCGCTGGATGCGGCCAATGCCGATGACGCCGACGAAGTTGTTGTAGTCCAGCTGGCTGATGCGCATCTGGAAGGCGCCTTCCGGATCCACGTCCGGCTTGGGCGCATGCTGCATGATCGCTTCGTACAGCGGGGTCATGTCGCCTTCGCGGGCGTTCTCGTCCAGCGAGGCGTAGCCGTTCAGCGCCGAGGCGTAAACGATCGGGAATTCCATCTGCTCGTCGGTGGCGCCGAGCTTTTCGAACAGATCCCACACCTGCTCGACCACCCACTCCGGACGGGCGCCCGGACGGTCGACCTTGTTGACCACGACGATGGGCTTGAAGCCCATGGCGAAGGCCTTCTGGGTGACGAAGCGCGTCTGCGGCATCGGGCCGTCCATCGCGTCGACCAGGATCAGCACGGTGTCGACCATCGACAGCACGCGCTCCACTTCGCCGCCGAAGTCGGCATGGCCTGGGGTGTCGACGATGTTGATGCGGTTCTTGTCGCCGGTCTTCTGGTTCGTCCAGGTAATGGCCGTGTTCTTGGCCAGGATCGTGATGCCACGCTCCTTTTCCTGGTCGTTGCTGTCCATCACGCGCTCGGCGAGCACGGTGCGCTCGTTGAGGGTGCCGGACTGCTTCAGCAGCTGGTCGACGAGCGTGGTCTTGCCGTGGTCGACGTGAGCGACGATGGCGATATTGCGCAGATTTTCGATGGACATGAGGTCGGCTCGGGCGGCACGGGGCCGTCGCGTGAGGTTTCTGTAGGGGTAACTCTCGAATTATACGGGGTTATGTGACAGCTTGCTTGAAATGTCTCAACAAGCCTGTTCAGGCAGGTGTTTCTGGTGGGGTTTGCAGGCACCTGAGGGCTGGAAAGGCGCTGGATTCCCGCCTTCGCGGGAATGACGAGCTCGAAAGGAGCGGTTTTCCTCACCGTCATTCCCGCGTAGGCGGGAATCCAGCGCCTTTAACCGGCCCCAAAAGAAAGCGGCCCGCCGAGGGGAGCCGGGCGGGCCGAAAGGGAGATTCGAAGGGGGAAAAGCCGATTCAGACCAGCCCGGTCAACCCATACGCCAAAATCACCACGAACACGGCCAGCGTCTTGATCACCGTGATGGCAAAAATGTCCCGGTACGACTGGCGATGGGTCAGCCCCGTGACGGCCAGCAGGGTGATCACGGCGCCGTTGTGGGGCAGGGTGTCCATGCCGCCCGAGGCCATGGCGGCCACCCGGTGCAGCACTTCCATGGGGATGCCGGCCGCCTGGGCGTTATGAATGAACGTCTCGGCCATGGCGGCGAGGGCGATGCTCATGCCGCCGGAGGCTGAACCGGTAATACCGGCCAGCGCCGTGACCGTCACGGCCTCGTTCACCAGCGGGTGGGGGATGGCGTGAAGCGCGTTGGCAATCAGGCGAAAGCCGGGCAGCGCGGCGATCACCGCGCCAAAGCCGTACTCCGACGCCGTGTTCATCGATGCCAGCAACGCGCCGGCCACGGCGGCCTTGCTGCCTTCGGCAAAACGCCGGGTGACCGGGCGCCAGGCAAAGGCGAGCACGCAAAGAATGCCCACCAGCAGGGCGCCTTCCACGGCCCAGATGGCGGCGACTTTCGAAATCTCCTGCACCACCGGCTTGGCTTCGCCGATCACGGCCGGCACAAACGAATGGCTGGCGCCGTAGAGTTTGGGAATGGCATCACCCAGCACTTTGTTGAGCACGCCCACCAGCACGAGCGGAAGCAGGGCGATCAGCGGATGCGTGAGTTTGTCGCCCTCGAACGCGACCGGCTCATTGACCAGCGACGTGCCGTAGCCTTCGCCCGCCGCGGCAGCCTTGCGCCGGCGCGATTCCAGATAGAGCAAACCCACGATAAGAATGAACACCGCGCCCAGCGTGCCGAGCCACGGTGCAGCCCATGCATTGGTGCCGAAGAACGCCGTGGGAATGATGTTCTGGATCTGCGGCGTGCCCGGCAACGAATCCATGGTGAACGTGAAGGCACCCAGCGCGATGGTGCCGGGAATGAGTCGCTTGGGAATGTCCGACTGACGAAAAAGCTCCGCCGCAAACGGATACACCGCAAACACCACCACGAACAGCGACACGCCACCATAGGTGAGCAGCGCGCACACGATCACGATGGAAAGCATGGCGCGACTGCGTCCCACCAACCCGATGGTGCCCGCCACGATGGAGCGCGAGAAACCGGACAGCTCGATGACCTTGCCGAACAGCGCGCCCAGCATGAACACGGGAAAGTAGAGCTTCAGGAAGCCCACCATCTTGTCCATGAACAGGCCGGTGAACATCGGCGCGACCAGCGACGGGTCGGTCAGCAGCACGGCGCCCAGCGCCGCCACCGGAGCAAACAGGATCACGCTGTAGCCGCGATAAGCCGCCAACATCAAGAAACACAGCGCGGCCAGCACGATCAGAAATGCCATCGTCAATTCCCCGGACGCCCGTGATGGGCATCGTCGTGCGGCGAGTATCCGCAAGGCATGGCGGTGCGCGGCACTGTACGAAGGTACAAGTGTGGTGTGCGGTGGCGATGCCTAAGCTCCGTGGCATTCGGCGTCCTGTGTCCACGGGGCGCGTCAAAGCGAGGGGAGACAAGGGAGCTATGAAACGCACGCATCTGAGCATGGCGATCGGTCTGGTGATGGGTTTGTCGTGCCTGGTCACGGCACACGCGGACGACGCGCCGCAGAGCAGCACGACACCGGCAACCACCGCCAAGACATCCGACGCCAAGCAACTGGAAGGCATCAAGGTCACCGCGCGCAAACGCGAGGAAACCTTGCAGGACGTGCCCATCGCGGTCAGCGCATTTACCGCGCAGACGCTGTTCAACCAGAACGTGCAGAACCTGGCCGACCTGCAAGGCAAGGTGCCTTCGCTGCAGATCTATGCGGCCCGCGGCTCCAACACCACGCTGACGGCGTACATCCGTGGCGTGGGCCAGGCCGATCCCACGTGGGGTTTCGATCCGGCGGTGGGTATCTACCTCGATGACGTCTACATGGCGCGCCCGCAGGGCACCGTGCTCGACGTGTTCGACACCAATCGCATCGAAGTGCTGCGCGGACCGCAGGGTTCGCTGTACGGCAAGAACACCATCGGCGGCGCCATCAAGTACGTGTCCAACCCGCTGCCCACGCAGACCACGGGTTCGGTGGAAGGCACGGTGGGTACGCACGGCGAGAAGGACATCAAGGCCAGCCTGGGCGGCGCCACGTCCGATGGCGTGTGGCGCGGCCGCATTGCCTATGCCAGCGAACACAACGACGGTTTTGGCGAAGACCTGCTCACGGGTAGCCGCAACGGCAACAAGAACAGCAATGCCGCACGCGCATCGCTGGGCTTTTTCCCCAGCTCGGATTTCAACGCGCAACTGTCCTTCGATGGTTTGCGCGACAACTCCAATCCGCGTGGCGCCAAGATGCTGACGCCCAACTCGTTCGATCCGGGCTATGCGCCGTTGTCGAGCGACTACGACACGCGCAGCGGCATGGCGCAGCTGAACAACACGACCCTGTGGGGCACGGCGCTGACCCTGAACTGGATCGTGAGCCAGGACTGGACGCTGAAATCCATCACGGCGTTCCGCGGTTCGTCCACCGATACCAATATCGACTTCGATACGCTTCCCGAGCAGATCGCCGACGTCAACGCGGTCTACAAGGATCACCAGTTCACGCAGGAATTGCAGGCCAACTACGACAACGGCGGGGCGGTGCACGGCGTGTTCGGCCTGTTCTACTTCGACGGCACGGCCAAGGGCTACATCCACAACATCTTCCTTGGCTCGCCGCCGTATTACCCGCTGTATTCGCAGTACGGCGGCACGGGTGGCAGCATCGGCACCAAGAGCTACGCTGGTTATGGCGACTTCACCTGGGACATCAATCCGCAGTGGAGCCTGGACCTTGGCCTGCGCTACACGAGCGAAAAGAAGTCCGCAGTCATCCAGAACTACGGCTACTCGGACGCGACCTTCACCACGCCGATTTCCACGCTGGCGGATTTCAGCGGTTCGCATACCTCGCACAACGTCTCGCCGAAGTTGTCGCTCGACTACGCCTTGACCGACCAGGTGAAGCTGTACGCAAGTTACAGTCAGGGCTTTCACTCGGGTGGCTACAACATTCGCGCCAACTGCGCGGCGATTCCCGAGTCGTGCCGACCGATCGAGGATGAAAAGGTCACGTCGTACGAACTGGGCAGCAAGATGTCCTTCCTCGACGACACGCTGATGTTGAATACGGCGTTCTTCCACAACATCTACTCGAACATCCAGCTGTCCGTGTTCACCTCGTACACGCTGCCGAACGGCACGCAGGGCTTCTTCGGCGACTTCACCAACGCCGGCAAGGGCCACATCGACGGCTGGGAAGAAGAATTCGCCTGGACGCCGGTGGAGAACTGGACCTTCAGCGGCAACTGGGCCTACCTGCACACCAAGTACACCGACTTCGAAAGCGCCGGTGTCAACATCGCCGATTCGCAGCGCTTCACCAACGCCCCCAAGTGGTCCGGTGGCTTGAACCTGGAACACACCATTCCGCTGGATAACGGCGGCAGTGTCAGTGGCCGCATCAACTACACGTACCAGACCAGCGTGTATCCCGAGACCACCTTGTCACCGCTGATCATGCAGCCGTCGTATGGCTTGTGGAATGCGGGCATTGTGTGGCGCATCGACCAGCCGTGGACGCTGAGCCTGCAGGGCAGCAACCTGGCGAACAAGTCGTATCGCACCACCGGCTACAACATTGCGGCGCTGGGCATTGTCACGGGCTTCTACGGTGCGCCGCGCATGGTCACGCTCACGGCCAAGTACACCTTCTGATTGTTGGAGATGCGCATGCGACGCCTGACGGGACTGATGTGTGGCTGGTTGCTGTTGTCCGGCGTCGCAGGCGCGGACGAAGTGCCGGCGCTGCCAAAGCTCAAGCTGGATGCATCAAGGACGGCGGTCGTGGGTTTGTCGTCCGGTGCATACATGGCGACGCAGGTGCAGATGGCGTATCCCGAACTGTTTCCTGCCGCGGCCATCGTTGCCGGCGGTCCGTACGGTTGTGCCAACGGACGTCTGGACCTGGCCTTGAGCACCTGCATGAAAGGCGTGCCGCCACCGGATGCAGCGGCGCTTGCCACCAAGGCGAAGCAACGCGCGGCATCCGGTGATATCGGTGCGCTGAAGAATCTTGCACACGGACGCGTCTACGTGCTGCATGGCAAGGACGATGCGCTGGTTTCCCCCGTGGTCGCGACGGCCGCGGCCACGTTCTACGAGCAATTGCGTGACGCCGATCCCGCGCTGGGTTCGCTGATGGTGAAGGACGACGGTGCGCGTGCTTTCGCACACAATCTGCCGGTGGCCGCCACGGGCGATGATTGCGACAAGTCGGTCTCACCGTATCTGGGCCATTGCGGGTTCGATGCGGCCGGCGAGATATTCCAGCAGATGTTCGGGAAACCCTCGAAGGCGGCCACCGAAGCCAAGGGCGAGCTTCGCCATTTCAATCAGGATGCCTACAAGCCGGGCGGCGCCGATGCATTTCTTGCCACGACGGGGTACCTGTACCTGCCGCCCGATTGCGTCGCTGGCAAACGCTGCGGCCTGATGGTTGCGTTTCACGGCTGCAAGCAGAACGCCGATGCCGTGGGCGAGGCGTTCGTGAAGGACGCCGGCTTCAATCGCTGGGCCGACGTCTACGACGTGGTGGTCCTGTATCCTCAGACCCGCGCGAGCACCGCGCCCATGAATCCGCAGGCATGCTGGGACTGGTGGGGATACTCCGGGGACAACTACGACAGCCGCCAGGGCGTGCAATTGCGCTGGCTGGTGAGTGCTGTTCAAGCGATGGGCTTGCCTCACTGACAACTCCCTCTCCCCTCCGGGGGGAGGGTTGGGGTGAGGGGCGGGTGCTTGCGAGCGGATTTGATGTTACGAGCGGTTGTTTTCTGAATAGCCAAAGCGCACGCATGGTCGAAGACCTGAGGACAGCGTGGCCCCTCACCCCAGCCCTCTCCCCGGAGGGGAGAGGGAGCAGGTTGCGCGGATGCTGACGGCGGGCACCATCACCTTCGCGGCCCTGGTTTGGCTGGGCCTATTGTTCGGCGTCGCCCTGATCGGCGAGCGCCGCCCCGCCTTGTTCGAGCGCCGCTGGGCCATCGTCTACGCCTTGTCCCTGGCCATCCACTGCACGTCGTGGACGTTCTACGGCACGGTCACGCAGGCGAGTCGCTCGGGTTGGTGGCTGCCACCGACGTTCGTCGGCGCGATCCTCATGTATGTCTTTGCCATCGCGGTGTTGCGCCGCCTGGTGCAATTGGCGCGCGACTACAACGCCGGTTCGCTGGCGGATTTGATCGCCGTGCGCCTTGGGCGTCACGCCGGTTTGGCAGCGCTGGTCACCGTGGTGATGCTGATCGGCATCGTGCCGTACATCGCCCTGCAACTGAAGGCCGTGGCGATGAGCTACGGCATGCTGAGTCGCGGCCAGCTCAACGAATCCAATCCGTGGCAGGACAGCGCCCTCTACGTTGCGTTGTTGATGGCACTCTTTGCGATGCTGTTTGGTACGCGGCGCGCGTCGGCGATGGCGCACAACCGTGGCCTGGTGTTGGCGATGGCGTTCGAATCGCTGTTCAAGCTCGGCGCGATGCTGGCACTGGGCACGTTGCTCCTGTCGCCGGCTAGCCGCGCGCTGATGGCAAGTGCGCCGGAGCAACACGACAGCACGGGGTTTCCCGCGCTGATCCTGCTGGGCGCACTGGCCATGTTCACGCTGCCACATCAGTTCCACGCAGGCGTGGTCGAATGCCGCGACAGCACTCACTTGCGCACGGCGCGGTGGCTGTTTCCGCTGTACATGCTCCTGATCTCGATGCCGATCCTCCCGCTGGCCCGACTGGGCGATGCGTGGCTGGGGCCGGGCGGCGTGCCTTCCGATCTCTATGTGCTCGCGCTTCCGCTGGCGCGCGGGCAGCACGGGCTGGCGTTGTTGGCCTTCCTTGGCGGCCTGAGTGCGGCGACCAGCATGGTCGTGGTCGCCACGCTCGCGCTGAGCCTGATGATCGTGAACCACTTCATCGCACCGCTGCGTGTGCGAGCCGGCTGGGGCCGCGACGAGCAGGGCGACTTGCGTGGCGAAGTGCTCAACCAGCGCCGACTGGCCATACTCGCCGTGATCCTGCTGGCGTGGTGCTACAGCCGCGTGCTGGCACGCAACGATGCGCTGGCGGATATCGGCGCGATTTCCTTCTCCGCACTGGCCGGACTCGCTCCTTCGTTGCTTGCTGCGGTCTATCGGCCGCAGCTGGGGCCGCGTGCCGTGGCGGCGGGCCTGGCAGCGGGCACGCTGGTTTGGCTCTACGTGCTGCTGCCGACCATGCAGCCGCACGGTCCTGCGTGGTGGCATGCAGGTCCTTTCGGTGTGACTTGGCTGGCGCCCGATGGGTTGCTTGGGCTTGGCGAGTGGAGTCGCATGGCGCGGGCCGTGGTGATGAGCCTGATTGCCAATGTCGCGGTGATGATGGCGGTGACCGGTTCCCGTTTTGGAAACGCACCACGCACCAGCACGGTGGGTGACATTGGCATGGCTGAGCTGCGAGCGTTGGCGTCACGGTTTTTGCCGGCCGATCGCGTTGGTTTCCTGTTCAATCACGCCGCGATGCACGGCGTTGCCGGCCCGGCGCGCGTGGCAGCGGTGGAACACGAATTGGCCGCCGTGATTGGCGCGGCGTCCGCACGCCTGTTGCTGGAAGTGGTTCGCCAGCAGCGGCGCGAAGAACTGGACACCGTGGCCGCCATCGTCGGGGAGGCCGCGCAGGATCTTCGTTTCAACCAGCGCGTGCTTGAAGCCGCACTGGAAAACATGAGCCAGGGCATCTGCGTGGTGGATGCGGAGCTGCGCCTGGTCGCCTGGAACCGGCGTTACGCGAGCCTGTTCGACTATCCCGTTGAGCTGTTGCAGGTGGGGCGTCCGGTCGCCGACCTGACGCGCCACAACATCGAGCGCGGCATGATCGGCGCCGTGGCGACGGACGAGGGCGTGCAGCGGCGCCTGACGCACATGCGCGCGGGCACACGACATCTCTCCGAACGTCGCTTTCCGGACGGCACCATCGTGGAAATCCGCGGCAACCCGATGCCGGGCGGCGGATTCGTGGCGACGTTCACCGATGTCACCGCCTTCCGTCAAACCGAAGACGCGCTCAAGGCATCCAATGAAACCCTGGAACTGCGTGTGGACGAACGCACGCGTGCCCTGGTGGATGCCACGGCCGAAGCGCAGCGCGCGAACGAGGCGAAGAGCCGTTTCCTTGCCGCGGTGAGCCACGACCTGATGCAACCGCTGCATGCCGCGCAGCTGTTCGCACACACGCTGGCCGAGCGTGGCCACGATGCGCCTACGGTGCGGCATCTCCACGGTGCGTTGTCATCGACGGAGGGCTTGCTTGCCGGCCTGCTCGACATGGCGCGGCTGGAGGCGGGGCGGTTGCAGCCGCAGGTGCGCGACTTTCCCTTGGCTGACGTACTGGATCCCCTGGCAGCCGAGTTTCGTGCGATGGCGGGCGACAAGGGCGTGCGGTTCGATGTGGTGGCTACCCAGCGCTGGGTGCACTCCGATCCGCAGTTGCTGCGTCGCGTGCTGCAGAACTTCCTCTCCAATGCATTGCGCTATGCCGAGCATGGTCGCGTCGTGTTGGGCGTGCGGCGATGCGGTGACCGCCTGCGCGTGCAGGTGTGGGACAACGGTCCGGGCATCGAGGTGGCCGAGCAGCAGGGGATTTTCGAAGAGTTTCGGCGTGGCAGCACGGCGGGCGGGCAGGGCCTTGGATTGGGTCTCTCCATCGCGCAACGCATGGCTGCCTTGCTCGACCATCCGATCGGTCTGCGCTCCTGGCCGGGGCATGGCAGCGTGTTCGAACTTTCGGTGCCGTTGGCATCGTCAACGCAAACGCCGGACATTGAGATTGCCCACGTGCAGGCGTTGCCGACGGGGCGTGCGCTAGTGCTGGACAACGAGCCGGCGGCACTCTCGGCGTTGAGCGTCCTGCTGGCGAGCTGGGGTTGGCAGGTGCACATGGCGCGCACGGTGGAGCAGGCGCGTGCCGCGCCATGGATGCCGGACCTGCATATCTTTGACTACCACCTTGATGCAGGCCGCACGGGGCTGGACGTTTTGCATGAGTTGGGCGAGTCGGCGCGCCATGTGCCGACGGTGATCCTGACGGCCGACCGCGACGGCGAATTGCGGCAGCGGTTGCTCGATCGCGGCATTGGCGTGTTGTACAAGCCGCTCAAGCCGCTGGCGCTGCGCCAGGTGTTGCAGCGCGTGGTGGCTGCGCGCGGTTGATGCTTTTCTGCGGCGTCAGAGCCGCGCCGAATCCGCCAGGTCCAGCGATCGCAGCAACACGCCCGCCTGCGTGCGATTGCGCACGCCCAGCTTTTCGAAAATGGCGGTGACGTGTGCCTTGACGGTGCGTTCCTGGATGGTCAGGCGGTCGGCGATCTGCTTGTTGAGCAAGCCTTCGCCCAGCAGCGCGAGCACACGGTATTGCTGTTCGGTGAGGCGCGCGAGGCGCGACGCCAGATCGACATCGACCGGATCGGCAGGCAGCGCCGCGACCGCCTGCGCCAGTGCCGGCGGCAACCAGTTACCGCAATCGAGCACGCTGCGGATGGCCTGGGCGATGTCGTCGGGGCTGGCACTCTTGGGAATGAAGCCGGAAGCGCCGTGGTCCAGTACGCGTCGCACAGTGCGGGCTTCGTCGTGCGCGGATACCACCAATACCGCCACGCCCGGAAATTGTCCGCGCAGGGTGGCGAGACCCGACAGCCCCTTGCTTCCCGGCATATGCAGGTCCAGCAATACGAGATCGACCTCGTCATCCTCAGCCAGCGCATTGAGCGCACCATCAAGGTCGGCTGCTTCAAGTACGTCACAGTCGGCCACGCTGCCGTTGGCGGCTTGCCGCAGTGCAGCGCGAAACAAGGGATGGTCATCGGCGATCAGCAGGCGTGTCATGACGCTGACGTTAGCCAAGGCGAAGCCCTGCGTCGAGATCGAAACGTCACGCCGTCACCTCAAGGCGACCGGTTCTATGCTGGACTTTCGTACGATGGCAGACACGCGCCTGCTTGCTATGGTGGTGGGCATGACCAATCGTCTTTCCCGTTGGATGCTGTTGCTCGCGCCGCTGTTGGCGTCGTGTGCTACGCCGACCGCGACCAAGGAGTCCGGCATGCAGGCCCCCGATTTCGTGCGCGGCGACGTGCGCGTGACCGAACACCGACAGGGCGACGACCTGCTCAGCGCAGGATTGGGGCTGGAGGGACTGGCGGGTACGCCATCGGCCATCGCCCATCCGTTGCAGCCGACGCCGGCTGAATTGCGCCGTCGTGCGATCCAGACCAGTTGGAAGGGCATTGCCGATCTTGGCCCGCTGGGCGGCTACGGGCATGTGTATGGCGGTGTGCCCGATGTGCCGGGGCGCGAGTACCAGGCCTTCGCGTGGATTCCCGGTGCGCATTCGCCGCATCGCGTGTTGTTGCAGGTGCCCGACAACTTCGATCGCGCGCGTCGTTGCCTGGTCGTTACGGCGTCCTCCGGTTCGCGCGGTGTGTACGGTGCCATTGCCCTGGCCGGTGCGTGGGGTCTTCCGCGTGGTTGCGCCGTGGCTTACACCGACAAGGGCACCGGCAGCGGCTATTTCGATCTGCTCAACGATACGGGCGTGACGCTCGACGGCACACGCGCCCAGCGCGGAACGGCCACTCTCGAATATGAACCCTCGGCGGATGCAGGGCATGCAGGCATCGGCGTGAAGCACGCGCACTCCGGCGACAACCCAGAAGCCGACTGGGGCCAGCACGTATTGCAGGCAGCCCGCTTTGGTCTCGCCATGCTCGATCGTGCGTTCCCCGATCAGGCACCGTTTACCGCGCAGAACACGCGCGTGATTGCGGCAGGTCTTTCCAACGGCGGCGGCGCGGTGCTGCAGGCGGCGGGCATCGATGACGATCACCTGCTCGCGGGCGTGGTGGCGCTGGAGCCCAACGTGCATGTGCCGGAGCAGGGGCGTGCATTGTTCGACTACGCCACCGAGGCATCGATCTGGTTGCCGTGCGCGCTGGCAGATGCGCGCTTTGCCAACGTGCCGATGGCACGGACGCCCACAGGCGGCGTGCCGCCGGCATGGGCGCATCGCTGTCATGAGTTGCGCGAGCGCGGCATGTTGAGTGGCGCCCATATCGCCGAGCAGTCGTCGGAGGCGTACGAGCATCTGCGCGCCAGTGGTTGGACCGATGAAGCCATGGCGACCTCGGCATCCACCACCGCCCTGGACTTGTGGCGTGCCATTACGGCCGCCTATGCGTCCGCCTATATGCGCACCGGGCCGAACGACATGCCCTGCGGTTTCCGCTATGACGGCGCCAACGCGCACGGCACGCCGGTGTCTATCGACATGGCCACGCGGGCCAGCTGGTGGGCCGATGCGTCGGGTATTCCACCGGGCAATGGCGTGGGCCTGCTGGGTGGCACCGATCATTCGGATGACCCCACGTTCTCCGGCGCGCGTTGCCTGCGCTCGCTGTGGGACGACACCCAGGCCAGCACGCAAACGCTGCGCGACAGCATCGCGGCCACGACGGTGAAGGCACCGCGGGCGAGTTTGCCGGTCTGGGTCGTGCATGGCGCGTCCGATGGGCTGCTGCCCACGGCATTCACTTCCGAGCCCTATGTGACCTGGCTGCGCAGCAAGGGCGGGCATCCGCTGTATTGGAAAGTGCCTTACGCCCAGCACTTCGATGCCTTCCTGGCCATCCCGGGCTTCGGCGACCAGCACGTGCCGCTATTGCCCTACGGTTACGCAGCGCTGGATCGGCTGTGGTCGCACATCTATGAAGGTGCGCCCTGGCCCGCGCTGGTGCCCACGCCGGCACCGAAGCCGCGTGGCCCGGCAGCGTTGTCCCGTGAAGGCCTGGACCTGCCGGCCACCTGGACACAGGCGCCCCGCTGAGCCGGGGCGGTGCCCATCACGTCAGCTGGGGTATCCTTCTCGGCTTGCAGGGCGCCTGTGGTTGCGCGCTGCCTTTAACCAAGGATCCCCGATGACCATCAACGTCACCATGACCACCAACCGCGGTCCCATCCACCTGCGCTTGCACGAAGACAAGACGCCGGTGACGGTCGCCAGCTTCGTGAACCTCGCGCGTCGCGGTTATTACGACGGCCTGGCGTTCCACCGCGTGATCGCCGACTTCATGATCCAGGGCGGCTGCCCGGAAGGCAGCGGTCGTGGTGGCCCGGGCTACCGCTTCGAAGACGAATTCGACGCCTCGCTGCGTCACGACAAGCCGGGCGTGCTGTCGATGGCCAACGCCGGTCCGCGCACGAACGGAAGCCAGTTCTTTATCACCCATGGCGCCACGCCGTGGCTGGACGGCAAGCACAGCGTTTTCGGCGAGATTGTTGGTGCGGAAGACCAGGCCGTGGTCGATGCCATCCGCCAGGGTGACGTGATCGAGAAGGTCACCGTGGAAGGCGACGTCGATGCGCTGCTGGCCGCCCAGGCCGAGCGCGTGAAGGAATGGAACGAAGTGCTCGACGCACGCGGCTAAGCCATTTCGTGTGCATGGCGTGAAGAAGCCGCCGTCAGCGATGACGGCGGCTTTTTTCATGCCTGCGTTGTCATGGCGATGTGCGAAACAGGAGCCTAGAATCGAGTGGCTACACGCGTAAGACGATGTGCGTCATTCCCATTCCCTAGGAGATGCAGCCATGTCCTTTCTCAATGATCTGCTCGGCGGTGGTAATCCGGCAGGCGGTTCGTCACTCGTGAACATCGCCGGCCAGTTGATCGAAAAGGCAGGCGGCGTGCAGGGACTGGTCGCCATGTTGCAGCAGCACGGCCTTGGCGACGCGGCACAGTCATGGGTTGGCACCGGCGCCAACCAGCAGGTATCCAGCGAGCAGCTGGGACAGGCCCTGCACAACGGTGGTCTCGGTTCGATCCTGCAGGAAGCCGCCGGCAAGATGGGCGTCGATCAAAGCCAGCTGCTCGGCCAGCTTTCGCAGGTTCTGCCGCACGCGGTGGACCATCTGACGCCCGAAGGCCAGGTGCCGGCACAGGGGCAGGGCGGTTTCGACCTGGGTTCGCTGACCTCGCTGGCCGGCAAGCTGTTTGGCGGCGGCACCAGCGCGGCCTGATTGCCAAGACAAGGCACATCGGCGGCACGGCGCCGCCGATGTGCAACGCATGAATCAAGCCGTTTTGCGGCGGACCGCGTGATAGATCAGCAGCAGCACGATGGCGCCGCCGATCGATCCCAGAAAGTGCACCACACCGGTCTCGCCCCACCAGCCGAGCTTTTCACCGACCCAGGTGGAAATGACGGAGCCGAGAATGCCGAGGATCGCGGTAACGATGAAGCCGCCCGGGTCCTTGCCCGGCATGAGCATCTTGGCGATGACGCCAACAACCAGACCGACGATGAAGACCCATAACCAATGCATGGTGTGCTCCTCGATTGATGTGGTCTCACTTTAGGGCGAGCCAGCGTCCTCAGCCATAGGCACAACAGCCGCTTGACGTGGTTGTTGGCAAGGGCTTGTGGCATGGGGTGGAAAGGCTGGATCACACCATCCTTGGGTGCCATTTTCCTCACCGTCATTCCCGCGAAGGCGGGAATCCAGCGTCTTTGATTTTCACAACAAGTCCCGAAAGACACTGGATTCCCGCCTTCGCGGGAATGACGGAACGGAATCCCGGGTTCGTGAGAAAACGACGAAGGGCGGGCAAAACACGGCCACCGTGGGGCCCGGGCGACTTAGACCATCGGGTAAGCCCCCTGCCACGAATGGCGCGCCGCCACATGCTAAACTTTGAGAGTTTGCTGTCTTCGTCCCCCAAACACGAGGAAGTCATGCCTCAGCTCGCCCAGCGTGTCGGTCGCGCCAAGCCCAGCGCGATCATGGTCATCGCCGAAAAGGCCAAGCAGCTCAAGGCTGCCGGTCGCGACATCATCAGCTTCTCCATCGGCGTACCGAATTTCCTTCCCGGCGAGCATGTGTATGCCGCCGCACGCGAGGCGCTCCAGCACGACTCCGGCCAGTACGGCAGCAACCGCGGTGCGGAAGTGCTGCTCGATGCGTTTCTGGCACACATCGAAAAGCTGGGCTTCACCGGTTACGGCCGCACGAATCTTTCCATCGGCATTGGCGCCAAGCAGGTGCTGTACAACCTGGGCGAAGCGCTGCTGAACGAAGGCGACGAAATCGCCTTTGCCGCGCCGTTCTGGACGACGTATCGCGACATCGCCGACATCCTTGGCGCGAAGGCGAACATCCTGCATTGCGGTCCCGAGCAGAACTACAAGCTCACGCCCGCGCAGCTCGATGCAGCGCTGGCGCGCAAGCCGAAAGTGTTCCTGTTCAACAACCCGTCCAACCCCACGGGCATGGTCTATACGCGCGACGAAATCGCTGCGCTGGCCGAGGTGCTGGTGAAGTATCCGGATACCTGGATCATCACCGACGACATCTACAACTCGATGGTGTTCGACGGCATCGGCTATCACAACTTCGTGCACGTGAAGCCGGAACTGAAGAGCCGCCTGATCTTCGTCGATTCCGTTTCGAAGACGTACGGCATGCCGGGCTGGCGCGTGGGCTTGATTGCAGGCCCTGAAGAAGTGGCCAAGGCCGTCACCACGCTCAATTCCAACCACATCACCAGCCTGCCGGAAGTGATCACCGCTGCCGCTGTCGCCGCGTTCTCCGGTCCGCAGGACATCCCCGAAGCCAAGTGCAAGGAATTCGCGGAGAAGCGCGATGTGGTGGTGAACGCGCTGCGTGCGATTCCCGGCGTGGTGTGTCCGTATCCGCAGGGCGCGTTTTACGCGTTTCCCGACGTCTCCGTCGCCTTCGGCAAGAGCTACAAGGGCGTGACCATCAACGACGACGTCGAGCTGTGCGCCGTGTTGCTGGAAGCCGTGGGCGTGGCCTGCGTGCCGGGCTCGGCCTTCGGCGAACCGCGTGCCCTGCGCATTTCCTATACCTGCCCGACCGCACAATTGCAGCCCGGGCTGGAACGCATCCAGGCGTTCTTTGCGGAACTGACCTGATGATTCTCGCCCATGCTTTGCGACAACCTCCACAAGTTCGTCATTCCCGCGAACCCCACAAAAGGGGGCAAGGGCGGGAATCCAGCGACTTTAAAACGCTGAAAGCAAAGGCACCGGATTCCCGTTTTCGCGGGAATGACGGGCAAAAGCTGGACGTTTTGGTTTGACGCAAGGCATGGGTTTTGTTTTGTACGACTAGCCAAGTTGAAGGAGTTTCTCCGATGAAAGCACCCGTTCGTGTTGCCGTTACCGGCGCTGCCGGCCAGATCGGTTACGCCCTGCTGTTCCGCATTGCCGCGGGCGACATGCTGGGTCCGGACCAGCCGGTGATCCTGCATCTGCTGGAAATCACCCCGGCGCTGCCCGCGCTGCAGGGCGTGGTGATGGAACTCAACGATTGCGCGTTCCCGACGCTGGCCGGCGTGGTCGCCACCGACGACCTCAACGTTGCCTTCAAGGACGTGGATTACGCGCTGCTCGTCGGCGCACGTCCGCGCGGCCCGGGCATGGAGCGCAAGGATCTGCTCGAAGCCAACGGCGCCATCTTCGGCCCGCAGGGCAAGGCACTGAACGATCACGCCAAGCGTGACGTGCGCGTGCTGGTGGTCGGCAACCCGGCCAACACCAATGCGCTGATTGCCCAGCAGAACGCCCCGGATCTCGATCCGAAGTGCTTCACCGCCATGGTGCGCCTGGACCACAACCGCGCGCTGTCGCAGCTGGCCGAGAAGACCGGCAAGCACAACACCGACATCAAGAAGATGACCATCTGGGGCAACCACAGCTCCACGCAGTATCCGGACCTGCACCACGCCACCGTGGGCGGCAAGCCGGCGCTGTCGCTGGTTGACCAGGCCTGGTACGAAAGCGATTTCATCCCGACCGTGCAGCAGCGCGGCGCGGCCATCATCAAGGCCCGTGGTGCTTCCTCGGCGGCGTCGGCGGCTTCCGCTGCCGTCGACCACATGCGCACCTGGGCGCTGGGCACCGCGGAAGGTGACTGGGCTTCGATGGGTATCCCGTCCGATGGTTCGTACGGCATCGAGCCGGGCGTGATCTACGGCTACCCGGTGACGGTGAAGGATGGCAAGTACGCCATCGTGCAGGGCCTGGAAATCAATGATTTCTCGCGCGCCCGCATGGACGCCACCAACAAGGAACTGCGCGAAGAGCGCGCTGGCGTCGAGCACCTGTTCGCCAAGAAGTAAGCCCGGCGCGCAAGCGCCAAGGCATGGAAAAGGCGGCCTCGGCCGCCTTTTTCTTTGTAGCGGTCGACCTATTTTCATGTCATGGCTGGCGACATGGCCGAGGAACGGTAGAATCGCCGGAGTACTGACCGGAACCCAGACATGAAGCGACTTCTTGCGACGATTTCCCTCTGCGCCCTGCTGACCGCCTGCGGTGGCACCCACGGCTTGCGTGACACCACGCCGAAGATGAGCAGCCGCACCAACAAGGACATTCCGACCTACCTGGAATGCGTGCGCGCCAAGTGGGCCGAGACGGCCGAGGTGAGCATGTCGCACAAGGATCAGGAAGGCACGCTGTCGGGTAACGACAAGCAGGGTGCGCATGAACTGGTTTCGGTCACATCTGATGGCACCGGCGCACTGGTCACCATGTACGAGACCCAGGAACTCAAGAAGGATTACAACTCGGCCTACCGCGACGCCGCGGTGTCCTGCCTGTAATGCCTGATCACGGACGATCGGCTCCCGTGCCGATCGTTCCGCGCAGCGACTCGACCAAGGTCGCAAAGCCCGTTCATGGCGGCTGATTTAGGCTTGACCGATCAGCCGTTGAAACGAGGATGATCGCGATGCGCTACGAGGAGTTCTATCAGCGCTCGATAGAGCAACCGGAAGTGTTCTGGGCCGAGCAGGCGCAGCGCATTCACTGGCATACGCCACCGCAGCGCATCCTCGATACATCGAACCTGCCGTTTCGCCGCTGGTTCGCCGGCGGCACCACCAACCTCTGCTACAACGCCGTGGATCGGCACCTGGAGGCGCGCGGTGGCCAGCTCGCCTTGGTGGCGATTTCTGCCGAAACCGGCGTCACGCGCGAACTGACGTATCGCGAGCTTCATCGCGAAGTGAACACCTTTGCCGCCGTGCTTGGCTCGCTGGGCGTGGGCAGGGGCGATCGGGTGGTGATCTACCTTCCCAATATTGCCGAAGCCGTCTTTGCGATGCTGGCATGTGCCCGCATCGGCGCGATCCATTCCGTCGTCTTCGGTGGGTTCGCCGCGCACAATCTCGCGCTGCGCATTGACGATGCACAGCCTGCGTTGCTGATTGCCACCGACGCCGGCATGCGTGGCGGCAAGGTCATTCCCTACAAGCCGCTGGTGGATGCGGCGCTGGAAGAAGCCACGCACAAGCCGCCGCACGTGTTGATCGTCGATCGTGGCCTCGACCCGCAAATGACGCGCGTCGCCGATCGCGATCTTGATTACGCGAGTTTGCGTGCGTCCTACGAAGGTGCCGAAATCCCGGTGGAATGGCTGGAATCGAACGAGCCCAGCTATCTGCTCTACACCTCGGGTACCACCGGCAAGCCCAAGGGCATCCAGCGCGACGTGGGTGGTTATGCGGTGGCAATGGCCATGTCGATCGAGGCCATCTTCGATATCCATCCGGGCGACGTGATGTTCTCCACGTCCGACGTGGGTTGGGCGGTGGGGCACTCCTACAACGTCTACGCGCCGTTGATAGGAGGCGCTACGTCGCTGCTGTACGAAGGGCTGCCCACGCATCCCGACCCGGGCATCTGGTGGCGGCTTTGCGAACGCTACGGCGTGCGCACCATGTTCTCGTCACCCACGGGCATCCGTGTGCTGAAAAAGCAGGATGCAAGCTGGTTGAAGAAGTGCGACCTGTCGAAACTGAAGTGGCTATTCCTGGCCGGCGAGCCGTTGGACGAACCCACCGCGCACTGGATCACCGAAGGGCTCGGCGTGCCGGTGATCGACAACTATTGGCAGACGGAAACGGGCTGGCCCGCGCTCACCCTGATGCCGGGTCTGGATCTGAAGGAAGTGAAGTTCGGTTCACCGGGATTGCCTGCTCCCGGCTACCGGATGAAAGTGATCGACGAAGTCACCGGCGACGAATTGCCGCCCAATCAGAAGGGCGTGCTGGTCTTCGTGCCGCCGCTGCCCCCGGGCTGCCTCAGCACCGTCTGGCGCGATGACGAACGCTATGTCACGAGTTACTTCGGTCACTTCAAGGAGTTGCTGTACAGCTCGCTGGATTGGGCCATTCGCGACGAGAACGGCTACACCACCATCCTGGGTCGCACGGACGATGTCATCAACGTGGCCGGGCATCGGCTTGGTACTCGCGAAATCGAGGAATCCGTGGCGACTCATCCGGCGTGCGCGGAAGCGGCGGTTGTCGGCATGCAGGATGAATTGAAAGGCCAGGTGCCCGTGGTGTTTGCCACGCTCAGGCAGGGCGTCACCGAAGAGGCTGTCGATGTCGCCAAGGGCATGCAGCAGCGGGTGGTGGATCAACTCGGCAAGGTGGCACGACCGGCGCGCATCTATGTGGTGAACGCACTGCCCAAGACGCGTTCCGGCAAATTGCTGCGGCGGTCCTTGCTGGCGCTCGTGCAGCACACCGATCCCGGCGATTTGTCGACGCTGGACGATCCCGGCGCGCTGGATGAAGTCCGTCGCGCACTGGAACGCGGACCGGAGCAGGGCGCTTGAGTTTCGCTCCCTCTCCCCTCCGGGGAGAGGGTTGGGGTGAGGGGCGGGTGCTCGCGGAAACCTTGGATGTTTCAAATATTTGGGCGCTAGTACCCTTCAGCCCGCATCCGCTTTTCACTCAACGCAGCATGCGAAACCATGCATGTTGCCTCGCAACAGGCCTTGAACACGCGCTGCGCTAAAATTGCGGCTTTATAAGCGGAGGTTTCATGGCAAAGATCGCATCCCCCGGCGCAACGTTCCGCGCTGCCGTTGCCGCCGAAAGTCCCCTCCAGGTCATGGGCGCCATCACTGCCTACGCCGGCCTGATGGCCAAGCGCGTGGGCTACAAGGCGCTCTACCTGTCCGGCGGTGGCGTGGCTGCCAATTCGTTGGGCATTCCCGACCTTGGCATCTCGACCATGGAAGACGTGCTCACCGACGCACGCCGCATTGTCGACGCCACGCAGATGCCGCTGCTGGTGGACATCGATACGGGTTGGGGCGGTGCGTTCAACATCGCGCGCACCATCCGTTCGTTCATCAACGTTGGTGTGGCCGCGGTGCACATCGAGGACCAGGTCGGCCAGAAGCGTTGCGGCCATCGTCCCGGCAAGGAAGTCGTGCCGAAGGAAGAGATGGTCGATCGCGTGAAGGCGGCCGTCGATGCCCGTACCGATGAGGGCTTCGTCATCATGGCGCGCACCGATGCCGCCGCTGCGGAAGGCATCGATGCAGCCATCGATCGCGCCTGTGCGTATGTGGAAGCGGGCGCGGACATGATCTTCCCCGAAGCGATGAAGACGCTGGAGGACTACCGCCGCTTCAAGGCAGCCGTGAAGGTGCCGATCCTGGCGAACCTCACCGAGTTCGGTTCCACGCCGTTCTTCACCACCGACGAACTGCGCACGGCCAACGTCGACATCGCGCTGTATTGCTGCGGCGCCTATCGCGCCATGAACAAGGCCGCGCTGCACTTCTACGAAACGGTGCGTCGCGAAGGCACGCAGAAGAACATCATCGACACGCTGCAGACCCGCGCGGATCTTTACGACTTCCTCGGCTACAACGCCTATGAGGACAAGCTCGACGCGCTGTTCGCCAGCCAGAAGAAGGCCTGACCGGTCACCCATTCGCCGGTCACGGTGTTTCGGCCGTGACCGGCCATCGCATGCATTGAGGAGATGTACCTGATGAGCGAACAAACCCTTCCCAAGCCCAAGAAATCCGTCGCGCTGTCGGGCGTGGCCGCCGGCAACACCGCGCTGTGCACGGTGGGCCGCAGCGGTAACGACCTGCATTACCGCGGTTATGACATCCATGACCTGGCGGCCAAGGGTTGCTTCGAGGAAGTGGCCTACCTGCTGGTGCACGGCGTGCTGCCGAACTGGGCCGAACTGAACGCCTATCGCGCCAAGCTCAAGCGCCTGCGCGGCCTGCCTGCGCCGGTGAAGAGCGCACTGGAACTGCTGCCCGCCGCCACGCATCCGATGGATGTGATGCGCACGGGTTGCTCGGTGCTGGGCACCGTGCTGCCGGAGAAGGACGATCACAACGTTACCGGTGCACGCGATATCGCCGACCGCCTGATGGCGAGCTTCGGCTCCATGCTGCTGTACTGGTTCCATTTCAGCCACAACGGCAAGCGCATCGAGACGGAAACCGACGATGAATCCATCGCCGGTCACTTCCTGCACCTGCTGCACGGCAAGAAGCCGAGCGACCTGCACGCGCACTCGCTGGACAAGTCGCTGATCCTCTACGCCGAGCACGAGTTCAACGCGTCCACCTTTACCGCGCGCGTCATCGCCGGCACGGGTTCGGACATGTACTCGGCCATTACCGGTGCCATCGGCGCGCTGCGTGGTCCCAAGCATGGTGGTGCCAACGAAGTGGCGATGGAAATCATCGCGCGCTATCGCAATGCCGCCGAAGCGGAAGCGGATATCCGCGCTCGCGTCGAACGCAAGGAAATCATCATCGGCTTTGGTCACCCGGTTTACACCGTGTCCGATCCGCGCAACGAGATCATCAAGGAGATTTCGCGCAAGCTCTGCACGGAAGGTGGCAATCCGACGCTGTTCGATGTGTCGGAAAAGATCGAGAAGCTGATGTGGGAACAGAAGAAAATGTTCCCCAACCTCGACTGGTTCTCGGCCAGCGCGTACCACATGATGGGCGTGCCGACGGCCATGTTCACGCCGTTGTTCGTCATCGCACGCACCTCCGGCTGGAGCGCGCACGTGATCGAGCAGCGCGAGGACGGCAAGATCATCCGCCCCAGCGCGAACTACACGGGCCCGGAAGACCAGGCTTACGTGCCGATCGAAAAGCGCTGATCGAAGCGAACGTAAGGACCCGGGGAGAGGGCCGAAAGGCTCTCTCTTTTTTTGTAAGTTTCGTTATGGTTCAGGACCCTGTACGACATTGCTATCGTTTCGTGTGCAGGGGTGTAAAGCATTTGATACAGCGGTTTGCACTGCGCGATGAGCGGCGAGGAATGTGCTGCAACCCGCTGAAGTTCCTACTCATGAACGAGCGTTTATGTCCCGCGTTTTAAGCGCGTCCGGAGGGCAGGTGTTACAGCCCTGATGCATACCCGGGTTTTCAGTCGCTGACTGAACCCAGTCTCCGTGATCAAGAGTCGCTTCAACCCCCTGATTTCAGGGCTTTCATCTATGTGACGAGGCGTGCACATGGCGTGGCATGCATGTTGCGACGACTACGTGCTGGATTCGGTTCACCAGCACACAGGGGGTCACCGCATCGCTCCAGGAGAAAGACTATGCGTAAGACTCTAATTGCGACCGCAATCGTGTTAGGTCTGGGACTGACACTCCCGGCATTCGCCAATGACAACAACACCTCGCACGGTTCGAGCAACCTCACCAACACGGACTCGAGCCAGCGTACGAATACCGACACTGACACCAACACCTACACCACTTCAGCGACCGGAGCAGACGGCTCCGCCGCCAGCAGCGGTGGCACGGCAGATTCGTTCAATACCAGCAAGGCAGTAGCGAACAGCACGCTCAACGGCGAAGTGACCAAGGTCGCCGTGTATGGCATCGGCAACTCCTCCTATAACGACGGCAACGCCAATGGCGGCCGTGGTGGTAGCGGTGGCGACGGCGGCCGCGGCACCGGCGCAAAGGCTGCGGGCGGCAACGGCGGTGCCGGCGGCAACGCCGGTGGCGCATTGGCTGGCAGTGGCAAGGCTGGCGGTTCGGGCAGGTCGTCGGGCGATGCGGGCGGTGGGGGTGCTTCCCTGGCTGGTGGCGGTGACGGCGGCGACGGCGGCAACGCCGGTGGCATCCGCAACCACAATCGTGCGGGCGGCGGTGGTGGTACGGCCGGTAGCGGCGCGAACACCGGTGGTACCGGTGGTGCGGGCGGCGCAGGCGCCGGGGGAACGGCAGGCGCAGCATCTCCGACCGGAACCAGTGGCTCGTCGAGCGCAACGGGCGGAACCAGTGGTGCAGCAACTGCAACGGCCGGTACGGGCGGCGCAGGCGGTGCGGGCGCCGGCAATACCGGTGGTGCAGGCATGGGTGGTGCAGGCGCAGCGGGCGGTTCCGGCGGCGCAGGTGGCACGGCTTCGTCGACCACCGGTGCATTCGACATGTCGAACCAGATGAACGGTTCGGCCGCAGCAGCGGCTGGCGTGTCGATCCTTGCACAGAACAGTGGCGCAGCAGCGCTGGTACAGCAGAGCGTCAACGTTCAGGCCAACCTGAACTTCGCGCACTGAGTGAGGGCAACCGGCACGAGGGAACGCTTGCGTTCCCTCGTGTTGGCATATCAAGGGATTGGCCAACGCGAGGCTGGCGTTGGCCACCGATTGGTTCACGTGTTCTCGGGAGACAGTGCCGTGCGATCCTGCAAGTGGCTGCTCGCTCTTACCGCGCTCGGCGCGTTCACCGTCCCTGCCGCTGTGCTGGCAGAAGGCTCAACCATTCCTGCCGCCTACCTGATCCAGGGCGCGGATTCACCCATCGGCGTTTACATCGCGGCTGCCCAGGTGGATCACCAGGGCGAAGCCACGGGCCTGGGCGACACCGTCGACACGGCCACGCTGGCCGAACTCAGCGGCGGTACGCAGATCACCCAGAACACCGACCTCAACGGCACGGTGGGTGACAACTCGGCCAGTCACACGGTGAGTGGCGACAACATCATCACGGGTGGTTCGATGGCCGGGGCAACCGGATTCCCGACGGTGATACAGAATTCGGGCAACAACGTTCTGATCCAGAACGCGACGGTCCTCAACGTCGAATTCAAGCAATGAAAAAGCTTGCAGCGCTGTTGATACTGATCGCGGCGCTGCCGCTGGAAGGTCGTGCCGAAACGCCGGTGACAGTCGCAGGCAACGGCAACGGCATGTACACGATCCACCTCACGAGCGTGAAGGAAGCGCGCTACAAGAGCACCATCCACCAGAAATACGATTTCAGCTGCGGCTCCGCGGCGGTCGCCACGCTGCTCACCTACCAGTACGGGTATCCCGTCAATGAACAGGTGGCGTTCGAGCAGATGTATGCGCATGGCGACAAGCAAAAGATCAACAAGGAAGGTTTCTCCCTGTTGGACATCAAGCGCTTCCTCGACGCCAACGGTTTCGATGCCGATGGCTTCAAGGTGCCGCTGGACAAACTCGAGCAGGAAAACCTGCCGGCTATCGTGCTTATCGATGAGAAGGGCTATCACCATTTCGTGGTGATCAAGGGCATGCGCAACGATCGCGTGCTGGTGGGCGACCCGGCACGCGGCACGCGCGTGATCGCCGAATCGAAATTCATGGAGTTGTGGAAGAACGGGCTGGTATTCGTCATCCACAACCGGCGCAATCTCGCCGTCTTCAACAGCGCCAGCGACTGGAAGGTGGCGCCGCAGGCGCCTGTCGGCGACACCATGGACCGCCGAGGGCTCTACAACATGGTGATGCCCAAACGCGGGCCGGACGATATTTGAGGAAACGGACATGACACCGGTCTCCACCATCGCGGGTCTGGGTTTTCTTCTGCTGACGTGCGGCGCGTTCGTGGTGGCTGCGCAAGCCCAGGACAACGTTGCTGCACCGGCGACGGCGGTGGCGGCGCAGACGGCTGGTGCGACGGCAGCACCCACGGCGGCACTGGCCAATGTCGTGAGCGGCATTCCCACGTCGGATGCGATTGCCGGATGGTCACCTGTTGGCGAAGACACGCTTGACCAGACACGCGGCGGCTTCGATGTAGGCAATGGCCTGGTGGCGTCGTTCGGCATCGACCGCGCTGTTTACGTCAACGGCAACCTGGTGACCACCACCAGCTTCAACGTGCCCGATATCGCGCACATGACACCGGCACAGGCGACGGCCATGCAAACGGCGCTGAGCACGGTGCAAGTGACGCAGATTGGCCCGAACAATACGTTTGATCCGTCGTCGCTTGCTCCAGGGCAGGGTGCAACGGTGATCCAGAACACGTTGAACAACCAGCATATCCAGAGCATCACCACGATCAACGCAACGACCAACGCACTTAGCGCATTCCGCGAGGGGAGCCTCCAGGAAGCGTTGCAGCAATCGCAGTTGCAGTCTTTGGGGCATTAAGAAAGAGGCGACCCGTCAAGGTTCGCTTTTTTTGTGGATGCGTCGCGGCTTGTCGCCGCGGCGCATTCGTCTGTGCGACGTCGAACCGTGAGTCATGAGGAAGCATGATGCGACACTCAACGTGGCGGTATGTCTGGTCGGCAGGATGTGCAGGGCTGGTGGCCCTGGGCCTGCCCGTTGCGGCTCAACAACAAGCATCGACGCCATCGGGGGCGGCAACGCCACCGGCGCCCATCGCTGCGGCGCCATCCACGACACCGGCGCCCACCAATGCGGAAGATCTCCGCAAGCAGGTAGCGGCGCAGGGTGATCGCATCGATGCCATGCGCAGCCAGATCAGCGCGCAGATAGCGCAGCTCGACGCGATGAAGCGCGCGCTCGCCGAGCAGGAGGCCGACTATCAGTCGCTACGCCATGCCGTGGGCATGGATGTGCTGGACAAGCAGCGCGCGGGCAGCATTGCCGCGGGTGGCGCAGGCGCATCAGCGCTTCCCATGCCTGCGGGCGATGCGGTAGCTGCCGATGCGCCCCAGCAACAGCAGCCCGTGGGCGAGGCACCGAAGGCCGACACCCGGCCGCCGGAAGTAGCGCCCATTTTCCAGCAGCCTGGCGTGCTCACGCCGAAGGGCAAGTTCATCATCGAGCCGGCATATCAGTTTGGCTACTCGAACGTGGATCGCGTGGCTCTCGTCGGCTACACGGTGATTCCCGCCATCCTCATCGGCTTGATCGATGCACGCGAGGTCAGGACCACCACGCAGATCGGATGGCTCACCGGCCGCTACGGCATCACCAACCGCATGGAAATCGAAGTGCGCGTGCCTTACGTCTATCAACACGAGGACGTGACCAGCCGCGAGATCTTCACCGGCAGCGCGACGGACAACGCCTTCGGCAACAGCGGCCACGGCATCGGCGACGTCGAGGCAACGCTGCGTTACCAGATCAACAACGGTGGTCCCGACAAGGCGTATTACGTGGGCTGGCTGCGCGTGAAGTCACGCACGGGTACGGACCCGTTCCAGGTCACCACCGACTGCATACAGCGCTGCGTGGAGAACGTGGCGACCGAGGTGGATCTTTCCGCCACGGGTACGGGCTTGCCGTTGACGCAACCCACGGGCACGGGCTTCTGGTCGATACAGCCGGGTGTGACATGGTTGTATCCCACCGACCCGGTCGTGTTCTTCGGCAACTTCAGCTACCTCTACAACGTGCCGCGCGACAACGTCAGCCGCAACATTCTTCTGGGTGGCACGGAGTTCTTGGGCAAGATCAAGCCGGGCGACATTGCGGACGTCAGCATTGGCCTTGGCCTGTCGCTCAACGAAAAGGCCTCGATCAGTATCGGTTACGACCAGAGCTTCGTGGGCCAGACCAAGCAGAACAACCAGAACGTACCGGGCTCCACCAAGTACGTGCTCGGCACCTTGTTGATCGGCGGTTCCTGGCGCTTCAGCGACAAGCGCACGCTGAACTTCACCCTGGGCGTGGGCGTCACGCGCGACACACCGGACGCCACCGTGACGATTCGCGTGCCGATGATGTTCTGAGCTTGAAAAGCGCGCCAACGATGGCGTTGGCGCGCTTCATCTCACAGACCTTCCTGCGCCATCGCCGAGGCCACGCCGGCATCGGCGGTCATGCGCTGGTGGAAGCGTGCAAGGTTGTCGAGCCCCGACAGATCCACGCCCTTGCCCATGGCCCAGCGCAGCACCACGAACAGGTAAGGGTCGGCGAACGAGCGCGTGCCCGTCAGCCAGTCGCGACCCTGCAACTGCGCATCGAGGCGCTCGTAATAGGCGCGCAGGCGACCGATGCATTTGGTGCGCAATTGTTCCTGCGCTGCTTCGCCGTCGATGAAACGCGCGGCGCCGAACACCGGCTTGAACAGCGGATGCAGATCGGAGTTGAGATAAGCGAGCCAGCGGTTCACTTCCGCGCGACCGCGCGCACCTTCGCCGCCCAGGCCGGCGAGCGGAAATTTGTCGGCGAGGTAGTTGAGGATCGCCACGTTCTCGGTCAGCACCCAGCCTTCAGGTTCCTGCAGGGCAGGGACGGCACCCGACGGATTGATACGCAGGTATTCCGGCGAGCCCAACTCTTCGCGTGCAACGCGATACGTTTCATACGGCAGGCCGATCCAATCGAGGACGATGTGATCGGAGAGCGAGCAGGCGCCCGGCAGGTAGTACAGCTTCATGGGGAGTTTCTCGGTGGGCGTTATCCGTGAAGGGGCGCCTGCCGCGCACCCTGGGCTCAAGCCGAAGCCTGCACTCGCCGGCGACGACGCTGCACAAGCCAGCCACCCAGGCACACGCCGATCACCAGTACGGCATCGAGCACATAGGCCGCCCATGCGTGAGTGGTGAACCACGACGACAACCAGTGATCGTGCGCAATCATGCGCGCGGCCGTCCAGGCAATGGCAGCAGCGCCGATGTAGATGATGATCGGGAAGCGTTCGATCAATCGAAGGATCAGCGATGAACCCCACACCACCAGCGGCACGCTGATGGCCAGGCCAAGGATCACCAGCACCATGTGGCCCTTGGCCGCGCCGGCGATGGCGAGCACGTTGTCCATGCCCATCAACGCGTCGGCCACGATGATGGTGCGCATGGCCACCCAGAAGCTGCCCGCCGCGCCGACCTCATGAGGCTTGTCGTCTTGCTGCAGCAGCTTCCACGCGATGGGCAACAGCAGCAGGCCGCCAACCAGCATCAAACCCGGCAGTTCCAGCAGAAACACCACGACGCCCGTCAGTGCCACGCGTATGGCAACCGCACCCACCGTGCCCCAGAGCACGGCCTTCTTCTGTATTTGCCGAGGGAGATTGCGCGCAGCCAGTGCAATCACGATGGCGTTGTCGCCAGCGAGCACGAGATCGAGCAGCACGATGGCCAGCAGGCCGGAGAGAAATTCGGTGGCGACAAGTTCCATGAGCGGGTCTCTGCGCGTCAAGACAAATGCAGACACGACAGGCACGCGCGGCCCGTCATGACTGCAAAAGTCTCGTTCGCGGCAAAGCCGCTGCAGTGACCGGAGCGGATTGCCGCTCGTGATGACGACCACTGCAAGGACACTGATGAAGCCGGTGTCCGGAACTACTCCCTTTTGGGGTCAGTATCTGTGTATTTTCGCGGCCGCTCGGCGTTCGCGTCAACCTGCGTATCACGCGACTAGCGGCAACGTGCGGTTTTCCCAGTGCTGCGAGACATCGTGATGAGTGCGCCCGACATTCGCTCCGCCAAACGTCCCGAGCCCGATCAGCCGATGACCGACGTGGCCAACTACGTCATCGACTACCGGATTGAATCCACCGAGGCGTATGACACGGCGCGCTACATGCTGCTGGACTCGCTGGCCACGGCCATGATGGCCATGAGGTTCCCCGAATGCGTGAAGCACCTTGGCCCCATCGTGCCGGGGGCAGTCCTGCCGGGCGGAGCCCGCGTGCCTGGCACGAGTCACGAGCTGGACCCTGCACAAGCCGCTTTCGCCATCGGCACCCAGATTCGCTGGCTGGATTTCAACGACACCTGGCTGGCGGCGGAATGGGGGCATCCCTCGGACAACCTGGGCGCCATCCTGGCCGTGGCCGACTACCTCAGTCGCAAGGCCCAGCGTGAGGGAGGCCGGCCGATGACCGTCCGCGACGTGCTCACCTATGCCATCAAGGCGCACGAGATCCAGGGCTGCTACGCGCTCAGGAACAGCTTCAACCGTGTCGGGCAGGACCACGTCATCCTGGTGCGGCTGGCTTCCACGGCGGTCGTCACGGCCATGCTGGGTGGCACCAGGGAGCAGGTGACCACCGCCATCTCCCACAGCTGGGTCGACAACGGCGCCCTCCGTACCTACCGCCATGCCCCGAACACCGGCCCGCGCAAAAGCTGGGCCGCGGGTGATGCCTGCCGCCGTGCCGTCATCCACGCCATCAATGCGGTTGACCGGGGCGTGGTGGGCTACCCGTCGGCGCTCAGTGCCAAGACCTGGGGCTACTACGACGTGGCCTTCAACGGCGCCGCTTTCCAGTTCGAACGGCCGTTCGGCAGCTACGTCATGGAGAACATTCTCTTCAAGATCAGCTTCCCGGCCGAGTTCCACGCCCAGACCGCCGTGGAGTGCGCCATGGCCCTGCATGGCGCCGTGGCCGGCAAGCTCGACCAGATAGAAAGGGTGACCATCGAAACCCAGGAGGCGGGCGCGCGCATCATCGACAAGACCGGCCCGCTGGCCAATTACGCGGACCGCGACCATTGCATCCAGTACATGGTGGCCGTGCCGCTGATCTTTGGCCGCCTGACCGCCGAGGACTACGGCGACGAGGTGGCCGCCGATCCGCGCATCGACGCCCTGCGGGAAAAGATGGTGGTGACTGAAAATCCCCGGTTCACGAAGGACTATTTCGACCCCGGCAAGCGTTATATAGGTAACGCGGTCCAGGTCTTCTTCAAGGATGGTTCCAGCACGGAAAAGGTGACCGTGGATGTGCCCATTGGCCACCGCAGGCGGAGGGCCGAGGGTATACCCCTTCTGCTCAAGAAGTTCGAGGCGGCCTTGCGGGGCCACTTGCCGGCCCATCAGGTGAAGTCGATCCTGAACGCAACGGCTAACCCGGTAACGCTGGACACCCTATCTATTAACGAATTCCTAGGTTTCTTCACGCTGTAAAGACGGCGTGAGCCGAAAATGAACACGCGTTTGGGGTCGATTTGCAATTGCTTAACTTTTGCTAAGCTACTCCGCGCCCGTTTCGGGTAAACAAGCACCACTAGGTTCGAAGTCAGGTTCGGGGTTCATTAGGAAAAGGAACCGCGGACTTGATGGCTTTTCCCGTCTGGGGTGAACGGACGCGTACACCAATAAACGAGGAGACACCTGATGAAACGTAAGGGCTTGTACATCCTGATTGCCCTCGCCCTGGGCGGCGCGGGCGCCGTTCACGCGCAGGACAATACCGCCTCCGGCAGCTCGGCACCGGCCACGACCGAGACCTCCCAGTACGATGACCGCTGGTACATCGCACCGACGGTGGGCGGCTACTACAACGACACCGATCGCAACACCAACAGCCGCCAGTTCTATTACGGCATCGGCTTTGGTCGTTACTTCTCGCCCAACTTCTCGCTGGATTTCTTCGGTGACCGCACCAAGCGCACCGTCGATACCGATGCCGGCGGTGGTCGTTGGTCGAACAACACCTACGGCCTGGCCGCTCGTTACTACTTCCTCGACTGGAATGCATGGCGCCCGTACCTGTTGGGCGGCGTGATGGGCAGTCAGCACATCAGCGACTTCGAACACGGCTGGTCGCCGGCTGCTGAAGTGGGCGTGGGCGTGTCCAAGACCATCACGGACAGCTCCGACGTTCGCCTGGAAGGCGGCTATCGCTACGACTGGGACGACAAGACCCAGCCGAACCGCAATGGCTACGGCGACTGGTTCCTGGGCTTCAGCATCGTGTCGCGCATCGGTGCACCGCCGGCTCCGCCGGCACCGCCGCCGCCGCCGGCTGCTCCGGACTGCTCCAAGCAGTTCCGCAACGGCGTGAACCTGTGCGACAACAAGTGCCCGGATCTGCCGGAAGGCACGAT
>NZ_QAVX01000006.1:0-87643 GCF_003121485.1 Dyella sp. C11 | reverse complement strand
CGGTGCTCCGGACTGCTCCAAGCAGTTCCGCAACGGCGTGAACCTGTGCGACAACAAGTGCCCGGATCTGCCGGAAGGCACGATCGTTGGTCCGGATGGCTGCCCGCAGAAGGTCGTCATCGACCTGCGCGGCGTCAACTTCAAGTTCGATCGTCCGAAGAAGGGCGAGAAGGACATTGCGAAGTCGCTGGCCGAACCGACGAAGGATTCGTTGGCTGTGCTCGACCAGGCGGTCGACACGCTGCAGCGTTATCCGAACGTGCGTGTCACGGTTGCCGGCTACACCGACTCTGTCGGTACCGATGCCTACAACCAGGGCCTGTCGGAGCGTCGTGCGAAGATCGTGTACGACTACCTCATCGGCCATGGCATCGCTGCCAGCCGTCTGGATGGTCCGATCGGTCACGGCAAGAACGATCCGATCGACAGCAACGACACGGATGCCGGTCGCGCTCGCAACCGTCGTACGGAGCTGCAGGTTCAGCAGTAATCCAACAGCTCGTTGGGAAATCAGAAAAGCCCGGCAAAAGCCGGGCTTTTCTTTTTTTCAATAACGCGTTTCGCGATAACAGATTGTTTTGTGGTGACACGTTGTCGCACCTGCGTGCGCAGGTTTTTGCATCGAACTCATCTGCCTGAACCGGGGCTCACCGAGAGCGTCTAGCGAGGCGTGCGATGCTCTTAACGATTTTGCTACACTCCGCGCCGCTTGTGGTCTTGTCCCCCTTGATCGAGCCGCAAAGCAAAGGACAAGAATAGTCCTAGTGCAGAAGTCAGTTATGACGCGCGCTTTCCGTCTGGGGTGGAAACGGACGCGAACACCAATAAAAACGAGGAGACACCTGATGAATCGTAAGGGCTTGTATTTGACGATCGCCCTGGCTCTGGGCGGCGTGGGTGCCGCGCACGCACAGGACAGCACCGCCGGTTCCACGACGTCGACCTATGACGGCCGCTGGTACATCGCTCCGACGGTTGGCGGTTACTACAACGATACCGATCGCAACACCAACAGCCGCCAGGTTTACTACGGCCTGGGCTTTGGTCGTTTCATCGCTCCGAACACCTCCATCGACGTGTTCTTCGATCGCACCAAGCGCACCGTTGACGGTGGCAACAGCGATCGTTGGGCGAACAACAACGTTGGCGTTGCTGCTCGCTTCTACTACGGCGACTGGAACGCATGGCGTCCGTACGCCCTCGTCGGCGTGATGGGCAGCTACCACATGGATCCGGCCAGCCACTCCTGGTCGCCGGCTGCTGAAGTGGGCGTTGGCGTCTCCAAGACGATCACCGACAGCACCGACTTCCGCGTTGAAGGCGGCTACCGCTACGACTGGGACGACAAGAGCCAGCCGCAGAACAACGGCTACGGCGACTGGTTCCTGGGCTTCAGCATCGTGTCGCGCTTCGGCGAACCGGCTGCTGCTCCGGCCCCGGCTCCGGTGGCTCCGGTGGCTCCGGACTGCTCCAAGCAGTTCCGCAACGGCGTGAACCTGTGCGACAACAAGTGCCCGGATCTGCCGGAAGGCACGATCGTTGGTCCGGACGGCTGCCCGCAGAAGGTCGTGATCGACCTGCGCGGCGTCAACTTCAAGTTCGACCGCCCGAAGAAGGGCGAGACGGACATCAAGAAGGCGCTGGCTGAGCCGACCGCTGACTCGGTTGCCATCCTCGACCAGGCTGTTGACACCCTGCAGCGTTACCCGCAGGTCAAGGTCACGGTTGCCGGCTACACCGACTCGGTCGGTAAGGACGCCTACAACCAGGATCTGTCCGAGCGTCGCGCTGCGATCGTGTACAAGTACCTGACGGCTCACGGCGTTGCCGCCGACCGCCTGATTGGTCCTTTCGGCCACGGCAAGAACGATCCGATCGGCAGCAACGACACGGATGCTGGCCGCGCCCAGAACCGTCGTACGGAACTGCAGGTCCAGCAGTAATAGGATCTGTTCAAGTAGTACCGAAAAGCCCGGCGAAAGCCGGGCTTTTCTTTTTGTGCGAAAGCGCTGACAGGTCACCTATCATGCGCATGGCCAGTTTTTATCTCTCGAATGCTCCGAATGCGCCCGTCACGTCCTTCCTCACGCACATCAGCTTCAACGGCACCACGCCATGGCCTGGCGCGTGTGCTCAGCAAGATGGGCGTGTGTTCGCGCAGCCAGGCGGAAAAGGCGATACGCGAGGGCAGGGTGAGCGTGGATGGCAAGGTCGTGCTCGACCCGGAACGGCCGGCGGATGCAGAGCGTCAACGCATTCTGTTGGACAACGAACCCGTTGCTGCCAGCACGCGTGTCTATATTGCACTCAACAAGCCGCGCGGCATTGTCGTCAGCGCAGCCGATGAGCGCGGTCGCGATACGGTCTATGACCTGCTGAAGGATGCCGGCCTGCCGTGGCTGGGGCCGGTGGGTCGGCTCGACAAGGCAAGCGAAGGCCTGCTGCTGCTGAGCAACGACAGCGTATGGGCGGCGCGGTTGACCGAGCCCAGGCATCATGTCGACAAGACGTATCACGTGCAGGTCAATGCCATTCCCGACCAGTCGCTGCTCGATCGATTGGTGGAAGGCATCGAAGAGCAGGGCGAGCGCCTTTCTGCCCGACGCGCGACCTTGCTGAGAAGCGGCGAGAAGAACGCGTGGCTGGAAATTGTGCTGGACGAAGGCCGAAACCGGCATATCCGCCGCCTGCTCGATGCCCACGGCATTGATGTGTTGCGGCTGATTCGCGTCGCTGTCGGGCCATTGCTCCTGGGCGATCTCGCGAAAGGGCAGTGGCGGCAGCTGTCGCCCGAGGAAGTGCTGCAGTTGAGCGGCGACGCGCAGAAGTGAACAAGCCGCTCACTGTAGGAGCGCACTTGTGCGCGACAAACCTACAGAGTGGGCGCTGAAACGCCGCGGTCGCGCACAAAGTGCGCTCCTACAAAAGAGCGACGATTGCCAAGTGGGTAATAAGGCATCGCTCGCCGCATGGCGATGCGATGCCCTTCAATCAAATCACGCCCAGCTTCTTGCCCACCTTGGTAAACGCAGCAATCGCCTGATCCAGGTGTTCGCGCGTGTGCGCTGCACTCATCTGCGTGCGGATGCGCGCCTGGCCTTGCGGCACGACCGGATAGAAAAAGCCGGTGACGTAGATGCCTTCATCGAGCAATTCCGTCGCCATGGCCTGGGCCTTCTTGGCGTCATAGATCATGACCGGCACGATGGGGTGCACGCCCGGCTTGATGTCGAAACCGGCCTTGGCCATCTGTTCGCGGAAGTAGCGTGTGTTTTCCTTTACCTGCTCGCGCAGGTCGCCCGCGGCGGACAGCATGTCGAACACCTTGATGCCCGCGGCGACCACATGCGGCGGCAGCGAGTTGGAGAACAGATACGGACGCGAGCGCTGGCGCAGCATCTCGATCACTTCCTTGGGGCCGGTGGTGAAGCCACCCAGCGCACCGCCGAGTGCCTTGCCCAGCGTACCGGTGATGATGTTGATCTTGTTGAGCACGCCATTCACTTCAGCCGAGCCGCGGCCCGTATCGCCGAGGAAGCCGGTGCAATGGCATTCGTCGATGTGCACCAGGGCGTTGTACTTCTCGGCCAGCGCGGTGATCTTGTCCAGCGGCGCGATGAAGCCATCCATCGAGAACGCGCCGTCCGTGGTGATCAGCTTGGTGCGCGCGCCAGCGGCGTCGGCGGCCTGCAGCTGCTTTTCCAGGTCGGCCATGTCGCAGTTGGCGTAACGGAATCGCTTGGCCTTGCACAGGCGGATGCCGTCGATGATGGAGGCGTGGTTGAGCGCATCCGAGATCACCGCATCCTCTTCGCCGAGCAGCGGCTCGAACAGGCCGCCGTTGGCGTCGAAGCAGGCGGCATAGAGAATGGTGTCTTCGGTGCCGAAGAAATCGGCGATCTTCTTCTCCAGTTCCTTGTGCAGATCCTGCGTGCCGCAGATGAAGCGCACGGAAGCCATGCCGAAGCCGTGCGTATCAAGCGCGTCCTTGGCCGCCTGGATCACATCGGGATGATCGGCCAGGCCGAGGTAGTTGTTGGCGCAGAAGTTGAGCACTTCCTTGCCGCTGTCCAGGCGGATCTTCGCCGACTGCGGCGAGGTGATGATGCGTTCGGCCTTGAACAGGCCTTGCTCACGGATCGATTCGAGTTCGCTGGTGAAGCGCGACTGGCCGGGGTAGCTCATGGGGATCTTCCAGCTGGGGGCAAAAGGCTATTTTGAGCCTTTAGGGGCAAGGTGGCGAGCCCTTGCTCCCTCTCCCCTGCGGGGAGAGGGCTGGGGTAAGTCCCGAAAAGGGGATAAAGGGCGGGTGCTCGCGGTAGCGCACGTTCGTTAGCTTGAGTTGCTTTCAACAAGTTGAAGGCGAAGATCGAACCTTTGCAGCCTCGAGGCCAGGCCGATCCCTCACCCCAGCCCTCTCCCCATAGGGGAGAGGGAGCAGGGCGCGTCTTTTCTCAGCCTTGATGCAGCCCCAATTCCACGCGCGTGGTCTTGCCCTTGTCGTCGATGTCTTTCGTATCGAGCTTGGGGTCCTTGATGGCCATGCGCTTGTCGTCCAGCTTGCCCTTGAGCCAGGCCTGCACCGCTGCGGCACGTCGCTGCGCAAGGTCGCGCAGCGCGGCATCGTCCACGGCCACGTTGGTTTCCATCAGGCTGCGCATCTCGTCGGGCTCAAGCGACTTCTTCAAGCCAATGATGTTCTTCGGCTTGCCCTTGAAATCGTCGTCCTTGTAGGCGCGCTTGAGGTACTTCTCGTCTTCGTCCGGCGTGATGCTTACGGCGGCCAGGGCGGCGTCGGAGGTGTCGGCATTCTTGCCGTCCTGATCGAGCACCTTCTGCTTGCGCACCATGTTTTCCACGGTCACCTTGCGCAGGCCGTCCTGGTCCTTGGAAGGATCGACGCGACCGATGATGTCCAGACTCAGCGACGTCTTCTGATTGAGCGCCGCCACGACCTTGCCCAGTCGCTCCTGCGCGTTCTTGTCGAGCACGGCCGAGCCGGGATCGAATTCCACGTAGCCCAGGTCTTCGTGGTTGCTGCCGCCGAATGCCGCACCCAGCAGGCGGAACGGCGCCGTTGCGGCCTTGGCAATGAGGTTGCCGATGGCGCGCCAGATCAGGCCGCCCATGCTGAATTGCGGATCGTCCAGCGACCCGGACACGGGCACATCCACATCGATGTTGCCTTGCGTGTCCTTCAACAGCGCCACCGCAAGCTTCACCGGCAGATGCTTGATGCCGGGGCTTTCGTCGCGATCGCCGAAGGTGAGCTGCGTGATGAAGATATGGTTGTCGGCGTTGAGCTTGCGCTGGTCCAGCTGGTAATGGACGTCCATCGTCAGCTTGCCGGCCGTGATCGGATAGCCCGTGTATTTGGTGGAATAGGCGCTCAGCCCTGTCAGTTCGACCTCATTCGCCTTGCCCTTGATGTCGAGGAAGGCCCCTGGCTGCAGGGGGTTGATGGTGCCGTCGATATCTACCGGCGAGTTGTCGTTCAACGCAGCCTGCACGGAGAGATCCGCTGGCGGATCGCCCGGCTTGGGACCGAACGCGCCGATCTTGCCGGTGACCTTGGTCAGGTTGGCCGTGTAATTGGGCTTGATGAAGTTGGCGGCGTAGTTGAGCTGGCCATTGAGCAGCGTGATGCCGCGGAGGTGGATGTCCGCTTCCGGTGCCGATGCGGAAGACGCCGATGCAGGCGTCGCCGCGGCGCCGGTCTTCGTCTGAGGGCCTGGTGTGCGCACGGGTGGCGGAGGCGGCGGTGTCGATGCCGCCGCTGCCGGCTTCGCACCGACCGGCTGCTCGTTGTCGGCGCGTGTGACCGACACGGGCGCCGCTTCCGGATTGGCCACCACTTCCGAAAGATTGAGCGTGCCGTTCGCGTTGACGATCATGCGCGCGTAGAACGAACTGAGCACGAGATTGGCCACGTGCATGCGCGGCGCGCCATAGCCATAGGAGACATCCATGCCTGTGCCGCTGAGCGTGCGCCAGCGGAGGAAGTCATCGCCTGTCAGCTTGTCCTGGATGCGCACCTGTTCCAGCGCGGCACTGCCCTTGTAGGTGAGCTTGGGGTCAGCGCTGCGTCCGTCGTAATGCACCTTGCCGTTGCTGCTGATGCGTGCGCTGGAAATGGTCACGTTCAACGGCACGCTGATGTACGGCTGGAACGTGGCGATATCCAGGCGCTGGGTGACAAGCTGGATATCGGCCAGCGAAGGCAGCGGCTGCACCTTGCCGGTGGCAGTGAACGTGCCCTTGTTGATCGTGCCTGCCAACTTCATGTCGCGCGGTTCGTTGAGCTTGTCGCTCAGGTTGTCCATGCCACCGCTGAGCGAGTCGATCCTGATCTTCACCGGCTTGTCGCCGGCCGCCAGGTCCGTGAACGCCACGGCCGCGTTGTCGAAAGCCAGATGCGCCACGCTCCAGTGCCACGGTGGACCGGCGGGCTTCTTCGCAGGCGCATTCTTTGCCGCAAACAGATCCACCAGACTGATGTACTTGCGGCGGTCGCGTTGCACATCCAGGCTCAAGCCCGTTGCCTTCACGGTGCCCAGTTGCGCCTGCTGCGTGGCAAGGTCGATCTGGGTGATCTCCGCTTCCATGGTTTTCCAGGCCACGGGCGAGCCCTGGCCCTTGAATTGCGGCTCCATCGCAAAGTCGGTGACCGTAGCCTTGGCATCGGCAAGGTGCACGTTGAACGGCGTGCCCCAGTTCACCTGCAGCTTGCCGTTGGCATCGAGCTTGCCCTTCGTCACACGCGCGGCAAGGCCCTGGTAGGTCGCGGCCTGCAGCGGGGCGAGGTCAACCTGCTGCTGGCCGATCGTGCCGACCAACGTGTTCTTGGCGAGATCCACCGTGCCCTTGAACGAAAGCTCGCCACCGAAGAACTGCGCGGTCATGTCCAGGTTGGCAGCAGGCGCCGCGAGCATGCTGAGCCCGCGCAGGCTCCCATGCAGGTTGCCCATGTCGATCTTGCTGCCGGCCGCATCGGTGTAGTGGATGGCGCTGTTGGTCAGCGTCATCGAGGCGATGCGCAGATCGGTGGGCTGCGTCTTCTTGTCCGGCTCGGGTTTGGCCGGTGCCGCGGTCAATGAATCGAAGTTGCTGTGGCCTTCGGGGCCGGCGGTGTAATAGAGCTGCGCCTGATCGAGTGCCAGCGCGCCGATGTTGTAGCGCGATTCCAGCGGCTGCACATCGGCAAGATCCGCGGTGCCTTTGCCCAGGCTGAGTATCGCTTGCCCGGTGTTGTTGTTGAGCGCGAAGTCATCCAGCTCCAGCTTGCCCGTGAGTTGCAGCTGCGGTGTCGGCTTGGCCTGGACGAAGTGGAGTACCAGGTCGCCGCTGAGCTGGCCCTTGGGAATGGCCACCGGCAGCGTCGTCGGCGCATAGCCGATGTACTTGGCCAGATCCAGGCGATCGATGTGGAAATTGACGGTGGACTCGCGCGTATCCGCGAAGGGCTTGGTCTGCCCCTGGATGTGCAGCGGGCTGCCATCCACGTCCATCGACAGCAGCGGCTGCACGAACACATCCGTGTCGCTGGGCAGGTTGGCGATGAACGGAATGCCCAGTTCCAGCTTCTCGACGTGATGGTTGGTCTTCAGCGCTTCGTCGGCAAACTGGATGTCGCCGTTGTGCACGCTGATGTTGGACAGCGCAAAGCGCGTGGGCGGCGCCTTCGGATCGGACGGTGTGGAGTTGATGCGATCGATGATGTCGCTGAAATTGAAGCGCTGATCGGCGGTGCGCACGAGGCGAATGCGTGGACGCTGCAGCGTCAGCTCATCCAGCACGGGTGCCATGCGGAAGACCGAGGCCCACGAGGTATTGATCACCGCCTGGTCGATATCGACGAACGCGGACTTGCCGTCACGATCCGCGATGTGAAGCTGATCCAGTTCCAACCGCAACGTATAGGGATTCAGATGCACGGCGCCCAAGGTGACGGGGCGTTGCAGCGCGACGCTGGCGCGTTTCTCGATCTGGCTTCGAATGATGGACGGCGCGGCAAGAAACCCGAAGATGCCGAACACGATCAGCACGATGGCGATGATCAGTGCGACCTTGCGCGTTCGACGAGATTTGTAGACGGCAACGGCGCGGTCGCGTCCTGCGGCCAGTCGAGAGTGGTTGAAAAGGCCCGCCATCACGATGCTCCCATGACATCGCGTGCCGACCGTACACAGCCTTTGGGCTGTGCACCTTCACAATCCCAGCGATTCTGTCGGCCGCCTGGCCCGAGTGTACTAGTGCCGCAGTATCCAAAAAACGACTTGGCCGCCGTGGATGCGGCGGCCAAGCTTATTTATGTGATGGTTTCGTGGATGCTCAGTTCCAGGAGCACACGACCTTGCCGCACTTGCCGGCATCCATCAGGTCGAAGCCCTTCTGGAAATCGTCGATGTGGATCTGGTGCGTGAGCACCTTCTGCAGCGGGAAACCCGTCAGCACCATCTGGGTCATCTTGTACCAGGTCTCGTACATGCGACGGCCGTAGATGCCCTGCATGGTGAGGCCCTTGAAGATCACCTTGTCCCAGTCGATGCCTGCACCCTTGGGCAGAATGCCGAGCAGGGCGATCTTGCCGCCGTGGTACATGCAGTCGAGCATGTCGTTGAAGGCGCGCGGGTTGCCGCTCATCTCCAGGCCCACGTCGAAGCCTTCCATGTGAAGGTCCTTCATCACGTCCTTCAGCGACTGGTTGGCCACGTTCACCACGCGCGTGGCGCCCATGTCGGCGGCAAGCTTCAGACGGTAGTCGTTGATGTCGGTGACCACCACGTTACGTGCACCCACATGCTTGGCGATGCCCGCAGCGATGATGCCGATGGGGCCGGCGCCGGTGATCAGCACGTCTTCGCCGATCAGGTCGAACTCCAGCGCGCAATGCGCGGCGTTGCCGTAGGGGTCGAAGAAGGCAGCCAGCTCGGACGGGATCTGGTCCGGAATCGGCCACAGGTTGGACGCCGGCATGGTCATGTATTCGGCGAACGCGCCATTGCGGTTCACGCCGATGCCCACGGTGTTCGGGCACAGGTGCTGGCGGCCGGCGCGGCAGTTGCGGCAGTGGCCGCACACGATATGGCCCTCGGCGGACACGCGGTCGCCGATCTTGTAGCCGGTGACGCCCGGGCCGATCTCCACGATGCGGCCGACGAACTCATGGCCGATGGTCAGGCCCGGCTTGATGGTGCGCTGGGACCAGTCGTCCCACTTGTAGATGTGCAGGTCCGTGCCGCAGATCGCGGTCTTTTCCATCTTGATCAGCACCTCGTTGGGGCCGACCTCGGGAACGGGGACTTCTTCCATCCAGATGCCCTGTTCGGGGTTGCGCTTGACCAGGGCTTTCATCATCTGAGGCATGGGATTTCCGTGGGGAAGGGCGGGAAAACGACAATTATAAGAGGCGGGCGAACGCGCTGCGTCGTGCAGTGCAGCGTTGCCGCCGGGGCGGGAAGCGGATAGGGTCGCAATATTTTGCGATATCCGTTGAAGGACCGGCATGAAACGATGGACGTTGACGCTGCTGACCGCGGCACTGGGACTGGCCATGGCAACACCGACTCAAGCCGACGAAGGCATGTGGATGCCGTCGCAATTGCCCAGCATTGCCAGGCAGCTGCACGCCGCCGGCTTCCAGGGCAATCCATCCGACCTCGCGGACCTCACCAAGGCGCCGCTCAATGCGGTGGTGAAAGTGGGCGGCGCCACCGGCTCGTTCATCAGCGACGATGGCCTGGTACTCACCAACCACCATGTCGCCTTTGGCGTGATCCAGTACAACAGCAACGCACAGCGCGACCTGATCCAGAACGGTTTCGTTTCACACGCGCGTGGTGAAGAACTCCCGGCCAATCCCGATTTTCGCCTGCGCGTGACCACGGGCTTCGACAAGGTCAGCGACAAGGTGCTCGCCGCGGCGCATGGCAAGACAGGGCGTGCCTATTTCGACGCCATCGACGCCATCAGCAAAACGCTGGTGGCCGAATGCGAGCGCGAGCCCGGCATGCGTTGCAGCGTGGTCAACATGTTCTACGGCCGCGATTTCTATCTGGTGAAGCAGCTGGAGCTTCGCGACATTCGTCTGGTCTATGCGCCGCCGCGCGCCATCGGCAATTACGGCGATGAAGTGGACAACTTCGTCTGGCCACGCCATGCGGGTGATTTCACCCTGCTGCGCGCCTATGTGGGCAAGGACGGCAAGCCGGCGGATTACGCAAACGACAACGTGCCCTACCATCCGCCCGCGCACCTGCAGGTCGCTCGCGATGGCGTGCACGACGGCGATTTCGTGATGCTTGCGGGTTATCCGGGCATCACCTACCGGCACCGCACGGCGGCCGAGTTCGCGGACCAGGTGGAATGGCGTTTGCCCACGACGGTGCAGGTGATGCAGCAGTTGCAACACGTCATCGAGGACACCGGACGGGATGATCGTCAGGCGGCCATCCGCTACGCCTCGCAGCTGCAGTCGCTCAAGAACAACATCAAGCGTTTCGAAGGCGAACTGGACGGCCTGCGGCGCAGCGACGCCGTCACCATCCGCCGCAACGACGAAGACGCCATGATGACGTGGCTCGCCGCGCAGCCGCAGGCCGGCACGTTGCGACCGCAGATCGATGAGGTCAATCACCTGATTGCCGCTGGCAGCGCCACGCGCGAGCGCGATCTCCTGCTGGGCTTGATGCAAAGCCAGACGCAGTTGCTGCGCTCGGCCATCACCCTGCAACGGCTCGCGCACGAACGCGCGCTGCCGGATGCGCAGCGTGAAGCGGGCTACCAGAAGCGCGACGAAGACCTGATCGCCGGCATGCTTCGCCAGGTGCAGCGCCGCTACGATCCCGCGGTCGAGAAGCGTCTTCTCAGCGCGTTGCTCACCCGCTACCAGAAACTGCCTGACGCACAGCGTTTCCCCGAATTCGATGCCGCCTTCGGTCGCACACCTGAGGAGCTCGCCAGGAAACTCGATCAGGTGTACAGCGCCACCCATCTTGGTGATGAGCCCCGGCGACTTGAATGGCTGAATGCCGAACCGGCCGCGGTGAGCCATGCGGATGACGCCTTGCTGTCGCTGGCGTTCCAGTTGCAACCGGCGCTGCTGCGCCAGGAAGACGAGCGCAAGACGCGCGAAGGCGAGCTGCTGCGCGTTCGCCCGGCTTATATGGATGCATTGATCGCTTACCGCGAAAAGCAGGGGCGCGCGGTTTACCCCGATGCCAACAGCACGCTGCGCGTGAGCTACGGCAAGGTCACCCCGCTCAAGGCGCGCGATGCGGTGTCGTATGAACCGCAAACCACGACGGCCGGCATCGTTGAAAAGAACACCGGTGTGGCGCCCTTCGATGCGCCGAAGCCCTTGCTCGATGCCATCGCCAAGGGCGATTACGAAGGCTATGCCGACGCGAAATCAGGCCTGATGCCCGTCGATTTCCTCAGCAACCTGGACACCACCGGCGGCAACTCCGGCTCGCCGGTGCTCAACGCCAGGGGCGAACTGGTCGGCCTCAATTTCGACAGCAACTGGGAAGCGGTCAGTGCCAGCTGGATGTTCGATCCACGCTACAAGCGGGCCATCCATGTGGACCTGCGCTACATGCGCTGGCTGATGGACAAGGTCTATCCGGCACCGCAGCTGCTCAAGGAAATGGGCGTGCCTGCGCGTTGATTCCTGGGGGCGGGCCGGTTCACAACGGTTTCATCGCCCCGGGCGTGCAGTAAGCGCTTCATGCACGCCTTGGGGGCTTTATGGACCACGATAACTGTTGCGAACACGCACCGGATGCCGCTCGCCGTTCCTTGCTGAAATCGTCGTTGGGCGTCGCAGCCTTCGCCGCTGTGGGTGGCCTGTCGTGGGTTTCGCCAAGTGAGGCGCGAGACGTCGCGCTGACCAAGGAACAACGCGATGCCCTGACGCCAGATCGCATCATCGCGCTGCTCAAAGAAGGCAATGACCGTTTCCGCTCCGGCAAGATGCAGGCCCACGATTACCTCGGGCAAAAGCGCACGAGCGCGGGCGGGCAATATCCCGCTGCCGTGATCCTGAGCTGCATCGACTCGCGTGCACCGGCCGAGATCGTCTTCGATACCGGCATCGGCGACCTGTTCAACGCGCGCGTCGCGGGCAATATCGCCAATGACGATCTGCTGGGCAGCATGGAATTCGCCTGTGCGCTGGCCGGCGCCAAGGTGGTGCTGGTGATGGGGCATACCGCATGCGGCGCCATCAAGGGCGCCATCGACAACGCCAAGCTCGGCAACCTCACGGGTCTGCTCGACAAGATCAAGCCCGCCGTTGATGCCACCCAGTTCAACGGTGACCGCAGCAGCAAGAACGACGCCTACGTCGATGCCGTGGCGGCGACCAATGTGCGCCACACCATCGACGAGATCCGTCGCCGGAGCGACGTGCTCGCCGGCCTGGAGAAGGACGGCAAGATCAAGATTGTCGGCTCGATGTACCACCTCGTAGGCGGTGCGGTGGAGTTCTACAGCTGATAGCACTCACTCTGTTGTTGTGGGAGCGCACCCTGTGCGCGACATGCCGCACCGTCCGGTGATCGCGAGTCGCGCACAGGGTGCGCTCCCACAAGTAGACGGCTTGGAGAAGGACGGCAAGATCAGGATCGTCGGCTCGAGGTATCACCTGGTCTGCGGCATGCTGGAGTTCTACAGCTGACCGCACTCGCCCTGTTGTGGGAGCGCACCCTGTGCGCGACATGCCGCGCCACTCGGTGACGGCGAGTCACGCACCGGGTGTACTCCCACAGAAACGCGGCCTTCGCCATTAGAATGCGCGAATGCCGATCGATCAGCGCCCGCTCGCCGTGTTTCTGATGGGCCCGACCGCGTCGGGCAAGACCGCGCTCGCCTGCGCATTGAGCGAACGTTTTCCCGTCGATCTGATCAGCGTGGATTCCGCGCTGGTTTATCGCGGCCTGGATATCGGCTCGGCCAAACCCGATGCGGCGACACTGGCGCGTTATCCGCATCGGCTTATCGATATCCGCGATCCGGCTGAACCTTATTCGGCGGCCGATTTTCGCGGTGATGCCATGGCTGCCATGCAGGACATCACGGCACAGGGCAGGGTGCCGCTGCTGGTCGGTGGCACCGGGCTGTATTTCCGTGCATTGCAGCAGGGGCTTTCCCAACTGCCCGAGGCCGATCCGCAGGTTCGCGAACGGTTGTCGGCCGAAGCGGCGACGGAAGGCTGGCCTGCCATGCACGCGCGTCTCGCCGCGCTCGATCCTGCGGCGGCGGCGCGCATCGGCCCCAACGACGCGCAACGCGTCCAGCGCGCGCTTGAAGTTATCGAGCTCACCGGTCGCCCCATGTCGGAGCAACAACGCGGCGGCACGGGCGAGCGTTTCCCCTGGCGCGTGCTCAAGCTGGCACTGGTTCCTGAGGATCGCGCCCCGTTGCACGCACGCATCGCCCAGCGCTTCGACGCCATGCTGAAAGACGGGTTTCTTGACGAGGTGCGAACCTTGCGCGCCCGCGGCGACCTGCATGCGGACCTGCCGGCTATCCGCGCGGTGGGCTACCGCCAGGCATGGGAGTATCTGGATGGCCAAATCCCCGCAGGAGAGTTTCGCGATCGTGGCGTCTTTGCCACCCGTCAGCTTGCCAAGCGCCAGATGACATGGTTGCGCGGCGAACTCGATGCGCGGGTATTGGACCCCGAACGACCAGTGCTGAAAGCCACGGCCGATCAAGCTTTGGCGCTTTTTCTTGGAACTCGGCGTTAATGTTTTGCTGATTTTCTAAACGTCTTTTTCACACATGATGAAAGCGTGCATTTTCCCTTTCATCAACGATTTAAAAGTGGTTAATATTCCTCCGCCTTGGACCGGGGCGCGTCATGCGTCTTTTATCCCGGTCCGTCCGTTGCGAGGGGAGAACATAAAATGTCCAAAGGGCAATCGTTGCAAGATCCATTTCTCAATGCACTGCGCCGCGAGCGCGTTCCGGTCGCCATCTACCTGGTGAATGGCATCAAGCTGCAGGGCACGATCGAATCGTTTGATCAGTTCGTGGTGCTGCTGCGCAACCAGGTCAGCCAGATGGTCTACAAGCACGCCATTTCCACCGTGGTTCCCAGCCGCAACGTTCGCGTCGGCAACGGCCACGACGGGCACGGCGACGCCCCGGGTGCGGCCGAATCGGAAGGTTGATTCGGCGGGAGAGTCGACCCATCTGAGTAGGGAAGGCGCCCCGGCCTTATCGGCTGGCCGCGCAACCGCATACACTTTCCGCTCCGATTCGCGCCGTGGGTCCTTCGTGGCCCACGGCGCGGCGTCTCCATAAAGGCTCATCCGTCATTGTTTGATCGTCAAAAGAAAGGCGAACGCGCCCTTCTCGTTCTCCCGCATTCCCGCGGCGAGGGCGATGCAGTGCGTCGCGCCGAAGAATTCGCCGAGCTGGTTCGCTCGGCCGGCGCCGAGATTCTCGGCAGCATTCCTGCACGCATCGACGTGCCCAATCCGCGCTATTACATCGGCACCGGCAAGGCCGACGAGGTGGCCGAGGCCGCGCGGGCCATGGGTGCGGACCTGGTGCTGGTCGATCACCTGCTGACGCCGGTGCAGGAGCGCAACCTCGAAAAGCTGCTCAACATCCGCGTGGTGGACCGGGCGGGGCTGATCCTGGACATCTTCGCCCAGCGCGCCCGTTCGCACGAAGGCAAGCTCGAGGTGGAGCTGGCCCAGCTCAAGCATCTCGCCACGCGTCTGGTTCGCGGCTGGACCCATCTGGATGCCCAGCGCGGCGGTGCCATCGGCAACCGCGGTCCGGGCGAAACCCAGCTGGAAACCGACCGCCGCCTGCTGGCCGAGCGGGTGAAAATGCTTACCAAGCGCCTCGAAAAGGTGCAGACGCAGCGCGTGCAGCAGCGTCGCGCGCGCATGCGCAACACGGTGCCGCGTGTCGCCCTGGTGGGTTACACCAATGCCGGCAAGTCGACCTTGTTCAACGTGCTGACCGAAGGCGAGGTGTTTGCCGCCGACCTGCTGTTCGCCACGCTGGACCCCACGGTGCGCAAGCTTGAAGGGCTTTCGTGCGGTCCCGCCGTGCTGGCCGACACCGTGGGTTTCGTGCGCGAATTGCCCCACGATCTGGTCGCCGCCTTCCGCGGCACGCTGGCCGAAGCGCGCGATGCCGACCTGCTGCTGCACGTGAGTGACGCGGCGGACGAAGAGCGCGAGCGTCTCGCTCAGGTCGTTGACAACGTGCTTGAGGAAATCGACGCGGGCGACCTGCCGCAGCTGCGCGTGATGAACAAGATCGACCTGGCGGGTGCCGAGCCACGCATCGATCGCGACGGCGAAGGCCGTCCGACCACGGTGTGGCTGTCGGCCGCGACCGGGCAGGGGCTTGACCTGCTTCGTCAGGCCTTGGGTGAATTGCTGGGCGGCGACCGCGTGCAGTCCGAACTTCGCCTGCCGCATTCCGCTGGCCGCCTGCATGCACGCCTGAAGGCGGCGGGCGCCATTGCTGGTGAGGAAGTGGACGAGGACGGCTGGCGCCTGAATATCGATGCGCCTCGCAGCGTCATCGCGCCCCTCAGCGGCGGCAGCGCCACCGAAGCCGCACTTCTGCGGGAGTTGCTGGGCTCCGAGGAACAGGAAGCCTTCTAGGCGTGCCGGGCCCGCCGGGCCTGAACCTTCATGGCGCGAGTGGGTCCCAGGCCGGGCACGGGTGGGGAATCGTCGCCCGGCTCTGGTAGAATGGTCGCCGTTTGTGCGGCCATCCATGCCCGGACACAGCCACACCAAGCAGCGGACATCATGTCAAAACCCGTTCAACGCGTTTTCCGGCCAATGCAGCCGGCCTCCCAGCGGCCTTAAGGAGACTGACCATGGCCTGGAACGAACCCGGTAACGGGCAACGTGATCCGTGGAACAGGAATCGTCAGACCGGCAACAAGCCGGGGCTGGACGACATGCTCAAGCAACTGCGCAACCGCTTCGGCAAGCTGGGCGGTAGTGCTGGCGGCATCTTCACCATCCTGCTGGCCTTCCTCATCGTGTGGGTCGGCATGAGCAGCTTCACCATCGTGGACGCCCGCCAGGCTGGCGTGGTGCTGCGCTTTGGCAAGTACTCGCGCACGCTGCAGCCGGGTTTCCACTTCAAGCTTCCCAGTCCCGTTGAAACGGTGACCAAGGTCGGCACCACGGAAATCCGTTCGGTGTCGGACAAGGTGCGCATGCTGACCAGCGACGAGAACATCATCTCGGTCGACTTCAACGTGCAGTACCAGGTGTCCGATGCGCGCAAGTTCCTCTTCTCGCTGAGCGGTCCGCCGGAAGACACGCTGCGTCAGGCGGCCGAAGCTGCCGTGCGCACGGTAGTGGGCGCCAACGTGATGGACAACGTGCTCACCAGTCAGAGCGAGGCCGAGCAGGCTTCCGCCACGCCCACGCCTGCGCCGGCAAGTTCCGTGGCGGGCGCATCGTCCGTGGCTGCAGTTGCGGTGCCGGCCGCCATTCCCGCCACGCCGAAAGCCCAGACCCGCGACACGCTGCAACAGCAGACGCGCGAAATCCTGCAGGCCACGCTGGACGAATACGACGCCGGCCTCGTGGTCACCGACGTGAGCTTCCAGAACGTGGCCCCGCCGCAGGAAGTGAAGGACGCCTTCGACGACGTCAACGCCGCGCGCGAAGACAAGCAGGGCACCGAGAACAACGCACGCGCCTACGCCAGCCAGGTTGTCCCGGTGGCACGCGGCGATGCGGCACGCATTTCGGCTGAGGCACAGGGTTACACCGCGGCTCGCGTGGCCACGGCCACCGGCGACGCGGCCCGCTTCAACCTCATCCTCAAGGAATACAAGGCCGCGCCGGATGTCACGCGTCGTCGCCTGTGGCTGGAAACCGTCGAGGACGTGATGTCCAACAATCCCAAGGTGCTGGATGGTTCCGGCGGCCGCAACATGATCTACCTCCCGCTCGACCGTGCCACCGGCAAGGATATCCAGGGCGTAGGTTCGGTGATGCAATCGGCAGCAGGCAGCGACAGCAGCCTGGGTGGCGGCAAGGAGAAGCAGCCATGAAGTTCGCCTCTGCCATCATTGCCGTCCTGATCGTGCTGCTGGGCTTCAACAGCCTGTTCGTGGTGCACGAAGGCCAGACCGCACTGGTACTCCAATTCGGCCGCATCGTGCGCACGGGTGATCAGCCCGGCCTGCACGCCAAGGTGCCGTTCATCCAGCAGGTGATGACGTTCGACAACCGCATCCTCACCCTGGAAGCGCAGCCCGAGCGTTACTTCACCTCCGAAAAGAAGAGCGTCAACGTCGACTTCTACGTGAAGTGGCGCATTGCCGACAACGCCGCGTATTACCGCGCCACCGCCGGCGATGAGCTGCAGGCGGCCAATCGCCTCACGCCCATCGTGAAGGATGCGCTGCGCTTCGAATTCAACGGCCGCACCTTGCAGGAACTGGTTTCCGCCGGCCGCAAGGACGTCACCGAGCGCGTGCGCAAGCAGACCGATGCCGCCGCCCGCAAGAACCTGGGCATCGAAGTGCTCGACGTGCGCATCAAGCGCATCGACCTGCCGGACGAAGTGAGCGAATCGGTCTACAAGCGCATGCGGGCCGAGCGCGCCCAGCTGGCCAATGAACTGCGTTACACCGGCCAGCAGGCCGCCGAAACCATCAAGGCCGACGCCGACCGTCAGGCCCAGGTGGTGAAGGCCGAGGCCGAGCGTGACGCCGCCAAGGTGAAGGGCGAGGGCGACGCGCAGGCGGCGGCCATTTATGCCCAGGCTTACGGTCAGGACCCGGAGTTCTTCGCGTTTTATCGAAGCTTGGCCGCGTACCGTACGTCGTTCAAGGACGGCAAGGGCGTGCTGGTGCTCAAGCCGGATTCGGAATTCCTGAAGTATTTCAACGACGGCACGTCGCCTCGTCACTAGAGGGTGACGGGTCATGTCGCGTGAATTGGCAGGCGCGTTGTGCCTGGTGCTGGTGATCGAAGGGCTCGTGTTGTTCGCGGCGCCGCGCAGTTGGCAAGCCACCATGCGCGAAGTGGCCAAGATGAGTCCGCGCACGTTGCGCCTGTTTGGCGCGGTGGCGATAGGCATCGGTCTGGCGGCGTTGCAGTGGATGCATTGAGTTAATGCGGTAGATGGGCCGTTCAATCCATCGAGATTTCCAACAGAGCCTTACCGTCGTCCCTGTGAAGGCAGGGGCCCAGTGACTTGAAAGGCACTGGATTCCCGCCTGTGCGGGAATGACGAACAAAAGGCTTGGGCACACTTCCAGCCCCTCGGGGCACCTCATTCTTCAAATTGACGAGAGCAACATCATCATGGGCAAGTCAGTAGTCATCCTTGGTGCGCAGTGGGGCGACGAAGGCAAGGGCAAGATCGTCGACCTGCTGACCGAAGAGGTCAAAGCCGTCGCTCGCTTCCAGGGCGGTCACAACGCCGGCCACACGCTGGTCATCGGCGGCAAGAAGACCGTTCTTCACCTGATTCCCTCGGGCATCCTGCGTGACGATGCGCTGTGCCTGATCGGCAACGGCGTGGTGCTCTCGCCGCAGGCCCTCAAGCAGGAAATCGAAGAACTCGAAGCGCAGGGCGTGGAAGTGCGCTCGCGCCTCAAGATCAGCCCGGCGACGCCGCTGATCATGCCGTACCACATCGCCGTGGATAAGGCGCGCGAAGCCGCTGCCGGCAAGAGCGCCATCGGCACCACCGGTCGCGGCATTGGCCCGGCCTACGAAGACAAGGTGGCTCGCCGCAGCGTGCGCGTGGCCGACCTGATGTACCCGCATGAGCTGCCCGAGAAGATCAAGGCGGCCGTGGAATACCACAACTTCATCCTCACGCAGTGGCTGAAGGCCGAGCCGGTCGATTTCCAGACCGTGCTTGATGACGCGCTGGCCTATGGCGAATTCATTCGCCCGATGGTCGACGACGTCGCTACCATCCTGCACGACGTGCGCAAGGAAGGCGGTCATATCCTGTTCGAAGGCGCGCAGGGCGCACTGCTCGACATCGACCACGGCACCTACCCGTACGTCACCTCGTCCAACACCACCGTGGGCGGCGCACTGGCCGGCACCGGCGTGGGCGCGGGCGACATCGACTACGTGCTTGGCATCTGCAAGGCGTACGCCACGCGCGTCGGCGGCGGTCCGTTCCCGACCGAACTCGAAGACGAAATGGGCGAGCGCCTGCGCAAGGTCGGCAACGAGTTCGGCGCCAGCACCGGTCGTCCGCGTCGTTGCGGCTGGATCGACCTCGTCGCGCTCAAGCGCGCCGTGCAGATCAACGGCATCAACGGCCTTGCCATCACCAAGCTCGACGTGCTCGACGGCCTGCCGTCCATCAAGGTCTGCATTGCGTACGAATACCGTGGCAAGCGCCGCGAACTCGCACCGCTGGACGCCGATGGCTGGGCCGAGTGCAAGCCGGTCTACCTGGAATTCCCGGGCTGGGAAGAATCCACCGCCGGCATCCGCGAATGGGACAAGCTGCCCGCCGCCGCCCGCGCCTACCTGCGCGCCGTGGAAGAACTGTCCGGCTGCAAGCTCTCCCTCGTCGCCACCGGCGCCGACCGCGACGACACCATCGTGCTGGATCATCCGTTCGCCTGATCGTTTGGACGTCCAGACGGCAAAAAAGCCCCGCTTCGTGCGGGGCTTTTTGTTTCACTTATGTTTTGCTGCTGCCGTCAATGGTAATCCTGATAGCCGCCCAGAGCTCCGCAGTGGCGGCACTTGAAGATATTGCCGGTAGGTTAGCCTGAGCTATCGAGCGCGGCAAAGAAGGCCTGCCATCGCGGTCCGTCGGGCCATCCCGTCGATGCCTGGATGGCTTCTTCGCCCCAGACTTGCCGTTCCGTCTTACCTGCTCGCCCCATAAACGCCGCGGCATCGCCGCAGTGCGTCCACCGTTGCTCTTGTTGCCAGGCGCAGAATCCCGGCGTGCGTTGCGCTATTTTGTGGATCGCCTCGTCGGGCACCGATTCAAAAGATCCGTAACTTCCAATGCCATCCTCATCGACGAACGATGCGTGGAGTCGTTGGGCCGCTGATCCGTGGGCGATGCACCAAGGGCAAAGCGGGCCATCGGGTTTGTCTACGGCATAGATCGGGCCGGTGTAGATGAACTCCTTCTTTTCACCACAGCATGTGCAGGCTTGGTCCGACGGCACGATGCTGCCCGTGGCGATGGGGTTCGGGTGATATTTGAAGAAGGGCAGTGGCATGGCGATGCTTCGTCAACGGTAAAGCGCGATGCGCGTGCGATGTTTAAGAGTCGCCAACAAAACTACTGCGCAACCGCCAGGCGGGCGCGTTCGGTGCTCGGATCCTCATGTACAACCCGTACACTCCGATTCCTGCGCGCCGCCCACGCCCACCTGCCGGCCGCTCGCTACGTTTTGTTAGCGGCTCTAAGTGGTCGGGCAGCCGGCAAGGCCGCCCTCGTTGTCGTCATCCTCGTCTTCTTCGCTGCTCAGCTTGAACGTCCTGCCATCGTCGAGTTTCAGCTCGCCTTCGTCGATCCGCTCATGATCGGCATCGACCGTGGTGAATACGGCACTCACCCTTCCTGAACTACGGGGGCCTTTGATGTGGAAAACGAAACCGTTGTCCCGATCCTCATTGCCTGTGGCAATGACTTCCAGCGAGGAGCTTTCGATCTTGCCGATGCATTGCTGGATAACCCGCTGTTGGTCCATGGCGGTCACCGCCTGATCTCTGAACGCCTTCCAGCCCAAGGTAAAGAACAGGTACCCGCCGACGCCGATCACTAGCGCCAGGGTGAGTGCGACACCGATCAGGACCCCCGCCCAGAATGGCAGGCGGCGCCGTGGCTTGGCGGCTGATGGTGGCGGAGCGGGGGTGGGAATGGATGGTGGCAATGGAAAGGGGGCAGGTCCCAACATGACGACGTTGCGTTCCGATATGTGAATGGCGAGGTTTGAGCGGCCACGCTTGCCGCACCCCGTTAAGCGTAGTGGCCATGCACGGCTATCGGCATCGGAATCATCTGTTAAGCGGGTGCCGCGTATGCGGCACCCGCTCAAGTCACGGCGTTTGATTCATCAACGCCCCAAGTCGCTCAGGAAACGCTTGGTGTACTGCAGCGGCGTGCTCGTAGGCACGGAGTTGCAGGTGGCCGAGGCGTAGCTGGCGCTGCACGGCGTGTCGCGGTCGAGCGACCAGAAGTGGATGCCGGCAAGGCCGTTGGCTACGGCGTAGTTGGTGATGGTGTCGGCGTTGGCGATGCTGAAGTTTTCGCTGGTCGCATCGTTCATGCCGATCATCGGGGTGAGTTCGATCTTGTTCGGCGAGATGCCGTAGGTGTGCTCCAGGTTGATGGCGGCCTGGATGGCCGACTGACCCATGTCGCAGCTGCTGCCCGACACCACGCACAGATACGAGGCGGCGGAGGAGCCGTAATCCATCGTCATCAGGTTGATGGTGTAGTTGGTGAGCGACGATGCCTTGACCGCCTTCACCACCATGTCGCCCAGGCTGTTCACACCGCCGTAGCTGCCGTCCGACGCGCCCAGCGTGGCGAGCGTGAAGGAGAAGCGCAGGTTGGGATACAGCGACTGGCCGTACACCGCTGCCGCGACGAGGTTGTTGATGGTGGCTTGCGACTGGCCGCCTTCGATATCGAAGTCCACGCCCACCATCTGCGGTGACATGTAGCGCGACAGGAAGGTGGCGAAGTTCGCCGTGCTGCCGCAGGTGAAGCTGCCGGCCTGGCCGCCGGTGGAGACGATGTACTGCACGCCGGCATTGGAAAGCGCGGAAATGTTCGCGCTGGCAAAGCTGGCGCCGGCGACGCCGCCCCAGTTTTCGCTGCCGCATTCGCCGGTGGCGAAGGCGAGGGTGACGGTGCCCAGGTTAGTCACGTAATTCGATTTCAAGCTGCCGCTGCCGACCACCGGAATCGACGAACCCGTCGCCGCCGCGGTCTGCATCACATTGGTGTTCCAGTTGAGGTTGATGGTCACGTCCTTGTAGGGACTGAACACCAGGTTCGCGCCGGTGCCGGGCGGATTCGTGGGGCCTGTGCCGCCACCGCCGGTACCACCGCCACCGGTGCCACCGCCGCCCGTGCCGCCACCACCGGACGAACCGCCCGTACACGCGCCTTGCGAAGTCCACGGCTGGCCGGAACCTGCACCGCCACTGTTGGTGGCGGGATCATTGCCCTGCGTCCACCAGTTGGCGACATAGTTGGTGCCGTTTTCACTGGCCGTCTGGCCACCGGTGTAGACGGTGCTCGCGCTCCAGGCCGCTGCGCAGGTGGCCTGCGCGTGGGCCGCCTGGATGGGGGCGAGTGCCAACAGGCTCATGGCCATGGCGCCGCCTGCGGCGGTGCCGATCGCGTTGAGTGCCGTGCGTAAACAAACAACCGACTTCTTCAATTGCATGGAAGCGTCTCCTGGTTGTGTTGCATCACTAAAGGCAAAGGTTCCCTGGCGACTGCCGGCATCTGCACGGTCATGGGCGTCCCCTGGTGCGTCCTTGCTGTCGATGACGTGCCAGGTCATCGCGCTGTCGTATTCGTGTCCCCGGATGACAACGTTGTCTTTAAAAGGCGGCAAAAACTGTGACCTCTGTTGTGAAACAGAAACCGAAATGTCATGGTTTTGTGGAGACACGAAAATGCAGGTTTGCACTGCATTTTTAGTGCATTGCAGCGATATTTTGTCGTTTCACCAGGTAATGGTTGATTGCATGCGATGGTGCGCTGCGTCTAGACCGATTCAGCCGTCTGGACGTCTTCAGATAATGCGCAAGTCTTTCCTGACAACGTTGTCTGAGTCCGACTTCCATGGAGAGGAGCCACATCAGCGGGTCCATGGCATGACGACACAGATCGTGCGCGCACAAAAAAAGGGCTCCGCGAACGGAGCCCTTCTCTGCGCACTACTTACGGGATCAAGCCACGTTCGGTTCGCTGAACGCTTCGATCTCGCCCTTGAACGCTTCCACCGGCACGCAGCTGCAGAACACGTTCTTGTCGCCGTAGACGTTGTCCACGCGGGCTACCGGCGACCAGTACTTCTGGAACTTCAGGCTGGGCAGCGGGAAGGCGGCGAGTTCGCGCGAGTAGGCGTGGTTCCACTCCGACGCCGACACCATCACCGCGGTGTGCGGCGCGTGCTTGAGCGGGTTGTCTTCGCGGTCGAGCTTGCCTTCTTCGATGGCGCGGGTTTCGTCGCGGATCTGGATCATCGCGTCGATGAAGCGGTCCAGTTCGTACAGCGATTCGCTTTCGGTCGGCTCGACCATCAGCGTGCCCGCCACCGGGAAGCTCAGCGTCGGCGCGTGGAAGCCGAAGTCGATGAGGCGCTTGGCGACGTCTTCGGCACCGATGCCGGTAGCGTCCTTGATCGGGCGCACGTCGAGGATGCACTCATGCGCCACCAGGCCGTTGCGGCCGGTGTAGAGCGTCTCGTAGTGCGGCGCCAGGCGCTTGGCGACGTAGTTGGCGTTGAGCAGCGCCACCTGCGTGGCGCGGCGCAGGCCGGCGTTGCCCATCATGGTGATGTACATCCAGCTGATCGGCAGGATGGATGCGGAGCCGAAGCTTGCCGCCGACACCATGCCCACTTCGCCTTTGCCACCGAACGTGCGCGGCAGGAACGGCGCGAGGTGCGACTTCACGGCGCACGGGCCGACGCCCGGGCCACCACCGCCGTGCGGGATGCAGAAGGTCTTGTGCAGGTTCAGATGCGAGACGTCCGAACCCCACTTGCCCGGCTTGGCCACGCCCACGAGCGCATTCATGTTGGCGCCGTCGGTGTACACCTGGCCGCCGTGCTCATGCACGATCTCGCAGATCTTGACGATGTCCTCTTCGAACACGCCGTGCGTGGACGGGTAGGTGATCATCAGCGCAGCGAGGCGATCGCTGAACTTCTCGGCGGCGCGCTGGATGTCGGCCACGTCCACGTTGCCGTTCGCATCGCACTTGGTCACCACCACCTGCATGCCGCACATTTGCGCGGAGGCCGGGTTGGTGCCGTGCGCGGATTCGGGGATCAGGCAGATGTCGCGATGGCCTTCGCCGCGCGAGCGGTGGTAGGCGCGAATGGCGAGCAGGCCCGCGTATTCGCCCTGCGCGCCGGAGTTCGGCTGCAGGCTCACGGCGTCGTAGCCGGTGCATTCCACCAGCATCGCTTCCAGCTCGTCGATCAGCTGCTTGTAGCCCGTGGCCTGGTCGGCCGGGGCCAGCGGATGGATGTTGCCGAACTCCGGCCACGTCACCGGGATCATCTCGGCGGTGGCGTTGAGCTTCATGGTGCAGCTGCCCAGCGGGATCATGGTGCGATCCATCGCCAGATCCTTGTCGGCCAGCGAACGCATGTAGCGCAGCAGTTCGTGCTCGCTGTGGTGCGTGTTGAAGGCCGGATGCGTCATGAACTTGGACGTGCGTGCAAGGCCGGCGGGCAGGGCGTCGTTGGTCTTGGCATCGAGCGCGTCGATGTCGGTGATGGTGGCACCGAACAGCTTGGCCACCGCGATGACGTCGTCGCGCGTGGTGGTTTCATCCAGGCTGATGCCCAGGCTCTTGCCGTCGATGGCGCGCAGGTTGATGCCGGCGGCCTTGGCCTTCGCGTGGATGGCAGCAGCGTCGACGTTCACCACGTGCAGCGTGTCGAAGAAATCCGGACCGACGGTGACGCCCGCATCACGCAGTGCGCCGGCCAGGATGGCAGCAAGGCGATGCGTGCGACGCGCGATGCGCACCAGGCCTTCCGGGCCGTGGTACACGGCGTACATGCTCGCCATCACGGCCAGCAGCACCTGCGCGGTACAGATGTTGGAGGTCGCCTTCTCTCGGCGGATGTGCTGTTCGCGCGTCTGCAGCGTGAGGCGGTAGGCAGGCTTGCCTTCGGCATCGATGGACACGCCGATCAGGCGGCCCGGCATCGAACGCTTGTAGCTGTCGCGGCAGGCCATGAAGGCAGCATGCGGGCCGCCGAAACCGAACGGCACACCGAAACGCTGCGTGTTGCCGACCACGATGTCCGCGCCCCATTCGCCGGGTGCGGCAATGACGGTGAGGGCGAGCAGGTCGGTGGCCACGCACACCACGCCGTGGCGCTTGTGCACGGCATCGGCAAGTGCCTTGTAGTCGTTGATCTGGCCAAAGGTGTTGGGGTACTGCAGCAGCACGCCATAGCTGTCCACCGAGGTGGCTTCGCTGTCGTCGCCGATGTGCAGGTCGATGCCCATCGCTTCCGCGCGCGTCTTGATCACTTCCAGCGTCTGCGGATGCACGGCGTTCGAGACGAAGAACAGGTTGCTCTTGGACTTGGCCGAACGCTTGGCCAACGTCATGGCTTCGGCGGCGGCGGTGCCTTCATCGAGCAGGGACGCGTTGGCGATCTCCATGCCGGTGAGGTTGGCGCACATGGTCTGGAAGTTGATCAGCGCTTCCATGCGGCCCTGCGAGATTTCCGCCTGGTACGGCGTATAAGCCGTGTACCATGCCGGGTTCTCCAGGATGTTGCGCAGGATGACGTTCGGGGTCAGCGTGCCGTAGTAGCCCTGGCCGATGAAGCTGCGGAACACCTGGTTCTTGTCGGCGATGGCGCGGATCTTGGCCAGCGCTTCCACTTCGGTGATGGCCGACGGCAGCGCGAGCGGCGCCGGCGACTTGATCTTGCCCGGCACGATGGCGTCGGTCATCGCTTCCAGCGATTCGTAGCCGACCACGGAAAGCATGGTGGCGATTTCGGCCTCGTTGGGGCCGATGTGACGCTCGATAAAGGCGTCGTGGTGCTCGAGGTCGCGCAGGGAAGGATTGGCGTTCTGGCTCATGGCAGGGGCGTCCGAAAGTAGCGTGCAAGCTGCACGCGAAGCGCCCCTCTGTCCTTTTGCCTGAGAGTTTGGAAGGCGGCTGCATGAGCCAGCCTTCGTGCCCCTTCGGCGCCGGATTCAACCGGTCTCTCCAGAGTGTTTAAGCGCGTGATGGTCTGGGGCCTGAGCGATTACGGGCGTTGCGCCTTCGGCAGCGGCTCGCGCCGCTTCTCCCACCACACACTAAACGCCGATTATAAGCTGCCGCGGGCCCAATTGCCTCCTTCCCGGGTCGCCGTAGGGACCGGGTCTCAAACGGCCTAAGATGGAAGGCCGTCCCACGGAACCCCGCCATGCCCAAGCCCCCGTTCCAGCTTGCCCGAATCGACCATGTGGTGCTGCGCGTGGCAGATGCACAAGCCATGCAGCGCTTCTACTGCGACGTGCTGGGCTGCGTGGAAGAGCGGCGGCAGGACGAGATCGGCCTGATCCAGCTGCGCGCTGGCGATTCGCTGATCGACCTGGTGGCACTGGATGGCAAGCTGGGGCGGCTAGGCGGTGCCGGCCCGGGCAGCGAAGGGCACAACATGGATCATCTGTGCCTGCAGGTGGAGAACTACGACGAGGCGGCCATCGTGGCGCATCTCACAGCGCATGGCGTGCGCGTGGGGGATATCGGATCGCGCTACGGGGCGAAGGGCGAGGGGCCGTCGATCTATCTCTACGATCCTCAGGGGAACATGGTGGAGCTGAAGGGGCCGCCGATGAGGGTTGAGGGTACGTAAGGTGGATCCTTGCATCGGGGAAAAGGCACGGGATTCCGGCCTTCGCCGGAATGACGAATAGGAGGTTTGCGGAGAACAGAGAGGCCGCGTTACACGATTAACGAAACCTCCCCGTCCCTCACGTCATTCCGGCGAAGGCCGGAATCCAGTGCCTTGTGCACATTCATGCGACACGCACCAACCCACTCACTCCTGCGGAATGCCCGTCACATCCGGCTGAGAATCACCGCGTTGAGAGCATCGGCCACCATCACACCAATGCATCGATCTGGATGCCCGCAGATAACGGCAAAGTCGATGACGGTCGCAAACTACAACGGCGGCCAAGAACGTGTCGCCTCGGGTTTCGACGCCTGCGCGTGGATGGCATGCGCACACACGCCGTAGCCCGCCATCAGCAGGCCAACCATGAGCAACGCGAAGGCGATGGTGATGAACCGCCGCTTGTGGCGAAGTGCGCGCGTCTTGTGTGCCTGGATCTGCGCGGGCGAGGAGAGATTGATCACCCCGCCGTAGGGAAAAATGCCCCACAGCGACGCCACCAGCGCGAGCATGAACATCAACAGCACGGGCGCGATGAGCCACGCGGGCACGGTCTCCTTGGAGAGAAACAACACGCCGCCTGCGGCGAGCGAGGTGGATAGCGTGAGCAGCTGCTGCAACACGTTGTTGGCCAGTTGCAGGTTGGCCTTGAGCGATTCACGGCCCCAGTCGAGGTAGAACTTCTCCTCCTCGGTCACTTGCCTGCCGGTCTGGATCGGTGGCGTGGACATGTCACGACTCGACCTCGATCATTTGCCCCTTCAGACATCGCGGGCAGGTGACGTAGACGCTTTCCTTCTGGCCGAAGCCGCGCGGCGTGGGCGGCGTTCCGGCTACCGACCATTCGATGACAGGTGATTTGTTGTCCTGCGCAGGCGTGTGGATGTTGCGCGATTGGCAAGACTGGCAGGTCCAGGGCGTGATGTTCATGTCGCTTTCTCCGGGCAAGTGCAATGCGCTGCCGCCGGCAGGTGCGTCGCGAAGGCGATCGCTCGGCCTGGCGTTCTCGCACACCTCCCGGCAGGGCGATGGTGCCCAGGACGGCGCGTCGAACTGAAACGATGTTCCCCTTGCAAGCGTGCCTTTGTCATCGCGCCGGTGTTGTCGGCGGATAGCAAAGCATGTTTGGATGCCACGGTGAGCAGTCTACGCGTCGCGCGTTTGCTTCGCGGTGAATGCGTTGTGAAACCACGAACGAGGGGAGTGAGGCATGACCACGCGAGCGTTCAAGCAGTCCATACTGGCCAGTGTTGTTTTGTCCATCGGCTTGGCCTTGTCCGCGCACGCCGCCGATGCACCCACGACACCGGCCGTGACCAGCGTGCAAGTCACCGTGGCAGGAAAACCCGCGCTGACGCTGGATGCGAAGACCTTCGCGGGCCTGCCGCACGAAGAAGTCACCGCAACGGCGCACGACGAGCCGCCCAGCCAGTGGAAGGGCGTGAAGCTGGAAGACGTGCTGGCGAAGGCGGGCGTGTCGCTGGACAAGCCGCTGCGTGGGCGACAGCTGGCCTCGTTCGTGCGGGTGACCGCTTCGGATCAGTACCAGGTGGTGTTCGCGCTGTCGGACCTGGACCCCACGCTGGGACATACGCAGGTGTTGCTGGTGGATCAGCGCGATGGCAAGCCGCTCGACAAGGATGGCCCGTTCCGCCTGCTGGTGCCCGGCGACAAGCGCCCCGCACGCTGGGTACGCAATGTGACGAGCATCGAAGTGGTGGACGGCGATACCACGTCCCGTCAGTGAGTATCCGCAGGTACGTCCAGATCGCGAATGGCCTCTTGCGCTAGCGGCATCAGGCCTTCGCCGCCCTCCGCCAGGTGTGCCTTGATTTGCCGACGCATGGCAGGGTCCCAGAATCGCTTGAGGTGATCGCGCACGCTCGCCACCGCTGCCGCGTGGTCGGGTTCCACGGTGAAATAGGTGGCGATGTCGTTCGCCATGCGAATGAGTCGTTCGATTCTCATGCCTGTTCTTGCGATGCCGAAAGCACGCGCTCGGGATGCGCGTAGATGTTGTGGCTGCCCGGGCGGGCGAAACCAATCAGGGTGATGCCCGCGCTGCGCGCGAGTTCCACCGCCAGGGCCGTGGGCGCGGAAATGGCTGCGAGTACGGCGATGCCCGCGCTCGCGGCCTTGGTCACCATTTCGTAGCTGGCGCGGCTGGTGACCACGGCGAAACCTTCGTTGGTGTCGATGCCGGCGCGGCGAATGGCGCCAATCAGCTTGTCCAGCGCGTTGTGCCGGCCCACGTCTTCGCGCACATGAAGAATGTTTCCGCTGGCATCGGCCCATGCCGCCGCATGCACGGCGCCGGTGGCGAGATTCATTGGCTGGCGGCTCTTTAACGCCAGCAAGGCGGATTCAAGGGCGTCGCGCGTGATGGTGATGCCTTCGCCCACCGCGCCGTCATGACGCACGGCATTTTCCAGCTCGCGCGTGCCGCAGATGCCACAACCGCTGCGGCCGGGCAGGAGTCGTTGGCGTTCCTTTTCCAGATGCGCGCCGGGTGCGTTGTCCGTTACGCGCATGGCAAGTTCGATGCCTTCGAGCAGCGTGTGCGTGTCCAGTTCCAGCAGCTGAGAGGGATCGTTGATCAGGCGTTCGGTCAGCGAAAAGCCCAGGGCAAAATCGTCGAGGTCCTGCGGCGTCGCCATCATCACGGCGAAGGTGGCGCCGTTGTAGACCATCGCCACGGGTACTTCTTCGGCAATGCAGTCGTCATCGCGCGAGACACCGCCATCGCGCCAGCGGTCGACGCTGCGATGGGCATAGCCGCGAAACGTGTCGTCGGTGTCGCGGCTCAAGCGGGTTTCACCGACTGATCGAGCAGCGCTTCCTGCGCCTCGGTGAAGGCACGGTGTCGCTTCTGCCATTCGGATGGCTGCGTCACGCGTGTCACTTCCACGGCCGTCACCTTGTACTCGGGGCAATTGGTGGCCCAGTCGGAGTTCTCGGTGGTAATGACGTTGGCACCGGAGCCCGGGAAGTGGAACGTGGTATAGACCACGCCCGGCTGCATGCGGTCGGACACCATCGCCCGCAGGACGGTTTCGCCCGCGCGACTGACAATGCCGACCCAATCGCCGTCGGTGATGCCACGTTCCTCGGCATCGTGCGGATGGATTTCCAGGCGATCCTCGTCATGCCACATCACGTTGGCCGTGCGGCGTGTCTGCGCACCCACGTTGTACTGGCTGAGGATGCGACCGGTGGTGAGGATCAGCGGATGTTCCGCATTCACCTTTTCCGTAGTGGGCACGTATTCGGTCAGCATGAATCGGCCTTTGCCGCGCACGAATTCATCCACGTGCATCACCGGCGTACCCAGCGGTGCTTCGTCGTTGCAGGGCCACTGCACGGAGCCCAGCTGGTCGATCTTCTCGTAGCTCACGCCGTGGAACGTCGGGGTGAGCTGCGCAATCTCGTCCATGATCTGTGAGGGATGCGTGTAGTTCATCGGATAACCCATGGCCTGCGCCAACAGTTGGGTAATTTCCCAGTCGGCGTAACCACCCTTGGGTTCCATCACCTTGCGCACGCGCGACATGCGGCGCTCGGCGTTGGTGAAGGTGCCGTCCTTTTCCAGGAAGGAGCTGCCGGGCAGGAAGACGTGCGCAAACTTGGCGGTTTCGTTGAGGAACAAGTCCTGCACCACGATGCATTCCATCGCCGTGAGCGCGGCGGTGACGTGCTGCGTGTCCGGGTCCGATTGCGCGATGTCCTCGCCTTCGATGTACAGGCCCTTGAAGCTGCCATCCAGCGCCGCTTCGAACATGTTGGGAATGCGCAGGCCGGGTTCGCCCAGCAACGGCACGCCCCAGGCCTGCTCCAGCGACTGGCGGACCGTGGTGTCGCTCACATGCCGATAACCGGGGAATTCATGCGGGAACGAGCCCATGTCGCACGAACCCTGCACGTTGTTCTGGCCGCGCAGCGGGTTCACGCCCACGCCTTCGCGTCCGATATTGCCCGTGGCCATGGCGAGGTTGGCAATCGCCATCACCGAGGTCGAGCCTTGCGCATGCTCGGTGACGCCCAGGCCGTAGTAGATCGCCGCGTTGCCGCCGGTGGCGTACAGGCGCGCGGCACCGCGTATCAACGCGGCAGGCACGCCGGTCGTGCTCTCCATCGCTTCGGGACTGTACTTGTCCTGCGATACAAAGTCGCGCCACTTGGCAAAGGCTTCCGGCTCGCAACGGCTGGCGACGAACGCCTCATCGACCAAGCCTTCCGTAACGATCACGTGCGCAAGCGAATCGAGCACGGCGACATTGGTGCCGGGGCGCAGGCGCAGGTGATAGTCGGCCTTGATGTGCGGTGTACGCACCAGATCGATGCGACGCGGATCGATCACGATCAGTCGCGCGCCATCGCGCAGGCGCTGCTTCATCTGCGAACCGAACACGGGATGCGCGTCGGTGGGGTTGGCGCCGATCACCAGCACCACGTCGGTCGACAGGATCGAATCGAAATCCTGCGTGCCGGCCGATTCGCCCAGCGTGGACTTCAGGCCGTAGCCGGTGGGCGAATGGCACACGCGTGCGCAGGTATCCACGTTGTTGTTGCCGAAACCGGCGCGTACCAGTTTCTGCACAAGATAGGTTTCCTCGTTGGTGCAACGTGACGAGGTGATGCCGCCCACGGCGTGCCGGCCATAGGTGGCCTGCAAGCGCTTGAACTCGTTGGCGACGTGCGCCACGGCTTCGTCCCAGCTCACGACGCGCCATGGATCGGAAATCCTGGCGCGGATCATCGGCGTGGTGATGCGATCCGGGTGCGTGGCATAGCCAATGGCGAAACGCCCCTTCACGCAGGAGTGACCGTGATTGGCGTGACCCTCCTTGTTGGGCACCATGCGCACAATGTCCTGGCCCTTCATCTCCGCGCGGAAGCTGCATCCGACACCGCAGTAGGCACAGGTGGTGATCACGCTGTGCTCGGCCTGTCCTTTCTCGATCAGCGACTTCTCGGAAAGCGTCGCCGTGGGGCAGGCCTGCACGCAGGCGCCGCAGGAAACGCATTCGGAATCGAGGAAGCGGTTGTTCTGGCTGGCCGATACCTTGGATTCGAAGCCGCGGCCCTGGATGGTGAGCGCAAAGGTGCCTTGCACTTCGTCACAGGCGCGCACGCAACGCGAGCAGGCGATGCATTTGGAGGGATCGAAGGTGAAGTAGGGGTTGGATTCGTCCTTGGGCGAATACAGCGGATTGGGCTTTGTTTGAAGAGTGCGGCCAGGGATGGCCGCTTCTTGATCTTCGCGCGCTGGGATGCGCGCAAAAACATGATTGGCACCGTCGTAGCCGTAGCGCACTTCGCGCAGTCCCACCACGCCTGCCATGTCCTGCAGTTCGCAGTGACCGTTGGCCGGGCAGGTGAGGCAGTCGAGCGGATGATCGGAGATGTACAGCTCCATCACGCCGCGGCGGATATCCGCGAGTTTTGGCGTCTGCGTGGTCACCTTCATGCCCTCGCTCACCGGTGTGGTGCACGAAGCGGGATAGCCCCTGCGTCCTTCAATCTCCACCAGGCAAAGGCGGCACGAACCGAACGCATCGAGCATTTCGGTGGCGCAGAGCTTGGGAATGCTGATGCCCGCTTGGGCAGCGGCACGCATGATCGAGGTGCCTTCGGGCACCTGTACCGTTCGGCCATCGATCTCCAGTGCGACCACGGTGGATGAGGTCGACTTGGGTGTGCCGAGATCGATTTCGACGATGGAAAGCATGACGACCTATCTCCTTACTGCCAGTTCAACATGTTTCGACAGCTATCTACTCCCTCACCGTCATTCCGGCGAAGGCCGGAATCCAGTGGCTTTCTCGCCGCGTTAGAGCCTGAAGGCACTGGATTCCAGCCTTCGCTGGAATGACGGTGAGGGGAGTGGGCCTGGCGAAGATTGTTGAACATGCGTTTCAACTCGCAACATCCGAAGCCACGAAATCTTCGTGGAAATGATCCAGCGCGCTGAGCACGGGAAAGGGCGCCATGCCGCCGAGTGCGCAGAGCGAGCCGGCGACCATGGTGTGGCAGAGATCGCGCAGCAGTACTTCGTCGCGCTGACGACCGGCGTTGTCGCTAACCATCATGCGGTCGATCACTTCCACGCCGCGGGTGGAACCGATGCGGCAAGGCGTGCATTTGCCGCAGGATTCGATGGCGCAGAATTCCATGGCGTAACGCGCCTGCGCCGCCATGTTCACCGTGTCGTCGAAGACCACCACGCCACCATGGCCGAGCATGCCGCCGATGGCCGCAAAACCTTCATAGTCGATGGGTGCATCGAGTCGGGAGGCGGGAATGTAGGCACCCAGAGGGCCGCCGACCTGCACCGCGCGCACCGGCCGCCCGCTGGCCGTGCCACCGCCGTAACCTTCGATGAGTTCGCGCAGGCTCGTGCCAAAAGCGAGTTCCACCAGGCCGGGGCGCTTCAGGTTGCCCGCGAGCTGGAGGGGCAACGTGCCGCGTGATTTGCCGCTACCGTAGTCGCGATAGTGTTCTGCGCCCTTGTCGAGGATCACCGGCACCGATGAGAAGGTGATCACGTTGTTGATCACCGTCGGCTTGCCGAACAATCCGTGGATGGCGGGCAGTGGCGGCTTCACGCGCACCTGGCCGCGCTTGCCTTCCAGCGACTCCAACATGGAGGTTTCTTCGCCGCAGATGTACGCGCCGCCGCCCAGGCGAACCTCGATGTGGAACGCGTTGCCACTGCCGCGCACGTCATTGCCGAGATAGCCATGTGCTTCGGCGGCAGCGATGGCGGCGAGCAGTGACCGCTGCGCATGCGGGTATTCCACACGCAGGTAGATGTAACCGTGCGTAGCGCCCGTCGCGATGCCGGCAATGGTCATGCCTTCCAGCAGCACGAACGGATCGCCTTCCATGATCATGCGGTCGGCGTAGGTGCCTGAGTCACCTTCGTCGGCATTGCAGGCCACGTACTTCTGGTCGGCTTTCGCGTCCAGGCACGTTTTCCACTTGATGCCCGTGGGAAAGGCGGCGCCGCCGCGTCCACGCAGGCCCGAGTCCGTCACCGTCTGCACGATGTCCGAGCCGCTCATGCGCAGCGCGTTCTCCAGGCCGCGATAGCCGCCGTGCGCGAGGTAATCCTCCAGGCTGCGCGGGTCGACGATGCCGACACGGGCGAACGTCAGTCGCTGTTGCCGTTTTAGGTAATCGATGGATTCCGCAGGGCCGAGCGCGAGCGCGTGATCACCGGCATGCAGGAAGCCTGCATCGAACAGGGATGCCACGTCGTCGGCCTGCACCGGGCCATACGCGATGCGGCCTTCTGCCGTGGCCACTTCCACCAGCGGCTCAAGCCAGAACAGGCCGCGTGATCCGTTGCGCACGACATGCACGTCGATACCACGGCGAGCCGCTTCCGACGCGATGGCGTCGGCCACCGCGTCGGCTCCCAGCGACAGCGCACTGGCATCGCGTGGCACGTAGACCGTGATGCTCATTCAACCTCCGCGGCAAGCCAGGCGTCGAAACGTTCGGGTGTCACGCGACCCTGCAGCTCGCCATCCACCATCATGGCCGGCGAACACGCGCAGTTGCCCAGGCAATAAACCGGCTCCAGCGTGTATTGGCCGTCTTTCGTCGTCTCGTGAAAGTCTACGCCCAGGCGCTGTTTCACATGTTTTTCCAGCGTGACGGCACCCATGGCCTGGCACGATTCCGCCCGGCAAAGGTGGATCACATGCCGCCCCGCGGGCTTCTGCCGGAAGTAGTGATAGAAGCTGATGACGCCGTGCACATCGGCCCGCGAGAGGTTCAGCTCGCGGGCGATGAGGGGCACGGATGCTTCGGGCACGTAACCCAGCGCATCCTGAATGCCGTGCAGCACGGGAAGCAGGGCGCCGGGGGTGTCTTTCAGTCGTTCCGTCACTTCAAGTACGACGATGCGGATGTTTTCGGGAATGTCCGCCAGCGACGGGCCGTTTACCGCGCGTTTCATGTTTCCACCTTGTCTATCTTGATCAGAACAAGGCCGCGGCCTTGCTTATCGCTATCCATACGCCGATCAGGAACGGAATGCCTACCAGTGCCCAGGCGACGAAACCGACGGCGCCAAAGCCGCCGCGGGCGGCGTCCTGTGCACGTGCGGACACCGAAACGGCTTCGTGCTGCAGCGATTTTTCGCGTTCCAGTTCCTGCTCGCTCATCAACGCGGTTTCCTTCACCGGTTTGATCAGCAGGTTGCAGATCATGCCCACCAGCAGCAGAACGGCAAGGATATAGAGCGTGCGATCGTAAACGAGGTTCTTTGCAACTCCCGCATCCAGCTGCGCCTGGCGCACGGCGGCAATCAGGAAGGGCCCGGCGACGCCGGCCACCGACCATGCGGTGAGCAGGCGGCCGTGGATGGCGCCAACCATCTGCGTGCCGAAGATGTCCGACAGGTACGCCGGCACCGTGGCAAAACCACCGCCGTACATCGACAGGATCACGCATACCGCCAGCACGAACAGGGCGGCCATACCCATGTGGCCCAGTGTCGGCAGCAGGCAATAAAGCACGATGCCCAGCGCGAAGAAGATGAAGTACGTCTTCTTGCGACCGATGAAGTCGGAGGTCGACGCCCAGAAGATGCGCCCCAGGCTGTTGAACAGGCTGATCAGGCCGACGAGGCCGGCGGCGGATGCCGCGATGGCGGCCTTCTGTGCCGTGCTCAACACCACGGACGAATCCAGTCCCAGCAGTCGACCGCCAAACACGTCCTGGAACATGGGGCTGGCCATGGACAGCACGCCGATGCCGGCGGTGACGTTCATGCACAGCACCATCCAGATCAGCCAGAACTGCGGCGTTTTCCACGCGCGGCTGAGGTGCACGTGACGATGCGTGATCAGCTTGTTGGTCGACTCGCTCGGCGTCCAGCCCAACGGGCGCCAGCCGGAAGGTGGTACGCGGAAGCCGAACGCGCCCGCCATCATCGCCATGAGATAAATGGCGCCCATGCAGATCAGCGTGGACGACACGCCCGGTACGCCGCCGCTGGAGAACTTCTGCATCAGCGCCACGGCAATTGGAGCGCCGATCATGGCGCCGCCGCCGTAACCCATGATGGCGAAGCCGGTCGCCAGTCCTCGCCGGTCGGGGAACCATTTGATCAGCGTGGATACGGGCGTGATGTAGCCCAGCCCTTGTCCGATGCCGCCGAGTACGCCCGCCCCCAGGTAGACCAGCCACAACTGGTGCATCGACACACCGATGCCACCGACCACCAGGCCGCCGCCCCAGCACAACGCGGCCACGAAGCCGGCTTTGCGCGGTCCCGCGTGTTCCAGCCACTTGCCCCAGATGGCGGCCGAAATGCCGAGCACGGCGATGAAGGTTTCGAAGATGTGGTTCACCGCCGGCACGGTCCAGTTGCAGGCCGTGGTGAACAGCTGGGCGAGAAAGCCCAGGTTGGCGCAGGCGGCCGGATCGGCTTCCGACAACAGCTTGGTCATCGGCAGCCAGAACACGGAAAAGCCATAGGCCATGCCGATGCTCAGGTGGATCGCCAACGCCGCTGGCGGCACCAGCCAGCGGTTGAAGCGCGGCCCGGCAATCGTTCGTTCCCGGGACAGCACGGACGGCGCGTCATCGCGCGCCGAAGTCAGGACGTCTGCATCACCTACCATGAGCATCTCCCCCTTGATGGTTGCCGGGCTCCCCAGCCCGTATCACGCGCGATCTTTGAACTGCCACGGAGGCTGCGCCAGCCGACCATGGTCGAACGCCCTGCACTGAAACCGCACTATGCCCAATTGGCACTCACGGTGTTGCTGCGGCGCAACGGATTGTGACAACGGAAACGTCCAAAGCCCTTGCATGCCGCCGCGCTCACACGGAGCATGCGAAGACATACGCCATTGCGCCACGACCCAGGCCACGCTTTCGCATGATCGGTTATGACGACGCCCTGATCGGACTGCTGCGGCACGCCAGGCCGCTCGATGCCGTGGCCTGTGCAACAGCCGGCGCGCTGGGCAAGGTGCTGGCGAGTGATGTGGTGAGCCCGATGGACCTGCCGTCGTTCGATCACTCCGCCATGGATGGCTATGCATTGCATGCCGCGGGCGCACTGGCTGCCGGTTCCGAACACGTGGTGCAAGGCTCGCAGGCCGCGGGCGATACGGCGAGGGCATCGGAAGGCGTGGCGTGGGAGATCATGACCGGCGCGCGACTCCCCGACGGTCTCGATACCGTGGTGCCGGTGGAACGCACCGAACTGCTTGAGCGACACGCGGATGGTTCGCCCGCGCGCATCCGCCTGCTCGATGTGCTGCCGCCGAAAGCGAACGTACGTTATGCCGGGAGCGACGTGGCCAAGGGCGCGGTGACCATCAAGGCCGGTACGCGCATCGAACCCAGCCACATCATGCTGCTGGCCGCGCTTGGGGTGGCCTCGGTCGCGGTCGTTCGCGCACCGCGCGTGGCCATCATCTGCACGGGCAAGGAATTGCAGGCCGACCCCACGCAAGCGCTGGGTGATGGTCAGATCTACGGCTCAAACGGACCCTATCTCGTGGCCGCTTTCGCCGGGCTGGGCGCGCACGTGCTCGCCTGCGAAACGGTGGACGACACCAGCGGCACCTTCGTAGCGGCGGTGAATCGTGCACGCGCTGTGGGCGCGGATCTGATCGTCAGCACGGGTGCCGTGTCCATGGGACGTTACGACTTCGTCCCGGATGCACTGGCGCAGCTGGGCGCGCGCGTGCTGTTCCACAAGGTGGCCATTCGCCCCGGCAAGCCGCAGCTGGCGGCCGTGCTTGGCGATGCCCTGGTTTTCGCGTTGCCCGGCACGCCGATGGCGGTGGCCGTGGGCTTGCGCTTTTTCATTGCGCCGGTGCTGCGCGCCATGCACGGCGAGCAACCGGAGCGCACGATGCAGGCCGTGCTGGATACGCCGCAGCAACTGAAAGGCGGCCTGCTGCATTTCCTGCGGGCCAGCGTGGCGCAGGGTGAGGACGGCCGCCTTCATGCGCAGGTGCTCGCGCAACAGCAGCCGTTTCGCATACAGCCGTTCGCGCAAGCGAATGCATGGGTGATGCTGCAGGGTAGTGAACAAAGCGTTGATGCTGGCAAGCCGGTTCGCATTGCCAGCCTGCAGCCAGGGACGCCGCCGGGCGTCGGTACGTATCCAACGGGAGCGTGATCATGAAATTGCAGATCGAAGGCCAAAGCCTGCGCGTACGCGTCAACGAAGACGAACTGGCCGTGTTGCTCGGCGAACGTCCCGTGGTGGGTCGCACGCGTTTCACCCTGCAGATGTCGCTGTCGTGCACGCTGCAAGCCGTGCCCAGTAACGCGGCCCGGTTCGACGGGCAGCCGGACGCCTGGACCATCGACTTGCCGCTGGACGACGTGCGCGCCCATGCCGCCCGCCTGCCCACCCGCGAAGGCCTGTCGTTCCAGCTGGAAAGCGGGGAGGGCGCGCCGCTGGAATTGCGGTTCGACGTGGACGTGCGCGACAGCGTGAAACACCGCTACCCGGACAAACACCGTCTTTGACACGGCTTGGGCTACTCTCCGGCACATCTGCCAAACACCGCCAGAGGAGCAATGGGATGATCCGTCGGCTGCTGCAAGGTTTGCTGGTACTGGGTGCGGTGTGGACGTCGGTGACGACGGCTGCGCCCGCAGACAATCACATCACCGTCGCCGCCGCGGCGGATCTTCACCAGGCGCTCGACGACGTGGTGGCGGCTTATCGCCACGATCATCCCGACAGCCGCATCGACGTGGTGTACGGCTCGTCCGGCAACCTGCTCACGCAGATCGAGCAGGGCGCGCCGTTCGAACTGTTCTTTTCGGCGGACAGCGGCTACCCGCAGCAACTGGTCGATCACGGCAAGGCGGGTGGAACGCCGGTGCCGTACGCGCTCGGGCACCTGGTGATGTGGAGCGCGAGCATCGACATGAAAGGCGTGCAGGTGGCGGATCTCGCGCAGCCGAAGTTTGGTCGCATCGCCATCGCCAATCCTCAGCACGCGCCATATGGCAAGCGGGCCGAACAGGCGTTGCGCGCCGCTGGCATCTGGGATCAGGTGCAATCGCGACTGGTGTTTGGTGACAACATCAGCCAGACCGCGCAGTTCGCACAAAGCGGCAACGCGCAGGTAGGTCTGGTGGCCGAATCGCTGGTGGTGAACTCGACGGTAAAGGGCTCGTTCGTGCCGGTGCCGCCGTCGCTCTATGAGCCGCTGAAGCAGAGCTTCGTGCTCACGCAACGCGGCAAGGACAACGCTCTCGCCCAGGATTTCGCCAGCTACGTGCAGGGCGCGCAGGGCAAGGCGATTCTTTCGCGCTACGGGTTCAACCTGCCCGACGACACGGCGCACTGAGCCACGTTCATGGGGCTGCTGACCCAGGCGGACATGGAAGCGTTGGGCCTGACGTTGCGGCTCGCGACCACGGTCACCTTGCTGTTGCTGGGGCTGGGACTGCCGCTGGCCTGGTGGCTGGCGCACACGCGCTCGCGCTGGCGTCGGCCGTTGGCCGCCGTGGTCGCATTGCCGCTGGTATAGCCGCCCACCGTGCTGGGTTTCTACCTGCTGATGCTGTTGGGACCTAACGGTATGGTGGGGCGAGCCTTGGCGGCGATGGGGTGGGCCGCGTTGCCGTTCACCTTCAAAGGATTGGTGGTGGCGTCGATGCTGTATTCGCTGCCATTCGTGGTGCAGCCGTTGCACAACGCGTTCGAAGCCGTGGGACGTCGACCGCTGGAAGTGGCCGCCTGTTTGGGCGCCGGCCCGCTGGATCGCTTCTTCACCGTTGCGCTTCCGCTTGCTTTGCCGGGCGTGGTCACGGCAGCCGTGCTCGGCTTTGCCCACACGGTGGGCGAATTCGGCGTGGTGCTGATGATTGGCGGCAACATACCCGGGCAGACGCGCGTGCTGTCGATGCGCATCTACGATCACGTGCAGGCCGGCGAATACCATCAGGCCAACGTGTTGTCGCTCTGCCTGTTGGCCGTGTCGTTTGCGGCGTTGCTCGCCATGTCGCTGTTGCGCACGCGCAGGCCGGCACGTGACTGAGGCGGCGCATGGACTGCACGCCAGGCTTGGCTGGCGCCGCGGGGCACTGGCGTTTGACGTCGACCTGACGCTGCCTGCGCAGGGCATCACCGCCTTGTTCGGCCCCTCGGGCGCAGGCAAGACCAGTTGCCTGCGGGCCATTGCCGGCCTGGAACGCGATGCGGTCGGCCGGGTGAATTTCGGGCAGGCCGTGTGGCAGGACACCGAGCGTCGCGTCTTCATACCGCCGCATCGCCGGCGCATCGGCTACGTGTTCCAGGAGCCTGGCCTGTTCACGCACCGCACTGTCGCGGGCAATCTGGATTTCGGCTTTCGACGCGCGGGGCGCCCGGCGCACCTGGATCGCGATGGACTGGTCGAACGCTTTGGCCTGAACGCTTTGTTGGATCGTCGTGTCGATACGCTGTCCGGCGGCGAGCGCCAGCGCGTATCCATGGTTCGCGCGTTGCTTTCCGATCCCGCGTTGTTGCTGTTCGACGAGCCCCTGTCCGCGCTGGACGGCACGGCGCGCACGGATCTGCTGGGTTGCCTGGAGTCACTGCACGCTTCGCTGCGCGTGCCGATGATCTATGTAAGCCACAACGTGGAAGAAGTGGCTCGTCTCGCCGATCACCTGGTGCTGATGGATGCCGGACACGTCGTCGCGCAGGGCAGCTTGCAGGACACCCTGATACGGCTGGATCTTCCGCCGACGCTGGGTGAGGCCGTGGGGGCGGTCATCGAAGGGCAGGTGGTGGATTACGACGCGCACGACCAGCTTATCCAGCTGGCTTTCCCGGGAGGAAAGCTGTGGCTGCCTTATCGTCACGAGCAGGTGGGGCAACGCCTGCGGTGCCGCATCGGTGCGCGCGACGTGGTGGTGGCCCGGGTACCCCAGGTAGGCACCAGTGCGCTCAATCAGCTGCCTTGCCGGATCGTCGCGGTGGCCGACGCGGACCATCCTTCCCAGGTGCTCGTGCAACTGGATGCGGGCGGCAGTCTGCTGTTGGCACGCATCACCCGCCGCTCCTGGCATGCGCTGGGCCTGGCGCCCGGCAGCGATGCCTGGGCCCAGGTAAAAGCCGTTGCGCTGGGCATCTGACCATGGCGATATGCTGTGGCAGCTGGATTCCTTTCCCGGCACGATGGACACCATGAGCGAACTGATCAGCGTCAGCCAGGCCGAAGCCCTGATTGCCGAGCACATGCCCTCGTTCGGCAGCGGGCAAGTGTCGCTGGACGATGCCGTCGGCCGCGTGCTCCGGCAATCCGTGCATGCCGAACACGATCACCCGCCGTTTGATCGCGTGATGATGGATGGCATTGCCGTGCGCTGGTCGGAAGCGATGCCGCGACGACTTCGCGTGGCCGGTTCGCAAATGGCCGGCATGCGTCGACAGTCGCTTGCCGATGCCGACGCATGCCTCGAAGTCACCACGGGCGCCATGCTGCCTGATGGATGCGACTGCGTGATTCCCGTCGAGCAGCTGCGGCGCGATGGCGATGTCTACCTCCTGCGGGATGATTGCCGCCCGATGGCCGGCCAGTTCATCCATCGACGCGGTTCCGACTGCACCCAGGGAACGCTGCTGCTTTCCTCCGGCATGCGCCTGGGGCCGGCGGAAATGGCCTTGCTCGCGGCGAATGGCGTGGCGAAGGTGGAGGTGGCCAATACGCCGTCGATGGCCATCGTTTCTACCGGCGACGAGCTGGTGGAGGTTGATGCCCCTCTTGGCGAAGGCCAGATTCGCCGCTCCAACGACACCGCCGTGCGTGCCGCGTTGCGCCTGCATGGATTCGACCGGGTGGTGATGGAGCACATTGCCGACGACGAAGCCGAGACGCGCGTGCGCATTGCCGAGCTGCTGGAGCGGCACGATGTGCTCGTGCTCTCCGGTGGTGTGTCGATGGGTCAGCGTGACTACGTGCCCGAGGCACTGGCCGCGCAAGGCGTACGCAAAGTGCTGCATCGCATTGCTCAGAAGCCCGGCAAGCCGATGTGGTTCGGCCTTGGCCCGCGAGGGCAGGTGGTGTTCGCGCTGCCGGGCAACCCTGTCTCGGCACTGGTTTGCGCCACGCGCTACGCGCTTCCGGCTTTGAGGGCAGCGCAGGGCGAGTCGGCGATTTCGCCCGAAACTGTATGTCTCGACGGCGAGGTCGACCTCAATCCGATGCTGGTGAGCTTTGTTCCAGCTCACGTGAAAACCGACGACCAGGGCCGGTTGATGGCCACTCCGGTACCGTCGAAAACGTCCGGTGACTTTTCCTCGCTGCCGCGCACGCAAGGCTTCGTACAGCTGCCGCCGGGCACGGGCAAGGCGCCCAGCGGTACGGTGGCAACGTTCTGGCGGTGGTGACATGAACGTGTTGGATTCCATCAACGAGGCAACCGCACGGCCGATCGATCAGCTGGGCAGGCCGTTGCACGATCTGCGCATCTCGGTCATGGATCGCTGCAATTTCCGTTGCCCGTATTGCATGCCCGAATCCACCTACGGCGAACACTTCACCTTCTTGCGCAACGACGAACGCCTGGACTTCGACGAGATCGAACGCCTGTGTCGCCTTGCGGCGACGCAAGGCGTAAGCAAGCTGCGTTTGACGGGCGGCGAGCCGTTGCTTCGTCCACACCTGGACGAACTGGTCGCTCGACTGCGTCGGCTGGATGGCATTACCGATCTTGCCCTGACCACAAACGGTTTGTTGCTGGCGCGTCATGCCGACGCTCTACGTGATGCGGGCCTTGATCGCGTCACCGTCAGCCTGGACACGCTGGACCCCGCGCTGTTCCATCGCATGAGCGGTGGTCGCGGTGCACTCGATGACGTGCTGGCCGGCATCGATGCAGCGCGGGCTGCCGGTTTTCCCCATGGCGTGAAACTCAACACTGTCGTGCAGCGCGGCGTGAACGATCACACGGTGATCGACCTGGTCGAACGTTTTCGCGGCACGGGCACGGTGGTGCGCTTCATCGAATACATGGACGTGGGCAATCGCAACGACTGGCACCGCGAATCGGTCGTGCCTTCGGCCGAGCTGGTGCAACGCATCCATGCGCGCTGGCCGCTGCATGCGCTGCCCGCCAAATACGCCGGCGAGGTGGCCACGCGATACCGCTTCGACGACGGCGCCGGCGAAATCGGCATGATCTCGTCCATCAGCCAGCCGTTCTGCGGCGGCTGCACGCGGGCGCGGCTGTCCTCCGAAGGCATGCTTTATACCTGCCTGTTCGCCACCCAGGGCACCGACCTGCGTGCCTTGCTGCGCAACGGTGCCGGCGACGAGATGCTGGTCCGCCGCCTGCGCGAGGTCTGGCTGAAACGCCACGACCGCTACAGCGAGGAACGGGCCGAGCACCATGGCAAGGCGCCACGCAAGATCGAGATGCATTACATCGGTGGCTGAATCCGGCAGGCCGCGGCAGCGCCGTAGACGGTTTCTTAATTCTCCAGGCCCGCCACAGGCTGATAATCCCCTTGACCGACGTTCCGGAGTTTTTCGTGACCGCTCACCCCACCCAGCTTTCCCACGTCGACGACCAGCAGCAACCACGCATGGTCGATGTGGGCGCCAAGGCGGAAACCCGCCGCACGGCACGTGCACGCGCCCGGGTGACGTTTCCGGTCGACGTTGCGCAACGTCTTCATGAAGCCGGCTATGTCACTCCCAAGGGTGCCGTGCTGACGGTGGCGCACATTGCCGGTGTCATGGGCGCCAAGGCCACGTCGCAATTGATTCCGCTTTGCCATCCCCTGGCCATCGACAAGTGCGATATCGCCATTCGGATGGAAGGCGTGGACGCATTCATCGATTGCACCGTGTCGTGCAGTGGACGCACCGGCGTGGAAATGGAAGCGCTTACCGGCGCCAGCGTGGCGGCTCTCACCATCTACGACATGTGCAAGGCGATGTCGCACGACATCGTGATCGGCGAGATCCGCCTGCTCGCCAAGTCGGGCGGCAAGCACGACTTCGATGCCACGGAGGCCGCATGAGCAACACCGTGGCTCCCTTGTATGGATTGTTGCTGAGTGGCGGTGCCAGTCAACGCATGCGGCAGGACAAGGCGGCGCTGGCCTATCGCGGCGAGCCTCAGCTGCTGCGGGCATGGCGCTTGCTGGAAGCGGTCACCGAACGCGCATTCGTATCCGTGCGCGACAGCCAGAGCGCCGACCCGCTGCGCGCCGGTCTTCCGCAGATCGTGGATAGCTACGATGCCATCGGCCCCGTCGCTGGCATTCTCTCGGCGCAGGATCGTTTTCCCGATGCGGCATGGCTGGTGATCGCCTGCGATCTGCCCTTGCTCGACCGGGACACGCTTCACCACTTGATCGACGCGCGCGATCCACGGGCGACCGCCACGGCTTTCGCCAGCAACCACGACGGCTTGCCCGAACCGCTTTGCGCCATCTGGGAGCCGGCCAGCCATGCGCTGCTGCACCAAAGGTACGTCGATGGCAGCTATTGCCCGCGCAAGGCGTTGATCCAATCGAACGCGAAACTGTTGCCCGCGGCGGGAGATGCGCTGGACAACGTCAACACACCCGAGGAGCGGGACGCGATGCAGCAACGGCTGGAGTCGATGGCATGACCGTGGTGAACCTTCAGTACTACGCGCAATTGCGTGAGCAGGCCGGCGTCAATGGTGAACAGGTGACCACTGATGCTACGTCGCTGCGCGGTCTTTACGATGAATTGCGCGTCCGCCGCGGCTTCTCGTTGGTGGCCGACGCGTTGAAGGTGGCCGTGAATGCCGAATTCAGCAGCTGGGATCGTCCACTGCGCGAAGGTGACACCATCGTTTTCATTCCACCGGTGGCAGGCGGATGAGCCGTTTCGAACTTTCCAGCGTTGAGGTCGATATCGCACGTCAGCGCGATCAGCTCCGTCATCCGCAAAGTGGCGGGTATTGCGCGTTCGAAGGCTGGGTGCGCAACAGCAACGAAGGGAAAGAAGTGGATGGCCTTTCCTACGAGGCCTATGCGGATCTCGCCGTGGCGGAAGGCGAGCGCATTGTTGCCGAGGCCATGGCGCGCTATGGCGTGAGCGATGCGCGCTGTGTCCACCGCACCGGCGATCTGAAGATTGGCGACATGGCGGTGTGGGTCGGCGCTTCAGCGCCCCACCGCGACGAAGCCTTTCGCGCGTGCCGATACATCATCGACGAGATCAAGCATCGCCTGCCGATCTGGAAGAAGGAACACTACGTCACCGGTGAATCGGACTGGGTGGCGTGCACGCATGTGTATCGCGAACACGAGCACGAAGGTCACGACCATCATCATCACGATCACGCCGCGCCGTTCGTGCCCGACTATTCGAGACAGATCCGCCTTCGCGAAGTGGGCGAAGCAGGCCAGGCGAAACTGGCGGCCTCGCGTGTGCTGGTGATTGGTGCCGGCGGCCTGGGTTGCCCGGTGATCAGCTATCTCGCCGGTGCGGGTATCGGCACGCTCGGCATCGTCGATGGCGACCGGCTCGACGCCAGCAACCTGCATCGCCAGGTCATGTACGACGCACGCGACATCGGCGAATACAAGGCCGAACTTGCAGCGCGTCGCGTAGCCGCGCTCAACCCGGCAGTGAATGTGCAGGTCTGGAAGCAACCGCTGACTGCCCGCGATGCCGTCGACGTGTTTCGCCAGTTCGACCTGGTGGTCGAATGCACGGACGACATGCGCAGCCGTTACCTCAGCAGCGACGCGTCCGTGCTCAGCAGCACGCCGCTCATCCTTGCCAGCATCTATCAATACGAAGGGCAGATGCAGTTCGTGGCGGCCAGGCCGGGCACGCCATGCCTGCGTTGCCTGTGGCCGCAGGAACCGTCGCCCGAATCCGTGGGCAGCTGTGCACTTTCTGGCGTGCTGGGGCCGGTACCCGGCGTGCTGGGCGCCATGCAGGCCACGGAAGCGCTGAAGTATCTGCTTGGCTTGCCGCAGCCGCGTGCGGGCGCGTTGTCGCTGGTGAACCTGATCGATCTTTCCGTCCAGCACCTGGCGATCGACGCGACGCAAGGCTGCGAGGTGCACGGTGGTTGCGTCGAGGTGGCGCGACGCGCGCTTGATCGGCTCAGCGGCGAGGACGACATCGACCTCGTCTTCGATCGACTGGACGATGCGGTGGTTGCCGGCTTCCAGCTGATCGACATACGCGAGGCTGAAGAACTGGCTTGCGATCCACTGCCGCTCGCGGGAGCGATGCACGTGCCTTCCGCGCAAGTGGTGCAGCGGGCGGACGAACTACAGGAAGGGCGTTGGTTGCTGGTGTGCGCCAGCGGGCGTCGCAGTGGCCATGCGGCGCGGCTGTTACGCGACGAGGGCGTGCCCCAGGTGTATTCGTTGGCTGGCGGGCTCAATGCATTGCGCGTTGCTGGATGAAAACAGCGCGGTGCAAGCCGCGCCAATGCGCAAACGCCAGAAACGAAAAAGCCCGCATCGCTGCGGGCTTCTTCTATAATTGGTGCCCAGGAGAGGACTCGAACCTCCACGGTTTTACCCGCTAGTACCTGAAACTAGTGCGTCTACCAATTCCGCCACCTGGGCAGGTGTCACGCTTCGCTAAGTGGTCTGCGTGAGCCGCGTAGATTAGGCATGTGTTGGTAGGTTGTCAACTATTCTTCACAAAATTTATTCCGGATCTCGTCTCCTCCGATCCGGATGCCCCATAAAACCAAGAAAAGGCAAGGATGTGAGCAAGAAAAAAGAACCGCGCCATCAGCAGGAAGCCAAGCGGGGCCCCAAGCCGCCGAAGAAGGGCGACGCCCGGCTTAAGCGATCGGCGGTCGATCCCTCTCGTGCACCCGTGGGCACGGTGGACGACCCGCATGCCGAGCGCGAGGCGCAGCGGTATGAGCGACCCATTCCCAGCCGTGAGGCCATTCTCGCCCTGCTGGAAGAACGCGGCGAACTGCTCACCGAGGCGCGCATCGCCGAGTCGCTGTCCCTGTTCGACGAATACGAACTCAATGCACTGCGCAAGCGCCTGGGCGCGATGGTGCGCGACGGCCAGCTGTTGTTGGGGCGCCGAGGCGGCTATGCGCCGGCGAACAAGCTGGACCTGATCCAGGGCGTGGTGCTGGCCAACGCCGAGGGATACGGCTTCCTGCGCCCCGATGGCGGCGGCGACGATCTCTATCTCTCGCCGCAGCAGATGCGCACCGTATTGCATGGCGATCGCGTGCTTGCCAGCGTGGTCGGCATCGATCGTCGCGGCCGCAAGCAGGGCGCGATTGTCGAAGTGCTGCAGCGCCGTTCGCCGCGACTGGTGGGTCGCGTGGTGATCGAGAACGGCGTCACCCTGGTGGCGCCGGACGATCGCCGCGTGCACCAGGACGTGATGATCGTGCCCGGCCAGACCATGGACGCCCGTTCCGGCCAGATCGTGGTGGCCGAGATCACCGATCCGCCGACCGCGCACCGTGGCCCGATGGGCGCTATTCGCGCGGTATTGGGCGAACGCCTGCAGCCGTCGTTGCTGGTGGAAATGGCCATTGCCAGCCACGACCTGCCGCATGAGTGGCCGGCCGCGGTGATGCGCGACGCCGCGCAGGTGGAACCGCAGGTGACGGCCGCCGAGCGCGAGGGCAGGGTGGACCTGCGTTCGCTGCCGCTGGTGACCATCGACGGCGCCGATGCGCGCGATTTCGACGATGCGGTCTATGCCGAACCCAAGCGCGGTGGCGGTTATCGCCTGGTGGTCGCCATCGCTGACGTGTCGCACTACGTAAAGGTCGGCTCGGCGCTGGACAAGGAAGCGTACGAGCGCAGCACGTCGACGTATTTCCCGGGCTTCGTGGTACCGATGTTGCCGGAGACGCTGTCCAACGGCATCTGTTCGCTGAACCCCAAGGTCGAACGTTTGTGCATGGTGTGCGACATGACGGTGAACGCGGAGGGCGAAGTCACGCGCTCCAAGTTCTACAACGCCGTGATGCGCTCGCATGCGCGCCTTACGTATGACCTCGTGTGGCAGGTCGTTGGTCTCAACGACCCCGACGCCAGGCATCAGGTGGCTGACGTGCTGCCGCAGCTGGAACACCTGCATGGCCTGTACAAGTTGATGGCCGCGCAGCGCAAGCGTCGCGGCGCCATCGATTTCGAGACGCCGGAAGTGAAGTTCCGCCTCGACCAGCGTGGCGAAGTGGAGTCCGCAGGCGCCACCGAACGCAACGATGCGCACAAGCTGATCGAGGAATGCATGATTGCCGCCAACGTGCAGGCGGCCTTGTTCCTGGAAAAGAAAAAGATTCCGGCCCTGTTCCGCGCGCACGAGCCGCCGCCGGCCGAGAAGTACGAAGACCTCCAGCAGTTCCTGCGCGAGTTCAAGCTGCGCATGCCGCCGGTGGAGGAAGTGACACCCGGCGATTACGCCGACATCCTGCGCCTGGTGCACGACCGGCCCGAACGCGAGCTGGTGCAGTCGGTGCTGCTGCGTTCGCAGAGCATGGCGGCCTATCAGCCCGACAATCGCGGCCACTTCGGTCTGGCGCTGGAAGCGTACGCGCACTTCACCTCGCCGATCCGTCGCTATCCGGATCTGCTGGTGCATCGCGCGATTCGCTACGCCATCGGTGGCGGCAAGCCATCGGCGTATAGCTATACGCCCACCGAAATGGCCGCGATGGCGGTGCATTGCTCGCAGCGCGAGCGTCGTGCGGAAGAGGCAGAGCGCGACGTGGACGAGCGGTTCAAGTGCGCGTGGATGTCCAAGCACGTGGGCAGCGAATTCGAAGGCACGGTGACCGGCGTCACTTCCTTCGGCCTGTTCGTTGAATTGAACGAGTCGAAGGTGTCGGGGCTGGTGCACATCAGCCAGTTGTCCAACGACTACTACCACTTCGACCCGGTGCGCCACCTGTTGAAGGGCGAGCGCAGCGGCATGCAGTTCCGCCTTGGCGATCACGTGCGCATCCAGGTGCTTCGCGCGAGCCTGGAAGACCGCAAGATCGACTTCCGCCTGGTGTCGCCGCGCAAGGAGGGGTTCACCCCGCCGCGCAGCGAACGGCGCTACGACTACGCAGCCGCTGGCGAACGTTACTCGCTGCCCAAGGGCAACAAGGAACGCACCAGGCAAGCGGAACGGCCTGCGGAGCGCGATAATGCTGCCCCCTCGCTGTCCCTGCCGCCGCTGCCACCCGTGGGGCGCAAGGCGGTAGCGCAGGACAAGCCGATGGTCGCCAGTCCGTTCTCCAAGGCCAAGGCGGCGGCGAAGGGCGCACTGGCCAAGGTGAAGGATGTCGCCAAGGGCAAGAAGAAGGCGGCAGACAAAGCTGCTGGCGCAAAGATCAAGAAAGCTGGAAAGAACAAGGGCAAGAAATGAGTGACAGTTGGATCGTCGGGATCAACCCGGTTGAAGGCGCCCTGAGCAACGACGCCACGCGCGTGCGCGAAGTGCTGGTCGAAAACGGCCAGCGCAATGCGCGCGTGCATGAGCTGGCCGAGCGCGCCAAGGCCTTGAACATTCCCGTACACCACCGCCCGCGCGAGCAACTGGATCGCGTGTCCGGCGAAGCCAGGCATCAGGGCGTGGTCGCGCGCTATGAAGCGCCGCCGATGGGTTCGGAAAACGACATCGAACGCCTGCTCAACGAGGCCGGCCAGGATGCGCTGGTATTGGTGCTCGATGGCGTTACCGATCCGCACAACCTTGGCGCCTGCCTGCGCAGTTCGGCGGCAGCCAAGGTCACCATGGTCATCGTGCCCAAGGACCGCGCCGTGGGCCTGACGCCGGTGGTGCGTCGCGCGTCGGCCGGCGGGGCGGACCGCGTGCCGCTGATTGCTGCAACCAATCTCGCACGTGCCTTGCGCACGCTGAAGGATGCGGGCGTGTGGATTACCGGCCTGGCCGGCGATACGGACACTTCGCTTTACTCCATCGACATGCGCGGACCAGTAGCCCTGGTGCTGGGCAGCGAAGGCGAGGGCATGCGTCGACTGACGCGTGAAACCTGCGATTTCGTGGCCAAGATCCCGATGCCGGGCGTCATGGAAAGTCTGAACGTGTCCGTCGCGACGGGCATCGTGCTGTTCGAGGCATTGCGGCAAAGGAGTGAGAAGCGATGACGTTCCTATGGCATGACTGGGCGGGCTATATCGGCGTGGTGCTGGTACTGCTGGCGTTCCTGCTGTTGCAGGCCCACAAGCTGCACGGCAACGGACTGCTGTATCAGCTGATGAATGTGCTGGGCGCGCTGGGCGTGGTGTTGTCGCTGGTGTTTGGCGTGGCGATGAACTGGCCGGCGTTCTTCATGCAGGTGGCATGGATCGTCATTGGCGTGTACGGCATCGTGCATTCGGCGCGTGCGCGCCGCGAAGCGCGGGAGCTGGGCAGCAAGATCACGTCCTGACAGGTCGTTCAGGCGGCATCCGTAGAATGGTGTGACTGGCCCTGCAATGGGGCCGGTCTGCGGGGACGGCCCCGCATGCATGTGTTTCTTGCGGGGACGACCCTGCTCTTCATCCAGAGGAGTGCGTCATGCCCTGGATTTATCTTCTCGTCGCCGGTTTGCTCGAAGTGGTTTGGGCCATCGGGCTCAAGTACACCGAAGGTTTCTCGCGACTGTGGCCCAGCGTGATCACGGGTTCGGCCATGATCGCGAGCATCGTGTTGCTGGCGATGGCAGTGAAAACATTGCCGATCGGTACGGCTTATGCGATCTGGACGGGCATCGGCGCCGTGGGTGCCGTGATTCTCGGCATCGTGCTGTTCGGCGATTCGGCCTCGCCGTTGCGGCTGGCCTGCGTGGGGCTGGTGGTGCTGGGCATGGTGGGGCTGAAGCTCACCGGTGGCGCGCACTAACGCCGTTCCAGGGGCGAGGGCTCCCACACGTTCCTCGCATCGAAATACTCCTCACCGTCATTCCCGCGAAAGCGGGAATCCAGCGCCTTCGCTCTTCAAGGCTTAAAGTCACTGGATTCCCGCTTTCGCGGGAATGACGGTGAGGGGATGTGGCTGTTTCCGCAGGACGTGAGCCGCTGCGCTAGCCATTTCTTGTCCTGTCGTCCAGCTAAGAAAGCTGAGGCGGAAGATTGCTTGGGTGGGATTGAGGCTCACACGCGGTGAGCACCGCCAATGTCCAAAAACACTGTGGGAGCGCACCCTGTGCGCGACTGGGGCGTCTCATGCCGCCAGTCGCGCACAGGGTGCGCTCCCACAGGAGTAGCTGTGTTGCCTTACTCGGGCTTGATGCCCAGCTTCGTCAGCTCTGGGTTCGACGTGAAATCACGCTTGGCACGCTGTGCCGTCAACGGTTCGCCATTCACCTGATACCAGATGCTTTCGGCGATGTTGGTGGCGTGGTCGCCGATGCGCTCGATGTTCTTCGCCATGAACAGCAGGTGCGTGCACGGCGTGATGTTGCGCGGATCTTCCATCATGTACGTAAGCAACTGGCGGAAGTAGCCGGTATAGGCTTCGTCCAGTTCCGCGTCGTCCTTCCACACCTGGTAGGCGCGCTCGGCGTCGCGGTCGCGATAGGCCATCAGCACGTCGCGCACTTCCTTGGCAGCGAGTTCGGCCAGGTAGCCCAGGCCGCTGGTCGGCGCGACCGGAGCCACCATGGACAGCGGAATGGAGCGCTTGGCCACGTTGGCGGCGTAGTCGCCGATGCGTTCGATGTCGGCGGCAATGCGCAGCGCGGCGAACACATTGCGCAGGTCGCCGGCAATGGGCGCGCGCAGGGCGAGCAGGCGCACCACGTCGTGGCTGATTTCCTGTTCCAGCAGGTCGATGGCGTCGTCGTTGTTGACCACGTGCTGCGCGGCGCGCTCGTCACGGCGGTCGATCACGTCGATGGCTGCTTCCAGCTGGCTTACCGCGAGCTCGCCCATGCGGACGATTTCGCCGGTGAGGCGGGTCAGCTCGTCGTCGTAGCTCTTGATGATGTGTTCTTTGCTGCTGCCGCTCATGGGGGATTCTCTTTTGAGTCCGTTTGGGAGGGAGGGGCGGCGTGGCCCCTCACCCCGGCCCTCTCCCCGGAGGGGAGAGGGAGCATAACGATTAACCGAAGCGACCGGTGATGTAATCCTCGGTCTGCTTCTTGCCCGGCTTGGTGAAGATCTGTTCGGTGCGGTCGAATTCGATCAGCTCGCCCAGGTACATGAAGGCGGTGAGGTCCGAGCAACGGGCCGCCTGCTGCATGTTGTGGGTGACGATGACGATGGTGTATTCGCTCTTGAGCTCTTCCACCAGCTGTTCGATACGGCCGGTGGCGATCGGATCGAGTGCCGACGTCGGTTCGTCGAGCAGCAGCACTTCGGGCTTCAACGCGATGCCACGCGCGATGCAAAGACGCTGCTGCTGACCGCCGGAGAGGCCCAGCGCGCTCTGCTTGAGCTTGTCCTTCACCTCATCCCACAGCGCGGCGCTGCGCAGCGCCTGTTCGACGCGGATGTCCATGTCGGCACGCGAGAGCTTTTCGTGGTGACGGATGCCGTAGGCGACGTTCTCGAAGATGGTCATCGGGAACGGCACCGGCTTCTGGAACACCATGCCGACCTTGCTGCGCAGGCGGTTCATGGAATAGCGCGAGTCCAGGATGTTCTCGCCGTCCAGCACGATCTCGCCCTTGGCCTCCAGCTTCGGGTAGATCGCATAGATGCGGTTGAAGATGCGCAGCAGCGTGGACTTGCCGCAGCCGGACGGGCCAATGATGGCCGTCACTTTCTTCTCCGGGATGTCCATGTTGATGCCTTTCAGCGCATGGAACCCGTTGTAGTAGAAGTGCAGGTCGCGCACCGTCAGCTTGGTGGGCGCGATGGGGGCATGCGTGGCCGCGGACTGCGGATGGATGCCGGCGGCGGCGGACTCAGTCATGGGACACCTTGGAGCGTGAAAGGACCAGACGGGAAGCAAGGCTCAGCAACAGCACGAACATGGTAAGCACGAAGGCACCGGCCCACGCGATGGCGTGCAGGCCTTCGCCCGGATCGTTGGCGTACTGGTAAATCATTTGCGGCAGGCTGGACATCTTGTCCGACGGATTGAACGTCATGTAGTTGTTGCCGAACGCAGTGAACAGCAGCGGTGCGGTTTCGCCGCTGATGCGAGCCAGCGCCAGCAGCACACCGGTGATGATGCCCGAGCGTGCGGCGCGGATCAGGATCTGCGTGGTCAGCTTCCACTGCGGAATGCCCAGCGACAGCGAGGCTTCGCGCAGCGTGGAAGGCACCAGGCGCAGCATTTCGTCCGAGGTGCGCACGATGACGGGCAGGGCGATCAAGGCCAGCGCCACGCCGCCAGCCCAGCCGGAGAACGTGGTGGAGCCATTGGTAAGCGACGTGCTCGGCAACACGATGATGGTGTAGACGAACAGGCCCAGCACGATCGACGGCGCCGACAGCAGGATGTCGTTGAGGAAGCGGATCGATTCGCCGAGCTTGGTACCGTTCGCGTATTCGGCCAGCCAGGTACCCGCCAGCACGCCGATGGGCGTGGCGATCAGGATGCCGATCAGATTGATGATGAAGCTGCCGACCATGGCGTTAGCCAGGCCGCCGTCTTCACCGTAGGCGGTGATCTTGATGAAGAGCTGCGGTTTCAGTGCAGCGATACCTTGCTGCAGCGTTTCCCACAGGATCCACGCGAGGAAGACCAGGCCGATCAGGGTCGCGACCACGCTCAACGAAAGAGCAATGATGTTCTTGATGCGGCGCTTGGAGTACAGCATCGAGTTGCCGGCCATCAGCGACCCTCCTTGTGGGCGAGCTGGCGCAGCATCCAGCGGGCAATCAACAGCACGATGAAGGTCACCACGAACAGCAGGAAGGCCAGGGCCATCAGCGAGGACTTCTGCAGGCCCGCCGCTTCACTGAACTGGTTGGCGATGGTGGACGCAATCGATGCGCCCGGATCGAGAATGGATGCCGACAGCTGCATGGCGTTGCCGAGCACGAAAGTCACCGCCATCGTTTCACCCAGTGCGCGGCCAAGGCCGAGGAAGATGCCGCCGATCACCGCCGAGCGCGTGTACGGCAGCACGATGTCCCAGGAGACTTCCCACGTGCTGGAACCCAGCGCATACGCCGATTCCTTCAGGCGCGAAGGCACCGTCTGGAACACTTCGCGCATCACCGAGGAAATGAACGGGATGATCATCACCGCGAGCACGATACCCGCCGTCAGGATGCTGGCGCCGAACGGATAGTCACTGCCGAACAGCTTGCCGAGGAACGTGTGCTGGGCCACCCACGACAGCTTGCCGTCGTCGGGCTTGTTGCCCAGGTAGTTGGTCAGCCACGGCTTGATGTGGTCGGCGAAGAAGGGCGCAAAGATGAAAAGGCCCCACATGCCGTAGATGATCGAAGGGATGCCGGCCAGCAGTTCGATGGCCGAGGCCACCGGCGTGCGCAGCCACGGCGGCGCCACTTCGGAAAGATACAGCGCGATGCCGAAGCTGATCGGCACGGCAATGACGAGCGCGATGAACGAGGTCATCAGCGTGCCGTACACCGGCACCAGGGCGCCGTAGGTGTCCGAACCCGGATCCCACGCGTCGCTGACCAGGAAGTGCCAGCCGAAGGTGCCAAACGCATGGCGGCCACCCCACAGGGTGGCTCCCGCGGCACCGAGGAGACAGGCCAGCACCAGCAGGGCACAGCCCTTGAGCAGCCAACTGAACAGGCGGTCGTGCCGAGCGTCGCGGCGGGCGCGCGCTTCCTGTTGGGGCACGGTGGCGTCAACGGCGCCTACATTCGCTTGCATGTGCGGAGGATTCCTCGGCATTCAGATCAGAGCGGCGCAGCCGTCTGGGGATGGACGGCGCTTCCGGGCGCCTTTCAGCAACAGGCCGCCCGAGGTTAATCGGGCGGCCGTTGTCGTGCAGTCAAGCCATCAGGTTAAGCGCTGTCGGTTGCCGTAGCGTGACCGACGAGACGCGGCTCCTCAGTGCTTGTACTCCGAAGCCCAGTAGGCTTCGATCTTCTTGACCAGCGTGTCCGGCAGGGCGACGTAGTCGAGCGAGGCGGCGTCCTTCTGGCCGTTCTCGAGCGCCCACTTGAAGAACTCGAAGGCCACCTTGGTGTGCTCGGCGTTCTTCGGCTTCTTGTACATCACCACCCAGGTGGTCGCCGTGATCGGCCATGCCTGCGCACCGGAGGCGTTGGTCATGATCACGTTGAAGTCCTTGGCGCTCGCCCAGTCGGCGGTCGCGGCGGCAGCGGCGAAGGCTTCGGCGCTCGGAGCGACGACCTGGCCAGCGGCGTTCTTCAGGTCCACCCAGCTGATCTTGTTCTTCACGGCATAGGCGTATTCGACGTAGCCGATCGAACCGACGATCTGCTTCACGTACTGCGAGACGCCTTCGTTGCCCTTGCCACCCACGCCGGTCGGCCACTCGACGGCCGTGCCGAACTTGACCTTGGCGGCCCAATCCGGGCTGACCTTGGACAGGTAGTTGGTGAAGTTGAACGAGGTACCCGAACCGTCCGAGCGATGCACGACAGTGATCTTCTTGGCCGGCAGGTTCACGCCAGCGTTCTGCGAAGCGATGCGCGGATCGTTCCACATGGTGATCTTGCCGAGGAAGATGTCGGCGAGGGTGGCGCCGTCCAGCTTCACCTGGCCCGCTTCCACGCCCGGGATGTTCACCACCGGCACGATGCCGCCGACGACGACCGGGAACTGGCCCAGGCCGAACTGCGCCAGGTCTTCAGCCTTCACCGGAGCGTCGGTGGCGCCGAAATCGATGGTGCCTTCCTTGATCTGTGCCACGCCGGCGCCCGAGCCGACGGACTGATAGTTGAGCTTGTTGCCAGTCTTTTCGGCGTAGCCGGCGGACCACTTGGAGAGCACCGGATAGACGAAGCTGGAGCCAGCGCCGGTGATGTCCGTGGCCTGGGCGGCCATGGCGAACAGCGAAGCCGTCGCGAACACGGCAGCCGTGCCGATACGAGTCATGGATTTGGTTGAGATCAACACGGTTGCTCCTTAGCGATAAGGGTTTCGGGGGATTCCCGCCCGCCGTTATTTCATGCGCGCCGTGTTGCAATGAAATGAGCTCAATGTTTCAGGGATATGACAGGCGGTGAGGGGCTGTCATAAATCATTGACGCATAGAGGGTTGGTGAAAGGTGAAGAGGGCCCTGGGTCTTCGAGGCGGGGCCTGGATGAGCGTCAAAGGAAGCGCCCGACGGCCTTTGCATGGTCGCTGGCCCCCATTGACGCCAGCCCGTCACCGTCGCCAACCCTCACCGTCGCCGGCCCCACACCCCTCACCGTCATTTATCCCTCAACGTCATTCCGGCGAAGGCCGGAATCCAGTGCCTTTGCTTTTTTGGATTATTAATAGAGCAGGGCAACAACAGTGCAAAAGGCACTGGATTCCGGCCTTCGCCGGAATGACGGTGAGGAGGTATGGGTAGTGAGGGGTAGGTGGTGGGCCTTGGCGCCCATACCCAAACAACATCCCTTAAAGCGACTCCACCCCAATCTGGTCCCGCTCGAACTCCTCGAGTCGACGCCAGCGGTTGATGATGGTGCAGAACAACTCCGCCGTGCGTTCCGCGTCATAGATGGCGGAGTGCGCCTCGCGCGTATCAAAGGCAATGCCCGCGGCCTGCACGGACTTGCTCAGCACGGTCTGGCCGTAGGCCAGGCCGCTGAGCGTGGCGGTATCAAAGCAGCTGAAAGGATGGAACGGATTGCGCTTGTGGCCCACGCGACGCACGGCCGCATTGAGAAAGCCCAGGTCGAACGCCGCGTTGTGCCCCACCAGGATGGCGCGCTGGCAATCCATGTCGCGCATGGCGTCGCGGATGGGCTTGAACACATGGTCCAGCGCCACGCGCTCATCAAGCGCGCCACGCAAGGGGTTGTCCGGATCAATGCCGGTGATCTCCAGGGCGCGAGGGTCGATATTGGCGCCAGGAAAGGGGTGCACGTGCGCGGCCACGGCCGGCATGGGCTGCAGATAGCCCTCGGGTGTCATGCGCAGCACGACGGCGGCGATTTCCAGCAGCGCGTCGCGCTCCGAATCGAAGCCACCGGTTTCGACGTCCACGATGACAGGCAGGAAGCCGCGGAATCGCTCGGCCATACGGCCGGCCATGCTGTTGTTGAGCTTGTCCATCGTCCAAGCATATCAGCCAGGGCAACCGGCCCGGCTGGCGCACCGCTGGCGCTGAGTCCGTACGCGTGCGAACGCATGTCTTCGTTCTGTCACATAACGTCCATGTAACGGTAAAGCCCGAAGCCCATCCTGCGCTCCGATCGTGCTTGGACGGCCGGAGATCGAGGGATCAAAGGGGGCGGTCCAGGTGATTCTTACCTACATGCGGAGATATTCCATGCGTTCCAAGTTGCTCGCGGTGGCCGTTGCTGCCGGTTTGGGCGTTACCAGCTTCCACGTCATGGCCGACCCGGCCGGGGCGTCGAGCTCGAAGACCACCTCGCAGTCCACCCAGGCTGCTGAAATCGAAGCGCTGAAGGCCCAGTTGCAGGCCCTGCAGGCGAAGGTCGTCGAACTCGAGCAGCGCACGGACGCTCAGTCTGACATCAACGTTTCCACCGGCCAGGCCGTGGAACAGGTGCAGAAGCAGACGGCTGCCACCGATGCGCAGCTGAAGAAGTCGGCCGACAAGCTGGCCTACAAGGGCGTGAACATCACGCTCGGCGGCTTCCTCGCTGCCGAATCGATCTACCGCTCGAACCAGGAAGGCGCGGACATCGCCTCCAACTACAGCGCGATCCCGTACAAGAACGTGCAGACCGCTCACATGAACGAGTTCCGCATGTCGGCTCGCCAGAGCCGCCTGTCGGCCCTCGTGCAGGGTGACGTGGATCCGAACACGCACCTCGCCGGTTACGTTGAAATGGACTTCCTGGGTGGCGCGCAGACCGCCAACCAGAACGAATCCAACTCGTTCAACCCGCGTATGCGCAACGTCTACATGACGGCTGACTGGGACAACTCGGGCCTGCACCTGCTGGCCGGCCAGAACTGGTCGCTGCTGACGATGAACAGCAAGGGCATCACGCCGCGCACCGAGCTGACCCCGCCGCAGATCGACGCACAGTACATCCCGGGCTTCACCTGGGCGCGTCAGGCACAGGTCCGCCTGGTCAAGGATTGGGACAAGACCTACTGGCTGGGTATCTCGCTCGAGAACCCGCAGACCACGTTCTACAGCAGCCCGAACCAGTCGAAGGCTCCGGTCCAGCAGACCGCCTACAACATCGCTGCTGGCTCGGGTTACGACTCGGCCAACACGCTGTCGCTGAACCACATCCCGGACGTGATCGTGAAGTTCGCGGCTGACCCGGGTTACGGTCACTACGAAGTGTTCGGTCTGGCTCGCTCGTTCTACAACCGCTACGCCATCAATGGTTCGTACTCGAACCACGATACGTGGGGCGGCGGTTGGGGTGCTGGCATGGTGCTGCCGCTCATCGAGAAGACCCTCGACTTCCAGTTGTCCGGCATGGACGGCAAGGGCATCGGCCGTTACGGCAGCGCCCAGCTTTCGGACGTGACGTTCAGCCCGAACGGCAACATCGCCCCGATCAAGGAAAACATGATCCTGTCGGGCCTGACCCTGCACGCCAACCCGGATCTGGACTTCTATCTGTTCGGTGGTCGTGAGCAGGCCAGCAAGAAGGACTTCACCGCTTACAACGGCGGCGTGGTGCAGCTCGGCTACGGCAACCCGGCCTACAACAACAGCCAGTGCGACATCGCTGGCGGCGCCAACTGCGTGGGCAACGCCCGCGAGATCTGGCAGGGCACGGCGGGCTTCTGGTGGAAGTTCTACCAGGGCAAGTTCGGCAAGATGCAGTTCGGCGCGCAGTACTCCTACACGCAGAAGGAAGCGTTCGCTGGCCAGGGCTTCATCAATGGCGTGAGCGGCCCGGTCGCCAACGGCATTTCCTCGCCGAAGGCCACCGAGAACATGTTCTTCACCTCCTTCCGCTACTACCCGTTCTAATCGGATCGGCGGTACGGCTATCGCAACGGAGTTCCACCCATGGACGGACAAACGGCGAGCTTCGGCTCGCCGTTTTCTTTTGTGCTTACAAAACATCGCGTGTCATACCGACGCCGCAAACATGAATATTCGCCAGCACTTTTCTGAAGATGCCCGATTGATTTCTCGCAAACTCTTGCGGCTGTCATGTGCTTTCCGATACCTTCGATCTCATGACTTCGCGTCTTCTTCGTTCCCACTTCGCCAAGTTCCTGGCGTGCATGTTCGGCCTGCTTCTGCTGGTCGGCACGCCCGTGCGCCCGGTGCAGGTGTCGTCCGCATCGGCGGATGGCAAGGCGGTGGCAACGATGGTGCTGGTCGATGACGTCGCCGATGTAAACGCCGATGACGTCGGTTCGCCATCCTTCGAAGACAACTCCACCAACGGCGGCATGGACGACATCCTCCACCCGTTCGATGTGGCTTTCCTGTGGGCGCCCATGCCCAACCAGGCGCCTGCGTCCGTGACGTACGACGTGGGCCTGCACGACCCCGCACGGCTGTTGCGCCCGCCCGAAGCCGTTTGATGCGCTGGCCGCTTTAGCGGCGCGCCTTCCCCCTGCGCGTGCTTTTGAAGGCATGACGCAGCCCATGGTCCCGATACAACACTGATACCGCGCCTGCGGCACGTGCTTGCGTGCGCATGCGCCATCGGGGCCATGCATTCGAACTTTTCCTGACGCCCTTTGCCCGGCGCGCGTTGCGCCGTGGGCGTCGATACCTCTTTTCCATCTGGAGTATTCGCATGAAGCGTTTGATCGAAGGTTTCGAGCAGTTCCGCAACGATGTTTTCCCCGCGCAGCGCGAAGTGTTTCGCCAGCTCGCGTCGGGTCAGAGTCCCCACACCATGTTCATTACCTGCGCCGATTCGCGTGTGATGCCGGAACTGATGTTCTCCGCGCAGCCGGGTGAGCTGTTCGTGTATCGCAACATCGGCAACATCGTTCCACCGTATGCGCAGCACGTGAGCGGCGTGGTGGCCGCCATCGAGTACGCGGTGAAGGTGCTCAAGGTGAAGCACATCGTGATCTGCGGCCATTCCGATTGCGGTGCGATGAAAGCGCTGCAATATCCCGAGCGGGTGAAGGACATGCCGTCCGTCGCCGCGTGGATGATGCACGCCGATGTGGCGCGCTACGTGGTGGCGCAGAACCGTCCCAACCTGCTGGGCGATGAAGGCTTGCGCCATCTCACCGAAGAGAACGTGGTCGGCCAGCTTGAGCATCTGCGCACCTTGCCTGCGGTGGCCGCGGCCATGGCAGCTGGCGAGTTGCGCATCCACGGCTGGGTGTATGACATCGGCCACGCCGAATTGAAGGCGTTCGACGCACAGCAGGGTCGTTTCGTGCAGATCGAGCCCGGCAAGTTCGACGTGCCCGAAGCCACGCCGCACGCGCGTTTCGCGGCTCCCACGGCGACGGCTGCCTGAGGATTGCCGTCGTGATGAGCAACTATTTCAAGCAGGGATTGTTCGGACGCGACCTGCTCGGTTCCATCGTGGTGTTCCTGGTGGCGTTGCCCTTGTGCATGGGCATCGCCATCGCTTCCGGCATGCCGCCGGCAGCGGGCCTGATCACGGGCATCGTGGGTGGCATCGTGGTGGGCATGGTCGCGGGTTCGCCATTGCAGGTCAGTGGTCCCGCGGCAGGTCTTGCCGTGCTCGTGTTCGAGCTTGTTCGCGAGCACGGCGTGATGGCATTGGGTCCGGTGGTGTTGCTGGCCGGCCTTATCCAGATCGCCGCGGGCCTGTGCCGCGTGGGTGTGTGGTTCCGCATGTGTTCGCCGGCCGTGGTCGCGGGCATGCTGTCGGGCATTGGCGTGCTGATCGTGGCGTCGCAGTTGCACGTGTTGATGGACGCGTTGCCCAAGGCGCGAGGTCTGGAAAACTTCGCTGCGCTTCCGGGTGCCGTGATCGATGCAGTGCAGGGCGATTCCGGCAGCATGACGGCGTTGGGTGTTGGCGTGGCCACCATCGCGATCATGCTGGGCTGGGAAAAACTTCGCCCGGCGAAACTGCGCTTCGTGCCGGGTGCATTGCTCGCCGTGGTGTCGTTGACGGCCATCGTGCAGTTCGGCGGCTTGTCGGTGAAAACGGTGGATGTGCCGGCGAACCTGTTGTCCGCCGTGTCGCTGCCGAGCTTCGGCAACATGGCCGGCTTGCTTGAGCCGTCGCTGATGATCGCCGCGCTCACGTTCGCCTTCATCGCCAGTGCGGAAACGCTGTTGTCCGCCGCTGCGGTGGATCGCATGCACGACGGCGCGCGCACCAACTACGATCGCGAGCTCACCGCGCAAGGTATCGGCAACACCCTCTGTGGTTTGCTGGGTGCGTTGCCGATGACGGGCGTGATCGTGCGCAGTGCGGCCAACGTGCAGGCGGGTTCCGCCACGCGCATGGCGACCATCATGCACGGCGGCCTGTTGCTGGTGTTTGCGTCGCTGCTGCCGTGGCTGATGCGCATGACGCCCGTGGCGTGTCTCGCCGGCATCCTGGTGTTCACCGGCGTCAAGATGGTGAACTTCAAGCAGGTGAAGTCGTTGGCCGAATACGGCAAGGGCACCGCGTGGATCTACGTGGGCACCACCGTGGCCATTGTCGCGACGGATCTGCTGGCAGGCGTGCTGATCGGTTTCGCGCTGTCGCTGTTCCGCCTGGCGTTGCGTTCCTCGCGCCTCAAGGTGGCGTTGGATCACCACGACGAACCGGGCACGGCCTCGCTGCGACTGGAAGGCTCCGCCACGTTCCTGCGCGTGCCTTCCGTGGCCCGTACGCTGGAACGCGTGCCGCCGAATACGCGACTGCAGCTGGAAGTGGATCGTCTTCACCACGTCGACCAGGCGTGTCTGGAATTGCTGCGCGAATGGGGTCGCAACGCCTCAGCGCGCGGTTGTGAGCTTGTTGTGGACTGGCAACAACTCAACCAGCGCGTGGAAGGCGTGCGGCGCGCGGCGTGATGCCGCCCGCGATAAAGGAGCCTCTTGTGCCTCCCCTCCCTCTCCTCATGAGAGGCTCCTTGGGTCCCCAGGCGGACGCAACGACGTAGGTAACGTCGCGTCAGCGGGCCTGGGTCACGCTGTCGGTCACCGCATGGGTGGTGGCCGACAGCTGAGCTGAATCCCATCCGCCGCCCAGCGCGCGGATCAGATCCACACTGGCCTGCAGTCGCCGCGTGCGTACTTGTTCGGCGCTTCGTTCTGCCTGCAGTGCAGCGGTTTGCGCACTCACCACGTCGAGATAGTTCACCGCGCCCTCGCGGTAGCGGTTGGTGGCGATGGTCTGTGAATCGTGGGCTGCGCTTGCCGCGTCGTCCTGCTGATGCGCTTCCTTGCCGAGCTGCTGCAACAGCGTGAGGTTGTCTTCCACTTGCTGGAACGCATTGAGCACCACACCTTTGTACATGCCGGCTGACGCGTCGAGATTGGCCTGCGCAGCCTGTACTTTCGAGCGCCGCCTTCCGCCATCGAACAGTGTCATCGCCAGGTCGGGGCCCAGCGCCCAGTAGCGGTTGCCCGTGCTGAGCAGGTTGCCCATGCCGGTGTCCTGGAAGCCCAGCGCGGCCGACAGGCTCAACCGGGGAAAGAACGCTGCGCGTGCCACGCCGATTTCAGCGTTGGCAGCAAACACGTGTCGCTCGGCGGACGCGATGTCGGGACGGCGTTCCAGCAGTTGCGATGGCACGCCCAGTGGTATGGCCGGTACGTTCATTGGCGAGTTGTCGGGTGGCAGCGAGAAGCGCGATGCCGATTCACCCACCAACGTGGCCATGGCGTGTTCGGTCAACGCGCGTTGCGCCACCACCTCGGATACCTGCGCCTGCGCATCCGACAGCTGCGCTTTGGCGCGGCTGACATCGAGGCCTGAAGCAATGCCGCCCTCGAAGCGGCGCTGCGTCATGTCCAGGCCTTGCTGGTAGGCATTCAGCGTGTCCTGGAGGATGCGTTCCTGCACGTCGTAGCCGCGCAGGCGGATATAGAGATCGGCCAGCTGCGCTTCCAGGCTGAGCTTCACCGATGCCAGATCAGCTTCCGCGGCCGTGGCGTTGGCGTTGCCCGCAGCGACTTCGTTGCGCACGCGTCCCCAAAGATCCAGTTCGTAGCCCAGGCCGAAGCCAAAGGTTTCCGCGCTGTATTCATTCGGCTGGCCGCTGCCGCGCAACGGTCGGTTGTTCGACTGGCGATTGCGCGAATCGGACGCATCGACACCGAGCGTGGGATAAAGATCCGAGCGCGCCTCGCCCAGCAATGCGCGTGCGGCGTCGTAGCGCGCAAGGGCAACGGCAAGACTCGGATTGGACGTATCGAGCTGCTGTTCCAGCTGATCGAGTTTCGGATTGGCGTACACCGACCACCACGGGCCGCGCGACGCGGTATCCGTGGGATGCGCCGGCGACCAGAGGCCGTCCGCCGTCTGTCCCGCGTAACTGTCGGGAACGGGGCCAACGTCCGGTTTTTTGTAGGCAGGAGCGAGTGAACACGCAGGAAGCAGCGCCACGAGTGCCAACGGCAGAACACGACGCAGCAGGGAAAGGTTGCAAGTCATGGCGATCACTCCGCCTTCGCAGCGCCGTCGTCGGCGGCTTTCGCTATCTGCACGGCATCGCCTTGCGCGAGCGAGTCGGCCGGGTGATTGATGACGCGATCACCGGGTTGCAGTCCCTTGTCGATGCGCAGGCGATCGCCCAGGTCCATCGCGATATGCACATCGCGCAGCACGACCTTGTTGTCGGCCCCGACCACGGCGACCTGCGGCCCCTGCGCGCGGAAGATCAGCGTGGTGGCGGGTACGGTCAGCGTGTGGCTGTTGCCGGTCATGGGAATGTGCACTTCGGCATAGGCGCCGGGAAGCAGTTCACCCTTCGGGTTGTCCACTTCGAACTGCGTGAGCAGCGAACCGGAGGCCTGGTTCACCGCGCCGGAGTTGCCGATGAGATGGCCGGTGAACTGCTCACCCGGATGATCGGGCACATCTAGTTGCACCGTCATGTCGGGGTGGATGGCATCGGCGTAACCCTGCGGCACTTCCACATACAGGCGCATGCGCGTGGTGTCGGATACGGTGAACAGCGCTGGCGCGCTTTCGCTGCTCGCGCTGATCAGGTCGCCGATGTCGGTATTGCGTGCCGTCACCGTGCCAGCAAATGGCGCGGTGATGTGCTTGAACGCTTCCATGGCGGCGATGCGATCCACGTCGGCCTGTGCGCCCAGTACGTTGGCCTGTGCGGCTTCGGCTTCGCCGGCCTTTTCGTCCGCTTCCTGCTTGGAAACCGAGTTGGACGTAAGCAGGTTTTTCCAGCGCTTGTCCGTGAGTGCGGCCAGTCGTGCGTTGGCCTGCGCGCGGGCGAGGTTGGCCTTGGCCTGTTCGAACTGCTGATCGAGTTCGGGTGTATCGATTTCCGCCAGCGACTGGCCGGCTGTGACCTGGCTGCCGATATCGCGGCTCCAGGTCTTCAGGTAGCCGCTGACGCGCGCATGGATGGGTGCGCTGATCCAGGCATCCAGATGGCCAGGCAACGTCATGGCGTGCAGGCCGCCGCTGCCTTCGGGCGTCACCACCTGCACGGTGGGGGTGACCTGCGCGTCGGTCCACTGGGTCACGCGGTGGTAGTCGTAGGCACGCACGGAAATGCCAGCGATGGTGGCGAGTACGGCAACAGCCAGCCCAATGCGCACCGCGCGTCCCAACTTCGGCGTTCGCGTGGGCGTGGCGATGGTGGCGTCATGCGACATGGACGGGTTCTCCCAGAGCGGAATCGGATTGCGGCTGTGCCTGCTCACGACCGTGCACGATGCTGAAAATCACCGGCACGAAGAGCAGGGTGGCAAAGGTGGCGAACAACAGGCCGCCGATGACGGCGCGACCCAGTGGCGAGTTCTGTTCGTGCGTCAGTGCCATCGGCAACATGCCGATGATCATGGCCAGCGCCGTCATGCAGACCGGGCGGAAGCGGGTGAAGCCGGCTTCCAGTGCGGCCTTCAACGCGTCACCGTGTTCGGCAAGACGCTCGCGGCAGAAGCTGACGACGAGGATGGAGTTGGCGGTGGCCACGCCCATGCACATGATCGCGCCGGTCAACGCGGGTACCGACAGCGTGGTGTGCGACAGGAACAGCATCCACACAATGCCGGCGAGCGCGGCGGGCAGGGCGGTGATGATCACGAACGGGTCCAGCCACGACTGGAAGTTCACCACGATCAGCAGGTAGATCAGCACGATGGCGCCGACGAGGCCAAAGATCAGGCCGCCGAACGCCTCGTTCATTGTGTTCACCTGGCCGTGCAGGCTCACCAGCGTGCCCTTGGGACGCGATGATGCGAACTGGTCGAGCACTTTCTGCACGTCGCCGGACACCGCGCCGAGGTCGCGATCCTGCACCGATGCATAGATATCGAACGACGGCATGATGTTGTAGTGCGACACCACGGCGGCGCTGGGCACGCGCGTGAACGTGGCCAGGCCACCCAGCACCTGGCTGGCGCCCTTGCTGGACGGCGTTACCGGCAGGCCGGCGATGTCGGACATGCTGTCCATCTTGTATTGCGGCGTGGCCGCGACGATGGGATAGGACACGCCGTTCTTCGGGTTGAGCCAGAACGTGGGTGCGACCTGCGAGCTGCCGGCGAGGGACGCCACCATGGTGTTGGTGACGTCGCGTTCGGTGACACCGAGCATGTCGGCGCGCGTGCGGTTCACCGTCACGTTGAGCTGCGGGTAACTGGTGCTTTGCTGCAGTCGAACGTCGGCGATGCCGGGTACTTCGCGTAGACGCTTCATGATCTCGGTGGCATAGGCCTCGTTGGCCTTCAGGTCACGACCGGCAATGGACACGTCCAGCGGCGCGGGCGAGCCGAAGTTGAGGATCTGCGAGCTCATGTCCGCCGGCAGGAAGGCGAATTGCGTGCCGGGGAATTCGCGGGGCAGGCGGGCGCGCAGTTCGCGCACGAAGTCGGCGGTGGGGGCGTGGCCTTCCTTCAGTTCCACCTGGATGTCGCCGTCCTGTGGGCCAATGGTGCCGCTGGAGTTGTAGACCATGTTCACGCCGGACAACGGCAGGCCGATGTTGTCGGTCACCGTCTCCAGCTGATCGGGTGGCACCACTTTGCGGATGGCGTTTTCGATGCGGTCGAACTCGGCGGCTGTCTCTTCCACACGCGTGCCCATCGGCGCACGCACGTGCAAGGCAATCGCGCCGGCATCGACATCCGGGAAGAAGTCGCGGCCAAGGAACGGCACCAGCGCGAACGAGGCAAGCACGAACACCATGAAGCCCACGATGAAGCGCTTGCGGTTGGCAAGCGCCACCGCCAGCGTGGCGTGATAGGCATCGCGCACCTGGGCAAAGCGATGCTCGAAGCGCTGCTGGAACGTCACCATGGAAGTGAGCAACGCGCTGCGCTTGCGCCTGGCCGGCTGGTCACCCTCGTGATGATTGAGGTAGGCGTCCTCGGGGTGGTCCCCCGGGCCCGTTTCCACGTGATGCGGCTTCAGCAGGTACATCGCCAGTGTCGGCACCAACGTTCGCGACAGCACGAACGAAGACACCATGGCAAAGATCACCGCCAGCGCCATCGGCCGGAACAGGAAGCCTGCGATGCCGTCCAGAAGGAACATCGGTACGAACACGATGCAGATGCACAGCAGCGAGACGAAGGCCGGCGTCACGATCTGCCTGGCGCCGTCCATGATCGCGTCATGGACGCTCTTGCCCTGTTCAAGATGCCAGTTGATGTTTTCGATGGTAACCGTGGCATCGTCGACCAGAATGCCGACGGCCAGTGCCAGGCCACCCAGCGTCATCACGTTGAGTGTCTGCCCGAACGCCGAAAGCAGGGCGATGGCCGAGAGAATGGCCAGCGGGATCGACACCGCGATGATCACCGTGGAACGCCAGCTGCCGAGGAAGATCAGGATCATCACCGACGTGAGCAGGGCGGCGATGATGCCCTCGCGCGCCACGGAGCTGATGGCGTCCTTCACGAACACGGACTGATCGCTGAGCAGCGTCACCTTCAGGTCGGAAGGAATGGATTCCTTCACCAGCGGCATCAACTGCTTGATGCCCGACACCACAGCCAATGTTGATGCTTCACCCACCTTCAGTGCGGGCATGAGCACCGCGCGCTTGCCATCCACACGCACCACGTTGGTCTGTGGTGCGGCGCCATCGCGCACGTGGGCGACGTCGCCAAGAGTGATGGTGGCGCCGTGCACGGTCTTCACCGGCAGCTGGTTGAGTTCGTCGATGGCCTCGGGGCTGTTGTTGAGCTGCACGTGGTACTCGTACGTGCCGATCTTGGCGGTGCCCACCGGGATGATCTGGTTTTGCGCCGCCAGCGCGTTGCTTACGTCCTGCGCGGAAAGACCGTTGGCGGCGAGTGCGCGCGGATCAAGATCCAGCGTCACCTGCCGCGCCGCGCCACCGTAGGGCGTGGGCACCGCAACGCCAGGAACGGAAGTCAGCATCGGGCGCATGATGTTCAGGCCCAGATCGAGGATCTTCGATTCGGACAGCGTCTTGCTCGACAGCGCCATCTGCAGGATGGGCACGGTCGAGGCGTTGTAGTTGAGGATCAGTGGCGGGGTAATGCCGGGCGGCATCTGCTTGAGCACGGTCTGCGAGATCGAGGTGACCTGCGCGGTGGCCGTGCGGATATCCACGCCCGGCTGGAAGAAGATCTTCACGATGCCCATGCCGGGCAGCGACTGCGACTCGATGTGCTCGATGTTGTTGACCGACGTGCTGAGCTGGCGCTCGTAGTAGTACACGACGCGGCCGGACATCTGGTCCGGCGGCAGGCCGTTGTAGCTCCACACCACGCTGATCACCGGAATGCCGATGTTCGGGAAGATGTCGGTCGGCGTGCGCAGGGCAGCCAGCGGTCCGGCAATGAGGATAAGCACGGCCAACACGATGAAGGTCAGTGGTCGTGACAGGGCGATTCGGACAAGGCCAAGCATGGGACGCCGCGATCAGAGGGCCCAAGGCCCGACCCTGGAATGATCCCAGTGCAGTCTTGTGGGAACCTTTTGGGAGGGTGAAAGGGAGCTGTGCGGGCTTCTGCTAACGCGAAAAGTCGCTGGATGACCGGCCCTTCGGCCGTTGAACAGCGCCTCCCGCGTTCGCGGGGATGACGGTGAGGTAATAGCTAGGTAACTGCACGATTTGCAGCCCTTCAGCTCGTCATCCCCGCGAAGGCGGGGATCCAGTGCCTTTCGGCGACACTCAGAAGTCGTTGCTCACCCAGCCGCCGCCATCCGAATCCGAACCAGCAACCCCCGCCCCAGCGGCGACTCCAGCAGCTCGATCGACGCCTCATGCAACTCGATCGCACGCTGCACGATACTCAGGCCCAGCCCATAACCTCGCGTCGCACTTTCCACCTCGCGATGGAAACGCTGGAAACCCGCCTGCCGCCGATCCTCGGGAATGCCCGGCCCATTGTCGCAGATGTCGATGATGGCCTGCGCACCGTCACGGCGGATGGATACATCCACCTGGCCTTCGGTCTCGGTGTAGCGCAACGCGTTCTCGATCAGGTTGCGGAACATGGCGGTGAGCGCCACTTCATGACCAAGCACCACGACCATGTCATCGTCGTGGGCCAGGCCGAAGGCGATGTCCTTCTCGGCAATGAGTGGCGCGAGTTCTTCGATCACCTCGGTGGCGATGCGAACCAGGTCCATCGGCGTGCGCTGTTGCGAGGCCGCGCCCGCTTCGAGGCGGGCCATGGCCAGGATCTGCTCGATGCGCCGGCCAAGACGCGCCATGCTTTGCTGCGCATGCCGCACCGTGAATTCCACCTCGGCCTGATCGTTCGCGATCATGGCGCTTTCGAGATGGATCATGGTTGCTGCGAGCGGTGTGCGAAGTTCGTGCGCAACGTCGGTGGCGAAGCGATGTTCGCGATCAAGCGCATCTTCCAGACGCTCCAGCTGCTGGTTCAACGCGACGATCAACGGTTTGATCTCGCTGGGCGCCACGTCGGCTGGCATGGGCTTGCGACTGCCTGGCGTGCGCTTGTCCAGCATGTCCGTGAGCACGGCGACCGGGCGCAGTCCGCGCTTCACCGCCAGGCTTACCAACAGGGCAAGCAGCGGCAGGCCAATCAGCAAGGGCAGCGTGTGTTCGATCACCAGCCCACGGGCGATGTCGCTGCGGTTGTCCGATCGCTCGCCAATGCGTATCACCAGATGCCATCGGTTCTGCAGCGTGAACGTGCGCCACTGGCTGCCCTGATGCCTGATGTCGCGAAAGCCGCGCTCTTCGCTGGTGGGCGGGGGCAGTTCGGCGAAATTGGACGTGGCGGCGATCAGTTCACCTTGCGGATCGTAGGCCTGAAAACCCACTTCCGGCTCGTAGTTGTGGGGGTGCACGGAAACCACCACGCCGTGACGATGCTTGTCCCCGCTTTGCTGGATGTCGGGCAGGTCTGCATCGCGCAAGGGCACCTGGCCGTTCGCAATCAGCGTGCCCAGCGTGCGGCCCGCCTGCGCGAGGCGCCCATCGAGCAACTCGTTCATTTCCCGAAGTTCGCGCCGGTAGCTGATCCATCCCAGGGGAATCAGCACCACCACCATCACGGCGATGATCAGCCACGTCAGGCGGGTGCGAAGGCTCGCCGGATGCGCATCGATGTGGGTCATTGCGGCTCGCGGGGAATCATGTAACCGATGCCGCGCACCGTGTGGATCACCTCGGGACTGAGTTTGCGCCGCAGCCAATGCACCTGTACTTCGATGGCATTGCGCTCGACGATGGTGTCCAGGCCGTACACGGAATTCTCAAGCGCCTCGCGCCGCACGATGCGGCCGGCGCGCTCCATCAGCACGCGGAGCAGGGCGAACTCGCGGCGCGTAAGCGTCACGCGCTCACCACGGAATTCGACTTCGGCCGTCGCAAGGTTCAAACGCAGTCCGCCGACTTCCACCAGGTTGTCGGCAAGGCCTTGCGTACGGCGCGTGAGCGAGCGGATACGCGCGGCCAGTTCGCCCAGATGGAACGGCTTTACCAGGTAGTCGTCCGCGCCCAGGTCCAGGCCACGAATGCGCATTTCCAGCGCGTCGCGGGCGGTCATCACCAGCACGGGGGTTTTCACGCCGGATCGGCGCGCTTCAGCCAGTACTTCAAGGCCGTCCTTGCCCGGCAGGCCCAGGTCGAGCAGCACAAGATCCACGGGATCGCCGCGCAGCGCTTCCATGGCTTCGCGACCGTCGCGCAACCAGGTCACCGCGTACGACTGGTGTTCCAGCGCGTGCTTGATCGCGCCGCCAAGTTCGGCATCGTCTTCGACCAGCAGAATGTGCATGCCATGACACCCGTATGGACCGGCGGACGGCAGACCCTTGGGGCCACCTCCGCGCCATGATCCACAAGCTAGCTTTTGTGGATCTTTTGCCGGCACAACCCTGGCCGGCGGGTGTCACGTTGGCAAGTGAGACGCGCAGCGTCAATGGGGCAGGGAACCTTTGGCGCACAGGAAAACGGCGGACATGCTCAGCCGCCGTCTTCCTTCCTGTTTCGGCGCCCATGCGCAGCGCCGTCGAAAACGTGAATGGCGCGTGTTTACGGCGTCTTGGCGAGCGCCGCCTGCACGATGGCCTGGCGCAGTTCCACTTTATTGAGGGCGACGCCCTGTGACTGGTCGATGGCGACAGCCTTCATCGACACGGGTTTCAGCATGAGGTGACGCTGGGCTTCCCAACTGTTCGCCTGTTGCTGGGCGCGTGCATAGTCTTCCGGGGTGCTGCCAACAAAACCGATGACGGCGTAGCCGTTCATGTCGACAGTGTAGGTTTCAACGGCAGCCTGTGCCTGGCCAATCCAGGCAAGTGCGACTGCAGCCACGACAGCGGGGATGATCAAGCGCTTCATGGTGAGGCCTCCTGACGGGGAGTTCCGGGGGAGGCTTCACGTTAGGTCGGGCACGCAAATCAAGCTTGAGGAACTTGCACGAATTGCTGAGGGATTTATGAGGTTTTACCAGCGTCGCCACATGTTCTATGCCACTTGTCATGGGCCTGTCGCGCTGAAATGACGCGCAACGGCAACGTGGCGCGTGCATGCATGACTTCTGGCAGGCAGGCTTGATGGCTTGCGATGTCGATGCCATGACATGCGTGCTGTGCGCAGTTCGTACGTGCGTGTTGTAGTTGCGAGAGAAACAGTTCGCCGGGCATGGGAGATGTCGATGCCATGACGTCGTGCGTGGCTATAGGCAACGATGCAGGGCGACGACAAAGTGGTCAGGTCGCGACGATGCTCATGTGCCTGCGGATCGCAGAGACAAGCAAGGCAATGAGTGCTGAAGTTGTTGCCGATGCAACCGTCACGTCACGGTAAGCATCGGTGACGTTGCTATGACGCGGGCGTCTTGTCCTTGTAGCGGCAAAGGTCGCGGATCACACATTGTGGACAATCCGGTTTGCGTGCCTTGCACACGTAGCGACCGTGAAGAATCAGCCAGTGGTGAGCGTCCTGCTTGAACTCCAGTGGCACGACCTTCTCGAGCTTGTCTTCCACCACGCGCACGTCTTTGCCAGGGGCGAGACCGGTACGGTTGGATACGCGGAAAATGTGCGTATCCACGGCGATGGTCGCGTGGCCGAACGCCGTGTTGAGCACCACGTTGGCCGTCTTGCGACCCACGCCGGGCAGCGCTTCCAAGGCCTCGCGCGTGTCGGGCACTTCGCCGCCGTATTGGTCAACCAGGATGCGACACAGCGCGATGACGTTCTTGGCCTTGCTGTTGAACAGGCCAATGGTGCTGATGTACTGCTTGAGCTTTTCCTCGCCCATATCGAGGATCGCCTGCGCCGTGTTCGCCACCGGGTACAACTTTTTCGTGGCCTTGTTCACGCCCACATCCGTGGCTTGGGCGGACAACACCACGGCCACCAGCAATTCGAACGGCGTGGTGTAGTTGAGTTCCGTGGTGGGGTGTGGATCGAGTTCGCGAAGGCGCGTGAAGAGTTCGACGATATCGGCTTTCTTCACGAGGGCTTTCCTTGCTGCTTTGCCTTGGCACGGGCCAGCGCGGCGAGCACCGGATTGGTGGGCGTGGCCGTGGCGGCGACTTCCGCCTTCCGTGCGGCAAGCTCGGCATCGCGGCGCGCCTGCTCACGCGCCAGTCGTGCTTCCCGACGCTGGAAATGTGCGCGTGATGCATCGGCATGCGCGATGTCGTTCACCTGCGCCATCGGCATGGGTTCAAGCACGATGCAATCGACCGGGCAGGCGGGCACGCACAGTTCGCAGCCGGTGCAGTCGTCGCGCATCACGGTGTGCATGACTTTGGATGCGCCGACGATGGCATCGACCGGGCATACCTGGATGCACTTGGTGCAACCGATGCAATCGGCTTCGACGATGCGCGCCAGCATGCGCGGCTTTTCCACGCCGTGTTCCGGATCAAGCGGCAGCACCGGCACGTTCAACAGTTGTGCGAGCCGGGCGATGCCGTCAGCACCGCCCGGAGGACACAGGTTGATGGCCGCTTCACCGCCGGCGATGGCCTCCGCGTAAGGGCGGCAACCGTGGTAACCGCATTGTTCGCATTGCGTCTGCGGCAGCAGCGCGTCGATGCGGTCGGCCAGCGTCATGGCAATCAGCGAACGGTGGCGCCCGGCTTGGCGCCCTGGTCGGCGTCGAGCAGGAAGAGATCGCTGCCACCGTCACCCGCCGACAGGATCATGCCTTCGGACAGGCCGAAGCGCATCTTGCGCGGCGCGAGGTTGGCGATGAAGACCACGTTGCGGCCGACCAGCTTTTCCGGCTGCTCATAGGCGGCGCGAATGCCCGAGAAGATCTGGCGCGTGCCCAGCGGGCCAGCGTCGAGTTCGAAACGCAACAGCTTGTCCGAACCATCCACGAATTCGCACGCGGTGACCTTGCCGATGCGCAGGTCGAGCCTGGCGAAGTCGTCGATGCCGATGACGGCGGTTTCAGCGGCGGGCGTGGCAGGTGCGTCGGTCATGGTCTTGGTTTTTTCTTCTTTGGCTTTCTTCGGTGCAGGTTTGGGTTCGGCGGGCGCGAGGGAATCCTTCGACGCCTCCACCATGGCTTCCACCTGCTTGGGATCGATGCGGCCGAGCAACGGCTCGAACGCGTTGATGGTGTGGTTGTGCAGTTCGGCGCGCGCGTCGTCGAAGTCGTTGATGGGCGCGGCCAGGAATCGCTCTGCGGCTTCCACCGTCGCAGGCACCACGGGCTTGAGCAAGCCGGCGAGCAGCCGGAACGCGGCCAGCGCGAACGAACACACCTGGTGCAATTCCTCGCGGCGCGCTTCGTCCTTGGCCATGGCCCACGGTGCCTTGGCGGCGATATAGCCATTGACCATGTCGGCCATGGTCACGAAACGACGCGCCACTTCGGCGAAGTCACTGGCGCTGTAGAGCGCGGGCACATCGCCATAAAGCGAAAGCAGTTCGCGCCACAGTGCCTGTTCTTCCGCGCTGAATGCCGGTGCGAGGCGTCCATCGAAGAACTTGTGCACGAAGCCGGCGGTGCGGCTGGCGATGTTCACCCACTTGCCGACCAGGTGCGAGTTGACGCGTTCCTCGAAGGTCTTCAGGTCCAGGTCCACGTCCACCGGCGTGTCGCTCAGCATGGTGGTGAAGTAGTAGCGCAGGAATTCCGGATGCAGGCCCGAGTCCAGGTACGTGCGCGCCTTGATGAAGGTGCCGCGCGACTTGGACATCTTGGCGCCGTTGACGGTGAGGTAGCCGTTGACGTGCAGCGCCGTCGGCACGCGGAAATTCGCACCGTGCAGCATCGCCGGCCAGAACAGGCCGTGGAAGTTGATGATGTCCTTGCCGATGAAGTGGTGCATTTCGGCGTGGCTGTCGGGTGCCAGGAAATCCTCGAACTTCAGGTCGGTGCGATCGCACAGCGCCTTGAAGCTGGCGAGATAACCCACCGGCGCGTCCAGCCACACGTAGAAGAACTTGCCCGGTTCATCGGGAATCGGAAAACCGAAGTAGGGCGCATCGCGCGAGATGTCCCAATCCTTCAGGCCGCCGTCCAGCCATTCGCGCAGCTTGGCGGCGACACCGCTGTTGGCCACCGGCTGGCCATTGGTGAACTTGCCGGCGAACCAGTCGCGCAGCAGTTGCTCGAACTTGTCCAGCTCGAAGAAGAAATGTTCCGAGTCGCGCAGCACGGGCGTGGCGCCGGACATCACCGAGTACGGGTTGATCAGATCCGTCGGCGCATACGTGGCGCCGCAGTTCTCGCAGTTGTCGCCGTACTGGTCGGGCGTCTTGCAGTTGGGGCAGGTGCCCTTGATGTAGCGATCCGGCAGGAACATTTCCTTTTCCGGATCGAACAGCTGCTGGATGTTGCGGCGGGCGATGAAGCCACCGTCGCGCAGGCGCGTGTAGATCAGCGACGCGAGCTCGCGGTTTTCTTCCGAGTGCGTGGAATGGTAGTGATCGAATGCCACGCCGAAAGCCGCGAAATCGGCTTCATGGCCCACGCGGACTTCTTCGATGTATGCCTCGGGAGCCAGTCCGGCCTTTTCGGCGGCCAGCATGATAGGCGTGCCGTGGGCGTCGTCCGCACACACATAGATGGCCTCGTTGCCTTGCATCCGCTGCGCGCGAACCCAGACATCGGCCTGGATGTAACCCAGCAGATGACCCAGATGGAGAGGGCCATTGGCATAGGGCAGCGCATTGGTGACGAGAAGGCGTCGGCTCATGGGGCGGCAACGTTCGTGAGGGGTTGGTCATTATGACACGCGTCGCCCCCGAGACCTTAGAGCCGTCTGGACGCCCGTCGCCATGCCGGCATGGCGGCGCGATCAAGGCCGATGGCAATCAGGCCGGTGCACGACTTTGCAGTCGCGCTGGCCATTAGCACACAGGGCGATGAGCCATCACGCGCCTAGTGGCGACACTGCGATGAAACGGAAGAGGTGCAGGCTGTCGCGTAGCGCCGGAACTGGTGCGAAGGTCGCGCTTCGACAGGAGTCGAGAATTCGCAGGCATGGTCAGCCGCCGAGCTCCGCATCCATGCATGCTGAATTTTGGCTTGGGTGATTGCACGTTTGTGCACGATTTAATACATTGTCGTCCATTCTTGCGCATGAGTAGCCTGTGGACGCCACTACCGACACTTTACGCGGTCCGTCTGTTTCGATGCTCAACGGGGCCAAGCGCGCGACGCGCCTGATCTTCCTCGTGGCAGGCATTGGCATGTCGGCCTGGGCGCCCATGGTGCCGTATGCCAAGGCGCGATTGGGCCTGGATGATGCCCAGCTCGGCCTCGCGCTGCTGGCCTTCGGCGGTGGCTCGATGTTGTCCATGCCGTTCGTGGGCTGGTTGGCGCATCGATTGGGCAATCGCACGCTCATCGTGGCGTCGGGCCTGCTTATGTGTCTGGCGCTGCCAGCGTTGGCGCTGGTGCCTGACATGGCCGCCCTGATCGCCGTGCTGCTGTATTTCGGCGTGGTGCTTGGCGCGGTGGACGTGTCCATGAATGCGCACGCGGTGGATGTGGAGCGCATGGATGGCGGGCGATTGATGTCCGGCTTCCATGGGCTTTTCAGCGTGGGCGGCCTCACCGGTTCGGGTGTCATGAGCGCGCTGCTGGCCCTGGGCGTACCGCTGATCGTCGCCGCCTCGGTCATGGCCGTGATGTTGGCGGGCGTGGTGATGTGGCTGCGCCACGACCTGCTCAACGACGCACCGTCGGCTGATGCGCCGCCCAAGGAACCGCTGACCATGCCGCATGCGCTGGCGTGGTTGCTTGGCCTGCTGTGCTTCGTCAGCTTCCTGGCCGAAGGCTCCATGCTCGACTGGAGCGCGGTGTTCATGCGTGATTTCCGCGGCGTATCGCCGGCATCGGCAGGTTTCGGCTATGCGTTCTTCTCCGTCGCCATGGCACTGGGGCGACTCACGGGAGATCGCATCGTGGGGCGTTTCGGCCCTGTATGGACCATGCGCATCGGCGCCGCGCTCGCAGCTGCCGGTTTCCTCATGGCGGCCGTCGTTTCCAGTGCAGCGATGTCGATCGTCGGCTTCGTGCTGATCGGCATTGGCGCATCCAACATCGTGCCGGTGATGTTCAGCGCCGCAGGACGGCTGCCTGGCACGCCACCGGCCATCGCCATCGCCACGGTCACCACCTTGGGTTACGTGGGGCTGCTCAGCGGCCCGGCGCTGATCGGTGTTGTCGCGCACGTGAGCAACCTGGCCGTCGCTTTTGGTGGCGTGGCCGCGCTGCTGGTGCTGGTGTCTCTCTCGGCGAGGATCGTGAAGTGATGAGCAAGCCCGTGGATACCGTGATCTTCGACCTTGGCAACGTGCTCATCGGCTGGGACCCGCGCCGACTGTATAAGCAGTTGATCGAGGACGAAGCGCAGCGCGAATGGTTTCTGCGCGAAGTGTGCAACAGCGAATGGAACGAACAGCAGGACGCGGGCCGCCCGTGGTCCGAAGCCACCGCGTTGCTGCGCGAGAAATTTCCCGAGCACGCCGAATGGATCGACGCCTATCACCTGCGATGGGAAGAAACCCTTGTCGGCGCCATGGAAGACAGCGTTGCGCTGCTTGCGGCACTGCGTGATCGCGGTGTGCGTTTGCTGGCGCTCACCAACTGGTCGCAGGAAACCTTTCCCATCGCGCGACGGCTTTTCCCCTTCCTGCAATGGTTCGAAGGCATCGTGGTGTCCGGCGAAGAACGCTTGATCAAGCCTGATCCGCGCATCTATCAGCGCCTGCTGGAACGCTATGCCGTCGAGCCGTCAACGGCGCTCTACATCGACGACTCCGCGCGCAACGTGGCTGCCGCCGAGGCGCTTGGCATGCAGGGCTGGTGGTTCCGTGGCGCAGATGGCCTGCGCGAGCGCCTGGTGGAGTTGGCACTCCTGGATGCTTCCGCTCGCGAGGCGTCCCATGGTTAAGTCGCCGAGCGTCGTGATGGACAGCAACGCGCTGCCGGAAGAGCGGCAGCAGCGCATTCTTGAACGTTTGCGCGCGGAAGGACGCGTGGTGGCGGCCGAACTCGCGCTGGCCTTTGAGGTATCCGAAGATTCCATTCGCCGCGACCTGCGCGAACTGGCCGCACACGGCTTGTGCAAGCGCGTCTACGGTGGCGCGTTGCTACCCACGGTAACGTTGACGCCGCTGAAGCAGCGACGCAACGAACATTCGGCCCGCAAGCAGGCGCTGGCACGCAAGGCGGCGAGCCTGGTGCAAGTGGGGCAGACGTTGCTGATCGATGCGGGCAGCACCAACGCAGCCATCGCCGCCGAATTGCCGCGCGACGCGCGGCTCACCGTGATCACCAATGCACCGCACATCGCGCAGGTGTTGCTGGATCGCGAAGGATTCGACGTGTTGCTGATCGGCGGGCGCATCGACACCACCATCGGCGGTGCCACGGGTTCACAGGCCGTGGATCAGGTGCGTCGCGTGCGCGCGGACCTGTGTTTTCCCGGTGCCTGCGCCATTGATGCGGCACATGGCCTGTGGGGATTCGACAGCGAGGAATCGCTGTTCAAGCGCGCGATGATCGAGGCCAGCGACGAAACGATTGTTGTCGCCACGGACGACAAGCTTGGCGCGGTGGCGGCGCATCAAGTGGCTGAGCTGGCGCGCGTGCAGCACCTGGTGGTGGAACATTCGGCCGACAAGTCGACCCGGGCGGCGTTTACGGCGCGTGGCGTGGCGGTGCATCGCGCCGAGGCGACGGCGGATTAGTTCGAGTCATTCCAAACGCATTGTGGGAGCGCACCCTGTGCGCGACTGGCACCCATCGATACGGTGCGGCAGTCGCGCACAGGGTGCGCTCCCACAAAAAACAAAACTTACTGCTGGCGCTGCCATTCCTGGCTGCGACCGAGCAGCGAGAAGCCGATATAGCCGCGCACGGTCAGCTTGGTGCCATCCTCGCTGGGCTGCAGCTTCACCTTGTAGATCTTGCCGGTCTTCGGGTCGAGGATCTTGCCGCCGTCCCAGATGGTGTCGCCGTCCTTGTGCACGCCCCACATGATGTTCATGCCTTCGATGGGCTTGTTCTTGCGCTCGCCGTCGCACACCTTGCAGATGGGATGCGGGCCTTCATCGGACTGCAGCACTTCCAGCACGGTGGCCTTCAGTTCGCCGCCTTCGTCGGTGATCTTCACGATGGACTTGGGCTTGCCGGTTTCGTCGTCGATCGTCTTCCAGGTGCCCACGGGCGTGACGTCGGCGGCGAACACGGAGCCGGCACCCAGCAGGAGACCAGCGACAATGGCGGTGCGAAGCAGTGACTTCATGGATGATTCCTCCCGTACGAAAGCGTATGTTTCGGAGCCTGACCGACCTTGCGCAAAGGCGTCAAGCTGCATTGCGAAAGCGCGACAGGCGGCCCATGAACCGTGACTGGCATAATGGGCAATCCCCATGACATCTCATAGATTCCGATATGACGCAGGCGAGTGAAGCCCTGGTTCGCCACATTCTCGGCGAACTTGTTGATTCCCATACAGGTGCCCCACTGGGCGATGCCATTCGCGCCGTAGGTGTGGATGGCGACCGCGTGTCGGTGGACATCCAGCTGGGTTACCCGGCCAAGAGTGCCGTCGACGCCTTGGCGGCGAGCGCCAAGCAGGCACTGGAAGCCGATCCCGCCATCGGCACGGCCACCGTCTCGGTGAGCACGCGCGTGCATGCGCACAAGGTGCAGGGCACGCTGGCGCCGCAGCCAGGCGTGAAGAACATCATCGTGGTGGCTTCGGGCAAGGGCGGCGTGGGCAAGTCCACGGTGTCGGCCAACCTTGCGCTGGCATTGGCTGCCGAAGGCGCGAAGGTTGGCGTGCTCGATGCGGACATCTACGGTCCCAGCCAGCCGCGCATGCTCGGCATCAGCGGCAAGCCGCAGTCACCGGATGGCAAGACCATCATCCCGATGGAAGCGCACGGCCTGCAGACCATGTCGATCGGCTTCCTCATCGAGGAAGAAACGCCGATGATCTGGCGTGGACCCATGGTCACCCAGGCCATGATGCAGATGCTCAACGACAGCCGCTGGGAACAGCTCGACTACCTCATCGTCGACCTGCCGCCCGGCACGGGCGACATCCAGCTCACGCTGTCGCAGAAGGTACCCGTGGCAGGTGCAGTCATCGTCACCACGCCGCAGGACATCGCACTGCTGGATGCCCGCAAGGCGCTGAAAATGTTCGAGAAGGTCGAAGTGCCCGTGCTCGGCGTGGTGGAGAACATGGCCACGCACGTGTGCTCCAACTGCGGCCATGAAGAACACATCTTCGGCGAAGGCGGCGGTGCCCGCATGGCTGAGCAGTACAACGTGTCCTACCTGGGCTCGTTGCCGCTGGATATCCGCATCCGCGAACAGGCCGATGGCGGCACGCCGACAGTCGTGGCGATGCCGGAATCGGACCTGGCAGCGCGCTATCGGGAGATTGCGCGGAATGCGGCGGGGCGGTTGTCGCGGATGCCGCGGAACAAGTCGCTGGGGCTTGGCAAGATCATGGTGCAGGGCGCGCCGTAAGCTTTTTCTCCCTCTCCCCGCCGGGGAGAGGGTTGGGGTGAGGGGCGGGTGCTCGCGATAGCGTTTCTACCCATCACCGTTATTCCCGCGAAGGCGGGAGGCGCTTTTCAAGGGCTGGTCATCCAGTGACCTTGCTTTAGCTCTGTCGCTCGGTTGAAGCGTTACCTCGACCTGGCTCGCCTGCCGCGGGCTTCCGAACTGCTGCCGCAGTCCGGGTCACTTTTCTTTGCTTGCCCAAAGAAAAGTAACCAAAAGAAAGGGCACCCCCACTTGGCGCTGTCTGGGCTTTCAGCCCAGCCAGTCCGTGAGGGGCGGCCGGGCTTTTCGACCGGGCTCCTGCCCGGGCGAAAAGTGCCTGGCGTCCTGCCAGGCACCCCTGCGGGGCCTGCTCGTCCACCCCTCACCGCCGCACAGGGGGCCCAAGATCACGAGCGGAGCGGACGGCTCGTGCAGCTGCGCTGCACATCGCATTGTGGGCAGGTCGCTGTGCTCCTGCCTTCGCGACAAGCGGGGTTAGGAAGGTTGAGGCCAGGTTGGCCCCTCACCCCAACCCTCTCCCCAGAGGGGAGAGGGAGCTAACGCGGCGGTTGCGCTGCCGTGTCGCAACGGAGTCCATTGCCACTACGGTCGGAAAGCGAAGCGCGCCTCTTGAATCGACCATGCAGTCGGCAAGCAGCGCGCGGGCTTTACACCACCACAGCGATCGGGAAGCGTAGCGTTGGCTTTGAACCATCGCAGTGGTCGGGAAGCGTAGCGACCACCTGCTCTAAGCCCTCTTCGCATCGGCGCGTTGCGAAGCGCAGTGAAGTACCCGCTGTGTTGCGGCGAAGGTTGCCAAGCATCAACGCACCTCACCCGTTCGGGCTTATCCCCACGCCATGCTACGAGCCTTGGCTCTGAAGGCCATTTTCTTTGGGTTACTTTCGACGCAACGCTAGTCCCCGTGGGATCTTTTGGGCCAGCAAAAGAAAAGTGACTCGAGCGTCGGCAGACGATCGAAACGCCGCCGCGGCGTGAGCGGCCAGGTCGCGGTAACGCTTGAAAAGACGAACGACCAAAACGTAAAAACCAAAATGCAAAGACACTGGACTCCCGCCTTCGCGGGAGTGACGCTGAGGGATACAAGCGGAACGGCAAGCCCCCGGGGTGCGAGCGGCTAGACCGCAGGGACGCATCGAAAAGGCAACGTAAAGACCAGTTCACCGGAAAACCAACCACCAACCACTCACGCCATGCGCTTGCGCACCGCCTCCCAAGCGTAATGACACATATGCTGCGACGACGACAGCCAACCAAGCTGCGCCACATCGCGATAAATGCGCCACTGCCAGCGCGCGGCGCGCCACTTGTCCGACGACACCGAGCCGTTCCGTACCAGGTAGTAGGCAAGCGGCTGTTCAATCGGCACGCAGGATGCCTCGCCTGCGCGGCGTACCATTTCCAGCCAGAACACATAATCCTCATGCCCCACGGAACGAAACAGGGCATCGCCAATGCTGCGGTCGTAGAGGCCGGTGAGGTTGCCGATGTGGTTGCTGCGCAACATTTGCGCGTAGGTGACCGATGCCGGTGGACGCACGCGTGAGAGCAGGTGGCCTTCTTCATCCACGCGGTCATACGGCGTGTAGCAGACGCGTGCGCGGGTTTCGTCCATGTGTTCCATTTGCCATTCCAGCTTGCGCGGGTGCCAGCCGTCGTCGCTGTCGAGAAAGGCGATATGGCTGCCGCGTGCGGCGGCGATGGCGGTGTTGCGGGCTGCGGCCACGCCGGCGTTCCTTTCAGCGTGAATGACGCGGATGCGTTTGTCGGCATCGGCAAGTGCATCGAGCAGGGTGGGGGTTTCGTCGGTGGAACAGTCGTCGACGATCACCAATTCCCACGATGCATAGGTCTGGGACAACACGGAGCCCACGGCACCGCGAAGATATTTGGCCGCGTTGTAGGCCGGCATGATCACGCTGATCAGCGCATCGGTCACGGCGCGGCCTCCGCGGCGCGCTTGCGGCCGATGAAGTCGATGGATGTCACGCAGAGGCGTTCGGGCGGGATGTGGGCGAACTGCGGGTGCACGTGCATGGCTGCCAGCTGGGCCAGTCGGCCTTCGCGTGCGCACTCGGTGTTCAGCACGATGTCGAAGCCGATGGCTTGCGCGCGGTCGACGAATTCGTAGGCGCGCATGCGGTTCTGGTAAAGGAACGCGTTGTCCCAGCGCTGCCACTCACGATCGGAGTATTTGAGGTAATTCAGCTGGTTGATCTTGCGGTCCACATACGCGTAGTGGTCGCCGCAATTGACCGAGTGGAACATGATGCCGCCGGGTACAAGAATGCGCATGGCCTCGCGGAAGATGCCGTCGACGGCCTCGGGAATCACGTGTTCGAGCACGCTGTTGGAGAACACGCAGTCCAGCTCCTGTGCGGCGAGCGTGGTGCGCGACGCATCCGCGGGAGCTTCGTAGATCACCACGCCATCGGTTGCCGCCATCACGTCATCACCGCGCGCCAGGCGTTCGGCCAATTGCTGCTGGCGTCGCCGCACGTCTTCCTCCGGTACGCCGGACGCTTCAGCGATCAGCGCGGTGTGTCGAGCCAGGCTTTCCGCGCAGTTGCGTACCAGGTCGATCTTGATGTGGCGATTCAAATCCACCGTGATGACTTGCCGCGCGCCGCCCAGGTAGCAGGCGAAGGGAAAGGTGGGATACCAGCCGCTACCGATTTCGAACAGGCGCGCACCGGCCATTGGCAGGCCGGCCTCGCGCAAATGGCCGGCCATCAGGCGCCAGTCGTCCATCTTGATGTCGAATTCGCGGGTGAATCCGCGCAAGCCGCCGAAACGGCGCTGGAGCTGGTAGTGCGCCTGTTCGCCGCCCGGCACATGACCCAGCACCTTCTGCAGAACGCCTTTGGCTCGCCAGTGCATATGCGTCACTCCATGCCGGGAAGGTCGACCAGCGCCTCGGACGTGCGCGATTCGGTGGAGCTTGCCGCGGACGTCCAGCGGGTGACGCCGGGCGGTGGGGGCAGCTCGAAGTCGCGGTAACGCGCCGGATTGCCTTCCATGCCAGCCTCGGCCGCCTTGATGATGTTGTACATCTCGCGAGAGGTGACGTAATGCAGCACGTGATGCTTACCGTCGTTGTAGTTCTGCTCAAGGTGATCGTGCATGGCATGCATCGGCGTGCCCAGCAGCGTGTCCATGTCGCGCTCCTGCGTGCCGTGCGTGTGGATCTTGATGAAGATCCATTCGGGGCGTCCCTCAACATGGATGCCGGTGCGCACCCATGCATCGACGCGTTCCGGCGTCGGCGGGCAGCTGTGGCGGATGTCCGAGTTCTCGATGCGCGGCATGACCAGCTTGCGTCGGCGCTTCCAGTCCAACCCGAGCGGGCCCTGCACGATCATCAGGTCGCCCACGGCCGTGCCGCCGACTTTCACTGGCGTACCGGTGTTGTGCGACTTGGGGCAGCAGGGGTCGTCGGTGGCGTAGTAGATCGCATTGATGGTGCGCGTCTGCGTTTCGCTGGGCGCGGAGGGCAGGGTGAAATCGGCATAGCAGCCGAGTTCGCGCAGCAGGATCAATTCGTTGTTCAGGCCGCACCAGCGGCCGTCGGCACGCGAGTTGTCCAGGGACCAGTTTCCGTGGATGAAGCCAAAGCGTAGCTGGCCTGTTTTAGGATCACGCGACAACGCACCATGCCGTGCATGCAGCAGCTCGTTGAAGCGCGAGATGGTCGCGCAGAAGTTCTCCGCCGTGTCGTTGTCGTGGTGCAGGTGGATTTCGATTTCGCCAAAGCCATCGGCGCAAAGGCCGGCGATCTTGTCCAGGTGCTCCGGCAGGTATTCCTCTTCCGGATAGAAGAACGTGTGCTGCGGCGGACGGCCATCGGCGTCGCGATGGCGCGATGCCATGACGGGATAGTCCTTGTGCCAGCGATCCACGCGGGCACGCTGGGTTGCCAGGTCCACGCGTCCCCATGCGGGCTCGTAGTGGTCGACGAAGCAGAACATGACATGCGTGGGGCCCTTCACCGGCGGCCGCGGGCGACGTCGCAGATAGCTGCCCAGCCACGCCTGCATGTTGCGCGATCGAATGGCCAGCCACGCGACGATGACGAACAGCACCACCATCACGATGAGTGCGAGCAACGCCAGGCCAACGTATGGATTCATCGGATATCCCCTGTCAGCGATCGTCATGCCGGGGCAGGCAGGCGTCGCGCAATTGGCTGCCGTGCGTCATGCAGGCAACGAGCGAAAGGTGAAGCCATGCTGTTTCCATTCGGGAATCAACTGTTCGAGCATGCGCAGCGAGCAGTCGCTGTCGTCGTGCATCAACATCACATCGCCGGCGCGCGGCGGGCTGGCGCGCAACCGCGCAGCTAGCTCGTCGGGTTCGCGGCCTTGATAGTCCAGGGTGTCGTACGACCAGTACGACAACTTGCGGCGGCTGAACGCGAAGCGCAGGGTGAGCAGCAGCGAGAACACGCCGCGTGGCGGCCGAAAGCCGTGGTGCGTGCGCCCATCGAAATTGGACAGTACCTGATCGGTACGTTCCACCTCGATCCACTGTTCGGTAAGCGTGAGCGCATCGAACATGGGATGACTGTAGGAGTGGTTGCCCAGTACGTGGCCTTCTTCCACGATGCGCTCGACCAGCTGCGGGTAACGCTCCGCTTCGCGGCCAATTAGGAAGAACGTGGCCTTGACGCCGTGCCTGCCCAGCAATTCCAGCAGCGCAGGCGTGTGCGATGGATTGGGACCGTCGTCGAACGTGAGGTACAGCGCCTGCTCAGCGCCCGAGGCGCGCGTGGATACCACCGCGTCCGGGAACCATTGCAACAGCTGCATCTTTTTCGGTCGCAAAGTCATCACGACAGTTCGCACGGAAAGGATGGAAAAACGTTGCCCTTATCCCGGGCAACCACGGCTACCGGGCGGCGCGAAGGCGCCATCCGGACACGCTCACTGTGTCGTCTTCCGGGGTTCAGTGCCATTGAGCACATAGTCAGTACCCCATGCCACCGACAGGCTATGGCGAACGGCCGAGGGCGGCGCCCTGCGTGTTCCATTCATCGACGGGAAGCCTGAAAACCCGCCTTTTCCCGGCGGGAGCCTTGGCAATTCGACTTATGGGACCACCGGAAGCATTGAGCTAGGCTCGTGGTGTCGGATGCAAGCCGGACGGAAGCATCGAAAGGACTGGGCGCGGCACAGATGGCAGCGCCTTTTCGCTTCTCGTGATCAACCTGGACAGGGGCAGGTGATGGTGGCTCTACGCCAGCCCCTTGCGGAGGGGGCATGCTAGAACGTTACGGCGTCGTGTATTTCGGCAACGACTGGTTCGCCGAAAACCGCACCAGCAGCCATCACGTGGCCGTGCGACTGGCGGCACGCATGCCCGTGCTCTATGTGGACTCGCCGGGAATGCGCGCACCGCAGGCCAGCGGGCGCGATCTGCGGCGTGCCTTGCGGAAGCTGCGCGAAGCCCTGCGTGCGCCACGGCGCGTGGACGACAACCTGTGGCATTGCACCGTACCGCAGATGCCGTTTCGTCGTATTCCCGGCGTCACGCTGTTCAATCGCCTGTTCGGGCAATGGGCCCTGCGCCGTGCCATGCGCGTGCTGGGACCGAGCCGGCGGATTTCCTGGTTCGTCACGCCGCATCCCGGTTTCATGGCGCGACGCCTGGGTGAAGACTTCTGCGTCTACTACTGCATCGACGACTATGCCGCACATCCCGGCGTCGATGCCGAGGTCATCGCCGCGAGTGACCTGGCGCTCACCAAGAAAGCGGACATCGTGTTCGTGGCGCCGCCTGCGTTGCTGGCGACCAAGCAGGCGCAGAATCCGCAGACGCGATTCTCACCGCATGGCGTGGATGCCAGGCTGTTTGCGCGTGCGTCCGACCCAGCGACCGAAGTGCCTCTCCTGGCGCGCGATCTCTCTGGGCCGGTGATCGGTTATTTCGGTTCCATCCACGAATGGATCGATGTGGAATTGATCGCGTGGCTGGCACAGTCGCGCCCGCAGTGGACCTTCCTGCTGGTGGGCTATGCGGCGATCAAGGTGCCCGAGCTGGAAGCTCTGCCGAACGTGTTGCTCGCTGGGGCGCAGCCCTACGCCAGTCTGCCTGCATGGGCCAAGGCATTCGATGCGGCCATCATTCCGTATCGTCGCAACCGGCAAGTGGAAAACGCCAATCCGCTGAAGCTGCGCGAATACCTTGCCACCGGCAAGCCCATCGTGGCGGTGAGCAATCCGGAGATTGCGCGCTTTGCCGCCGTGGTGCGCATCGCCGAAGGTCGTGAAGATTTCCTCGCGGGGCTTGAGCAGGTGCTCGCCGAGGGTGCCGAAAAAGGCGCCGCCGAACGCATGGCGTCGGTGGCCGATCAAACCTGGGATCGCCGTGTGGAGGATGTGCTGCGCGAAGTCGCTTCGTCGCTCGCCACGGCGGACATGACTCTTGCTGACCGTCGGGTGCCTGGATGAGTGTTGTCGAGAACAAGCTGCGCATCGGCATCGTGGGTGCCGGCTATGTCGCCCGCTATCACATCGAGGCGCTGAAGCGGCTCGATTTCGTGGAGATCGTGGGCATCTGCGACCTGGACCATGCGGCAGCGGGGAAGCTGGCGCAGACCTACGGCATCGCGCTGGTTACGGCCGATCTCGCCGAGCTGGGGGCGCAGCGACCACACGCCATCTACGTGCTTACGCCACCGTCCAGCCATGCTGCGCTCACGCTGCGGGCGCTCGACATGGGTTGCCACGTCTTCGTCGAAAAGCCGATGGCCGATTCCGTGGCCGAGTGCGACGCGATGATCGCCAAGGCGCGGGAAAAGGGACTGGTGCTGTCCGTTGATCATTCCGACCTGTTCGACCCCATGGTGTTGCGGGCGAAGCAACTGGTGGAATCCGGCGCGTGCGGGGAGCTGATCGCCGTGGACGTGTGGCGCAGTTCCGACTATCCGCCCTATGGCGGCGGTCCCTTGCCCGGGATGGTGGCGCAAGGCTCCTATCCGTTCCGCGATCTGGGTGTGCATGGCCTGTACACGCTGGAAGCCTTCCTGGGCGAGATCGCCGATGTGGACATCCGTTATCGGTCCACGGGGCGGTCCACCACGCTGAAGTTCGACGAGTGGCAGGCGTCGGCCGACTGCGCGCGGGGTGCGGGCCGCATCATGCTGTCGTGGAACGTGCGCCCCATGCTCAATCGCATCGTGGTGCAGGGCACGCGCGGCATGATCGAGATCGACCGCTTCCTGCAGGTTTGCCACGTTCGGCGCGTGCTGCCAGGACCAAAGTTCATCGGCATTGTGCTGGGCGCTTTTTTCGACGCCGTGCGCGATGTGTTTCGCATTCCATGGAATGTGCTTCGTTTCGCCACCGGTGGATTGAAGCCTTCGCCCGGCATCCAGTCCGGTGCGGCGGCCTTTGCGCAGGCGTTGCACGACGGCAAGGCGCCGCCCGTCAGCGCCGAGGACGGGCGTCGTCCTGTCGCGCTGATGGAAGCGGCGTGCCGACGCGCGGATGACGAACGTCGCCAGGAACTCGACGCACGTCTCGAAGCGATTGAACCCGTGGATGTACTGGTGACCGGTGCTTCCGGTTTCCTCGGGCGTACGCTGCTGCAGGCGCTGCGTCGCAGCGGCCAGCGTGTGCGTGTACTCGCGCGGAGGCCGGATGCGCGCCTGGCGTCGCTGGCACAGCAGGTGGTTATCGGCGACCTGGGCGATCCGCGCATGGTCGACCACGCCGTGCAAGGCGTGCGCGTGGTTTACCACGTCGGTGCCGCCATGGGCGGCAGTGCAAAGGAATTTGAAGCAGGCACGGTGTGGGGCACGCGCAATGTGGTGGATGCGTGCCTGAAGCATGGCACGCAGAAGCTGGTCTACGTGAGCTCGATGAGCGTGCTGGATCACGCGGGGCGTGATCCGTCGGTGGCCATCAATGAAACCTCGGCCGTGGAGCCTCATCCCGATTGGCGCGGTAGCTATACACAGACGAAGTTGATCGCCGAAATCATTGTGCGCGATGCCATTCGTGATCATGACTTGCCGGCGGTGGTGATTCGTCCCGGACAGATCATCGGGCCCGGTTCGGAGAACACCACGCCCAACGGAACGCTGGCCATTGCGGGTCGATGGATTGCCGTTGGTTCTCCTGCCCAGACGTTGCCGCTGGTGTACGTGGACGATGTGGTCGATGCGCTGTTGCAGGCATCGAATACGCCGGCAGCGCAGGGGCAGGTGGTGCACGTGGTGGACCCGGCCATCGTCACGCAGGGTGAATACTTGGATCGTGTGCGGCGCAAGCGCGGCAAGGATCTACGGTTGATGCGCTGGCCGACGGGTTTGTTGCTTGCGTTGGCGGTGGGCGTGGAGGGTCTGGGCAAGGCAATGCGGCGCGGTGTTCCGCTGACGCGTTATCGGGTGCGTTCGTTGCGGCCGTTGGCGAATTTCGATCAGCGGGTGGCGAGGGATGTGTTGGGGTGGGAGCCGAGGATGGGGTTGAGGATGTCGCTTATAGCAATCTGACGCTGCCGCCGCTCTAACGCGTG
>NZ_QAVX01000005.1:42183-220863 GCF_003121485.1 Dyella sp. C11 | reverse complement strand
GGCGGCGGCTTCAGCGGCGGCGGTGGCAGTTTCGGTGGCGGCGGTTCGTCGGGGAGCTGGTGACATGTCGCGCATGCAACGGCTGCTGATGAATCTCTTCGATGGCTGGTTCCAGTTGCGCCATCGCTTTCCCAAAACCCTGCTCGATGACATGACCACGGCCATTGCACGTGGCGAGCGCGAGCATCGCGGTGAAGTGTGCTTTGCGATCGAGGCGCGGCTTGCGCCGGGTGTCGTGCTGGATGGCGTGGATGCCGAGCGTCGTGCGCGACAGGTATTCGCCCAGTTGCACGTGTGGGACACGCAACACAACAGTGGCGTGCTGTTCTACGTGCTGATGGCCGAGCATCGCGTGGTGATCATCGCCGACCGCGGCGTGGCGGCCGTGGTGACGCAAGGCGAGTGGGATGCCATTCGCGATCACATGCTGGCGAGCTTCTCTCGTGGCGAGTGGCGCAAGGGGTGTCTCGATGGCATTGCCGAAGCGCATGCACTCTTGCTCAGGCATTTCCCTGGCAATGATGCAGATGCGCCGGATGAATTGCCGGATCGGCCGGTGATCCTGTAGCGCCTGTCGCGCACAGGGTGCGCTCCCACAAGAAGCGGCGTGGGAGCGCACCCTGTACGCGACATCTCGACATGCTGCCGATGCTCCATCGGCTTGCTTCCAGGCATGTCATCAACGCATAAAAAAAGCGGGCCCGAAGGCCCGCCTTTTCGAAGTGCTGTTCTCTTTCGAGATTAGAACTTCTGGTTGTACGACACGTACCAGTAACGGTCGATGTCGAACGCCGGGTTGTACGGCGAGCTGCCGGTACCGGTGGTCGTAACCGAGTAGTAGTACGGGCCCTTCTTGTTGAAGATGTTGTTCACGCCAACGGTGAACGTACCCTTCCACGGAGCGGTGTAACGGAACTGCGCGTCGTTGAACGCCACCGAGCCCTTCTGGCTCATGCCGTACACGCCCCACCAGGGGTTGGTGTAGTTCGGCGAGGAGCACTCGACGTAGGCACCCGGGGTGTTGTCGTAGCAGGTGTCCTTCAGGCCCGAGTAGTAACGCACGGTCCAGCTGGCGCCGAACTCACGGAAGTCCCAATCCACCTGCAGGTTCGAACGCAGGCGGTACATGCCGTCTTCGCCGCTCATGAAGCCCACGGTGTCTTCCGGAATGGCACCCGGACCGGCGGTGGTCTGGTACTTGGTCAGGTAGGTGCTGTCCGAAGCGATGCGGAAGCGGCCGAACGAGGTTTCCGGCAGACGGTAATGGATACCGACGTCGTAGCCTTCGGTCTTCAGCGTGCCCAGGTTAGCCAGGCTTTCGTTGAGCTGGCTCACCGAACCGGCGGCCAGGCCCGTGACCGGGTCAGCCGCAGCGGCGCGGGTGAAGCGGCTGCAGAAGGACGGGTCGTTCTGCACGTAGCAGTAGTTCAGGATCGACTGCGCATCCACCGACGAGATGATGTTCTTCACGTAGATGTTGTAGTAGTCGACCGTGAAGTCCAGACCTTCCACCTGGTGCGGGCTGTACACGAAGCCCAGCGTGCGGGTGATGGACGTTTCCGGCTGCAGGTTCGGGTTGGAGCCAGAGATGAACGCGACCGGGGTCTGGCTGCCGTTGGCGCTGGTGATCGGCTTGCCCGTGGTGCTCTGCACCTGGGTGTAGTTCGCCGGAACGCCAGCGGCCGTGCAGCGTGCCTTGACCTGCGAGTTCGTGGCGGCGGCACCGTAGTTGCTGTCGCACGGATCGAGGAAGGTTTCGAAGCTCTGGCTGGCACCGCCGTACAGATCGCTGAGGGTCGGCGCGCGGAAGCCGTTGGCGTAGGTGCCACGGACCAGCAGGTCCGCGAACGGACGCCAGCGGAAGCTGTACTTGTTGTTGGTGGTGCTGCCGAAGTTGCTGTAGTGCGAGTAACGCGAGGCGACGTTGATGCCCAGCTCCTGCGCACCCGGCAGGTCACGCAGCAGCGGCACGTCGAGCTCGGCGTACGCTTCGTTGGTGTTGTACGCACCGGTGGTCGGCGCAGCGGCCAGGTCGGTGGTGCCACCGGCGGAAACCAGGGCGTCCGGACGGTAGTCGCCCTTCTCGCCACGGTGTTCCACGCCCACAGCCAGGTTGACCGTGCCGGCCGGCAGGTCGAACAGGCCGCCGGACACGTTGGCGGTCCAGTCGGAGGTGTAGCTGGCCTGACGGTTCGTCTCGATGTAGTTGACGTAGTTCAGGATCTGCTGGTTGGCCGAACCCGGGCCAGCCAGGATGTTCCACGGCACGCAACCGGCGGCGCGGGCAGCGGCGCTGGCGCAGGCGACCTGACCGTTGATCATGGTCGTCGGGCCGAGGACGTTCTGCAGGTTTTCGAGGTTCAGGTTGCCCGAACCGACCTGGCGGATCTTGTTCGCCGAGTAGGTCCAGCCGGCATCCCAGCTCCAGTCATGGTTGAGGAACTGGAAGTAGCCTTCCGCGCCCAGGTCGATGTGGGCGAGGTTGGACTGCGCATCGGTGATGCGGGGCAGTTCCACCGTGCGGCGGTAGAACGACAGGTCCTGGCCCGGGAACGGGTTGTAGGCGTTCTCACCCGAGATCACCACGCCGGTGCCACCGGTGGACAGCGGGTAGCCGGCCAGCTGCGACGAGGTGTCGCGCGAGCTGTAGCTGGCCAGGCCGTGCAGGGTGATGTTGTCGGTGAGCTTGTAGCGGTCCTGCACGAAGATGTTCTTCAGCTTCGTGCCGGCGCGGAACGTCATGTCGTTCTGCGTGTTGTACGAATCAGACACTGCGCCGGTGTAGGCGTGGTAATCGGCCGGGCTCGTGCCAGACGTGCCCTGGTTGATCGCAATCTGCTTGCCGGTGGTCGGATCGATGATGCGGCCGTACGGGCCGGTGCCGCTGTAACCGTCCAGCGGGTGGCGCGGACCGTAGGCGTAGTCGGTTTCCGGACGCTCGCTGTTCCACATCGGATCGGTGTTCTGGTACGCCGCGCCGACGATGATGGAGTTCTTCTCGGTCGAGTGACCCCAGGTGAAGTCGTAGTTGGTCGTCTCGCCGTCGCCCTTGCCGTTCTGGCCGTAGTAGACGTTGGCTTCGGCGCCGTCGAACTTCTCCTTGGTGATGATGTTCACCACGCCGCCGATGGCGTCGGAGCCGTAGATGGAGGAGGCGCCGTCCTTGAGGACGTCGATGCGCTCAATCATCGAGACGGGGATGGTCGACAGGTCGGTCAGGCCCGAGAGGCTGGTGCTCCAGCGACGGCCATTGACCAGCACCAGGGTGCGGTTGGAGCCGAGGTTGCGGATGTTGACGTAGCGACCGCCGACGTCAGCGCCCGAGGACAGCGTGTCCTGCGGGGTGATGTCCGGCGTGCCCATGGAGGGCATGCGGGCCAGGATGTCGTTGACGTTGGTCAGGCCGGTGGCCTTGATCGCGGCCTTGTCCATGGTGAACACGGGCTGCGAGGTTTCCACGTCCACGCTGCGAATGCGCGAACCGGTAACGGTAACCGTCTCGAGGCTCTTGGCCTGGTCAGCCTGGGCCGGGGCAGCGTCCTGTGCGGCCACCGACCACGTCTGCAGCACGAGCGCTGCGGCGATGGCAGTAGCCAGCAGGGTCTTTTGCTTCATCGTTGAAACTCCGAACAAAAAATAGCCATCAGCCAGCTCGCGAGGGCTGGACATCTGGGTATGGGGATGGCGCGTTTGCCCTGGGGAAGGGGACCGTGCCGTGGCATCGCCGGGCTTGGGGGACAGGCGATGTAATCCCGAAGTTAAAACAAAGTGACGTGTAGGTGCAACCCTAATGAAACAGTCAGGTGATAGTTCGTTTTGTGCGCAATTTCGCTTGATTTTTGAGACGCCGGCCTCGTGAGGCCTTGTCAGGCACCACCTTGGCGGCGTCGGTCCGCGCCCGGTGCGTAGTGCGGGCGTGGCCCGCTACACTGGCGTTTTGCCGCCATCCGCCAATCCATGATCGAGCCCTTCACCGTCGCCTTTAATCCCGTGGCTATCAAGCTGGGGCCACTGCAGATCCACTGGTACGGCTTGATGTATCTGGGCGGTTTCCTGGGGGCGTGGCTGGTTGCCGAATACCGCCGTCAGCGGGGCCGGCTGCCGGTCAGTCGCGATGCGCTGGGCGACCTGGCGTTCTACGTGATGATGGGTGTGATCATCGGTGGCCGCATCTGGTACATGCTGTTCTACGCCGACATCCACTGGATCTGGACCGATCCGCTGGCGCTGTTCCGCGTATGGGATGGCGGCATGAGCTTCCACGGTGGTCTGCTCGGCGTGCTGACGGCCGGTCTCTGGTGGTCCCGCCGCAACAAGATGCACTTCTTCGATACCGTGGATTTCGTCGCCCCGCTGGTGCCGATTGGCCTGGGCCTGGGTCGCCTTGGCAACTTCATCAATGGCGAGTTGTGGGGCAAGCCGGGCACGGTGCCGTGGGCGATGATTTTCCCCAACGCCAAGTCCGCCGACGTCGATTGGGCAACCACGCATCCGCAGTGGCAGGCCGCGCTGGCGCAGTTTGGTGGCCTGCCGCGTCATCCTTCCCAGCTTTACGAAATGCTGCTGGAGGGCGTGGTGATGTTCTCCGTGCTGTTCCTGGTGTCGCTCAAGCCGCGCCCGCGCTATCTGATTTCCGGCCTGTTTGCGCTGATGTATGGCTGCTTCCGTTTCGGCGTGGAGTTCGTGCGCGTGCCCGATCCGCAGCTTGGTTATCTCGCCTGGGGCTGGCTCACCATGGGCCAGATCCAGTCGCTGCCGCTGGTGCTTATTGGCGTGGTGCTGGTGGTGATGTCGCGGAATGCGCCGACCATGCGCCTGTACAACGTTTCGCTGCCGACCAAGGAATAAACCGTGCGCGCCTAACTCGACTTGCTGCAGCACGTGCTCGAACACGGCACTGAAAAGGCCGATCGCACGGGCACCGGCACGCGTAGCGTGTTCGGCTGGCAGATGCGCTTCAACCTGGCGGAGGGGTTTCCGCTGGTGACCACGAAGAAGCTGCACCTGAAGTCGATCATCCACGAGCTGATCTGGTTCCTGCAGGGCGACACCAACATCGCCTATCTCAAGGACAACGGCGTCAGCATCTGGGACGAATGGGCCGACGAACAGGGCAACCTGGGCCCGGTCTACGGCCAGCAATGGCGTGCGTGGCCCGTCGCGGATGGCAGCGTGGTGGATCAGATTCGCTGGGTGGTAGACGAGATCAAGCGAAACCCCGATTCACGTCGCCTGGTAGTAAGTGCCTGGAACGTGGGCGAGCTGCCGAAAATGGCGTTGATGCCGTGCCATGCGCTGTTCCAGTTCTACGTGGCCGACGGCAAGCTCAGCTGTCAGCTCTACCAGCGTTCTGGCGACATTTTCCTGGGCGTGCCGTTCAACATCGCCAGCTATGCCTTGCTCACCCACATGATTGCGCAGGTATGCAACCTTGGCGTGGGCGATTTCGTACACACGCTGGGCGATGCCCACCTGTACAACAACCACGTGGAACAAGCCCGTTTGCAGCTGACGCGCGAGCCCCGCCCGCTGCCACGGCTGCAATTGAACCCGGACGTGAAGTCGATTTTCGATTTCCGCTACGAGGATGTCGCCATCGTGGGGTACGAGCCGCATGGCGCCATCAAGGCGCCGGTGGCGGTGTAGTCCTCTACGAAAGGCCATGCAGGGATAACCCTCGCATCCTGCTAAGATCGGCGCCGCGCGACGCCCGTGGCTGGCGTCGCGAGGGGTCAATAATTGTCGATGATTCAAGGATTTCCATGGCTATTTCGCTGATTGCCGCGCTGGATGAGAACTTCGCCATTGGCCGCAAGGGCCAGTTGCCCTGGCACCTGCCGGACGACTTGCGCTGGTTCAAGGAGCTCACGCTCGGCAAGTACGTGCTGATGGGCTACAACACGGCCGTGGCGATTGGCCGCCCCCTGCCGGACCGCACCAATCTTGTCCTGAGCCGCAAGCACGAGGCGCCGTTCCCGGGCCAGATCACCGTGCGTTCGCTGGCCGAAGGCGTGGCCCGCGCGAGCGGCACCGGCCTGATGGTGGTGGGTGGCGGTGAGGTCTACACCGAGGCCTTGCCGAAGGCGCAGCGCCTGTACCTCACCTGGGTCAACGCCGCCGTGGAAGGTGCCGATACCTTCTTCCCGGGCGTGCACTTCAGTGACTGGACCGAAGTCTCCCGCGTGCACCACAAGAAAGACGAGAGCCACGCCTACGACTTCGACATGGTCGAGTACATCCGCAACGACTGAGCGACCTTGCGCATGCCCGCTCCGACGGTCGCCATGCATGTGATGGCTGGCGTCATGCTCGATGCGGCGGGACGCGTTCTGCTCGCGCAACGCCCGCCCGGCAAACACCTGGCGGGCCTGTGGGAATTCCCTGGCGGCAAGCTGGAAGCCGGCGAAGCGCCGGTCGACGGCCTTGCCCGCGAATTGCATGAAGAGCTTGGCGTGGTTGCCGTTGCCGGCGAACCGCTGATTCGTGTGCCCTGGCACTACGGCGAACGATCGCTGTTGCTCGATGCACGCATCGTGCGCGAGTGGTCGGGTGAACCGGCCTCCCTTGATGGGCAGGCGCTTCAATGGTGCCTGCCTGCCGAGGTCGACCTGGCCATGCTGGCACCGGCGGACCAACACATCCTGCGCGCGTTGCAGCTGCCAACGCGCTACCTGATCACGCCGGACGTTCCGGAAGACATCGATGGCTGGCAGCGTCGTGTCAGCGCAGCCATTGCTTCCGGCGAACGACTCATTCTTCTTCGCTTTCCATCCTGGCCCATCGAGTCCGTGCGGGCATTGGCCGCGCGACTATTGCCCGAAGCGCGCGCCCGTGGCGCCCATCTTTTGCTCAGCGGCGATATCGATGGCGCACGAGATCTGGGCGATGGCATGGGTGTGCAGCTCAAGGCTGCGCAACTCGCCGCCTGCGAAGAGCGCCCGCTGCCCGTCACCCAATGGGTTGGTGCCAGTTGCCACAGCGTGGACGATCTGGCGCGTGCCGTGCAGGTCGCCGACTTCGCCACGCTGTCGCCGGTGGCGACGACAGCGACGCATCCTGATGCCAAGCCGTTAGGGTGGCCGGCGTTCGAACAACAGGTCAGCACGGCCGCTGTGCCCGTCTATGCGTTGGGCGGCATGACGCACAAGCAGGAAGCACAGGCGCGGCAAATGGGTGGGCAGGGCGTGGCGGGTATCCGCGGCTTCTGGTGAAGCTGTGTCAGTGTTTCGCCTGCGCAAGCGCTTCGTAGCGCGCATGCAGCGCGGCGACGGCGTGGTCCAGCGCTGACTCGTCACCGTTGTTTTCAATCACATCGTGGGCCAATGCCAGGCGTTGTTCGCGACGTGCCTGGCGGTCGATCATGCGGTGCGCGAGGGATTCGTCGATGCCATCGCGACGCATCAGTCGCTCAAGCTGCACCGATTCCGGCGCATCGACCACCAGTACGCGATCCACCCAGCGATAGTGATCGTGGTTTTCCGCGAAGAGCGGAATGGCGAGCATGCAGTACACGCCTTGATCCGCCATGACCCGCTCGTGTAGCCAAGCGCGCACGCGCGGATGCGTGATGGCTTCCAGGGCGCGACGTTCGACATCGTTGCCGAACACGCGCTGGCGCATGGCGGCGCGGTCGAGTTGCCCGGTGGCATCGAGAACGCCGGCACCGAAATGTTGCACGATGGCGGCGAGCCCCTCGGAGCCCGGGGCGATCACTTCGCGTGCGGCAATGTCGGCGTCGTAGACATGTATGCCGAGCGCTTCGAAGCGTCGCGACACCGCGCTTTTGCCCGCAGCGATGCCGCCCGTGAGCGCCACCACATAGCCGGCATGCGCCATGGTTACTGCAACCCCATCAGCTGGCTGTACTGCTGCATCAGCCACGGACCCGCGACGAACCACACCCAGCCCGCTGCCGCAATGAACGGCCCGAACGGCATAGGAATGTCACGTCCGTGCTTGCGCAGTGCGATCAGGCTGCCACCTACGATGGCGCCAATGAACGACGACAGCAGGATGACCGGCAGCAGTGCCATGGGTCCCATCCAGGCGCCCAGCGCGGCGAGCAGCTTGAAGTCGCCATAACCCATGCCTTCCTTGCCGGTGAGCAGCTTGAACAGCCAGTACACGCTCCACAGGCTCAGGTAGCCGATGGCGGCGCCGAGAATGGCGGCGTTCGGCAGCACGAACATCGGCAACAGGCTGAGCAGCAAACCCAGCCACAGCAGCGGGTAGTTGAGCTGATCGGGCAGGTACTGCGTGCGGAAGTCGATGCCGGCCAGCGCGATCAAGGTCCAGGTGAAGATCAGTCCCGCCACGGCGACCAGATTCGGACCGAATTTCCACACGATCACCGCGCTGGCGAGCGCACTCAGCAATTCGACCAGCGGATATTGGATGGAGATGGGTGTCTTGCAGTAACGGCAACGCCCACGCAGCAACAGCCAGCTGAAGAGCGGAATGTTGTCGTGCGCCGCCAGGGGATGCTTGCAATGCGGGCAATGCGACGGCTCGCGCACGATGCCGGGAGGCAGCGGCTGCTTGTGCTCGGGTTCCATGGCCAGCGTGTCGAACGCGTCCAGTCGCCATTGCGCCATGAGGCGCGCAGGCAGGCGCAGGATCACCACGTTGAGAAAGCTGCCGACCAGCAGGCCAAGCACGCCGGCGACAACAATCCAGGCCCAGAGGGGAAGTGCGAGCATGAGTTATCCGAAGGGCTATAAAAAAGGCCCCTCTCCCGGCGGGGAGAGGGGCCCGGAAACCAGCGCTTACACGGTGCTGGCGAGCTTGAAGATCGGCAGGTACAGCGCGATCACCATGCCGCCGACGAGTACGCCGAGGATCACCATGATCATGGGTTCGAGCAGGCTGGAAAGCGTATCGACCGCGTTTTCCACTTCCTCTTCGTAGAACTCGGCCACCTTGAACAGCATGTGGTCGAGCGCACCCGATTCCTCACCGATGCCCACCATCTGCACCATCATGTTCGGGAACAGACCGGTCTGGCGCATCGAAAGCTGCAGCTGGTGACCCACCGCGACGTCTTCGCGCATCTGCTTCACCGCGTCGCCGTACACGATGCTGCCCGTGGCGCCAGAGACGGCATCCATGGCTTCCACCAGCGGCACACCGGCGCGGAACGTCACGCCCAGCGTGCGCGCGAAGCGGGCCAGCGCGGAGTTGCGCATGATGTTGCCGATCACCGGCAATTTCAGCAGCAGGCGATCCAGGAAGTGCGCAAATTTGAGTGAGCGCTTCTTGAAGAAGACCAGCGCGCTGACGCCGCCGATGATGCTTACCAGCATCAGCCACCAATACGATTTCATGAACTCCGATGCTTTCACGACCACCTGGGTCGGCGCCGGCAGTTCGGTACCCGCGTCCTTGAAGGTCTGGGCAAACACAGGCACCACGAACAGCAGCATGATGACGCAGACCAGGAACGCCACGGCCATCACCATCACGGGATAGAACATGGCCTTCTTGATCTTGGCCTTCAGCGCTTCGGTGCGTTCCTTGTACGTGGCCACGGTGTCCAGCACGGTGTCCAGCACACCCGCCGATTCACCGGCATGCACCAGGTTGCGGTAAAGCTCATCGAACTGCACGGGGTACTTGCCGAGCGCTTCGTGCAGCGACTGGCCGCCTTCGATGCCCTGTTTCACGTCGACGAGCATGTTCTTGAAGCGAACATTCTTCTGGCCGTCGGCGATGATGTCGAAGGACTGCACCATCGGCACGCCGGACGCCATCATGGTGGCGATCTGACGGCTGAAGATGGCCACGTCGCGCGGCTTGACGGAGCTGCCCGAGGCGCCGAACAGCGGCTTGCCGCGTTCCTTCACCGTCTGCGGGTTCATGCCCTGGCGGCGAAGTTCCGCCTTGACCAGCGAGGCGTTCTTGGCCGCCATGTCGCCCTTCATGCGCTTGCCGCGCTTGTCGAGCGCCACCCAGTCATAAGTGGTCAGCTTGCTGATCTCAGCGCGCTGGGCGCCGAGCGACTTCACGTTCTTAGCGGTGGCCGCAGCCATGGCATTTCCCCCTGCTGGTACGGTCGAGCCGCCTCAGGAGGGCGGCCGTCCAATCGGTGCAGCTTAAGTCATTCTTATAAGACAATTCGTGGCACCGGGCGCAACTTCAGTGCGACGGACAGCCCATCCCCGGATGGCGGTCCGCTGCCGGCCCCGGGATCAGTCCTTGGTGACGCGATCGATCTCGGCCAGGCTGGTCATGCCCTTCTTTACTTTCAGCAACGCGGAGGCGCGCAAATCGTTCACACCCGCCTTGCGGGCGGCTTCGGCGATCTGCAGCGTGTTGCCGCCCTGAAGGATGATCTTCTGGATTTCTTCCAGCATGGGCATGACCTGATAGATACCGACGCGGCCCTTGTAGCCATCGTTGCAGCTGTCGCAGCCGCCGGCCTCGTACACGGTCAGGCCGGCATCGATTTCTTCCTGGGTAAACCCGGCATCGAGCAGGGTCTGCGGCGGAAGGTCGATGGGCTTCTTGCAGTCGTGCAGGCGTCGGGCCAGGCGCTGGGCGATGATCAGGGTCACCGACGAGGTGATGTTGTAGGGCGCAATGCCCATGTTCATCAGTCGCGAGATCGTCTGCGAAGCGTCGTTGGTGTGCAGCGTGGACAGCACCATGTGACCGGTCTGCGCTGCCTTCACGGCAATTTCGGCCGTTTCCAGGTCGCGGATTTCGCCCACCATGATCACGTCCGGATCCTGGCGCAGGAAGGAGCGCAGGGCAGCCGCGAAGGGCATGCCGCGCTTCACGTTCTGCTGGACCTGGTTGATGCCTTCCACGCGGATTTCGACCGGGTCTTCCACCGTCGAGATGTTGCGCTCGTGGGTGTTGAGGATGTTGAGCGCCGTATACAGCGACACCGTCTTGCCCGAGCCAGTCGGGCCGGTGACCAGCACCATGCCGTAGGGCTTGTGGATGGCGTCGATGTAAAGCTGCTTCTGCACGTCCTCGTAGCCCAGCGCATCAATGCCGAGCTTGGCGGCGGAGCCGTCCAGGATACGCAGCACGATCTTCTCGCCGAACAGCGTGGGCAGCGTGCTCACGCGGAAGTCGACCGAGCGACTCTTGGACAGGTTGAGCTTGATGCGTCCGTCCTGCGGCACGCGGCGTTCGGCAATATCCAGGCCGGACATCACCTTCAGGCGCGAGGAAATGCGCGAGGCGAGTTTCATCGGCGGGCTGGCGACGGCGCGCAGCATGCCGTCCATGCGCAGGCGCACGCGGTACTGCGTTTCAAAAGGTTCGAAATGGATGTCGGAGGCGCCGCGCTTGATGGCGTCGACCAGGATCTTGTTGACGAACTTCACGACGGGCGCGTCATCGTTCGCGTTCGCGTCGATGCCGGTGGTTTCAGCCTCTTCGTCACCGCCTTCCAGCGAGAGCTCGTCGAATTCGCCGCCGCCCATGTCGGGCACGGCGTTGCTCATGGCGTTGAGCGTGCTCTCGATGACACGGTTGAGCTGCGAGCGCTCGACCAGGATCGGTTCCACCATGCAGTTGGAGTGGAACTTGATTTCGTCCAGTGCATGCGACTGCATGGGATCGGCGATGCCCACGAACAGGCGCTTGCCGCGCTTGAACAGGGGCAGGGCCTTGTGTTTGTTGATCAGCGCTTCGCTGATCAGGTTCACCGGCATGTTGGCGGGAACCAGCGAGCCAACATCCATCATCGGCATGCCGAATTCGTCCGACGCGATGCGCGTCAGCCTGGCGCTGTCGACCAGGTTGTTGTCCAGTAGCCAGGCGGTGAGCGACGCCTTGCTCTGGGCGGACTCGGCGACCGCCCGGCGGACGTCCGCCTCGGGCAGGACATCTTCCGATACCAGTCGGCGCGCCAAGCCGGTAAGGCCCGCGAGCGACGGTTGCATTAGCGTTGACATAGCTTGCTGGTCCAGCCCCCTGATTGAATGGGAATTTACCCCACTTGCCCGGGTTGGTCACCCGCCGGGATCAGGGTTGGGAGCCCGGGGGGTGATGGGGCGCACAGATCGTCGCGCGCCCCGGCGCCGGGCAAAGGGGATGCAATAGGCATGCCTCACCGTTTTTGCCGTGGACGCCGCGCCATGGGTGGGATAGAAAGGCCGCCCCTCTCCCGGGAACTGACCGTCCGTGACGCATCCTGACCCACAGCCGCCTTTCCTGGTCTTTGGCGCGCCTCGTATCGAAGAGGCTGAGATCGCCGAGGTCGAAGCTTGCCTGCGCTCGGGATGGCTGGGCACCGGTCCCCGCGTGGCGCAGTTCGAGCGCGACTTCGCCCGCTGGCGCGGTGTGCGCAATTCGCAGGTGGCCGCAGTCAACTCCTGCACGGCCGCGCTGCACGTGAGCATGGTCGCTGCGGGCCTGGAGCCGGGCAGTGAAGTGATCACGACGCCGCTGACCTTCTGCGCCACCGTCAACGCCATTCTCCACGCCGGTTTGACCCCCGTGCTGGCGGACGTGGATCCGGTCACCCAGAACATCGATCCGGACGCCATCGAGGCCGCCATTACGCCGCGCACGCGGGCCATTCTCCCCGTGCATTTCGCGGGACGCCCCTGCGAGATGGACCGCGTCATGGCCATTGCCCACAAGCACGGGCTGATGGTGATCGAGGATTGCGCGCATGCCATCGAAACCGAGTTCCAGGGCAAGCCCGCGGGCACCTTCGGCGACTTTGGCTGCTTCAGTTTCTACGTGACCAAGAACGTGGTGACGGGCGAGGGCGGCATGATCCTGGGGCGCGACGAAGAGCACATCGCGCGGGCCAGGATTCTCGCCCTGCATGGCATGAGCAAGGACGCCTGGCACCGCTTCGGCGACGAAGGCTATCGCCACTACCAGGTGGTCGAATGCGGCTTCAAGTACAACATGATGGATTTGCAGGCCGCGCTGGGCATTCATCAGCTGGCCCGCGTGGAAAGCAACTGGCTGCGCAGGCAGGCGCTGTGGCAGCGCTACGACGAGGCTTTCGCGTCCTTGCCCATCGGCCGGCCCGCACCCGCGCAAGCGGGCACGCGCCATGGCTATCACCTCTACACCGTGATGATCGACCCGAACCGCTGCGGTATCTCCCGCGACGGCTTCCTGGACACCATGAACGAGCGGCGGATCGGCACGGGCGTGCATTACCTGTCGGTTCCCGAGCACCCCTACTATCAACAGCGTTTCGGCTGGCGCCCGGAGCAATGGCCCAACGCCATGCAGCTTGGCCGCCAGACCGTGAGCTTGCCGCTGTCACCGGCCATGACCGACGACGATGCGACGAGGGTGATCGACGCTGTTCGCGATATCGTGCGCTCCTGATCCCGCCGTCAACCTGTGTGACGCAGTGCCCGCGGCTGCGTCGGCGGGTCCCAGACAGCGAGGGTGCTCGGGTTATGATGCCCGTTCACACCCGGGGACACGCTCTTGAACCGTCTAAGCATCATCCTGCCCGCGAAGAACGAAGGGCCGGCTCTTAAAGACTTGCTGCCACGCCTGCGCCTCGCCCAGCCCGAGGCCGAGATCATCGTGGTGGATGACGGTTCAACCGACGACACGCGCGCCATCTGCGCAAGCGCCGGCGTGCAATGCCTTTCCTCGCCTTATTCGATGGGCAACGGCGCGGCGATCAAGCGCGGCGCGCGTGCGGCGAGCGGCGACACGCTGGTGTTCATGGATGGCGATGGCCAGCATGATCCCGCCGACATCGCGCGATTGCTGCAGAAACTCGGCGAAGGTTTCGACATGGTGGTCGGCGCGCGCGACTGGGACAGCCAGGCCGGCGTCGGGCGCGGTGTGGCCAACACCATCTACAACTGGCTCGCCACACGCATGACGGGGCATGCGGTGCTGGATCTCACGTCGGGCTACCGCGCCGTGCGCGCCGAGAAATTCCGCGAGTTCCTGCACCTGCTGCCGAATGGCTTTTCGTACCCGACCACCAGCACGATGGCATTTTTCCGTAGCGCCTACCCCGTTGCCTACCTGCCCATCAAGGCCGGCCAGCGCGTTGGCAAAAGCCACATCAAGCCACTCAAGGACGGCATCCGCTTCCTGCTGATCATCTTCAAGATCGCCACGCTTTATTCGCCCTTGAAGCTGTTCGTGCCGGCAAGTGCGTTGTTCTTTGCGCTCGGTTGTGCCAACTACCTGCGCACATTCATTGCCTATGGCCGCCTCACCAACGGTAGTGCGCTGTTGTGGAGCGCGTCGGTCATCATCTTCCTGATCGGGTTGGTGTCCGAGCAGATCACCGCGTTGACCTATCGCCGCAGCGACTGAGCCATTGCTTTGACCGCCTATGCCAGCCTGTGTGCGTTGACGTTATCCGCGTGATGATGAAGACGAAGGAGCGATCTTTGCTTTTGCTGAAATCGTCGCCGACATCCCGTGCCTTGTCGAATGCTTTCCCGCCGGCAAGCCAATCCCGGATACCTGTGTTCGGCTGTAGCGAGATATCCGCGTCATGACATCGAAAGGCTCGCAGCGCCGCACTGTGCTGGTTTTGGCTTCCACCTACCCGCGTTGGCGTGACGACCACGAACCCGGATTCGTGCATGAACTCTGTCGGCGCCTGGTGGATCGTTTCGATGTAGTTGCAGTTGTGCCTGATGCGCAAGGCGCTGATCCGAGCGGCACGCTCGATGGCGTGTGCGTGGTGCGGTATCGCTATGCGCCTCGTGCATGGCAAACCCTGGTCAACAACGGCGGTATTGCGGCCAATCTCAAGCGGCAGCCGTGGAAATGGTTGTTGGTGCCTGGCTTCATCGTCGGACTATGGTGGGCCGCGCGACGCGTGCTGCGTAGCCAACAGGTCGATGCCATTCACGCCCACTGGCTGATTCCACAGGGTTTCATTGCACAGCTGCTGGCGCGTTTTGCTGGCGTACCGTATGTGGTCACATCCCATGGAGGTGACTTGTTTGGCTTTCGAGGGAAAGCTCTCGAAAGCGTCAAGCGAACGGTGGCGGCAAACTCAAGCGGTATGACCGTGGTAAGCACCGCGATGGCAGAAGAGGTTGCGAGACTGGACATGCACCCACCGCAACTGGCGGTGGTGCCCATGGGAGTAGATCTTCGGAATCGGTTTGTGCCCGGCAATGACGTAGTGCGCAAGCCTGACAGCCTGTTGTTCGTCGGCCGACTGGTTGCCAAGAAAGGTCTTTGCCACTTGCTGGATGCCATGCCTGCCATTCTCTCGCGACGGCCCTCCGTCGAGTTGATCATCGCGGGATTTGGCCCCGAGGAAGAAGCATTGCGCGCGCAGGCTCAACGCCTGCGCATCGCCAGCCACGTTCGATTCCTCGGTGCCACGCCGCAAGGCGCGTTGCCTGCCTTGTATCGCGGCGCCAGTCTTTTTGTAGCGCCGTTCGTCCGTGACGCTTCCGGCGATCAGGAAGGTTTGCCTGTCGTGCTGATGGAGGCGATGGGCTGCGGTTGCCCGGTTGTGGTGGGCGATGTTGCCGGTTTGCACGATTTGCTGGGTGACGCCGCATCGGAAGTCTGCGTGGATGCGAAGGACACCGCCCAACTGGCTGACCGTGTGCTGCAGGCGCTCGATCAGCCGGATGCGTCACGACAGCGTGCCCTGGCGTTGCGCGAGAAGGCGCTTCATGTGATCGATTGGCAAGGTGTCTCAGGCAGATACGGTGACTTGCTAGAGCAGTGCATGGCGCAACACGACGGCCGTCGTTAGTCGGTCTTGCGATCGACCAACGCTTGCAGTGTGGGTTCAAGAGAGCCGATCAAGGCCTTCCAATCCTTGATCTCGATATCCAACGAACGGGCACTCGCCAACTGTCCTGAAATGCGGTGCGCGAGATCAGCCGCATCGCCGCTGGTGAACAGGCATTCGCGTGCGCCGGCGAACAGCGCAGGCATGGCACCCACGTTGGCCGCCACCACCGGCAGTCGGCAAGCCAGCATTTCGTAGGCTTTCTGCGGGAAGCAGTAGCGCCCAAACGGCGTGTCGAGAATGCTCATGACGCCGACGTCCAGCGCGCTGAAGAGATGGGCCACCTGTTCGTGCGGCAACAAGCCGAGGTAATGGACGCGATCACCCACGGGCAGGGGCGTTGCGGCCTCTACCGGGCCGGCCAGCACCAGATGCACGTCGTCGTGTTGTTCCCTCAACAACGACCAGGCCTCGTACAACGTGGCGATGCCTTTTTCCCTGGAAAGTCCGCCAGCCGTGCCTACCAGTCGTGCCTGCGCGGGAAGGCCGAGCAACGCGCGGCTATTCGTGCGATCGCGCGGACGGAAGATCGAGGTGTCCACCGAGCTCGGCATGGAAATCACTTCGCCGCGAGGCGAATAGACGTCGCGGACCATGTCGCACAGCAGATCGCTGGTGGTCAGTACCAGGTCCGCCTTTCCAACGGCTCGCCTGAGTGCGCCGACCATTCCGGGGATTTTCGCCTGACCAAAACCCTCGAAGTTGTCGTACAGATCGGCCACCCACGGCACGTTGAGTTTCGAAGCGATCCAGCTACCGAGTACCACATGCGGAATATCCGATGCGGCGATGATGATGTCAGGAGAGTATTCGCGCAGGCGTTCCAGCAGCCATCGTGGGTACGTGGCGAGGGCAGGGAAAATCGTCTTTCCGAGTGACCGTGCCTGCCACTCCAGCCGGCCCGGCGACGCCTCGTGCACCCAGTGACCTTCCTCCTGGCCTTGATAACCCAGGCAGAATCCACGGACGTCATGCCCAAGCTTGGCCAGCTGATAGGGAATTTCATAAAGGCGCGCATACCGGTCAAGGATCACGTCCTTGCTCATGTAGCGGCGTTTGCACAGGAAAGCGATGCGCATCGATCAGCCAATCAGTCGTTTTGCGGCTGCAAGGGCAGCTCCCACGACCTGGTCCATGTTGTAGTAGCGGTACTGCGCAAGCCGGCCGACGAAAGTGACGCCGGGTTCGTTCTTGGCCAGTTCCTCGTAGCGTTTGAACAAGGCTTCATTCTCCGCTCGCGGAATAGGGTAGTAAGGATCGCCTTCTGCCTGCGGATACTCGCGCACGATCGACGTGCCCGCGTGTTCCTGGCCGGTCAGATGCTTGAACTCGGTGATACGCGTGTAGGCATGATCGTTTGGATAATTCACGGTGCCCACTTTCTGGTACTGCTTCACGTCAGGCAGATGCTCATGTTCGAAGCGAAGCGAACGATAGGGCAGGTGGCCAAAGCAGTATCGGAAGTAGGCGTCGATGGGGCCGGTATACACGACGTGTGCGACCTCCAGCGTGTCGCGGATGTCATCGAAGTCCACGCCCAATTCCACCGAAATATTCGGATGGTCGAGCATCGCCTCGAACATGCGCGTGTAGCCATGCTTCGGCATCGCCTGGAACGTATCGGTAAAGTACCGATCGTCCGTATTCGTGCGCACAGGAATGCGCGCCGCCACGCCAGCCTTCAATTCCGAAGGATCAAGACCCCATTGCTTGCGCGTGTAGTTGAGAAAGAACTTCTCGTACAGGTCGCGGCCAACGCTGTTGAGCACCACATCTTCGCTGGTCAGCACCGGCTCGCGTGGCTCGCGCACGCGTTCGAAGAACGCCTCTGCGCCTGAATCATCCAACTGCAAACCGTAGAGCTGGTTCAGCGTGTCCTGATTGATCGGGAACGGGTAATGCTTCCCCTCCACCACGCCAAGCACGCGATGCTCGTACGGAAGCCACTCCGTGAAACGCGAAAGGTATTCGAAGATCCGGTCGCCGTTGGTATGGAAGATATGCGGGCCATAGCGGTGCACCAGCACGCCATGAGCGTCCAGTTCGTCGTAGGCGTTGCCGGCGATGTGGGGCCGCTTGTCGATGACGCGGACCTGGTGGCCGGTATCAGCGAGTTCGCGCGCGACAACGCTACCGGCGAACCCGGCACCAACGACAAGTGTACGGACGTTGCGATTCATTGAGATCCACGAGGCGGTAAGCAGGAAAAAAGATGGGAGCGTGGAAATTTCATGGGTTGATGCGCCACCAGCGATGTCGCGGCCCCTTGATGCCCATCAATCCGTCGAACATGCCAGCACAAAACGCACCAAGCTGAGCCATGCGGCGAGGTTCATGGCGAAGGGCGGCGAAGAGACGAACGAAAGATCCCGGCACGGTCTGGGTAAGCAGCCGGATGCCGTAGTACTTGCGGGCGATCAACAAGCGATTACGGGTATCGTAATAGCGCTTCCACGGCGGAAGACGCAGGCATATCAGAGAGCGCCCCGGCGCACCCACGCGATACCAGTCAGCCTTTGGGTGTTCGATTCGGCTCTTGCCCGCAATGACTATGTCGGCGCCGGCTTGCTGTGCACGAAGACAGTACTCAATGTCGTCTGCAGCGATGAAGTAGCCAGCATCAGGTAAACCGATACGCTGGACTAGATCTTTATGGATCATGAACCCGAGAAAGGGAAGGAACTGTACGTTAGCCCGTTCCGGAACCTCGTTCGCATGATGCACGGCCCTTGGCGTAGGGTGCATCAGTGTTGTGATCCAAGAAGTCTGGGTTTCTTGCACCGCGAGGGAGCCATAAACGTGCGTCGGATCAACCGCGATCTTGGCAAGCTCCTCCAGCGCATCGGGGTGGGGTGCTGCGTCATCGTCCATCATCCATATCCAGTCAACACCGTTAGCCACGAGATGCTTTAGGCCGGCGGCAAATCCGCCCGCACCTCCGCTGTTGTCTGGTAGAGCTAAAAGCTGGATGTCATCGCGATCAAGCCAGCCCTGTTCGCGAAGCATGTCTCGCGTACCGTCCGTGGAGGCGTTGTCGACCAAGAGGATAAGGTCTGGGGTACGTGAGGCTTTGGTAAGTGCAAGGAGGCAGCGAACGAGCAGCGACTTGCGGTTGTAGGTGACGATCAGGGCAGCAATACGAGGAGGGTGCATGCAACTGTGATCCAGCGGGTTATTTGGCGCCCGGACCTATAGACGTCGCCGGTAATCGCTGCCAGTGAGTGAATTTCTCCATCGGACCCCCGTTCTGTAGGCAAGGCGCGCTGGAACCAGGCTCCATTCTATCAATACGGGATCTATTCTCCTTATGACGGGCAAGTTGTACGGCGGATGATGGGGGCGGCTTGTGGCGCTGATGTTCAAGGCTTTTCGGGCAATTCGGGTCCAGTGCCCAGGGGCATGGGGAAATCTGCCATGGGCATATCGCCAGAGCGCATCTGCAATGGCCTTTGAGCGATCCGCCGTCAATCGGCCAGAAGCGGCCAACGTTTCAAATAATTGGCTCAATCGGTCGGTAATTTGTTGATCGAGCTGGGTTTGCACTTTGGACACCGACGTTCGGGGTGCGTCGTGCTGAAACCACGTTCCAACGACTTGGTCCAGATGTTGCCACTGCCATTCCCGGCAAATGGCCAAGTCCAGCATCCAGGCGTTATCCTGTAAGCGATTAACCGAGGGGTCCCACAGGACCGATTTAAGACTGTCGCGCCGAAAGAGGTTACCGACAGGCAGCGTAAAGGCGCTGCTTTCCACCGCAGCACAGACGAAGTCGCGTGTATGCGGAAATCGAAGGAGGCCAAGGTCTGCCCCCTCCTGGTCCTCGTTTCTAACAAGTCCGGAAGCAAATTCGGCACCGCTACGCTCCAGGAGAGCTATTTGATCGGTCGCCGCCGGCTGTAAGTAGTCATCGTCATCCAGAAAACGGACGTATTTGCCCCGGGCCATGGCCAGGCCCTGGTTCCGGGCAACATTTCCGTGCGCTTGAGCAATGGGGTGAATGGTTAATCGTGAGCTTCTAGGCAGTGAGTCAAGAGCTCTTTCCCATGACTTGTCCGGGCCATTAGGGACGATGATGACTTCCGTCTCGGGGCCTGCGTGCGTAAACGCGCTCTTCACCGCTCGCTCCAAGTAATGCGGGCGACGATACGTAGGGATGACAACGCTAACTAACGGTGTGTGCATCGGAAGCGCTGGCGTCAGTGTTGTGGCGCTGCCTTATGGTTTGCCAGAGAAGGGTTGCGGTCTCGCGATTGAAGGCAAGCGATAGGGCTGCATAAAGGAGAGATCCCACGAAGCCGGTCAACAGCAGTGTCTCCCAGGATGTGAAGTGGAGCCGAGTGATGGGCCATGTGATACCGGCAGCCAGTGCCGCAATTGCCGCGGGCCGGGCGAGTGCCGCGAGATAGGAGCCGAAGGAAGCGCCGCATGACGCCCACACCAAGATGCGCCAGCCTGGAATAAGCAGCAGACCCTCAAGGATAGTGATAGTCGCCGCGATTGTTGATACCCCGTAGGGAGAAGCAACGACGGCGGCCAATGGAAATAGCACCGACAAGCCTAGATTCCATAGAAAGCTTGCTCGTGCTCGACCTGTGGCGAGTAGCAGCGAACCAACGGGGTTCCCCATGGAAACTAACAATCCGTACATCGCGAGCCATTGGAACAGGACTGTGCTGTCCTTCCATTGGGGGCCGAGAAATATGTCGACGATTGGCCCTGCGCAAATGACACAGAAGAAATAGAGTGGTGCGGTGAGCGTCACGATTGAGCGGATTTGCATCAGATAGATGCGTGCGACGCGCGTCAGATCTTGATTGGCAGCGCTCATGATCGGAAAGGAAACGCTCGTAAGGATCGGATTTACGAGCATCACGGGTTTGATACAAAGCGTCTTGATAGGGGCGTAACGCCCAAGTTCAGCCATTCCGACGAATTTACCCAAAACCAGTACATCGATCTGCGTGTTGATGAACCCTAGCGTTCTTTCGGCTACTTGATAGCCGCCAAAGCGCAAAAAGGGACTCACGCCGGAAAGTTGGAAGATGCGAGACGGATGGGCGAAGCCTGGACTTCGAAAAAATAGAATGACTGCAGCTATCAGGCTCCCGGCTACCGCACCTATAGCTACGGAAAATACGCCCATGCCCATCATGGCTGCTGTAATGGCCGCCACGAACGACATGGCGGCGTTACTTGCATTTGCAAAGGCAAGTATCCCGAATGACAGGTCGCGCTGAAGGATGGCTCTGTATTGGCCTGTGGCGGATGAAAAGACAATGACCGGGCTCAACCATTGAAGCGTGCCGGTCAGTTTAGGACTGTCGAAATACAGCCCCACCCAGGGCGCAAGAGCGATCAAGAGGATTGCGAGCACAGTGCCCGCGATGACATTGATCCAGTACAAAGTAGATAGTTGAGCCTTGCTCGCTTGTTTGAAATGTACGATTGCGCCAGACAAACCAAAGTCCGCGTAGAAGGCGAGCAGAGATACGGCCACTGACGCGATGCTGGCTATCGCAAAATCTGATGGTGCGAGAATGCGTGCCAGCACAGATATCTGACAAACCTGAAAACCGATGACGACAGCGCTGGCGACCGTGGTGAAACGGGCACCCCTGCGCGCACTGCCAGCCAAGTCGCTGAATGGCGCCTTCATGCGAGGGGTTGCCCCAACACCGTTCGTTTCCACCACAAAGTAACCGACATCGCGCGCCACAGGTAATAAGGATCCTTGGCGGACAAGATGTCGAACTTCTCTCGCATGATGCGCTTATCTATGAATGGACAGTCGATATCTTTGGCCAGGGCGAGGTATGTATTGCGCGACGCGCCAAGCCATTCGCGAATGGGGAACGGGAATCCCATCTTTCGCTTTCGCCAGGTGATCTCAGGTGGCAATAAATCTTTCATGGCCTGCCGGAATATCCACTTGTGCCAGCCGTCGCGAATAAGGTAGCCGCTGGGTAGGCGAAAAACGAAATCGATTAGATCTACATCCAGCAGTGGAGCCCGAATTTCCATTGGCACTCCCATCCAAGACTGATGACTTGAGCGTAGCCAATAGTTCATGCGCCAATCGCTCATCAAATCAATGAGCAAGCCATTCATGTCCTGTCTTGGCGAAGTCGTTGAACCTTGCACGCGAAGCAACCCATGGTCGTCGAAACGACGCATTTTTCTCCATAACGCTCGCTTTGCTTCGCGTAAAAGAAGAAGGCCATAAGGGCGTTCCTGATACTGAACTGCTTCCTTGATTGCACGCCAAGGCCTGCCGAGTCGTATCTGCTCCCACAAATGCGGCATGGCGTAATCGTTGGAATATCCTGCCAACAACTCGTCACCGCCGGCACCATTCAAGCTCACGCGTAAATTTTGATCGGACATCATCCGCCACATGGCAAATTGGGTGAGCATGTTGGGTGCGTGAATTGGCTCATCCATCAATCCAACATAACTATCCGCCGATTCCCAGAAGGCGCTTTTAGGTGGGCGAAGCACGTGATAGTCAATATTGGAGCCGAAGCGCTTAAGCATTAGCCGGGCAAAGGGTTCTTCATCCGAGTGACTTTCCTCGAACTTCACTGTGAAAGTGGTGACCCTGTGCCCTAGGCTGGCAATAGCGGCGACAATACTTGACGAATCCATGCCGCCTGACAGTTCCGCACCCCATGGGGCATCAGCATGAAGGCGACGCGCGACAGCCTGGAAAAAAAGTTCACGAAAACCATTTACGGCTTCGCCGGGGGGCAAGTCCCGCTCTTCCATACGCGTAGTGGGCAGACTCCAATATCGTTCAGGCGCATTGAGTTTGCCCTTTGTGAGCCACGCAAAGGTGCCAGCAGGAAGCGTGTGCACTCCTTCATAGCACGTGTTATTGAAGACGTCGCGTAAGCCGCGTTGCACGAAGTCTGCAATCGCACTTTCTCGTGGTTGCATGGCAGAGGGCAAAGCCACGGTGCGAAGCGCCTTGATTTCAGATGCCCAAGCCAAGCCATTTGCGACAGGAGCGATGTAGAGTGGCGCCTTGCCAATAGGGTCTCGAGACAGCAGTACCGCTTGCCGCGCAAGATCGTAAAGCGCGATAGCCCAAAACCCTCTTAGCTTGGCAAACATCCTGGTATGCCAGGCGCAGTACGCATGTACCAAAACTTCGGTATCAGAATTCGTGACAAACACATGACCAAGTGCTTTGAGTTCTTTCCGGAGTTCCAGAAAGTTATAGATCTCACCATTGAAGGCTACGCATACCGAACGATCCGGTGACCAGAAGGGCTGATGACCCGCATGGGACAAGTCGACGATGGAGAATCGACGGTGTCCCAGCGCGACATCGTGTTCGTCATTTACGTGATCAACCTCGCTGGCACGTGCATGGCATTTGAACGATTCGACAATGGGTAGGGCGTGCGACCCGCGAAAGAACGCGGTGCCCTCATCATCCGGTCCTCGGTGAGCCATTGCCCGACACATGCCGAGCAATGTCGATCGCGAGACTGAAGAGGGAGCTTGGAGCGAATAGCCTGCGATGCCGCACATGACCTATGCCAATACCTGTGTTGGAGCAACAACTTTATGTTGCCGTCGTAGATGATTTAAGGCTTACGGGCCGTCACAAAGTAACCCGCCGTCTCACGATCTTCCGGCCAGATTCGGTCCGCCCACGTGGCAATCATTTGATTTGCGAGCCATATTGGGACAAGTATTGATCGGATGACAATTCTGCATGCCCGCGGTCCGCGAATCAGGCGATGGAGCTGATAGTTGAGCTTCAGTAGCCACATCGACCAGAATCCGGAAGTATTTTTAATATCGATATCAGTGAAGCCGGCCTTGCGCAGGTGGTGCTCAAGGCCGAAGCGCGTGAACCGCTGATAATCCCACGGCGCTTCATGTAACCACCACTGAAAAGGGGCGGTAAGCGTGAGTTCTCCTCCATGCCGGAGAATGCGAAATGCTTGCTCTAACATTGTGTCGGGTTCGCTCAAGTGCTCGATGACCTCAAAGGACAACACGTGATCGAAGCTCGCATCTTCCAGGGGCAACGGTTCGTTGAGGTTCGCTATCACGTCGGCGCTAAGGCCGTGCAATGTATTGGACCAATCAACGCCGATATATCGGGATGCATACTTCAGGACATCTTTTTCGAAAGGCCGACTGCCACAACCAAGATCCACCACCTGTCCATGCAAGGCTGGAAGTCGCGCCCCAACGACGCGGTTGAGCAAATGCTTCGCGAGCCAATTGTGCGTAAGTCGATTAACTGCGTACATGATTCGACTCACCTGTTCGATGCGATGCGAAGTGATCGAAATCCCGTTCGAGCTGGGCGGTGCACGCACTCAGAGAGAAATCTTTCACCGCGTGTTGGCGTGCCCTCTTTCCCATGACATCACACGTCTTGTCATCAGCGAGTGCGTGCTTTAGAAAGCCTGTCAATGCGGCAACATCGCGTTCGGGAAAGCACCAGCCCGTGACACCGTGTATGACGGCTTCGCCATCGGTTCCAGGTGATGATGTGATCACGGGCACCCCCGAGGCCTGCGCCTCCATAAGAATCGTTGGCAATCCCTCTGCGTCGCCGTTTTCGGCCGTGACACTGGGGCAGCACACAACGCGCGCTGAATTAAGATGCTCCCGAAGCATCATGGGCGTGATACGACCCACGAAGTGAATACCAGCGATACCTTGTGCCTGTCGTTGCAGCCTCTCAAGCAACTCGCCGTCACCGGCAATGATCAGTTCCGCATCTTTAAATACGGCAGAGGCCGCCCGAAAAGCGTCTATGAGATAGCTGGCACCCTTCTTTTCCACCAGGCGCGCCGCAAATATCACTCGCCGGGGTCGCTGAGTTATAGGAAGCGGGCCCGGAACAAAAATGTCGGTGTCGACGCCAATATGACGCACCGTGATTTTGTCCGGCGGAATGCCCATCAAAATTGCCTTCTGGCGGATGGCATTGGAGACGGCGATAAAAGAGACGTTAGGTTGGCGAGCCAGTTTGCGAAGCTGTTTTGGATAGTTTCGGCGCCAAAAGCCTCCCTTGCCAGCGGCCCACCAATCCGGCCGGATCTGGATGTCAAATCCGTGCATTGTCACTAGCACGGGCTGATTCAGTGCGCGAAGCAATGGCCAGTAGTCGACGGCAGCTGTCGCAAAGTGGACGTGCAACAAACTCGAACCCAGATGGCGCAGGGCGGCGAGCGTGGGTGGGTGTGCGATGCCTATCCGCTTGCAGAACGTATACCAAGCGCGCCGGGATCGAAGGGGGGATGGGCAAAAAGTAAAGTGATCGATGCTATCCAGAGGAAGTCCCTTGGGGACCGGACGTTCGCCTGTAAGCGTGGGATGCCAGCGACGCATCGCTGTCATTTGCGCGAGGACAAAGGTTTCTGACCACGGTAGAAGCCGGGGAGCAAAGACGGTGACGTTATCCGTGTGCTTTATTCGAGCACGAGCCTCGTCAATGCTTGCTTCTGTTTGGGGAGGGATTGCACGCATCGTTCAGCGCTCACTTTGCAGGGCGTTGAGGTCCGAGATGCTTTTATCCAGGCTTCCACCGATATTCTGGGCTTCTAGCTGCCGTGTCGCACGTCGGGCATCCTCGACACGACCTAGCGCCACCAACATTCGAACTTGGGTAATTCGATAAGCGGGCTCGCTTGGTGCGGTTTCAACGGCCTGGTTCATCAAGGCCATGCCCTTCGATCGATCCCCCAGCGTGTTCCAGGCGTAGTTGCTGTACATCGCCAGGAGGCGAGCGGTGGGACGGGGGTGCGCAAGTGCTGCGTTGAAGGCCTCGGTCATGCGCGGAGTGGACAGGTCGCAACGGCCTTCTTGCTGGCACTGTGCCAGTGCTGATAAAGAGCTTTCGTCCTGCACGCCGGGGCGTCGCGATTTCAGCTTGTCGATCATGCTGTCCCACCACGCGTCCTTCTGCGGGAGGTTCATGCGTGAGTTCATGAAGATCAACGCTTGCTGCGGAAGAATGGACGATGCCGGAATCGCCGCAGCTTTTTCGAGTGCTTCATAGGCCGGTTTTATGTACGGCGAGGCAGGGTCGTAGTGCGAATAGATGATGTAAGCGCGTCCGAGTTCGTATTGGGCACGGGGAGAGTCGGGGCCGCGCGAGGCGAGTTCGCGCGCAAGATCAAGCGGCTCACCCCAGGCAATGGATGTGTAAGCCGTAAGAGAAGCCCAGTAGAAGACGAGGCCGCCCAGCAGCCACCGGCCCGCCAGAGGCATGAGTTTCCCCGCGTTTCGAGGATCATGCATCGGTGAAGTGATCGAAGAAGTGTTCCACGGGCCCACCAGCAGCGGCACGGTCGCCAGCAACACGCCAAAACTCGCGAAATAGTTTCGATGCTCGTAGACAAGTTCGAGCGGCACGATGGTGCCGGTGAGCAGTTGCGCCCCGAGGAACAACGCAAGGCCAAGCGATACGAGCGGGCGTCGCTGTCTTTGCCAAAGAATGATTGCGACCAGCGCCACCAGGAACAGCAGGCTGGTCAGTGTGGTCCAGGGTGCAAGCAGGTTGCGGGAGATCTCGTATTGGTCGTGATAGAACGAAAGCTCGCGCGCCGTCGGGAACAGAGTCCAAAACAGATAGCCACAGATCACGCGGCCTTCGCTCAGGAGTCGGGTCTTCAACGTGAAGTCACGCGTGGCCCAGCTCATGGGGTTCAACACACCCGGCAGCAGCCAGAGAACGCCAACGATGGCCGGCAAGAACAGCGTGACCAGGAAGAGCCCGATCAGGCGCCAGTCTTTCTTTGTGCGCGGCACTGAAGACGCATCGGTACTTGTCGCCCTGTGCCACGCGAAGCGGAAGAGGATGCACTCGATCAGGAATGCATACAGCGGCAGCATGGCCGCCGTCTCTTTTACGGTCAGCCCAAGGCACGTTGAGATGCAAATGCTGGCAATGCAGAGTGCAAGACCGGGCCAGTCCTTGTGCCTGGACTTTGCGTCTTCGGGCGATTCTGCCGGAGGTGCAGCTTGCGTCATCATCCGGCGACGGCCAACGACGTAACCCAGCAGCCCCATCAGCACGAACACATTGGCCAGGCTTTCCTCGCGCTGCACCACATAGAGCACGGCCGTGAGGTTGATGGGCAGCAACATCCATCCACCGGCGACCAAAGCGGCTACCACGTCCGGCCGAAGGCCACGTTGAGCGAAGAACTGGCGCCCGGTTGCGAGGAGTTCCCGCGCGAGCAGGAATACCAGGACGCCATTCATCAGATGGATCAGCAGGTTCACCAGCTTCCAGCCAAAAGGCTCCAACCCCGTTGCAAGGTAGTTGGCGGCGAAACTGAGCGAGGCGAGCGGACGCCGCAGGTCGCTGGCGGGAGAGGACAGGGCGGCGCGAACGAGTGAGGCCACGCTGGCGTCGCTCGGCTGGACGCCGTGGTTGTCGACGATGTTGGGATAGTCGTCGAAGAGCCAGCCGCCATGGAGGCCCGGCCAATAGACCAGCACGGTGATGATCAGGGCCAGCGCCAACAGTCGCCAGCCCGCGCGTGACGACAGGGTGTCAGGGGCCACGGGTTAATCAGGTGAATTCGAGAGCTCGCAGCTTACCTTGTTCGGCGGCGAACCACCTGCGTCGGGCTCAGGCCGGTCGCGGGCTTGCCGATCCCGTCACGGCTGGCGCGACGGGTGCATTGCCGGGTCGCGTGCAGCTTGACGGCGTCCATTGGGGATCGCCGGTGAGCATGTCGCAGGCCCACAGGATCGGAGCGCCTCCGCTGTCCTTGGGAGCCTCCAGGGGCGTCAGCAGGAAAGTGGGGGCGGGCAGGGCACCGGTATCCCGCGTGACGATGGTGATGCGCCCGGTTTCGGAGATGTCCACGCGAGCCACATAAGCATTGGCAGTCGCTTGCGGGTTGATCTTCAGGTCGTCCGGTTTGAGTTGCGAAAGGCCGCCACGCATGGTTGCGGCTTCCATCACGACCAGCTTTGCCGGCTCTCCCACCCGGATGGCTTGCTCCATCCGGCTCAATGTCTGGTGGTGCTTCCACGCTGGAATGATGAAAGTGGCCACGATGGCAATGATGGCCAGCAGCACGAGAAGCGAGATCAATCGGGTCGATTTCTGCATGGCCATGGCGGTCTCCGTGAAATCACTTCAGGCAAGGTGCGACAGACAGGATGACCGACGCGTTAACTATCCGTCGCCTTGCGGTCACAAGGCGCGCGCAGGCGGCAGTGAAGGGCTTGAGGACGCCTGGTCGTGGATCTTTTCCAGCCAGCCGTTCAGCTCGGGGTCGTCGCGCAGCGCGGGGTGCAGCTCCCGAAGCGTGGCGATGACGGTTGCAGCCTCCTCATTCCTGTGTTTTTCCACCAGGTATTCCGCCAGCCGCTTGCCATAGTCGGCAGGGGTGGGATCTGTCTTCAGTGCGAGCGTCCACTGTTCGCCGGCGAGCGTCGGGTTATTCAGCACGGAGCCCGCCAGCTCGGCGTAATCGGCATGAAGCACCTCGCGCCACGGAGCCTTTCTGGTGGCAATGGCAAAGCAGGCTGCAAGTTGTTCTGCATCAATGCCAGCGTTGCCCGAGAGCCTCGATTCAGCCAGTCGATGCAGCACGGCGTATGTGTCGGGGATAAGCGGGCGCGTCTCCAGCTTGTTGCGGAGGCTGTCCCACCATGGCTGGGTGGGCATGCCAGGGTGCGTGCTTGCCTCGATCAGCAGCGCCTCCTCGGGCAACGGTGAGGCGTCAGGCAAGCGTGCCGCGCGTTCCAGTTCGGCAATGCTCATGGCGTAGAACCTGGATGTCGCATCGCCACCGGACATGGCCATAAGACTTCGTGCTAGATCCTGTGCCGCGCGGAGTGAGCCGGGATTGATTTCGGTCAGCTCGACGGCGAGTCGAAATGGGCTGCCCCACACCGAGGCCCGCAGGACGGTGAGGAATGCCAGCGTAAGTGCAAATGCGCCCACGAGGGCAACCACCATGCGTACGTTGATTTTCTGGCTCAGGATGTACGCCAGGTCTGCCAAGGCAAGCAGTACACCAAACAGCGCTGGATAGTTGCGGTGTTCGAATACCAGCTCAAGCGGCAGAGGTGCGGACGTAAGCACATGCGCTACAAAAAACCAGCCGATCCCAAACGCCAGCAGAGGGCGGCGCTTGTAGGTGGCGCCCGCAAGAATCACCAGGGCTAGCAGTGTCAATCCACCAAGCAGTGTCGTTGCTGGTTGAAGCAGGCTCGTCGAGGCGATGTAGTTGTCGTAGTAGAACGTAAGGTGGCTGGACAGCGGCAACAGCATCCAGCCCAGGTACATGGGGAGCGCCCGCAACTGGGTCAGCTCCCTCTCCCAGGCCGAAAAATCCCGGCCTTCGAAATACCCTGAAAAAACATAGTGAGGCAGAACGTAGAACACGATCGCCGCCAAGGCGGACAGCACGCCGGCCGCATAGAACAGCTGCCACAGTCGTTGAGTCCGGGGCGAGCTTGCCTCGAATCGCAGCAGTGTCAGTTCCATCAGCATCGCGTAGCCGGGAACAAGCACTGCTGTTTCCTTGAAGGCATAACCGGCGGCGGTGAACGCAGCGGTCAGCAGAAACCACGGCCACGCACGCTGGTGCGTCATCTGGTTGCGTCGTCCACGCCAGTACGCGAGCAGCGCGAGCACGACGAACGAAAAGGCCAGCATTTCCATCCGCTGCACCACGTACATCACCGTGGATACCTGCAGCGGATGTATCGCCCACAATGCAGCGACGCCCAGGGCGCAATACCCGCGCTGGCGGGCATGCTGGGTTGGCCACGCGGCCTGCAGCAGTCGCATGGCAAGCAGCATCACCAGCATCGTATTGATGAGGTGGATGATGAGGTTGGTGAGTTTGAAACCGAACGTGCTGCCACCCATCGCGTAGTTGAACGCGTAGGTCATCATGGCCAGGGGGCGCTGGATGTTTGAGCGCGACCAATGCCACACCGTCTGCCACGCATGCGAGTCCCACCCATGGACCTGGATGGCCGGGTTCTCCGCGAAGATCGGATAGTCATCAAAGATGAATCCGCCATGCAATGCCGGCCAGTACAGGCCGGCGATCAACGCCAGGCAGCCGGCGACCGACAGGAGGAGAGCGGCGGAGAGGCGAAACGAGGGCATGGATGGCTACTTGCGTGGTGTGATCACGGAACAAAAAACAAGGGCCGCCCTGAGGCGGCCCCTGATGTTGCTTGATGCTCTGAAACCGAATTACGGGCCGGCCACGGCCGTGCAGCTGGCCGGAGCGTACTTGGCCTGCACCGTGGTGGTGCAGGACCAGCCGCCGCTGGAATTGCGGTTCCAGGTCACGCCGAAGCCGCTCAGCGCGGTGTTGGCATGGCTGCCGAAGCTGGCAGCGATGCTGGCGGTCTGGCTGAGGGTAACGTTCGGGATGTTGCCGGTGATCAGGTCAGACGACGTAGCGGTGTTGACGCAGCTGCCGGTGCCGAACACGGTCAGGCCGTTGTTCAGGCAGTCTTCCACGGCCACCTTCAGGTCGCCGGCTTCGCCGATCACGCGGGTGACCTGCGAGCGGACCACGTAGGTCTGGTACTGCGGAATGGCGATGGCAGCCAGGATCGCGATGATCGCCACGACGATCATCAGTTCGATCAGGGTGAAGCCCTTCTGGTTCTTCATGGTGGTTCCTCTGTTTTGGTTAGCTAACCTTCGATTGTGCCCCTGAGCCCCGGTCCCGTACCCCCTAGGCGGATCCGGTCCCCCACAATTGCCGTGGAACGACCAGGAAACTCAAGGCGGGTGACAGCATCTTGTGTGCCATCCCCACCCCTTACAGGCCCCTGCTTGCTGGCAGGTGGCTGGATTGTGCAGGGGTTGGCACTACATCAACAAGCTGTTCCGGGTGATCAGGTGCGCATACTGAGTACCTGATCGCGATGCTTGGTGTGAATCAGCGCAGCGATCGCCCTTGGCGGTCATCTGATGACACTTTTTGTCACCTTTCGCCCCGGCATCAACTACTCAGGCAGCTTGCGGGAAGGTAACGGGGATCGATCTCCGATCGACATGCCCATCCGCCGGACGAGTTGCGGTCCAGTTCGATGATCTGGTCTCGGATGGCGGTGCTGCCATCCAGTTTGCACGTGATGGAGCCGGTACCGCCGACCTCAACCGTTGACGTGATGAGCTGGCAATGCGGCGTGCTGCTCTGCAGTCCCAGGTTGTTGGCGTTGGCGTATACCGCGCCATCGACGACGCCCTGATTCACCAACGTTTCGTAGGCTGTACGGCCAGGCGAGATGTCGCTGAGGGCCGCAGCGGTCTGCGCGCGGGCCACGTACGTCTGGTACTGCGGAATGGCGATAGCCGACAGGATGGCGATGATCGCCACCACGATCATCAGCTCGATCAACGTAAAGCCGGCGGCAGTTCGCGGGCGCGACATGTTGGGACTCCCCCTGAGTTTTCCTGGGGAGTCCAGCAGCAGCTTTTGTACCAATGGATTGCATGGGGCGGTTCTTGGGCATGGCCCAGCCGAAGCGTCACGGGGATTCGTGAAGTACGTCACGGAGTTAGGCTCTTTACGCGGTCCTTCGCCAGTCCTCGAGCGGGTCATGATCAGCGCCACCTGACGAACGCCTGCTGGCCTCATGCCGCACCGTGCCTTGCTTCAGGCCGCTTTGGCTCTTACCGTCGAAGGCTTCGCAACACCCAGGAACCCCACCCATGAAGCCCCTGTTTGTCGCGCTGGCGCTTGCGCTGGCCGGTACCTCTGCCATGGCGGCCGAGGTCGAAAACCACGGTACCCACCCGTTCAATATCCGCGACCTGGTGATGATGGATCGCGTCGGCGATCCGCAGTTGTCGCCCGATGGCCGCCAGGCCCTCTACACGGTGCGTGTGACCGACTACGCGGCCAACAAGGGCGTCACTTCGATCTACCTGCTCGACCTTGCCAAGGGTGGCGAGCCGGTGAAGCTGGTGGAGAAGGCTTCCTCGCCGCGTTGGGCGCCGGATGGTTCGGCCGTCTATTACGTGGCTGACAAGGATGGCGTATCGCAGCTCTGGCGCCGCCCGCTGGGCGCTTCTGCCGCTGCCGTGCAGGTAACGCATGCGCCCATCGACGTCGATGGCTACAAGCTCTCGCCCGATGGCAAGAAGGCATTGCTCACCTTTGGCGTGTTCACCGATTGCGCCGACCTGGCCTGCACGAAGGAGCACCTGGACGGTCGAGCCAAGGACAAGGCCTCGGGCACCGTGTACGACAAGCTGTTCGTACGTCACTGGGACACGTGGGCCGATGGTCGCCGCGCGCAGCTCTATATCGCTGATCTCGACAACGCGTCCGAGCAGCCCGTGCTGCTGACGAAGGGCATCGACGGCGACGTGCCGAGCAAGCCGTTCGGCGACGAAGGCGAGTTCAGTTTCTCGCCCGATGGCAAGACCGTCTATTTCGATGTGCGCATCGCCGGCAACAGCGAGCCGTGGTCGACCAACTTCGACGTGTACAGCGTACCGGCGGATGCCTCGGCCGCGCCGCGCAACCTCACCGCGGAAAACCCCGCGTGGGATGCCTTCCCGGTGCCATCGCCGGATGGCAAGACGCTTTACTACCTCGCCATGAAGGTGCCCGTATCCGAGGCTGATCGCTTCCGCATCATGGCGCTTGATCTTGCCAGCGGACAGAAGCGTGAAGTGGCACCGGGCTGGGATCGTTCGGCGGGTGGCATGCAGGTATCCGCCGATGGCAAGACGCTCTACGTCACCGCCGATGACAACGGTCAGCACCCGCTGTTCGCGGTGGACGTCGCCAGTGGCAAGGTCACCACGCTGGTCACCAACGGTGAAGTCGGCGCCTATGCGCTGGGCAAGTCTTCGCTGCTGGTGCAGCGCGACGACCTGAAGCGTTCGGCGGATCTTTATACGGCCGATCTGCAGGGCAAGAACCTCAAGCAGGTGACGCACTACAACGCTGAGCGCTTGAAGAAAGTGCAGATGGGCGAACCCGAGTTCTTCACCTTCAAGGGCTGGAACAACGAAACCGTGCAGGGCTACGTGGTGAAGCCGGCAGGCTACAAGGCCGGCAAGAAGTACCCGGTGGCCTTCATCATCCATGGCGGCCCGCAGGGTGCGATGAACAATGCGTGGAGCTATCGCTGGAACCCGCAGACGTACGCGGGCCAGGGTTTTGCGGTGGTGACCATCAACTTCCATGGTTCCACCGGCTACGGCCAGGCCTTCACCGATTCCATCTCGGGCGACTGGGGCGGCAAGCCGCTGGAAGACCTCAAGGCCGGCTGGGCCGCGGCACTGTCCAAGTACAGTTTTCTTGATGGTGATCGCGCCTGCGCACTCGGTGCCAGCTACGGCGGCTACATGACCTACTGGATCGCCGGCGTGTGGAACCAGCCGTGGAAGTGCCTGGTCGACCACGACGGCGTGTTCGATGCGCGCGCGATGTACTACGACACGGAAGAACTCTGGTTTGAAGAACGCGAAAACGGCGGCACGCAGTACGAGCATCCGGAGAACTACGAGAAGTTCAACCCGATCAACCACGTCAAGGATTGGCGCGTGCCGATGCTGGTGATCCACTCGGCCAAGGACTTCCGCATTCCCGACACGCAGGGCCTGGGTGCATTCACCGCGCTGCAGCGTCGTGGCATTCCCAGCAAGCTGCTGCATTTCCCGGACGAGAACCATTGGGTGCTCAAGCCGCAGAACAGCGTGCAGTGGCATGAGACGGTGAATGCGTGGTTGAAGGAATGGACGGCTAAAGACACGTCCACGGCGCACTGATGGTCTCTTGTTGAATGAAAAACGGCGGCCATGGGCCGCCGTTTTTTTATGGGATCAACAGGGTGCTAGCGGACCTTGGGCGTTTCATTCTGCGAGATCGTCACCGAATCCAGCATCTTTTGGGTGACCGTATCGTCTGGTGCCAGCGACAAGGCTACGCGAAGCACATTCGCAGCATCCTCGGGCTTTCCCTGCAGGATGAGCATCTTTCCCGTGAGCACGTAGTACGCATGCAGGGTACTTTTATCCCCAACGATCAATGGCGACCGGCGGGCTCGCTCAAGCGCGAAAGCGGCGCGATCGGGTTCGTGCTGGTCGATGGCCAGCTCTGCAACCTTGAACATGCAAAGGACGCAGGAAGAGGGATCCGCCAGGACGCGATCACCCAGTGCTCGAGCTTCCGCGTAGTCCTTGTCCTTGATGTAGGCCGCCAGCAGGTTGACCTTGGCGACCGTGGAATGGGGATTTCCGGATAGCGCCCAGTTCCAGACGGCTACATCGTTCGCCCAGTTGGGCAGGATCACGCGCAAATCAATGATCGAGCAGGCGATCCACAGGAACACGCCGGCCATCAACAGCAACCGGGTTGCTTGTCCCGACATTTTCGCCTTCAGCCACGCGGGTTGCCGCAGCAATGGCAGCATGGAGCACAGCATGGCTACCGCCAGGGTGGCGTAGCGCTCGTGATAGAGGCTTAGCTCAAAGTCCACGGGAATAACGTGGAGAACGGGCAATAGGGCCAACGTCACCGCGACAACCATTCCCGCGAAAGGCGATCTGCGCAGGAGTGTCATACTCGTCGCGCTGATGACAATGATCGTTGCGGCAATCATCGCAAGCCATGCAGCGGGAGTGAGCGGTCCGAGAAAATCCCCGGGGATATATGGGTGAAGCGGATTCATGCCGGCGATGGGCCAGACAATGATCTGCAGGTAGTGCAGATAGACGATGCTGATTTCCCACAGGCGAGCTAGAGGGTTCGCTGATATGGGGGCGAAGTGGCCCGTGACAGACCCCAGTGCCACGTGCCGGAATATCAGGTAACCGACGCCCGCAAGAACGATCCCTGCATATACCAGCCAGTTGCGCCGAAGCATCCTGGTTATGCCTGCAACGAAACGTGGATCGTGATTCCCTGAGAAAAGCATCCAGTCGAACAGGACGAGCAGGAACGGGAAAGACAGGGCCGCCTCTTTCGTGCATGCCGCAAGGAAGAAAATGAAGGTGATGACGCAGGCCCGGAGCCAGGACCGGTGGATGCTGAGGTTTGCGATCAAACCTGCCAGCACAAAAAGTGTCAGCAACAGGTCGAACTGGCACCCGATCCATGCAACCGTTTCGATGAGTGCCGGGTGAAGTCCGTAAAGCAGCATGCAAAGCGGAGTCAGCCATGCCCGGCGCCTGGCTTCCACGCCGGCAAGGGTGGAACAGCGCCAGGCCAGAACGCCGACCAGGGCCACATCAATCAGGTGCAGAGAGAGCGAAACCGCATGCATGGGGCCTGGCGTGCTGTCGAACCATCGCACCTGCAGCGTAAAGAAACCCACACCCAAGGGTCTGAAATAGTAAACCCAGGTGTTGAAATCGCGCAGGATGTAGTGCTTCCACTCATCACCTTGGGTCAACCAGGGTGTGTCGTGGAAGCTCTGCCAATCGTCCCAGATGAAGTTGAAGTGGGTGACGGGCCAATAGAGAAGCGCAATCCCCAGCAGGACGATCGCGCCTAGGCAATAAGTCAAACGATGTTGCATGCGCTTACCCGTTCTCAAGGCGTCGACATCCGAACTTCTTCTGATGTATTGCGCCCATGTTGGTTGGAACCGATGCCTGCTGATCAAGTGCCGATGGCAGGACATTGCATTGTTCGGATGCTGCTATCGAGGCCAAAGCCTTTGCCACGGGATCTTTCCGGGAAGGTGACTTCGCGGATCAGCGTTTCTCATCGAGTCCGTTTACGCTGGCCGCCTTGGCCGTAGCCAACGCGGCCTGGGCATTCGGGTCGGCAGGCTTGATCGCCAAGGATGCTTCAAGTACATGCTGGGCATCTGCATAGCGGCCCTGGTGAATCAACAGGCGGCCGAGTTCACGGTAGTAGATCTGCCGAGCATCCGGTTGCTTCTTAACCAGCAGGCTTTGGCCTGCCCGATCGAGTGCCACCGTGGCACGCATGGCGTCGTTCTGATCCAGCGACATTTCGGCGATATGAAGCATGCACGATGTGCATGTCGCGGGGTCGGCCAGGAGTTGGTCTGCCAACTTCTGGGCCTCTTCAACATTTCCGCTGTGCTGGAATGAAAGGAACAGATTGTCCTTTGCCACTTGAGAGTACGGGTCCAGGGCCATGGCCCAGCGCCAAAGTGCAGCGTCACTTGACCAGTGCGGAAGCAGGGTGCGTATGTCGACCATGCAGAACATGGTCCAGAGGGCAATTGTCGCCACGGCGAGCAGGCGTACCGCCCTGACAGCGACGGAATCACGCGCCATTGCCGGGCTGGGCCATTTGAAAAGCGGTATCAAGGAACAGATGACCGCGATGGCAAGCGTCGCGTAACGCTCATGGTACAAATTCAGGTCGAAGCTGACGGGTATGACGCGCAATACGGGCAGCAATGCAATGGTGGCTGCGAGAATGACAAAACCCAGCGCGGAACGACGTTTGACGGCGAGATAAATACCCGTGATGACGATGCTGATCGATGCGACGCAGGCGAGCAGTGACTGGGTTGTCACTACCTGAAACACTGCCCCGTTTTCGGGATGCAGCGGGCCGATACCGGCCATGGGCCAAACAATGACCTTCAAGTAGCACAGATACGTCAGGCATATTTCCTGCAGCTGCGCTGACCAGTCAACGGCTCGGAACATGGCCGGGTGACCGGGCACGTTGAGCGCCCAATGCCTTGCCGCGAGATAGACGACACCCGCGCCCAGCATGCCAGCGTAGGCTCTCCAGTTACGTTGGATGACTCTATGAGCGATGGTGCGGGGAGCACCCTCACCATCGTGGGCGAACAGGGCCACATCAAAAAGGGCGACCAGCACAGGAAACACAACGGCCGCTTCCTTGGAGCAGGCGGCCAGGAAAAAGAGGGCTGCCAGCGTGAAAGCGCGCGTCATGGCGCGCTGTATGTACGTGTTCGCAACCAGTCCCAGCAACGTAAACAGCGTAGCCATCAGGTCGAACTGACAGCCAATCCAGGAGACGGTTTCGATCAGTGCTGGGTGCATGCCGTAGAGCAACATGCAAGCCAGCGTTGTCCACGCCTGGCGTGAGCTGGTTGCTCCCGCGAGTGCACCCACCCGAAACGCAAGCATTCCTGCCAGCGCGACATTGACCAGGTGAAGGCCCAGCGATACCGCATGCATCGGTCCCGGCGCACCGTGGAAAAGCTTGACCTGAAGCGCGAGGAAGGCAACGGTCAGCGGACGAAAGTAGACGGTCCACTGATTGAAATCGCGGAATACGTAGTGCAACCAGCGATCGCCCTGGAGATCGCGGAAGCTCGGCCAGTCATCCCATACAAATCCTGCGCGGGTCACTGGAAAATAAATCCACGCCACCGCGAACAGAATGGCAACGGCCAATCCGCGCATCGTCCACTTCTTCATGCATCCCCCTGCGTTCTGCTTCTTCCCGCATGCCCATTTTGCCCGGGCATTAACCGTGGGCGGGTGGAGGCGTCATGATCACCTCATCCATGCATAGTAGGGTCCGGCGACATCCAGGGCCAGAGAAACGCGGATTGCACGGCATGAATCGTGACTTCAGTCCCGGAGCCTCCCCCAAATCCTGAGGCGGGATGAGACTCAGAGCCAGCGATTGCGCTTCAGGATGAAGTAGATCGTGGTCACGATGGTGAGGACCAGGACGATGATGGTGGGGTAGGCCCACGGTTTGTTGAGCTCGGGCATATGCGCGAAGTTCATGCCGTACCAGCTGGTGATCAGCGTGGGGGCGGCGAGCATGGCGGCGTAGCCGGCCAGGCGCTTCATTACTTCGTTCTGGCCGAAGGTGACCAGTGACAGGTTGACGTTGATGGCGGCGGCGAGCATCTCGCGCATGGCGCTGATGGATTCGTTGACGCGAAAGACGTGGTCATAGACGTCGCGGAAATAGGCGCGCAACTCGTCCGGAATGAGCTGTGGATGCTGGCGTACGAGCTGGCTGATGATGTCCTGCATGGGTGCGACAGCCAGGCGCAATGTCATCAGGTCGCGCTGCATGTCGTAGAGACGACGGATGGTGCTGCGCTTGAACGTGTCGGAAAAAATGTCCTTTTCCAGGTCCTGCAGCTCTTCGCGGAAGTCGCGCACGATGGGCAGCAGGTTGTCGACGATGTAGTCGAGCACGCCGTAGAGGCCATAGGACGGCCCCAGTGCGAGCAGGTCCGGTGTGTGCTCGCAATTGCGCCGCGCGGGTGCGTAAGAGAGCGATGCGCCGTGGCGCACGGTCACCAGATAGCGCGGGCCAAGGAATACATGGGTTTCGCCGAAGGCGATGTGCCCGCTGACCAGTTGCGCGGTTTGCACCACGACGAAGAGCGAGTCGCCGTAGGTTTCGATCTTGGTGCGCTGATGCGCGGCCTGCGCATCTTCAATCGCAAGATCGTGCAGATCGAATTCCTCCTGCAGCTTGTGCAGCAGCGCCTCGTCCGGCTCGTGCAGGCCGACCCAGACGAAGGTGTCCGGTTGCTTCAGCACCTCGCTGATGTCGTCCACGCTGATGTCGCCAATACGCTGCCCGTCAAAGCGATAGGCAACACAATTGACGACCATCGCGCTGGCGGGAACAGGAGGCGTGGTCTTGGAGGCGGTCATGTCCATGCGCGAATGATGCGCCCCTGTGTGAGACAGGGCAACGACAGCGGGATCAGGCGGCCGACGTATTCACCACGCGCTGACGACGCATGCACCACGCAATCACAAGCCACACGGGAAGCGCGAACAACAGCCACGGCTGGTTCTGCTGCACCACGCCCGGCAGCAGGTGCAACAGGCACGCGGCAAGAATCGCCAGCAATTGAATGGCGATTACCGCATTTGCGTAGCGCGAAGCAGCCAGCTGCTTGCGCGAACGCCACAGTGCAGGCAACAGAAGGAATGCGAGTGGATTGAACAACAGCAGGTTGGCGTTGGCCCATGCCGAGTGGTGCGTGGTCAATGTCCACAACACCAGCAGCGCGATGCCGACCAGGCCCGCCAGTACGAGGTAAAGCGAGCCGAGCAGCGCGTAGACGATAGGCGCAAAGCGATACGTCGCGAACAAGACCACGGCGAAGAGGAGTCCGGCCAGCGCGAGCGGCGGGCGCAGGTCAGGCGCCGTTGCCGGTGGCGCATCAAGACGATTGGGCGACAGCACTTTCTCGTCCAGCACCAGCGGATGTGCATGGCCGTCCGCGTCCGTCACGGTCACGTGATTGATTTCGTGCTGCAACTCCATCGGCAGGAAGGCTTCCTGCCATGCGCTGAGCGGCTGGTCGGCGTACGGACCGAGTCCGAGATCCAGGATCAGCATCAGCCACGCCTGCTGGCTCATCAGTCGTGCGGTTTGCTGGCGGAAGGTCATGCCGCCCACGCGGGATTCAAGTTGCGGCTTGATGATGCCGCCAAGCGCCTTGTCCAGCGCATCGCGCACGCGCGTCGCACAGTTGCGCATGTAGTAGTCGTACTCGTAGCGCACGTTTTCCGGCTGCAGGTTCCACAGCAGGTAGTCGCGCAGGTCGGCAGCCTGTGCGGCCGTGAACGCGAGGTGCTGGCGCGTCACCGAGCGGCCCACCTGGGTGTAGTACTGCTGGTCGACGTCCGACGGCTCCGCGTCCATCAGGTAGTGCATCTGGCCGCGAGCGAAATTGAGCAGGAAACCGCTTTCGTCGAAGTCGAACACGCCATAGTTGAAGGTGACGGCTTCGCCGCTCACCGTGTCGCGCAATTCAATGGCGTCGTGGCCAAAGCGCTCCCAGTAGGTATCGCCGGGACCGTAGGTGATCAGCGATACCTCGAGATTGGCACCCGGGGCGTTGGCCACGCCGGCGCGTGCATGGGCAGGCCACAACATCGCGCAGCATGCCAGCAGGCAGGCGAGGGCGAGCCACAAACGTCCTTGACGCGACGCCGCCGGCGCCCTCCCACGATGAAACATGCTTAGCCTTCCTGCAGGCGGGTCACGCGGAAGGCCTGCACGCGCCGGTCGTCCGCTTCGGTCACATGGAACAGATAACCGCCGATGGTGATTTCCTCGCCCACTTCCGGCAGATGGCCGAATTCGGACGTGCACATGCCACCCACGGTATCGAACTCCTCGTCGGAGAAGTCGGCGCCCGTTTGCTCGTTGAAGTCGGCGATGGGAGTGAGTGCGCTGACCACCCAGCCGCCGCCCGACTGTTCGTGCATCAGCTTGGGTTCTTCCTCGTCGTCGTGCTCGTCGTCGATTTCGCCGACGATCTGTTCAAGCACGTCTTCGATGGTGATGAGGCCGGCCACGCCGCCGTATTCATCCACCACCAGCGCCATGTGGTTGCGCGTGTGGCGGAACTCCGCCAGCAGCACGTTCAGGCGCATCGATTCGGGAATGAGCACCGCCGGGCGCAGCACGCTGGCGATGTCGAAATGATCGCCGTTGCCAACGAAGCGCAGCAGATCCTTGGCGAGCAGGATGCCGAGGATCTCGTCCTTGTCTTCGCCGTGCACGGGAAAGCGCGAGTGGCCCGATTCGACCACGATGCCGAGGATGTCGGGGAGCGGGGCGTCGGCGGAGATCATCACGATCTGCGCGCGCGGGACCATGACATCGTCCACGCTCAGCTCGGTGACCTTGATGGCACCCTCGACCATGGTCAGGGTGTCCGACGACATCAGGCCGTTGGCCTGGGCGGCGCGTAGCTCGTCGATGAGCTCCTTGCGGTTGCGCGGCTCGCCGGAAAACATGTGGCCCAGTCGATCCCACCAACTGCGGTGGGCCGGGCCGCTGGTACTGCCAGGGTCCTCGTTCATTACTCGTGCGGGTGCTGCCCGATGACGGGCGGAATGGTCAGTCTAGCGGAAAATTCGTGACGATTCAGGAACAAGGCGAATGCGGGCGCCTTGGTGCCGCGTGGAAGTGGCGAGCCCAGGCAGCCGCTCGATGCCCCGGTTCGCGATGGCCGCCGAGGGCCATGGCCTTGGGCTGGCGCCATGCGAGCCGGGCAGAGGGCCACCCGGGCGTACCGTCCGGCCGCCTGTAGCACAACAGGCGCTGCTGTTATTTCAGGCTCGGCGCCGCACCCGTCACCCGTGGCGGGCTGATGCGGGTACGGGCACATGGACTGGGGCTACCGGCTTCACTGTCGTTTCCGGTGGTCGTCTGACGCCGGCACCAGAGATTTTTCAGAAAGCATTTCCGCCGGAGCCTTCTCAGACGTCTTACTTCCAATCGTGTGTTGCGCAGGGTGGACAGTGGGAAAGCAGAGGTCAGGCAAGGTGCGCGCAAGGATTCGCCGCAAAAAGCTTCATGGTGATGATGGATAAGTACTTTTTGGTGAAAGCGCCCCGGCGTCGCCCCTGCTCGTAACGTCCCCTTCGAATTTCTGGATTCCATGTACAAGCATTCAACAATATCTGCGATGTCCGACATCGCGGCAGCGGTGCGCCGACTGCCACTGGTCGGTGTTCTTGGCTGGCAGGATATTCGCCAGCGCTATCGCCGCTCCGCGCTGGGTCCGCTGTGGCTCACCATCAGCATGGGCGTGATGATCGGGACCATTGGCATCGTCTTCGGGACACTCTTCCGAAGCCCGATGGGTGAGTTCCTGCCGTGGCTGGCGAGCGGCATCATCCTGTGGGGTTTCCTGTCGTCGGTCGTCAATGAAGGTTGCACCAGCTTCATTGCCTCCGATGCGATCATCAAACAGCTGCCCATCCCTTTGTTCGTCCACGTGCTTCGCATGATGTGGCGCAACACGATCATCCTTGGGCACAACCTGGTGATCCTTCCCATTGTGTTCATCGCGACAGGCAAAGCCATCAGCCCGGTCATTCTTGTTTCCGTCGTCGGCTTTGCCCTGCTCGTGGTCAACCTGCTGTGGGTGGCGGTGCTTCTTGGCGCGGCCTGCGCGCGCTTTCGCGACCTGGCCCAGATTGTCGCCAGCGTCCTGCTGGTCGCTTTCTACCTGACCCCCATCATGTGGTTGCCTCGCAGCCTGCCGGCCAACGTGTCGGCTTATCTGCTGGACTTCAATCCGGCTTATCACCTGCTTGAGATCGTCCGCGCGCCCCTTCTTGGCCAGCTTCCCAGTGCCATGAACTGGGGTGTCAGTGTCGGGCTGGCGATCGTTGGCTGGACACTGACGCTGTTCGTCTACGGCCGTTACAAGCGACGCATTGCCTATTGGCTCTAACGATGAAAGGCGCGAGCCGCTTCACATCATCTTGCATGGACTGAAGAATCATGGCGTTTATCGAATTTGAAAATGCAACGGTCGATTTCGCGATCTACAACGCGACAGGTCGTTCGCTGAAGAAGAATCTGTTGCGGGTTGCCACCGGTGGCCAGATCGGCGCCGATGAGCGCGGCCGCGTGGTGGTGCGCGCACTGGAGAACCTGACGTTTAGCTTGAACAAAGGCGACAGGGTGGGCTTGCTTGGTCACAACGGCGCAGGAAAGAGCACCCTGCTACGAGTGCTGGGCGGCGTCTACGAACCCTCGGGTGGTCGCGTGCGTATCGACGGCAACGTCGGTTCGCTCATCGATATTTCGCTTGGCATCGATCACGAGGCCAGCGGCCGCGAGAACATCTATACGCGCGGCGCGTTGCTGGGCATGACGCGGGCGCGCGTGAAAGAGCACATTGACGAGATCATCGAGTTCTCCGAACTCGGCGATTTCATCGACATGCCGGTGCGCACGTATTCGACCGGCATGCACATGCGCCTTGTCTTTGCCGTGTCGACCATCCTGCGCCCGGAAATCCTGCTGATGGACGAATGGCTGTCCGTGGGCGACGAGGCATTCAGGCATCGCGCAGAGGCCCGCCTCTCCAGCATGGTCGAGGCCACGCACATCCTGGTCCTTGCGTCGCACTCCCGACAGCTCATCGAGAACACCTGCAATCGCGCGATCTGGCTGGAGCACGGCAAGATTCGCATGATGGGCGATGTGCACTCGGTGACGGACGCGTACTTTGGCGCCGTGCCCACGGCGGCGGCTGCCTGAAAAGCCCCTGTACGCAGGGATGCGTGTCCAGCCGGTAGGGCCGGGCATTGCGTCCCGGCCGTACCGCGTCGTCCTTTCGCTCGCGCGCAGGCGAAAGGGCTTCAGTCGGTGCCGTGCAGGGTGTACGGGTCGGCAATGCCCAGGCCCGCGAGGATGCGCGTCTCCAGCGCCTCCATGGCTTCGGCTTCCGCGTCTTCGATGTGGTCGTAGCCCAGCAGGTGCAGCACGCCGTGTACCGTCATGTGCGCCCAGTGATCGCGCGGGTTCTTGCCTTGCTCTTTCGCCTCGCGGGCCACGACGGGTGCGCAGATGGCCAGGTCGCCGATCAGCGGCAGTGATACGCCCGGCGGCAATTCCACCGGGAAGGACAGCACGTTGGTGGCGTAGTCCTTGTGGCGATAGTCGCGGTTAAGCGCGCGCCCTTCGTCCGTGTCGACGATGCGGATGGAAAGCTCCGTGGCCTTGCGGCGCCTGGCGCCGCGCAGCGCCGCTTCCGTCCATGCGCGGAAGCTGGCGGCGGAAGGAATGCCCTTGCGCGGAACGCCGTAGCCCAGCGAAAGCGTCAGTGCGCTCATCGCGGCGGCTCCTCGGACGCCTGCTCGAAGGCTTCATAGGCGCGCACGATCTTGGCCACCAGCGGATGGCGAACCACGTCACGCGAGGTGAAGAAGGTGAAGCTGATGCCGTCGACGCCACGCAATACCTCGATGGCGTGGCGCAGGCCGGAGCGTACGTGGCGGGGCAGGTCGATCTGGCTGACGTCGCCGGTGATCACCGCCACCGAGCCGAAGCCGATGCGCGTCAGGAACATCTTCATCTGCTCGACGGTGGTGTTCTGCGCTTCGTCGAGGATCACGTACGAATCGTTGAGCGTGCGGCCACGCATATAGGCAAGCGGCGCAATCTCGATCACGTTGCGCTCGATCAGCTTGGCCACTTTTTCAAAGCCGAGCATTTCGTACAGCGCGTCGTAGAGCGGTCGCAGGTACGGATCGACTTTCTGCGACAGGTCGCCCGGCAGGAAGCCCAGCTTTTCACCCGCCTCCACGGCGGGGCGCACCAGCAGCAGGCGCTGTACGCGATTGGCTTCCAGTGCTTCAACGGCACTCGCCACGGCGAGGTAGGTCTTGCCGGTGCCGGCGGGGCCGACACCGAAGCTGATGTCGTGCGTGGTGATGGCGTGCAGGTAGCGCGCCTGGTTGGGGCCGCGACCCTTGATCACGCCTCGCTTCACCTTGATGGTGACGTCCTGCGCTTCGTCGGCGGCATCGCTCACGATGGCGTCGATGCCCGACTCGGCGAGGTGCAGGTTGATCTTCGCGCCGTTGAGCGACTCGGTATTAGTCACTTCGTACAGTGCGCGGAGTACTTTTTCGGCGGCGCGCGAGGCACCTTCGTCGCCGATCACCTGGAACAGGGCGCCCCGGTGATTGATCTCCACACCCAGGCGCAGTTCGATCTGGCGCAGGTGCTCATCGAAAGGACCGCAGAGATTGGACAGCCGGGCGTTGTCTTCCGGCTCAAGAGAGAAGTCGCGTTGATTCAGGCCGTTGTTCATGGGATTTGTCAAAGATGCCGGTGCATCACATAGACATCGGTCGGACCCTGTGCGGCGTGGCGAAACGCGCCCGGCACCTGCCCGACGATGCGGAAACCGTGGCGCTGCCAGAGGCGCACCGCGGTGGTATTGGTCGAGACGACAAAGTTGAACTGCATGGCGGTGAAGCCCGCGTCGCGGGCCTGCGCCATCGAATGTTCGCACATGGCCGCGGCAACGCCTTGCCCACGTGAGGCCGGCGAGACCATGTAGCCAGCGTTGGCCACGTGGTCGCCCAGCCCCGGTTGATTGGGGCGAAGCATGTAACAGCCAAGCACGAGTTTTTCGCGCTGGGCGATGAAACAGCGCGTGGGCGGGAGCGTCCACCAGTCCCGCGCCTGCTCGAACGTCAGGTCGGGCGGATAGCTGTAGGTATCACCGGCAGCCACCACGCTGTGGAACAGCGGCCAGACGAGGGTGAATTCGTCCGGCCCGATTTCGCGAATCGAAAGGGTTGCCGTCACGAGGCCAGGGCGACGCCGTCGTCAACAAGCTGCACGCGACCGCGCAGCGAGTTGGTCATGGCTTCGGTGATCACCACGTCCACGAACTGGCCAATCATGCGCGCGCTGCCCGGGAAATTCACGAAGCGCATGTTCTCGGTGCGGCCGGTGACTTCGTTCGCGTTCTTCTTGCTGATCTTTTCCACCAGCACGCGCTGCACCGTACCGACCATGGCTTCATTGATCTGGCGCGCGTTGTCGTTGAGCTTGGCCTGCAGGCGCGAAAGGCGCGCGTGCTTCACTTCCTGGGAGGTGTTGTCTTCCAGGTTGGCGGCCGGCGTGCCGGGGCGCGAGGAGAAGATGAAGGAGAAGCTCTGGTCGAAGCCGACGTCGTCGATCAGCTTCATGGTCTTCTCGAAATCCTCGTCCGTCTCGCCGGGGAAGCCCACGATGAAATCCGACGAGATGCAGATGTCCGGGCGCACCGCGCGCAACTTGCGGATTTTCTGCTTGAACTCGATCGCCGTGTAACCGCGCTTCATTGCCGTGAGGATGCGGTCGGAACCGGCCTGCACCGGCAGGTGCAGGAAGTTGCACAGCTGCGGCACGTTGGCATACGCCTCGATCAGCGAGTCCGAAAACTCCAGTGGATGCGAGGTGGTGAAACGGATGCGGCCAATGCCTTCGATCTGCGCGATGGCGTGGATCAGCACGGCAAGATCGGCAGTGCCGCCGTCATGCGTGGGACCACGGTACGCGTTGACGTTCTGGCCGAGCAGGTTCACCTCGCGCACGCCCTGTTCGGCGAGCTGGGCGATCTCCACGATCACGTCGTCGAACGGACGGCTGATTTCCTCGCCGCGGGTGTAGGGCACCACGCAGTAGGAGCAGTACTTCGAGCAGCCTTCCATGATCGACACGAACGCCGTGGGGCCTTCGGCGCGCGGCTCGGGCAGGCGGTCGAACTTCTCGATCTCCGGGAAGCTGATGTCCACCTGCGGCTTGCCGGTGGCGCGCTTGGCTTCGATCAGTTCCGGCAGGCGATGCAGGGTCTGCGGGCCGAACACCAGGTCCACGTAGGGCGCGCGCTTGATGATGTCCTGGCCTTCCTGCGAGGCCACGCAGCCGCCCACGCCGATCAGCACGGGCTTGCCGCCCTGCTTGTGCTCCTTCCAGCGGCCGAGCTGGCTGAAGACCTTTTCCTGGGCCTTCTCGCGGATGGAGCAGGTGTTGATCAGGATGACGTCCGCCTCGGACTCGTCCTGCGTCAATTCCAGACCATGCGAGGCCTTGAGCACGTCGGCCATCTTGGCCGAGTCGTACTCGTTCATCTGGCAGCCGTGGGTCTTGATGAAAAGCTTGCCGGTCATGGCTCAAATACCGTGGTTCAAGGGGCGGCGGATAGGTTGCCGAACCGCACAGTTTACTCGTCCCGCGACCCCTCTGCCACTGAAACCGGCGTGTCGGATCAACCACTTGCGTGGCCATGAGACGTCCTTTGTGCTCCGGAAACGGGCGCTGACGCACGAATCGGCCTGATGCCGCTTGGCTGGCGGCCAAGGCGGGAGCACACTGCCGCCTGGCCCGGCGCTTGCAACGCATTGACCGGGAAGAAGTAGAAGAAGGGGGAGTGATGCGGGTGCCACACCGGGAAAAGGCCGCCGCCAAGGCTTGGCGGCCTTGGGGGAAGTCCGTGAGCGGGCTGCTTTCCCCGTGGTCGTGTGCGCCCCATCTTCGCCGTCTGGCGGCTGGCACGGCGTTGCTGGCCGCTCTGGTCTGCCCGGGTTTGGGGCATGCGGGCGCCCTTTATCGTTGCACGGGCTCCGCGGGTGAGGTTGTCTTCAGTAGCAGCGCGGCGGGTTACCAGGGGTGTAGCCGCATCGCCGGTACGCCGGACCCCGTGCGCAAGAAGCCGGTCGCTGCTGCGCCTTCACTGGCCAGTGTGAAAGGTTCGGTGGAGGGCTCGACGCCGAAGGTGCCGGTGACGCCGCCTCCCCAGTCACCCTCCGTGGCGTGGGTGGAGGATTCCGTGGAAACCACCGCCCGGGTTATTACCGCCAAGGCTGCGCCCAGCGGCAAGCCGGGGCAGTGGAGTTATAGCGAAGCGAGCCCGGCACGCAGTGCTTCCACGCCGGACAAACCCGTGGCGGACGTGGGTGACGACGGCAGCCGGGTGCTGCGCGGCGCGGTGTATCGCGTCGTGCGCAAGGACGGCAGCGTCGAGTACACCAACCTGAAACCGGCGGGTACGCAAGGTCCTGCGGTGACCATGCTTTTCAGCTACATCGCCACCTGCGTGGCGTGCAATCTGCACTCGAACATTCGCTGGGACGCGGTGGCGCTTAACCTCAGCGCGTACGCCGACGTGATCCAGCTGGCCAGCCAGGAGTCCGGCGTGAACGAGGCCTTCCTGCGCGCCATCATTCATGCGGAAAGCGCGTTCAATCCGCGCGCGCTGTCGCTCAAGGGCGCACAGGGCCTGATGCAGCTGATGCCCGGCACGGCGAACGACATGGGCGTGCGTGATGCGTTCGACACGGCGCAGAACATCCGCGGCGGTGCCCGTTATCTCGGTTTGTTGCTGCGCACGTTCAACGGCAACGAGCGCCTGGCCGCGGCGGCGTACAACGCGGGGCCGGGTGCGGTGCAGCGCTACAACGGCGTGCCGCCCTTCGCGGAAACGCAGGTGTATGTCGAGCGCGTGGGCACGCTCCGCAAGCGTTACGGGTTGGCCATCCATCCGTCCGGTGGGTCCGGTGGTGTCCGGGCGCCGGTGGCCGCGGCAGGCGTATCAGCTATCCAGTGATGCCGTCGGCGCCATCGGCGGGCGCTGGGCAAGTATCACTTCCGTGTGGAAGGGCGCGCCGTTGCGCAAGCCGGAAACCTCGACCTTGCTGCCGGGCTTGAATGCCGCCTCGTGGCGACGAAGGTCGGCCGGGTCCACGATGTCTTCCGTGCCGATGCGCAGCAGGATGTCATGCGGCTGGATGCCCGCCTGCGCGGCAGGGCCGCCCGGATAGATGTCCGTCACCTGCGCGCCTCGCGCGGCGGCCGGGAGGCCACTGTCGGCCGTTACCGGCACGAACGTGTAGTCCGCACCCATCCAGCCTCGCACTACATGCCCCGTATCGATGATCTGGTCGAGCACGCGCTTGGCGCTGGCGACGGGGATCGCAAAGCTGATGCCTTCGGCGTTGGCGGCCTTGCCGATGAGCAAGGTGTTGATGCCGACGAGTTCGCCGTCGGTGTTCACCAGCGCACCGCCGGAATTGCCAAGGTTGATGGCGGCGTCGGTCTGGATGAAGTCTTCCGGGCTGGAGGTGTTCAACTGGCGGCCGATGGCGCTGATGATGCCCATCGTCACCGTCTGGTTGAGTCCCAGCGGGTTGCCGATGGCAAGCACCACGTCGCCCGTGCGACCCGCGCGCTGGTCGGCGATGTGGATCACGGGCAGGTTGCCGGCGTCGATCTTCAACACCGCAAGATCCGTCTCCACGTCGGCGCCCACCACGGTGGCCTTGGCGACGCGCCCGTCGTACAGCAGCACCTGGATGTCGTCGGCGTTCGCAATAACGTGGTTGTTGGTGAGCACGTAGCCCTGCTGCACGATCACGCCTGAGCCCAGGCTTTGTTCGCGCCGCTTGTAGGCAGGGCCGGCGGGGCGGCCGCCGAACAGGCGCTGCAACACCGGGTCCGTGTACATCTGCACGGCTTGCTCGGTGATCATCTTGTTGGCGTAGATGTTCACCACCGAGGGCGCGGCCTTGGCGACGGCATCGGCATAGGACATCGGGCCGCTGACGCGCGTGGGGGCAGAGGCCTGCACCGCCGATTCAACGTTGTTGTGCGAAACGCCGAAACGTTCCCTCAGCCGGTTGCCGACATTGGGCCACGCCAGGCTGATGACGAAGGCAACCGCCAGCCCGAGCACCACGAAGCGGGCGATGAATGCGAGCGTGCCAGCGGCATGTTTCATGTCGTAATGCGTTTCACGGCAAGGCGTTAGAGGAGGGTGCGCGCATGTGTCGCAGGCGCGGCGCTTTTATTGTACGAGCCATGCCCTGACGCTACACTAACGCGATTTTGCGGGAGTCAGTTCCACTGGCGCTTGCGAAGCGGGTCGTCCCGGGGTTTCCCGGTGCGCTAAGTGCCCGACAACGGAAGGCTTGTGGCTGATCTCGCTGCATGCTCATCGTGCTGGTACTGCGCGTGCCTGCTGTTCTCTAAGGGGGAGTCTTAGGGGAATTTTTGTTCGCAGCATGTAGTCTCGTGCTGCCGAACTTGATCGACGTGCTTGGCAAGCACCCGTGGAACTTATTAAGTTCCGCGTCTCAATGGCATGTAAGTACCGGAGAGCCTGATGGCGAACGAAGTCGTCGATCACGGCCGCCGCCGCTTCCTCACAGCGACCACGGCCGTGGTTGGTGGTGTGGGAGTCGTAACGGCAGTCGTACCCTTCATCAAGTCGTGGGAACCGAGCGCGCGGGCCAAATCCGCGGGTGCGCCGGTCACGATCGACATCAGCAAGATCGAAGAAGGCCAGCGGGTGACCTACCCTTGGCGCGGTCTGCCGGTGTTTGTGGTCAATCGTTCGAAGACGCAGCTCGACGCGCTTCCCAGCCAGGACGCTCGTCTCGTCGACGCCAAGTCCGACGCCGGCTCCGCCGAGCAGCAGCCCAAGTACGCACAGAACGAAACACGTTCCATCAAGCCCGAGTGGCTGGTGCTCGTGGGACTCTGCACGCACCTCGGTTGCGTGCCCGACTTCGTGCCGGTCATGAAGCCCGAGCCGTTCGATCCCGACTGGAAGGGCGGCTTCTATTGCCCTTGCCACAAGTCGCGCTACGACATGGCGGGCCGTGTCTATCAGGGTGTGCCCGCGCCGAAGAACCTACTGGTGCCGCCGTACCACTTCATCGATGACACGCACATCCAGATTGGCGTGGATCCGAAGGAGGCAGGCTGATGGCCAACGTATTCACGCGTGTCGGCGATTGGGTCAACGAGCGGGCACCGGGCCTCATGCCCATGTACCGCAAGCACATGACCGAGTATTACGCGCCGAAGAACTTCAATCTTTGGTACTACTTCGGTTCGCTGGCGCTGGTGGTGCTGATCAACCAGATCGTCACCGGCATCTTCCTCACCATGAACTACAAGACGAGTGCGGCGGAAGCCTTCAACTCGGTCGAGTACATCATGCGCGACGTGGAGTGGGGCTGGCTGATCCGCTACATGCACTCCACCGGTGCGTCGCTGTTCTTCGTGGTGGTGTTCCTGCACATGTTCCGCGGGCTTATGTACGGCTCGTACCAGAAGCCGCGCGAGCTGGTGTGGCTGCTGGGCATGCTGATCTTCCTGGCGCTGATGGCCGAGGCCTTCATGGGCTATGTGCTGCCGTGGGGCAACATGTCGTTCTGGGGCGCCAAGGTGATCATCTCGCTGTTCGGCACCATCCCGGTCATCGGCGGTTCGCTGGTCGAATGGATCATGGGTGACTACCTGCCGGCCGACGCCACGCTCAACCGCTTCTTCGCGTTGCACGTGATCGCGCTGCCGCTGGTGCTGCTGCTTCTGGTGGTGCTGCACCTGGCGGCGCTGCACGAAGTGGGTTCGAACAACCCCGATGGCGTGGATACCAAGCACGGTCCCAAGGGCAACCGCTGGGATCCGACCAAGCCGGCCGACGGCATTCCCTTCCATCCGTATTACACGGTGAAGGACCTGTTCGGCGTCAGCTTCTTCCTGGTCATCGCGGCGTTCATCATCTTCTTCGCGCCGACCTTCGGTGGCTGGTTCCTGGAACACGACAACTTCGTCGCCGCCAACAACCTGGTGACGCCGTCGCACATCAAGCCGTCGTGGTACTTCACCCCGTTCTACGCGATCCTGCGCATGATCCCGTCGTTCTTCGGCACGGCCTTCTGGGGCGTGCTGGGCATGTTCGGCGCCATCGCGCTGCTGTTCGTGCTGCCGTGGATCGATGCGGGCAAGGTGCGTTCCATCCGCTATCGCGGCACCGGCTTCAAGGGGGCGCTGATGACCTTCGCCGCCTCCTTCATCGGCCTGGCCCTGGTGGGTGCGGGCGTGGTTGGCGAGAAGCTGGTCGAGTGGGCTCCTTCGGATGCGACGTTCTGGGAGAACACCTTCGGTCGCGTCATGACCGTCCTTTACTTCGGGTACTTCGTGTTCCTGTGGTGCTACCCGCGACTTGGTTGGGAAAAGACCAAGCCGGTCCCGGAGCGGGTGGTGTTCGACCATGACTAAGCGACTGTTGCCGATGAAGAAGATTTTTATCTCGTTCGCGCTCACTGTTGGCCTGGTTGCCGGCACCGCCTCCGTGGCGTCGGCCGAGGAGGGCGCCATGCCTTCCGCGGGCACCAATATCCGCGATACCGCGTCGCTGCAGCGTGGCGCCAAGTTGTTCTTCAACTACTGCGTGGGCTGCCACTCGCTGAAGTACGTGCGCTACTCGCGCATTGCCGAAGACCTGGGACTGTCTGAAGACGAGGTCATGAAGAACCTCAACTTCACCGGTGCCAAGTTCGGCGATCCGGTGATCTCGCACATGCCGGAAGATTCCGCGCAGCAGTTCTTCGGCAAGGCGCCGCCGGATCTCTCGCTGGAAGTGCGTGCCAAGGAAGAGGGCCCGGATTGGGTCTTTGCCTACCTCAACTCCTTCTATGTCGACCCCACCCGTCCGGTGGGCTGGAACAACACCGTGTTCCCGAATGCCTCCATGCCGTTCCCGTTGTGGGAGCTGCAGGGCATCCAGACGGCGGTGAAGAAGGAAGGCAGTGACGACGTGGAGAAGCTCGAGCTCTCGCAGCCGGGCAAGCTCACGCCGGCCCAATACCAGCAGGCTGCCCGTGACCTGACCAACTTCCTGGAGTACGCCTCCGAGCCGGCCGCCTTGCAGCGCCAGCGCTACGGCATCTGGGTGCTTCTGTTCCTGGCAGGCTTCACTTTCCTGGCATATCTGCTAAAGAAGGAGTACTGGAAGGACGTCCACTAAGACGTCACCTTCCAAAGCCTACGTTACGGCGGCCTTAGAGCTGCCGTAACGTAGAAGCTTCATGTCGATGGGGAGATCGCGCATGGTCCAAAGCGCTCGTTCGCGTACCGCACTCGCCCTGTACACCACCGCGGATGGCATTCAATGCCACCGGACACGCCTCGTGCTCGCCGCGAAGGGCGTGAGCTACGACCGGGTGATGGTTGATCCTTCCAAACCACCCGAAGACCTGCTGGACCTCAATCCTTACGGCACCACGCCAACCCTGGTCGACCGCGACCTGACGCTCTACAACACGGCCGTGGTCTGCGAATACCTCGATGAGCGTTATCCGCACCCGCCCTTGATGCCGATCGATCCGCTATCGCGCGCTCGCCTGCGCCTGGCTACTGTGCGGATCGAACTGGACTGGCTGCCCGAAGTGGACATCATCCGGGCGGGAGGCAAGCCGGCCGATGCGGCCCGCAAGCGTCTTCGCGAGCACCTGCTGGCGGCCTTGCCGCTGTTCAAGGCGTCCCGATTCTTTCTGAACCCCGAAATGAGCCTCACCGATTGCCTCGTTGCGCCCGTGGTATGGCGCCTGCCCTGGCTGGGTGTGGACCTGGGGCGGGAGGGCAAGCCCATCCTGGACTATGGCGAGCGCCTTTTTGCCAGCCAGGGCTATGCCCGCAGCATGACGCCTGAGGAAAAGGCCATGCGGCCCTGACGGTCGACCTGGCTCCCTGACGGCATCGGCCGATCCCGGGGGTGACTTGCTGCGACAACTCGCCTCGGCTTGGCATTAAACTGCAACGATCTACCCGGCACGCCCCGGACCGTCTCCGGTCGGGCGGGGCTACCCATAGGCTTTTGAATGACCGACGACAAGCTTCCGCCGATGTCCTCCAATCGCCCCTATTTGCTTAGGGCGATCTACGACTGGATCACGGACAACAACCTGACTCCCTATGTGCTCGTTGATGCCACGCGGGAGGGTGTGCGGGTGCCTCCGCAGGTGATCAAGAACGGGCAGGTGGTACTGAACCTGGCCATGCGAGCGGTCGCCAGTCTCGACCTCGGCAACGACTGGATCAGCTTCCAGGCGCGTTTTTCCGGCGTAAGCCACAACATCCATATTCCCGTTCAGGCCGTGCTGGCGCTTTACGCCCAGGAAAACGGCCAGGGCATGATGTTCCCGGCTGACGAAGGTGGTGACCAGCCGCCGCCGTCGTCGCCCGATCCGGACGACACGCCGCCATCGCCGGAAGGTGACCAGACGGGCGAGAAGCCCAAGCGCAGTGCGCCGTTCCTGCGCGTGGTGAAGTAATTCGCGTATCCCGCGCCATCGTGCCGGCATCTGCCGGTGCGATGACCTTTCGATATTCGCTAGTGCAGCGTGTTGTCCTTGCGCAGGCGGGGGCGCAACGGCACAACGTTGTCCGTGGCCGGCGGCGGCGCGTGTTCGGCGAGCAGGCCAGGAAGATGGCTCTGAATGGGCGGCAGGCTGACGCCGCTCAGCGTGCGGCCGATCAGCCAGAGCTTGCCGGGTTCACGGTCGTTGCCGTCAATGCTCACCTCGAAGGTGTAGCAGCGTTCCAGCATCAGGCGCCCGTGTTGGCGCAGCAGCCGCACGCCGCGAAGCCCCACGCTTTCGTCCAACAGTTGAAGGCCGTGCTGGCGACATTGCGCGCGGGCCTCCTGCGCTGCCTGCTCACGGCCGCGGCTGAGCTGCAGCCACAGGCCGATGATGGCCAGCAGCGCCACAAGAAGAATCAGGTCGGAAATCTCGCTCATGCCGCGAGAGTGTAGGCGTTGCGTCGGCCTTGCAAGAGGCAGGACGTGAACGTCCTGCCTTCAAGGGATGTTGCCCTGCCTGTGCTCAGTCGAGCTGCAGGCGAAGCGACAGGTCCACCGCCCGCACGTGCTTGGTCAGCGCGCCAACCGAGATGAAATCCACCCCCGTCTGCGCATATCCGGCGATGGTAGACAGGTCCACGTTGCCTGAAATTTCCAGCTCAGCCCGGCCTTTGGCGATGCCGACGGCTTCGCGCATCAGGGGGAGGGTGAAGTTGTCCAGCATGATGCGGTCGGCGCCGGCTGCGAGCGCCTGCTGCAATTCATCGAGGTTCTCCACCTCGATTTCCAGCAGCAAGGACGGATGCAGGCGGCGCGCCGCTTCCGCAGCGGCCTTGATGCCACCGGCCGCAATGATGTGGTTTTCCTTGACCAGGACGGCGTCGTACAGGCCGACGCGATGGTTGTGACCACCACCGCAACGCACCGCATATTTCTGCGCCAGGCGCAGGCCGGGCACGGTCTTGCGGGTATCGAGCACGCGCACGCCGGTGCCGGCGACAGCGGCCACGTAGGCTGCCGTCGCGGTGGCAGTGCTGGAGAGCAGCTGCAGGAAATTCAGTGCCGAGCGTTCGGCGCTCACCAACGCGCGGGCGTTGCCCCTCAATCGGCATATGACCGAGCCAGCCGCGACATGGTCGCCGTCACGCGGGGTCCAATCGATCTGCACCTTCGGATCAAGGCGACGGAAGCAGGCGTTGAACCAGTCGATGCCTGCCATGACCGCATCCTCGCGGCAGGTCAGCGTGGCGCTGGCCGTGGCGTTGGCGGGAATCAGGTCTGCCGTGGCGTCGCCGCTGCCGATGTCTTCGGCGAAGGCACGCTCGACGTCCGCCTGGATGAGGTCGGACGCCGGGGAAACGAGTTGTACTGAAGTCATTCTTCGGTCGGTGCCTGGGACGTGGCCGGTTGGCTGAGGCGACCGACGATGGCATCCAGCGCACGGTCGAACAAGGCCGTGGATTCAAGCACGCGCGCCGTGCCCGTGGCGAGTGCCTGGGCCAGTTCGTGCGGCGAATAGTCGGCGACCTTCAGGCCGCGACGGTTCACGAACAGGTAGCGACCGCTCATCGGGCTGATCCAGGACAGCTTGGCGCGCTCGATGGTTTCCGGTGCCGTGACGAACTCCAGCCAGGTACCGGGCTTGAGCTCGGCGACCAGGCGCGTCTCCGGCGTATCCATCACCGGTTCCGGCTCCGGCTCGGAACGGGCGAGCTCCGCCTCGGATTCGGCGATCGGCTGGATGCTCTCGGGAATCGGCAGGGTGGTGGACTCTTCCACCGCCTGCACTTCGGCTTCCGGCACGGCTTCGCCGAGCTGGTGGCGGTAATACGTATGCAGCTGGGCCAGCAGGCGATCGATGTCGCTTTCCTGGAACGCCACATTGGCCAGGCCACGACGCAGCGCGCGTTCGATGCCCGGCAGCATCTGGCGCAGCGCGCGGCGCTCGTCGAGCGTGCGGGCCGGCTTGGTGCTGTCGATGAAATCGTTGGCAAAACGCAGCGCGTCGCGGAACTCGCTGGATTCCTCGCCCTGGCGCAGGATGGTCAGCACCAGATAGTTGGCCCATGCACGCGACAGGATCCCGTGGATCAGCGGCGGCAGGTTATGGCCTTCTATACGGCTGAGGATCTCGCGCGCGGCACGGCGACGTGCCTGCTCGAGCTTCTCGCGACCGCGGGTGGATTCGGCCACGCGCTGTTCGGCCAGTTCGGCACGGCGGCGGCTGATGTCCTGGAATTCCTGCAGCTCGGCGCACAGGCGTTCGAAGATGGTCATGTCATCGTCGAAGTCCTGCAGGAGGCGGTCGACGATGGACTTGATCTTGTCGTGCAGGCGATGGTCGCGATCGGACTCGGCCGACCAGCCCTTGGCGGCATCGGCCAGGCTGTCCAGCAGGCGGCGTGCCGGATGCTGGCGGTGTGCGAACAGCTTGCGGTCGAGGATGGCCGCCTTGAGATACGGAATCTGCAGGCGAGCCAGCAATACCTGCATCTCGGTCGGCAGGTTGCGGTCTTCGAGGATGAACTCGAACAGCATGCCGACGAGATCGATGGTGTCCTCGTCGATGGTCGACACCTGGCTCGGCTTTTCACCGCGCAGGGAGCCGATCTGGGCAAGCAGGTGTTCCTTGAGCTGCTGGACTTCGCCCGCGAGCTCCATCGCGTTGCCGGCATTCGCCGGCATCTGTTGATTGATGGCGGCCTGGCTCTGCAGCACGCTCAGCGCACCGAGCAACTCGTTCGCGCTGGGCAGCTGCACGGCGCCGGCCGGCAGGCGCTGGCCCGCGGTGACTGGCGTGGTGCGGCGTGCGCTGAACAGGGTGCGCAGGGTCTGGATCAGTTCGCTGGATGCGCCGGCTTCGTCGTCGGCGAGGAAGCTGCCCTCGCTCTGTTCGACGGCTTCCGCACCAGCCGCTGCTCCGGCCGCGGGGGCCGGACGCTGGGCGCCGCCCGCGCGCTGGATTTCATGGCGCAGCTGCGGCAACACGCCGGCGCGCACCAGTTCCGCGTTGATCTCGGTGTACAGCTCGTCCAGCGAGGCCAGTACGTAACGGTCAAAAAGCTTGTAGATGATGAGCTTGACACGCATCTCGGCGCTGAGCTCGCGCATCGCCTGGCGGAAGGCCTGCGACAGCGCGGCCGGACCCACCGGGTTGGTGCCGTCGTCGATCTTGATGCCGCCGTAGATGACGGAGAGGCGCTGGTTCACGGCGAACAGGTCGCGCGTAAGGCGCGTTTCGTTCTTGCCGATCATGCTGGTGATGGCCAGCGATTCTTCCAGTTCGTTGTCGGCGACCAGCGACAGCTCCACCGATCCGGCGGGCAGCGACACACCGTTGGTGGCGCCCGCGTTGTTGCGGTAGCTGGAGGCGAAATCGGTCAGCTCGCGCGAGATCTGCGCGAGGAAGCTGCGCTCCACCATCGGGCGGCGCTTGCGCACTTCGCGCATGCCGTCGAAGTAGTGCATCTGAGCAGCGTTGTTCTCGGCCTTTTCGGCCAGATCGAACAGGGCATCGTCCACGTGCTCGAACATGCCGTTGATCAAGATCTGCAGGCGCTTGCCAGCGATGTCCCGGACGGTGTTCAAGAGGGCGCCTCCGCGCTCGCTGGAGGGGTCCAGGCGCTGGCTCAGGCTGACAATGTTGGATGGTTCACTGGCGTCTTTCATCGCCTTTCACCCCCTGAAAGTGATGCCGACGTGCGGGCAACCTACGAACGACAATACGCCAGCCTACAATAAGGGATGGCGGGGGCTGCTGTCATTCACCGTATCGATATATGTCGACACGTTCACAAGACGCGGGTTCTTGCGGGCTGGCCGCCCTGGCGGTCGTCAGGCTGCCGCAGGGAAGTCGGTGAATTGCAGGGTGCCGATGCCTTCTTCGGGCAGCATCACGGGGATGCCGTCCTCGACCCGGTAGATGACTTTCCGGTCGGTGGTGATCAGTCCTTCGGACAGCGGCGACCCGACGGCAGCACCCGATACGGTCTGGACCTGGCCGGCCGCGATGGCCTTGTTGAGTGCATCAAGCTCCTGACGCTGGAGCGGGCGGACGGGGACCTTGCTGACCGGGCAGCAAAGGATGTCGAGCAAGCGTTTGTCCATGGGGAGCGGGATCGTGCCGAGACGCGGAAAGTCCGTACAATAACCCTTTTGGATGGCTTGGGTCATGACATTGACTACCCTCCCGCCGCGCGTGGGCGTTGTAATGGGCTCCCGTTCCGACTGGGAAACCATGGAGCATGCCTCCAGCGTGCTGGCCGAACTGGGCGTGGCGCACGAGGTGCGCGTGGTCTCTGCGCACCGCACGCCGGACCTGCTGTTCCAGTACGCCGAAGAAGCGGTGGGACGTGGTATCCAGGTCATCGTGGCTGGCGCCGGCGGTGCGGCACATTTGCCGGGCATGCTGGCGGCCAAGACCCGTCTGCCGGTGTTTGGCGTGCCGGTGCAGTCCAAGGCGCTCAACGGCATGGATTCCCTGCTTTCCATTGCCCAGATGCCGGCTGGCATTCCGGTCGGCACGCTGGCTATCGGTCGCGCGGGTGCGGTGAATGCCGGCATCCTCGCCGCCTCGGTGCTGGCGCTGCATGATCCGGCCATCGCCGCCGCGCTGGACGCCTACCGTTCCCGCCAGACGCAAACCGTGCTGGACAACCCGGACCCCCGTTCGTGAGCGCCCGTCGTCAACCCGTCCTCGGCATTCTCGGTGGCGGCCAGCTTGCACGCATGCTGGCGCTTGCCGCGGCGCCGCTGGGTGTAAAGACGCTGGTGGTGGACAGCGCCGCCGACGCCTGCGCCGGACAGGTGGCTCCGCTGGTAGTGGCTGACTGGACGGACTACGACGCGCTTGAGCATTTCGCTCGCGAAGTGGACGTGGTCACTTTCGATTTCGAAAACGTGCCGGCCGAGACCGCGCACTGGCTGGCCAAGCGTGTCGCCGTATTTCCCGCGCCGCGCGCATTGGCCGTGGCGCAGGATCGCCTGGCAGAGAAAACGCTGTTTCGCGAATGCGGTTTGCTGACGCCGGAGTTCAAGACGGTCGACACCCGCGAAGAACTGGATCAGGCGCTGGCGGTAGTCGGTGCGCCGGCCATCCTCAAGACGCGTCGCCTTGGCTACGACGGCAAGGGCCAGTTCCGCATCAAGACGTTGGCCGACGCCGACGCCGCGTGGGCAGCCCTGGGTCCGCAGGCGCAGGCACACGGGCTCATCCTGGAAGCCTTCGTGCCGTTCGATCGCGAGCTGTCGGTGATTGCCGTGCGCGGTCGCGACGGCGATTTCCGCACCTGGCCACTTACGCAGAACTGGCACACCGACGGCGTGCTCTCGCTGAGCCTGGCTCCGGCGTCGGACATCGCGGCGCTGCAGGCGCGCGCCACCGATCTGGCACGCACGCTGGCAGAAAAACTGGAATACGGCGGCGTGTTCGCGTTGGAGCTGTTCGTGAAAAACGGCGAGCTGCTCGGCAACGAGATGGCGCCGCGCTTGCACAACTCCGGTCACTGGACCATCGAGGGGGCACTCACCAGCCAGTTCGAGAACCATGTGCGCGCGGTGCTCGGTTTGCCGCTGGGTGATACGTCGGCGCGCGGCTTGTCGGCCATGTTCAACTGGATCGGCGAACTGCCCGATGCTGCGCCCGTGCTGGAAGCCGTTGATGCGCATTGGCACGACTACGGCAAGCAGCCGCGCGTGGGTCGCAAGGTGGGTCACGCCACGGTGTGTGCGCCGGATGCGAAGCGGTTGGTCGAACGCCTTTCCGGTATTGCGCACGCGCTGGGTCGCGATCAGCAGGCGCAGCCGGCAGTCGGCAAGCTGAGCGAAAACAAATAAGCAAGCGGCAGCCCCTGTAGGAGCGCACTAGTGCGCGACCGCAGGGTTGAGTGTCCCGGTTCGTCAATCGTGGCGGTCGCGCACAAGTGCGCTCCTACATTGAATTGCCGGCCTGGTGTGCTGATAAAAAAACGGGGCCCAAGAGCCCCGTTTTCACGACTGGATTCCCGAGGAATCAGGCCAGGTTCTTGGCCGCGAATTCCCAGTTGGCCAGGTTCCAGAACGCCTCGATGTACTTCGGACGGGCGTTGCGGTAATCGATGTAGTACGCGTGCTCCCACACGTCGCAGGTCAGCAGCGGCTTGTCGCTGCCGGTGATCGGCGTGGCGGCATTGGACGTGTTGACGATGCCGAGCGAACCATCCGGACGCTGCACCAGCCAGGTCCAGCCCGAACCGAAGTTGCCCACGGCCGACTTGGTGAACTCTTCCTTGAACTTCTCGAACGAACCGAATGCCTTGTTGATGGCATCGGCCAGCTTGCCGCTCGGCTCGTTGCCGCCCTTGGGGCTGAGCGAGTGCCAGTAGAAGGTGTGGTTCCAGACCTGTGCAGCGTTGTTGAACACGCCACCGGACGACTTCTTGATGATGTCTTCCAGCGAGGCGTTTTCGAACTCGGTGCCCTTGACGAGGTTGTTGAGGTTGGTCACGTACGCCTGGTGATGCTTGCCGTAGTGATACTCAAGCGTCTCCGCCGAGATGTGCGGTTCCAGCGCATTCTGTTCATAGGGCAAGGGGGGGAGTTCGAAGGCCATGTTGTGGCTCCTGGGCGTTGGCTGAGGAAAAGGGGTCGGGCTTGGAATGGCCGAGGACCGGCGACCCGTGCACGACTGATACACTATCGATCTAACTGCATTCTAGCGATGAATGATTCGTGCCTGCTTCATATCTTTTCATGGCCCGCGCCGGGAGCTGTTTGCCCGCCAGCCAAGAAAGAACGAGGGAGTGTAAGTCGATACACGACCGAGTGATGACGCAGGCTGGCGGGCAAATAGACCCGGCCCATAGGGTTCGCCGCCTCAGGCCGCCTCAGAGAGAGCTGAACCTTGACCTGACCACCAGTCAGGCGCTACGACTCAGCTCTCTCTGAGGCGGCCTGAGACGACGAATGCGGGCCATGAAAAGATATGAAGCAGGCACCTAGTTATGGACGTTAACGAGCGAATCAAGGCTGTGTTGGCCGAACATGCCATCGTGCTCTTCATGAAGGGCACGCCGCAGTTCCCCATGTGCGGCTTTTCCAGCCGCGCCGCGCAGGCGCTGACGGAGGCGGGCGCGACGTTCCACGCCGTCAATGTGCTGGCCGATCCGGAAGTGCGTGCGGCATTGCCGCATTACGCGAACTGGCCGACGTTCCCTCAGCTTTTCATCCAGGGTGAACTGATCGGCGGTTGCGACATCATCGAAGACCTGAAGGCCGCCGGTGAGCTCGCGCGCATGGCGGCCGACGTGGCCGGAGCCGATTCCTGATGGCGCTTCCCCTGGTTCGTTTGCCGGAAGGCTGGGCGCCTGTGGCGGGCTCGTTGGCTGATCGTGTCGTGCTGGTTACCGGCGCGTATGGCGGCCTGGGTTCGGCGGTGGCGCGTGCTGCCTCTCGCGCTGGCGCCACCGTGGTCATCACCGGTCGCCGCAAGCGTCAGCTGGAACAGCTTTACGATGCGATGGTGAGCGAGGGTTTGCCGGAACCGGTGATCCATCCGCTCGACATGGAAGTGGCCACGCCAGGCGACTATGAGGCATTGGCCGATGGGCTCGAGCGCGATTTCGGTCGCCTTGACGGCATTGTCCACACCGCCGCGAGCTTCAAGGAACTCACGCCGCTTTCCGTGCAGAAGCCGGACGACTGGCTGCGCGCCATGCATGTGAATGTGTCGGCGCCGTTTGCGCTGACGCAGGCGTGCATGCCGTTGCTGTCACGGGCGTCGGACAGCGCCGTGGTGTTCGTGCTGGATAACCCCGAACTGGTGCAGCGTGCGCACTGGGGCGCGTATGGCGTTTCGAAGGCTGCGCTGGAGCGACTGGTTGCCATCCTCCATGAGGAAACCGAGCAGTCGTCGCTGCGTTCGCATGCATTGCTGCCCGCGCCCATGCGCACCACCTTGCGTCGTGCGGCCTACTTTGGCGAAGACACCATGCTGCAGCCGTTGCCGGATGCCACGGCCGAGGCCGCCATCTATCTGTTGGGCGAGCAGGGCAAGCGTGCACGCGGCGCGACCCTCGATTTGCGTGAACCGGCATGACCATGACGCAGGAGCATTGCTGACATGGAAATGCAGATGACCACGCTGTCGGCGGCGATCCTGCTGTTCCTCATCATGGACCCGCTGGGGAATATCCCCATCTTCCTGAGCCTGCTGAAAGACGTCGCACCCAAGCGCCGCCGTAAGGTGATGATTCGCGAGCTGCTGATTGCGCTGGGTGTCCTGCTCGGATTCCTGATTGGCGGTCAGCACATTCTGAAATTGCTGCAGTTGCGGCAGGAATCCATCAGCATTGCCGGTGGCATCGTGCTGTTCCTTATCGGCATCCGCATGGTGTTTCCGCCGGCCGATGGCGGCGGCATCTTCGGCAAGCAGGGGGAGGGCGAGCCCTTCATCGTGCCCATGGCCATCCCCGGCGTGGCCGGCCCCTCCGCCATGGCCGCCTTGCTGCTGCTGACCAATACCCAGCCCGGTCGCACCGCCGATTGGGCCATTGCCCTGCTAGGCGCATGGCTGGCCACCTCGGTAATCCTGCTGTGCTCCACCTATCTGTTCCGCTGGCTCGGCGAGAGCGTGCTCACGGCGCTTGAGCGCGTGATGGGCATGCTGCTTATCGCGCTGTCGGTGCAGATGTTCATGGGCGGCGTGGCGGCTTATTTGCATCTGGTTGTTTGAAACAGCGACCTTTTTACGCGGCGTGATCTTTCGGTCCTCTCCGCATAACCTTGCTGTCATAATCCGCTACCAGCATTTGGGGTAAATCCCAGGAGGCGGTCATGCTCAGCGTTGAACAGACCCTCACCGAACGTCTGCCATGGTTGGCGCAACATCCCCTGATCCGCCGGCCGGTTGCCGGCATGCTGGGCCGACTGGCCGATGAGGATGGTTTCAACCGTACCTTGGTAGCCGCTGGTGCGGCCGAAGGCTTCGATTTCGTCGAGCGCGTGCTCGATGTGCTCGGTGTCAGCTACTACGTCAATCCCCGCGAGCGCGAGAACATCCCGGTCGAGGGTGGCGTGCTGATCGTGGCCAACCATCCGCTTGGCATGATCGACGCGCTGACCCTGCTGCAGATGGTGGGCTCGGTGCGCAGCGATGTCCGCATCCTGGCCAACGACTGGCTGATGTCGATCGAGCCGCTGCACAAGCTGCTGCTGCCGGTGGATGTGTTCGGCAAGGGCGCCGCCTCGAAGATGCGCGATATCTACCGCGCGCTGGACAACGGCGAAGCGCTGATCGTGTTCCCTGCCGGCGAGGTGTCGCGCGTGCGTCCGTCGGGCGTGAGCGATGGACGCTGGTCCGATGGTTTTGCCCGCCTGGCGCAGCGCAGCCGTGTACCGGTCTTGCCGGTGCATATTTCGGCGCGCAACTCGGCCATGTTCTATGGCCTGTCGATGCTGGCCAAGCCGTTGAGCACGGCCATGCTTCCACGCGAAGCCATTTCACCGACCAGTCGCCGCGTGGGCTTCAGCGTGGGGCAGTTGGTGTCCGCCGATGAGCTGGAACAGCACAGCGGCGAGTCGACCCAGCGCGCGGCCAAGCTCATGCGTCGCCATGTGTATCGCGTGGGTCGTCATCGCGGACTGATCTTCGGCGGGCAGGCACCGCTGGCGCATCCGGAACCGACCGAACGCGTGGTGGCGGAACTGCAAGCCCATGCGGAGAAGCTCGCCGATCTCAATGACGGCAAGCAAATCCTGTTGTTCAAGGGCACTTCCGACAGCCCCGTGTTGCGTGAAATCGGCCGTCTGCGCGAACTCACGTTCCGCAAGGTGGGCGAGGGCACCGGCGCACGTCGCGACCTGGATGCCTACGACCCGCATTACGAACACCTGGTGCTGTGGGACCCGAAGGCGTTGCGCATCGTGGGTTCGTACCGTTTCGGCCACGGCGGTCGACTGATCGCCGAGCGCGGGATGAGCGCGCTGTACACCTCCAGCCTGTTCAATTACTCGCCGGCACTCGAATCGCGTCTTTCGCAGGGGCTGGAACTGGGCCGCAGTTTCATTGCGCCGGCCTATTGGCGTTCGCGCGCGCTGGATCAGCTGTGGCAAGGCATTGGCCTGTATCTGCAGCGCCACCCCGATCTGCGTTACCTGTTCGGCCCGGTAAGCATGTCGGTGAGTCTGCCGCGCGAAGCGCGTGAGTGGATCGCAGCGGCACATCAGCATTACTTCGGCGCGCCGGGCCTTGCATCCGCACGACAGCCTTTCGTCGTGTCGCCTGCCGTGATCGATCTGGTGCGCGATGCGCTGGCCGGGCTTGATCCGGCGGCGGGTCTTGGCAAGCTCAAGCATCACCTGGATGCGTTGGGTGTGAGCCTGCCGGTGCTGTATCGCCAGTATGTGGATCTGGTGGAACCCGAAGGCGTGCAGTTCCTCGACTTCGGCGAAGATCCGGGATTCTCGGGTTGTGTGGATGGCCTGGTCATGTTGGACCTGGCAACGCTGAAGCCGGCCAAGCGGGCGCGCTACCTCGGCAAGTAAGACCGGCTTGCGTGAGGCGGTGAGTGGCGTCCATGAGCAACTCTGGGCGCCACCTCACGGAAGTTTCCATATCTCACGCTAGTTTCAGTGGTTACTTATTGACCACGCAGCAGGGAAATACGTTGGCTTTTGTTGCACGCGTGATCCAACGGTAAATTTCTTGTAAAATACTTATGTAAACCTTACAGGGTTGGTCCGGACTCAAGGGGCTTTGTCGAGGTCCAGGCCAACAGCGTTAACTGATTTCGTAATTTCGCCCGATCTTTTACCGATCGGGCTTTTTTACGCCCGGAGAAAACGTTTAAATTTACGTTAAATGGCATGAAATTACGTTTTTAAGCAGCGTCTTGCGAAATAACTTTCGAATATCGCGAGAACTTTCAGCCGGGTGACGTGCTTTTTCCTTTTCCCGTTCGCTGACGACCTTCTGGGCGCCAGCTGACATCAATTTTTGTCAATTCTGGAATGACGATGATGAAACGAAACCACCTCTCTATGGCCATCGCTGTCGTGTTCTGCATGGCTGCCGGCGTTGCCTCCGCCCAGGACACCTCGGGCCAGGCCACCAACCCGCAGACCAAGGAACCGGCCCAGCGTTCGGGTCCGTCGAGCACGTCCAACACCACCACCTCCAACGACACCAAGCGTGCCCAGCAGCTGGACACCGTGACGGTCCAGGCCCAGAGCCTGTCGCTGGGTGATGGCCTGATGTCGGTGCAGACGGCGCCGAAGGCGGTTTCGACCATCAGCCGCGACGCCATCGTGAAGGCGGCTCCGGGCGGCACGTTCGTGCAGATGATCGACTCCATCCCGGGCGTGAACGCCTCGACGGACGACGTCAGCGGCCTGGCCAACGGCAACTACCAGATTCGCGGCTTCACCAGCGACGAAATCGGTACCACCGTGAACGGCGCGCCGATCAACGACTCGGGCAACTACAAGGTCTACTCGACCGAGTACGGCGACACCGAAAACATGGGTGACATCACCGTGCTGCAGGGCTACCCGGACGTCGACACGCCGATCTCGGGTGCCGCCGGTGGCGCCATCTCCTGGGTCACCATCGACCCGTCGCACACCGCCGGTGTCGACTTCGCCCAGAGCCTGGGCAACCACGACTACCGCCGTACCTTCTTCCGCCTGCAGACTGGCGATCTGGGTCCGGTGCGCGCATGGGTGTCCTACTCGAACAACACCTCCGACTTCTGGCGCGGCCCGGGTAACTTGAACGTCACCAAGGTCGACGGCAAGGCGCTGTGGACGATCGACGACAACAACTACATCTCCGGTTCGTTCCAGTACAACCGCGAGCGCAACTACAGCTACGACAGCCTGACCAAGGCGCAGGTGCGCTCGGGCGGCTACTTCCAGAGCTACGACGAGGCTTACAGCCCGACCGATACCTACTACTGGAAGCTCCACACCAACCCGTTCACCAGCTGGCTGGCCAGCCTGGACGGCGAGTTCAAGCTTGCTGACAGCCTGCGCCTGTCGGTGGTCCCGTACTTCTGGTACGGCAACGGCGGCGGCGGTGGTGGCTACAAGTTCACCGAATCCACCGTCTACCAGAACACCATCGGTGTGGCGAACCAGGATCTGAATGGCGACGGCAAGATCGGCGGCACTGCGGTGGCCTACGACGTCAGCCAGACCTTCACCTACCGTCCGGGTGTCATCGCCAAGTTGAACCAGGACTTCGGCATGGACGACAGCCTGGAGTACGGCTTCTGGTACGAGCGCGCTCGCCAGCAGCAGCAGGAAGTGTTCAACCCGGCCGTCGACGGTGAGCCGTCCGATTTCTGGGGCACCTCCAACTACATCAAGTACTCCAACGGCGTGATCCAGCGCCTGTACCGTGAGTACACCAACTCCGAAATCAAGAAGTTCTTCGCGACCAACACCTGGACCCCGAACGACCAGTGGACCATCACGGTCGGCGCAGCGTACCTGTGGGAAGACCGCGCTGGTTACGACTACGAGAACTGGGGCAGCTACACCACCAGCCCGAAGACCAGCCAGTTCGGCGGCACGGCCGAGGCGACCTATCACAAGGTCAGCCCGACCGCTGGCGTGAAGTACCAGCTCAACGACGAGAACCAGTTCTACATCGGCGCCGGCCGCACCTACCGCGCTCCGATCAACGGCTCGCTGCTGCAGAACGTTGCCGTGGCCGACAACCCGAAGAACCTCGCCAACGCTGCCGCCGGTACGTACCAGGCCAAGCCGGAAGAGGCCACCACGGTTGACCTGGGCTGGCGCTTCTATGCGGACCACTTCTCGGCCAACGTCGACGCGTACGAGTCGCACCTGATCAACAAGCAGATCTCGGGTTACGACGTGAACTCCGGCCAGACGGTGTACCTGAACCTGCCGAAGATGCACATGCGCGGCCTTACCGCCGAAGGCAGCTACAAGTTCGCCGAAGACTGGACCCTGTACGGCAACTACTCGTACCAGAAGGCCATCCTCGACGGTAACGTCAACACCTTTGGCGACGGCACCTACCCGACCGAAGGCAAGACCTTCCTCAACACGCCGAAGAACTCGGGCTATGTGCGCCTGGGCTACGACCACGGTCCGTTCTGGGCCACCCTGGACGCCAAGTACCGCGGTCCGATCTGGGGCGACTGGTCGAACACCGAACAGGTGGGCGGCTACACGGTGTTCAACATGAATGCCGGCTGGAAGTTCGACGACTTCGCCACCTGGCTGCGCAACCCGTACATCAAGCTCAACGTGTTCAACCTGACCAACAAGCGCGCCCTGACCAACGCCAACAACATCGGCGCGTTCCTGGCCAGCAACCCGGGCAACACGATCAAGGACGTCAACAACGGCAGCACGCTGTACACGTCGGCTCCGTACTACTCGCTGCTGGAAGACCGCACGTACATGGTGACCTTCGGCATCTCGTTCTTCTAAGCCGAAACCACCTGGCTGTACCCCTGAAACCGGCGCCGCAAGGCGCCGGTTTTTTTTGTGCCTGCTGTTTACCCATCGCAAGCAAGTACCTGCGAATGGCGCAAGAACAAGGCGCAAGAATTGTGAGTAATTCGTCAAGAAGTTACGAATTTGTCATATAATGACGCTACATTCGTCGTGATGAGTCCCGGCCGGCGTGCTCGCCAGGCATTTCGGGTGCATCAGAAAATATTTAGGGAATCAGTCACTTAAGACGGTGGCGGAGGGGCATGGGACTCCTTCGGTCTGGTCCCATGCCTTTCTTGCGAATCTCTTAGGGGTTGAATCTCGATGAACCTTTCTTTGCGCACAAAATTGCTCCCGCTCGCCATCGCGGGCTTGCTCGCCACGGCGCCGGCCTTTGCCCAGGACACCTCGTCCTCGATCAGCGGCCGCATCCTGGATGCCAGCGGTCAGCCGGTTGCCGGCGCCACCGTGCAGATCGTCCACGCTCCGTCGGGCACCACCAAGACCACCGTCACCGACGCCAGCGGCCGTTACTCGGCGCAGGGCCTGCGCGTGGGTGGTCCGTTCGACGTGAAGGTGACCAAGGACGGCAAGGAGTCCGAGCAGGACAACGTGTACCTGCAGCTGGCCACGGATACGGCAGTGAACCTGACGATGGGCGCCCAGCAGGCGGCGACCAACCTGGGTGCGGTGACCGTTACCGGCCTGGTGGCAGCGCAGACGTTCAACTCCGACAACAAGGGCCTGGCCACCAACGTTTCCGGTCGTGACCTGAAGATGCTGCCGTCGCCGAGCCGCTCCATCCAGGACGTGGCCCGCCTCGACCCCCGCATCGCCATTACCGACCGTGGCGATGGCTCCATGTCCGCCATGGGCCAGAACAGCCGTTACAACAAGATCAGCGTGGACGGCGTGGGCGTGGGCGATCCGTTCGGCCTGAACTCCAACGGCATGCCGTACCTCGGCTCGCCGGTGTCGGTCGACACCATCGCCGAGTACAACCTGTCCACCGCCAACTTCGACACCACGTCGGACACCGTGGGCGCGGACATCAACGCCGTGACCAAGAGCGGTACCAACCAGTTCCACGGTTCGGTGTACTACGCCTACCGCAATGCCAGCGACATGGTCGGCAATGCCGGCTGGATCAACAGCGGCGACCGCGGCTACAAGGGCTACGACCGTGACTGGACCGGCGGCATGACGCTGGGCGGCCCGCTGGTGAAGGACAAGCTGTTCTTCTTCGCAAGCTATGAAAAGCAGAAGACCCTCGGCCTGGGCAACGACTCGGCCAACGGCCTGGACACGTCGCTGACCGGCCCGTCCACCAGCAACAAGATTTCCCCGAGCGACCTGCAGCGCGTGATCAACGCCGCGAACAAGCTGGGCCTGCACCCGGGCGATTTCAGCGGCGGCGGCGTCGACCTGGACAGCAAGCGCTCGCTGGTGAAGCTGGACTGGAACATCACCGACAACCATCGTTCGAGCCTTGCGTTCCAGCAGACCAAGGAAACGCAGCCGGTGATCCAGGGCAATAGCAATAACGCTATCGGCCTGACCAGCTACTGGTACACCAAGAACAGCGACACCAAGAACTACTCGCTGCAGTTCTTCGACGACTGGAACGAGATGTTCTCGACCGAAACCAAGGTCGGTTACAAGGACTTCACCCAGGTGCGCTCCGTGCCGTGGCAGCAGCCACAGGTCTACGTGAACCTGGGCAAGGACAACAACGGCAAGCTCAACGGTTCCTCGCCGTACATCGACCTTGGCGAAGACCAGTACAGCGACTACAACCAGATCCACACCAAGACCTGGAGCCTCTTCAGTGCGGCCACCCTGTACCTGGGCGACCACACGCTGAAGGGCGGTATCGATTTCCAGCAGGACCAGATCTACAACCTGTTCGGCCGCACACAGTTCGGCGCGTACACCTTCTGGGGCATCGATAACTTCGAGAAGGGCATCTACAACCAGTTCGACCTCTACCAGCCGGCGAAGGGTTACTCGCTGGATGACGTGGCCGGCAAGTGGACGCTGCGTCGCTACAGCTTCTTCCTGCAGGACAACTGGCAGGTCACCGACCGCCTGTCGCTGCTGTACGGCGTGCGCGTGAACCGCTACGCCACCGACGACAAGCCGGTGTACAACCCGACGTTCGAGAAGACCTTCGGCTTCCGCAACGACCAGACCATCGACGGCGCGACCATGGTCGAACCGCGCGTGTCGTTCAACTACGCCTTCAACACCGAGCTGCAGACGCAGCTGCGTGGCGGCGTGGGCCTGTTCCAGTCCAATCCGCCGACCGTGTGGATGACCAACCCGTACCAGAACAACGGTATGACGGTGGCCACCTATTCGATCCGCAACACGAACAACCTGCCGGTGGGTCCGGGCACGGCCTACCCGGGCTTCAGCCCCGATCCGTTCAACCAGAACGTGCCGCCGCCGTCCAACACGCAGATGGCCGTGGACACCGTGGCGCCGAACTTCAAGCTGCCGTCCGTGTGGAAGGCCAGCCTGGCGATCGACCGCGAGCTACCGTGGATGGGCCTGATTGCCTCGGCCGAGTACGAGCACATCAAGGTGCGCGACGCGATCTGGTATCAGAACCTCAACATCGGTGCGCCGACCGGCGTGCTGCCGGATGGCCGCAACACGTACTACAAGATTCCGACGGCCAGCCCCACCGCCACCGGCAACAGCAACCGCGCCAACGCCAACAGCAAGTTCTCGGTCAACACCACGGAACTGGCCAACACCGGCAAGGGCTATTCCGACGCGTTCACGCTGTCGCTGAAGAAGCCGTTCGCCGATGAGTGGGCAGCCAGCGTGGGCGTGACCTTCGCCAATGCGAAGGAAGTGAACCCCGGCACGTCCAGCCAGGCCTCGTCCAACTTCAGCAACAACGCGTGGGTGAACCCGAACGAAGACGTCGCCAGCACGGCCAACTACGCCGTGAAGCAGCGTCTCACCGCGTCGCTGAGCTGGTCGCATGCCTTCTTTGGCAACTACGCCACCACCGTCAGCGCGTTCTACAACGGCCAGACCGGTCAGCCGTACAGCTGGGTGTTCGCCAACGATGCCAACGGCGACAGCTACAGCCGCGACCTGGTCTACATCCCGCGTCAGGGCGACGTGCTGTTCCAGAACGGTACCTCGCAGAAGGCGATCGACCAGTTCTACGCCTTCATCAAGCAGGACAGCTACCTGAAGGATCACCAGGGCGAAATCGCCAGCCGCAACGGCACCCGCGCGGCCTGGACGAACCAGCTCGACATGAGCTTCAGCCAGGAAATCCCGGGCCTGTTCAAGGGCAACAAGGGTGAGATCCGCCTGGACGTGTACAACTTCATGAACCTGCTGAACAACGACTGGGGCCAGCAGCTGTACGTGCCGTTCCCGTACACCCGCAACCTCGCCAGCTTTGCCGGCGTGGACCAGGCGACGGGCAAGTACATCTACAGCCTGCCGCTGGACGCCAACGGCAACTACCAGCCGGGCACCAAGGTGGTGTACGACGCCGGTCGCGACATCAAGACCAACGTTGTCTCGCGCTGGTCGGCCATGCTGACCCTGCGTTACACGTTCTAAGCAAGAGCTTGCTGTTGCAGTACGTGAAGCCGGCGCCTGAAAGGGCGCCGGCTTTTCTGTGGATGCGAGGATTTGTTTCAGGCCCCGCGATCCCCTGTCGTCATTCCGGCGCAGGCCGGAATCCAGTCGCGCTGTAGCCCGGCTTTCGCGCCAGGGCTGACCGCGTTCGTTCGCGACAGCTGATCGCTTTCGCCACTGGATTCCGGCCTGCGCCGGAATGACGGCGGGGCAGGCTTGGTGAACCGTCGAAATCAGGCATCTCCTGGATGCTTGACCCTGTCATGCCCGGCGCGGGAAGCTACGCGGTCCGCCGCGTTTTGCACGGACGAACGAGCCGCGAGGGCGCGGCGAGGAGAATGGTTGAATGAATGACATGCAAGCCGGCAAGGCCGGTCGCCCTGGCACCGTGAGCGCGCGCATTTCGCCCGCCGGTGGCCTGGATATCCTGTCCCGCAACGAAGTGGCGCGCCTGCGCGATGCCAGTGGTTCGGGCCTGCACGCCTTGCTGCGCCGTTGCGCGCTGGCCGTGCTTACCTCGGGCAACATGAGCGACGATCCGCGCTCCATCCTCGAACAGTTTCCCGACTTCGACATCCAGGTGCTGCAGCAGGATCGCGGCATCAAGATCGAACTGACGCATGCACCCGCGCAGGCGTTCGTGGACGGCCAGATCATCCGCGGCATCAACGAGCTGCTGGTGGCCGTGGTGCGCGACATCGTCTACGTGTCCACGCAGATGGAGCAGGGCAATTTCGATCTGGACGACAGCGTGGGCCTGACCCATGCCGTGTTCGAGATCCTGCGCAACGCGCGCATCCTGAAAGCGCAGATCGACCCGAACCTGGTCGTGTGCTGGGGTGGTCATTCCATCTCGCGCGACGAGTACGAGTACACCAAGCAGGTGGGCTACCAGCTCGGCCTGCGCAGCATGGACATCTGCACGGGTTGCGGCCCGGGCGCCATGAAGGGCCCGATGAAGGGCGCGACGATTGCGCACGCCAAGCAGCGTCGCCGCAACAATCGCTATATCGGCATTACCGAGCCGGGCATCATCGCGGCCGAATCGCCGAACCCGATCGTGAATCACCTGGTGATCATGCCGGACATCGAGAAGCGCCTCGAAGCCTTCGTGCGCATGGGCCACGGCATCATCGTGTTCCCGGGCGGCGTAGGCACGGCCGAGGAAATCCTCTACATGCTCGGCATCCTGCTGAATCCGGAAAACGCCGGGGTGCCGTTCCCGCTGATCTTCACGGGTCCGAAGCAGTCGGCCGCTTACTTCGAACAGATCGACCGCTTCCTGCGCCTGACGCTGGGCGAGAGCGTGACGCAGCACTACCAGATCATCGTCGACGACCCGGCCGCCGTGGCGCGCGCCATGGTTCGCGGCATCGACAAGGTGCGCAACTATCGCCTGGACAACAAGGACGCGTTCTTCTTCAACTGGGCGCTCAACATTCCGTACGCGTTCCAGCTGCCATTCCGTCCGACGCATGAGGCCATGCGTGCGCTGGCGATCCATCGCGATCGTCCGCGCCACGAACTCGCCGCCGACCTGCGTCGCGCGTTCTCCGGCATCGTCGCCGGCAACGTGAAGGAAGAGGGCTTGAAGGCCATCGAAAAGAACGGTCCCTTCGAAATCGACGGTGACGCCGACATCATGCAGTCGCTGGACGAACTGCTGAAGGCGTTCGTGTCCCAGGACCGCATGAAGCTTCCCGGCGGCACGGCCTACGTGCCTTGCTATCGCGTGCTCACGGACAAGGCCGCCTGATCGTCATCAAACCGTGAAAACGTCTTGACAGCACCGAGCTGGATATTCAAACTATCCAGCTCACCCCGCCCGAATAGCTCAGCCGGTTAGAGCACTTGACTGTTAATCAGGGGGTCGTTGGTTCGAGTCCAACTTCGGGCGCCATATTTGAGAAAACCCCGCCTTTTGGCGGGGTTTTTTTATGCCTCCACGAATGGACGCGTCTCAATCGGGGGTGATAAAGGCTGCCGCACGGCTAGTTTGTCGAGTTTGGGTCGACGGCTGGGGTCTGCGGGCCCGGTTCGAGGGCCTTGGCGGCACGATAGAACGGCCATGCCAATTGTTTGAAATAGCTGTCGTTGTCTACATCCGTGACGCCCAGGGGCTGATTGCATGGGCCGGGCATGTAAAGCGTGCCGAATACACGGTCGAACACCGAGAAGACCGAGGCGAAGTTGGAGCCCACGCCATCACCCTCGCGCACGTGGTGCCAGCGATGCATGGCGGGCGACACAAAAACGTTGCCCAGCGGACCGAATGTCCAGGGTAGGTCCATATGCACAAGGATGCCGTAGTAGTGCCGAAATGCACTGGTGGCGACGATGGCCCAGAGCGGCAGGCCAAGCATGACGAGCGCACAGGAGTCGATCAAGGCCGTGGAAAGCCGGTTGATCGGGTGGAAGCGGTACACCGTCAGCCAGTGCATGTCCGTGTCGCTGTGGTGCATCACGTGCGCCGGCCACAGCCAGCGCGAATGCTCAAAACGGTGGCGGAAATAGGCGACGAAGTCGCCGAGGAAGATGGCCAGGGCTAAAAGCACCATGGATGGCAACGCCATCGCCCACTTGCCCCCGAAGAGGGTCCAGCCTCGTTGCAGCAGCTGGTGCTCGATTACTCCCACCAGATAGCTCAGCGGAAGCAATATCAGGACGGTGTCGAACGTCAATGCCAGCAGGTTGAACCGAAGCGAGCGTGGCGTCATCCGGCGCCAGGCGGTTTGGAGATCCTTGCGATGGACCCACAACATCACGCATGCCACCAACACGCCAATATTGATCAACCCAGTCAGTGTGGAGGACAGATAAAGCCACCACTGATACAAATCTCCAGGAAACATCCCCGTTACCCCAATTCCCCTGCGTGGGCCTAGACTAGCGGCGCTCCAGGGGGAATCCCAGTATGGAGCGGTGCCAGTTGGGCGATTTCCTTGGCATTTTCGGCGGTGAATAGCGCATGAGCTTGCACAAAGCGATAAATGGCCGCGCGAAAGCCCTGGCGCTGATGCGGCGCCTGTTGAGTGGCATGCTGGTCGCCCTGTGTGTCGTCGACGTTGCCGGCTGTGCGACGGGCCGCAGCCTCACGCACAACAAGCCCACGTTCCAGGGCAGCACGAACAAGATCGATTCGGTCTATGCGGCCTGCGTACAGCAGCGCTGGTCTGCGTTGTCACCGCATTCGCGCGTGGTGGAAACGCCAACATCGTTGCAAGTGGTCGTGGCCAACACCACCACGAATGTCGAGGAGTTGCTGGTGGTTCACAGCAAGGGCGCAACGGGTGCCGACGTGGCGCTTTATGAGCAGTTTCAGGTGATCGCCTTGCGTGGCTATCGCGAAGCCGCCAAGGCCTGCCTGTAGCGAACGCTCAGGGTTCTGTGGCGCACTGCGCGACGTACGCTTCAGTGGGCTTGGCACCGGCCACTCGCCCGACGTTGGACACGGTGACTGCCAGTGCGCCGTCCGCGATGCCTCTTCGGCACAGGGTGAATGTCGTGGTGCTGCCGCCCGCGGTGCCGTCGGGCTGGAAGCGCACGACTTTGCGGCCGGCGCTGCTCACGATGGTCAGCCGCGCGTGCGCGCCATGCACCAGGACGGATGGGCCGCTGAGCTGATCGGCATGGCCGGCTTGGTAGAAGCCCGTGGCCCAGCCATGTTCCCAGTGCACGTCGTCCACGCATTGGGTTCCGCCAGGGGAGGGGCACAACAGCACGCGTCGGCGACTGGAGATCGCCAGCGCCCGCGCATGCTGCAACGACGCAACGAGCTGGTATTGCGCGGTGAGCAGCCGATGGCGGGCGACCAGGCCTCCCAGTGCCGGGATGGCAGCGCTCACAAGCACGGCCAATACCAGCAGCACGGCAATCTGCTCGATCAGGCTGAAACCCCGTTGCGTAAAGGGTTTCACGGCTTCCTGCATGGTCATTCATGCGTCCTGCACGAGGGAAAGTGCCAGCCTAGCCCTTGGGTGGCACCGCACCAGTAAGCATCCGTCGGTGAACCACGTCGTAGCCTGCTGACAGGGGCTGTCAGCATGGCGATTTAAAATGGCCTGACGCGACCGCATGTAGGCATCCATGACTGACCGCTTCGAACTCGTTTCCCCTTACAAGCCCTCAGGCGACCAGCCCGAGGCCATCCGCGTCCTCAGTGAAGGCTTCGAGGCAGGCCTGGCTGCCCAGACGCTGCTGGGTGTGACCGGCTCGGGCAAGACCTTCACCATCGCCAACGTGATCGAAAAGGTGCAGCGGCCGACCATTGTGCTGGCGCCCAACAAGACGCTGGCGGCGCAGCTCTATGGCGAGTTCAAGGAGTTCTTCCCGCACAACGCGGTGGAGTACTTCGTCAGCTACTACGACTACTACCAGCCCGAAGCGTATGTGGCCGCGTCCGACACGTACATCGAGAAGGATGCCTCGATCAACGACCACATCGAGCAGATGCGCCTGGCAGCGACGAAGGCGCTGCTTTCGCGCAAGGACTCCTTGATCGTTGCCACCGTCTCGGCCATCTACGGCCTGGGTGACCCCGAAGATTACCTCTCGCTGCGCTTGATCCTCGCCAAGGGCGAGCACATCGATCAACGCCAGTTGATCCGGCAGCTGACCGAGCTGCAGTACACCCGGAACGAAATGGAATTGCGCCGCGGTACGTACCGCGTGCGCGGCGAAATCATCGACGTGTTTCCGGCCGAATCGGAAAGCGAAGCGCTGCGCATCGAATTGTTCGACGGCGATATCGAAAACATGGCGCTGTTCGATCCGCTGACGGGCGAAACGATTCGCAAGGTGCCGCGTTACACGATCTATCCGCGAACGCACTACGCCAGTACACGCGAAAGCGTCCTGAATGCCATCGAGACCATCAAGGTCGAGCTGAAGGAGCGCCTGGAGCAACTCTACAAGGACAACAAGCTTGTCGAAGCCCAGCGTCTGGACCAGCGCACGCGGTTCGACATCGAGATGATGGCGGAGGTGGGTTACTGCCAGGGCATCGAGAACTACTCGCGTCATCTCACGCGGCGTGGCGCGGGCGAACCACCACCGACCTTGTTCGATTACCTGCCCGCCGATGCGCTGCTGGTGGTCGACGAATCCCACGTCACCATTCCGCAGCTGGGCGCCATGTACAAGGGCGACCGCTCGCGCAAGGAGACGCTGGTGGAGTTTGGTTTTCGCCTGCCGTCTGCGATGGACAATCGTCCCCTGCGTTTCGAGGAATGGGAGGCGCGCGCACCGCGCTCCATCTACGTCTCGGCGACGCCGCGCGACTACGAATTGCAGAAGTCGGGCGAGCAGATTGTCGAGCTGGTGGTGCGTCCCACAGGCCTGATCGATCCCGAAGTGGAAGTGCGGCCCGTGCGCACCCAGGTGGACGACCTGCTGGGTGAAGTGCACAAGCGCGTGGCGATGGGCGATCGCGTGCTGGTCACCACGCTCACCAAGCGCATGGCGGAAAACCTCACCGAATACCTGAGCGATCACGGCGTCAAGGTGCGCTACCTGCACTCGGATATCGAAACGGTGGAGCGCGTGGAGATTATCCGAGACCTTCGCCTGGGCGAGTTCGATGTACTGGTGGGCATCAACTTGTTGCGCGAAGGCCTGGACATGCCCGAGGTGTCGCTCGTGGCGATCCTGGACGCGGACAAGGAGGGCTTCCTGCGATCGACCGGCTCGCTGATCCAGACCATTGGTCGCGCCGCGCGCAATGTGCGTGGCAAGGCGATTCTGTACGCCGATTCCATTACCCGCTCCATGCAGGCGGCGATGGATGAAACCGCACGTCGCCGTGAGAAACAGCAGGCCTACAACGAAGAACATGGCATCACGCCGAAGTCGGTGGTGCGCCGCATCGCCGACATCATGGAAGGTGCGCGCAGCGAGGCTCCCACGCGCGGCCGTGGCCGGCGCGGCGAGCGCCAGGGTGCCGCTGCAGTGGCGGAGAAGGGCGCCGATTACGCTGCGCTGAGCGCCGACCAGGCCTCGACCATGATCAAGAAGCTCGAGGCGCAGATGTACAAGCACGCCGAGAATCTGGAATTCGAAGAGGCCGCCCGCCTCCGCGACCAGATCCACAAGCTGCGCGAACGGGCTGGCTGAGACGCCACGTTTCGCGGGGTGGTTGTCGGCAGCCGTGAGAGCACGTATACTGCGCGGCTCGCACGGCATGCCGGGCGAGCTCCGGGCGGTTAGCTCAGCGGTAGAGCACTACCTTGACATGGTAGGGGTCACAAGTTCGATCCTTGTACCGCCCACCAATTATAGTTGAATCAAGTAGTTGAGAGCGTCTTTGGAATTTTTCAAGGTAATGCTCAAAAAATTGGTATCTAGAACCGATTAGCTTGATTCAAATCCCAAGATCGAATGGGAAGCAAAGAGGAATCCGAGAGGGTTCCTCTTTTTCTTTGTGCGTTCAGAACCATACCTGCTTCCGTAATGAAAGCTTGGTGCGCGACGTCCGTCGTGGCGAAATCTATCCGACTTGTCCATTTCGATACCACTTCGCCACTACCCTGATAAGGTAGTGGCGAAGGCTCTAAGCGGTTGCTGCAAAAGCACCACGAGCTCATCAGGGGGACAGGGATGGAGATCGTCTTTTCGAATCAGCCGATTTCGGCTGAGTATCAGCGCTGGGTTGTTGTCGCAGGCAATGACGACCAGTACGACACGGATACGACCGTTGGTCTGTTGGATGTCTTGCGGGCGCACTTTTTAATCGCGGATTACTTCTACGGTCAAGAATCTGGTCTCGGAGGTATTGGCCCACGAGACATGAACCTTTTGCACTCTGCGGTCTATCGACAGTTTGTTGCATTTGGCGGGGCTGACAAATGGACAAACCGATATGAGAAAGCAGCGACGCTTGTGTTTGGTCTCGTGACGGACCACCCGTTCCACGATGCGAATAAGCGGACGGGCCTGCTCACGTACCTCTACGCCTTGCATAAGATGAATCGATATCCGACCAATGGGCAGAATGAGCTTGAAGATTTCATGGTCGAGATAGCTGAACGAAGTCTCATGAAATATCGTCGTATGCAGGCCATTTCAAAGCGCGAGGACGACGCAGACGTCCTGTTTATTGCTGACTATTTGAGGCGAAACTCGAGAGAGCGTGATTGCCGCTACTACGCGATTACTTATCAAGAACTTGATCGCCGGCTCAGGGAGTTTGGACACTGTTTGTCCAATCCGCACAAGAACTACATTGATGTGTGCCGTATCGAGAGCTATCGAGAGTTCCCATTTGTCGGTAAGCGTAAGGAGCGCCTTGTCACTCTGGCCCAAATAGGATTTCCAGGCTGGAAAAGCCAAGTCGGCAAAGGGGCTATTGCGACCGTCCGTAGAGAGACCAAGCTAAATGCCGACAATGGAGTGGACTCAGCAATGTTTTATCGTGGTGCCGATCCCCTTAACACGTTAATAGCTCAGTACGAGACACCACTTAAACGGTTGGCGTTCCGTTAGTTGGGCGCTTGGCTCATCGGATCACCAGTTCGTTTTCTTGGTTCTATATATGGACCCGCTTGATCCCAAGCGGAAAAATTTCAAAGGAAGAAATGGCCAGCAAGGACAGCAGCTGCGTATAGCATCGCCAGCGGATGCAGACATTAGCTTCCGTCTCTAAATGGACGTTGCTCGGTAGAGCTCCATTCTTGCCAAGGATTTGATGATGGTGAAGCAGGCTGAGGCAATTGCGGCTGTGGATGAAGCTTTCGGCCTCTTATCCAAGCCGGATCATTTTACGAACTACACGCATTGCCCCGAGTGCGCAGATCACGATGAGCTGCTAAGGAATCGCACCCGTGACACGCTCACTTTTCAGGATGTTGGAAATCCTGGGTGGGAGCCAATGTGTTTTTCGAGCGCCGAAGGGGTGGCGTTCTACATGCCGTCGCTCGCTCGACTGGCATTTGCCGAACCGCCTTACGGGTATGACTGGTACGGTCTCCAACTGCTATTTCACCTCTACAACGGTGGGTTGGAAAACAAGCTTTATACGCACTGCAATCTTGCACAGAGGGCGGCTGTTGCGACCCTCATAAGTGCAATGATTGAGTTTAATCCCGAAGAGATCGAGCTGACTGACAACCAAGATGAGTTTCTCCGTGCTTACCAAATTTGGGCCCACGGAAAAGCCTGACGTATCGGCTGGGTCGCTACCGGTGCGCTTTCCGCACAGAGCGGAAGAATTTCAAAGGATGAGACATGGCCGAGAAGGACAATGGCTGGCTGACCGATCAAGCGGACCACCTGATTGGTGCGGCGCTCACACGGAGCGAGTGGACGCCGCTGCATCCAGCAGATGATCACGACCATTGCGCACTCTGTTGGGCCAAGTTCTCGAAACTCGGCCTTCCAGATGAATTGCACGTGGGTTGGCGCACCGCGGATCAGCGCTATTGGGTTTGCCAGCAATGCGTCGATGATTTCAATGTTCGCCTTCAATGGATCCTGCACGACAACCCCTGATGTCGGATTGTTCAAGGGCGCAGTCCTAGATGTAGGTGTCGAACATTCGATCAGAAGCTTGTGAAAGCAGTCCGGACAACCGGCACTGGTCTCTCACCGAATCGCCCGCCTGACGCTTCAATGGCGTGTCTTCATTGTGTGAATTCTTATATGGGCTTATATTGGCTTGGTCCCTAAACATAGTTCGACTAAGCCTAGTTTGGTTTCGTGCCTTGACATGGTAGGGGTCACAAGTTCGATCCTTGTACCGCCCACCAATACCGATGAAACGGCGTGGCCTCTGGTCACGCCGTTTCTTTTTGCGCTGAAGGAGCCGGTCGATGACGTATCTCTGGGTCAAGAGTCTGCATGTCGTATTCGTCATCGCTTGGATGGCAACGGTGTTCTACCTCCCGCGCATCCTGGTGAACATCGCGGAGGCGGGTGACGAGCCGGCGGTGAAGGCAAGGCTGATCCTGATGGGGCGTCGCCTGTACCGGTTCGGGCACAACATGTTTGGCCTCGCCTTCCTGTTCGGGCTGGCGCTCTGGGAGGGCTGGCGCGTGTTCCCCCAGGCATTGCCGAATGTGGTGGGTCCATTGCACTGGATCGATGCCAAGCTGACCCTGGTCGTGCTGCTGCTGGCCTATTTCATCTGGACCGGGCGCTTGCTCAAGCGTTCCGAGAAGGGTGCCGCGCTGCCGTCGTCGAAGGCGTTGCGCATCATGAATGAGCTGCCCGTGCTGGTGCTGTTGGGCGTCGTATTCCTGGTGATCGCCAAGCCGTTCTGATTAAAGTTGTGCTCGTTGTAGGAGCGCACTTGTGCGCGACCAAACCGCGAAAAACTCTCGGTGAGGCGACGGCGGTCGCGCACAAGTGCGCTCCTACAGGGGGTGCGTAATCAGTCGCCCCGCTGCACATATTCCTTGTACCAGGCCACGAAGCGAGCCACGCCTTCTTCGATCGACGTATTCGGCGAATAGCCCACGTCGCGACGCAGCGCCGACACGTCAGCCCATGTATCCGGTACATCGCCCGGCTGCATGGGCAGCAGGCGCTTTTCGACGGTGCGACCGAGGATCTGTTCCATCAGCTCGATGAAGCGCAGCAATTGCACCGGCTGGTCGTTGCCGATGTTGTACACGCGGTAGGGCGCGCTCGACGTGCCCGGGTTCGGATGCAGCGCGTCGTAACCGGCATCGGGCAGTGCCACGTGGTCCAGCGTGCGGATCACGCCTTCGACAATGTCGTCGACGAAGGTGAAGTCGCGGCTGTGGTTGCCGTAATTGAACACGTCGATGGGTTCGCCGCGGCTGATGCGGTCGGCGAACAGCATGGGCGACATGTCGGGGCGTCCCCAGGGGCCATAGACGGTGAAGAAGCGCAGGCCCGTCGTCGGCAGGTCGTAGAGATGGCTGTACGTGTGTGCCATCAGTTCGTTGGCCTTTTTGCTGGCCGCGTACAGGCTTACCGGGTGATCCACGGCGTCCTCGATGGAGAACGGCATCTTGCGATTGGCGCCGTACACCGAGCTGGAGGATGCGTAGACGAGATGCTCGATCTTGCCGTGACGGCACGCCTCCAGGATGTTCACGAAGCCGACCAGGTTGCTCTGCACGTACGCCTGCGGGTTCTTCAGCGAATAGCGCACGCCGGCTTGTGCGGCAAGGTTCACCACGCGCTGTGGCTGGAAATCGGCAAAGGCGTGACGGACGGCGTCCGTGTCCGCCAGGTCGGCGCGCAGGTGCGTGTACTTGGGATGGCTGGCGAAGCGGGCCAGCCGGGCTTCCTTCAACGAGGGGTCGTAGTAGTCGTTGTGATTGTCGATGCCGTAGACCTCGTCGCCGCGGGCCAGCAGTCGCTCGGCCAAGGCTGAACCAATGAAGCCGGCGGTGCCGGTGACGAGGATGCGCATCGAAAGATCTCCCTGAAAGAACCGAAGATTCTATCGCCACCCGGGCTGAGACAGGCCGTCGTGGCTGAATTGACATGACGTGTTGGGCTAAACTAGCGTTTCAGCTGCCCTAAACCCCGGAGACAAGGTGGCCCGCGCGAACTGCGCCGGTCGAGCGTGTGACATGGCGACTACCCACTTCCAACGCTGACCGAAGCCACGCCTTGTTTTGCATAAGGGCGCGTGGCGCCTTTTTTTATGGGTTTTTCCCGCGTATCGAATCATCACGGTCTCCATCGTCGCCCCCACTTTCGCGGGAATGACGGGCAGGCAGATCCGGGGTTCTCGGAACGCTTCAACGTCAATGAGTGCGCCCGCGCAGGCGACTCGATTCAGGTGCAAACATGATTGAAATCACGCTACCCGACGGCAGCAAGCGACCGTTCGATCATCCGGTGACGGTGCAGGACGTGGCTGCCTCCATTGGCGCCGGTCTGGCCAAGGCCACCCTGGCAGGCAAAGTGGACGGCAAACTGGTGGATGCCAGCTTCCCCATCGAGCACAACGCCAATCTTGAAATCGTCACCGAGAAGAGCCCGGAAGCGCTGGATATCCTGCGCCACTCCACGGCGCACTTGCTCGCGCAGGCCGTGCAGCGCCTGTATCCCGGCGCGCAGGTCACCATCGGCCCCGTCATCGACAACGGTTTCTATTACGACTTCGCCTACGAGCGTCCCTTCACGCCCGACGATCTGGTCAAGATCGAGGCGGAGATGGAAAAGATCGTCAAGGAGGCGCTGCCCGTCACGCGCAGCGTGAAGTCGCGCGACGAGGCGGTGAGCTTCTTCCGTGGCATGGGTGAGGCGTACAAGGCCGAGATCATCGAAAGCATTCCGGCGAACGAAGATCTTTCGCTTTATTCGCAGGGCGAGTTCACCGACCTGTGTCGCGGCCCGCACGTGCCCAACACGGGCAAGTTGCGCGCGTTCAAGTTGATGAAGGTGGCCGGCGCGTATTGGCGCGGTGACTCCAACAACGCGATGCTTACGCGCATCTACGGCACGTCGTGGCTCAACGACAAGGATCTGAAGGCCTACCTGCACCAGCTGGAGGAAGCCGAGAAGCGCGACCATCGCAAGATCGGCAAGGCGCTGGATCTGTTCCACCAGCAGGAAGAAGGCCCCGGCATGGTGTTCTGGCACCCCAAGGGCTGGGCCATCTGGCAGCAGGTGGAACAGTACATGCGCCGCGTGTACCGCCAGAGCGGTTACCAGGAAGTGCGCTGCCCGCAGGTGCTCGACGTGTCGCTGTGGAAGAAGTCCGGTCATTGGGACAACTACCAGGAAAACATGTTCTTCACCGAGTCGGAGAAGCACACGTATGCCCTGAAGCCGATGAACTGCCCGGGCCACGTGCAGATCTTCAACACGTCCCTGCACAGCTACCGCGATCTGCCGGTGCGCTACGGCGAGTTCGGCGCGTGCCACCGCAACGAACCCTCGGGTGCGCTGCACGGCATCATGCGCGTGCGTGCCTTCACGCAGGACGACGGCCATGTGTTCTGCATGGAAGAGCAGATCGAATCCGAAGTGACGGCCTTCCACCAGCAGGCCATGAAGGTCTACGGTGATTTCGGCTTCGAAGACATTGCGCTGAAGATCGCGCTGCGTCCCGACAAGCGCATCGGCAGCGACGAAGTGTGGGATCGCGCCGAAGACGCACTGCGTGCGGCACTGGGTGCGGCCGGCGTGCAATGGGAAGAGCTGCCGGGCGAGGGTGCCTTCTACGGCCCCAAGATCGAGTACCACATGAAGGATTCCATCGGCCGCGCCTGGCAGGTGGGCACCATGCAGGTGGACTTCATGATGCCCGAGCGCCTGGGTGCCGAGTACGTGGACGAGAATTCACAGCGTCGTCACCCGGTGATGCTGCATCGTGCCATCGTGGGTTCGATGGAGCGTTTCATCGGCATCCTGATCGAGCATCACGCCGGTCTGTTGCCGACGTGGCTGTCGCCTTTGCAGGCCGCCGTGTTCAGTATTACGGATGCTCAGGCCGACTATGTTCGCGAAGTGGCGCAAACCCTTGTCGATAAAGGTTTCCGCGTACACGCCGATTTGCGCAACGAAAAGGTCGGCTATAAAATCCGCGAGCATACGCTCCAGAAAGTCCCCTACCTGCTGGTCGTCGGAGATCGCGAGAAGGAAGCAGGGGCCGTTTCTGTGCGTACACGTTCTGGCGAAGACCTGGGCAGCATGCCGCTGGCCGCATTCGTCGAACGCCTGGAAGCCGAGACCCGCCGCTAAGCGCGCGGGCCGGCATTAAACAAGAACTCTTCTGGAGGATAGTGGTATCGCTACCACCGACACTAAGGGCAACCGCCGTAACCTTGAGATCCGCGTCCCGCGCGTTCGCGTGATTGGCGCAGATTCGGAACAGCTGGGCATTCTTACCCGCGACGAAGCACTGGCTTTGGCGCAAGAAGCGGGTATGGACCTGGTCGAGATTCAGCCGAACGGCGACCCGCCGGTCTGCCGCATCATGGACTACGGCAAGTTCAAGTTCGAAGCCCAGAAGAAGGCCCAGGCGGCCAAGAAGAAGCAGAAGCAGGTTGAAATCAAGGAAGTGAAGTTCCGTCCGGTCACGGACGTGGGCGACTACCAGATCAAGCTGCGCAACATGCTTCGCTTCCTTGAGGAAGGCGACAAGGTCAAGGTCACCATCCGCTTCCGCGGTCGCGAAATGTCCCACCAGGACCTGGGCCAGAACCTGGCCAAGAAGATCCAGGAAGACGTGGGCGAGAACGGCGTGGTCGAGTCCTTCCCCCGCCTGGAAGGCCGTCAGATGGTCATGATGATCGGTCCGAAGAAGAAGTAAGCTTCGGAAATGATTGAAAAAGCGGCCTTCGGGCCGCTTTTTCTTTTTTTGGGGGGCATCGATGCCTTCAGGCTTCCCGGCCGAAGCGCGCTTTTCCCTCGCCCCTCCGGGGAGAGGGCAGGGTGAGGGGCGGGTGCTCGCGAAAGCGTTTCCAGCCCGGCATTCCGGCGCAGGCCGGAATCCAGCTGAGGCAAGGCTTGGTTATCGCGAAAACCAGGCGCGGTGGCTCTGGGTCCCGGCCTGCGCCGGGACGACGATGAGGGTGGTCCGGCCACCGAGGCCAGGTTGGCCCCTCACCCCAACCCTCTGCCCGGAGGGGAGAGGGAGCCAGGTTGCGGTAAACCCATTCCCCCGCTGGCAAATCCCCCGAATCGTCCGTATAATCGCCGGTTCGACCCACCAGGACGGGTCGTGAACCGATCGTGGCAGGACGGAAAGAGTGGCCTTCCCGGGTCACCGCCAGATCAGTCAGAAACCGGGGTTCAGCCCCATCAGGGAGCATTCCAATGCCCAAGATCAAGACCAACCGGGCGGCTGCGAAGCGTTTTCGCAAGACCGCGTCGGGCAAGTTCAAGGCCGGTCACGCCTTCAAGTCGCACATCCTGACCAAGAAGTCGACCAAGCGTAAGCGCAACCTGCGCGCGACCAACCACGTCAAGGCATGCGACACCAAGGGTGTAGCACGCATGTTGCCGTACTTGTAAGGCGAGGAGATAAACCATGGCTCGTGTAAAGCGTGGCGTTACCGCCCGTCGTCGTCACAAGAAGATCATTGGCCGCGCGAAGGGTTACTACAACGCCCGTCGCAAAGTCTTCCGCGTTGCTAACCAGGCCGTCATCAAGGCTGGTCAGTACGCCTATATCGGCCGCAAGCAGCGCAAGCGTCAGTTCCGCGCCCTGTGGATCGTCCGTATCAACGCTGCGGCTCGCCAGTTCGGCCTGTCCTACAGCCGTCTGATCAACGGTCTGGCCAAGGCCGGCATCACGGTCGACCGCAAGGTGCTGGCGGACATCGCCGTGCACGACATCAAGGCGTTTGGCGCGATCGCTGAAAAGGCGAAGGCCAGTCTGGCCGCTTGATCGTCTTGCGCTTTGCGCGCTGACGATATGATGTGATCAAGCGGGGAGGAGGCCACCAGCCTCCTCCCCGTTTTTATTTGGGTCGCTCGCGATGTTTTGCTCCCTCTCCCCTCCGGGGAGAGGGCCGGGGTGAGGGGACATGTCTTGCCACGGTTTTCAGTCAAAGCGCGTCATGCGCTTTGATCAAGCGATATCGCTAGAGTGACCCCTCACCCTTGCCCACTCTCCCGTACACAAGCTGGTAAACGGGGGAATGGGAATAAAGCGAGAGTCGCATCGATGGATGACTTGGATAGCCGCGCCTCAGCCGCGCTGGCCGATATCGACAAAGCCGACACGCTCGAAGCGCTCGATGCGCTGCGCGTCAGCCTTCTGGGCAAGAGCGGCATCGTCACCGCCGCGCTGAAGGCGCTGGGCGCGTTGTCGCCGGACGAGCGCAAGTCGCGCGGCGCCGAGGTCAACCGCATCAAGGATCACCTTGCCGACGCGCTCGCCGCGCGCAAGCAGGTGCTTGAGCAGGCGGAACTCGATCATCGCCTCGCTTCCGAAACCATCGACATCACGCTGCCCGGCCGTAACGGCGAGCGCGGCGGTATCCATCCGATCACGCGTACGCTTGAGCGCATCAGTGCGATCTTCTCGCGCCTGGGTTACCAGCGCGCCGATGGTCCGGAAATCGAAGACGACTGGCACAACTTCGAAGCGCTGAATTTTCCGCCGCACCATCCGGCGCGCGCCATGCACGACACCTTCTACTTCGGTGATGGCCGCTTGCTGCGCACGCATACGTCGCCGGTGCAGGTGCGTTCCATGCAGGGGCGCCAGCCGCCCATCCGCATCATTGCGCCGGGCAAGGTGTACCGCAGCGATTCCGACCAGACGCATTCGCCGATGTTCCATCAGATCGAAGGCCTGCTGGTCGACGAAACGTCGAGCTTCGCGGATCTGAAGGGCACGCTGGCCGAATTCATCCGCGCGTTCTTTGAGCGCGACTTCGAAATGCGTTTTCGCCCCAGCTATTTCCCCTTCACCGAACCCTCGGCCGAAGTGGACATCCGCTGGGAGACGGAAGACGGCGGTTCGCGTTGGCTCGAAGTGCTCGGCTGCGGCATGGTGCATCCGAACGTGCTGAAGAATTGTGGCATCGATCCGGAGCGTTACACCGGTTTTGCGTTTGGCCTGGGCGTGGAACGCTTTGCGATGCTTCGCTATGGCGTCTCCGATCTGCGCGCGTTCTTCGAGAACGACCTGCGCTTCCTCAAGCAGTTCGCCTAAACGCAGCAGGAACTCACACGCATGAAATTCTCCGAGAACTGGCTGCGCCATCATGTGCCGACCAAGGCATCGCGCGATGAACTGTCCGCGACGCTGACGGCGATTGGCCTGGAAGTGGAAGAGGTCACCGCGCTGGGCGACTCGCTCGACGGCGTGATCGTCGCGCGCATCATCAGCGCGCAGAAGCATCCCGAGGCCGACCGCCTGCAGGTGTGCGAAGTGGATACGGGCAACGGCACCGTGCAGATCGTCTGCGGCGCGCCCAACGCGCGTGCGGGCCTGGTGGCGCCGTTGGCGACCGTGGGCGCAACGTTGCCGGGCGGCATCGCGATCAAGGCTGCCAAGCTGCGTGGCGTCGAGTCGTTCGGCATGCTTTGCTCGGCGAAGGAACTGGGCATCGATCCGGATGCCTCGGGCCTGCTTGAGCTTCCCGCCGATGCGAAGGTCGGCACGCCGCTGGCGACGTACCTGGGTTTGCCGGACGCCAGTATCGAAATCAAGCTGACGCCCAATCGCGCGGATTGCTTCAGTGTGCGCGGCATCGCTTTCGATGTCGCCGCCGCACTGGGTGGCCAGGTCATTCCGCTCGATGCCCAGCCGGTGCCGGCGCAGAATGACGCGACCATGCAGGTCGTGCTCGACGCGGGTGAACGTGTGCCGCGCTTTGCAGGTCGCGTCATCGGCAACGTCGACGCCAGCGTGTCCACGCCGGTCTGGATGGCCGAACGCCTGCGCCGCAGCGGCCTGCGTCCGATCAGCTTCCTGGTCGATGTCACGCAATACGTGATGCTCGAACTTGGCCAGCCGATGCATGCGTTCGACAAGGACAAGCTGGAAGGCGACATCGTTGTTCGTCCCGCGCGTGCCAACGAGAAGCTCGCGCTGCTCGATGGCCGTACCGTCGAACTGGGTGATGACTTCCTCGTGGTTTCCGACAGCGTCGGCGGCAAGGGCGCTCGTGCGGTCGCACTGGGCGGCATCATGGGCGGCGCCGAGACGCGCGTCACCGACACCACGCGTAACGTGTTCCTGGAAGCGGCGCACTGGATTCCGTCGGCCATCATTGGCCGCAGCCGCAAGCTGGGCATGCACACGGATGCCGGGCATCGTTTCGAGCGCGGCGTGGATCCGGAACTGCCCGGGATCGCCGTCGAATACGCCACGCGCCTGATCCTCGACATTGCAGGCGGCATTCCCGGTCCGCTGGTGGATGTCACGCTGCCGGAGCATCTGCGCTCGCCGGAACCGATCCTGCTTCGTCGCGCGCGACTTGCGCGCGTGCTTGGCCTGACCGTTGCCGACGACGAAGTTGCGCGGATCTTCACGGCGCTGGGCATGAAGGTTGAAGCGCAGGCCGATGGCTGGAAGGTCACCGCGCCCAGCCGCCGCTTCGACATCGAGCGCGAAGAAGACCTGATCGAAGAGGTCGCGCGCATCCATGGCTACGAAAACATTCCCACCAGCACGCCGGCGGGTGCTCTGACGCTGGCCGTGGAGCCGGAGGGCCGTCTCAACGAGCTGGCGGTGCGTGAGCAACTGGCCGCGCGTGGCTACTACGAAGCGGTGAACCTGGCTTTCATCGGCAACGATGTGCTCCAGCGCTGGGGTATGACCGAGCAGCTGGTGCCCTTGGCCAACCCGCTGTCGGCCGACCTGGCGGTGATGCGTCCGTCGCTGGTCCCGGGCCTGATCGTGGCGCTCTCGCACAACCGCGCGCGCCAGCAGGAACGTGTTCGCCTGTTCGAGCTGGGTCGCACCTTCCGCATCAGTGCGGAGGCTGCCGCTCGCAAGGATGCGCCGACGGAAACCCCCACGCTCGCCATCGTTGCCTGTGGCAACGCGCACGCAGAGCAGTGGGGTGAGGCTTCCCGCCAGCTCGACTTCCACGACCTGAAGGGCGATCTCGATGCCCTGATCGCCTGGGGCGGCGAGCCGGAGCGTTGGGCCATCCACGCGGATGGCCTTCCCGGCTGGCTGCATCCGGGTCGTGGCGCACGCGTCACCCGTGACGGCAAGACGGTGGGCTTCCTGGGTGCGTTGCATCCGCAGCTCGCTAAAGCCCTGGATCTGGGTGCCGATGCCCATGTGCTGGAAGTGGAGCTGGAGCCGGTACTCGGCCGCCGCCTGCCGAAGGCGCAGCCGGTGCCGCGTTTCCCATCCGTTCGCCGTGACATCGCGGTCGACGTGCCGGAAGCCGTGACCTGGTCACAGATTGAGCAGACCGTTCGCCAGACCCTGGGCAACCAGCTCAAGGAGCTGCGACTGTTCGATCGTTATAGCGGGAAGGGGGTCGAAGTAGGCCGAAAGAGTCTCGCTATGGGCTTGATTTTACAGGACGCTTCACGCACCCTTACCGACGACGACGCTGACCGTAACATTCGTGAAGCAGTCGCCGCGTTGGAGATGGCATGCAAGGCGAAGTTGCGAGGATAAGATGGCGCTGACCAAAGCAGAGATGGCCGAGCGCCTCTTTCTCGAGGTAGGCCTCAACAAGCGTGAGGCAAAAGAATTCGTGGACGCCTATTTCGAGGTGGTCCGCGAAGCATTGGAAAAAGGCGAGCAGGTGAAGCTGTCGGGTTTCGGCAACTTCGATCTGCGTCAGAAAAACCAGCGGCCGGGTCGTAATCCCAAGACGGGCGAGGAGATTCCTATCTCCGCACGTCGGGTGGTGACGTTCCGACCGGGTCAGAAACTCAAGGTGCGAGTCGAGGGCTATGCTGGACCAAGGGAATAACACCGAGCTTCCGGCCATTCCGGCCAAGCGCTACTTCACCATCGGTGAGGTCAGCGAACTGTGTGGCGTGAAGCCGCACGTTCTGCGGTACTGGGAACAGGAATTTCCCGCACTCAACCCCGTCAAGCGTCGAGGCAACCGCCGCTACTACCAGCGTCACGACGTGCTGATGATTCGTCAGATTCGTGGCCTGCTGTACGACGAAGGCTTCACCATCACGGGCGCCCGCGCTCGTCTGGAAGGCCCGCAGGCGCGCATGGAGTCGAGCATTTCGCATCAGATCGTGCGCCAGGTGCGCATGGAACTGGAAGAAGTGCTGGCGCTGCTGCGTCGCTGAGCTTCAACCTTCATCAACGACTTCCGGTACTACCGGCTTAGCTGGTAGACTTGTCGTCTTGCCGATCATCGGGGCGTAGCGCAGCCTGGTAGCGCATCTGCCTGGGGGGCAGAGGGTCGTGGGTTCGAATCCCGCCGTCCCGACCAATTCGGCAACTAAAGTGAAAACGGCGCCCTTGGGTGCCGTTTTTGTTTTGTGCCGCCGGAAACGGCTTCCGTGAATCGTGCGATGACGGTGGGCGCGGTGAGGCCGTGAGCTGCCTATCGGCGGCGGTAAAAGAGCAGGGGCCGGGTGGATGCCATCCAGCCCCTGTGTGAGCGCACAGCGTTCGCTGCAGCGTCAGTGCGCCGTCGCCGTGTAGGGCGTGGACCAGCCCGCCTCATAGGTGCCTGGCGTTTCCGCGCGAGAGGTGGCGTTGACCGTCATCGGGCGGTATTCCGCGCGGGAAATGAGGTTCACGAGCGTGGGCGATTTGGACGCCGAATCCGGCGCCAGCGGCAGTTCGCTCTTGCGGCCCGTGATGCGGTACAGCGCCAGCTTCTGAATACCGCAGGCCACTACATCGCCTTTGGCCTGATGGCAGGCGTCGTTGTCGATGACCATGCTGTCGGTGGAGGGGAAGAAGCCGTCGGTGACGATCACCTCGCCCGGCTTGGCCTCAAAGCGCGCAAAGGGGCGCGTGAGCGTCAGTGCAATCTGCAAGCCGCCTGCATAGTTCTTGTCGACGGCGGTTCGCCAGCCGCCCGCGTCCGTCATGCGCGTTTCGTTGTGGTACTGGTCTTGCCAGGCAACGCAGCCGGTCACGCCGCCACCACTCTGCACCATGGTGCAGCTCGAGCCATCGTAAACCTGCACATTCTGATACTGCGCATCGGCCCAGGCCTGGTGCGTGCTGAACTCGGCGTTGCTTGTGGGCGCGAGCGACGCCATGCCGAGCGCAGGCTTTTCGGTCCACTGCTTGGAACTCAAGGCGGGTAACCCGCTGTGATCCAGATCGTAGGTCAGGCCGATCAGGTCGTAGCTGCCGGGATCGACGATAAACACGCCGTAGAAGATCTTGTTGGCGTAAACCTTCTGGATGTAACCGAACAAGCCCGTCTGATACAGCGAGGATTGGTTGCCCGCCTGCAGCAGGTTGTTGGGATCGCCGCTGGCGTGCCACACCAGCGTGGCCGTCTGGTCGAACCGGAAGGCTTGATGCTTGGGGCCGCCTGAAATCGTTTCGCCAACAGACGCCGCGCTGTATTTGGCATCCACATTCATCATCGGCATGAACACGATGGCCTTGCCGGCCTGTTGCGCACGTTGATAGAGCAGTGCCTGCGCATGACGCATCATGTCGAGGTTCTGGTTTTGTTTTTCCTGGACAGCCGCCAATCGCTCAGCCGCTTCCTTCTGCTGGCTCTTGAAGGGATTGCGCAGGTGAATGCCCGACGTCGACGCCTTTTTCTCTTCCGGCAACGGCGCGCCATGGGCGACGATGGAAACCAGCGTGCAGGCAACCCGGCGCAGACGCTCCTGGCTCACGTTGCCCTGCTCTTTGTTGAGGCGCGTGGAGAAGGACGCAGCATTGAGCGAGGTGTCCATGTCGATGCGCATGGAGACGGCGCGCCGGTCCGGTCCGTTGATGGAGAACGCGCCGTCATTGATCACGCCGGGGTCATCCAGCACCACCGTGATCGTGGCCTTGTTGCCATGCACGGCGCTGGCCGCCAGATGCATGTTCTTCGCCTGGGTGCCGTACGCCTTGAGGTTGTCGATGGTGGCAGGAATGTTGAGATTGCTGCCCAGCGACCACGTGGAATACGTCTCGCCCTGCAACGATGTCTCGAAGCCCGGCATGAAATTGGCCATGCAGATATCGGTGACTTCCTGCGGCGAGGGCGCAGACCCTGATGCTTGCGCATCGGCATTCGAAACGGGTGGGGCGCCACCGACTTGAGCGAATGCGCCAAGCGCGCAAAGCGCGAGCGTGCCGGAGAAAGACCAAACGGGTATGCGCCGTGACAGGCGCGAAAGATGAGCAGATGACACGCGTAGCCTCCTTGCGGTCGATGTGTCGGTGTTTTTCATCAATGGGGGCTCGGCATCCTTGCGCCAGACGTCAGCTCGATACCGATCAGAACGTCCCCGTTTCGAGGGTGACACACGGGCACGCGGCTTTTCAACACGCCAACCGCCGTGAGGCGGCGGGCGCATTGATAGTTGCGAACCACGGCAAATTAGCGCGTGGCCTTGCTTGTCCTTTTCACATCCACAGACAAGGCAGGCAACGCGCCAAGTGTGACCGCCGCGTTGCAGCGGTCGACTGCCTCAATACAGCACGCGGCTGCGCAGCGTGCCCGGAATGGCCGCCAGCTGATCTTTCAATGCGTCCGACTGCTTCTCGTCAGCGGCCACATCGATCACCACATAACCCACTTCGCTGTCGGTTTGCAGGAACTGTGCGTCGATGTTGATGTTGCCGGCGGAGAACAGCTCGTTGATGCGCGACAGCACGCCCGGCATGTTGCGATGGATGTGCAGCAGGCGTCGGCTGCGCGGATGTTCGGGTAGCGACACTTCGGGGAAATTCACCGACGACAGGGTGGAGCCGTTGTCGCTGTAGCGCACGAGTTTGGCGGCCACTTCGATGCCGATGTTGTCCTGCGCTTCCAGCGTGCTGCCACCGATGTGCGGCGTCAGGATCACGTTGTCCATGCCGATCAGCGGCGACACGAAGGCGTCGTCGTTGCCCTTGGGTTCCACCGGAAACACGTCCACCGCCGCGCCACCCACATGCCCCGAACGCAGTGATTCGGCCAGAGCATCGATGTCCACCACGGTACCGCGCGAGGCGTTGATCAGCAGCGAGCCCTTGCGCATGCGCGAGAGCTCCCTGGAGCCGATCATCATCTGCGTCGAGGGTGTCTCGGGCACATGCAGCGTCACCACGTCGGCGCGCTCGAGCAGGTCGTCCAGGCTTTCGGCGGGGCGGGCGTTGCCCAGCGAGAGCTTGGGCTCGATGTCGTAGAAGATCACGCGCATGCCAAGGCTCTCGGCCAGCACGCCCACCTGGGTGCCGATGTGGCCGTAGCCGATGATGCCCAGCACCTTGTCGCGGGTCTCGAAGCTGCCCGCCGCCGACTTGGTCCAGCCGCCGCGGTGGCAAAGGGCGTTTTTCTGCGGGATGCCGCGCAGCAGCATGATGGTTTCAGCAATAACCAATTCCGCCACGCTGCGCGTGTTGGAATAGGGCGCGTTGAACACGGGAACGCCCGCGCGGCGCGCGCTGCCCAGGTCCACCTGGTTGGTGCCGATGCAGAAGCAGCCCACGGCAATTAGCCGTTTAGCCTGCTGAAGCACCTCGTCGGTGAGCTGGGTGCGCGAGCGGATGCCCACGATATGCGCCTCGGCGATACGGGCCTTCAAATCGGCTTCCGGCAAGGCTTTTTCGTGATATTCGATCTGGCTGTAGCCGGCGCGGTGGAAGGTTTCGACGGCGCTGCGGCTGACGCCTTCCAGCAGGAGCACCTTGATGTCTTGTTTCGGGAACGAGGTCTTCATGGGCCGTTGCGCGATGGAGAACATCCGCACTATGCCAGACCTTGGGGCGCTTTTGCGGCGTCGCAACACTGGACGATGCCGTCCAGCGCTGGCAGGCTTGCGGAACACCCGGGGAACGCACCATGACTGATGCTCCACTGGCCGCGCTTTCCGCCCGGCTGCCCAAGCTCCGCCTGCTGACCGATGCCGCCGACCTGGAGCATTACGGTCGTGACTGGACCCGTCGCTGGACGCCTGCGCCGCTGGCCATCGCGTTGCCCGCCGAGGTCGAGGAAGTGCAGGCCATCGTGCGTTGGGCCAACGAGCACGGCGTTGCGGTGGTGCCCTCAGGCGGCCGCACGGGGCTGTCCGGCGGCGCGGTGGCGGCCAACGGTGAGCTGGTGCTCAGCCTTGAGCGCATGAATCGCGTGCTCGCTTTCGATGGCGTGGATCGCACCCTTGCCGTGCAAGCGGGCATGACGCTGCACGCCGTGCACGAGGTGGCGAAAGAACACGGCCTTATCTATCCGGTCGATTTTGCCGCGCGTGGTTCGTGCTCCATCGGCGGCAACATCGCCACCAACGCGGGTGGCATTCGCGTCATTCGCTATGGCAATACGCGCGAATGGATCGCCGGGCTTACCGTGGTCGCGGGCAATGGCGAATTGCTTCAGTTGAATCGCGGGCTGATCAAGAATTCGAGCGGCTATGACCTTCGCCAATTGATGATCGGTTCGGAAGGTACGTTGGGCATCGTGGTGGAAGCTACGTTGCGCCTGACCGATGCGCCGCCACCCTCGCAAGTGATGCTGCTGGCGCTGCCGAACATGGACGCGCTGATGGAAGTGTTCTCACTGTTTCGTGCACGCCTGTCGTTGCAGGCATTCGAGTTCTTCACCGATGTGGCGCTGCGCTACGTGCTGGCGCATGGCGCGCAACGTGCCATCGAGGGGGATCATCCCTTCTACGTCGTCACCGAATTCGATGCCGATGAACGTTCGCAGGACGCCGCCCTTGCCGCCTTCGAAATGGGCATGGATCGCGGATGGATCAGCGATGGCGTGATCGCGCAGAGCGAAGCGCAGGCTGCCGCGTTGTGGCGGCTTCGCGAAGGCATCACCGAGAGTCTTGCGCCGCACAAGCCATACAAGAACGATATCTCGCTGCGCATCAGCGCGTTGCCGGTGTTCCTGCACGAGATCCAGGCGCTGCTGGCCAGCGAGTACCCGCATTTCGACGTGGTGTGGTTCGGCCACATTGGCGACGGCAATTTGCACATCAATGTGCTTCGGCCGGACGACTTGTCCGACGACGATTTCATCAGCCAGTGCGAGCACGTGACCAAGTTGCTGGCCGGAACGTTGCAGCGCCATGGTGGCAGCATTTCTGCGGAACACGGCATTGGCCTGGTGAAGCGCGCCTATCTGGGCAGCACGCGCAGCGCGGCGGAAATCGCCCTGATGCGAGGCGTGAAGCAGGTGTTCGATCCGAACGGTTTGCTCAATCCGGGCAAGCTGTTCGTTTGACCTGGGGTGCAGTGAAAGGCAAGCCCGATAAGCCGCTAAGCCAGTACTAAGTCCCCGGGAGCATGCTTCGGCGAACTCCCGACAGGCAGATCGTCCATGCAACGTTTTCTTTGCGCCGCGCTGATGGGCGCGTTGTTTGTTCCCTGCGCCAGCGCGGGAACGTCGGCGGCACCGGCCGATCAGTTCCGTGTGCTTTCGCGACTGTCGCTGGATGGTGCAGGCGGTTGGGACTACCTCAGCTTCGATGCGCAGCGGCGGCACCTGTTCGTGACACGCGGCGATCGTGTCGACGTGGTGGACGTCGACCAGAACAAGCGCATCGGCACCATTCCCGGCATGAAGGGTGTGCATGGCGTGGCGCTGGATATGGCCGCACATCGCGGCTACGCAAGCAATGGCACGTCGGCATCGGTGACGGTGTTCGATCTCGATTCCCTGGCTGTCGTGACCACCATTGCCGGCACGGGCGAGAAGCCGGATGCGATTGTCTATGACCCGGCGTCGAAACACGTGTTCACGTTCAACGGCAAAGGGCAGTCTTTCAGTGTCATCGATCCGGCAAGCAATACGGTGACCGCCACGGTCCCACTGCCTGGAAAGCCGGAGTTCGCGGTGAGTGACGAGGCGGGTCATCTTTACGTGAACCTGGAAGATCGCGCCGCCTTGGTGAAGATCGACAGCGCGTCCAACACGGTGATGGCGACGTGGTCGCTGGCGACCTGCGAGGCGCCCACCGGGTTGGCCATCGATCGCAAGCTGCACCGCCTGTTCTCCGTCTGCGACAACAAGCGGATGGCTGTCACCAACGCCGATACCGGCAAGGCCGTGATGCAAGTGGTGATCGGGGAAGGGCCGGATGCCATCGTGTTCGACGAAGCCACGGCGACGGTGTACAGCTCCAATGGCGAAAGCGGCAACATCACCGCGGTGCACCAGGACGATGCGGATCGCTACCGCGTGGTCGCCACCATCCCCACCCAGCCAAGCGCGCGTACGCTGGCGCTCGATCCGGCCAGACACCGGCTATACCTGTCGGCGGCGACGCTGGTGCCGTCGGCATCGGGTGGCCGCCCAACGGCCGCGCCAGGGAGCTTTGGGGTGCTCACCGTGGGAGCACCCTGAGTATGCTTTCCATGGCACGGGGCGGGCGGGGTGCGAGGGGTGCGTGTTAGCCTAATCCACCGTCCCCCACCGCTTCCGGAGCACGCGCATGTCGCAGGAACGCCGCACCCTGTACCCCGAGATCGAGCCGTACGACACCGGCATGCTGAAGGTCTCCGACCTGCACACCCTGTACTACGAGCAGAGTGGCAACCCGAACGGCAAGCCGGTGGTGTTCCTGCACGGCGGCCCGGGTGGTGGCACCAATCCGAAGTGCCGCCGCTTCTTTGATCCGGCGGTGTACCGCATCGTGTTGTTCGACCAGCGCGGTTGCGGCAAGTCCACGCCACACGCGGAGTTGCACGAGAACACCACGTGGAACCTGGTGAACGACATCGAGCGTATCCGCGAACACCTGGGCATCGGTAAGTGGCAGGTGTTCGGCGGCTCGTGGGGTTCCACGCTGGCGCTTGCATACGCGCAAACGCATCCGGAGCGGGTGAGCGAGCTGGTGTTGCGCGGCATCTTCATGCTGCGCCGCTGGGAGCTGGAATGGTTCTACCAGAAGGGTTGCGACGCGTTGTATCCGGACGCATGGGAAACCTATCTGAAGGCCATTCCGGCGGTGGAGCACGGCGACCTGATGAGCGCGTACTACCGGCGCCTGACCAGCAGCGATCCCATCGAGCGCGTGGAAGCGGCGCGTGCGTGGTCGGTGTGGGAGGGTGCGACCAGCTACCTGTGGCAGGACGAAGGGCACATCCAGTCCAGCGGCGAGGACGAGTTTGCGTTGGCCTTTGCACGCATCGAGTGTCATTACTTCGTGCACGGCGGCTTCTTTGAATACGACGATCAGTTGCTGCGCAACGTGGATCGCATCCGCAAGATTCCCGCCGTGATCGTGCAGGGCCGTTATGACGTGGTCTGCCCCATGCGCAGCGCGTGGGATCTGCATCGTGCATGGCCGGAAGCCGACCTGCGCATCGTGCAGGATGCCGGTCATTCGGCGTTCGAGCCGGGCAATATCTCCGAACTGGTACAGGCTACGGACCGCTTCCGCGGCTGATCGCTTTACGTCCTGCCTGAAACCCCGGTCGGCAACGGCCGGGGTTTTTTCATGCCGGCGCCACGAGTCTTGGGAAGACGTGCAGGCCGCTGTGCGCGCGTTTGGCATGGCGCTTGGCGCGGGCGGCCAGCATGGCGATGGATTGCGCGCGCTGTGGCAAGGGCGGGCAAAGTTCCACCGCGCCCATCACCACCGTGGTGCAGGGGAAGAATTGCGGTTCGCCGCGGCGATCCTTGCCATGCAGCCCACCGTGAATGATGTCCACGGCGTCGAACAATTGCGGTGATCGCGCATTGAACGCATCGATGACGCGCTGACACCGTGCTTCCCAGTCGTTGCTCTGGAACAGCAACACGAAATCGTCGCCGCCGATGTGGCCGACGAAGTCGAGCGCGGGGTCCACATGCTCGCCGAGCAGGCCCGAAAGCAGGCGGATCATTTCGTCGCCGCGCGAGTACCCGTAGAGGTCGTTGTACGGCTTGAAGTCCGTCAGGTCCACGTGCACGACGGTAAACGGTTCGCTGCCGTCGATCAGGCGTTCCAGATGTTCCGTGGTGGGAATGTTGCCCGGCAGGAAGGTCAGCGGATTGGCATGCCGTGCAGCCTCGATGCGCAGTTCGCTCACGCGCCGCACGAGTGCCTCGCCGGTGCCCAGCCCGAGGTACTGGCCTTGGCGCGTGATGATGAAACCATCGGCAAGATAGCGCTGGTCTTCGCCGCGCAACACGTCGGCAAGACTTTCCAGGCTGCGATTTTCGTCGCAGATGAGCGGCGCGGTATTCATCAATGCCGTGCACGATTTTCTTGCGAGCAGTTCGCGGGCGAACGGCTGCGCCATGCGTTCGTTGACCAGCCGCCGGTTGATGAGGCCGATGGGGTGGCCGTCCTTGACCACCGCGACCGCATGCATTTCCGGATGATCGACGAACAGGGCCATCACTTCATCGTTCGTCTGGCGAGGCTGCACGGAGGGCGCTTCGATCAGCAAATGACGCACTTGGGTGGGCCGCTGCGTTACCGGCCCGCGAGGGCGGGGAAGTACCGGCACGGCAGGCGCGCGCAGCAACTGACGTGATGCCGTGCTGGCCTCGCGTGCGGTCTGCTCCGCAGGGCGGCCAATCAGGAAGCCCTGCGCATAGGGAATGCCCAGGTCACGCAGCACGCGAAGGTCGGCCGGATCTTCCACGCCTTCGCCGACCAGGTCCGTGCCCAGCGATTCGGCGACCTGGCAGAGCGAGCGCACGATGGCCAGCCTGCCTGCGCTGCGGGAGACGCCATGCACCAGGTAGCGATCGATCTTCACCACGTCGGGGTGAATCTCGTTCCACATCTCGAAGTTGGAATGGCCGTTGCCGAAATCGTCCAGCGCAATGCGCACGCCATGCGCTCGCAGATAACCCAGCGCGTGCGCGAGGCGCGCGGGGCTTTCGACCACATCGCGTTCGGTCACCTCGATAGTGACGCGTGCCGGGTCGAGTCCGCAGGCGGAAAGCGCGGCGAGCACGTCGTCCGGCCGCAGGGAGTCGTGCAGAATCGCGTGCGGGCTCAGGTTGACCAGCAGCCGGCCTTCCGCCTGCTGCGCAGCGAACGCGCCGCACAAGGTGCGTGCGGCGTGCAGTTCCAGCTCGGCGAGCCGGCCTTCCATGCGGGCAAGGTCGAGCAGGTCGAGAATGGAAATATTCCCGGGCATGAAGCCGCAACGGCTCAACCCCTCATGCGCGACGACTTCCATGGTGTCGATGCGCACTATGGGCTGGAAGACCGGCGTGAGGCTTCCTGCAACGAGTGCGCGCTCTAGGGCGTGTTGGCACTTATCAAGTAGCCCACGTTGACTCTCCCCGGGCGCTGGCGGGCAGTGGGGGGCGAAGGGCAGGCCGGTGGCCTGTTCGAGCGGCACGCTGCCCGCCAGCGGCCGGGGAGAGTCAACCCTTCGGGCCGGGTCTGTTTGCCCCCAGGTCCGCGTCATCACTCGGTTGTGTATCGACATACACGCCCTCGTTCTTCCTTGACCTGCGGGCAAACAGCTCCCGGCGCGGGCCACTTGATACGTGCCAACACGCCCTGGATGGCGTGAGGGGTGTAATGGTAGGCGAGACTGGCTGGCATTGCCCGGGTCGATGTCAGGCCGCAGCGGCCTGAACAGGAAGCGTCACTGCGGGTGAGGGTCGTGCGTCATGCATCGACTCGTGGAAATCTTCCCGGCCGGGAAGGCGAAAGAAGGCGACCTGGTGCATCAGCGCGTCCGCATCGTTGGCGAGGGCGCGACCGGTGTGGTTGATGTCTTCCACCAGGTCCGCGTTGGCCTGGGTCATGCCGTCCATGTCCATCACGGCACGGCTGACCTGATGGATGCCGCCGACCTGTGCGCGCGACGCGTGCGAGATATGCGACACGCGCTCGGACACGCTGCCCATGCTGAGCACGATGCCGTCCAAGGCTTCGCCGGAACGCATCACGCGTTCGCGTGCGGCATCGACGGCTTCACCACTGCGTTCGACCAGGCGACGGATGTCCTTGCCCGCGTCCACGCAGCGGCGTGCAAGCTGGCGTACTTCGTTGGCCACCACGGCGAAGCCGCGGCCCTTTTCACCGGCCTGTGCCGCTTCGATGGCGGCGTTGAGCGAAAGCAGGTTGGTCTGGAAGGCGATGCTGTCGACCAGGTCCACGATCTCGGCAATGTCGCGGCTGGCTTTTTCGATGGCGAGGATGGAATCGATCGCCTCGCCCGCGACCACGCGGCCGTGCTCAACGTGCGCCAGCGCGTCACGCGCGGCGTCTGCCGCGCCATCGGCGTGACCGGCGCCTTGCGTCGCGGTATCCGCCATCTGCGTCATGGAGGCGGCTGTCTGTTCGAGGCTGGCGGCCTGCGCCTGCGTGCGTTCGCTCAGCGCGTCGTTGTCCTGGGCAAGGCGGCGTGCGCGCTCGCCCACGGAAATGGCACCGCTGCGTACTTCGCCGAGCACGCGGGTCAGCTGGGCGTCCATCGATGCCAGCGTACGCAGCAACTGGCCGAGTTCGTCGTTGGCGCCAATGTTCACAGGCTCGCCGAGCCTGCCTGCCGCAATGCGTTCCGCGACGTCGGTAGCGCGCGCAAGGCGTTGCATCAGCGAACGCATCAGTGCGCCATCCATCACGATGGTGACAGCCAGTGCCACGCCCAGCAGCACGAGCAACAGGATCATGCCGTCGCGATCCGCCGCGCGCTGCATGTCCACCTGCTGATTGCCCTTGGCCAGCGCGGCCTGGAACAGGTTGGCGAAATCACTTTGCAGCGGTTCGTAGGCGGGCTGTACTTCGGTGGTCAGCTTGAGGCCGGCGATGTCGAACTGGCCGGCATCGAGCAGGGTGAGCGTCTCGTCGATGGTGCGGTCGGCGTCTGCCCGATGCGTCACGGTGAGCTTGAGCGCCTGCGTTTGCTCGCGCGCGAGCTCGCTGCTTTCCAGTGCTTTCCAGTGACGCTCGGCATCGATGCGATCGGCGTGGATGCGCGTATGCGCATCTTCCACGGCCGAGGGAAGCTGGGACATCACCGCGTGGACCAGTACCTGCAACGTGCTGTTGTAGTCGTTCTGCACGCGGCCCACGTCCGCGACCGGACTCAGCGAACCTTCGACCACGCCCTGGATGCGCGTGTCTGCGCGACGCAGCTGCACCACGCCCGCCACGCAGGTGATGGCCAGCAGCGTAAGGATGGCCAGCAGACGCAGCAGCAGGCGGCGACGCAAGGTCAGTCCGGAGATCTGCTTGGAGAGTTTGAACATGGGGAGATCCGGGGTGAGGGAACTGCAAGAGCTGTCGGCCCACCGCTCGGCAACTTTAGCCAAAAAATCAAAAAAAGGTCTTTTAATTCATATTGTTAGTTTCGTTTCGCCGGAGCGAAACGGCGCGGAGAAGATGACACGGAAAGATGTCGGCTCCGTGACTTTCGTGCTGCCGTTCTCATTCCGCCGACAACAAAAAAGCCCCGCTGATGAGGCGGGGCTCGGTGCACCACGGGAACGGGTGACTTAGTTGGCGGGCAGTTGCTTGGTGCCGAAGATCTTGTCGCCGGCATCACCCAGGCCGGGCAGGATGTAGCCGTGTTCATTGAGGCGCTCGTCGATCGACGCGGTGTAGATCTCCACATCCGGATGCGCCACTTCCATGCGCTGCAAGCCTTCCGGTGCCGCCACGAGAAAGAGTCCCTTGATGCGCTTGCAGCCCGCGGCCTTGAGCATGTCCACCGTCGCAACCAATGTGCCGGCGGTGGCCAGCATCGGGTCCACGATGATGGCGATGCGTTCGTCCATGCGGCCGGTGAGCTTTTCGTAGTACGCGATGGGCTTAAGCGTTTCTTCATCGCGTTGCAGGCCGACCACGCTCACCTTGGCTGCCGGAATCATGTCGAGCACGCCCGGCAGCATGCCCAGGCCGGCACGCAGGATCGGCACGATGGTGACCTTCTTGCCCTTGATCTGATGCACCGTCAGCGGACCGGCCCAGCCCTCGATGCGTTGCTCGACGGTTTCCAGGTCCTTGGTGGCTTCGTAGGTCAGGAGCGAGGCGACCTCGGAAGCAAGCTCGCGAAACTCCTTCGTGCTGATGCCGGCGCGTCGCATCAGGCCAAGCTTGTGCTGGATCAGGGGATGGTGGACTTCGACGATCTTCATGGGGGACTGCCTGCCGGATGATGTGGCAATTGTGACCGATGTGCGGTCCACCGCGCAGTTTTCCGCCCTTTTCTGTAGGAGCGCACTTGTGCGCGACCGCGGCCTGCATCATCGCCTCGGTGCACGATCAGGCCGCGGTCGCGCACAAGTGCGCTCCTACATGGAGCTACGTACACGATTTTTTGGGCACAAAAAAAGTGCCGGCAATGCCGGCACCTTCAAGACAGGGGTGCGTGTACTCAGTGACCGGCGCTGGGCGAACTGCTCAGGCAGGTGCTCATGAATTGCTTGCGCGCATCGCCCTTGAGCGACTTGGCCTGCGGATCGGCGTTGCAGGATTTCATCTTTTCCTGCTGCGTCATCTTGGCGGGTGCGGCGCTTTCGCCCTTCAGGCAGCTGCTCATGAAGGTCTTGCGGTCGTCACCGGTCTTGCCGGTCGCCTGCTTGTTGCAGTCGGTCATGCGTTGCTGTTGTGAATTCTTGGCGGGCGTACTGCTGGCCGCGTCCTGGGGTGCTGCGAAGGCGGTGGAGGCGGCAAACGCCAGCGCAACGCTGGCAACCATCAGGCTCAGACGCGAAGTCATGCGGGTACCCTCCTGGATGACCGGCGAGTGCCGGCGGCGCAAGTTTATGCCCGGTCGGAGGGTGTCGGGGAGTGGCTGACCGCTTTACGGTGCAAGCCATTCAGCAAGGAGACTTCCGGGTTGCCGGAGGACATCGCCTAACGCCATCACCGGCATCGTCGGGGGTTCCGAACGATGCCGGCGAATTGAAGCGTCAGGCCGCTTCGGCCTTGAGCTTGCGCGGGCCGTGCAGCAAGGCCTGGCGAACGTGCGACACCACCAGGTCCACTTCGTCGCTGGTGACCAGGAAGTGCGGGGTAAAGCGCAGCGAATTGGTACCGCCGTGGATCACGCCGACACCGCGTTCGCGCATGTATTCCTCGATGGAATCGGCGCCGTAGCACTTGAACTCCGGCGACAGCTCGCACGAGAACAGCAGGCCGGTGCCCTGCACCTTGGTGATCAGGCCACCCAGTTCGGTCTTCAGCACGTTGAGCTTGTCGACGAATTCCTTGCCGCGTTCGCGGATGTTGGAACGCACGTCGTCGGTGAGTGCATCGAGCGTAGCCAATGCCACGTCGAGTGCACGCGGATTCGCCGTCATGGTGTTGCCGTAGATGCCCTTGCGATACAGCTCGGCGGTGCGCTCCGTCACGGCCAGCACGGACAGCGGATACTGGCCCGCGTTGAGTGCCTTGGAGAACGTTTCGAAATCCGGCGGAGCCAGTTTCTCGAAGCCCGGGTAGTCGGTGACCGACAACACGCCATGCGCACGCAGGCCAGCCTGGATAGAGTCGACCAGCAGCAGCGAACCGTGTGCTTCGGTGAGCGCGCGCGCCTTGGCATAGAACTCCGGCGTCACCGCCCGACCCGGATCGCCTTCGCCCATGACCGGCTCAAGGAACATTGCTTCGATGAACCAGCCGTTCTTGTCAGCGTCGGCAAACACGGCTTCCAGTTGTGCAATGTCGTACGGCTGCACGGTGAGCAAGGTGTCTTCCTGGCGATAGCTGGCCAGGTGCTGCACGTAGGTCTTGCGCGTGGAGTCGGAATAAAGCGCCGGTTTGTCGGTACGGCCGTGGAAGGCGCCCTTCACGGCAACGCGCTTGATGCTGCGGCCCGCATAACGCGCGCCGGCATCGGTCTGCAGCTTGGCGTTCACGTCGGCAATGCGGCAGGCGAGGCCCACCGCTTCGGAGCCGGAGTTGAGCATCAGGTAGCGCGTATAAGGATTGCCGCCACGGTGGCGTCCCAGTTCGCGATCCATGGCCTTGGCAAAACGCATCTGCGAAATGCTCGCGGTCATGACGTTGGCCATCACCTGGGGACGCGCCAGCGCCGCATCGATCGACGCGTAGTTGTGGCCGAAGCCCAGCATGCCGTAGCCGCCGTTGTCGTGGATCACCGCACCCTTGAGGGTGACCACCCACGGGCCGCGCGCTGCGGCGGGCAGGTAGGTGTTGATGCCGTCGGTCGGGTAGAAGTTGACGATTTCCTGCTGCGACACGACGAGCTGCCGGGCTTCGTCGAGCTTGAGGAAGTCGCCCAGTTCGTCGCGCAGTTCGCGATGACGCGCCACCGCTTCGGTGATGGCTTGCGCCAACGCCGGATGGCTGGCGGCAAAACGTTCGATGGCCGCGTCATCCAGGCCGGTGGTCAGCGGTGCGCCGCCGAATTCGCGCAATTCGCGCAGCTGATCAATCACGCCCATGAGTTCCTCCTTCAAGGTCGACTTGCCTGCCGTCCCGATGGCACGCACATCGACATGTCTACGTTTGCATGGTTGTGGAAACGCGCGACCCATCAGCGTTTCCTGGCTCTATGGCCATGTCGCAGTGCGATCCATCACGGATGTGGCGCTGCAACGGTTTTCCGAGCATAACGCGGCGTTGTCGCGGCCGGTACCCCGGGTGACGCTTGTCACCTTCGCCGGCTGACGGGGGCAACTGCTGACACACCCTTGTGGCACCTAGCATGGCAGGCAAGGAGGAGCAGCCATGACAAAGCCTGTTGCAGTGGTAGCCAGCCTGGCTGGCGCGGTTAAACATTACGGCGCTTTAACGGCGCTGGATGGCCTGGATCTCATGCTGCACCGCGGCGAATTATTGGCTTTGCTGGGCCCGAACGGCGCAGGCAAAAGCACCGCGATCAGCCTGCTGCTGGGGTTGACACGCGCCGATGCGGGAAAGGTGGAACTGTTCGGCAAGGACCCTCAGGACATCAGTGCCCGACGTCGTATCGGCGTCATGCTGCAAACGGCATCGTTGCCGCAGACGCTGGCTGTATCAGAACTGTTACGGCTCACCATGAGCTATTACCCCGCGCCGCGAACGCTCGATGAAACGGCGGAACTCGCTGGCGTCACAGGCTTGTTGTCGCGACGCTACGCCGCACTGTCGGGTGGCGAGCAACGCCGCGTGCAATTCGCCATGGCGTTGTGCGGACGTCCCGAGTTGTTGTTCCTCGATGAGCCCACCGTGGGCATGGATATCGGAGCGCGACAGAAACTGTGGACGGCCATTCGGCGCCTGGTTGGCGAAGGCTGCGCCATCGTGCTCACCACGCACTATCTGGAAGAGGCCGAGGCGTTGGCACAACGGGTGGTGGTGTTGGGCAAGGGGCGCGTGCTCAGCGAAGGCAGCGTGGATTCATTGCGCTCGCGTGTCGCGATGACGCGCATTCGTTGCATCAGCGATCTCGACGCCGCCTCGTTGGCGACGTGGCCCCACGTGTCCCATGCGGAACGTGATGGACAACATCTTCACCTGCATAGCGACGCACCTGAAAACGTATTGCGTCGCCTGCTCGATGCCGACCCCGCGTTGTGCGAACTGGAAGTACGACGCGCCGGCCTTGCGGAAGCCTTCACCGAACTGACTCGCGATGCCGATACGACAAAGGAGGCTGCGTAATGTCCGTCACCGCGCTCGACATCATTTCCCACCAAGGCATGACACCGCGCCGTGTGTTCGGTGCGTATGTCGCCGAAGCCCGCAGCGAATGCTTGCGCTATTTTCGTGCGCCGGGCTTCCTGCTGCCGATCACCTTGTTTCCCACGATGTTCTATCTGTTGTTTGGCATCGTGATGAACCACAACGCCCCCGGAAACGCCGCCCGCTACCTGCTGGCCAGCTATAGCGTGTTCGGCGTGATGAGTCCGGGCCTGTTCGGCTTCGGCGTTTCACTGGCGCTGGAACGCGACAACGGCCTGCTGACACTGAAGCGCGCGTTGCCGATGCCGCCCGGTGCGTACCTGCTGGGCAAGATGGTGATGGCGATGCTGGCAGCCGGCATGGTCATCGTGTTGTTGCTTGCCCTTGCCGTCGCGCTGGCACACGTGCCTTTGGGCATCAGGCAGGCCTTGTCGCTGCTTGTCACGGGCATGCTTGGCGTCTTGCCGTTCTGCGCGCTCGGCATGCTGGTCGGCACGCTGGTGAAAGGGCAGGGCGCGCCCGGCGTGGTCAATATCATCTACTTGCCCATGTCGTTCCTCTCGGGGCTGTGGATTCCGCTGTCGGCCTTGCCGTCGGTGTTGCAGCGCATTGCGCCGATCTGGCCGAGCGCGCACCTGCAGCAACTCGCGCTTGGCGCCATCGGCCTGGAGCACGTGAACGCGTGGCCTCACCTGCTGGTGCTGTTCGCCTACACCGCCGGCTTCTTCCTGCTGGCGGTACGCCGCCTGCGTCGCCTTGGTTGAAGTAGCATGCACGAGGAGCAGGCGGATCACGGGGAGGGTGGTACGGTGCGTCAATGGCTGCAAGACTGGTTGACGCCAGCGCCGGACTCGCTGGTGGCCATCGGTATCCGCAAGGGCAAGTCGCCCTGGGTGGATGCCATTCACCTGCTGTGGTCGGTGTGGGTGTTCATCACCCCTATCTTCGACAGGTACACCTGGCAGTGGGCGTGGCTCACGCTGCTGTCCTATCCCATATTCCTGGTGCTTTACGCCAAGAGCTGCACCGCCTCGCGCCGGCATTCGCGCTACTACGCGCTGGGCCTGGTGGGCTTGGCGCTGGTGCTGCTGCCCTGGTATCCCAGCGCGCTTTCCTACTTCGTGTACGGCACGATCATGCTGCGCAGTTGCCGCATGGAGCTTTGGCGCTACATGGCCATGCTCGTGGTGCTCAATACCCTGTTGGTGGTCGAAGTGCTGCTCCTGCACTACTCGTGGCAGGCGTGGATATGGATACCCATCACGTCCATCTTCATTGGCCTGGTGGTGCACGCGGAACGACTCAGCGAGGAGAAGGAAGCCGAGCTTCAGCTCTCCCATGACGAAGTGCGCCGCCTCGCCGCGCTCGCCGAGCGGGAGCGCATTGGCCGCGATCTGCATGACCTGCTGGGTCACACGCTATCGCTCATCACCTTGAAGCTGGAGTTGTCACGCAAGCTGTTCGATCGCGACAGCGAAGCCGCCAAGCGCGAAATGGCTGAGGCGGAGCGCGTCGCGCGTCATGCCCTGTCCGAGGTGCGCATTGCCGTGTCGGGTATCCGTGCCACCGATCTGGCTGCAGAACTGGCGTCCGCGCGGCTGATGCTCGAATCGTCCGCGGTGTCGTTCGAATGCAACGAACTGCCACCCTCGCTGCCGGTGGATGTGGAACGCGGACTTGCGCTGGTGCTGCGCGAAGCGGTCACCAACATCGCCCGGCATGCGCGGGCCAGCCGTGCGCGCGTCACCACCCACGTGATGAGTCACAACCTGATGCTCAGCATCGAGGACGATGGTCGTGGCGGCATCGGCGCGCACGGCAATGGGCTCAACGGCATGCAAGAACGCGTGCGCGCGCTCGGCGGCAAGGTGGAAGTGATATCACCCTCGGGCGGCGGCACGTCGTTGCGCATCACCGTGCCCCTGCGATCGCGTCCGCAGCTGCGCGAGACGTTGCAGGAAGGCGATGTCACGGATGCGCCGCTCGCCGACTGGCATTCACAGGAGCGCCAAGCCACATGAAAGCCTGGTTCACTCCTCATCCCGACTCGCTGTTGGGCAAGCTGGGCTCGCCAAGCTACCTGCGCTGGGAGGCCATGGCCAACCTTGTTTGGGTGGCCGCATTGTTCATCGGTCCCATCACCGATGCTCGAACCACCTGGACGCGTTGGCTTCTCCCGACGCTCATTTCTGCGCCGATCTATCTGTACTTTCACTACAGGATCTACGCCGGACCCTATCGTTACCTGCCCTGGTATGCCGCGGGCATTGGCCTGCTCGGCATGCTGGTGTGGCCGTTCAATGGCGTGGCCATCGGCTTCATCGTGTCGGCCGGCATGTGCATGGCGTACCTTCAATCGCTGCGCCGTTGGCTGACCGGTCTGGCGATACTGGCCGTTCCCGTGGCCTTTCAAGCCTGGCGGCTGCACATGTCGCCGTGGGTCATGCTGTTGATTGCGTTTGTGGCGCTCGCGTCCGGCTTCGGTCATTTCCTGCGCATGAACAACCACCGCAGGGATGCAGCATTGCGCATGTCACAGGACGAGGTTCGCCGGCTGGCCACCCTCGCCGAGCGCGAGCGCATTGGCCGTGATCTGCACGATCTGCTTGGCCACACCTTGTCGCTGGTGGCACTGAAGTCCGAGCTGGCGCGCAAACTCGCGCGCGTGGACCCCGAGCGTGCGCAGCGCGAAATGGAGGAGGTGGAGCGCGTGGCGCGCCACGCGCTCGCCGAAGTGCGTACCGCCGTCACCGGCATGCGTCGTGGCGACCTGGCGGCGGAGCTGGTGTCTGCCCGTTTGATGCTGGAGGCATCGGGCCTCAATTTCAGCGGGGCCTTGCCCGATGACACGCGCCTGTCGACGCAGGTCGAAGCGCCGCTTGCGCTGGTGCTTCGGGAGGCGGTGACGAACATTCATCGCCACGCGCGGGCGCAGTCCGCGTGGGTGGAATTCACCACGAGCGGTGACCAGTTTGAAATGCGGGTGCGCGACGACGGCTGTGGTGGCCTGAGTGCGCATGGCAACGGCGTCAGTGGCATGCGCGAGCGCATTCACGCGCTGGGCGGCAGCCTGAAGATCGACTCGCCACCGCGACGCGGCACGCTGTTGACCGTGCGGGTGCCAAGGCACAAAGAACAATCCGCGGACGTCGCCAGTGATGCGCCGACCGCCGTGCTGGATGACAGGAGTGCTGCATGATTCGTGTAATGCTGGCCGAAGACCAGGCCATGGTGCGCGGCGCGTTGTCCGCGCTGCTCAACCTCGAGAGCGATATCGAGGTGCTGGGTTCGGCGCCCGATGGCGAAGCCGCGTGGCGCGAACTGCAACGCCTGAAGCCGGATGTGCTGGTCACCGATATCGAAATGCCGGGGCTTACGGGCCTTGAGCTGGCGCAGCGCATTCAACGCCACGACATGCCGATCAAGGTGATCATCGTCACCACGTTTGCACGTTCGGGTTTCCTGCGTCGTGCGCTGGATGCGGGTGTTTCCGGTTACCTGCTGAAGGATGCGCCCGCTGAAAACCTGGCTGAAGCGCTGCGCATGGTTCATCGTGGCGGTCGCGCCATCGACCCGCAACTTGCGCTGGAGGCCTGGTCCGAAGCTGATCCTTTGAATGACCGCGAACGCCAGGTGCTGCGCCTGGCGGGGGAAGGTCAATCCGCCAACGACATCGCCACCCAGTTGAACCTGTCGCACGGCACCGTGCGCAATTACCTTTCCGAAGCCATCGGCAAGCTTGGCGCCGCCAATCGCATCGAAGCCTATCGCCTGGCAAGGCAGAAGGGCTGGCTGTAGTACACGCAATCGGGTGCAATAGTGCATCCCCGATGGTGACAGGCGTACGCGTGCATCTCCCGCTATTCCGATGGATGGGTCTGTGGCTGCTTGCATGTGGCGTGCTGGCGGCGTGTGCACCGCATGGCGCATCGCTGCCCAATGATGCCTATGTGTGGCAACGCCAGTGGACGCCCGCACTCGTACAGGCGGTGCAGAGCGAAGGCCAGTCGGTGCGTGCGTGGCGCGTGCTTGCAGCGGAAATGGACGTGCAGGGCCAGTGGCGTGTATTCACGCCCGACTGGCGGGCGCTGGCGGACAGCGGAAAGCCCGTCGTGGCGGTCGTGCGCATCGAGGGACAGCTACGCCAGTGGAATGAAGCCGCGCTGCTTGCCGACGTGCAAACGGTGCTCGGTCGGTGGCGGCAACAGGGAATCGCCTTCGCGGGCATCGAGCTGGACCACGATGCCGGCACGGCACGCCTGCCGGCGTACACGCATTTTCTCCAGGTTCTGCGTCCGTCGTTGCAGGCCGGCGAACGTCTCTCGCTGACGGCGTTGCCCACCTGGCTGGAAAGTGCCGACCTTGATGGCTTGCTCGCGCAAGCGGACGAATCGGTATTGCAGGTGCATGCGGTGCAATCGCCACGTGCGGGCCTGTTTGACGCGGGCAAGGCGAGGGCATGGATGCAGGACTTCGCGCACCACACCCGCAAACCATGGCGAGTCGCCTTGCCTGCCTACGGCACGCGGGTAAGCTGGGATACGCAGGGGCGTGTTTCCGCCATCGAAAGCGAACGTCCCACATTGAGTCGTGACGACGACACCAGCGAGCTCTTCGCCGATCCGCGCGCCATGCAGCAGTTCGTCTCGACGCTGGAGAGCGACGTACCGCCGGGTTTGATTGGCATCGTGTGGTTCCGCCTTCCCACCAGTGACGATGCACGTGCCTGGAGCGCCGCAAGCTGGCAAGCAGTGCTGGGGCGAATCGCCTTGCGGGCATCGCTGGTCGCGCGGGCGGAGCCTGCCAGCGATGCCGGGCGCTACGACGTGCGCCTGGTGAACGAGGGCGATGCCGACCTGAGCCTGCCGTCGCTCGTTCGTGTCGATGGGTCTTGCGTGCTGGCCGATGGCATCAACGGATATACATTGCAGCGGGGGACGGCAGGTCTTTATCTGCAGCGATCCCGCACCGGCACGCTGCGCGCGGGACAGGCGCTGTTGGTGGGATGGCTTCGCTGCCCCGCACCGCCGTCGTTGCGGGTTGAAACCTGATGCCGGCCACCCGGCATTTTCGCCATACTTGAGGCATCGGGCGCGGAGCGCCTTACTCCAGGTGAAACCATGTTGAAGCGCCAAGGAATCGTCGCTGCGTTGGTCGTCGGCCTTGCCGGCGCCGTGGCCTGGGCTTGCGGCCCCATGTTTCCCAACCAGTTGCTGGACGAGCGCGCGGCGACGCTGAAATACGTGCCGCAGAACAGCTTCGCGTTCGAGGCGATGCACCTGTTGCCCGCCACGGACAAGCTGCAGAGCCAGGAGTCGCCGCGCTATGGCGATGGGGCCAAGGATGACGATGCGGAAGCCAAGTCGCTGGGTGTGAGCGCCTCGCAGTTGTCGCGTATCAAGACATTGCGCGCGCTGGACCATGGCGATGCCGCTTACGACCAGGGCAAGGATCTTCCCGAAGACTTGCGCGCCTACACGGCCGGAGCCGTCGACTACACCCGCGGCGATACCGACAAGGCGGCCACGCGTTTCGAACAGGTGCTGGCGTTGCCGACGGCGCAGTCGTCACTGCGCTCCGTCTGGGCGGCTTACATGCTGGGGCGCATTCACGCGCAACAGGCCAACGAACATGCATCGGATCCGGATGCCTTCCAGCGCGAACGCGCAGCGGCGGCCAAGGCATTCCAGCTGGCACGCACGCGTGCCGTCGATGGTGCATCCGACACACAAGGGCTCGCCGTGGACAGCTTCGGCGAGGAAGCCCGCCTTTATCTGTACAGTCACGGCAAGCAGTGTACGTGGGCTGATCTTTACGGCGTTGCCGAACAGGATTCCGGAAATGGCACGGCAGACGAGGCCGGTGAGCGCAATCCGGGCTTTGACGCCAAGTGTGCGGAAGGCATCAGTGCGGATGACTTCAAGCGCGCCATCACGCTCTACGCGGCACAAGCCGGCCATGGTTCCGATGGTGCGGTGAACTCGCTGGCGGCAGTAGCGGATTTCTCCATGCGCCACCCGACACTCATGGGTGCCTTGATCGACAATGCCAGCTCGCAGCGTTTGCTCGTCGCTTATGCATTGGCACGCATGGATGGCCCGTCGTACGACACGACGAGCGCCTCACCCAGGAACAAGATCGATGCACGCCTTCCTGCGCTGGTCGACGCCATCGAAAAGCGAGGTGTGGACGAAGTGCAAGCTGCGGATCGTCTTGCTTCGCTGGCCTACGAGGTCGGCCATTACGATCTTGCTGCTCGACTGGTCAACAAATCGTCGGGGCCCATGGCGGAATGGGTGCGCGCCAAACTCGCGCTGCAAAAGGGGGATCTCGCCGCTGCCAATGCGGCTTACGCTGCTGCGGTGAAGGCGTTTCCGAAGGTGGACGATCCGCACGCGGTGGTCGAGCCGTCCAACACGCATCTCATTACCGGCGAGCAAGGCGTGCTCGCGCTGGCGCGTGGCGAGTACGTGGAGGCGATGGGGCATCTTTACGACGCTGCACAGGCGGTTGGCGGTGATGGCAACGACTACAACGCCATCGATGAAGGCGTGGACGCTGGCATGGGCATCGGCTATGCCAATGACGCGTCGTACATGGCCGAACGCGTGCTCACCGTGGACGAACTGAAAAGTTTTGTGGATGCACGCGCACCTGCATCGCCGGCGCCCTCCCAAGACAAACAGGCAGACGGCGATGGGCGTGGCCAGCTTCCGCTGGCCGACAACCTGCGCTGGTTGCTTGCTCGTCGCCTGATGCGCGCGGCGCGCTACGACGAAGCACGGGCCTATTTTCCCAAGGATGACGATCCGCGCGTCGCCGCCACGGACGACAGTGGCAAGACGCAGCCATCCAATCTGCGCACCAAGGCCGCCGCTTATGCAACCGCGCTACGCGACAGCAAGCATGCGTGGTCCGATATCAGCAAGGCGCAGGCGCTTTACACGGCATCCGTCATCGCACGCGAAGACGGCATGGAAATCCTGGGCTACGAACAAGGCCCGGATTTCAGCGACAACGGTGGCAGCTTTCAAGGTGGCAGCGGCCAGGCCCCGAAGTCGCTCAAGCAGGCCTACGTGACCGATGGCGAGCGCCAGCGATACGCCGACAGCGTGGCGAAGCCGGACTACCGTTTCCACTATCGCTATGTGGCGGCGGACGAGGCAAACCAGGCCGCCGATCTGCTGCCGCCGCGCTCGCAGGCCTTCGCGGCCGTTCTGTGCAAGGCCGCCGGCTGGATGCTGGAAGGGCCGCCCGACTACGAGGATCACTATCAGTTCTACGGCGATGCGGCGCCCAGCCAGCCGTCCGAGCGCATGCGCCGTGCCACCACGCTCTACCAGCGCTATGTGAAGCAGGGGCCCTACGTGGCGTGGGCGGAGGATTTCGGCAGCAACTGCGAAGAGCCGGATTTCGACCGGGCCCGTGCGTTGAAGCGCGCGCAACAGGTGGCTGAGGTACGGCATGTCGCGCGGCGCTACTTCCCGCATGCACTGGCGGCATGTGGGCTGGTGGTGGTGGCGATGGCCATCTGGCTGGTTCGCCGTCGGCGCCGCAAAACCGCGGTCTGAAGGGCGGGGCAGGGTTTTGGGGGATAATGGCCCATTCGTCGCCAGTATCCCCGCCGTGAAGAAGACCGATTTCGATTTCGAACTCCCGCCCGAGCTGATCGCCCAGGCACCGCTGGCCGAGCGTTCGGCCAGCCGCCTGCTGGTGCTCGATGTGGAGGCGCAGACGCGCCAGGACCGCATGTTCCGCGACCTGCCGGAATTTCTTCGCGAAGGCGACCTGCTGGTGTTCAACGACACGCGTGTGTTGCCGGCGCGTCTCTATGGCCGCAAGGACACCGGCGGTCAGGTGGAAATCCTGATCGAGCGCGTCACCGGTGCACATGAAGCCATCGTGCAGTTGGGCGTCAGCAAGAAGCCCAAGGAAGGTGGTCGCATCGAACTGGCCGACGGCAGCCATGCCGTGGTGCTGGGGCGCGAAGGGCCGTTCTTCCGGCTGCGCTTCGAGTCGACCGATCCGCTGGAACGGTTGCTGCTGCGCCTGGGCGAAATGCCGCTGCCGCCGTATATCGAGCGCCACGCCGACGCCAGCGACCTGGAGCGTTACCAGACGGTGTTTGCACGCGAGCCTGGCGCCGTTGCCGCGCCCACGGCCGGTCTGCATTTTGACGAAGCCACGCTGGCGTTGTTGCGCGAACGCGGCATCCAGTTCGGCTACGTCACGCTGCATGTGGGTGCGGGTACGTTTCAGCCGGTGCGTGCCGACGACATCAAGGACCACCAGATGCAGCGCGAGTGGCTCAACGTGGGCGCGAGCCTGGTGGAGCAGATTCGCCGCACGCGCGCGGCCGGTGGTCGTGTCTTCGCTGTGGGCACCACGGTGGTGCGGGCGCGGGAGAGTGCCGTGCGCGATGGCGAACTGCAGCCGTTCGCCGGTGAAACGCAGATCTTCATCTTCCCCGGCTACAAGTTCACCAGCGTCGATGGTTTGCTGACGAACTTTCACTTGCCGCAATCGACGTTGCTGATGTTGGTGTCGGCGTTGGCGGGGCGGGATTTCATGTTGGGGTCGTATCGGCATGCGGTGGAGCAGCGCTATCGGTTTTTCTCGAATGGCGATGCGATGTTGATCTTGCCGCAGGGTAAGTAACGGTTGGCAGGCAGCTCCCTCTCCCCTTCGGGGAGAGGGTTGGGGTGGGGGGTGGGTGCTCGCGGGAACGTTTCTATCTCTCACGGTCATCCTGGCGAGGACGCTCCTATCCCTCACCGTCATCCTTGCGATGACACCCCTATCCCTCACCGTCATCCCAGCGAAGGCTGGGATCCAGTGACTTTGCCCTTGCTCTGTCGCTCAGTTGAAGCGCTGTGGCGACCTGGCTCGCCTGCCGCGGGCTTCCGACGATCTGCCGATCGTCGGGTCACTTTTCTTTGCTTGCCCAAAGAAAAGTAACCAAAAGAAAAGGCACCCCGGATGACGCGCCTTCCGGCCTTCGGCCTCCAGGTTCGCGTGCGGGCTACGGGGTTTGTCGACAGGGCATCCTGCCCTGACGACAAACTGGCTGGCATCCCTGCCAGCCACCCTGCGGGCTGATCCTTCACCCGCCCGCCGCTGTCATACGGGGGCCCGGAGAGCCAAGAGCGAGAGCCGGAGCCAAGAGCCAGGGCAAAAAGCGATGGCCGAGGCAAACCAGAATGCAAGGCTCTGATAGGCAATTCGTCGGAAACGACGGGCCTTGCTTCAGCCCTGGACCAAGCCAAGGAAGCGGGTCTGCACGGCGCTCCAAGCGCCGCAACCCAGAACACGCGATAATTACCCGATGACTTCCATGACTTTCGAACTTCAGGCCACTGACGGCGCGGCTCGCCGTGGCCGTCTTACCTTTGACCGTGGCACGGTGGAAACGCCGGCTTTCATGCCGGTGGGCACGTATGGCTCGGTGAAGGCGATGACGCCGCGGGATGTCCGCGAGATCGGCGCCGAGATCATCCTGGGCAATACGTTCCACCTTTTTCTGCGCCCCGGCCTTGAGGTGGTGGAGCAGTTTGGTGGATTGCACAAATTCATCGGCTGGGACAAACCCATCCTTACGGATTCCGGCGGGTTTCAGGTGTTTTCGCTGGCGCACAAGCGAAAGATCACCGAGGAAGGCGTGGCCTTTGCGTCACCGGTGGATGGCTCGAAGGTGTTTCTCTCGCCGGAAGAATCGATGCGCATCCAGAAGGTGCTCGATTCGGATATCGCGATGATCTTCGACGAATGCACGCCGTATCCGGCGACGGAGAAGGTGGCGTCGACGTCGATGGAGCTGAGCCTGCGCTGGGCCGAGCGTTCGCGTCGCGCGTTCAATGACCTCGGCAATCCCAATGCGCTGTTTGGCATCGTGCAGGGCAGCGTGTTTGAAAACCTGCGTCGCCGTTCGGCGGAAGGCCTGGTGAACATCGGTTTCGACGGTTACGCCGTGGGCGGCCTTGCCGTGGGCGAGCCGGAAGCCGAACGCAATCACACGCTGGATTTCACTGTGCCGATGCTGCCGGTGGACAAGCCGCGCTATCTGATGGGCGTGGGTCGTCCGGAAGACATCGTGGAAGCGGTGCGTCGCGGCATCGACATGTTCGATTGCGTGATGCCCACGCGCAATGCACGCAATGGTTTCCTGTTCACCGCGGAAGGCACGCTGCGCATCCGCAATGCGAAGTTCGCATTGGATACGCGCGTGATCGAGGAAGGCTGCGATTGCTATGCATGCAGCAATGGCTTCAGCCGCGCTTATCTGCGGCACCTGGATCGCTGCAACGAAATCCTGGGCAGCCAGCTCGCCACCATGCACAACCTGCGTCACTACCAGCGCTTGATGGCAGGGCTTCGCGAGTCCATCGCGGCCGGCAAGCTGGACGACTTCGTGGCGGAGTTCTACGCGCGTCGCGCCGGCGGCCTCTCGGACTGACGGTCTTGGCCCGTCAGTCCGGCCACGGCTGGAATGACGGTGCACGAAGCGGTTCCGGGAACCAGGCACGCCCAATCCCGGTCCCCCCCTTGGAATCCGACCGTTTTGACGCCAGAACCTGCGTCGGGCTGGCCTTGTGACGCATGCAGGGCCCGGGGGCGCGTGGCATAATCCACGATCTTTTATCAGGTTTCGGCGGAAAACCCTGTCGATACCGCAACTTGCGAGACAAGCTGATGACTTTTCCGATGTCTTTCGTGATGGCCCAGGCCGCTCCGGCTGCCGGCGCACAGGGCAACCCGCTCTTTGGCCTGGCCCTGCCGGTGCTGCTGATCGTGGTCATGTTCTTCGTCATGATCCGCCCGCAGATGAAGCGCCAGAAGGAACATCGTTCCATGATCTCCGCTCTCGCCAAGGGCGACGAGGTGGTCACCAACGGCGGCATCGCCGGTCGCGTGGACGAGATCGGTGAGAGCTTCGTCACGGTCGAGATCGCTCCGAACGTGAAGATCAAGCTGCAGAAGGGTGCCGTGCAGCAGGTGCTGCCGAAGGGCACGCTGAAGTCGTCCTGACGACTTGCCGGGGTTGAGGGGCCCCGGTCACCACGATGCATTGCTCGCCGCGGCTGCCTCATGCCGCGGCTTTTGACGGATTCAAGGCATGAGTGATTTTCCACGCTGGAAATATGCGCTGGTCGCCATCGTATTGGTGCTCGGTATTGTCTATGCGTTGCCCAACGTGTTCCTGCCGGTACCCGCCGTGCAGATCACGGCGAACCGCAACGGCACGGTCGACCAGGCGCTTGAGCAGAAGGTGGCCGACGCGCTGAAGAAGGCGAACGTCGCCAGTTCGGGCATCGAGCTCAATGGTGACCATCTGCTGGCGAGCTTCACCAACGCCGACTTGCAGAAGAGCGCCTCTGACGCGATCAAGGCCGCGCTGGGCGACGACTACACGGTTGCTTTCAACCTGAAGTCGACGGTGCCGCACTGGCTCACCGCGATCGGCGCGCACTCCATGCCGCTGGGCCTGGACTTGCAGGGCGGCGTGCACTTCCTCATGCAGGTCGACCTGGACGACGTGGTCGACAAGCAGGAAACGCGCTATGCGGATGACATCCGCAGCCTGTTGCGCGAAAAGAACATCCGCTACGAATCCGTGGTGCGCAACGCGCAGCGCGGGCAGGGCGTGTCCGTGGTGCTGAAGTCCGCCGAGGACCGTACCGCTGCCGCCAACGCCATTTCTGCCGACTATCCCGACCTCACCGTGACGGACGGCAACGCCACCGGCGACCGCTTCCCGCTCAACGCCGTGGTGCGTCCGGACAAGCTGCGCGAGCTTTCGCTCAACACGATTCGCCAGAACCTGGGCACGCTGCGTAACCGCATCAACGCGCTGGGCGTGTCCGAGCCGATCATCCAACAGCAGGGCGACAGCCGCATCGTGGTCGAGCTGGCTGGCGTGCAGGACACGGCCGAAGCGAAGAAGCTCATCGGTGCCGTGGCCACGCTGGAATACCGTGCGGGTTACGGCACGCCGCAGCAGGCCGTGGATGCCGCCCGCTCGGGCATCATTCCGCCGGATGCGCGCCTCTACAAGGATCGCGACGGCCGTCCGTACCTGCTCAGCAAGAACATCATCGTCACCGGCGACCAGCTGGTGGATGCCTCGTCCTCGTTCGACCAGCAGAGCGGTTCGCCCGCCGTGTCGGTCACGCTGAATGCGGCAGGTGCCAAGAAGATGCTGGACTTCACCACTGGCAACGTCGGCAAGCCGATGGGCGTGGTGTATGTGGAGCGCGTGGTCGACACCAAGGTGGTCGACGGCAAGGAAGTGCGCACGCCCAAGGTCACCGAAGAGGTGATCAACTACGCCACCATCAATGGCGTGTTCGGCAAGAACTTCCAGACCACCGGCCTGCGCAGTCCGAAGGAAGCCTCCGAGCTGGCACTGCTGCTCAAGGGCGGCTCGCTGGCGGCAGCTGTCGACATTGTCGAAGAGCGCGTGATCGGTCCTAGCCTTGGCCAGGACAACATCGCCAAGGGCCTGCGTGCCGTGACGCTCGGCCTTGCCCTGGTGCTGCTGGCCGCTGCGGTTTACTACAAGCTGTTCGGCCTGGTGGCCGATATCGCGCTGTTCTTCAACCTGGTGATCCTGATTGCCGTGATGTCGGCCATCGGCGTCACGCTGACCATGCCGGGCATCGCCGGTATCGTGCTGACGCTGGGTATGGCGATCGACGCGAACGTGCTGATCTGCGAACGCATACGCGAAGAATTGCGTAATGGTTCGTCGCCGCATGCAGCCATTCGCGCCGGTTACGACAAGGCGTGGGCCACCATTCTCGACGCCAACGTCACCCACCTTATCGCCGCGCTCGCGCTGACCACGATGGGCTCCGGCCCGATCAAGGGCTTCGGTGTGACGCTGCTGATCGGTATTTTGACCTCGATGTTCACCTCGGTCACCGTGACGCACGCCATCACCGCGCTGATCCACGGTCATCGCAAGCTCAAGACGTTGTCGGTCTGAAGAGGAACAATCAATCATGGAAATCTTCAACCACAACGCAAACGTGAACTTCCTCGGCATGAGGAAGTTCTCCGTCGGTCTCGCCATCCTGCTGATGGTCGCCTCCGTCGTGCTGATCTCGGTAAAGCACCTGAACTACGGTCTGGATTTCACCGGCGGCGTGTCGCTGGTGATGGACTACGACCAGCCGGTGCAGGTCGGTGAAGTCCGCGACGCCCTCGAAAAGGGCGGCATGGAGCATGCCCTGGTGCAGAGCCTGGGCGGCACCAAGGAAGTCTCCGTTCGCCTGCAGCCCAAGGACGACCCGAACTCGGGCGTGGCCGACGGCGGCAAGGTGAACCTGGACAAGATCGCCGAAGACGTGACCAAGGTGCTGCAGGTCGCGCGTCCCGATGCCAAGCTGAAGAGCCGCGACTACGTGGGTTCCGCCGTGGGCGAGGAACTGCGCAGTGACGGTATCGTGGCCGCCATCGTGGTGGTGCTGGGCATCGGCCTGTACCTGGGCATCCGCTTCGAGTGGCGCTTCGCCGTGGCGGCCATTGCCACCGAGGCTCACGACGCGCTGGTAACGGTCGGCATCTTCGCGTTGACGCAGCGCGAATTCGACCTGACGGTGCTTGCCTCGGTGCTGGCGGTGATCGGTTACTCCATCAACGACAAGGTGGTGGTGTTCGACCGCGTGCGCGAACTGTTCCGCCTCGCCCGCAAGGCCGAGCCGGAAGAGATCCTCAACCGCTCGATCAACAACACGCTGTCGCGAACCATCATCACCGCGCTGTTCACCGGCATCACCATGGCCGCGCTGTACTTCTTCGGCGGCCCGGCCGTGCACGGCTTCGCCATCACCATGCTGATCGGCATCGTGGTCGGTACGCTCTCCTCGATCTTCGTGGCGAGCCCGATCCTGCTGTGGCTGGGCGTGTCCAAGCAGGACCTGATGCCCAAGACCAAGGAAAACCCGGAGCTGGCGCGTCGTCCGTAAGTGCGACTCAAGGCTCCGATGGAAAGGAAAAGGCCCGGGATTTCCCGGGCCTTTTCTTTAGTGCAGAACTTGATCGTGCGAGGAACCGGATGACGAAGCTTGAGCTTGGCTTCGCGCCTCCAGCGCTTTCTCCACGTTTCTTACGCTAGGCGTGGCGCCGCGAAATGCCGTTGCACCGAAATGCCGCAGCGTCGGATGATCCATGCATGGGCTGAGGTCGAGATCGGCGGGTCGCGTTTCGATCAGTCCCAAACCACGCAAATGCACATTCCGTCTTATGAATCCCAGCGATGCGATGGTGCCGCAGCGGTGCAGGCTGAGCAGCTCAAGTTGTTCCAGCTGCCCGATGACACTGAAGTCGTGAATCTTCCTGCATCCATCAAATTCGACGCGCCGAAGCGACTTCGACGAGCCGAGCGCACTGATATCAACGAGGGCGGAAGCATGCGAAATCGACAGATGCGTGAGCTTGCTCGCCTGTTCCAGTCCTCGGAGTGAGGCAACGCGAGTCTGGATGAGCGTCAGGTCCTCGTATTGTTCGATCAGAGGCAGGGATTCGAACGACTTACGCTGGAAGGCGGAGACATGCAGGCTGCGAAGCGAAGTGCAGTGTTCCAGACCTTGCCAGTGCTCGGACCAGACGCCACCCAGCGCCCATAGCCGGGCCATGTGACGGAAGTCCATCGCGATCGCATCATCGGCGCCGAAGGTACGGAGATGATGGAGCGATGAAAGTCGCGACGGATCTTCCAGGTGACGAGTCTGCACATGCACTCGATGGACGTGCTCCACGCCATCGCAGCTCAAAAGCATGGCTACGGCGTCATGGTCGGGAATGGCTTGCAGCCAGAGAATCAGTTTGTCGTCTGCGCTGTGGCGGATGAAATCGACGCAGGGTTGATAACTGCTGCCGGATGGCTTGACGAACCGTATGCCATCGCGACCGTCCAGGAGGGTCGTTCCGTGAGGCGCATGAGTGGACGTGGCTGACAAGAAAGACTCCCTGTCGAGCCATCACGGCCCGGAGGGACTCAGTGTACCGTCGGTCGGGTCGCCGGATTCGGGATCAGGCAGGTTCGGCAGATTCGCGGGAGGGCGCGGTTTCACCCAGGGTTTCGTCCACCGACTTGGCCGGCTGCATCACATGATGCGCCAGCCCATGCAGATCCAGCTGATCCACCGGAATCGGCCGGTAATCCGGACCAAAAGCCACTTCGCCGAACTTCCAGCCTTCCAGCCGGCGCACCGAACCCCAGAAGCGCTTGGCGGCATTCCAGTGCAGGCCGACCAGGTTGCGGTTGTTGTCGTCATCCACCATCGGGTCACCCACGCCGGTGGGGCGCAGCGGTTCGTTGTAGAGCGCGGTGCCGAAGATCACGTCCCAGATGGAGAACACCTGGCCGAAGTTGCAGTTGTGCAGGTTGGGGCGGGTGGGGTCCACCAGCATGTGATGCAGGCGGTGGAACTTGGGCGATACGAGCACGCGGTTGAACACCGGGCCGAAGGCGATGCGTACGTTGGCGTGCGAGAAGTTCTGCACCAGTTCACCCATCAGCACCAGCCATGCGAACTGTTCGGGTTCCACGCCCATCACGATGCCGACGCAGGCGAGAATCATCGACTGGATGAAGCCATCGATAAGGCTGCCGCGATCGTTCGTCCAGCAACTCATCTGGCGCGTGCTGTGATGCATGCTGTGCAGCGCCCACCACCACGGCAGGGCGTGTTGCAGGCGATGCATCCAGTAGTACACCAGGTCGTAAACCACGTAGTAGCAGCCGAACAGCAGCCACGGATGCTGCTTCAGCCAGGGCACCCAGTGCGTGATGGCGAGCGGCGAGGCGCTGGCATCGCCCGGGCCGGTGTCGGGTCCGCCAAAGTAGTTGGCGATGGGCGTGAGGATGAGATAGCTGAAGATCGGAAAGATGCCGACCAGCATCATCACCGTGTACTGGAAGTCCACGCTGGTGAGTTTGCGGTTTTCCCACTTCTCCGCGGGCACGATGCTTTCCAGCGGACGGAAGATAAGTCCGATCACGCACAGCTGGAACGCGGCGATGAGCAGCGAGGCGGAGATGTCGCTCGGATCGCCGGCCAGGCCTTCCAGATGCAGGAATTGCAGCACCGGCAGCACGCCGTGGCTGGCGAACCAGCTGACCAGATGGGACCACAGTTCGGACATCGTCGACACCTTGCGAGGAAACGTGTCGGTCCTGCAGCGGGGCGATGCGAGGCACTACAGAACCGGGCGGTTCAGGATACCTCCGGCTTGCGGCGGCATCCAACCGGCAGGATTTTGCGCAGGTTACCTTTCGCCGGGCTGCCTCAGCGGCGTAGACGTTCGTCCAGTTCCTTGAGGCGCTGCGGTGTTCCCACATCGGTCCATGCGCCCCGGTAGTGGCTGCCGGTCAGCTCGCGGCGAGCGATGGCGCGCTCAAGCAGCGGGCGCAGCTTGAAGCGGGGCGGCGTTTCCTTCGCGGCCGCGTCATGCGCCACGTCCTGCCACGCATCGAGAAGCTCGCGGCGAAAAACGCCGATGCCGCTGTAGGTGAGTCGCGGCGCGCTGTCGTCAGCGTGAATCAGCCCCTGAGCGTCCAGTGAAAAATCGCCGAGGGGATGATGGGGCGCGTTGTCGACCATCAGCAGATGACCGACGCCGCGTGGCTCGACGGGCAGCGTCGAGAAATCCATGTCGGTCCACACGTCGGCGCTGATCACGATGAAAGGCTCGGAGCCCAGCAGGGGCAGCGCATTGAGCATGCCGCCGCCGGTTTCCAGCGGCGTGGGGCCTTCGTACGCGTAACGGATGCGCATGCCCCAGCGCGAGCCATCGCCCAGCGCCTCGGGAAACTGGTCGGCCAGGTGCGAGGTGTTGATCACCACGTAGCGCACATCGATGGCGGCAAGTTTTTCCAGATGCCATTCGATGAGACGCTTGCCGCCCGCTTCCAGCAAGGGCTTGGGCGTGTGATCGGTCAGCGGACGCATGCGCTCGCCGAGTCCCGCAGCAAAGATCAGTGCATGCCTCATGCCGCGGCGACCTGCGTAAGGTCGCGTCCTTCTGCGTGCTGTTTGAGCAGCGCGACGAAGTCGGCCAGCTCGGGATAGCGTTCCGCGACGGAAACCACGTAGTGATACACGCGCGGCACGTCGGCGAGATAACCGGACTTTCCGTCGCGATACCACAGTCGGTAGAACTGGCCGAGCACGCGGATATGGCGATGCAGGCCGGTGAGATCGAACCAGCGCAGGAAACGTTCACGGCTTACTTTTTCATCGATGACGGCAGCTGCAAGCAAACGCTGGCGATACGACTCCACCCAGCCTTCGACACGCTCGCGCGGCCACACGATGTACGCATCGCGCAGCAGGGACGCGAGGTCGTAGGTGATGGGGCCGGATAACGCGCCCTGGAAATCGATGACGCCGGGATTGTTGTCGTCGACGATGAGCAGGTTGCGGCTGTGATAGTCGCGATGCACGAAGCGGCGCGGCTGTTCCAGTGCGTTGTGGATGATGACGTTGAATGCCGCTTCCAGTACGTCCCATTCGCCGCACGTGGGCGTGTAGCCCAGATGCTTCTGGAGAAACCATTCGGGCATCACTTCCAGCCCGCTTACCAGGCGCTCGCGATCGAACAGCGGAAGATCCGTATGCGCCATGCGTGCCTGCATCAAGAGCAGCGCATCCATGGCGTCACTGTAGAGGCGATCGGCGGTGTCGTCGTTCAAGGCGGGCAGGTAGAGCTGCGAGCCGAGGTCTTCGATCAGCAGAAAGCCCTGGTCGAGATCCTTCGCGTAGACCGCCGGCACGTGAATCCCAGCCGCTGCCAGCTGTTCGCCGATCACCAGCCAGGGGCGTGGGTCTTCCTTGTCCAGCGGGGAGTCCATCACGACCCAGCTTTTGCCGTCGTGTTGAGTGCGCCAGTAACTGCGAAAACTGGCATCGGACGAGGCCGAGGAAAGCTCGAGCGTGGCGTCGCCAAGGACGGATCGAGTCCAGGCAAGACGGGCGGCGGCGCGGTCGGTGAGGGTGGTCATGGTGAGCGGCGAGTGGTGATACGCGCAGCTTAGCGGGAGCCGTGTCCCAACTGTAGGAGCGCACCCTGTGCGCGACCGCGGCGTGTCATGGTCGCCGCTCGGGTCGGTTGTCGCGCACAGGGTGCGCTCCTACAGGGGAAATGTTCTCGCGAGGTTGGCCCCTCACCCCAACCCTCTCCCCGGAGGGGAGAGGGAGCCAGGTGGCGGCACGCATGATGGTTGTCATGGCGTGTGGCACGTGATCATGCGAGCAGTTCGACGGTGGATGAGCCCTAACTGTAGGAGCGCACCTTGTGCGCGACCGCGGCGTGTCATGGTTGCCGTTTCGTTCGGTTGCCGCCCGCAGGGGAAACGCTCTCGCGAGGTCGGCCCCTCACCCCAACCCTCTCCCCGCAGGGGAGAGGGAGCCAGGTGGCGGCACGCATGATGGTTGTCATGGCGTGTGGCACGTGATCATGCGAGCAGTTCGACGGTGGATGTGCCCTAACTGTAGGAGCGCACCTTGTGCGCGACCGCGGCGCGTCATGGTCGCCGCTCGGGTCGGTTGTCACGCACAGGGGAAGCGCTCGCGAGGTTGGCCCCTCACCCCAACCCTCTCCCCAGAGGGGAGAGGGAGCCAGGTGGCGGCACGCATGATGGTTGTCATGGCGTGTGGCACGTGATCATGCGAGCAGTTCGGCGGTGGATGTGCCCTAACTGTAGGAGCGCACCTTGTGCGCGACCGCGGCGTGTCATGGTTGCCGCTCGGGTCGGTTGTCGCGCACAGGGTGCGCTCCCACAGGGGAAACGCGCTCGCGAGGTCAGCCCCTCACCCCAACCCTCTCCCCGGCGGGGAGAGGGAGTAACGGTGCGGCGTTAGGAGAGGTTGTAGGCCTTCTCTTCGTGCAGCGCGATGTCCAGGCCAATCTGCTCCTGCTCGTCGTCCACGCGCAGGCCCAGCGTCCAGTCGATCAGCTTCAGGATGACCAGGCTCAGTACGGCGCTCCACACCACGGTGAAACCCACGCCCTTCGCCTGAATCCACAGCTGGCCACCCAGCGATTCCACCGTGCCGAAACCACCGAGCTTCGGTGATGCCAGCGGACCCGTGAGCAACGCGCCCACGATGCCGGCGATGGCGTGCACGCCGAACACGTCCAGCGAATCGTCATAACCCAGCTTGTGCTTGAGGCGCGTGGCGCTGAAGAAGCAGATGACGCCGGCGATAAGGCCGAGCACGAGCGCACCGCCCGGACCTGCCGTACCGGCCGCAGGCGTGACGGCGACCAGGCCAGCGACTGCGCCCGACACGATGCCCAGCACGCTGGGGCGACCGTGCACGATCCATTCGACGGCGAGCCAACCCAGCGCGGCGGCGGCCGTGGCGATCTGCGTCACCAGCATCGCCATGCCGGCGCTGCCGTTCGCCGCGACGGCGGAGCCCGCGTTGAAACCGAACCAGCCCAGCCACAGCAGGCTGGCGCCCACCACGGTGTAGCCGAGGTTGTGCGGCGGCATGGGCACGTTGGGATAACCGCGACGCTTGCCGATGACCAGGCACGCCACCAGGCCCGCGATACCCGCGTTGATATGCACCACCGTGCCACCCGCGAAATCGAGCACGCCCAGGTCGCCAAGGAACGAACCCGGTCCGCTCCACACCATGTGCGCCACCGGCAGGTAAACGATGGTGAGCCACAATCCGCTGAACCACAGCAGCGCGCTGAACTTCATGCGTTCGGCGAATGCGCCGATGATGAGTGCCGGCGTGATGATCGCGAAGGTAAGCTGGAACATCACGAACACGCTTTCAGGCACCGTCTGGTAGCGTGAATCCGGCTTCAGCCCGGCGAGCAGAAAGCGATCCGCTGCGCCAATGAACGAATGCAGGTTGGTTACGCCGGCCTGCATGCCTTCCGTGCTGAAGGCGAGCGAATAGCCGTAGACCATCCAAAGCACCGACACCAGCGCGGTGATGGCGAAACACTGCATCAGCACGGAGAGAAGATTCTTCGCGCGCACCATGCCGCCATAGAACAGCGCGAGGCCGGGAATGGTCATCAGCAGCACGAAGGCGGTGGCGGTGAGCATCCACGCCGTGTCGCCGCTATCGATATGCGCGGGCGCGGCTGCCGCTTGCGACCACGCGGGCGACGTGACCAGAAGGCCGCAGAGCGCGAGGAGAGTCTTGCCTGTCGTCCGGTCAAAGCGCATCGACGTCGACCTCCTGCGTGCGAATGCGGATGGCCTGTTCCAGGTCGCTCACGAACACCTTGCCGTCGCCGATCTTGCCGGTGCGTGCGGCGCCGATGATGGCCTCCACCGCCCGGTCCAGCTGGTCGTCCGCCACGGCTACCTCAAGCTTCAGCTTGGGCAGGAAATCCACCACGTATTCGGCGCCCCGATAGAGCTCGGTATGGCCGTGCTGGCGGCCGAAGCCCTTCACCTCCGTGACGGTCATGCCCGTCACTCCCACTTCCGTCAGCGCCTGACGCACGTCGTCCAGCGTGAACGGCTTGATGATCGCCGTAATCCACTTCATCCCCAACGCTCCCCGTGCGGTAGATATGTCGCGGTGCAGCAGGATGCGTGCCACGGGGCTGGCCACGGCCGCCGGTTTCCTTCGCCTCATTCCCGCGAAGACGGGAATTCATCGCCTTTCAATGAGTTAGGTGAGAGCAAAAGTCACTGGATCCCCGCCTTTGCGGGGATGACGGTGAGGGGAAATGGAGGTTGGGGTAGGCGGTGGCCTTGCGATTGCCCGGAAAAAGAGCAGCGCATGGCGCTCCAATCCCGCTTTTGGTGCACCGCCGCGGTTTGACCGGCAAGCCATTAATCAGTACCATTTTGGTACCGATTCCCGCAGTCTCCCTGGCCGATTCCCCCATGCTCCGCGTCAGCCGACTCACCGATTACGCCACGGTGGTGATGACCTGCATCGCTGCCCATCCCGACGACGTCCTCAGCACGGCGGACATCGCCGATGAGACGCGCCTGGAATTGCCTACCGTGAGCAAGCTGCTGAAGTCGCTGGGTCATGCCGGGCTGGTCGAATCCTTCCGCGGCGTCAACGGCGGTTACCGCCTGGCGCGCCCGGCGGGCGACATCACCCTGGCGCAGATCGTCGAAGCGCTGGAAGGCCCCATCGGCATGACCGAATGCAGCCTCGCCGACGGCGTGTGCGAACGCGAATCCCAATGCGGCGTGCGCTCCAACTGGCAGCACGTCAACAGCGTGGTGGACAGCGCGCTGCGCGCCATCAGCCTCTCGGACATGCTCAAACCACCCAGTCCTCGCGTCGACAGCCATCCGGTTGGATGAGCTGAAGGCTTCCCCATGACACGCGACGACGACACCAAGACCGCCATGACTACCGAAACCACCGACCGCAGCGATATCTCCGCCACGCTTCGCGACAACGCCGAAGTGGCTGCCGCGCTGGGCCGTCGCTACGAAGCCGGTTTCGTCCCCGACATCGAGACCGACAGCCTGCCGCCCGGCCTGTCCGAAGACATCATTCGCCAACTTTCCGCGCTCAAGCACGAGCCGGAGTGGATGACCGAGTGGCGCCTCAAGGCGTACCGCCACTGGCTGCCCATGCCGGAGCCGCACTGGGCCAAGCTGAAGATCGGCGCCATCGATTTCCAGGCGATCAGCTACTACGCCTCGCCCAAGAACAAGCCGAAGTCGCTGGACGAAGTCGATCCGAAGCTGCTGGAAACCTACGACAAGCTCGGCGTGCCGCTGCACGAGCGCGCCAGGCTCGCGGGCGTGGCCGTGGATGCGGTGTTCGATTCGGTGTCCGTCGGCACCACCTTCCGCAAGGAACTGGCCGAAGCGGGCGTCATCTTCTGCTCGATGAGCGAAGCCATCCGCGAACATCCCGAGCTGGTGAAGCAGTACCTCGGCAGCGTGGTGCCGGTGGGCGACAACTACTTCGCCGCGCTCAACTCCGCCGTGTTCTCCGACGGCTCGTTCGTGTTCATCCCCAAGGGCGTGCGTTGCCCGATGGAGCTGTCCACGTACTTCCGCATCAACGCCGGTCACACCGGCCAGTTCGAGCGCACGCTGATCATCTGCGAAGACGGCGCGTACGTGTCGTACCTGGAAGGCTGCACCGCGCCGATGCGCGACGAGAACCAGCTGCATGCAGCGGTCGTTGAACTGGTCGCGCTGGAAAAGGCGCAGATCAAGTATTCCACCGTGCAGAACTGGTACCCGGGCGACGAAAACGGCGTCGGCGGCATCTACAACTTCGTCACCAAGCGTGGTGATTGCCGCGGCGCGGATTCCAAGATTTCCTGGACGCAGGTGGAAACGGGTTCCGCCATCACCTGGAAGTACCCCAGCTGCGTGCTGCGTGGCGACCGTTCGGTGGGCGAGTTCTATTCCGTGGCGCTCACGCACCATCGCCAGCAGGCCGACACCGGCACGAAGATGATCCACATCGGCAAGGGCACCAAGTCGAAGATCGTCTCCAAGGGCATCAGCGCCGGTCGCAGCTCCAACAGCTACCGCGGCCTGGTGAAGGTGGAGAAGGGTGCCGAAGGTGCGCGCAACTACACGCAGTGCGACTCGCTGCTGATCGGCAAGAAGTGCGGCGCGCACACCTTCCCGTACATGGAAGTGAAGAACCCCTCGGCCATCGTCGAGCACGAGGCAACCACCTCCAAGATTTCCGACGATCAGCTGTTCTACTGCCGCAGCCGCGGCATCGGCGAGGAAGACGCCGTGTCGATGATCGTCGACGGCTTCTGCAAGCAGGTCTTCCGCGAGCTGCCGATGGAATTCGCCGTGGAAGCGAAGAAGCTGCTGGAAGTGTCGCTGGAAGGCGCGGTGGGTTGAGGCAGCCCATGAGCGCCGAAACGCTTTCGCTCTTGCTCGTCATTCCCGCGAAGGCGGGAATGACGGGACTTTGAAGACTTTCGCAATCTTCGTTGCACCACGCTGTTAGTCACGATTTGTCCGCATTTTCGCTTCACGTACCTTTCGCCTGCACCCTATCCCTTTCAGAACTCGTATCCCGCCATGCTAAAGATCGAAAACCTGCACGCCCGCGTCGAGGGCAAGGACATCCTCAAGGGCCTCACGCTCACCGTGAATCCCGGCGAAGTGCACGCGATCATGGGACCCAACGGCGCGGGCAAATCCACGCTGGGTAACGTGCTCTCGGGTCGTGACGGTTACGAGGTGACGGAAGGTTCGGTCACGTTCAATGGCGGCGACCTGCTGGCGCTGGAACCGGAAGAGCGCGCTGCTGCCGGCGTGTTCCTCGCGTTCCAGTACCCGGTGGAAATCCCGGGCGTGAACAACACCTACTTCCTGCGCGCCGCGCTCAACGCGCAGCGCAAGCAGCGCGGCGAGTCGGAACTCGATTCCATGCAGTTCCTGAAGCTGGTGCGCGAGAAGCTCAAGATCATGCAGATCTCCGACGAGCTGCTGCATCGCGCAGTGAACGAAGGTTTCTCGGGTGGCGAGAAGAAGCGCAACGAGATTTTCCAGATGGCCGTGCTGGAACCGAAGCTCGCCATTCTCGACGAGACCGATTCGGGCCTGGACATCGACGCGCTCAAGCAGGTGGCGCAGGGCGTGAACGCGCTGCGTTCGAGCGAGCGTGGCTTCCTGGTCATCACGCACTACCAGCGCCTGCTCGACTACATCGAGCCGGACTTCGTGCACGTGCTGGCCGACGGTCGCATCGTGCAGAGCGGCGACAAGACGCTGGCGCTGAAGCTGGAAGAGCAGGGCTATGCGTGGGTGAATGACAAGGATCCCGCGCTGACCGGAGCCTCGGCATGAGCGAGGCGCAACGCACGCCCTTCGTCGACTCGCTGCTGGAGGCCGCCGCGCAGGCGCAGCTTCCGGGCAGCGGCATCGGCTGGCTGGATGCCGCGCGCCGCGAGAATCTCGACGCGTTTGCTGCAGGCGGTCTGCCGGACACGCGTACCGAAGCCTGGAAGTACACCGCGCTGCGCGCGCTCGGCCAGCGTCGTTTCGCTTCGGCCGATGCGCAGGCATCGACGCGCGCCATCGATGTGGACGGTTTTGCGCTGTCGGGTGTCAGTGGCCCGTCGCTGGTCTTCGTCAATGGCGTGTTCCGCGCTGATCTTTCGCGCGTCGACGCATTGCCGGCCGGCCTGACGTTGCAGCCGCTGTCGCAGGCGCTCAAGGGTGACGCCGAGCCGCTGCGCTTTGCGCTGTCGCGTCACTACCGCGAAGGCGGTGACGTATTCGCCCGCCTCAATGCTGCACTCGCTTCCGACGGCGTGGTGCTTCGCGTGGCTGCTGGCGCAATCATTCGTGAAACGGTGCAATTGGTTTTCGTGGGTGCCCCGTCCGAAGGCGACGTGGCCTCGCATGTGCGCCACATCGTTGAGTTGGGCGAAGGTAGCGAGCTGTCGCTTGTCGAGCAGCATGTCGCGTTCGGCACGCATCAAAATCTCGGCACGCAGGTCACCGACATCGTGCTGCGCAAGGGCGCGAAGCTTCGCCACGTGACGCTGCAGAAGGCCTCGGAAGGCAGCACGCTGGTGCGTCACGACAGTGTGCAGCTGGATACCGACGCGCACGCGGCCTTCCATGTGCTGGAACTGGGTGGCTCGCTGGTGCGCCACGATCTGCATGCCACGTTGGCGGGCGACCGTTCGCGCCTGGATACGCGCGGCGTGTTTGCACTGCGCGGTCGCCAGCATGTCGATACGCAGATGTCGATCCATCATGCGGCGTTGAACACGGCGTCCGAATCCGTGTGGCGCGGCGTGGCCGATGAGCGTTCGCGCGGTGTGTTCCGCGGTGCCATCGTCGTGGCCGAAGGCGCGGATGGTTCCGATGCCAGCCTGAGCAGCAAGAATCTGCTGCTTTCCGGCAGCGCGGAGATCGACACCAAGCCCGAACTCGAAATCTATGCCGACGAAGTGAAGGCCGCGCACGGCGCCACAGTGGGCCAGCTCGACGAGCGCTCGCTGTTCTACCTGCGCTCGCGTGGCATTCCGTTAGCCGAGGCGCGTTCCATCCTCACCACGGCGTTCTGTCGCGCGGTATTCGATTCGCTGGACAACGATGCGTTGCGCGAGCATATCGACGCACAACTAATGGCAAACCTGCCCACCGCCTGAGCGCGGCCGACAGCAGAAAGGCAACCGACCCGATGAACGCACAGACCCAGCCGAGTCCCACCGTTTTCGACGTCGAGCGCATCCGCGCCGATTTCCCGCTGCTGTCGCGCACGGTGCACGACAAGCCGCTGATTTATTTCGACAACGCCAATACCAGCCAGAAGCCGCTGAGCGTGATCGAGGCGGTGGACCAGCACTATCGCCTGCGCAACGCGAACGTGTCGCGCGCGGTGCATCTGATTGGCGAAGAAGCCACGGCCGCCTACGAAGGCGCACGAGACAAGCTGGCGCGGTTCATCAACGCCACGTCGCGCAACGAGTTGATCCTCACCTCCGGCACCACGCAGGCGATGAACCTCATTGCCTACAGCTTCGCCATGCCGCGCCTGAAGGAAGGCGACAGCATCCTCACCACGGTGATGGAGCACCACGCCAACATCGTGCCGTGGCAGATCGTGGCCTCGCGCACGGGCGCGACGGTGAAGGCGGCGCCCATCGACGATCGCGGCGAGCTGATTCTTGAGAAGTACATCGAGATGCTCACGCCGGACGTAAAGCTGGCCTGCGTCACGCATGTCTCCAATGTGCTGGGCACGGTGAACCCGGTGCGCGAGATCGCCCGCGAGTGCCGCAAGCGCGGCATTCCGCTGGTGGTGGATGGCTCGCAGGCCGTGCCGCATCGACCGGTGGATGTGCAGGCGCTGGGTTGCGATTTCTACGCGTTCACCGGTCACAAGATGCTCTCGCCCACGGGCACGGGCGGCTTGTGGGCACGCAAGGAACATCTGGAAGCCATGCCGCCGTTCTTCGGTGGTGGCGAGATGATTCGCGAGGTGAGCTTCTCCGGCACCACGTTCGCCGCGCCTCCGCACAAGTTCGAAGCCGGCACGCCGAACATTGCGGGTTTTGCCGGCGTGGGTGCGGCCATCGAGTACTACGATTCGATTGGCTTCGACGCCATCCACTCGTGGGAACAGCAGCTGCTCAGCTATGCCACCGAGCGCCTGCGCGACATTCCCGGCCTGCGCATCGTCGGCGAGGCCAAGGAAAAGGAACCCGTCATCTCGTTCCTGATCGACGGCGCGCAAGCCACGGATCTCGCCACGTTGCTCGACCTGCAGGGTGTCGCCGTGCGCTCCGGCCACCACTGCGCGCATCCGCTGATGCAGTTCTTCAAGGTGCCCGCCACGCTGCGCGCCTCGCTCGCTTTCTACAACACCCGCGAAGAAGTCGACGCATTCATCACCGCACTGTTGAAGGTGCGAAAGCTCCTGATGTGACCCACCCGAACGCCCTCTCCCCTCCGGGGAGAGGGCTGGGGTGAGGGGCCAACCTGGCCTCAGGCGGTAAAGGGCGGAAAGGTGCCTCGCCCGGATTTCTTCGGGTTGTGGCCAGCGATCCAGTTAAGGCTTCAGCGTCGAAGCCGCGACACAGCGATGGTCGCGAAACAGCGCCCACTCCTCGCACTCCCGCCCATCCTTGAACACACAAACGCCGCCCACATTGCCCGCGGTGTCCTTGCGCAGGTCCAGCTGCCCACCTTGTTGCACACAATGGGTCGACGCCGGATTGGCGAGTCCCGTTTGAGATGCCGACGAAGGAGCCGGTGAGGGTGTGGCACATGCCGCCAACAGACAGGCGAGCAGGACGGCGATAGCGTGCTTCATGGCGGCGCATCCTCGTTTGGCCATCCGCACTATACGACGCGGGTCTTCCCGTGGTGACGAAAAGAAAAACGCCGCGGCATGACCGCGGCGTTCTCGTTTCATCGGCAAGCCTGGGGCGTTACCAGATCTTCACCTGCTTGTCGGCCGGGCGAACCATCGCATCGCCTGCCTTGCACTGGAACGTCTGCGCAAAGGCCGGCATGTTCGACGGCGCACCAATGGCGCGGAACTGCGCGGGTGCGTGCGGATCGGTGTTGAGCAGCGTGAGCTGCGCTTCCGGACGGATGCTGCCGCGCCACACGCGACCCCAGTTGAGGAAGAAGCGCTGGTCCTGCGTGTAGCCGTCGATCTTGCTCTTGGCTTCGGCCGGGTTGCGCTTCAATGCCATCTGCAGCGCGTCGTACGCGGCGTTGAGGCCGCCGAGGTCGCCGATGTTCTCGCCCATGGTCAGCTTGCCGTTGACGAACTTGCCCGGCAGCGCTTCGTAATGGTTGAATTGGTCGGCGAGCAGGTCGGTGCGGGCTTCGAAGGCCTTGCGGTCTTCATCGGTCCACCAGTTCACGTTGTTGCCCTGCGCGTCGAACTTGCTGCCCTGGTCGTCATAGCCGTGGCCCATTTCGTGGCCAATCACGGCGCCGATGCCACCGTAGTTGAGCGCGTCATCTGCCTTGGCGTCGAAGAAGGGCGGCTGCAGGATGGCGGCCGGGAACACGATCTCGTTCTTCAGCGAGTTGTAGTACGCGTTCACCGTCTGCGGCGTCATGCCCCATTCGGTGCGATCCACCGGTTTGCCGATCTTGCCGACCATCCAGTCGTAGTTGAACTTGTCGGCGGCCTGGACGTTCTGGAAATAGCTGTTGCTGCCGGGAATGGTGAGGCCGGCCCAGTCGCGCCACTTGTCCGGGTAGCCGATCTTGGGCGTAAAGGTGGCCCACTTTTCCAGCGCTTTCTTCTTGGTGGCGTCGCTCATCCACGGCAGGTTCTCGATGCGCGTCTTGTACGCGGCACGCAGGTCGGACACGAGTTGCTCGGCGCGTGCCTTCGACTGCGGCGAGAACGTCTGCGCCACGTAGAGTTGGCCCAGCGCCATGCCCATGCCGTCTTCCACGCTGTCGAGCGTGCGCTTCCAACGCGCCTTCATTTCCTTCTGGCCGTTGAGCGTCTTGGCGTTGAAGGCAAAGTCTTCCTGCTGGAACGGCGTGGACAGATACGGCGCTGCCGCCGCAATGGCGTGGTAGCGCAGGTACGCCTGCCAGTCACTTGCCGGCACGTCGGCCAGCATCTTGTCGAACTCGGCGAAATACTTCGGCTGCGACAGGGAGAAGCCATCCTTCACGTCGGCGCCCTGTGCCTTGAAGAACGCAGCCCATTCGAAGTGCGGCGTTACCTTGTCGGCATCGGTGATGCTGACGTAGTGATAGCGGTTCTCCGGCTGGCGTAACTCGGTGGGCACCAGCGATGCCGCAGCAAGGCGCGTCTCGAACGCCATCACGGCCTTGGCCTGTTTCTGCGCGTCGGCCTCGCTCACGCCGGTCAACTGCAGCGTACGCGCAATGTGCGCCACGTATTCGGTGCGAATCTTTTCGAAGTCCGGCTTGCTGTAGTAATCCGCCGTCGGCAGGCCCAGGCCGCCCTGGTTGGCGTAGGCAATCTGTCGGCTGGAATCCTTGAAGTCGGCGTTGCCGTAGAAACGGAAGGTCACCGGGTTGCCGCGTGCGTAGCTGTCGGTGATGTAGGCAACGACATCCTTGCTGTTCTTGATGCCATCGATGCGTGCCAGTTCCGGCTTGATCGGATCGAAGCCCGCCTTCTCGATGGCGCTTTCATCCATGCCCGACGCGTAGAAATAGCCGATCTTCTGCTCGATGGAGCCCGGCGCGGCGGTGGCGGCATTCTTCGCGGCGCCGTCTACAATGCCGTGCTGCACATTCAGGCTGTCCTCGCGCAATGCGTCGAACGAGCCCCAGCGTGTGCGGTCGGCAGGAATCGGGTTGGCGGCAAGCCACTTCGCATTGACGAAGCCGTTGAAGTCGTTGCACACGTTCTTGCTCGTGTCGAGCTCCTTCACGTCGAACGAGCCGTTGGGTGCAGCCAGCGCGGCCGTGCACAGGCCCAGGCCCACGGCCAGCGCGAGCGGTTTCACAATGCGGTTCTTCATGGATTCTCCCTTGGGGATGCGATGCGCGCATCCGGTCTGTACGCGGGGCAGCGAACCCCAATCCACAGGCTAGGCAGCCACGTCAGTCAGCCGACAGTGTCGAAGGTCATTGTTCGGTATGGCGCCGGGCAGGGCGGTATCATGCGCGGATGCTTACTGCCCCTGCCTATCGAACGGCCACTGCCGCCGACACGCCCGCCATCGTGGCCTTGGTTGAATCGGCCTATCGCGGCGAATCCGGCCAGCGCGGCTGGACCACCGAAACTCATCTGCTTGACGGCCAGCGTACCGATGCCGAGAACGTGCTCGAGCTGATCGGCCGCGATGGAAGCCTTGTGCTGCTGGCAGAAGAGGAAGGCGAGCTGCTGGCGTGTTGCCATATCGAACGGCAGGGCGGCGCGGGTTACTTCGGCATGTTCGCCGTGAACCCGGACAAGCAGATGGGTGGCCTTGGCCGCGCGCTGCTGACGGAAGCGGAGCGCGTGGCGCGCGACACTTGGCAGGTGCCGTCCATGCGCATGACGGTGATCGAACAGCGCGCCGATCTGATCGCGTGGTACGAGCGTCGTGGCTATCGACTCACCGGCGACACGGTACCGTTCCCCTATGGCAACGAACGCTTCGGCGTGCCGCGTCGCGACGACCTGCGCTTCGTCTATCTCACCAAGGCCCTGGGCGGGGAGACCGCATGAACCTCGCCGACTGGATTTTCGTGGGCACCCGCAGCGAAATGCTGCCCGGTGAATACAAGGTCGTCTGGGACGGCGACACCGCCATCGCCGTCTACAACATCGACGGCGACCTCTACGCCATCGAAGACATCTGCAGCCATGATGGCGGCGAACTCGCCGGCGGCGACGTGCATGGTTTCGAAGTGGAATGCCCGCGGCACGGCGCGCGTTTCGACGTGCGCACCGGCGCCGTCACTTGCCCACCGGCCTACGAACCCATCGCCAGTTTCCCCGTGCACGAAGTGGACGGCCAAATCTGGACGCGCGACGATCGTTGAGTGACGCCGCGTGGTTCGGCGTCAGAACCGATAGACAAACGCCAGCGTCGTGGTGAGCTGGTTCGCCGAACCAAAGTGACGCACGAGCGGACTGTTGTCGGCGTCGCCGAGCAGGCGCGCATAGTTGATCGCCACGGCGACGCCGGTGTGCACGCTGGTGGGCATGTAGGCGTCGTATTCGAACGAAATCTGCTGGCTGCCGGCGCCGGGCGACCACGGTGTGGTGCCGAGTTTGGCGGCCTGTTCCGGTGACACGCCGAAGAAGCGATTCATGGCGGCGCCGTTCATGGCTTGCCATTGCAGTTCCAGCGCGTGGTTGTAGTAGCCGATGGCGGGCAGGTCGTAGTCCGCGTACAGGTTGAGGTACGCGCCCGCGCCTTGCGTGTCGTGCGAGAGGTTGCCGCCGACGCTGAAGGGTTTGGTGAACTGGTATTCGAGATAGCCGCCGCCCTGCAGGCGCGGTGACAGCGAATCCATGATGCCGCCCAGGCGCGGGCCGAGTTCGTCGTGGGTGCGACCCCACAGGTAATTGCCGTAGAAGCCGCCGCGCCAGTTGCCGCTATGGATGAAATCGATGGTGAGGCCGTCGAGCATGGACACGGTGATGTGCCACGGCAACTCGGCATCGATGTACGGCACAGGCTGGTTGCGGTGATCGCTGGAGCCGAGCCACGCGGGCATGCGTTGAACGCCGGCGCCGAAGATCATGTTGCGATCGTCAGTGGTGGCGTCATCCGCGATGGCCGTGCCGGCAAGCAGGCAGGCGGACAGCAGCGCGGTTGCGCGGGCCAGACGGGAACGCTTCGACACCATGCCGGCGAAGACTACGCGCCAGGCTTGGCGCGAACTCCCTTGGCGTCGCCGAACTGCACGATCACGCGCTGACCGATGCGCAGCGACGGCGGCGGTGCTTCGTCGAACACCAGCACGCATTCCACCGTGCGCGTGTTGGCGCGGATCAGCGGATCTTCTTCCAGTGCGCTCGGGCCGAACACGGTACCGATGCGCTGCACGTGTGCGCCGAGCATGGGCACGCCGCTGCCGCTGTCATCCACTACTTCGGCATGCATGCCTTCGTGCACGGCGCCGACAAACGATTCGTTGAGTTCCGCACGCACGATGCGGGCACCTTCCGGCAGCAGCACGAACGCAGCACCACCTTGCGGCGACACGGTGGCGCCGGGCTGGATGTCGCGCTCGACGATCTGGGCATCTACCGGTGCGACGAGACTGCGCTGTGCCAGCTCATAGCGTGCGGCCGTCAACTTCTGCGCAGCCATGGCTTCGGCAGCGCGTGCGTTGTCGAGCTCGCCTTGCAACTGGTTGGCGGCGTCTTTTGCGTCGTCTGCGCTCTGGCCATCGCCTGCGCCGGCCGCTGCGGCAGCCTGCAGGCGGGTGGCGCGCTGCTGGGCTGCCTTCAGGCGTGCTTCGAGCAGGTTGCCCTGCGCCTTGGCTTGCTTCTGTTCGGCATCGGCGGCGCTGACGGCGAGTTCGGCAGGGCGCGTGTCGAGCACGGCCAGCACCTGACCCTTGTGCACGTGATCACCCTCGCGCACCTTGATGTCTGCCACCACGCCTTCACGCGGCATGCTGAGCTTGAGCAGGCCGCCTTCGATGTCCACGCGCCCACGCGCCACGGCTGCATAAGTGGCGGCGGGCGTTGCCTGCGTGCTGGCCTGGTCGCTGTCGTGCGAACAGCCAACGAGCACCGGTACGACCAGTGCCAGGGCAAGCAGGGAATAGAGCGGACGCAGGGTCATGCAGTGGGTTCCTCGTGCCCTGACGTCGTCGACGCCGGGGAGGGCACACGGTCGCTAAGGATACGGCCATCCTCCATGGCGAGCACGCGGTCCGCGTGACCGACCAGGCGCGGATCATGGCTGACGCACAGCACGGTGGTGCCGTGGGTGCGCGCGATGCGATGGAGGATGTCGATGATGATCTGGCCGTTGGCCGCGTCGAGCGCACTGGTGGGCTCGTCGGCGAACAGCAGGCCGGGCTCCTTGGCCAGCGCGCGGGCAATGGCCACGCGTTGTTTCTCGCCGCCGGAGAGCTCGGAAGGACGCAGGTCCATGCGCGGTCCCAGGCCGACTTCTTCCAGCGATGCGATGGCGCGGCGGCGCGCTTCGCCGGGAGCCAGGCCGAGGTAGCTCAGCGGCAGTTCCACCTGCTCCAGCGCGTTGAGCGCCGGGAACAGGTTGAAGCCCTGGAACACAAAACCCGTATGCAGCAGGCGGAAGCGTTCCAGCTCGCGCATGCCGAGCACGCCAAGATCCTGGCCCAGCGCGGTGACGTGTCCGCCATCGGGGCGCTGCAAGCCGCTGAGGATGGCGAGCAGGGTGCTCTTGCCGCAGCCGGATGGACCGGAGATGAGCGTGAGTTCGCCCGCGCGCACGTCCAGCGTCAGGTCGTGCAGCACGGTGTGGCTGATCTTGCCCGACGTGAACGACTTGGCCACGTTGCGGGCCTGCAGCGATATCGACGGCATCATGTTCGGTTGCGCGCTCATCGCTTACCTCAGCAACGTGGCTGGATCGGCGCGGCGCAGGCTGCGCATGGCAGCAAGGCCCGACACGATGGCAAGGCCCATGCCCAGCGCAAGGCAGGCGAGCGTGGCCCATGGGTCCAGCGCCACCGGCACGCTGCGGCTGCGCGCGAGTACGAAGGCCAGGGCGCCCAGCACGATGCTGCCGATCAATCCCAGCGCACCCACCCAGAACGCCTGTTCCATCACCACCTTTCGCAGCGCGCCCACGCCCACGCCCAGTGCGTTGAGCGTGGCGTATTCGCGTACCGAGCCGATCACGGCGGCGACCAGCGTCTGGCTGGTGATGACGGCGCCCACGAGGAACACGATGCCGGCGAGGAACAGCACGCCGGCGCCGGCACCGGTGTCGAACATCCAGTAGAGCTGCGAGCGGCGTGCGAAGTCCTGCGCGGTCCACACGTCGTACTTGCCGAAGGCGCTGTTGCCGCGCAGCCGTGCGGCCACGTCGTCGGCCTGCGAGGGATCGCGCAGCTTTGCCACGAAATAGGTCATGCGGCTGGCGTTGGACGGGTCGGTATCCAGCTCGGCCGCAGTAGCGAGCGAGGCCACCACGTTCACGCCACCGAGTGCGCGCAACCCGCTGCTCACGCCGACCACGCGCACGCGATGGCCGTTGATCACGGCACTGTCGCCCACGCTGACGCCCAGGCTGTCCAGGTCCGCCTTGTCCACGATCACCGCATCGGGTTCGTTGAGCCGCGCACGCAACGCGAGGGGCAGCGCGTGCGCGAACATCAGGCCGTCGGGACGTGCGTTGATGCCGGAGACGAACACCGACACGCCGCCGGTATCGCTGGGCCCACGCCAGTCGGCATCCACCCAGTGGAACGGTTCCACGGCCGTCACGGCCGGGTCCATGCGCAGGCGCATTTCCACGCCCGAATCGATGGAGCGACCCAGGTTGACGCTTTGCGTGCCGGGATAACCCGCCCACAAATCCGCCGACGAGCCGGTGATGTAGACGCTGGCGCTGCCGAAGATGCCGAGCACCAGGGCCGCCTGCAGCAACTGCAGCAGGCCGGCGAAGCCCACGGCGAGAATGGCGGGCAGGAAGCGGCGCCATTCGTAGATGAGGGTTTTGCGGGCGAGCGCGACCATCAGTCGGCGCCGCCGGCTGCCGGCGCGGGTGCCGGGGAAGGGGGCGGCGGCAACGGTGCGCCGCCGAGCGCCTTGTAGAGCGCCACATAGGCGAGGTCGCGCTGCGCGATGGCGCCCACCAGCTCGATCTGCGTGCGCTGGTTTTCGATCAGGCCTTCCTGCACGTCGAGGTTGCTTCCCAGGTTGAGTTCCGCGCGCTTGCGCAGCGCGGCCATGCTGGTATCGACAGCCTGGCTGGCGCGCTGCAGCGCTTCTTCGCGAATACGGGTTTGCTCCAGGTCGCCCATGGCCGTTTCCGCTTCGGCCACGCCTTGCAGCACGGCCTGGCGATAGGCGTACACCGCGGCCTTGAGTTCGTGATCCTTCACGTGCGCAGCGGCCACGCGCTGGCCCCAGTCGAACAACGGCACGTCCAGGATCGGACCATACGAGGAGATGGCCTCGCCCGTGTGCACGCGATAGTTCGACAGGATGTTCGCCGACCATTGCAACGACGCACCGAGGCCGATATGCGGGTAGATCTCCGCGCGGCTCATGCCCAGCTCGCCCGCCGCGCGCAGCACGTCGGCTTCGGCGCTCTGGATTTCCGGCCGTGCGCGCAGCATGTCGGCGGGCGCGGTGGCGAGCTGCCATGCACCCAGGCGCGGCTGGGGGCCGGGCGTGAGCCATGCGGGATCGGGCTCGGGCTGCCCCAGCAGCACCGCCAATTGCTGGGCACTGGCATTGATGGCTTGCTGCGGTTCGGTCAGGGCGGCCTCGGTGTGGGCCAGCTCGGCCTGGGTCTTGGCCACTTCGACGGGCGGCACCAGCTTCAGCTGCGCGCGCACCTGCAACAGCTTGAGCCGCTCCTGCTGTGCGTCACGCACGGCGCCCAGCAGCCGGGCCTGCTCCTGCGCCGTGCGCAGTTCGATCCAGCGGCGGCTGACCTCGGCCACCAGCGATACCTGCGCGCCGCGCAAGGCCGCGTTGGCCTGGCCTTCCTGTCCTGCCGCCACGCGTTTGCTGCTCTGCCAGGCCCCGAACAGGGGCAGCTCCCACACGGCATCGAAGCCGACGACGAAATACGACGCCGTGGTGTCCGGGTCGATCACATCGTTGGTGCGACCGTGCAGCGAAGGCAGATAGGGGTCGTGGGAGTGCCGGTTCTGGATGCGCGCGGCGCGCACGCGCTCGGCGGCCTGCGCCACATCGAGGTTGTTCTGCAGCGCACGCTGGACCAGATCGTCCAGGGCGGGATCACCCAGCGCCTGCCACCAGCCGTGGAGGTCCGCCGACGGTGGGGCGACGCCGGCAGGCGCATTGCGCCAGGTCTCGGGCACGTTCGGCTTGAGCTCCGGCAGGGGCGCCACGGAGCAACCGGCGAGTATCGCAAGTCCACACGCCAGCAGACTGCTGACGAGCAGATGACGACCCCGGCGTGGTGTAGCTTCCATGTTCAACAAATCCGGGTTGTTTCGACGCTGAAGCACGAAATTCCTGCAGTTTAGAACACGTTGAGACGGAGAACGAGTAAGGATACCGGACGTACCCTTCGGCATGCTTATACGCCGTCGGATTTGCCGGTCCATCGTTCAGGACGTTTACGCAGTATCTTTCGGAAAGAAAGGAGGCCGAAAGGGGTGCCTCCCTAGGCTTGTCACCAAACTGCATAAGCGGAGTTTCACCTGGTGACTGGCTGGACCATTCTCTGCGACTTCGACGGCACCATCTCCGTCGAAGACGTGATCGACTCGTTGCTCGACCGTTTCGGCCGTCCGGGCTGGGAAACCCTTGAGCAGGACTGGCGCGCCGGCCGTATCGGCTCGCGCGAATGCATGACCGGGCAGGTTGGCCTGCTGGACATGACCCAGGACGAGCTGGACAAGCATCTTTCGTCGCTGTGGATCGACCACGCGTTCCCGGCCTTCGTGGCCAAGACGCGCGAGCTTTCCACGCCGCTGCGCGTGGTCAGCGACGGGCTCGATTACGCCATCCACAAGATCCTTGGCCGTTACGGCCTGGACGATCTGCCGCTGGCTGCCAACCACCTCGCGCCGGCCACGCCGCCGCGTCAGTGGCAGCTCACCTCGCCGTTCCAGGCCGAGGGTTGCCGCAGCGGTACGTGCAAGTGCGCCGTGGCCGCGCAGGCCAGCAAGAACGGTGCGAAGACCTTGCTGATCGGCGACGGTGCGTCGGACTTCTGCGCCGCCGACCGCGTCGATTTCGTGTTCGCCAAGCATCGCCTGATCGAACACTGCCGCGCCGCCGGCATCCCGTACGTGCCGATCACCGGCTTCGAGGATGCGCTGGAACTGCTGCCCCGTCTGCTGGACGGCAGCCTGCTGGCCGAGCACACGCCGGGCGAGCCTGCTGCGGCTGTCGCTGCGCTCTAACGAGCAAAGCCCCTTCTCATTTTTGATCGTCTCTGGATTTACCAATGAACGTATTTGATAAGAACGCCGCGGGCGCTGTAATTCCCGACGAGCAGCTGCTGGCCGACGAGGCCGAGTGGAGTTCCTTTGGCGACACCGTGCATTACGTCGATCCGCCGAAGATCTTCCGCCACGGTGAAGGCAGCTGGATGATCGACACCAACGGCACGCGCTTCCTCGACCTGCAGATGTGGTACTCGGCCGTGAACTTCGGTTACGGCAACAAGCGTCTGAACGACACGCTGAAGAACCAGATCGACGTGCTGCCGCAGGTGGCTTCGCAGTACCTGCACCAGACCCGCATCGAGCTGGCCAAGACCATTGCGGTCGACGCGCAGCAGAAGTTCGGCCTGAAGGGTCGCGTGCACTTCAACGTCGGCGGTGCGCAGGCGGTGGAAGACTCGCTGAAGCTGGTGCGCAACTACACCGGCGGCAAGAGCCTGATGTTCGCCTTCGAGGGCGGCTACCACGGCCGTACGCTGGGCGCTTCGTCCATCACGTCGAGCTACCGCTACCGTCGTCGTTTCGGCCACTTCGGCGAGCGCGCGATGTTCATCCCGTTCCCGTATCCGTTCCGTCGCCCGAAGGGCATGACGCCGGATGAGTATTCGGACGCCTGCGTGCGCCAGTTCGAGCGCCTGTTCGAAACCGAATACAACGGCGTGTGGGACCCCAAGGTCAATCAGGCTGAATACGCCGCGTTCTACGTCGAGCCGATCCAGGGCACCGGCGGCTACGTCATTCCGCCGCGCAACTTCTTCAAGGACCTCAAGAAGGTCCTGGACAAGTACGGCATCCTGATGGTGGTCGACGAAATCCAGATGGGCTTCTGGCGCACCGGCAAGCTGTGGTCGATCGAGCACTTCGGCGTGACGCCGGATGCCATCGTCTTCGGCAAGGCGCTGACCAACGGCCTGAACCCGCTGTCGGGCCTGTGGGCGCGCGAAGAGATGATCAACCCGACCATCTTCCCGCCGGGCTCCACGCACTCCACGTTCAACTCCAACCCGCTGGGCACCTCGCTGGGTCTGGAAGTGATCAAGATGGGTTACGAGCTGGATTACGAAACCTCGGTCGCCAAGAAGGGCGCCCACTTCCTGGAAGCGCTGAAGGATCTGCAGAAGCGCCACAAGGAAATCGGCGACGTGGACGGCCTGGGCCTCGCGCTGCGTGCGGAAATCTGCACCGACGACGGCTTCACGCCGAACAAGGCACTGCTGGACAAGATGGTCGACATCGGCCTGGCCGGCGACCTGGAGCACAACGGCAAGAAGATCGGCCTGGTGCTCGACGTGGGCGGTTGGTACAAGAACGTCATCACCTTCGCGCCGTCGCTCGACATCACGCACGAAGAAATCGACCTGGCCATCTCGCTGCTCGACCAGCTGATCACCAAGGCCAAGAAGGCGATGTAATGCATCAAGGCGCCGCGGGGTGAAAGCCCCGCGGCGTTGCTTCAACGGTTTGTCTCAAGTGGTTCCCATGCAGGGGAAGTGTGACAACGGCGGCGCGATTGCGTCGCCGTATTTTTTTGTGCGGAGCCGGAGCTCTTTGTGGGAGCGCACCCTGTGCGCGACTGCCTCAGTCAACACTGTCGCCGTCGCGCACAGGGTGCGCTCCCACACTCACGCGCCGTTCTTTGAGGTCCGCGCCGGCGGGAACACCACTTCCACGCGAAGTCCGCCTGCGCTGCCGTTGAGATAACGCACGCTGGCGCGATGTCGCTCGGCGATGCGTTGCACGATGGCCAGACCCAGCCCGGTGCCTTCTTCGGTCATGCCGGGCACGCGGAAGAAACGTTCGCCCAGGCGGTCGAGAAAGGCCGGCGGTACGCCCGGGCCGTTGTCCTCGACGAAAATGCAGGGCTCGTTGTTGAACACCGATACGCCCGCCGTGAGGATGCTGCCTCGTCCGGCGTAGCGCATGCTGTTGTCGATCAGGTTGTCGAGCATTTCCTGCAGCGACAAACGATCGCCATCGATCCAGACCGGGCCGGAAGGGCCCTCGTAACCCAGGTCCACGCCGGCGGCGATGGCGTCGTGTACGCGCACGCTCAGCAGTTCGGGAATCAGCTGGGCAAGATCGAGCAGGCACGTGGGAGAGCTTTCGCTGAGCTCGGGTGACTGCGCCCGCGTAAGCGCCAGCAACTGGCTGGACGTACGGCTGGCTCGCTGGGTAAGGCGAAGAATGTGCTGAAGCGCATCCGTCACCGTTTCCTTGCTCGGATCGATCTGCGCGCGCTCAACGTGCACGCGCAAGCCGGCAAGCGGTGTCTTCAACTGGTGCGCGGCGTCGGCGATGAAACGCTCCTGCAAAGCCAGCATGCCGCGTTGGCGAGCGAACAAACCGTCGATGGTGCGCGTGAGCGGCAGGATTTCCACCGGCACATCGGCATCGCCGATGGGAGCGAGATCGTGCTCGCGCGAAGCGAGGCGGGCCGTCAGCGGATCGATCTGGCGCAGGCCTACGCGCACGCCATACAGCACGAGGAAGAACACGCTGGCGATCAGCAGTGCCTGGGCCGGAATGCTCAGCAAGAGGATTTCGCGCGCACGCTGGTGGCGATCGTGAAACGTCTCCGCCATGGTGACGGTGAGTTGATCCGTCGGGTCTTGCAGGTTGGGAATGCGCACCGTGGCGGCGCGCAGTTCGCGGTACTTCTGCGTGGGCGTGTAGAGCGAGGTGGTGAAGAGTGCCGGTTCGCCATCGGAGCTGGCGCCGCTCAACGGCGCGGGCTGCAGTTCCGCGGTGCCGGCAAGCAGGCCGTGCTTCTGGCTGCTGACGTTGAAGTAGTTGTGGCCTTCCGGGGCGTATTCGAGCAGGAAGCGCGCCTGGGGGGAGATCTGGCCGCCGAGGTCTTCCTGGCTCAGCATCTGCGCGAGCGTCATGGCGTCGTCGCCCAGGTCGCGGTCGTGCACGTGGTTGGAATAGATGAGCGCGCCGCCGTAGGTGATCAGGCTCTCCACCGCCAGCAGCATCATCAGCGGCACCAGCAGCGAGGACAGCAGGCGACGGCGCAGGCTGGGCCGGCCATCGGGCTCAAGCATGCTGTAGAGCCAGGAGTCCCCCTGTGCCGGTGCTGGACTCATGCCTTGGTTTCCTTGCCTTCCTTCGCTTCTTCGAGCAGGTAGCCCAGGCCGCGGATGGTGCGCACCTGCGTGCCGGAGTCGGCGAGCTTGCGGCGCAGTCGATAGATGGCGATGTCCAGGCCGTTGTCGGTGAGTTCTTCGTCCCAGCTGCAAAGCGCTTCGACGAGTTGCGCGCGACTGGTGACGCGATCCGGGCGGGCCGCCAGCGCTTCAAGCAGGCCGAACTCGCGCGCGGTGAGTTCCAGCGGCTTGTCGTCGATCCATGCGCGATGTCCGGGAAGATCCAGGCGCAGGCGACCCATGGTGAGTTCGGGCGCACCCTGCGAGGTGTAGCGGCGGAGCAGGGCGCGTACACGCGCTTCGAACTCGGCCAGCGCAAAGGGCTTCACCAGATAGTCGTCGGCACCCAGATCGAGCACGCGCACGCGCTCGCGCAGGCCTTCGCGCGCGGTGATCACCAGCACCGGCAAACCGGTGCCGCGCTTGCGCAGGCGTTGCAGCACGTCGGCGCCGTCCAGGTTGGGCAGGCCAAGGTCGAGTATGAGCAGGTCGTACGGTGTGTCGCGGAGTGCGGCGTCGGCTTTGGCGCCATCCGTCACGCTGTCCACCGCGTGGCCACCCTGGCGCAGCGCGGCGCTGACACCGGCGGAAATGGAGGGGTCGTCCTCGGCAATCAGGATGCGCATGTCGGGTTCCAGAGAGGGCGGTATACCGGCGCTTGGGGAAGCGCGTCGCTCAGTGTGATTGAATTGCGAGTGATTCTCATTTGTGGCACCATCCCGGCTTGTGTCAGGAACAGGCCGCCCGCGATGTGGCAGCTTAGCGCTCCGGCACGGGTTGAGACAGCGGGCGCGCGACTCGGTTGCATGCGCCGCCCTTCCACATGGCGCCGGCACCACCCTCGAGAATCCCTGAAAGACAGGCATGGAATCAGCGGCGCGCTCGCACAACAGCAAGATGGGATCGAGCCGTTCGTTCTGGCTCAAGCAGCTCCATCAGTGGCACTGGATCAGCTCGGCCATGTGCCTGGTGGGCATGCTGCTGTTTGCCATCACCGGTTTCACGCTCAACCATGCCGGCCAGATCGAGGCGCAGGCGACCACCGTGCATCGCAGCGCGCAATTGCCCGCGTCGCTGCTCAAGGCCGTCGCGGGCGACGACGAACGCAAGGGCGTCGCATTGCCCGGTGCCGTCGCCGACTGGGTTTCGTCCTCGCTGGGTTTCGACGTTGCCGGCCGCACGGGCGACTGGTCGGACGAAATCTACATTTCCATGCCGCGCCCCGGTGGCGACGCGTGGGTAAGCATCGATCGCGAAACCGGCAAGGTGGAAGCCGAGCGCACGTCGCGTGGCGTCATTGCCTATCTCAATGATTTGCACAAAGGCCGCCACGCGGGACCGGCGTGGGGCTTGTTCATCGATGTGTTTGCGTTGGCCTGCGTGATCTTTTCGATCACCGGGCTGTTGCTGTTGAAGATGCATGCCGCACAGCGCGGCGCGACCTGGCCGCTGGTGGCGTTCGGGTTGGTGCTGCCGCTGGTGCTCGCGCTGTTGTTCATCCACTGACATGAAAGGTGAGGGCGCGCGCGTGAAGATCACCGTCGCCCGCCGTGCGCCGTTCAACGTTTGCCACGTTCTTCCCATTTCTTCTCGCCGCCATTCGAGGAAACCATGCGCCGCATTTCCCTGACTCTCCCCGCGCTCCTGCTCGCCACGCCTGCCGTGGCTGCGGACCTCAACGTCACCGTGCAGATTCCGCAGCTCAATGTGGCGGAGTACCACCGCCCGTACACCGCCGTGTGGGTGGAGCGCGAAGACCATTCCGTCGCCGCGCAACTGGCTGTGTGGTATGCGCAGAAGGAATCGAAGGAAGGTGCCGGCACCAAGTGGCTGCCCGAGCTGCGCCAGTGGTGGCGCCGCGGTGGCCGCGAGCTGCAGATGCCGGTGGACGGCGTGTCCGGCGCAACGCGTCCGGCCGGCGACCAGAAGCTCAATTTCCACGAAGGCAAGGCGCCGCTGGGTGACCTGGCCCCGGGCAAATACGATCTGGTGGTGGAAGCCGCACGTGAAACCGGAGGCCGCGAAGTGGTGCGCGTGCCGTTCACCTGGCCTGCCACTGCGCCGCAGCAACTGTCTGGCCAGGGCAGCACCGAGCTGGGTGCCGTCAAGGTCGATCTCGCCCCGTAATCGAAGGAAGACAACATCATGATCAAGCATTCCATGAAGTGGGGCGCGCTCGCGCTGGCATTGGTGCTGCCGCTCTCGGCGCAGGCACACAAGATGTGGATGGTGCCCTCGGCCACCAACGTGTCGGGCAACGATCCCTGGGTGACGGTGGATGCCGCCGTGTCCAACGACCTGTTCTATCCCGACCATATGCCGGTGGCGCTGGACCGCGTCACGATCACCGCACCGGACGGCCAGACGGCCAAAGCCGAGAACGCACTGACGGGCCAGTACCGCAGCACGTTCGACGTGCATCTGACCCAGCCCGGCACGTACAAGATCGCCGCGGTGAACGGTGGCCTGTTCGCCAACTATGAAGTGGACGGCCAGAAGAAGCGCTGGCGTGGCGATGCGGCGGACCTGTCCAAGCAGATTCCGTCCAATGCGAAGAACGTCGAAGTGTCCGAGTCGATCAGTCGCGTGGAAACGTTCGTCACCAACGGCAAGCCCAGCAACGGTGCACTCAAGCCCAGCGGCAAGGGGCTTGAGCTGGTGCCGGTGACCAACGTCACCGACCTGGCCTCGGGCGAAGCCGCCACGTTCCAGCTGCTGATCGACGGCAAGCCGGCGTCCAACCTGAAGGTGATGGCGATTGCCGGCGAAACGCGTTACCGCAATGCGCCCGAAGAAATCGACGTCACCACTGACAAGGACGGCAAGTTCAACATCACCTGGCCGCATGCCGGCATGTACTGGGTGAACGCCAGCACGCAGGACGACAAGAGCAGCATCAAGCAGGCGAAGGTGCGTCGTCTTTCGTACGCCGCCACGCTGGAAGTGCTGCCGCAGTAATGCGCGGCGTGGTTCCCCTCCGCGAACTGAGTTGCCCATGAGTTACGTCGCCGTGCAATCCGTACAGGGCGAAACCATGGGCACCTTCTGGTCGGTGCGCGCCGTGATGCCGGCAGGCTTGTCGCTCGCGTCGTGCGCACAGGGCATACAAGGCGTGCTCGATCTGGTCGATGACCAGATGAGCACGTACAAGCCCGCTTCCGCGCTGTCACGTTTCAACGCCGCACCGGCGGGCACCTGGCATGTGATGCCTGCCGAATGCTTCGAGGTGGTCAGGCATGCACTGCACGTGGCACGTGACAGCGAGGGTGCCTACGACCCCACGGTGGGGCCGTTGGTGAATCTGTGGGGCTTCGGCCCCGCAGCGATGCAGCATGAGCCGCCATCGCGCGAATCCATCGATGCCATGCGGGCACGCATCGGCTGGTGGCACATCAAGCTGGATGCCGCCACGCATGGCGTGTATCAACCGGGTGGCATCTACCTGGATTTGTCCTCGGTGGCGAAGGGTTACAGCGTCGATCTGCTCGGTCGCCATCTCGATGGCCTGGGCATTGAAGCCTGGCTGGTCGAGGTCGGCGGTGAACTGAAGGGCAAGGGTCGAAAGCCGGATGGGTCGCCGTGGCGCATCGGCATCGAACGTCCCGGTGCTGCCCTGGGCGCTGTGCAACATGCCGACCAGTTGAGCCAGGTGGTGTGCCTCAGCGGACGTGCCATCGCTACCTCGGGCGACTATCGCCGCCAGTTCGAAGCCGATGGCACCACGTATTCCCATCACATCGATCCGCACACCGGTTGGCCCGTGCCTCATACCGTGGCGTCGGTGAGCGTGCTCGCGGCGGATGCCATGAGTGCCGATCCCATGGGCACGTTGATGACGGTGCTCGGGCCCGAAAAAGGCCTCGCTTATGCAAGCGAACGCGGACTCGCGGTGATGTTCATCCTGCGCGGTACGAACGGCCTGGAAGAACGCCTGTCACCTGCTTTCGAGGCAGCGCTGGCGTCATGAGCGCCACCTCTGCCGTGTCGTTGCCGCGCCCCGCCTGGGGCAATGTGGTGCTGTGGGTGCTGCTGGCGCTGATGATTGGCGGCCTGATGATGTGGCATGCGAAAGATGGCGACTGGGTGGTGCCACGCGCTTCGCATGAGCTGGCCGCTGCCGCCGTGCTGCTGGTGTGGGCTGCCTTTACGGTTGGGCTCGGATGGCATCGTCGTCGTGCTGCTGGTGCATCGGTGGTGTTTGAGCCATCGGCCCAGTCATCGCAGCAAGCGCTGTTGGTTGCGTACGCCAGCCAGACCGGCACCGCCGAGCAATGGGCGAAACAGACGGCACATAGCCTGCAAAAGGCAGGCACCTCGGTGAGTCTGATTGAACTGGGCCAGTTGGATGTAGCGATGCTTGCTGTCACCGATCGCGTGCTTTTCGTGGCAAGCACGACAGGCGAAGGCGATGCGCCGGACAGCGCTGCACGTTTCGTGATGCAGGCCATGCGTGCACCGCAAGCCTTGGCAGGGCTGCGCTATGGCTTGCTGTCGTTGGGCGACAGCGATTACGAGGATTTCTGCGGTTTCGGCCGCGCGTTGCAACACTGGTTGCAGCAAAGCGGTGCGGCGCCGCTGTTCGATCCGGTGGAAGTGGACAACGGCGACGCGGCGGCCTTGCGCCATTGGCAGCACCATCTCGCCGTCTTGTCAGGTGCCGTCGAACTGCCGGATTGGCAGCCGCCGGAATATCAGCGCTGGCGACTCGTGGAACGCACGCTGCTCAACCCGGGCAGTGTTGGTGGTGCGTGTTTTCATCTTGCCTTGCGTCCGTATGAGGGTGATGCCGTTTGGCAGGCCGGTGACCTGGTGGAGATCGGGCCGCGACATGCAACCAGCGACGTCGAACGCTGGCTTGCCGCGAGGACGATGGATGGCGATGCGCAGGTCGAACGCGAAGGAAGGCGTGCGTCGTTGCGCGAATGGCTCGCTGAAAGTCATCTTCCAGACAATGGCATCGAAAAAGGCATGTCGCCGGCAGAGGTCGTTGCCACGCTGCAGCCGCTACCGCATCGCGAATATTCCATTGCCTCGTTGCCATCGGATGGCGCGCTGCATTTGCTCGTGCGACGCATGCATCGCGAGGATGGCTCGCCAGGCATCGGTTCTGGCTGGCTCACGCAGCATGCCCCGCTGGGTGGCGAGATTGCGCTGCGTATTCGCGCCAACCCCGGCTTCCATGCGCCCGCCGATGATAGGCCGCTGCTGCTGATCGGCAACGGCACCGGGCTCGCGGGTCTTCGCGCGCTGTTGAAAGCGCGCATCGCCGCCGGACATCACCGCAACTGGCTGCTGTTTGGCGAACGCCAACCCGGTCACGATTTCTACCATCGCGACGAGATTCAGCGGTGGCAGGCGCAAGGCGCGCTCGAAAGACTTGACCTTGCCTGGTCACGCGAAGGCGATACGCGCGCCTATGTGCAGGATCGCCTGGGCGAACACGCGGACACCTTGCGCACATGGGTGGCGCAGGGCGCAGCCATCTATGTCTGCGGCAGCCTTGCCGGCATGGCACCGGGCGTGGACGCGGTGCTGCGTGCATCGCTGGGCGATGCCGTGGTGGAACAACTGCGTGAACAAGGCCGCTATCGCCGCGACGTCTATTGAGTCACCGTGACCTTTGGCCTATAGGATGGCCATGCGCCGATGCCGCAGGCTGGGCGTTCCTTCGGGGGAGGGTTACATGGGGATACGGATGGAAGGCATGCCGCGCCGTGGGTGGTTGCTGGCCTGCAGTTTGATGGTGTCATCGGTCGCCGCCGCGCAGAATGCGCCCGCGCCCACTACGTCCACTCCGGCACCCGCGACCAGCGTGGTGGTTCCGGTGGCCATTCCCCTTGCCAAGGCCCATGCCTCCGCACCGCATGAGGCGAGTGCGCCCGATGCCTGGGGCGGTATTCGTACCGGCAAAGAGGCCACGTTGTCCGATCGTGTGGTCGGCTACCGCATCGACGCGGAACTGGACGCCGCCAAACACACGGTCACCGGCAGCGAGCAGCTGACCTGGCGTAACCGCAGCAACCAGCCGGTCAGCCGCATCTACCTGCATCTGTATCTCAATGCCTTCCAGAACGAGGGCAGCACGTTCTTCACCGAACGCAACGTACTCACTGCGCATGGTCATTCGCGCGGCAACGCGGCGCTGAAAAAGGGCGAGTGGGGCTGGATCGACCTCAAGTCCGTGCAGCAGGGCAATGCCGCACTGAAGTGGAGCTTCGTGCATCCGGACGACGGCCCGGCGACCGACCAGACCGTCGCCAGCATCGACCTGGCCGAACCCGTGCTTCCGGGCGCCACGTTGACGCTGGATATCGACTTCATCAGCCAGCTGCCGCGCGTGGTGGAGCGCACCGGCTGGTGGGGCGATTTCAATCTTGTCGCGCAGTGGTTTCCCAAGATCGCCGTCCTTGAACTGCCCGGCGAGCGGGGCGCCACGCAGGTGCAGTGGAATGCGCACGAATTCCATTTCAACAGCGAGTTCTATGCCGATTTCGGCAGCTATGACGTGCGCGTGACGGTGCCTTCCGACTACACCGTCGGTGCCGTCGGTGCGCAGCAGGACGAGCCCACGGAGCAGGACGGCAAGACCACCTATCACTTCGTGCAGGACGACGTGCACGACTTCGCCTGGGTCGCGGCCAAGGGTTACCGGACGCTGGACGACCACTGGCAAGGCCCGGGCAGCCCGAAAGTGGCCGTACGCGTGATCTATCCGCCCGAATACGTGGCGAGCGCCAAGCCCGTGCTCAAGGCCACGCTGGATTCGCTGACCTATTTCTCCAACACGCTGGGTCCTTATCCGTACCACACGGTGACGGCCGTGGTGCCACCGTTCAACGCACAGGAAGCGGGCGGCATGGAGTACCCGACCTTCTTCACGGCCGAAGGCGACAAGGAGATCGACAAGGACACGATGGACCAGTGGAACATCGACTTCGTGACCATCCACGAATTCGGCCACGGTTACTTCTATGGCTTGCTCGCTTCGAACGAATTCGAAGAGCCGATGCTCGATGAGGGCATCAACGAGTATTGGGACGAGCGCATGCTGCGCGAACGCAACCAGCGCATCCTCACCCCAGGCACGTGGCTGCGCCGCGCGGGCATCACGCCATCGATGGACGTGTTCGTTTCCGAGCGCGTGGATGCGGGTCTGTCGCATCCTTTCGATCCACTGGGCCAGAACAGCTGGGATCGCTTTTCCAGTTCCAGCTACGGCACGGGTTACTCCCGCACCGCCACGGCCATGCACGATCTGGAAGAGCGGCTTGGCCACGACGTGATGGCGCGTGCCATGCGCGAGTACTACCGCCGCTGGCATTTCCGCCATCCGTCCGTGGCCGACCTGCGCGCCACGTTGATCGATGTATCGGGCAACGCACGTGCGGTGAACGAGGTTTTCGACCAGTTCGTCTATGGCACGTCCCACATCGACGACCGCATCGAATCCATCGACAACCAGGAAGTACTGCCACTGGCCGGTAGCTGGGTGAAGCAGGGCGAGCGCAGCGAATTCACGGCCGACGATCGCGACAAGCAGGTGCAGAAGCAGCGCGATGCCTGGGACAAGCAATCGTCTGACACCGATGGAAAGAAGACCGGCACTTTTCCTTGGCGAGGCACGGTTACGGTCGTTCGCGAGGGCGCGCGCGTACCGCAGATCCTGCGTGTCACGTTTGCCGATGGCAGCCACGAAGACGTGCATTGGGATGACGACCGCCGCTGGGCGCGCTTCGTCTTCACGGGGCCGTCCAAAGTGGCGTCGGCGGAGTTGGACCCCGAGCAAAAGATCCTGCTCGATGCCGACAAGCTCAACGACAGTCGTTCGGTGAAAACCGATCCGTCGGCCTCGCGTCGCTGGACCGCGGATTTTGCGGCCTTGATGCAATCCCTCTACGCCTTGCTGGTGACGCTGTAATGGCCTACAAGAATTCTCGTCGCGTCGATTTCGGTGCCGTGATGATGGCGCCATTCACTGCCTTCCAGTGGCGCCTGTTATTGCTATGGCTGCTGGCCACGCTGATCACCACATCCGTGGCCGCGTTGCCCATGTTGCAGGCGCTGGGGGCGTTGCTGGATCGCTCCACCCATGCGCATGCCTGGGCGCGCGGGTTCGACGGATTGATGTTCAGCGATACCGTGATGGCTTTGTCGCGCGAGCACGCGGTCCTGCACGGTGCCGGTCTGGCCAGCCTGTTGCTCTTGCTGCTCGTGATGCCGTGGCTCAACGGCATGGTTGTCGCCATGGGACGGGCCGGTCGCACGCTGGGCTTCGGCGACTTGCTGCGTGGCGGGCTGACGGAATACGGGCGCATGTTCCGACTCACGTTGTGGTCGGTCGTGCCGTATGTGCTTGCCGGGTTGCTGGTGCAGATGGGGTTCGACCGCGCCGACGATCACGAGGATCTGGCCGTGCTGCAATCGCAGGCGGATGCGGCGCAGCACATCGCCTTGGCCGTTGCCGCGCTGCTCGTCGTGCTGGCACAGGCTTGGGTGGAATCGGCGCGCGCCGCTTTCATCACGGACACGGGATTGCGCTCCGCGACGGTAGCCTTGCTGCGCGGGCTGTTGCAGGTGCTAAGGCGGCCTGTATCGACGCTGTTCGTCTACCTGCTGGTCACGGCCATCGGCTTCGCCATCGCGCTGGGTTTCGGCCTGCTTCGCGTGCAGACGTTGGCGGTGGGAACGCAAGGCTTGCTGTTCGCCTTCCTGCTTACCCAGCTCGTGGTGCTGGCGCTGGGCTGGATGCGCATCGCACGCCTGTTCGCGCTGGCCGATGTCGGCCGTTCGCTGGGCATGGGACGTCGATCGAGCCTGTAAGGGTCAGGCGGGAATCCGCGCAAGCACGATCTCGCCGCCACCTTCGATACGGATCGGGTGGCTCGGGATCGGGTCGATCCACAGCATGTCGTTCGCTTCCAGCTGCTGGGAGCGGTGATCGGCGATGACGTTGGCGCGGCCGGACAACAGCAGCACGAACCAGCGCCAGCCCGCCGGTGCCAGCAGCACCATGGCGCCATTCAACGGACGGGCGATGAGTTCGCCCTGGGCGTCGCCGCGCAGCTTGAGATTGAAGGTGCGCGTGGGCGCGGTGGGCAGGCAGGCTTGCGGATCGTTGCTGCCGTCGAACTGCGTCATCTGGAAACGCGTGACGTGCTGGGTACGGCCATCGGGAAAGGCGATGTCCACGGGCGCGTCCAGCGGCACGAACTGCCGACGCAGGTCAGCATGTGCCGGGAAGTCCACCTCTTGTTCCATGCCGATCATGGTCATCTGCCACTGCCAGGCATCGTCATCCGGACCGCAGGCGATCGGGGTGATGAACGCCGTGCCCTTGGCGCAATGCGCGCCCTGCAGGCTGTCGACGGGCAGTCGGCTGAGCTGGCTCATGCCCAGGCGCGCCGTTTCTCGGGGCAGGGCGGGTAGTAGGCGAACACGTGGTTGTGTGCGCCGAAGAAATCCATGTCGTCGATGTGTTCGCCACCCAGTCGTTCTGCCAGGCGGTCGGAGGCTTCGTTGCCGATCTTCACCAGGCTGATCACGCGCGGCGCGCCAAGCGTGTGCCAGGCGAAATCGAGGATGGCGCTGCCGGCTTCGGTGGCGTAGCCGTGGTGGCGGAAGTCCGGCTTGAGCATCCAGCCGAGTTCCAGGTCCGGCCAGCCCTCGGGGCGCATCAGGCCGGCGCGGCCAATGAATTCCCCGGTGTCCTTCAGCTCCAGCGCCCACATGCCGTAGCCGCGCAGCTGCCAGTGGCCGATCAGCATGGCAAGCGAACGCCAGGCGTTGGTGCGGTCCAGCGGCTGGCCATCGCCGATCCAGCGAGTGCTGACGGGGTCCGCCAGCATCGCGGCGTAGTCGTCGAAATGCCGTTCGGCGAGGGCGGTAAGGCGCAGGCGCGCCGTTTCAATGACAGGTATGTCGATCATGATCTTCAGCTAGCAAGTCGGGTGCCATCGAGCAGGGCCGCCAAAGCGTGAGTGCTCGTCCGAAGGCTTTCGATCCATGGCAGGCCCACGATGCGCTGCCCGGTGGCAGCATCAACGAAGACCTCTTCCTCGCCCGGAGGCAAAAGGTGGCGGTAATCCACCGTTATCTCCGTGCCTGCCGCCAGGTCGCGAGCGGCGAACACGAAGCCCAGATGCCACAGCCCCGTGGGCTCGAAGCTGTGGTTGACGAAACATTCGTCCGGCCAGTCCGGGGACACGGTGTAACGGTCCTGGAACCAACGGGCGCTTGCATACAGCTGGGCCGACAGCTCCGGCGAACTCACGAGTTCGTCGTAGCGGTAGGTGCGGTCAATAGCGTCCGGTGCCGTGACGATCTGTCCGGCGGAGACGTCTTCTTCAAGGAACAGCCCCTGACCCGCACCAGCGATGTTCGACGGCGCTATGGAATAACGCGGAACAATCATGTCAGCCCTAACCGATGGCAAGGCGGGCGAGTGTAGGCGCATCCGAACGGGGTTTCCATACCCCGTCGGATGCCATTTGTGAACGCAAGCGATTGATGCAGTTTGGTTATTCGCTGGCGCTGCCGGCGGATTTGGCCTTGGCCTTGGCCGGAACGGGCGCTGCAGCCGGCTTGGCGGCGGGCTTGGCCGGCTCCGAGGCGTCGCCCAGCAGGATCGCGCTGCGGTTGCGTTCCAGCGTGGCCGCGCCGACGCCCTTCACGTGCGACAAGTCGTCGGCGCTCTTGAAGGGGCCGTGTTCGTCCCGGTAGGCGACGATGGCGGCAGCCTTCGACGGGCCAATGCCATCCAGTGAGCTGGCCAGCGTGGCCGCATCGGCTTTGTTGATGTTGACGGGCGTGGCAGCAAACACCGGCCAGGTCAGCGCGGCAGCCAAAAGCAACAGTGCGATCTTCTTGATCATGGATATCTCCCCGAAAGTGGATGAAGCGGCTCCCCGGCCGCCCGTCGACTTTGCGCGTGTCGGGCCTTATTCGGACAGTCGGCACGCCTGCCTTGGACACGTGGGAATTGCCGTGCTTTTCGTGTCAGCGCTGTGTGCGGGTCCGTTGTGGAGGCCGTTTTTCACGGGCTGATACAATGTCGGTCTTTCCCCACGCTGCAGGAGTCACCCATGGATACCGCCCGCCTCAATCGTTTCATCAGCGGACTGTGGGATGAGGAAATCGTGCCGCAGCTGGTCGAATACATCCGCATTCCCAACAAGTCGCCCATGTTCGATCCCAAGTGGGTGGAGCACGGCTACATGGATGCCGCGGTGAAGCTGATGGAGACGTGGGCCCAGAGCAAGCTGTCGTCGCTGCCGGGTGCCAAGCTCGAAGTGGTGCGCCTGGAAGGTCGCACGCCGCTCATCTACATCGAAGTGCCGGGCAAGGGCGATGCCACCGTGGTGCTTTACGGTCACCTCGACAAGCAGCCGGAAATGACCGGCTGGGCCGAAGGCCTGGGCCCGTGGACGCCGGTGCTCAAGGGCGACAAGCTCTACGGCCGCGGCGGCGCGGACGATGGCTACGCCATCTTCGGTTCGCTCGCCGCGCTGCTGGCCCTGCATGAGCAGGGCGTGCCGCACGCGCGCTGCGTCATCCTTATCGAAGCCTGCGAAGAATCGGGCAGCTACGACCTGCCGTACTACGTGGATCACCTGGCCGACCGCATCGGCAATCCCTCGCTGGTCGTGTGCCTGGACTCCGGTTGCGGCAACTACGACCAGCTGTGGCTCACCACGTCGCTGCGCGGCATGACCGGCGGCGAGCTCACCGTGCAGGTGCTGGAAGAGGGCGTGCATTCGGGCGATGCGTCGGGCGTGGTGCCGTCGAGCTTCCGCATCCTGCGCGACTTGCTGAGCCGCCTGGAAGACCAGGAAACCGGCACGATCAAGCCGAAGGAGCTGTACGTCGACATTCCGCAGCAGCGCATCGACCAGGCCAAGAAGTCGGCTGACGTGCTGGGCACGGAGGTGTACAGCAAGTTCCCATTCGTGAAGGGCATGCACCCGGTCACCGAAGACCTGACCGAGCTCGTGCTCAACCGCACTTGGCGCCCGCAGCTGGCCGTGACCGGTGTCGACGGCATGCCGCCGCTGGAACGCGCCGGCAACGTGCTGCGTCCCAAGCCCTCGGTGAAGCTGCGCCTGCGCGTGCCGCCGACGCTCAACGGTGCCAAGGCCGGCCAGTTCCTGAAGGAGCTGCTGGAGAAGGACCCGCCGTACGGCGCCAAGGTCAGCTTCAAGCTGGAGAAGGACGGCAGCGGCTGGAACGCACCGCAGCTGTCGGCATGGCTGGAAGAAGCCGTGGCCAAGGCCTCCGAAACCTACTTCGGCGCACCGGCCGCCTACATGGGCGAGGGTGGCAGCATCCCGTTCATGGGCATGCTCGGCGAGAAATTCCCCAAGGCGCAGTTCCTCATCACCGGCGTGCTGGGCCCGCATTCCAATGCGCACGGCCCGAACGAGTTCCTGCACATCCCCACCGGCAAGAAGGTGTCGATGGTGGTCGCCGATGTGGTGGCCCGCCACTACGAACAGGGCGCCAAGGCCTGACATTGATCACCGCCCCGGCTTCGCGCCGGGGCGATGCGTTTGGGCGTGTGCCATCCATCGGGATCATGCCCGCGCGGTATCCAAAAGGTTTGCCGGCGATGACCGACGCTCCCAACCATTTTTCCTACCTTGCTGCGAACTGGGCGTCCGTCCGTTCTCGTGTGGATGCTGCCTGCCATGCGGCAGGGCGTGATCCGGACGAGGTGTCGATTCTTCCTGTCAGCAAGACCTTTGGTCCCGACGTGGTGCGCGTGGCCATGGCGCTTGGCCTGCATCGCTTCGGCGAGAACAAGGTGCAGGAAATCCGCAGCAAGTCAGAGGCGCTGGCGGGCGAGCGGATCGACTGGGTGGTGATCGGTCACCTGCAGACCAACAAGGCGAAGGACGTGGCACGGCTGGCCAGCGAAGTGCAGTCGCTGGATCGGCTTGAACTGGCCGACGCGTTGCAGCGTCGCCTGGACATCGAAGACCGCGTCATCGACGTGCTGATCGAGGTCAAGACCTCGCCGGAGGACAGCAAGCACGGACTGCCGCCGGAACAGCTGCCGGCCATCCTCGATGCCTTGCGTCCCTATGACCGCTTGCAGGTTCGGGGCTTGATGACCATGGCGGTGCAGTCGGATGACCCGGCGGCTGTGCGGGCCTGTTTCCGGCAGCTGCGTGAATTGCGTGATGCCGCCAAGGTGCAGGGCCATGATTTGCCGCGACTTTCCATGGGCATGAGTGGCGATTTCCCCCTCGCCATCGCCGAGGGAGCGACCGAGATCCGGGTCGGCACGGCCATTTTTGGTGTGAGGTAAGTCGCAAAACATACGGTACCGAATTGAATAATTAGTTCACTAATTGATCAATATGTAACCAATTTGACACAGTTTTCATTTGTAAATCAGTCGGTTATCACCTAAGCATAGGCCGTGCCAGTTTTCGAAACGACGGAGTTCAGTTAACCCCATCCGAACAAACGATCTAGATCCCTTTGCTAAGTTCACTCCACCATCACGGGGCCTCCACCTTCCGGTCGCCTAACTCTCGAACTGCAAAGGGATTTGTCCCACATGCCAACAAAGCGAATTTTCGCCGCTGCTGCGCTTGCTGGTGCACTGCTTACGTCCCTTCCGCTTTTCGCTGAACCGTTGACCGCCGCTCCGGCCGGTACGCCTTCCGCTTCCGTTACGCCGAACCTGATGGGCCAGCTGGCTGTGTTCTCGCCGGCCGCGATGCTCGCCCAGTCCGCCGCTCCCGCTCAGTCCGCCAAGACCGCCAAGGCCGCTGCCGGCACGTCGGCTGGTTGGGGCGACGACGAAGACGCCGATGGCGATGGCATGCCGGACGCAGGCGTGGCCAATGGTGCCGTGGCCTCCCTGGCCGCCGACACCTCGGACCTGCGCAAGACCCTGATCAGCATGGCCATGCAGCTGCGTGACATCCGTTACGTGCGCGGCGGCCGCGATCCCTCCACCGGTTTCGATTGCAGCGGCTTCGTCCGCTACGTGTTCGCCCATGCCGTGGGCCTGGATCTGCCGACCAACTCCGCGTCGCAGTTCCTGGCCGGCCTGAAGGTCGACCGCAGCGACATGAAGCCGGGCGACCTGGTTTTCTTCCGCACCGCGGGCAAGCGTGGCCAGGGCCGCGTTTCGCACGTGGGCATCTACATCGCCAACGGCCAGTTCATCCATTCGCCCTCGCGCGGCAAGACCGTGCGCGTAGACAGCCTGGACGAGTCGTACTGGGCACAGCGTTTCGCCGGCGCCAAGCGCCCGGGTGCGCTGGTCCGCAGCTGATTTGGACGTCACCGTCAGTCGAAGGCCGCCCTTGGGCGGCCTTTTTTTATGCGCGTGAATTCATGCGCGTGTCTCTGGGCGTTGCCGGGATCAGCTGCCAAGCTGCTGCAGCTCGTCCGACTCCACGATGCGCAAGCCACTTCCAGGCGCCTTGGCGAGGCGCCACATGGCGGTAGCCACGGTGCCTGCCTCGATGCCGCGCCAGCGACCGGGCAGCACGCGGGAGAAGGGTGCGGCGAGCAGTTCACCCATGCGTGGCTTGTGTCGTGCGCCCAGCAACAGTGACGGCCTCACGATGGTGAGGTGTGGCCATCCCTGCTTTTGCAGCGCCAGTTCCATTTCGCCTTTGGTGCGGTTGTAGAACAGCCGCGACGTGGCATCGGCGCCCAATGCGCTGATGACCATGTAGTGGCTCGCGCCCAGCGCGCGCGCGTGCTTGCCCAGCGATACGGGCAAGTCGTAGTCGACGATGCGAAACGCCTCGCGTGAGCCCGCCTGGCGAATGGTGGTACCCAGGCAGCAGATCACCGTGTCCGCCTGTCCGTGCAACTGCGCGATCAGATGACTGACCATGCCGACCGGGTTTTCCAGCTTGGGGTTCGGAGGCAGGGCGCGGCGGGTGGGAGCAAGCACGTGCGCAACGGCATCGTCCGCGAGCAGCAGCTCGAGGAGCTTTCCACCGGTCAGCCCGGTGGCACCGGCAAGCAGGACGTGGCGCGGCGCGGCGTTCATGGCGACATTCTAGGGTGTTGTCCGTTATTCCAGCGGAAGGGTTGCCTGTTGCGGGATGAACCCCATGTTGGGAAATCGTTTTTTGCGGAACCGAAGTCGATGTCGCTTTCCCCGTTGCTTGCCATGCCGGGCGTCCAGACGCCCGAAGCCGCCACCCGCGGCTATGTGTTCAACCACACCATGATCCGCGTGAAAGACCTGGCGCGCTCCCTGGACTTCTATACACGCGTGCTCGGTTTCACGCCTGTGCACCGGCAGGATTTTGCGGAGGCCGCGTTCACCATCGTCTACCTGGTGCTGGTGCCGGATCAAAGCGTGATCCCCGACGACGATGCCGCGCGCCTGTCGTGGGTGCTTGGCCAGCCGGGCGTGCTGGAACTGACGCACAACCACGGCACCGAGAACGACGAGGCGTTCCACTACCACCACGGCAACGCCGAGCCGCGCGGCTTTGGTCATCTGTGCGTGTCGGTGCCGAACGTGGAGGAAGCCTGCGCGCGTTTCGAGGCCATGGGCGTGACCTTCCAGAAGCGCCTGACCGACGGACGCATGAAGCAGATCGCCTTCATCCGCGATCCTGACGACTACTGGATCGAAATCCTGCAGCCGGCGTCCTTCATCGGCTGATAGCGCCGGGCGGGTAGCGGTTTCCATTGCCTTTCAGGTGTTTGGCGCCGCGCTGCCCATCCTTTGACCGTGGCGGCATGCCGCCGCTGCGGTTACGCTTGGCGGGATTGCTTCACGGAATTTCCCCGCCATGCCGTTCGACCTTCCCCCCGTCACGCGCAACCTGTTGATTGCCAACGTGGCGATCTTCCTGCTGCAGCAGGTGTTGGGCGATGTACTGATCGTGCATTTCGCGTTGTGGCCGTGGGGGCCGGATCAGGTGCAGCCGCTGCCCAGCGGTGAGCTGCTGTCCATCGGCTTTCGGCCCTGGCAGCTGGTGACGTACGCCTTCATGCATGGCAATACGCTGCATCTGTTCTCGAACATGCTGGCGCTCTTCATGTTTGGTGGCCCGATCGAGCGGGCCTTCGGTGCGCGCAACTTCACGCTCTATTACTTCGTCTGCCTGCTGGTGGCCGCGCTGGCACAGCTGGTGGTGGTGAACTGGTTCACCGGTGGCTTTTATCCGACGCTGGGTGCGTCAGGCGCGATCTTCGGCATCCTGCTGGCGTTCGGCATGTTGTTCCCGTACGAGAAGATGATGCTGATCTTTTTGCCGATTCCGATTTCGGCATGGATCTTCGTCACGCTCTACGCGTTGGCCGAGCTGTACATGGGCGTGACCGGCACGCAAGCGGGCATCGCGCACTTCGCGCATCTGGGCGGCATGCTCGGCGGTTTCCTTCTTATCCAGTACTGGCGGGGCAAATTCCCCATCAAGCCGCGGCGTCGCCTGCAGCTCTGACCGCCCCTCTCTTCGCCGGCAGTTTTCATGACCCAGCATCTTCAGCGCCGCCTTACGCCGCGGCATATCACCTTCATGGCGCTTGGCATGGCCATCGGCGCGGGCCTGTTCCTGGGTTCGGCCGATGCGATCAAGCTGGCGGGGCCTTCGGTGTTGTTCGCCTACATGGTGGGCGGCGTGATGATCTTCATCATCATGCGTGCGCTCGGCGAAATGACCGTGCGCGATCCCGTGGCGGGATCGTTCAGCGTGTACGCGCAGCGTTATCTCGGATCATTTGCCGGTTACGTCACGGGCTGGAATTACTGGCTGTTGATGGTGGGCGTCGGCATGGCGGAAGCCACCGCCGTGGGCGCCTACATGCATGAATGGTTTCCCGACTGGCCGCGCTGGATCTGGGTGCTGGGCAGCGTGGTGATGATCGGCGGACTCAACCTGCTCACCGTGAAGATCTACGGCGAGATGGAGTTCTGGTTCACGCTGGTAAAGGTGATCACCGTGCTGGCGATGATCGCAGGCGGCCTTGCCATCATCTATCTCGGTTGGGGCAATGGCGGACAACCGACGGGCCTGTCGAACCTGTGGTCGCACGGCGGCTGGTTTCCCCATGGCGTGATGGGCATGGTGCTCGCACTGCCGGGAGTGGTGTTTTCGTTCGGTGGCGTGGAAACCGTAGGCATTGCCGCCGGCGAAGCGGCGCAGCCGGAGCGCACCATTCCCCGTGCGGTGAACTCGGTGCTGTGGCGCATCCTGATTTTCTACGTGGGCGCCCTGTTCGTGATCATGGCGATCTATCCGTGGACGGGGCTGGGTGAGCACGGCAGCCCGTTCGTCACCACGTTCGCCAAGCTGGGTATTCCGCAAGCTGCTGGCCTGATCAACTTCGTGGTGATCACGGCGGCTCTCTCGGGTTTCAACTGCACCACCTTCAGCGGCAGTCGCATGCTCTACAGCCTGGCGTGCAAGGGACAGGCGCCTGCGGTGCTGGGCACGGTGAACGATCAGGGCGTGCCGGTGCGGGCGATCCTGGCGACGCTCGCGGTGTTGTTGCTCGCGGTGCTGCTTAACTATCTGCTGCCGGCCAAGGTGTTCGGCATGATGATGTCCATCCTCTCGTTCAACACGGTGTGGACGTGGACGATGGTGCTGCTCGCTCACTACAGCTTCCGCCGCCATTTGCGCGCCAAGGGAGAGGAGCCCACCGGTTTCCGCCTTCGCTGGTGGCCCTTCAGCGGCATCCTGTGCCTGCTGTTCTTCGCATTCGTGGTGGTCATGCTGGGCGTCAGCCCGGATACGCGCGTGGCGCTCTACGTGGGCGTGGCTTGGCTGCTGCTGTTGAGCGTGGCGTACAAGCTGTTTGACGTGCAGCACCACATGGTGCGCCGTGAAAGGCTGGCGGGCGACGCCGGTTGATGCAGGCGTGAAGCGGTAGCGCATCGTGCGCTACCGCTTGCCGCCATCATCGCAGCGCGAGGAAATCCGGACTCACCACGAAGCGCACGGCGTCCAGGCGCAGGCGAGCCCCGGGCAGCGCCTTCAGCAGGGCGGTGCGCTCGTCGGCAACCGTAGTGATTTCCGATTCGCTGATCGCCGGGTTCACTGCACGCAAGGCGAGCAGGCGTGCCAGTTCCGCATCGAGCGTGTCGGTGGCCTGCGCCACGGCCTCGTCGATGTACGCCTTCGAGCGCTCGCCGGCGATCGACTCGGCTTTCTCCAGCATCGGCGGTACCAGCTTGCCGAGGAACTTGCGGTAGCGCGCCACTTCGATGTTGCGGTCGGATGCCTTGCGCAACGCGATGTCGCTGGGACGGAAATCCGCACGTTCAGCAAGGCGCGTGTCGACCGTGACCACGATGGGCTGCGTGGGCAGGAAGCGCTCTGCATCCAGCTTGCGGTCCGCCACGCACTCGATCAGGAAGACGGCCTGCAGCAGCGCGCTGCGCGGCGGCAATACATCGTCCACCAGGAAGGCTGCATTGCCCTGTTCGTTGGATAGCGTAAGGTCGAGCGCGCCCATCACCATCGGATGATCCAGCCGCAGCAGCGGCAGGTCTTCGCGTGCCAATGCCACGTCGCGGGCGAAGGTGACGGACTGCGGGCCTTCGGCGAAGCCGGGCAGGGCATCGGTGGATAGATACTGCGGATCGAGCAGCAATACCTTGCCACCCAATTCTTCAGCATGGATGCCGAAGCGTTCGAGCAAGCCTTGAATGAAGGCGTCGCGGCTCGGGTCGTTGTCTTCGCGCGTGAACGCCTGCTGCAGCTCGTCAGCGTGCAGGTCGCGGCTGGCGGCGAGTTCGAGCAGGTGGTCGCGGCCATCGCGGATCAGCAGCGCCATTTCCTCGTGCGCGCCGCGCGTTTCCGCCAGAAGCACGTCCAGCTCCTGGTCGCGGTTGTCGTCGCCGCGCGCGTGTTCGTCGGCGAGACGGGCAAGCGCTTCGCCGAAGCGGCGCAGCAGTTCGCGGCCATCGGAAGGACTGGAGCGGAACGCATCCACGCCTTCGTCGTACCAGCGCGCCAGCACATGCTGCGCGCTGTCTTCAATGGCGAGCACGTGAATGCTGATGTCGTGCTTTTGCCCGATGCGATCGAGGCGGCCGATGCGCTGTTCGAGCAGATCCGGATCGAGAGGCAAGTCCCATAGCACCAGGCGATGCGCGAACTGGAAGTTGCGGCCTTCCGAACCAATTTCCGAACACAGCAGCAGGCGGGCGCCATCGGGCTGCGCAAAATACGCAGCGTTGCGGTCGCGCTGCACGATGCCCAGGCCTTCGTGGAAACGAGCCAGGCCCACGCCGCTGCGCGTGCGCAGCGCTTCTTCCAGCGCGAGCACCTTGGCCTGGCTGCGGCAGATCAGCAGGAACTTGTCCTGCGGATGCGCCTCAAGCAGGGTGATCAGGGCGTCGATGCGCGGGTCGTTGCTGTAATCGATCTCAACCGCCGGTGGCGGCTGCTGGATATCGCTATGGAATTCGGCGAGCAAGGCCTGGCGGGCGTCGTCGCTCAAGGTGTCCTTGTCCAGGAGGTGCCACACCGGCACACGCTTGGGAAACCCGCCAATGCTCGCGCGACGATTGCGGAACATGGCGCGGCCCGTGCCATGGCGATCGATCAGCGCAGCGATGATCTCGCGCGCGTTCTCCGGCTTGGTGGTGTCGGCCAGGCGTGCGAGCAGCGCGTCGTCACCCGCGAAGGCCACGCGCAGCATGGAAAGCTGCGCATCGTCGAGCGCCTGGTTTTCAAGCAGGCGGTCAGCGACTTTCGAAAGGCTGTGGAAGGTATCCGACTCGGACAGATAGACGTCCAGATCGTGATAGCGCTGCGGATCGAGCAGGCGCAGTCGCGCGAAGTGACCGCTGCGACCCAGCTGTTCGGGCGTCGCCGTCAGCAGGATCACGCCTGGCGTCGCCGCGGCGAGCTGGTCCACCAGCGTGTAGCGCGGGCTGGCCGCTTCGGGCGTCCAGGCCAGGTGGTGCGCTTCATCCACTACCAGCAGGTCCCAGCTGGCTTCCAGCAACTGTGCGGCGCGCTTGGGCGACTGTTCGAGGAAGGTGAAGTCGGCAATGACCAACTGCTCGTCTTCAAAGGGGTTGGCGCCATCGCCCGATTGCTCCAACGCTTCGCAGCGCTCTTCGTCATAGATGGCGAAGCTGAGGTTGAAGCGGCGCAGCAGTTCCACGAACCACTGGTAGACCAGGGTGTCCGGCAGCAGCAGCAGCACGCGTCCGGCGCGGCCCGTGGCGAGCTGGCGGGCAATGATCATGCCGGCCTCGATGGTCTTGCCCAGACCCACCTCGTCCGCGAGCAGCACGCGGGGAGGGCGGCGCGAGGAGGCAATGCCAGCCACGCGCAGCTGGTGCGGCACCAGGCCAATGCGGGAGGCACCCAGGCCCCACGCGGGCGACCGGCGCGCCTCGGCGCGACGCTTCAGGCCTTCCAGGCGCAGCTCGAAGTGGGAGGCCGGATCGGTGCGGCCGCCGATCAGGCGGTCGTCCGCCTGGCTCACGCTCTGTTCGTCGTCGAGCTGGCCTTCTTCCAGCTCGCGGCCTTCGCCGCGGTAGATCAGCAGCTCTTCACGTACTTCCACCCGCTCGACCAGGAACGCAATGCCCTTGCCGGCCACGCGTTGGCCGGGGCGGAATTCGGCACGTACCAGCGGCGCAGAGTCCACCGCATAAGGGCGCAGCACGCCAGCCTTGGCGAATAGCACCTGCACGCCACGCCCTTCGACGCGAAGCACAGTGCCCAGGCCGAGCTCGGGCTCGGCGGTGGAGATCCAACGTTGACCAGGAACGAACATCATGGGCCGTGACTAATTGCGGGGCCGTGGATTATCCGCCCTGAGACGTCGATTGGCCATGACGGATGCCGGGCGACCAGCCTTTGGCCTGCCATTTCCCAGGCATGTCGACCGGATTTGGCAGGGCAAACGGCTGTGATGGCCATCACTGAATCCACCCGGATCGGCGCCGCCTATCGGCAATTTTCCGCCATCTGTCGGGGTGTTAGCTGACACCAAGAATCGTTGGGCTAGATTTGACAACAGGGTGTAGGGGGAATTTATGCGGATCAGGGCGCATCAGCGAGGCGACTCGCTCATCGAAGTATTGGTCGCGATCGTGATCTTCAGCATTGGCGTGCTGGGTGTGGCGCTCATGCAGCTGAAGGGCATGCAGTACACCAAGCAGTCCGGCTCGCGCACGACGGCCATCCAGCAGGCCCGTTCCCTGGCGGATGCCATGCGGGCCAATCCGGATGGTGTCTACGGCGTGCAGTCCGAATCGGCCATCGGTGCACTCAACGGCAATTTGTCCGGCAGTTATTACCTCTACGACGGCACCACGGCGCCGGATCCCTCGTCATGCAGCGGCAACGTGGCCTGCGTGCAGGCCAAGACCGACCTGAAGAACTGGCTGGCCATGCTCAATGCCGCCACGGTGACGCCCAACGGGGGATCGGCGGCGCGCGCAGTCGTGTCGGTGAACGCAAACACGGGCGCATTGACCATTGCGACAAGCTGGAACGGGATCGTCCCCGACACCAGCGGCAACACGACCGACGACAAGTATCAATTCGACTATCAGCCCCTCGCACCTCAGCACTGACCTGGTGGGTTTCACGATGCGCCAATCTTCGAGCCGCGGCCGTCAGCCCGGTTTCTCACTGATCGAACTGATGGTGACCCTTGTACTGGGCACGCTCGTCGTGGCGGGCATGGTAAGCCTGTTCATATCGAGCAAGCAGTCGTTTCAAGTGCAGTCCGGCGACAACTACGTCGACCAGAACATGAGCTTCGCCACCCAGCGCCTCGGCTGGGTGTTGCGCATGTCGGACTTCTGGGGTGGAAATTCGATCAACGCCAACAATCTCACGGTGAATTCGACCGCGAGCTCCGCAATCACGGCACTCGGCAAGTGCAACGGCGTCTGGGCAACCGCGGTGAATCCCGCAACGACGGGCGGTGGCGGTGTGTTTGGTTACGACGGTGCGGCCAGCTTTCCGCTGGACGCCACCTGCATTGGCGGCTCGGCCAACTACGTACCGCAGACGCCGGTACTGGTGGTTCGTTATGCCGATCCCCAGATGTTGCCGCCGGGTCCGGCCATCTCGGGTTTTGCGCCTGCCGAATCCAGCACCATCAGTGGCAACCCGAACGAAGTATTCGTGTTGAGCGTGCCGGCTTCATCTGCGCAGCTGTTCGCGGGAACACCACCGTCCACGTCCATTCCCGGCCTCCATCGTTATGCCTATCCGTACCACGTGGACATGTATTACCTGCAGCCCTGCGACGTGTACGCCAGCGGCAGCACGTGTTCGGCCAGCGCTGACAACGGCATGCCGTTGCCCACGTTGATGAGGCTGTCGCTGCAGACGGATGGAACGTTCAGTGCGCAGCCCGTGGTGGATGGCATCGAGCAGATGAACTTCGAATATGGCGTGGTGACCGATACGTCGGGTGCGCAGCAGACGCCCACCTATGAGTCGGCCACCACTGTCACGTCGTCCAATCAGTGGAACCAGGTGATTGCCGTGCGCGTCTCCCTGGTCGCGGTGAATCCCAGTCGCGATCTGAAGGTGCCGCATGGTCAAACCATCACGCTCGGCACGTTGAACGCGTGCACGTACACGATCAACGTCGGGAGCGCGCCCACCACCACCGCGTGCTCCGGCATTACGCCGTATGGCGACAAGCCTTGGCAGTTCACGCGTGTGACGCAGTCGTTCGTGGTGCAGCTACGCAATCCGGCCAGGAGTTAAGTCATGCGAGAACTTGTTCGCACAAATGCAGGCACACCTCCGGGCAATCGCGGTACGGCCGTCCGCCAACAGGGTGTCGCGCTGTTCATGGGCCTGGTCTTGCTGCTGGTGCTCACGCTCGTCGCGCTGGTAGCCATGCGCGGCACGCTGCTGGGCATGCGCTTGACCTCGTCGACGGCACAGCATGAATTGGCGTTCGAATCATCCGAGGCAGCCCGAGTAATTCCGGAGGCCGTGCTGGGCGCGTATGCGTACTACCACGGTTGGCCCCAAAAGTGGGGTGGCACAATTCCGGATGCGCAGTACCAATTGACGGATACGTTTCTGAACCAGCCCACCTGGCTCACGCTGCTGACGCCGAGCGGTTCCACGGGTCTGCAGAAGTCTTGTAACGGCGCACTGGCGAATTTCATTCTCAATGTGCCGTGCATCAGTGGGCAGACGGACGCCTACAACTACACGCCTTCACAGTGGCCAGCCACGTTCGTGTTGAACACCTGCCTCAACGGGCAGGCGACCTGCGGCTCCAGTGCGCAGGCAACGAACAGCGTGGCCATCGTGCGCGATGGCGTGGCAACCAATGTCGGTTCGGGTGCGGCGGCCCAGCAGGGCTACGCCAGCATCGGTGTGGGCAACGCCCGAGGTGGCGCGTTGTTGATGCTGCAAATCAAAAGCACGTCGACGGTGCCGGGTGGTGGCAAGGCCACCACCGTCGCGCAGTACCGCGTCAATATTGTGAATTGAGGAACCTCGCGTGACTAAGCCCGGATTCTCCCTGCGTAAATGGTTGCTGGTGCTGCCTATCGCGCTGCTCAGCGCGTTGGCGGTATGGACGGTGGGTGCAGCGACGAGCGGGACAACGCCCACTGGCGCGATCTCGTCGATCATCAATGCCAACTTCACGATGCAGAATTACACGGCCTATCCGGCCGGCATCAACTCGCTCAGCGCGCCGGATGTGCCGCCCATCATCATGCTGGTGATGTCACGCGACGAGCAGTTGTTCAATAGAGCGTATTCCGATTACACGGACCTCAATAACGACGGTACCGTCGATTCGACGTATCTCGATACGTTTACCTATAACGGATACTTCGATCCGACCATCTGTTATTCGTACGGCACCATGCCAGCCGGCGGCAAGGGCTTTTACGGCGCCACGAATGTGCTGTCGGGTGGCCACAAGTGCACCACGGGCAACAACTATTGGAGCGGAAACTTCCTCAACTGGCTCTCCATGAGCCGACTCGACATCGTGCGCTGGACGCTCTACGGCGGCACGCGCCAGGTGGATACCACCACCGCCACCGTGCTGGAGCGCGCCGAGATTCCGGTGGACCTGCATTCGTGGGCCAAGGTGTATAGCGGATCGGACATCGCCAGCCTCACGCCGTACTCGTCCACCACCACTTTCTGCAACACGTCAGGAACACCGAACGTCAGCACCGGTAACATGACGGCTGCCAGCTCGAGCAGCAACAACGTGAGCAGCACGGGCAAGTGGACGGCCGCGACGACAACCACGTCGGGCGTCGGAAGCACGCCGTACATTCGCGCCGCCGCTGGCGCATGGAACGACTGGGCGTCCAACGCCAAGATCCAGTGCACCAATACGTATACTGGCGACAGCAGCGCCATGGCAAAGCCCACCAGCAGCACGACCATCACCGATTACGTGGCGCGTGTGCAGGTGTGTCAAGCGACCACCGGCACGTCCACCACGCCGGTGGAGTCGATCTGCGTGACTCAGCCCAATGGCACCTCGAAGCCCGAGGGACTGCTGCAGAAATACAGCAAGGGCGACGCCTACGAAAAGCACTTTGGCCTGGTGACGGCCTCTTCGGTGAAGGCGCGAGGGCCGGGTCAGTTGCGGCGCAATGTAGGCATGCTTGCCGGTAACGGCGGCAATACCAACTACTGCCAGGTGGATTCCGCGGGTGCGGGCGGCGACGACGAGTTCAACAGCAATACGGGTCAGTTCTGCTACAAGACGCAGACCGCCACGCCCACCGAAGGCATCGTTTACTCGATCGATCGTTTCCAGATTGCCGGCTACCAGTACGAGACGTCGGGTTCCAACGCCAGTGCGTACGACTACGGTGACTCCCCGTCGACGACGGGCTGCTACGGTCCCAGCGCTCCCTGGGGCGCGCGTGGCTATCAGCTGCTGGGGACGAGTGGCGCCACGCTATGTCCGGATTTTGGCAATCCCATTGCGCTGGTTTACGCCACGGCACTGCAGTACCTCCAAGGCCAGTCGACGCCTTCAACGGCGGACAGCAGCGGGTCGCTACCCAATCCTGCGTGGGTGGACCCTTATGGCACGCCGACAAACTCGTCGACCCAGCGAAATGCCGAGTGCGCAGCCTGCTCTATCGTGGTGATCAGCAGCGGCCTCAATACCTTCGATGGTCCGAGCGTGCAGACGATCCCCACGGTCAACAACATGAGCAGCCTTTCCTCGCTCATGAGCACGATCCAGACGGATGAGAAGCTTGGTGGCAACTATCTGCTCTCCGTCAATACCGGCACCACAACCCTCACGGCAGGCAACCAGAACTCCAGCGACGTTGCGACCTGTACCAAGGCGTCATTTACCAACCTCAGTTCGCTGGTGGGTATCTGCAATGGTGCGCCGGGACAACAGGGTGGCTATCTCTTTGCGGGCCTAAGCCTGGGAGCGTGGAATGCTTCGGGTAGCAATCCCATTCGCACCGACAGCAACGTCGTAGCCAATTTCCAGATCAAGACGTATGGCGTTGCCCTGTCGGACAACTTGCCCTCGTTCAACATTCCCGTGGGAAGCGGTTCCATCACGCTGTCGCCGAGCTGCCGCGCCGACCCCGAAAGCTCCGGCAATTTCACGACCTGCTTCCTGGGCAACGTGCAGATCGGTGCGCAGTACATCTATAACCTGGGTTCGACGAAAGTCACCGGGTTCAATACCTATGGCCTGGTGCCCTCCACGGGCTACACCGGCGTGGGCAGCTATTACTTCGTCTGGGAAGATTCGCAGTACGGCTCGGACCATGACGACGACGCAAACAACGTCATTTCCTACTGCGTCGGTCCCACCAACTGCGCTCAGCCGTCCACGGTGAATACGGCCAAGAATGCGGTCGCCATTTGCGATCCCGTGGTCTACAAGGGCGTGGTCTCGAGCGCTATTTCCAACACGATTTACGGTGGCGTCTGCAATACCAATGGCACGCTGGCCGTCACGGTGGGTGCCAACGACGTACTGATCCGCAACCAGGTAGTGGCCTACAGTTCGCAGGCCATGTACATCGGTTACAACGTTAGCGGCACGACCAACGACGGTCTCAATGAGACCAAGATCACCTACGGCGGCGGCACGACGAGTGCTGCCCAGAACGGCGCCGTGTTCAACTGCAACCTGCTGGGCGGCTCCGCTGGCGCGGACTGCAAGAGCGCGCCGGTGGTGTTGCAGTTCACGGCGAGCAGCACGGCCCCGGTGGCACCGCTGCAGACGCCGCTGTGGTACGGCGCGAAATACAGTGGGTTTACCGGTACGGCACCCTCGTCGACCGGGGGCGATCCGGCCAACTATTTCTTTGCCCGCAACGCTGGCCAGTTGAAGACGCAGCTGGATTCGGTCTTCCAGTCCATTACGTCACTGGCCGCCAACAACTTCGGCAATGCCACCACGCCTTCGTCGAGCAACGACGTGCAGGGCAACGGCCTGGCGTACCAGGTCCAGTACTTCATGCAGCGCAACGGCATCAACTGGACCGGTGACCTGCTGGCGCTGTGGACGGATTCGAGCGGCTATCAGCGCGAAGGCAAGGTGAGCGGCACGGGTAACGAGGAGCTGGATGCCAGCTCGGACTACATCGTCAACGGCCCGGACAAATCGCAGGGCGCACTGCCTGGCGCCATGGCGCAGTGGCGATGCTCGGTGGCCCCGGTGGCGACCGGCTCGACCAATTTCGATCCGTCGGCCAGCAGCTCCTGTTCGCAGGTCAGCATCTCCAATCCGATCATTCCCGCGTGGGATGCTGGCACGCTGCTCAACGCGTACTACGATCCGACGACGTCGTCGGGCACCACGGCGATCAGCAATCTTTCGATACAGCGTGACTACACTTCCGATTCCGGCAGTGGCTCGGAAATTGGTCGCCGCTATATCTTCACCTACCTGCCACCGGCGGGATCGGGCTCCACGGCGTGGGCACCCAACGGCAGCACGGGCACGGGCACGATCGCCAACGGCGTACAGACCGACTTCGTGTGGAACGACGCCAGCTGCTCCGCTTCGGGTGTCTATACGCCGGGTACAACAGCGGGTTTCTGCGGTACATACGACACCACCAAGAAGGTGCGTTCGGGTAACTACAGCCTGCTCAACGAACAAAGCCCGGCGCTGGCCAAGGAGCTGGTGAACTGGGTGCGCGGTGTGGAATCGACGGATTACCGCAGCCGTACCACGGTGGCCAGCAGTGGTTCCAACACGTTCCGTCTTGGCGACATCATCGACTCGTCGCCGATGATCGTCGGCACGCCCGCCGAGTCGTACGACACGCTCTACAACAGCGCAAGCTATGGCGCGTTCCGCCTCAACTACACCAACCGTCGCCAGATGGTCTATGTGGGCGGCAACGACGGCATGCTGCATGCGTTCAACGGTGGCTTCTACGTGCCGGCGCAGACGGCGGCGACCGTGGGTGGTTCATCGACCGGTACGGCCGACCCCACCGTGTACCGCCAGTTGCCGAGTTCGCTGAATCTGACCACGGGCAACAGCACGATTCCGTCGGGCAACAACTGGACGCTGGGCCAGGAAGTCTGGGCGTTCATCCCGAGCAATCTGCTGCCACATTTGCGCTGGGCTGCGGACAAGAACTACACCCACGTGTTTTATGTGGACGGTTCGCCGGTGGCGAGCGATGTGCAGCTGTGGACCGGTGGAACCAGTGCGACGTGCCTGGCAGGCCAGGCTGCCTCATCGGATATCGATTCGTCCGGTCACGTCTGCGGCTGGGGCACGGTGATCGTGGTGCCCTTCCGCCTTGGCGGTGGTTACATCCAGATCGATTCGGTGGGAAGCGGCACTGCTGCTAACTATCAAACCTCCAATCCGGCGTATGTCGTGCTGGACGTAACGGACCCTGAGCGGGTGCCGACGGTGCTGGGTGAGATCACCACGGCCAGCTACAACTCGACGACGTCCGCTTACACCACGGGCACGTTCACGACCTCGGCGCCCTCGTTTGTGGCACATCGTGAAACCGATGGCGCGTTGCACTTCCTGCTCGCCATTGGCACCGGCCCGGGCGACGATGGCGGCCCGATTCCGAGCACCAATTCCACGGGCATTCCCAACAATGTCCTTTGGTGCAACACCAGCCAGACGGCGGGCAACAAGGTGGTGCAGGCGCCGTGCTCGGGATCGCTCGGTGTATCGATGTACGACCTCAAGCAGCTGGTCGCCAATAACAGCACCCCGGTGAAGACTTTCACCGGTCCTGCGGCGAGTTTCGCCGGCGATATGGTGGCCTCCGATTTCAACCTGAATTTCAGCGATGAAGCGGTCTATTTCGGTGTGGTAACCAACCCGACGACTGGCACGGTCAGCGGCACCTATACGGACACCACGCCGTTCTCCGGTGGTCTGTACAAGATCGACATGAACACGGGCGCATTGACCCTCAACGGGCAGCCCAGCACGGCGGACGTCAGTGACCCGAGCACGTGGAAGATCACGCAAATCATTTCGCTGAGCCAACCCGTCACGATCCGGCCAACGCTGGCTACGGACAGCTCCGGCCGACCGATGATCTACTTCGGTACGGGTCGTTCGTACACGCAGGACGACAACAGTGGCAACTCGCTGCAGGGCACACAACAGCAGTACATCTACGGCATCACTGACCTGAGTCTGCTGACCAGCATGCCGGCGACCTGTCAGAAGCTGCCCATCGCTACGAGCTCGTTGTTCAATGCCTCCACCACGACGTTGGGCACTACGGGAACCATTACCGTAGGTACGGGTAGTGGGCTGGCGAACTCGTCAGGTGTGACCGACATCAACGCACTCGCCAATGCGTTGTCCTCGACGGACACCACGGCAACGGATGCCAACTACCAGTGCTATCTGTACGACGGTTGGATGTATCAGTTGACGGCCGGCGTGATAGGTACCGGTACGAATGCCAATGCGGCCCAGCCGTCCGAGCGCGTGGTGAGCAGTCAGGTGCTTTATGACCAGATTCTGTTGACGCCCACTTACATTCCGCCGGGCGCTGCAGCCATCGCAGCTGCCAATTCCAGCGTGTGTAACCCGATCCCGGTACCGGGTACCAGCAACCTGTACGGTATGGATTACCTCACCGGTACAGCAAGCTCCGGCATGCTTTCGTCCTTCGGATCCAGCGGTGGCTTCGTGCTGACCAAGGTGTCGCTGGGTAGCGGCCTGGCATCGTCGCCCATCCTGCATACGGGCAACGGCACGGTGTCGGCGGCGTTTGGCTTGAGTGGCGGTACGACACTGCAGAACGTCAGCGGTATGACCAACCCCAACAACGCCGAGATTTCCTGGCGTGAACCGGTGAGCAACTAATGAAAACGACCCACGCATCCACCCGAGGCTTCACGCTGATGGAGCTGTTGGTCACCGTGGTGATCCTGGCCATTCTTTCGGCGATAGCCATGCCTGCCTATTGGCAGTACGTGGTGAAGGGGCGGCGCACCACGGCGACCAGTACGCTGCAGGATATCGCCGCACGGGAGGAAAGCTATTTCTTCTCGAACAACGCCTACACCACGACGTCCAGTGCGTTGGGCGTAAGTTCGACTGCCGGCGCGCCCTTTTACTCGGTGACCGTGGCGTCAGCCAGTTCGACGGCATTCACGGTCACCGCAACCCCCATCGGTACCCAGGCCAAGGATACGACCTGCACGCAGATCTCTATCAATCAGGCAGGCCAGCAGATGGCACAGCCTGCGGGCAACGCCACTACCTGCTGGGGTTCCCAGTGATTGCTGGATGACTGACATGACAGATCAGCACATGCGTTTGGCTTCATTGCGCAAGCATCACGAGCAGGGCTTTTCCCTGATTGAGCTGGTTGCGGCAATGGTCATCGCCACGATTCTCATGGCGTTCGCCGTGCCGGCCATGCATTCGTATATCCAGAACAATCGCGTGGTGTCGCAGACCAATGGCCTGCTTGCCGATTTGGCGTATGCCCGCGGCCAAGCCGTGGCTACGCATAACTACGTTTCGATCTGCCCGCTGGCCACCGCCGGTGGCAGCACCTGCGACACATCAGATGGAAGCTACGCCCAAGGTTGGATGGTGTACACCACCACGGCGCTCGCTACGAACTTCGACAGCACGACGGGAACAGTGTTGCGCGTGCAGGCAGCGCCCACCACGACAACGGTCACCGCGTCGTCCAAAGGCATTTTGACGTACGACTCGCAGGGGCAGCTTTGGTCGCCGGGTCAAAATTCGCCGACGGCCATGAGCTTTACGGTATGCGCGCAATCCAGCGGAACGAGTACCAGCCCTATCGTGGGAACCATCTTGAACGTGACGGGCTCCGGGCGCGCAGTTTCCACGGGTGTCCAGAATTCGATCTGCGGTTGAGCCACCTGAAGTAATCACTGCCGTTTGGCCGTGACGGCCGCGTGCTGCCGTCAGGCCTCCGACCACTGCCTCAAAAGGTTGTGGTACACGCCCGTCAATTGCAGCACCGCCTGCGCGTCGGCACCGGTGCGGTTCAGTGCCTGGATGGAGGCATCGAGTTCAAACAGCAGGCGGCGTTGGGCGTCGTCGCGGACCAGGCTTTGCACCCAGAAGAACGCGGCGATGCGCGCACCGCGTGTCACCGGGGTCACGCGATGCAGGCTGCTGGAGGGGTAGATGATGGCGTCGCCGGCGGGCAGTTTCACTTCGTGCTCGCCGTAGGTATCGCTGATGATCAGTTCGCCGCCGTCGTATTCCTCGGGTTCGGCGAGAAACAGCGTGCATGAGATGTCGGTGCGCATGTGCCCACCGCCGGGCAGCGCCATCACGGCACCGTCGACGTGGAAACCGTATTGACCGCCACCTTCGTAGCGATTGAATCGCGGCGGCAGCGTGCGCAGGGGAAGCGTGGCGGCGTGGTAAAGCGGATGGCGCGAAAGCGCGGCGAGCACGACATGGCCCAGTTCCACGCGCAGCGGCGAGGCATCAGGCAACTGCAGGTTGCGCTTGACGCTGGCGCCTTGCGACCCGACGGTTTCGCGGCCGTCGGTCCATGTGGCGTTGTCGAGCGAGGTACGGATGGAGGCGAGCTGTTCCGGGTCGAGAACGTTGGGAATGTGCAGAAGCATAAGTTTCCTCGACCGTGCGGATGGCGACATGCGAACACCGGATTCCGGCACGAAGCCGAAACCCGGTGCGCCCTCGCGATCAGAAGCGGACGTTGGCGGTGATCATCGCCGAGCGCGGGGTACCTGGCGTGTAACGGTAACCGCTCTTGTTGATGGCCGCGACATAGTCCTTGTCGAACAGGTTGTACAGGTTGAGGCGCAGGTCGAAGTTCTTGTTGATGGGGTAGGACGCGAACGCGTCGAACACCCAGTAGGCCTTCGTGTACGCCGGCGTGCCGATGGCGCTGTCGGTACCGCGCTGCATTTCACCGTTGTAACGCGCGCCGCCGCCGATGGTCAGGTTGAACGGCAGCAGGTAGCTGGTCCAGCTGGTGAACGCTTTCTTCGGCGTGTAGGCGAGGTCGGAGGAACCGTCTTCCGCCACGGCCGTGCCGGAAAGCACGCTGGCATTCATGGTGGTGAAGCCTGCGCTCACCGCCCAGTTCTCGGTGATCTTGCCCACGGCGCTCAGCTCCACGCCCTGCACGCGCTTCTTGCCGATCTGGTAGTAGAGCAGGGTGACCGGGTCCTGCACGAGGTCGTTGCTTACCGTGGTCTGGTACAGCGCGCCGGTAAGCAGAAGCTTCTCGTCCATCAGCTCCCACTTGGTGCCGATTTCATACGTGCGTGCACGCTCCGGCTCCAGGTTCGGGTTGTCCAGGCTGTTGGTGGAGCTGGACAGCGTGAGCGTGTTGCCACCCGGCGGCTCGGCCGACACGGCGTAGTTCACGTAGAACGAGCCGTACGGCACCGGCTTGTAAAGCACGCCGAGCTTCCAGTTCCACAGGTTGTCACCCGTGGTGGTGGTCAGGCCCTGCACCACGGAACCGGTGGGCAGCGTGCCGCACGCCGGGCCACTGCGGCCACCGCAGGCCACGGTACTGGAGTAGTCGGTGTCGTAGTGGTCCATGCGAACGCCGGCATTCACTTGCCACTTGTCGCCGAACTTCAGCGTGTCGAACACATAGGCAGAAGCGGTATCCGTCTGGCCGTCCGTGTAGGCGCCGTTCTGACCGTAGACCAGGCCCGTGACGTTCCAGTTCGGGTCATACAGATTCGCCGCCGGCCAGGTTGTGCCATTCATGGCCACGATGCCGATGGTGGTGGCCTTCTCCTGCGTCAGCTCGATGCCGGTGGACAGGTTGTGCGTGATGGTGCCGGTCTCGAAGTTCCAGGTCAGGTTGGCCTGGTCGGTGAGGATGCGGTTCGACTGGTGCTTGAACGTCGGGTTGCTGCGCGCGATGGTCCACGTCGACGGATCGGTCGGGTTCGGCGTCAGCAGGTTCGCGGCGCTGCCCATGAACGAGGTGAGCAGGTAATCCTCGAACGTGCGGCCCCAGCGCAGCGTGTTGTGGAACGCCATCTGTTCGTTGAAATCGTGCTCAAGGCGCACGGTGAACATGTCGGCGGTGACATGGTCATGATCGGCCGTGGTGCCGTAGAAGTTGGACGAATCCACTTCCGGCGCATCGGTAAGGAACGGACGCTTCGGATCGGGGCTGGTGTAGCCGGGCAGGCCGATGGTGGGCACGCCACCGTCAGGCACGTTGTTCTGCTTGATGTGCATGTAGTCGATGTACACGCGCGTGGGCGTGCCAAGACCAAACGCGAATTCCGGTGCCACGCCCCAGCGGTTGTTTTCCACCTTGTCGCGGCCGGGTACGCCGAAGTCCTGGCCCATCACGTTGAGGCGGAATGCGCTGGTAGCGCTTACCGTCTGGTTCCAGTCGGCGGTGACGCGGCGCTGGTCGGCGCTGCCGTAGGAGAGCGAGGCACTCACGCCGTTGCCCAGCTCCGGCTGCTTGCTCACCATGTTCACGGCGCCGGTGGGCGCGGTGCGGCCGTTGTCGGTGCTGGCCGGACCCTTGATCACTTCCACCGATTCGGTGTTGAACACGTCGCGCGAAATGGTGCCCAGGTCGCGCACGCCGTCGACGAAGATGCTGCCCGACGTATCGAAGCCGCGCATGTAGATCGCGTCACCGGTGGACGTGGTGCCGTTCTCGCCGACGTAGAAGGTGCCCACGCCCGGGCTGTTGCGCAGCGCTTCGGTCAGCGTGGTGGCGCCCTGCTGCAGGAACAGGTCCTTGCTGATCACGTTGACGGTCTGCGTCGTGTCCAGGATCGGCTGCGTGTACTTGGACGACTGCAGGTTGTCGACCTTGTAGTCGCTCACTGCGGAGGCTTCCACCTGCACGCCAGGCAGATTCTTGGTGGACGTGGTCGTGCTCGGGTTCGTGTTGGTGGTGTCAGCCGGCGAGTCGGCAGCAAGCGCCGGTTGTGTCAGCGCCAGGCCCGTCATGAGGGTGGCGGTGGCGGCGCTCAGCGCGTTGCGGGTAACAGAGTGCTTTCGACTCGTGATGTAGGCCATGGGGAAGCTCGTCGTAAGAATGTGGACCCGTCAGCCGGAGCTGACAGGGCGGATCGACGAGTTGCGGCGGCGGACGTCGATCACGGCAGGGTTCCAACTGATTGATTTGAAACGTTGCTGCCTGATCGGGTGGTCCATCAGCTGCAAGAACCCGCCGGCACGCATTCAGTAAATGTTATTGGTAATGAGAATGAGTTGCAATTGATTTGAGGGGTTTTGGCTCCGACCTTCGTAGGGAAGAGCGAACGGCGGCGTCTGGGTTAGCCTCTGCGCCTTGGTCTTGCGGAGAAGAAAGCGATGCGAACCCTGGTGATTGGCGCAGGTGCCACGGGCGGCTATTTCGGCGGGCGTTTGCTGGAAAGCGGCCAGGATGTGACCTTCCTTGTGCGCGAGAAGCGCGCAGCACAACTTGCCGAACACGGCCTGGTGATACGCAGCAGCTTTGGTGACGCCGCGTTGCCGCATCCGCCGACGGTGCAGGCGCACGAACTGCGCGAGACGTTCGATCTCGTGCTGCTGAGCTGCAAGGCGTATCACCTGCCACAGGTGATCGAAGACATGGCACCGGCGGTAGGGCCGAACACGGTCATCCTGCCCGTGCTCAACGGCATGCGGCATCTGGATCTGCTCGATGCGCGCTTCGGTGCGGAACGCGTGCTCGGCGGTCAGTGCGTGATCGCGGCGACGCTGGACGCGCAAGGCATCGTGCGACATCTCAACCAATCGCATAGCGTGACGTTCGGCGAGCGAGACGGCTCACGATCGGAGCGCGTCGAGCGGATTCTTGAAGCGATGTCGAAAGCGATATTCGAGCCCCGCCTGAGCACGACCATCCTGCAGGACATGTGGGACAAGTGGGTTTTCCTGGCATCGCTGGCAAGCATCACCTGCCTGATGCGCGCGCCGGTAGGCGACATCATGGCCGCCACGGGTGGCGAGCAGGCCACGCTGCAGCTGCTTGACGATTGCCGACGCGTCGCCGCACATAACAGGCACGAACCGAGCGATGCCGTGATGGCGCGCGCACGCGGCGTGCTGACTGAAAAAGGTTCGGCGTTGAGTGCATCGATGATGCGCGACCTGGAGCAGGGCAGCCCCATCGAGGCGGATCACATCGTGGGCGATTTGCTGGCGCGTTCCGATGCGCCGCCGAATGAGCTGACGATGCTTCGCACGGCGTATGCGCATCTGAAGGCCTACGAGGCCCGTCGCTCGCGCGGCAAATAAAGAACGCACATCGTTCGATGTGGGAGCGCACCCTGTGCGCGACAGCCTTTCGCCTCGGTAGTCAGCTCACGGTCGCGCACAAGTGCGCTCCTACAATCGGCTTGGGTTGTGTAGGAGCGCACTTGTGCGCGACCGCAGACGTAAAGGGCAGCGCTCCATCAGGGGTGTCGCGCACAGGGTGCGCTCCCACAACAAGACAAGGGCCCCTTGTCGACTGGGCTCATCGTGCGAAATGCCGCCTCTGCCCATTTGCGGTGTAGAGGAGGGCTGCGGCGTTCGCGTGGCTCACGAACGGCGCGCCAGTTTCATGTGGGAGCGCACCCTGTGCGCGACAGCCTTTCGCCTCGGTAGTCAGCCCACGGTTGCGCACAAGTGCGCTCCTACAATCGTCCCGGGTTGTGTGGGAGCGCACTAGTGCGCGACCGCAGCCCCGAGGCCTCCGCTCCGTCAGGTTGTCGCGCACAGGGTGCGCTCCCACAACAAGCCTCGCTATCGACGGTGCTCACCATGCGGTGTGCCGCCTGTGCGCATCTGGCAGTGAAGGAAAGGCGGTGTGGCGTTTGCGCTGCAAATAAGGCCGCGTCCAACACTGAGCGCGCCAGTTCGATGTGGGAGCGCACCCTGTGCGCGACAGACTTTCGCCTCGGTAGTCAGCCCACGGTCGCGCACAAGTGCGCTCCTACAATCGGCTTGGGTTGTGTAGGAGCGCACTTGCTGGCTCTTATACCCAT
>NZ_QAVX01000005.1:0-42173 GCF_003121485.1 Dyella sp. C11 | reverse complement strand
CGCAGCCTCGGGGGCTCGGAGATGTGTTTTCGAGACAGCAAGTGCGCTCCTACAATCGGCTTGGGTTGTGTAGGAGCGCACTTGTGCGCGACCGCAACCCCGAGGGCACCGCTCCGTCAGGTTGTCGCGCACAGGGTGCGCTCCCACAGGATGGTCTCACCCTAGAAACGGACATCCAAACAAAAAGGGCGCTGCATCGCTGCAGCGCCCTTCGATGTTGCAGACGTCGAAACGTCAGCCGTGAAGCCTTACCAGATCTTCACCTGCTTGTCGGCCGGACGCACCATCGTGTCGCCAGGCTTGCACTGGAACGCCGTGGCGAAGGCTTCCATGTTCGACGGGGCGCCGATCGCGCGCAGCGAGGCCGGTGCGTGCGGGTCGGTGTTGAGGCGAAGCAGGGCTTCCTTCTCACGCACGCTGCCGCGCCACACGCGAGCCCAGTTCAGGAAGAAGCGCTGGTCTTCGGTATAGCCGTCGATCTTCTCGTTGGCTTCCTGCGGGTTCTTCTTCAAAGCTTCCTGCAGGGCGTCGTACGCCACGTTCAGGCCGCCCAGGTCGGCGATGTTCTCGCCGAGGGTCAGCTGGCCGTTGACGTGCGCATCCGGCTTGTCCTTGATCGGGGTGTAGTCGTTGAACTGCGCCACCAGCTTGGCGGTGCGAGCCTCGAACTTGGCCTTGTCGTCCTTGGTCCACCAGTTGACGTTGTTGCCTTCGCCGTCGAACTGGCTGCCTTCGTCGTCGAAGCCATGGCTGGCTTCGTGACCGATCACCGCACCGATACCGCCGTAGTTGATCGCGTCGTCGCCGTTGGCATAGAAGAACGGCGGCTGCAGGATCGCGGCCGGGAAGTTGATGGTGTTGTCGGTCGGGTTGTAATACGCGTTGACCGTCTGCGGGGTCATGCCCCACTCCTTGCGGTCGGTCGGCTTGCCGATCTTGCTCAGGTCGTACTGGTAGTTGAACTTGGCGGCGGCCATGACGTTGCCGTAGTAGTCGCCCTGCTTGATGTCCAGGCCCGACCAGTCACGCCACTTGTCCGGGTAGCCGATCTTCGGCAGGAACGTGTCCCACTTGGCGATGGCCTTTTCCTTGGTGGCGTCGCTCATCCAGTCGAGGTTCTGGATGCGTGCCTTCAACGCGTTGCGCACGTTGTCCACCAGCTCCTGCGCGCGCGGCTTGGCTTCCGGCGTGAACACCTTGGCCACGTACAGCTGGCCGAGGGCTTCACCCATCGACTCGTTCACGCCACCGAGCACGCGCTTCCAGCGCGGCTTCTGTTCCGGCTGACCGGACAGCGTGTGGTTGTAGAAGTCAAAGCGGGCGTCCTGGAAGGCCTTGCTCAGCAGCGGCGAGGCGTCGTCGATGGTGTGGACGCGCAGGTAAGCCTGCCACTGGTCCACCGGCGCCGAGGCCAGCAGCTTGTCGAATTCAGCAAAGAACTTCGGCTGCGACAGCGAGAAGCCCTTGTCGATGGTCACGCCCTGGGCCTTGAAGAAATCTTCCCAGTTGAAGTGCGGGGTGATCTTGTCCGCTTCCTTCACGGTCACGAAGTGGTACTGGTTTTCCGGGGTACGCAGTTCCACCGGCGCCAGCGAACCGGCAGCCAGCTGCGTTTCGAACGCGAGCACCTGGTCGGCCTGCTTCTTGGCATCGGCTTCGGACACGCCGGTCAGCTCAAGCACCTTGACCATGTGCGCGACGTAGGCATCGCGGATGTCCTTGTACTTGGCATCCGTGTAGTAGTCCTTGGTCGGCAGACCCAGGCCAGCCTGCTGGGTGAAGCCGATCTGCATCTTGGCGTCCTTGAAGTCCGCGCCGGAGCCGAACTGGAACACCTGCTGGTCACCCGTGGTGAAGTTCTGGGTGATGTAGTTGGCCACGTCCTTGTTGGACTTGAAGGCGGCAATGGCATCGAGCTTGGGCTTGATCGGGTCGAAGCCGGCCTTTTCGATGGCGTCGTCGTCCATGCCCGAGGCGTACAGGTAGCCGATCTTCTGCTCGATGGAGCCAGCCTGTGCATTGGCGGCGCCCTTGGCGGCGTCGTCGACGATCGAATGCTGGGTGTTGAGGCTGTCCTCGGCCAGCTTGTCGAACGCGCCCCAACGGCTGCGGTCGTTCGGGATCGGGTTGGCGGCAACCCACTTGCTGTTGACGAAACCGTTGAAGTCCTGACAGGCCTGGGTGTTGCTGTCCAGGTCGGCAATATCGAACACGCTCTTGGGCGCTGCGGCCGTCATGGCGGCGGTGCTGGCAGGGGCGGGCGCGGTGCTGCTGGCGGCCGGGGCCTGCGCGGCGTCTTCGTGCTTGCCGCAGGCGCTGAGCGACAGGGCCATGCTCACGGCGAGCGCGATGGGCTTCATATACGGTTTGGTCATGGATTTCCCTCTGTGGTTCGTGGATGGCTGCGCGCCATAAGGGGAGGCACCCCGTGAGCGCAAGGACGACAGGTCAGGCTAGGCCGCAAGTCATGGGGACAATAGTGTCAAAGGTCAGGGGCCAAAGGGATGGGGCGGTATCGGAAGTGAGGCTGGCCGGGCCTTCCAGCCCGACTCCCTCTCCCCTCCGGGGAGAGGGCTGGGGTGAGGGGCGGGTGCTCGCGGCAAGGCCATATTGATGCGATTGCCTGCCTCGCTTCTTCAAACACGAACCCAATAACGCCTCACAACGCATGCCGACCACCGCCATGTGCCAATCAAGCCACAACACACGTGCGACCACTGTCGCACGCCACAAATCGCAGGAAAATGCGCCGCCTGCTGTTATTCGCCTGTCACCTTGCGCGCCTATCGTTCGGCGAATCAGCGCTTGAGGGGAAGCGCTCCATCGCGACCGAAGGGAGCCCTCCATGCGAAACAACCTCGCAGTCTGCATTGCCGCGTGCGTTTTAAGCCTTTCCGCTGTTTCCCTCGCCCAACTTCCCGTGCACGCCGAAGCCGTTTCCGACCTCAGCCAGAACCATGGCGGTGGAAATGGGCCGGACGTCCATACGGCTACACCGATCAAGCATCTGGTGGTGATCTTCCAGGAGAACGTCTCCTTCGATCACTACTTCGGCACGTATCCCTTTGCTGCGAACGGCAAGGGCGAGCCGGTGTTCTATCCGCGCCCGTTCACCCCCAGCGTGAATGGCTACGACAAGAAACTGCTCACCAAGAATCCGAATGCGGCCAACAGCGGCAACGGTACGGGTGCGATCAATCCGTTCCGCCTGTCGCGCGCGCAGGCCGCGACGGCTGACCAGGATCACGACTACGGTCCGGAACAGCAGGCGTTCGACGGCGGCGCGATGGACCTGTTCCCCAAGTACACGGGTACTGGCGAAACGCTGCCGGGTGCACCGGCGGATGAAAACGGCACCGGCCAGGTGATGGGTTACTACGACGGCAACACCGTCACCGCCATGTGGAACTACGCGCAGTGGTTCGCGTTGAACGACAACAGCTACGGCACCACGTTTGGTCCGTCCACGCCGGGCGCGATCAACCTGGTGTCGGGCCAGACCAACGGCGTGACGGCCACGCTCAACGGCACCGCGAATGAAATCGCCGACGGCCAGGGTGGCCTGACCTTGATCAGCGATGCCGATCCGATCGGCGACGTGTGCTCCTCGCCCAGCGGCAACCAGGTGCAGTTCGGCGGCAAGAACGTGGGCGATCTGCTCAACGCGGCCGGCGTGACGTGGGGCTTCTTCGAAGGCGGCTTCGACCTGACGCAGGTGAACAGCAACAACACCACGGGTTGCGCACGCACCACGCTATCCACCGTCACCAACACGGTTAAGGCTGATTACATCCCGCATCACCAGCCGTTCCAGTACTACACCTCCACCGCCAACCCGACGCATGCGCGTCCGACCTCGGTGGCGATGATCGGCCACCAGGGCGATGCGGCGAACCACCAGTACGACACGAACGACTTCTACACCGCGGTGAAGGCGGGCAATTTCCCGGCCGTGAGCTTCCTCAAGGCGCCGGGCTACCAGGATGGTCACGCTGGTTATTCCGATCCGCTGGACGAGCAGCAGTTCATCGTGCACGTGATCAACTTCCTGCAGCAGCAGCCGGACTGGAAAGAAACAGCCGTGGTCATTGCGTATGACGACTCCGATGGCTGGTACGACCACCAGGCGGCGCCGCGCGTGAACGCTTCCAGCACCACGGCCGATGCGCTCGATGGCGCCGGCGTGTGCAAGGCACACGGCACGCTCGCGGGCACCAACAGCAAGGGTCAGCCGGTACAGGGCCGTTGCGGCTTTGGCCCGCGTCTGCCGCTGCTGGTGATTTCGCCGTGGTCGCGCAGCAACCATGTCGATCACACGCAGACGGACCAGTCGTCGATCACGCGCTTCATCGAGGACAACTGGCTGCGTGGCGAGCGCATCGGTGGCGGTTCGTTCGATGCGGTGTCCGGTTCGCTGAACTCGATGTTCGATTTCTACCAGCCGTTCCCCGAGCAGCGTCACCTGATCCTCGACGAGTCCACCGGCCAGCCGGTGAAGCAGCCCTCGCCGTGGCCGTGGCCCTGGTCGAGCCGTCCGCAACCGCATCACGGTTGATCGGTCAGCATGTTCGCACGCCCCGGACCTGGGTCCGGGGCGTTTCCTTTTTTCCACGGAGGCGGTGAACCTTGCATCCCTCACGTCGTCGATTTCTTCAGGGCATGGGCTGGCTGGCGGGTACAGGTGCGTTGCGCGCCTTCGCCGGACCCATGCACATGGCCATGCAACCCATGGCCAAGGGCAAAAGCCTTTGCACGCACGCCATTGCGGACCAGCTCACGGTGCCGCGCTTGCTTGATCCTTCGCGGCTGGCACCGTTCGTCGATCCGCTGCCGCTACCGGACGTGCTGCATGCGAAAGCAGGAGCCACGTTGCGCATCGCCATGCAGGAAAGCGAGCAGCGACTGCATCGCGATCTCGCGCCATCGCGTGTATGGACATACGGCAAGACCATGCCCGGTCCCACCATTGAGGCGCGCAGCGGCGAGGCGGCTCACGTGGAATGGGTCAACAGCCTGCCGCAAAAACATTTCCTGCCGATTGATCATCACATCTGCGGCGCCGAAGCCGACAAGCCCGAAGTGCGCGGCGTGGTGCATGTGCATGGCGCGCGCGTGCCGGCAACAGACGATGGCTACCCCACCGACTGGTTCGTGCCCGGACAGTCAAAGCGGCAGACCTACCCCAACAAGCAGGACGCAGCGACGCTGTGGTACCACGACCACACCATGGGCATCGAACGGCTGAATCTCTACGCCGGCCTGTTTGGCATGTATCTGCTGCGCGACGAACACGAACTGTCGCTTGGCCTGCCGAGCGGCGAGTTCGAGGTGCCGTTGATCCTGACCGATCGCCTGCTCACCGAAAGCGGGCAGCTCTACTACCCGGTATCCGGGGTGAGCGACGCGCCGTGGGTGCCGGAGGTGTTCGGCAACGTGATGTTGGTGAATGGCGCGCTGATGCCGTATCTGAATGTGCAGCCGAGGCGCTATCGCTTTCGCGTGTTGAACGCGGCGAACGGTCGTTTCTTTCATTTGAGCCTGCGAGGCCAGCGCCCCTTTACGCAGATCGGCAGTGATCAGGGACTGCTCGCAGCACCGGTGCAACAGACGAGTCTGTTCCTGGCGCCGGGCGAGCGCGCGGATCTCATCGTGGACTTTGCAGGGCTGGGTGGTGGCGCCATTGAGCTGATGAGCGATGCGTTGTCGCTGATGCAGTTCAAGGTGTCTGCCGGGCAGGCGTCCGACACCAGTCACGTTCCCGAAAAACTGCGTGATGTGCCGCGCGTGGCCGAATCTGCCGCCAGCAACACGCGCGTGCTCACCATTGATGAGTATGCCGACTGCGTTTCCACGCCCATGTTGATGCTGCTTGATGGAAAGCATTGGCATGAGCCGGTGAGCGAGAAGCCCAGGCTGGGCAGCACCGAGATCTGGAGCTTCGTGAACCTCACCGAGGACACGCATCCCATCCATCTTCACCTGGTGCGATTCCAGATCCTGGATCGGCGTCCGTTCGATGTGGATCAATACCTGGAATCGAAGACGATTCGATACACCGGCCCTGCGCAACCGCCGCCGGCGCATGAGGCTGGCTGGAAAGACACGGCGCAGGTCTACCCCGGGATGATCACGCGCTACATCATCACGTTTGAAGGCTACACGGGCCGGTATGTGTGGCATTGCCACCTGTTGGAGCATGCATCCAACGAGATGATGCGGCCGTTTGAAGTGGTGGCTTGAGGCGAAGAGCGGTCGCGCCCAAGTGCGCTCCTACAACGCGTTACATTCACTGTAGGAGCGCACTTGTGCGCGACGGGCAACGCGAAATGCTCGGAACTACAGTCGCTCTAACGTCGCCGCACACCGCTTCATAAAACGACGAGGCTGCCTGATTTCATTCGGAATCCCGAGCGGCATCACGCAGCGAGGCAGGCGGAGCCGGCAAGGTATCGGGCGCCACCGCGCCACCGGAAATGATGAAAGCCATGGCCTGGTCCATGGTCCAGTCGGTGGGCGTGAGTTCGTCCACCGCCACCACTTCCAGGTAGCCGCCGGTCGGGTTGGGCGTGGTGGGAATATAGACCGCTGCCATTTCGCGCCCCGTGCCTTCTTCCGTCATCACGCGCGTGACGAAACCCACCACCTTCATGCCCTTGCGCGGAAAATCGATCACCACCACGCGCTGCACGCCGGACGGCTTCTGCTGCAGCACGGCCATCAGCTTCTTGGTGCCGCCATAAATGGTCTGCACCAGCGGGATGCGGGCGAGCAGGGCATCGAAGCCGTCGATCAAGCGCTGGCCGATCACGCGATTGGCCAGCCAGCCGAGCACGTACAGCACGCCCAGCGTCAACATCAGCGCGATCACGAAGGTGATCCACGCGTTGTTGAGTGCAACACCGGCCAGCGGCGTGGTGGAGGACAGCGTGGTGAGCAGTGCGGAGGCGAGTGGCGCACCGATGCCCGCGAGCATGCTCAGCACGAACTTGAACACCACCCACGTCACCCACAGCGGAATGAACGTGAGCAGGCCGGTAAACAGATAACGCTTGATGCGCAGGTGCTTCATGGGGACATGCCGGGTGGGGGACTCGGCATTGTATGGCCAGAAGCGTCCTTCGTCGGGCTGCCCGGCTTTCGACGTGAAAGATCAGGCTGCGCTGGTTTGGCGTTCCTCGACCGATTCCGTGCGCGCCTTCGGCTTGAGTCGCACGTACAGCTGCTTGCGCACGCGGGCGACCACTTCGCCGCTTCGGGTCACGACATCCACGTCGAACCAGCGCAGCACTTTTTCGCCGCCGGCAGCGGCATCCCGCAATTCCTGCACGACGGACGGTTCCAGCTTGAAGTGCGCGTAGACGTCTTCACGCCCCGGCGCCACGAAGTCGATCGCGCCGGCCTTGTCCCAGATGAAGTAGTCGTTGCCCAGCTGGTGCATGGTCAGCAGCATCCAGAACGGATCGGTCATGGCAAACAGGTTGCCGCCGAACTGGGTGCGCACGTAGTTGCGGTTCCATGGGCGCAGACGCAGTGCCACGCTCAACTCGGACCAGTCTTCCGACACGTGCTGCACGCGGATGCTGTTGAACAGAAACGGCGGCCACAGGTTCATGAGGCGGCGGAAAGTGGATGCGCGCATAGGGCAGGGGATCGGCGAAAGAACGCATAGCATACCATACGGTTGCGTATGTTTGCCGCCGATGGCTAAAAATGCCGCTTCTTCGCACCGCGTTTATCACTGTTTCATACAGTCTCGCGGGTCGCTCGCCGCGAACGTCGAACACGCGGCAGCCCCCTGGCATGCGTTGATCCCGGCGCCTCCATCCGCATCGCGTGCGGCGCTGCCGCGTGGGTCGGTTTGGGGTGGTGCGTTACAATAGCGGGCTGAAGGCGCGGGCTTGGTCGCGCAACGGCGTACATGCGCCGATGTCCGCCTGCTGCCCGTCGAAGGTCACAGCAAGGGTTGCCCACATCATGAATAACGCCTACCGCCAATCCCTCCCCGGCACGTCGCTGGACTATTTCGACGCGCGCGCCGCCGTGGAAGCGATCCAGCCGGGCGCCTACGACGCGCTGCCGTACACCTCGCGCGTGCTTGCCGAGAACCTGGTGCGCCGCTGCGATCCGGCCATCCTCACCGACTCGCTCAAGCAGCTCATCGAACGCAAGCGCGATCGCGATTTCCCGTGGTTCCCGGCGCGCGTGGTGTGCCATGACATTCTTGGCCAGACCGCGCTGGTGGATCTGGCTGGCCTGCGTGATGCCATTGCCGAGCGCGGTGGCGACCCGGCCAAGGTGAATCCGGTAGTGCCGGTGCAGTTGATCGTCGACCACTCGCTGGCGGTGGAATGCGGCGGTTTCGATCCGAATGCGTTCACGAAGAATCGCGCCATTGAAGATCGCCGCAACGAAGACCGCTTCCACTTCATCAACTGGACGAAGAAGGCGTTCGAGAACGTCGACGTGATTCCGCCGGGCAACGGCATCATGCACCAGATCAACCTGGAGAAAATGTCGCCGGTAATTCAGGTGCAGGAGGGTGTGGCGTATCCCGACACCTGCGTGGGCACCGACAGCCACACGCCGCACGTGGACGCGCTGGGCGTCATCGCCATCGGCGTGGGCGGCCTGGAAGCGGAGAACGTGATGCTCGGCCGCGCCTCGTGGATGCGCCTGCCGGACATCATCGGCGTGGAACTCACCGGCAAGCGCCAGCCGGGCATCACGGCGACGGACATCGTGCTCGCACTCACCGAATTCCTGCGCAAGGAAAAGGTGGTTGGCGCCTATCTGGAGTTCCGTGGCGAAGGCGCGTCCAGCCTCACGCTGGGCGATCGCGCGACCATTTCCAACATGGCGCCCGAATATGGCGCAACCGCGGCGATGTTCTTCATCGACAGCCAGACCACCGATTACCTGCGCCTTACCGGCCGCAGCGACGAGCAGGTGAAGCTGGTCGAAACCTATGCAAAGACCGCGGGCTTGTGGGCCGACACGCTGGATCACGCGCAGTACGAGCGCACGCTGACGTTTGACCTGTCGTCGGTAGTGCGCAACATGGCCGGCCCGTCGAATCCGCACAAGCGCTTGCCGACGTCCGACTTGGCGGAGCGCGGCATCGCCGTGAACCTCGACGCCGCGCAGGCGCAGGAGGCCAAGGGCCAGATGCCCGATGGCGCGGTGATCATCGCCGCCATCACCAGCTGCACCAACACCAGCAACCCGCGCAACGTGATCGCTGCAGCACTGCTCGCGCGCAACGCGAATGCGCGCGGCCTGACGCGCAAGCCGTGGGTGAAGAGCTCGCTGGCGCCGGGCTCCAAGGCGGTGCAGCTGTACCTCGAAGAAGCAAACCTGCTGCCGGATCTGGAAAAGCTCGGCTTCGGCATCGTCGCGTTCGCCTGCACCACGTGCAATGGCATGTCGGGCGCGCTCGATCCCAAGATCCAGCAGGAAATCATCGACCGCGACCTGTATGCGACGGCGGTGCTTTCCGGCAACCGCAACTTTGATGGCCGCATCCACCCGTACGCCAAGCAGGCGTTCCTCGCGTCGCCGCCGCTGGTGGTTGCCTACGCCATCGCAGGCACCATCCGTTTCGACATCGAGAAGGACGTGCTCGGCATCGATGCCCACGGCCAGCCCGTCACGCTCAAGGACATCTGGCCGTCGGATGAGGAAATCGACGCCATCGTGTCGTCCAGCGTGAAGCCGGAGCAGTTCCGCAAGGTCTACGATCCGATGTTCGCGCGCACCGGCAGCACCGGCACCAGCGCCGCGCCGCTGTACGACTGGCGCGCGCAGAGCACCTACATTCGTCGCCCGCCGTATTGGGAAGGTGCGCTGGCAGGTGAGCGCACGCTCCAGGGCATGCGTCCGCTGGCCGTGCTCGGCGACAACATCACCACCGATCACCTGTCGCCGTCGAACGCGATCCTGCTCGACAGCGCGGCCGGCGAATACCTCGCCAAGATGGGCCTGCCGGAAGAGGACTTCAATTCATACGCAACGCACCGCGGCGACCATCTCACGGCGCAGCGGGCCACCTTTGCCAATCCCACCCTGCTCAACGAAATGGCGGTGGTGAATGGCGAGGTGAAGAAGGGTTCGCTCGCACGCGTGGAGCCGGAAGGCGAAGTGATGCGCATGTGGGAAGCGATCGAGACTTACATGGATCGCAAGCAGCCGCTGATCGTGATCGCCGGCGCTGACTATGGCCAGGGTTCGTCGCGTGACTGGGCGGCGAAGGGCGTGCGCCTGGCGGGCGTGGAAGCGATTGCGGCCGAAGGCTTCGAGCGCATTCATCGCACCAACCTGATTGGCATGGGTGTGTTGCCGCTGGAGTTCAAGCCGGGAACCAACCGCAAGACGCTTGGCATCGATGGCACCGAAACCTTCGACGTGATCGGCAAGCGCACGCCGCGCGCGGATCTCACGCTGGTCATTCATCGCAAGAATGGCGAACGCGTGGACGTGCCGGTGACCTGCCGCCTCGACACGGCCGAAGAAGTGTCGATCTACGAAGCGGGTGGCGTGCTGCAGCGTTTCGCGCAGGACTTCCTCGAAGCCTCCCAGGCGGCCTGATGACGCCGTGCCCTCTCTTTTGATCGTCATTCCTGCGAAAGCAGGAATCCAGTGACCCTCGAATCTTGCCGAAAGGGCAAAGTCGCTGGATTCCCGCTTTCGCGGGAATGACGGGCAGGGTGAGGGCGCTGCAACGCTTTGTGTAATCGCATACCGAGTTTAGGACACCACCCATGGCACACGCTCCCCAGATCCGCATCCCCGCCACCTATCTCCGCGGCGGCACCAGCAAAGGTGTGTTCTTCCGACTGCAGGATTTGCCCGAAGCGGCGCAGGTGCCCGGCGCAGCGCGCGATGCGCTGCTGCAGCGTGTGATTGGCAGTCCCGATCCTTACGGCAAGCAGATCGATGGCATGGGCGGCGCCACGTCCAGCACCAGCAAGACGGTGATCGTCTCCAGGAGCACGCGCCCGGATCACGATGTGGATTACCTGTTCGGCCAGGTTGCCATCGACAAGGCGTTCGTGGACTGGAGCGGCAACTGCGGCAATCTCTCGGCTGCGGTCGGGCCGTTCGCCATTGCAGGCGGCCTGGTGGATGCGGCGCGCGTGCCGCACGACGGCATGGCGACGGTGCGCATCTGGCAGGCGAACATCGGCAAGACCATCATTGCCCATGTGCCGATGACGAAGGGCGCCGTGCAGGAAACCGGCGATTTCGAACTGGATGGCGTCACGTTTCCCGCAGCCGAAGTGCAGCTGGAATTCATGGACCCGGCCGCGGACGAAGAGGGCGCCGGCGGCGCCATGTTCCCCACGGGGAACATCGTCGACGACCTGGATGTGCCAGGCGTGGGCACGCTCAAGGCCACGATGATCAATGCGGGCATTCCCACGATCTTCGTGGACGCCTCTGCGATCGGCTACACGGGCACGGAACTTCAGGAAGCCATCAACAGCGATGCCAAGGCGCTGGCGATGTTTGAAACCATTCGCGCGCATGGTGCGTTGCGCATGGGGCTGATCAACTCGCTCGACGAGATCGCCACGCGCCAGCACACGCCCAAGGTGGCCTTCGTCGCGAAGCCTGCCGACTACGTGGCGTCGAGTGGCAAGCCGGTGAAGGCGGGTGACATCGATCTGCTGGTGCGCGCCATGTCGATGGGCAAGCTGCATCACGCCATGATGGGTACGGCGGCGGTGGCCATCGGCACCGCGGCGGCGATCCCCGGCACGCTGGTGAACCTGGCGGCTGGCGGTGGCGAGCGTCAGGCGGTGCGGTTTGGCCATCCATCCGGCACGCTGCGCGTGGGTGCCGAGGCTACGTTGGTGGACGGCACCTGGGCCGTGACCAAGGCCATCATGAGCCGCAGCGCGCGCGTATTGATGGAAGGCTGGGTGCGCGTGCCGGGCGACGCGGTCTGATGCCTGCCGGCTAGCCGGCGCGTGGCTCGGGCCCCTTGAACGGAGGTTGCCCGAAAGAAAGCGCGAAAATGCCACGCGCCGCCCTCCCTCTCCCGTAATTCCGTGCCTATACTCCGCCGCAGCGAGGGCGCGAGGGGCGCCGCGCCACAGGGGGAGAAAATGAGAAAGGGAATCCGGCGCGCAGCGTTCTGCGCGTTTAGCGTGTTGTCGTACCCGTTGCTGGCCTCGGAAGTTTCGTTCGAGGACCTGGCGCGTCACATGCAGTACACCAGTGTGAAGATCTCGCCGGACGGCCGGCATATTGCGGCGACCACGATGGTCAAGGACAAGCCGCTGCTGGCGCTCATTGACCTGGATACCAAGAAAGGCGCCATGGTGACGCCTCGCGATAACGATCAGGTCGTCAATTTCTGGTGGGTAAACGACAACCGCGTTGTCTATACCGAAGGCACGAAGGTTTCCGGCTGGGATCGTCCGTTCACCACCGGCGAGATCTTCGCCGTGAATGCGGATGGCACCAATCCGAAGATTCTCTTTGGCTATCGTGCGGGCGAAAGCCATGTGGCCACGCACATCCAGCATCAGGAAGGGGAGCGCGCTCACGGTGAAGTCATCGCCACGGTGCGCAGCGATCCCAAGCACATCCTTATCGCCGAGTCGCCCTGGGACACCGGTGCGGAGGGCGCTTTCAGCGATATCTACCTGCTGGACGTCAATGACGGCGCCAAGCAACCGCTGGGCAAGGCGCCGTTTCGCAATGCCAGTTTCATAAGGGACAACCAGGGAGCAGTGCGCTTTGCCGAAGGCCTGGACAGCCACGCCAGTCCAGTCGTGTATTACCGGCAGGCCAACGACAAGCCTTGGACGCTGCTGTTCCAGGGTTCGATCACACAGGCGGTGCCGCTGCCTCTGGCTTTCAATCGAGACGACAGCAAGGTTTTCATGTCGTGCGATGCACCAGGCAAGGTAGACGCGCTGTGCGAGTGGGATGTTGCTACCCAGAAGATGGGCGAACCCGTCTGGAGCAGTTCCACCGTCGAGATCAGCCGGCTTATGGCCAGCCTTGATGGCATGGATGTCGTGGGTGTCTATTCCGACCCGGGTGCGCCAACCGCCGAGGCATTCGTGCCGGGTTCCGACGCCATGAAGGTGATCAGCTCGCTGTCGCGCTCGTTGCCGGGCGAAAGCGTGCGCATCGTGTCGAGCTCGAGCGATGGCAGCAAATCGATCGTGCTGGCTTTTTCGTCCATGGACCCGGGCACGTACTACCTGTGGGACAACACCACCGGCAAGGCGACGGCACTGTTGCAGCGCGCAAGCTGGATTGATCCCAACAAGATGGCCGCTGCACAGCCGGTTGAATTCAAGGCGCGCGACGGCCTGCCGCTTCATGGCTATCTCAGCATGCCGCCAGGCAAAGAGGAGGCGAAGCATCTTCCGCTGGTGATGTTCATCCATGGCGGCCCCTTTGGCATTCGCGACTACTGGGAGTACGACTCCACCGTGCAGGCGCTTGCCACTCATGGTTATGCCGTGCTCCAGGTGAACTATCGAGGCTCAGGTGGCTATGGCGGCGGCTTCATGCATGCCGGTTACAACGAATGGGGCGGCAAGATGCAGGATGACGTTACCGACGCGACGCAATGGGCGATCAATCAGGGCATCACCATGCCCGGTCACGTGTGCATCTTCGGCGCCAGCTACGGCGGATACGCGGCGCTGGAAGGCGTGATGAAGGAGCCTGACCTCTATCGTTGCGCCATCGGCTACGTGGGTGTCTATGACCTGCCATTGATGCTGAGTCGGGGCGATGGCTCCGACAGCACCATGGCCAGGAACTTCTGGCGATCCACCCTGGGCAACGATGAGCAGGCATTGGCGGCCCATTCCCCGGTAAACCAGGTGGATCGACTGAAAGCCAGTGTCATGCTGATCGCAGGCGGCCAGGACGTCCGCGTTCCGCCGGTGCACGCACAGAACATGCGCGCTGCGCTCGACAAGCGAGGAATCGGCTATGAGTGGCTCTATAAGCCCGATGAAAGCCACGGTTTCTACGACGAGAAGAACAATGCCGAATTGTTCCTGCGCGTCACGCAGTTCCTCGATCGCCAGATCGGCACGGGTGCCGCGGGTGGCTCGGTAGCAGCCGGCTCGCCGTAATCAACACTGTCCGGCATCACCCTTGCGGTGATGCCGGCTTTTACGCAAATCAGAACAACAACGACGCCATGCGGCGACGGTAACGGCCGACCAGTTCGGCGTCGTCCAGCGTGGCAAACGCGGCCAGCAGGCGTTTCTTGGCCTGGCCGTCGTTCCAGTCGCGGGCCTTTTCAAGAATGGCCAGGAACTGGTCCAGCCCGGCGGCGGCGTCATCCTCAAGGAGCAGGCGCACGCCCAGCAGGTCGCGCGCGGCCCAGTCGTTGGCGTCGGCCTGCACGCGCTGCTGGAGCTCGGGCAGCGACGGTGCGCCCTTGAGGGCACGGGCCAGATCCAGCTGGTTGCGCAGGCGAACGGCGCGCGCGTCCGTGGCCAGGTTGGCGGGCAGGGAGGTGAGTTCCGCCTCGGCGGCGTCCGCGTTGCCGGCACGCATCAGTGCCAGCGCAAGATCGAGCTTGAGTTCCGCGCGGTCCGGCTCGGCGGCGATGGCCTGCTGGATACGGTTGATGGCTTCTTCCGGGGATTCCGGGGCGACTTCTTCGTCATTTGCGGCACCGTCCAGCGGCTGCACGTGACGCTGAAGGAATTCGCGCAGCTGGCCTTCGGGCAGGGCACCGGCGAAGCCGTCGACGATCTGGCCGTCCTTCACCAGCATCACGGTGGGTATGCTGCGTATGCCGAACATGCCCGCCAGTTGCTGGGACTTGTCCACGTCGACCTTGGCCAGCCGGAAGGCGCCGTTGAACTCGGCGGCCAGCTTTTCCAGCATGGGGCCCAGCGTCTTGCAGGGGCCACACCATTCGGCCCAGAAATCGACCAGGATCGGCGTGGTCAGCGAGGCCTGCAGCACTTCGGCTTCGAAATTGTCCTCGCGCACGTCAAAAACATGCGTATCGGCGGTCGTTGCACTCACTGGGGGCTCCCGTTGACGAATGCCCTTCACATCAGGGCGTCGGTCAGCATATCAAGGTCGCAAGCTCTTCCGGAGCGGCTCTGCCAGGGTTCAGCGAACCTGCCTGACCGTGCCCTATCGGCGTCGACACGGATATTTGCGAAAATCCCCCCATGACCATGCCATCGCAAGGCATCAAACCCGCCATCGCTCCTCCCACGCTGTGGATTTGCGAGCACTGCGACACGGTATACCGGCGTCGCAAGCTGGCTCGTGGCGAAGTGGCGCGCTGCCAGCGCTGCGATGCCATTCTCGCCCGTCACCACAGCCTGACGGTGCGCGGCATGCTGGCGTTGACCATCACGGCGATGATCGCCTTTGTGCAGGCCAATATCTGGCCCATCGTTACGCTCGGGCTCAACGGCCAGATGATCAGCACCACGCTGTGGGGTTGCCTGGTGATGATGTGGCGCGAGCAGGCGCAGGTGGTGGCCGTCATTGCTGCCCTGACCTTGTTCTTCTTTCCCATCATCAAGATGGGGGCCCTGTTCTGGGTGCTGGCTTATGCCCGCAACGGGCGGCGAGCACCGGGGTTTCGCTGGGTCATGGTGATGCTCTACCGGGTGGGGCCGTGGACGATGAGCGAGGTGTTCGTGCTGGGCGCGCTGGTGGCCATCGTGAAGGCGCACATGTACTTCGAAGTACAACCGAACCCGGGCATCTTCGCGTACGGCGTGCTGATGCTGATCATTACTGCGTTCTCCAGCATCGACATCCGTCGCCTGTGGGACCTCACCGAGGAGCGCATGGCATGAGTGACTTGCCGCGAGCGCAGGATCTGGGCCTCATCGGCTGCCACGTATGCCGCATGGTGTGCCGTGACATCGGCGCGCCGGACGCCGCGTGTCCGCGTTGCGGTTCGCCGCTGCACAAGCGCAAGTCGGCCAGCTACACGCGCACGTGGGCGCTGCTGATCGCGGCCTTCATGTTCTACCTGCCCGCCAACATCCTTCCCATCATGCGCACGGTGAGCCTGGGCGATGTCGATGACAACACGATACTCAGCGGCATCATCGAGTTGTGGGTGAAGGGATCGCCGGACCTGGCCGTCATCGTCTTCACGGCCAGCATCGTCGTGCCCATGCTGAAATTCATCGCGCTGGGCCTGTTGCTGATCAGTTCGCAACGCCATAGCCAGTGGGCGCAGCGGCAGCGGTCCAAGCTTTACCGGCTGGTAGAGTTCATCGGTTATTGGTCGATGCTGGACGTGTTCGTGGTGGCGCTGCTTACGGCGCTGGTGCAGTTCGGTTTCTTCAGCCAGGTGGCGCCCCTGCCTGGTGTGGTGTTCTTCGGGCTCACGGTGGTGATTACCATGCTCGCCTCGATGACGTTCGATCCACGTTTGATCTGGGATGGCAGGGACTTCGATGACTGACGACAAAAAGCTCACGGAAGACCTTCCCGAGCCGGTGGTGAGCAAGCCGCGCATCAATGCGTCGCTGGTGTGGCTGGTGCCCGTCATCGCCGCGTTGGTCGGCCTGTCGCTGGTAATCCATGCGTGGTACGAGGCCGGCCCGACCATCAACATCGGCTTCCAGAGCGCCGAAGGCCTGGACCCGGGCAAGACGCCGGTGAAGTACAAGAGCGTGATCATCGGACGCGTGACTGCCGTGCGCCTGAGCGAAGACCGTTCGCACGTGGTCGCCCGCGTCGCGCTGGAAAAGAGCGCCAGGGGCTTCGCCACGGCCGACACGCGCTTCTGGGTGGTGCGTCCGCGCATCGGCCTGGGTGGTGTTTCGGGCATCGACACGCTGCTTTCCGGTGCCTTCATTGGCGCGGATGTCGGCCAGTCGCAGGAACCCAAGGACGACTTCGTTGGCCTGGAAACGCCGCCGACCGTGACGCACGGTTCGCCCGGCAAGACCTTCGATCTCCATTCCGATGACCTGGGCTCGCTGGATATCGGCTCGCCCGTGTACTACCGCCGCATCCAGGTGGGCCGTGTGTCGTCCTATCACCTCAACAAGGATGGCAAGGGCGTCACGCTGCAGATCTTCCTGGATGCACCCAACGACCAGTTCGTCACCACCTCGTCGCGCTTCTGGAACGCCAGCGGCATCGACGTGTCGCTCGGTGCCGACGGCCTGAAGGTCAACACGCAGTCGCTGGCCACCGTGCTTGCCGGCGGCGTGGCCTTCCAGGACCCGCCGGGCCCGCACGATGCGACCAAGGCGCAGGAGAACGACGCGTTCACCCTGTTCAACGACCAGGCCACCGCGATGGCGCCGCCCGATGGCGAGCCGCGCTACATCCGCATGCGCTTCAACCAGCCGGTGCGTGGCATGGCGGTGGGCGCGCCGGTGGAATTCCTTGGCGTGTCGTTCGGCCGGGTGGTGTCGATCAACCTCGATTTCGACGAGAAGTCGCAAACCTTCTCCACGCTCGTGGGTGCCGTGGTGTATCCGGCACGACTGGGCAAGGCCAACGACAAGCTGGTGGCGCTGGCCAAGGCGCAGGGCGACGACGAGCAGATGTCGCAGATGCTGGGCAAGCTGGTCGATCGCGGCCTGCGCGCGCAGGCGCGCACCGGCAACCTGCTGACGGGCCAGCTCTACATCGCCATGGATTTCCTGCCCAAGGCGCCGAAGGTGGAGTTCGATGGTCGCGCCAGGCCGCTGGAGATTCCGCCGGCGCCGGGTGACTTCGACAAGATCCAGGAACAGATCGCCGACATCGTGGCGAAGATCCAGAAGGTGCCGTTCGACCAGATCGGCAACAACCTCAACGATTCGCTGGTCGAGCTCCACAAGACCTTGCAGCAGGTCAACGGCAGCGTGCTGCCGGAAGTGAAGACGACCTTGCAGGGCGCGCAGAAGACGCTTGGCAACGCCAACAACACCTTCGCGCCTGACTCGCAGCTGCAGCAGAACCTGGGTGGCACCTTGCAGGAACTGCAGCGCGCGGCACGTTCGCTGCGCGTGCTGACCGATTACCTCGGCGACCATCCGGATGCGCTGTTGCGTGGTCGTCGTGCCGACAACGACAAGCCGTCGCAGGCACCGCCGCTGCCTCCGCCGCAGGACGCACCGTCACAAGGGAGCAAGCCATGAGCCGCTGGGGAACGCTGAATCTGGCCGTCGCCACGTTGGCGCTGGTGCTGGGAGCCTGCGGCTCGGCACCGCCGACCCACTACTACACGCTGGTGCCGCCGGCAGGTGGCGCCGCCACGGTCGCGCCCACCGCCCAGCCGTTCCAGGTCGAACTGTTGCCCATCACCGTTCCTGCCCAGGTCGATCAGCCCGCGATGGTGGTGAGGCAGGGCGGGCAGGGCGTGTCCGTGATGCAGGGACAGCGCTGGATTGCCCCGCTGGCTGACGAAGTGCGTGGCGCGTTGTCGGCGGACCTGGCGCGGGATTTCCGTGCCCAGGACGTGACGGGGCTGCCTTCGCAGGGCAACGGCGTGCGCATCAAGATCGACCTTCGCCGTTTCGATTCCGTGCCAGGCAGCTATGCCTACATCGATGCGGCCTGGAGCGTGCGCCCCCTCAAGGGTGGCGAGCCGTTGGCTTGCACCAGCCGCATCAGCGAAACCGTGGGCGAAGGGTACGACGCCCTGGTGCAAGGGCATCAGCAGGCCATCAACCGGCTGGCCGGGCAGATTGGCGTCGTGGCCGGCGCCATGGCGGCTGGTCAGGGCGCCCGCTGCCCCGAGATTTAACCGTTACCGATGCTGTAGGAGCGCACTTGGGCGCGACCGCCGCACCCTTTGTTGGGGCGGTCGCGCCCAAGTGCGCTCCTACAGGAATGCCCGGCGGGAGCCGCTTTTTGGCGCGGAGCACCCCCCAATTCTGCTAGTCTGCCCCGTTCCCAGCTGACCATCGGAAAGCCCGGTGGCAGCCCGCAAACTTACGGCGCCGGACACATGCAGGATGAGAGTCTGTATTCATATTCCAAGTACCTCGCGTTGCGTTTGAGAAGCCGCCAGGGGGGAGTGCGTGGTGCAGCGTCTGCCTGGCTGGCAGACCAAACCGCGCGCTGCCGTCTGGCGGCTTCTCAAACGCAACCCTTCGGGCCGGGGCTGTTTGCCCACACGCCCGCGTCATCACTCAGTTACGTATCGACATACGCGCCTTCGCTCTTCCTTGCCCTGCGGGCAAACAGCTTCCGGCGCGAGGCACTTGGAATATGAATACAGACTCTATGGATCAAGGTAACCAGGACCAGGGCAACGAGCAGGGCTACCAGCCGCAAGCGCTGGAAACCGCCGCTCAGACGTATTGGCGTGAGCACCACGCCTATGAGGTGAAGGAAGATCCTTCGCGGCCCAAGTTCTACTGCCTTTCCATGCTCCCGTATCCGTCCGGTGCACTGCACATGGGCCATGTGCGCAACTACACCATCGGCGACGTGATCAGCCGTTACCAGCGCATGCAGGGCAAGAACGTCTTGCAGCCGATGGGCTGGGACGCGTTCGGTCTGCCCGCCGAAAACGCCGCGATCAAGAACAAGACCGCGCCGGCCAAGTGGACCTACCAGAACATCGAGCACATGCGCGCCCAGCTGCAGCGCATGGGCTTCGCGTACGACTGGACCCGTGAATTCGCCACCTGTCGCCCGGACTACTACCGCTGGGAACAGTTGATGTTCACGCGGTTGATGAAGAAGGGCATGGCCTACCGCAAGAACGCGGTGGTGAACTGGGACCCGGTGGACCAGACCGTGCTCGCCAACGAACAGGTGGTCGATGGCCGCGGCTGGCGTTCCGGCGCGCTGGTGGAAAAGCGCGAGATCCCGCAGTGGTTCTTGAAGATCACCGACTACGCGCAGGAACTGCTCGACGGCCTGGACACGCTGCCGGGCTGGCCGGATGCGGTGAAGACCATGCAGCGCAACTGGATCGGCCGCTCGGAAGGCCTGGAAATCCACTTCGACGTGGAAGGCGAGAGCGAACCGCTCACCGTCTTCACCACGCGTCCCGACACGCTGATGGGCGTCACCTTCATCTCCATTGCGGGCGAGCATCCGCTGGCGATCAAGGCGGCGCAGGACAATGCACAGCTCGCCACGTTCCTTGAAGAGCTCAAGCACGGTGGCGTCTCCGAAGCCGAACTGGAGACGCAGGAAAAGCGCGGCATGGATACCGGCATCGAAGCCATCCATCCGCTCACCGGCGAGAAGATCCCGGTGTTCGTCGCCAACTTCGTGCTGTGGGGTTACGGCACCGGCGCCGTCATGGCCGTGCCGGGCCACGATCAGCGCGATTGGGAATTTGCCAGGAAATACAGCCTGCCGATCAAGATGGTGGTGGTCGATCGCGCCGTGCTCGATGCCGTGGCCGAGATCCAGCACGATTTGTCCAAGGGTGTTGGCGCCGATCCCATGCGCGCCGCGCTGGACGGCGGCAGCATGGATGCGTACGAGACTTCCGCGGCGGTGCAGCTCATCGAGTCGATCGAGGCGAGCATCCAGGAGGACAGCGCCTTCACCGATCGCGGCTACCTGGTGAACTCGGGCGAATTCGACGGCATGGATTACAGCCAGGCATTCGAAGCCATGGCTGCGCGCTTCCAGCGGGAAAACAAGGGCGTGCGTCGCGTGAACTGGCGCCTGCGCGATTGGGGCGTGAGCCGCCAGCGTTACTGGGGCTGCCCGATTCCCGTCATCTACTGCGCCAAGTGCGACGCGGTACCGGTGCCGGAAGACCAGCTGCCGGTCGTGCTGCCGGAAGACGTCGCGTTCTCCGGCGTGCAGTCGCCGATCAAGGCCGATCCCGAGTGGCGCAAGACCACCTGCCCGCAGTGCGGCGGCCCGGCCGAGCGCGAAACCGACACGTTCGACACCTTCATGGAGTCGAGCTGGTACTACGCGCGCTACACCAGCCCGGGCGCCAACGATCAGGTCGACGAGCGCGCCAACTACTGGCTGCCGGTGGACCAGTACATCGGCGGCATCGAGCACGCGATCCTGCATCTGCTGTACTTCCGCTTCTATCACAAGCTGATGCGCGACGCGGGCCTGGTGAAGGCCGACGAGCCGGCCACCAACCTGCTGTGCCAGGGCATGGTGATCGCCGAAACGTTCTATCGCGACAACGCCGACGGTTCGAAGGATTGGATCAATCCGGCGGACGTGGAAATCGAGCGCGACGACAAGGCGCGCGTGATCGGTGCGCGCTCCAAGAGCGACGGTGAGCCGGTGAAGATCGGTGGCACCGAGAAGATGTCCAAGTCCAAGAACAACGGCATCGATCCACAGGCCATGGTGGACAAGTACGGCGCCGACACGGTGCGCCTGTTCTCCATGTTCGCCGCGCCGCCGGAACAGTCGCTGGAATGGAGCGAGGCCGGTGTGGAAGGCATGGCACGTTTCCTGCGCCGCTTCTGGCGCGAAGTGACCACGCATGCGGCCAACCCGGACCATCCGGTGACCGATCCGGCCGCGCTCGACGCCGGCCAGAAGACGCTGCGCCGCCAGGTACACGAAACCATCCAGAAGGTGAGCGACGACTTTGGTCGCCGTCACTCCTTCAACACGGCCATCGCTTCGTTGATGGAACTGCTCAACGCGCTCAACAAGTTCAACGACCAGAGCGACCAGGGCCGCGCCGTGCGTCATGAAGCGCTGGAAGCGATGGTGCTGCTGCTCAATCCGGTGGTGCCGCACGTGAGCCATGCGTTGTGGCAGGTGCTGGGCCACCCGGCATCCGTGCTGGAAGATCAACCCTGGCCGATCGTGGACAGCGCCGCGCTGGTGCGCGACTCGCTCACGCTGGCCGTGCAGGTGAACGGCAAGTTGCGCGGTACCATCGAGGTGGCCGCCAACGCATCGAAGGAAGAGGCCGAAGCACTGGCCCTTGCGCAACCGAACGTCGCCGCCTTCCTGGAAGGCCAGACCGTGCGCAAGGTGATCGTGGTGCCGGGCAAGATCGTCAACATCGTCGCGGGATGAATTGCATGAGCCGAGTGTTCAAAGCTTCGCTGCTGTTGATGTCCAGCCTTTCGCTGGCCGCGTGTGGATTCCACCTGCGCCAGAACGTGGCGTTGCCGCCGACGATGCAGAGGGTGCACGTCAATTCGCCGAATGTTGACTTGCAGCGCGGCGTGTCGCGCGCGCTGGCGGCGTCGGGTGTCACGGTCGAAGACAAGGCCGGTGTCGGCATTGCCGAACTCAATATTCCCGTGGCGAACTTCAGTACCGACACGTTGACGGTCAATGGCCAGGCGCGCGTCACCGAGTACACGGTGCGTTACGACGTGCAGTTCGACGTGAAGGACGGCACGGGCCAGCCGCTGATGCCGCACCAGAGCATTCACCTGGAACGCGAATTCAGCTACGACGCGACCAATACCATTGGTACGCAGGCGCAGGTGGATGCGATCCATGGAAGCCTCAACGACGACACGGTGCAGGCCATCCTGTTCCGACTGCAGGCTGCTGGCCGCCATCCGGGCCAGACGGCCGCTGCGGCCGCCGCGCAGGATGCGCAGCCGGCGTCGTCCAGCAGCACGCACTGATCGCATCGACGCGTCATGCCGCTGAACGCAGTGCAATGGCAGAAATCGCTGGCGGCAGACCGTCTGCTGCCGGTGTATCTGCTCGCCGGTGAAGAACTGCTCGTGCTTGAGGCCGCCGATGCGCTGCGTGCGCAGGCGCGCAAGCTCGGTTATGCCGAGCGTGAAGTGCTGGACGTCGGCAACCATTTTGACTGGGATGACCTTGCCCGCTCAGCCGCGGGCATGTCCTTGTTTGCCACGCGCCGTCTGCTGGACCTGCGTCTTCCTACCGGGCGCCCTGGCACGGAAGGCGCGAAGGCCATCAACGAGTTCTGCGCCAATCCGCCGCCGGATGTCACCCTGCTGATCACGGCGACCGACTGGAGCAACAAGCACGAAGGTGCGTGGACGAAGAACCTCGATGCGGCTGGCGCGCTGGTGGTGTTCAACGCGCCTCGGCCGAACGAGTGGGCATCGTGGATCGGTGCGCGGCTCGCTTCGCGCGGGCTCTCCGCCACGCCTGATGCCGCCGCGTTGCTGGCCGAGCGCGTCGAGGGCAATCTGCTCGCCGCCGCGCAGGAAATCGACAAGCTGGTTGTCCTGCACGGGCAGGGCAAGATCGACGCGCAGGAAATGGAAAACCTCGTCGCCGACAGCGCTCGTTACGACGCATTCAAGCTCACCGATGCCGCGTTCGGCGGCGATGGTGGGCGCGCGCTGCGCATCCTTCATGGCCTGCATGCCGAGGGCGAAGAGCTGATCGGCTTGATGGGCTGGCTGGTGAATCAGCTGCAGCTCGCCCTGCGGCTCGCCAATGCACGTGATTTCGCCGCGCAGGCCCGCGCCGAACGGTTGTGGCCGGCCCGCGAACAGCTGTTCCGCAAGGCGTTGCGTCGCGCGCCCCGCGAACACTGGTTGCAATGCCTGGCTCGCGCCGCGCGCATCGATCGCATGGCCAAAGGCCGGGAGCAGGGCGACGCGTGGCTGGAGGCGGAGCGACTGATTGCCGCCATCGCCGAACCGCGGGCGGCCGGCGCACTGGCATGAAACCGCTGGCCGTTTTTGGTGGCACGTTCGACCCGGTGCACCTGGGGCATTTGAGCGTCGCCTGGGAAGCTTCCGAACTGCTTGATGCCGAAGTGCGCCTGATGCCTGCGCATGTGCCGCCGCATCGTCACGCACCCACGGCCTCGCCGGCCCAGCGCGTGGCCATGCTGCAGGCAGCGTTGCAAGGGCAGGATCGCCTGACGCTGGATACCCGCGAACTGCGCCGCGAGGGTCCTTCGTACACCATCGATACCTTGCGCGAGCTGCGTGACGAATTGGGCGAACGGCCGCTCGTGCTGTTGCTTGGCGCGGATGCATTCGCCGGTTTGCCGAGCTGGCACAGCTGGCGCGACTTGTTCGAGTACGCTCATATCGGCGTGTTGAACCGCCCCGGCATCGACGCCGCATGGTCGGTCGACCTGGCGCTGGAGATACTTCCCCGTCGCACCAGCGATGCCAAGCTCCTGCACGAGCTGCCCGCCGGAAAGGTGATCGAGCTGGCGGTGACGCCGCTGGAAATTTCCGCCACGCGCATCCGCGAATTGCTGGCGGAAGGACGGGATCCTCGCTATTTGCTGCCTTGCGGCCTGTTCGAGGACCCGTCAGTGCTGGCGCCTTATCGCGCGTAGCCGGCACTGCTTACGTTACGACGTTCTCGGCACGAACCTCATCGCTACCGAGTTCATGCAATAGCGCAGTCCCGTGGGTGCCGGACCATCGTCAAACACATGGCCCAGGTGGCTGTCGCAACCGGCGCAACTCACCGCGATGCGTTCCATGCCGAAGGCCGTGTCACGCTTCTCAGTGACGTTCTGTTTTGCGATCGGCTGCCAGAAACTCGGCCAGCCCGTGCCCGAATCGAATTGCGTGGCGGCATCGAACAAGGCGGTATCGCAGGCGGGGCAGCGGTACAGGCCGGCGCCGGTCTTTTCATGCGGACCACTGAATGCCCGCTCCGTGCCGGCACGACGCATCACGTAATACTGGTCGTCACTCAGGCGCTCATGCCATTGCGCATCGTTGAGTACCAGCTTGGGTACATGACACGGCCCCAGCTTGTGCCCGTCATCGGCGAAGCACATCAGCAGCACCTCGCCACCGGCGGCGGCCGGCGTGGCTGCCATGGCGGTTCCACCCAGTGATCCACGCTTCATCAGCGTGGGAAAAGCAAAGCCTCCGATGGCAGCAACAGCTCCTCCTGTCAGCGCCGCGCGCAGAAAGCGGCGACGCTCCAGTTTCACGATGTCCTGTGTGCGGGACATGGCAACCTCCGTGAGGTTAGTGGCGTGAATCAGCCAAACGTAAAGGCGTAGGCCTGGACACCCGGATCGAGAAAGGTGATTTCGAAAGTGCGTTCGCCGGTGCCATTGGCCTGGCGGACGAGCTGGTAGAGGCGCTGCGATGTCACCGTGCCATTGCCGTCGGCATCGGTATCCATGCCGTGATCGGCGCCGGGCGCCTTGCCATCGATGGTGACGCGGAAACGCACGGGCTTGCCGTCGCTGTTGGGTCCGAGCACCAGGTGAAGGTCGCGGCCGCGGAAGCGGTACACGATGCTGCCATTGGCCTTGTCCAGTTGGGCGTTTTCGTCACGCACCACCCAGCGTCCGCTCAATGCCCATTGATTGGCCATCAGCGACTCTGGCGCGTGATAGGTCCATGCATCGTCGTGTGCCACTTTGCCGCCGGCAAAGTTTTCTGCGCGCGCGTAACCCACGTAGGTTTCCGGCGAGCGCATCACGTCACCGGAGCCCGCCGCTTCCGCGCCCTGTGCACCAGGCTGCACGTAACCGCCCGGGAGATTCTTCTGTCCCGCTTCGGTCAGCAGCTGGCGAATCACGTCCTCGCTTTGTTCGTACTCGCCTTCACCGAAGTGGTGATGACGAATGCGCCCTTGCGGATCGATGAAGTAATGCGCCGGCCAGTATTCGTTGTTGAAGCCCTTCCAGATGGCGTAGTCGTTGTCGAGCGCGACGGGATAGTCGACGCCCAGGTCCTTGATGGCCTTGGCGACGTTTTGCGGGTCTTTTTCGAAGGCGAATTCCGGCGCATGCACGCCGATGATCACGAGGCCATGATCCTTGTACTTGTCTGCCCAGGCGCGCACGTAGGGCAGGGCGCGGATGCAGTTGATGCAGGAATATGTCCAGAAATCGACCAGCACCACCTTGCCGCGCAGCGACTGCGCGGTGAGCGGCGGCGTGTTGAACCATTGCGTTGCGCCATCCAGCGACGGCAGCTCGCCTTCCACGGGAAGCGGCTCGCCTTGCTTCACCACGGGTTGTGGCTTCGGCGCAGGACGCACCGCTTCGATCAGCTTCTGTTCGATGCCGCCCGTGCTGGCCAGCGAGACGCGCGTGAGCACGCCCGTATCCAGGCCCAGTGCAATCGCGACCACGCCCGCAAGTACCAGCACGCCCAACGCACGACGTACCCATTCGCCAGCGCCCAGCGAGCGCTTCATCAGTGAAAAGACGCGCCCGCCAATCACCAGCGCCAATGCCAGCGAGGTGGCGGCGCCCAGTGCATACGTCAGCAACAGCAGGGATGTCTGGAAGCTCGCGCCATTGAGCGCGGCGCCGGTGAGCAGCAGCCCAAGGATGGGGCCAGCGCACGGCGCCCACAGCAGTCCCGTGGCGACACCCAGGCCTGCCGCCGACCACACCGAATCGTCATCCCCGGAACGTTGGGAAAGCCGGTTGCCCAACGCCACGAACGGGCGGCTGATCCATTCGGCCAGATGCGTCGAAAGCAGCGTCAACCCCAGGACAGCCAACACCACCATTGCGACCACGCGGCCGTATTGATTGGCCTGGATGGCCCAACTGCCACCAACGGCAGCCAGTGTGGCGACCAACGCGAAGGTCAGCGCCATACCAACCAGCATGGGTAGCCCGTTACGTGCGAAGGGGCGGTCTGCCCGCGCAAAAACGAACGGGAGCACCGGCAGGATGCACGGACTCAGGATGGTGAATACGCCACCGAGGTAGGCAAGGATCAGCACAAGCATGGGTGCGATGTCCGTGGAGGGTCATGGTGTCTTTCGTCGCAGACCCATCCAAGGTTACATCTGCCTTCACTACCCACGCCGTTCCCGGCTTTGTTTTGCAAATAAAAAAAGCCCGGTGTCAGCCGGGCCTTTGGGATGAACCAGGGAAGATCAGAAGCTGGCGCGAACGCCAACGCTGTACAGCTCGTGGCTGAGGCTGTTCACGCGTACGCCGCCGTGCATGGCCCAGGTCTTGTTGAAGCTGTAGACCATGCCGAAGTCACCGAAGACGTTGTCATCGTGGCGGCCCGCATTGCTGTAACCGACATAGGCGTTTGCCGTGAGGTTGTCGAAGACGCGGCCCTGCACGCCTGTGTTGATGGTCCAGACGTTGGCCGTATCGCGTGAGCTGAAGCAGCCCCAGGTGTCAACGCAGCCACGAAACTTGATGTTGTCGTGGGTATAGGACAGCTGCGTGACCCAGTCGGCACGATTGCCGATGGCGGCGGCGTAGCCAAAACCCAGCGACCACGGCTTTTCAGTACCGCTCGTGTTGTAGACATTCAGACCATAGAGATCAGCCGTGTCCTGCAGAAACGAGTCCCTGTAGCTAAGGCTGCTGTAGCTGCCAAAGACGTGGAAGTTGTCTGCAAACTGGAAGGAGCCGTTGAGCGTGGCGCCGTCGGACAAAGTGCCATGGCCTGTCTGATTGGCGTTGACATAGTCGAGCTGCACGTACGTGTAGCCGATGCCATTGGCCTCGGTGGCTTGAGCGGTGATGGGGGCGATCAAGGCAGCGAATGCCAAGGTCAAAAGGGTCTTCTTCATGGGCTTTCCTAGCGACGGGTAATGATTCGACTCGGGGGGAGAGCCGGGCCCGGATTAGGCCAGTCGAAAGGAAATCAGGGCTATTGGAGCGCTCTGAAAAGCTCTGAGGCTGCGGTTTTTTGGGGAAGCCTCGGCGCCGGACAGGGAGAAGCAGCGCTGCCGAAGTAACCCCTCGTCATTGGCTGGCGAATGCAAGAGGAGAGCCTCAGCGATGCTCCTTTATGACCGCCAGCTTGACCGCGCCTGCCACCATGGGTCTGAATAGCGTCCTTTCCCGCCGGGATAGGACCTATCCGATCGTGACCGATGCTGCTGCCCCCACTGTCGACACGCAGGAGCGTCAGCGCGCGGCGTGGATGGCGGCAGCCCAGGGCGGCGACCGGCGGGCGTACGAGCGTGTGCTGGCGGCGTCCGTGCCGTTGATCCGCATGGCGGCGCGGCGTCAGGGTGTCTTGCCCGATGCCGTCGACGACGTGGTGCAGGAGACGCTGCTCACCGTGCATCGGGTTCGTCACACCTACGATCCCTCGCGTTCGTACGACGCATGGATATCGGCGCTGGCGGGGCGACGTGCGATCGACGCGCTGCGCAGCCAGGGCCGACGCGGTCAGCGCGAAGTGCACGACGAGCACGCTTACGACATGCACCCCGACAAAGACGATGCCACCGCTGCCACGGAACGCGAGCAGGAAGCCCGGCGATTGCGCGAGGCGATTGCATCGCTGCCGCCCGGCCAGCGCGAAGCCGTGGAGCAATTGGGTCTGCAGGAGCGTTCACTGGCAGAAGCATCCGAACACACGGGGCGCCAGGCGGGGGCACTGAAGGTCAACCTGCATCGCGCGATGAAGGCGCTGCGTTCGCGTTTCCACGGAGAACCCTGAGCATCATGTCCGAGATGCGAACCCCCGAGTCACTGATCCAGACGCTGGGCGAGCAGCTCACGCCGGTGCGGCGCCTGCCGCCCCCGTGGCGGCGCACGCTGGGCTGGTTGCTGGCGGTGGCCGTGATGGCGGCGGTGCTGCTGTGGCACTTCGGGGCGAGCCACATGGTGCAGCGTTGGATTGCTTCGCCGGACATCGCCATCGCCGGCCTGGGTGCCGTGGTCACCGCCATCTGTGCGGCATGGGCTGCCTTCACGCTGGGTGTGCCGGGGCGCTCCTGGCGCTGGGGCCTGCTGCCGCTGCCTGGCCTGGTGGTCTGGGTGGTGGCCAGTGGGTTGGGTTGCCTGCACGACTGGCTGGGTCCGTCGGCGCATATCGCCAGGATTAATGAAGCCAGCGATTGCCTCGTCTTCATCATCAGCTTTTCGGTACCGCTGTCGGCGCTGCTGATCTGGCTGCTCCGTCGCGCGTGCCCGCTGCGGCCGGTATTGACCGCGATCATGATTGGCCTTGCCTCTGCGGCGGCATCGGCGGCGTTGCTGGAGATTTGCCACGCGTTTGCCGTGGCCGCCACGGATTTGCTCACCCACGCCATGGCCGTGGCCATCGTGGTGATGCTCAATGCCCTGATGGGCGGGCGCCTGCTTCAACCTGCGTTGAAGTGATCGACGGATCATTTCCTTGCTGCTGCGTTGCAGCATGCATATCTGCGTCTCAATGACGATGGCAAGGCCTGCGGGCTCGCGGTGATGCCGTGCCCGGTGGGCGCCGCAACAATCGCAATTTATTGCTGCGCGTCTGTCCATATTCCAACTGAATGGCCATGTCGGACTGCCACATTCGCGCGTTGCCGGCGGGTATAGGCTGTGCCTCCGAAAGGGGGCGCGGGCCGGCGGATGGCTCGTTGAAGTGGTTTCACGGGCCAGGGACGGGCCGTTCGCATCGGGCAGGAATGCTGATGCGGCGTGGCCGGTGCCGATGCGTCGTTGCCGGATTGCCTTAGTCGTTCAGGAAGAACGATGGTGGCTGTTCCATGGAAGTGCGGCGTCGACCGCACGGTTACCTCACCGCTTTTGGAGATACCTACCCATGAAAGTTTCCCGTTACGCCGTACTCGCCTTCGCGACCGCCACCGTGTTCGGTATGGCCATGGCTCCCGTCATGGCACAGGACACCACGCCGCAGTCGACCCAGGACGCCAGCAAGGACGCGATGAAGTCCAGCTCCGATGCCATGAAGTCCAGCTCGGACGCCATGAAGTCCAGCAGCGATTCGATGAAGAGCGATGCCACCCAGAGCACGCAGCACAAGAAACAGCACAAGTCGAAGAAGAGCGGCGCGCCGGCTTCTTCCTCCAGCGCCGGTCATTGATGCGCTGATGTCCCCCAGGGCGCCCTCAACGGAGGGCGCCCTTTTTCATGCGCGACTGGGGCGAAGGCGGGGAGATTCTGGCCTTTCTGAACAGGCGTTTCCGGACGCTTCCACGGACTGTTTGACATGGGCTTCAAAGTGGTCCGGTATACTGCGGGCGCGCCATCCCGCGCATCGATCCCGCATCGAGGCAAACGCACTTGAGTCAGACCGCCACGCGCAACACCAAATCCGCCACCACGGCGGTCCTTCGCCAGCATGTCATCAACGCGCTGGACGAACTGAAGGCCAAGGACATTCGTGAAATCGACGTCCGCGGCAAAACCTCCATCGCCGATCTGCTGGTTGTTGCATCCGGCACCTCCGCGCGCCACGTGAAATCCATTGCCGACGAAGTCGTCAAGTTCGCCAAGCAGGCGGGCGTGATGCCGCTCGGCGTGGAAGGCGAGCGCGAAGCCGAATGGGTACTGGTGGACCTGGGTGACGTGATCGTCCACGTCATGCTTCCGCGTATCCGCGAGTTCTATGGCCTGGAAAGGCTGTGGACCGTGGGCGACCGCGAAGTCGACGCCGAAGTCGCCAGCGCGGGCTGATTGCCCGCGCCCTGGCGGTGATATGCCGCGCGCCTCCTGCGCGCGTGGCGTCCCCCTTGTTTCCCTGATTTTTCGGAACCCTATGCATGCGCGCCCGACTGATTGCCGTTGGTGAACGCATGCCCGCCTGGGTGGCGGAAGGGTTCGCCGAATACCGCAAGCGCCTGTCGCACGACCTGCCGCTGGAACTGATCGAACTGAAGCCCGGCACGCGCGGCAAGGGCCGTGATGATGCGCGTGCGATCCAGGATGAAGGCGCCTCGATTCTTGCCGCACTTCCGCGTGACATCCATGTCGTCGCGCTCGATGGTCGCGGCAAGACGTGGTCGAGCGAAGACCTTGCCGCACAGTTGGAGAAGTGGCGCATGTCCGGTCGTGATATCGCGTTCCTCATCGGTGGCCCCGATGGCCACGCACCCGAGGTGTTGGCGCGCGCCGATCAATCGTGGTCACTGGGTCCGCTGACGCTGCCGCACATGCTGGTGCGGCTGGTGCTGGCCGAACAGCTGTATCGCGCCACCACGCTGCTTTCGGGCCATCCCTACCATCGCGCCTGACGTTTGGCGCGTACCAGCGACGCGTGTTTCGTCGCGAAAGTGGTCATAGGCGAGCCCTGGGGCGCCACGCATACTGGTTGCGACCGCGCCATTCCAGGGATCCGCGCATGTCCATCACGGTTCGCCAGGCCTCCATCCATGATCTGGATATCGTTGCACCGCTGTTCGATGGGTATCGCAGCTTCTACGGCGAAGCACCGGACCTGGCGTTGGCGACACGCTTTTTGCGTGAGCGTTTCCAGCATCACGAATCGGTGGTGTTCCTTGCGTTGGACGGTGAAGGCGAGGGCGCCGGTTTCGTGCAGCTGTATCCGCTTTTTTCGTCGGTAAGCGCCAAGCGCATCTACCTGCTCAACGACCTGTTTGTCGCACCGCACGCCCGTCGGCGCGGCGTGGCTGCGGCATTGATGAATGAAGCCGCCGCCTACGCCAAGGCGGTGGGGGCGCGTGGCATGACGCTCGCCACCGCGCATACCAATGTCACGGCGCAGCGGCTTTACGAGTCGCTGGGATGGACGCGCGACGAGGTGTTTCGCGAGTATTTCCTCCGCTTCTGACGCCCTCGACCATCGTCTACCTTGCCAAGAGTTTGACGTTTCCGCGCGCTACCATGGGCGGATTGCAGTGCAGGAGACATCCACGTGGACAAGCGCATTCGGCATGCGGGGCTGGCCGCCAAAGTCATGACGGCCGCAAAGGCCGCCGAGCTGGTCGACCACGGCATGACGATCGGCATGAGTGGCTTCACCGGTGCGGGTTATCCCAAGGCCGTGCCCGAAGCGCTTGCCGCACGCATGGTGGCCACGCATGAACGTGGCGACCCGTTCCGTGTGCGAGTGTTGACGGGCGCGTCCACTGCGCCGGAACTCGACGGTGCGCTGGCGCGTGCGGATGGCATCGATCTTCGCCTGCCGTACCAATCCGATCCCGAGCTGCGCGCGCGCATCAATCGCGGCGAGATGGATTACCTGGACATCCATCTCAGCCACGTGGCGCAGTACGCGTGGTTTGGTTTCTTCGGGAAAATCGACCTGGCGGTGATCGAAGCCACGGCCATCATGCCCGATGGCAGCCTGCTGGCCTCTTCGTCGGTGGGTAACAACAAGACGTGGATCGATCTTGCCGAGAAGGTCATCGTCGAGGTGAATCACTGGCAGCCGCTCGAACTCGACGGCATGCACGACATCTACTACGGCACGGCGTTGCCGCCGCATCGCAAGCCGATTCCGCTGCTCAAGCCGGACGACCGCATTGGCGAGCCTTATCTGCGACTCGATCCCGACAAGGTCATCGCGGTGGTGGAGACCAACGCACCCGACCGCAACAGCGCGTTTGCACCGCCGGACGAGACGTCACGCCAGATCGCCGGCAACCTCATCGAATTCTTCCGCCACGAAATTGCCAAGGGCCGGCTGGGGCCGCAGCTGCTGCCGTTGCAGTCGGGCGTGGGCAACATTGCCAATGCCGTGCTGGCAGGCCTGCGCGAAGGCGGCTTTCGTGGTTTGAGCGCCTACACCGAAGTGATCCAGGACGGCATGCTCGATCTGCTGGAAAACGACGTGTTGTCGGTGGCTTCGGCCACATCGTTCTCGCTGAGCCCCGCAGGCATCGAGCGCTTCCTCGCCAAGCTCGACTTCTTCCGCAAGCGCATCATCCTGCGCACGCAGGAGATATCCAATCATCCGGAACTGGTGCGTCGCCTCGGCTGCATTGCCATGAACGGCATGGTGGAGGCGGATCTCTACGGCAACATCAATTCCACGCACGTGGCTGGCACCAGTATCATCAACGGCATCGGCGGTTCGGGTGATTTCGCGCGCAATGGTTTCCTCTCGTGCTTCCTCACGCCGAGCACGGCCAAGAACGGCGCGGTGTCGTGCATCGTGCCGATGGTGAGCCACGTCGATCACACCGAGCATGACGTGGCCGTGATCGTCACCGAACAAGGCTTGGCCGATTTGCGTGGCCTCTCGCCGCGTCAGCGTGCGAAAGTGGTGATCGAGCGTTGTGCGCACCCGAGCTATCGCCCCATGTTGCAGGATTATTTCGACCGGGCCATGCATGACAGCCGCGGAAAGCACACGCCGCATTTGCTGCAGGAAGCACTTTCGTGGCATCAGCGTTTCCTCGACACCGGCGATATGCGACCTTAAGCGCTTACGTCGCCCACGGGACGGTCAGACATGCTTTACCTTGCTTCCCAATCGCCGCGCCGCCGCCAGCTGCTTGAGCAGATCGGCGTGAGTTTCCGCATCGTTGACGTTGATGTGCCTGAACAGCGCGCGGTCGGTGAATCGCCACGCGATTACGTCAGTCGCGTGGCGCGCGAAAAGGCGCGTGCAGGGTTGGCCGCGCTGGAAGAGGCCAGCGTGGCCATTCTCGGTGCGGACACCGAAGTGGTGCTGGGTGACGAAGTATTCGGCAAGCCCGACGATGCGGAAGACGCGGCACGCATGCTGCGCCAGTTATCGGGTCGCGTGCACGAAGTGATCTCCACCGTGTGGCTGGTGACGCGTGCAGGTGAGTGGTCCGATACCAGTCTTTCGCGCGTCACCATGCCGACGCTGGACAACGCCACCATCACCGCTTACATCGCAACGCGCGAGCCGTTCGGAAAGGCCGGCGCTTATGCCATCCAGGGTCACGGTGCAAAGCTGATCGAGCATCTCGACGGCAGCCATTCCGGTGTGATGGGCATGCCCATCTACGAAACCGCGCGGCTATTGCGTGCGCACGGTTTGATCGGTGCCTGAGCGAACGCCCGGCATACTCAGGAACTGATCACGAACCACGACACCACGGCCAGCAGGTTGTTCATGCCGTGCGCAATGATCGCTGGCCAGATGGAGCCCGATTGCACGCGCAACCATCCGAGCACCAGGCCGAGCAATGCAAGGTTCGGGAGTGCGTACCAAAGGAAGGACAGGTCCGGCAGGTGCACGCAGGCGAACAGCAGCGCCGATACGACGATGGCACCTGCGTTGCCCGTGTAGCGTGTCAAGGCGGAAAGCAGTGCGCCGCGAAACAGCAATTCTTCCACCATCGGGCCGATGGTGATCACCAGCAACGCGAGCGGCAGCCGCAGTGCCAGCGATGTATTGGCACCCAGCTGCTTGATGTCCTGACTGACTTCGTGACCCTGCGCCAGCCACTGCGTGAGCATGCCGCCCAGAATGGGCATCGTCATGCCGATGCATAGCGCGGCGATGTAGAAGGCGATGTGTGGAGAACCCGTGAAGCCCAACCCGGGTGGTTCGCCAACCGACCACCACGACGGCCACCAGCGCCGGGCGAGATGGACGATCACCCCTGCCGATACCAGCAGCGTGAGTATCACGGCCAGCGCCGTCATGTCCGAACGGCCCAGCCATTCCCGGCCCAGGTGAACCAGTTCGCCGAGTCCGGCACCGTCGCGAAGCATGGCAACCAGGCCTGCCACGAGAGTGATCAGGCTGCCCACGGCAAGCTGAAGTACGAAGTAAAGCGCGATCAGGGCCAGGGCGTGCCACGGCGTGGGCGCGCGCGACATCGGGTAGGGCGGCGCCACGGGCAGGTCGATCAGGCGGTTCGCATCCATCAAAAACAATCCAGGGCGCACGCGCGCGGGTGAAGTTCGCCAACAGATGGCATGTTTGCCATGCACCGGCAAGTTCACGCTAGTCCCTGCGGTGACACGTGCCAATCCTGCCCTTTGGCATGGTCAACAGGGGGTAGGCGCGTTGCGGTCACCGTGTTCACGACCACGGCCTGTATAGTACGGGGACGATCCAAGGAGGAATTCGGCGCTCAGGCGCCAGCCCATGTTTGCATTCGACTGGCTGTCCGACCCGACTGCTTGGGCGGGTCTCCTCACCCTGGTGGTGCTGGAGATCGTGCTCGGCATCGACAATCTCGTCTTCATCGCGATCCTCGCCGACAAGTTGCAGGCCAAGGAGCGCGACAAGGCCCGCGTGCTTGGCCTTTCGCTGGCCCTCATCATGCGACTCGCACTGCTCGGTGCCATGTCGTGGCTGGTCAAGCTCACCACGCCCATCATCGAACTGGGCGCGCTGTCGTTCTCGTGGCGCGACATCATCCTGCTGCTCGGCGGTGCCTTCCTGTTGTTCAAGGCCACCGTGGAACTGCACGAACGCCTTGAAGCCAGCGATCACGACGAGGCCGCCAAGCGCGCGCCGGCCAGGTTCTGGCTGGTGGTGGCGCAGATCGTGGCGCTCGATGCGGTGTTCTCGCTGGACTCCGTGATTACCGCGGTGGGCATGGTCGATCACCTTTCGGTGATGATGATCGCCGTGGTCGTGGCCATGGTGCTGATGATCAGTGCGAGCAAGCCGTTGACGAATTTCGTCAACGCGCGTCCGACGGTGGTGATCCTGTGCCTGTCGTTCCTGCTGATGATCGGCTTCAGCCTGGTTGCGGAAGGCTTCGGTTTCCACATTCCGAAGGGTTACCTGTACGCGGCGATCGGTTTCTCGATCCTGATCGAAGTGTTCAACCAGACCATGCGCCGCAATCGCCAGCGCAGCCTGCTTGGCAGCGCGCGCACCATGCGCGACCGCACCGCACTTGCCGTGCTGAACCTGCTGGGCGGCGTGGGCAGCGAGGACGAGGATGCCGCGCCCAAGACCGCCACGGCGAACACCGAAGGCAGCGTTGCCGTGTTCGGCAAGGACGAGCTGGCGATGGTGCAGGGCGTGCTGGATCTGGCGCATCGCCCGGTGCGCTCCATCATGACGCCGCGCCCGGAGATCAACTGGATCGATCCGCGCGAAAGCAGCGAACAGCTTCGCGCCGAGCTCTCGGCATCCAGCCACGCGTGGTTGCCGGTGGCGGGTGACGATCTCGATCAGCTCGTCGGTGTCGCGTCGTCACGCGATCTTCTGGCGAGCCTGCTGGAACATGGGCACATCGAAGTCGAGCAGGTCGTGCGCAAGCCGCTGACCGTGCTGGAATCACTGAGCGTGTTGCGGCTGATCGAGGAATTCCGTCGTTCGCCGTTGCAGGTGGCCCTGGTGGTCGATGAATACGGCAGCGTGCTTGGCCTGGTCACGCCCACCGACGTGCTGGAAGTGATCGCGGGTGAGTTCCCCGATGAAGACAGCGGCGATCCGTCTGCCGTGCAGGACACCGATGGCAGTTGGTTGCTGGATGCCAGCCTGGATTTGCGCCGCGTCGAGCATCTGCTCAACCACAAGCTCACCGGCGACGACAGCTTCTCGACGCTCGCCGGCTACGTGCTTCAGCAGATGGGGCGCTTGCCCAACGCGGGCGACACGTTCACCAGCGAAGGGCTGCACTTCGAAGTGGTGGCGATGGATGGTGCACGCATCGAACGCCTGAAGGTGAATCCGGTCGAGGAATGACGGAGCGCGCACGAAGGCGCGCTCGTCGCGCCTTCAACCGATCAGCAGGGCGCGGATCAAACCGATCACGCCGAGCAGCAGCGTGATCAACCATGCACCCGACGACAGCAGAAAGCCCGGCCCACGCTTGGACGCATCGTTGAGGTAAGCCACCGCGTACCACACGCGGCCGGCAATCCACACCAGACCCGCCACGCCGCCCCAGAGCGGAAAGCCGTACTGCACTGCCAGCCACAACGAGGGCAGGAACGCGACGGTCGATTCCAGCGTGTTCATCTGCACGCGCCAGGCACGTTCAAAGGCGGGATGGCCGCTGATGGCCGGCGCCTTGACGCCGTACTTTTCGCGCGCGTGGCCGGTCGCCCACATGGTGCCGAGCTGTAACAGGACAGTCAGCAGGACGACGATGGCGGGCAGGTGCTGGATCATGAGTGGGTCTCTGGCGAAAGGTGGCTCACTGTAGCCATCGCCTGCCCGTGGCGGGAGGGGGCATGAGGCGTTATTGTCAGGGCACTGTCAGACACGCGAGGGCCGTCTCATGGATTGGCAGAAGGGCGAGCGCAGTCAGAACGTCGAAGAAGACAGCGGTGGTGGCGGTGGTCCGCGCTTTGGCGGCGGGCGCGGCATGGGCATCGGCGGCATCGTGATACTGGCCATCCTGGGCCTGGTCTTCTTCAAGGACCCCACGGCGCTGTTGGGACAGGCAGGCGACGGTGGCCAGCAAGCGGCCGCACCCAGTGGCCAGCCGGTGCAGGTGGACCCGCAGACCAAGGATTTCGTCAGCGCCATCCTGGGCTCGACCGAGAAAACCTGGGGCGACATTTTTGCCGCGCACGGGCGCCAATATGTGGACCCCAAGCTGGACCTCTTCAGCGGCGGCGTGAATACCGCATGCGGTGCGGCCTCCACGGCGGTCGGCCCGTTTTATTGCCCGGGCGACCAGAAGGTTTACCTCGACGTGGCGTTCTTCCAGGAACTGGAAAACCGTTTCCATGCGTCGGGCGACTTCGCGCGCGCCTACGTGATTGCCCACGAGGTGGGACATCACGTGCAGAACCTGCTGGGCATTTTCGACCAGGTGGAGCAGGCACGCCGTCGCGGCGCACCGATGGAAGGGGCCGATGGCCTGTCGGTGCGGCAGGAATTGCAGGCCGACTGTTTTGCCGGCGTCTGGGCCAACCACAGCCAGCAACGCCTGCAATGGCTGCAGCCCGGCGACATCGAATCGGCGCTCAACGCGGCCAGCAAGATCGGCGATGACGCGCTCCAGCAGCAGGCGCAGGGGCGGGTGGTGCCCGATTCGTTTACCCATGGAACGTCGGCGCAGCGCGTGAAATGGTTCAAGGCCGGCTTCGACAGCGGGGATATCTCCAGCTGCAATACGTTCGCCGGCCAGCCCTGACCGCGGAGCAGCTCCCGACCATCATTCCGGCAGCCGCCGGGGTGATGGCGAGCAACGATGGCGGGCTGGGAAACATCTTAGAATGCCGTCCAGGCGCGCCGTGGGGCGCGGTCTCCTTTCGACTCCATGTCTCATCCCTGCATCGGCTGTGGCGTTTGTTGCGCCCATTTTCTTGTGGCCTTCCACTGGTCGGAGGCCGATGAGGGCATGGGCGGCGTGGTGCCGCCGGAACTCACCGAAACGCTGGACCCGCACCGCCTGGTGATGCGGGGCACGCGGGCGTACCAGCCGCGTTGCGTCGGCCTGAAGGGCACGCTGGGCAAAGACGCCCTGTGCGGCATCTACGAACGCCGGCCTTCGGTGTGCCGGGAAGTGGAGCCGTCCTGGGAGTTCGGTCGTCCCAGTGCGCAATGCGACAAGGCGCGCATCGCGCATGGGCTGCCGGTACTCACGCCCGCCGACTGGCCGGCGGTGGTCGAAGCCTGACCGGGTCAGCGAGCCATCGCCGGATTCGCCTCGTTCTGGAACGCCAGGACGAACTGCTTGAGGTCACCCTCGTTGACGTCGGACACGGCCACGTAGTGCAAGCCGTCGCCCGTCCAGCGGATCACGGTGTAGCCGTGTTCCTGCGCGACGACTTGTGATGCCGGAACGCCGTCGGCGGGCCACTGGAACAGGTTGATCACGTGCAGGCGCCGCTTGTAGATCAGGGCGGCCACGCTGTGACCTTCCAGCGCATCCAGGCGACCGCCGACCAGCGGAAAGCCTTCGCCGGCCAGGTCTTTCACGCGTGGCGAGAAATCGAGCTTGCCTTCGAACCACGGTTTCACCGTGTGCTGATCGGTCGACACCACATCCATCAGGTGCTCGCCCTGCAGCGACCGCACGTGGCCGGAAATGGCTTCGGCCATCACGGCATCGCCTGCGGCACGCGACGGTGACCAATGCAGCCATGCAGGTGCGGAGATCAGCATGGCCAGCACGAAGCCCGCCGCCGTCGCCAGGGCGAGCGGCATGACGCGTCGACGTGCGGGAAGCGTTGTTACCGTGCTGGCGGCTGGCGTGGTCCAGCGTGCACGCAGGGCGTCGGGTGCGCGGTGATAAAGCACGGGCTCGGACAAGGCCTTCTGCATCACGGCGTAAGCCTCATAGCGTGTCTTGCAGGCGGTGCATGCCTCAAGGTGGCGCGCCATCGCCGCGCTGCCGGCGGCATCGAGTTCGTCGTCAAGGTAGGCGTGCAGAAGCAGCCCGGCGTCATCGCACATCATGGCGACGTACCTCCTTGGGCCGGCAGGTGAGTTCGTCGCGCAGTCGTTCGCGCGCGCGTGCAAGGCGTGACATGACCGTACCGATCTTTTGCCCCGTGATGGTGGCAATTTCCTTGTATGAGCATTCTTCCAGTTCGCGCAGCACGATGATTTCGCGTAGTGGCGGTGGCATGCGTTCCAGCGCCGATTGCAGGGCCCCCACATCGACAGCGAGCAAGGTGAGGGTTTCGGGAGAAGGACCCTCATCCACCAACGGGTGGGTTTCGTCATCCAGTTCGTCGTGCAGCGCGTCGTGCGGTGTACGACTGCGCAGCGTGTAGAACGTATTGCGCACGATGGCGAGCAGCCACACGCGTGCGTCGCCGCCGTGGAAACTGTCGAAATAACGCAGCGCGCGAAGCATGGCTTCCTGCACGACATCCTGCGCGTCGGTGGGATTGCGCGCCAACCAGTAGGCGAGGTTGTAGGCCGCGTCGAGATACGGCACCACCACCGCCTCGAAGCGGGCGCTTCGTGCGGCATCGGCACCTCTCGGACGGGCGATGGAATCGGTCGGCATACGAGGGTTTACCCAGGTTGCGTCGACTTTATTCCAAGCCGCCTTTTCCCGCGCGTGCCGGGGAATAGACGGGGCAGACGGCGGGTATCGAGAGTGAGGCAGCGGGCGACGTGCCTGCTACCCATGCCGGAGATCCGATCATGCGCGACATCGAAGACCACGGGACGGAAGGGCGCCGTCATTTCCTCAAATGCATGGCCTGGGCCGGCGCGGGGACGCTCTGGATGATGCAGGGCGGCGTGCTCAGGGCCCAGCCACTCACGGCCAAGGGCGCAGCATCCGCGGCGGACGCCAGCTTCGGCTTCGTGCAGATCAGCGACTCGCACATTGGTTTTCACAAGGCGCCGAACATGGATGTGGCCGGCACCCTGCGTTCATCGCTGGCGATGATCCAGGCGCAGAAAGTACAGCCCGATTTCGTGCTGCACACCGGCGACCTGACGCATCTGTCGCGACCGGAGGAATTCGACACGCTCGCCGGCATCATGCAGGACGCGCACATGGGCAAGGTGTTCTACGTGCCGGGCGAGCACGACATGATCGGCGACAACGGTGCGGAATTCTTCCGTCGCTTCGGCGAGCGCCAGCAGCCCGGCGGCTGGTACAGCTTCGATCATCGCGGCGTGCATTTCGTCGGCCTGATCAATGTGCTCAACCTGAAAGCCGGTAGTCTGGGTTCGCTCGGTGCCGACCAGCTGGCCTGGTTGAAGCAGGATCTCACATCACTATCGCCGGACACTCCGCTGGTGGTGTTCGCACACATGCCACTGTGGCCGCTGTATCCCGACTGGGGCTGGGGCACCGACGACAGCAACGAGGCGGTGAGCTATCTGAAGCGGTTCGGTTCGGTGAGTGTGTTGAACGGTCACATCCACCAGATCCAGCAGAAGGTGGAAGGCAACGTCACCTTCTACACCGCGCGGTCCACGGCGTATCCGCAGCCTGCACCCGGCACCGCGCCTGCGCCAGGTCCCATGAAGGATGTGGCGCCGAACGACCTGCATCGATACCTCGGCATTCGTGATGTACGGCATGTGCAGGGAAGTCACGCGCTGGCCGTGACCGACGAGGTGATGGCATGAACGTCATGACGTGGGCGCTGGCCCTTATCGCTTCGCTCGTGCTTTCGATGGCGGTGTTGTCACCGGCGTGGGCCGCGAGTGGCGCCGCCGCGACGGCGACCAAGCCAGCAAAGCCGGTCACCGTCGACATTCGCGATTTCGCTTTCGCGCCGAAAACGCTGACGGTGGCGGCGGGAACCCGCGTGGTATGGACCAATCGCGACGACGAGCCCCATGTGGTCGTGAGTGCAGGCAACCAGTTCGCGACATCGCGCGCACTGGATACCAGCGACACGTACGCCGTCACCTTCGACCGCCCAGGCACCTACACGTATTACTGCGCCATCCATCCCATGATGGTGGGCACCATCATCGTGCAGTAGCGGTGCTGTCGAAGCGATAGATGTCCATCGCCAGCAGGCCGTATTCGATGCCGGCGTCGATGCGCTGCGCATGCGCGTCGTCGCCGGCCGCACCCAGTGCCACGAACAACGGCAGGAAGTGTTCGTCCGTGGGATGCGCGCGTTCGGCGAAAGGCGCCTGGCGGCGGTAGTCGAGCAGGGCGGCAACGTCGCCTTCCGACAGCTTGCGTTCGATCCACTCGATGAACGGACGCACGTACGGCGCCTCGCGTTCCTCGCTGTAACCGGCGCGGAAGTCATGCAGGTTGTGCGTGATGCTGCCCGAGCCAATGACCAGCACGCCTTCGTCACGCAAGGGAGCCAGCGCGCGCCCGACGGCGTACTGGTGCGCCGGACCCAGCTGCGGCTGGATCGACAACGGCACCACGGGAATGTCGGCCTCCGGATAAAGCAGGCGCAACGGCACCCATGCGCCGTGATCCAGCCCTTGCGTCGGATCGAGCGTGGTCGGCAGGCCCGACTTGTCCAGCATCTCGGTAACGCGCGCCGCGAGTTCCGGCGAGCCCTTGGCCGGGTACTGGATGTCGAACAGCGCCTGCGGAAAACCGTAGAAGTCGTGGATGGTCTCCGGGCGCGTGGCGCCGCCCACATGCGGCTGGCGGGCGAGCCAGTGGGCCGTGGCAATCACGATGGCCTTGGGGCGCGGCAACGTGCGCGCCAGCTCTGCCAGGCGCTCACCCACGCGACGTGGCTGGATCGCAGTCATGGGCGAGCCGTGGGAGATGTAGAGGCTGGGGAGGGTGCTCATGGTGGTTACCTTTGGGGACCACACTAGGGTAGGGGTTTGGTGAGGAATTGCAGCGGTCGTGGGGTGAACGATGCGTTGTGGGTGGGGAACGATGCGCTGTGGTTGGGGAACGATGGGGAGTGCGTTTGTCGCTTCGCTCGGGTATCACGGCGCGGCTCTTCACTCCCTCTCCCCTCCGGGGAGAGGGTTGGGGTGAGGGGTGGGTGCTCGCGACAACGTTTCTATCCATCACCGCCATCCTGGTGATGGCGTCCCTATCCCTCATCGCTGTCCTGGCGACGGCGTTTCTACCCCTCACCACCATTCAAGCGAAGACGTCTCCACCCCTCACCTTCATCCTTGCGACGACGTCCCTATCCCTCACCGTCATTCCCGCGAAGGCGGGAGGTGCTTTTCAACGGCCGAAGGGCCGGTCATCCAGTGACTTTGCGCTTGGGCTCTTTTGCGGCCTCTCCGCGACCTGGCTCGCCTGCCGCGGGCTTCCGACGATCTGCCGATCGCCGGGTCACTTTTCTTTGCTTGCCCAAAGAAAAGTAACCAAAAGAAAAGGCACCCCCACTTGGCGCTGTCTGGGCTTGCAGCCCAGCCAGTCCGTGA
>NZ_QAVX01000004.1:54275-236456 GCF_003121485.1 Dyella sp. C11 | reverse complement strand
CATTTCGTTCCGAGTGAGCCGCTCATCTTACATCATCTTTCCAGTCCGTCAACACCTTCAGCGAAATCTTTTTGCTGTCGTTGTTGCCGTGGAAGGAAGCTGCCAGCGGCGGGAGGCGAATAATAGGCAGGCACCCCACCTTTGACAAGCAATTTTTGAAATTATTTTTCAGAAATTTTTGATGTTTCGCGTAAGACGTTGTTCTCACGCGAAACTCTTCTCTTCGAAACATCGCGATGACGTTGCGTCATCGCGATCAACTCATGCCTGCTTCAACAGCACGCGAGCGAAGTTGCGCTTGCCGATCTGCAAAACACCCTCGAAACCCGGGGAAAACACGCGTTGCGCGTCTTCGACGACTTCGGCGTCGATGCGCACTGCACGTTCTTTGAGCTTGCGATTGGCTTCTGCATTACTAGGTGTGAGTCCTGCTGCAGTTAGCAGTGCAGGCAAACGAAGACCTTCCGCGGGCACCACGATTTCGTTGAGCGGCAACAGACTGGTGTCGCCTTCGCCGCGTACGACGGCGTGCCAGCCGGCAATGGCCTGTTCCGCCGCGGCAGCATCATGGAAGCGCGTAGCCAGTTCGCGTGCGAGCTTGATCTTGGCATCGCGCGGATTGAGCACACCACTGGCCACCTCCTGCTTCATGCGCGCGATGTCGTCCATCGACGTCTCGAAGCTGAGCAGTTCGAACCAGCGCCACATCAGGTCGTCGCCGATCTTCAGCGTCTTGGTGACGATGTCGATGGCCGGCTCATTGATGCCGATGTAGTTGCCCAGCGACTTGGACATCTTGTTGACGCCGTCCAGGCCTTCCAGCAGCGGCATGGTAAGGACGATCTGGGGCGGCTGACCGTGGTGTTCCTGCAGCGCGCGGCCCATCAGGAGATTGAACTTCTGATCCGTGCCGCCCAGCTCCACGTCGCATTTGAGGGCGACGGAGTCGTAGCCCTGCACCAGGGGATAAAGGAATTCATGGATGGCGATGGGCTGCTGGCCGGCGAAGCGCTTGGAGAAGTCGTCGCGCTCGAGCATGCGCGCCACGGTGTGCTGGGCGGCGAGCTTGATCATGTCGGCCGCGGTCATCTGGCCGAACCACTCGGAATTGAAGCGCAGCTCGGTGCGCTCCTTGTCAAGCACCTTATAGACCTGCTCGGCGTAGGTCTCGGCGTTGGCCAGCACGTCTTCGCGGGAAAGCGGCTTGCGCGTGACGTTCTTGCCGGTCGGGTCGCCGATCATGCCGGTGAAGTCGCCGATGAGGAAAATGACCTGGTGCCCCAGGTCCTGGAACTGGCGCATCTTATTAAGCAGCACCGTGTGGCCCAGGTGCAGGTCCGGCGCGGTCGGGTCGAAACCCGCCTTGATGCGCAGCGGACGACCGAGCTTCAGGCGAGCGGCCAGCTCTTCCTGCTTGATGATTTCGTCGGCGCCGCGCGCGATGGTGGCCAGCGCCTGCTCAAGCTCGTTCATGTATTCCTCAAATTTTCGTTGTTTGGAGAGCACCGTAAAGCATAGCTTCCCGGGCCCTTCCGTTAAGTGTGCGTTAATCGAAAAGTGAACGCAACCCATTGATGGAAAAGGCGTTGACGCCCTTTACACAGGGCCGCTATGGTACGCGGCAATTCGTAATTAGTACCTGGGGAACACCGGGCATGGGTGAGAGAAACGAGACCGCGCGCGTTGCGCGCAAACAGGCTGTGCGTCGAAAGGCGCAGCAACGCCACTCTCACTTTTACGAACGGTGTGCTCATTGGTCCTTTGGTTGCCACGGCGAAGCGGAACCCATCCGCTGGCACCGCGAGCGCTGGATTCTCGCGGGCACCGCCCTCCTTATTACGGCCGTTTCCGGCTTCCTGATTCCCGCCTGGGCCAGCGCGATGCGCCCGGACACCATATCCACCGCGCATGCCGTGCTGCCGCTGGAGTTGCCCAAGGCCGCGCCGGAAGTGGCGCAACAGACCCAGACGGTCGAAGACTGGCACATCGTGCAGGTGCAGCCGGGCCAGACCCTGTCCGACCTGTTCCAGAGCCAGGGCCTGAGCCTCACCGACGTACAGCATGTGGTGGACCAGTCCGGCGATGCGAAGGCGCTGCACCACATCAGCCCGGGCCAGGAATTCGATTTCCTGCTCGACAGCGATGGCAGCCTCAAGGGCATCCGCTTCGACAAGGACGAAGCCAAGCGCACCGTGATGCGCTTCGACGGCGACAAGGCCACGGTGGTGGCCGAATCGCGCGACGTGGAACGCCGTGAACACGTGGCCCACGGCACCATCGACAGCTCGCTGTTCGCCGCCGGCTCCAAGGCAGGCATGAGCAACCAGATGGTGCTCAAGCTGGCCGAACTCTTCAAATACGACATCGACTTTGTGCAGGACCTGCGCGAAGGCGACAGCTTCACCGTGATCTATGACGACGTGTACCGCGACGGCGCCTATCTGCACGAGGGCGACATCGTGGCGGCGGAATTCGTCAACGATGGCGAGCGCTACACGGCTTACCGCTTCAAGAAGGACGACGGCAGCTACGGCTGGTTCAGCGAAGACGGCCGCCCGATCCAGAAGTCGTTCCTGCGTATTCCGGTGGACTTCACCCGCATCTCTTCGCAGTTCAGCGCGGCCCGCATGCACCCCATCCTCGGCTTGATGCGCGCCCATCAGGGCGTGGATTACGCCGCACCCACCGGCACGCCGATTCATGCGGCCGGCGACGGCGTGATCAAGTTCAAGGGCTGGATGAACGGCTACGGCAAGTTCGTCATCGTGCAGCACAACGGCAGCATCAGCACCGCCTACGGCCATATGTCGAAGTTCGCCAACGAAAAAGTCGGCCAGCACGTGAGCCAGGGCGAAGTGATCGGCTACGTCGGCATGACGGGCCTGGCCACCGGTCCGCACCTGCATTACGAATTCCGCGTCAACAATGTGCAGCGCGATCCGCAGAAGGTGACGCTGCCCAAGCCCGAGCCGCTCCCGGCCGTGCAGATGGCCAAGTTCAAGGCCCAGGTGGTGCAGCCGCAGCTGGCCCGCCTGAAGTCGCTGGACGCCAACATCAAACTGGCCAAGGCCAGCGGCACCAAACGCAACGACGACTGATTCCACGTGGACGACGCCTCGGCGCTTTACCTCGGCCTGATTTCGGGCACCAGCGCTGACGGCATCGATGTCGCGCTGGTGCGTTTCGACGAGAACACCCCGCAGCTGGTGGATGCACTGACGCATCCGTGGCCGGACGAACTGCGTGCGCGCATTCTTGCCGTGGCGCAGGACGAAACGCGGCTGGACCTGGATGCCTACGGCCGGCTAGACGTCGCCATCGGCCAGTGCTTTGCCGATGCCGCGCAGCGATTGCTGGAACGTAACCGGGCCCATGCACCGTCGGTGCGTGCCATCGGTTCGCATGGGCAGACACTGCGCCATCGTCCGGCAGGCGAATTTCCCTTTACGTTGCAGGTGGGCGATCCATCCGTCATGGCCGAGCGCTGTGGCATCGATGTGGTCGCCGATTTCCGCCGGGCCGATGTGGCTGCCGGCGGCCAGGGCGCGCCATTGCTGCCTGCCGTGCACGCGATGCTGCTGGGCCGCGCCGACGGCGTTCGCGTGGTGCTGAACCTCGGTGGCATAGCCAACATCACGGTGCTCGATCCTGCCGGGAAAGTGTTCGGCTTCGACACCGGCCCGGCGAATGGCCTGATGGACGCGTGGCATGTGCGCCATCGTGGCGGCGCCTACGATGCCAACGGCGCTTTCGCGGCTTCAGGTCGCGTGGACGATGCGCTGCTGGCCGCGTTGCTGGCCGATCCTTATTTCGCCTTGCCCGCGCCCAAGAGCACGGGCCGTGAGCATTTCCACCTGGCATGGCTGGAAGCGCACCCGAACGTGTCAGCGCTGTCTCCCGCCGACGTGCAAGCCACGCTGCTGGAGCTTTCCGCACGCAGCATCGCCGAAGCGATTGATCGCCATGCGGCGGAGGCCGTTGATGTGCTGGCCTGCGGCGGTGGCGTGCATAACGACGTGCTGATGAAGCGCCTGGATCAACTGCTGGGATCGCGCACGCTCCAGAGCACGGCGGCGCACGGTGTGGACCCGGATTATCTGGAAGCGACGGCCTTCGCCTGGCTGGCCAGGCAGCGCCTGCTGGGCTTGCCTGGGAACCTTCCCGCCGTCACGGGCGCGCGTGGACCGCGCGTGCTGGGGGCGGTGTATCCCGCACCGCGCTGATCAGAAGCTGTCGTCGCTCAACACGTTGTTGCCTTGAACCAACGCCGCCGTGGGCGCACGCGAAAGCGCCTGCAGCGCTTCCTGGAAGGCGGCCTTTTCCTTGGCGTCCCACTGGCCACCCAGGGTGGTCAGGTCGCCCGGATCGAGCATGGTTTCCGCAAAGACGTTCGACGAGGCCATGCCCAGACCGTGGCGCAGCGCATGCAGCACCACGTCATTGATCGACCACTGCCTTTCCTTGGCCAACGTCTTGATGCGTTCGGCCATGAGGTTGTCGATATGGCGTATGACGAGGTCCGGCACGGACGCTTCCTCCGACAGTCATAAGCCCCCTGTGACTTCATCTTGTCACAGGGTCAGGCCGGAGAGTATCGACCGCTTGGCTGATTTCAGCCCGCGTTGGCCTCGGGCTCCGGCCGCTCGCGGGCGAAACGTGGCCACAGCAGGGCGAACAGCAGCATCGCTGGCAGCATCGAAATCACCGTGATGGCGAAGTAGCCGCCATAACCGATCACGGCAACCAGGCCACCGGCAAAGAAACCCAGCACCTTGCCCGGCAGATTCACCAGCGAACTCAGCAAAGCGTATTGCGTGGCCGTGTGCTGCCGGTTCACCAGCAGCGAGAGAAAGGCTACGGTGGGTGGCCCCAGCATGCCTTCGGCGAAGTTCTGACCGGAGATCGCCAGGGTCAGGACGCCGAGATTTCCCGGATTCCCCAGCAGCAGCAGATAAAGCAGGTTGCTGCAGGCGCCGAGCACAATGCACACCCCTAGGGTTCGCCATGCGCCCCAGCGCGCCACCGCCGCGCCGCCGACGAAGGCACCGGCGATGCCGATCCAGACACCGTAGATCTTGGTCACCGCGCCGATTTCGGTCTTGCTGAAGCCCATGTCGCGCATGAAAGGGTTGAAGATCGTGCCGATGGACTGCTCAGGCAGCTTGAACAGCAAGATGAACAACAGCGTCAGCAGCGCGACCACCCAGCTGTAGCGGCGAAAGAAGTCGGTGAATGGATCGATCACGCTCTCTTGCATGGCCATGCGCCAGCCGGGCGGCGTGGACCGGGCGATGGCCGGTTCGCGCATCACTAGCGTGGTGATGATCGGTATCAGCATCGCTGCAGCCATGCCCACGTAGATCCAGGGCCACGGAATGTGGTCGGCCAGGATCAGCGCCACGGCGCCGCCAAGCAGCAGACCCAAGCGATAACCCAGCGCATACGTGGCTACTAAGGCGCCTTGCGCAGAAGGCGGCGCGATTTCGATGCGATAGGCATCGATGGCGATATCCTGAGTTGCGCCCATGAACGCCACCAGCAAGGTCGCCAGCACAAAGGGCTGCAGCTGCTGCGGCGTGAACATGGCCATCAGCAGCAGGCCGCCGCGCACGCCCAGCTGCGCCAACAGCAGCCAGCCTCGACGCACGCCCAGCCGCGTGAACAACGGGCTCCGCCAATGATCGAGCAAGGGCGCCCAGAGAAACTTCAGCGCGTAGGTCATGCCGGCGCTGGCGATCATCGTGACGCTTTTCAGCGCAATGCCGTTTTCCTTCAACCACAACGACAGGGTGACGGACACCAGCAGGAACGGCAGCCCGGAAGAAAACCCGAGCAGGCACATGGTCCACGCCGCTGGCTCAGTGAACGAACGCCAGACCGACGGCTTGCGGGTTGCCGGCACGCCCACCTCAGTCGGCATAGTCGACCGTGTACGGCGCATGGTCGGAGAAGCGCTCGTCGCGATAGACGGAGCAATGCTTCAGGCGATCACGCAGGCCGGGCGTGACGATCTGGTAGTCGATGCGCCAACCCACGTTGTTCGCTCGCGCGTTGCCGCGGTTGGACCACCAGGTGTAGTCCTCGCCCTTGGGATGCAGCGTGCGGTAGCTGTCCACCCAGCCGTGCTTGTCGACCAGGTCGTTGAGCCAGGAGCGCTCCTCGGGCAGGCAACCGGAGTTCTTCTGGTTGGATTTCCAGTTCTTGATGTCCAGCTCGCTGCGCACGATGTTCCAGTCGCCGCACAGCACGTAGTCGCGGCCGCTCTTCATCCACTGGTCGAAGATGGGCGCGATCCAGTCCATCACCTTGAACTTGAACTGCTGGCGTTCGTCGCCCGACGAACCGGACGGCACATACAGCGACACCACGCTGAGCTTGCCAAATTGCGCCTCGATGTAGCGGCCTTCGTTGTCGAACGCGTCCCAGCCCAGGTCGGTGAGCACATTGTCGGGCTCGCGCTTGGCGTAGATGGCCACGCCGCTGTAACCCTTCTTGCTGGTGGCGTCGCGGTAGAAGCAATGGTGGCCATCGGGGCGGAACATGGGATCGGAAAGCTGGTCTTCCTGTGCCTTGGTTTCCTGCAGGCAGACCACGTCGGCCTTCTGCTTTCGCATCCAGTCGAACACGCCCTTGGTGCCGGCCGAACGGATGCCGTTCGCGTTGAGGCTGATGATGCGCATGTCGGGTGTGTCCTGCTCTTGCGATGGATGGGTCATCATACCAACCATGACAGAACGCCCCGACATCCGCGTCGTGCCGGTGAACGCGTCCATCCGCGCCGCCCTGCTGGTGCTGGGTGTGAGCGAGGAACAGTACGACTTCGTGGGCCGCATCGGCGCCTCGCTGCCCGATGCGGAGGCCTGCCACGGCAGTGAGCCAATGGCCATCCTGCGCGATGGCGAGCCCATCGGGTTCTACCGCCTGGAACAGCACGCCACCAGCATCGCGGACAGGGCATTCGAACGCCCCACCGTGGGTCTTCGTTCCTTCTTCATTGATACGCGATGGCAGGGACAGGGGCTGGGCGCCCTCGCACTGGGCGCCGCGATGGAGGACATCGCGCGCCGTCGACCGTCCGTGCAGGACGTGGTGCTTACCGTAAACCTCCGCAACACGGCGGCGCTGGCACTGTACCGGCGCGCGGGCTTCCGGGAGACCGGTGAGCTGTACCATGGCGGGCGCTCCGGGCCGCAGCACGTGATGTTGCGCGCCGTTTCCCCCTGAATCCGAACAAGAGAATCTTGCCGTGCACGATTACCAGCGCGATTTCATCGAACTCACCCTGCAGCGCGATGTGCTGCGTTTTGGCGACTTCACGCTGAAGTCCGGTCGCCAGAGCCCGTATTTCTTCAACATGGGCCGCATCGACTCCGGTGCCGCGCTGGCTCAACTGGGTCGCGCCTATGCCGCCGCGGTAGTGAATTCGGGCATCCAGGTCGACATGCTGTTCGGCCCCGCCTACAAGGGCATCGCACTGGCCGCTGCCACCGCCATTGCGCTGGCCGACCAGCACGACCGCGACCTGCCCTGGGCCTACAACCGAAAGGAAGCCAAGGATCACGGCGAAGGTGGCGTGCTCGTGGGCGCTCCCCTCAAGGGCCGCGTACTGATCGTGGACGACGTGATGACCGCCGGCACCGCCGTGCGCGAATCGCTGGCGCTCATCCGTGCGCAGGGCGCCACGCCGGCCGGCGTGCTGATTGCGCTGGACCGGCAGGAGCGCGGCCAGGGCGACCTGTCCGCCGCGCAGGAAGTCACCAGGGAATTTGGCATCCCCGTGATCGCCATCACCAGCCTGGGCGATGTGCTGTCCTATGCGGGCGAGCGTCCGGAACTGGCCGCCGAGCATGCGCGACTGGTGTCATACCGCGAACGCTACGGCGTGAACGCCTGATCCATCTTGCCTTCGGCGACCGCGTTCACATCATGTGCCGTGTCACTTTGCCATCGTCATGGTGTCACGGCACAGCCGGCTATACTTTCCGCCAAGGGGATGCTCTGAACAAATTCACGCAGCCGCCATGATGTCTGGAACGCCCGCTGCCGGTGCCGCACGGCGTCGGGAAGACTGGCCGTCTTGCCAAGACGTGCGGCACCGGCAGCGGGCGTTCCAGACATCACCACAATTTTTAAAATTGAATGCAGTGGCCGGCACTGTCTGCCCACATCTCTTCGGGGAGTCGGCTCGACAGACGGCCAGTCTGCCTTCACCGACTCCCCTGTGATCTGCGAGCAGACAGTACCGGTGGCGGCTGCGTTAATTTGTTCAGAGCATCCCAAGGGGGGAAATTATGCGTAAAACTGTTCTCGTCATCGCGTTGCTCGCGCTGGCTGCTGGCGCGCACGCGCAGTCGGGCTCGCATTACCGCTATCGCTGGAAAGACTCGACCGGCCTGCCGCACTACAGCGACAGCCTCACCTCGGACGCCATCAAGTATGGCTATGACCTGGTCGATGATCGCGGACTGGTCGTGCAGCACGTCGATCGCCAGCTCAACCCGGAAGAGCGCGCCGCCGCCCAGAAGGCTGCCGACGAAAAGGCCGCCCCCGACCGCGTGACCCAGCAGCGTGCGCGCGACGACGTGCAAATGCTCAATGCCTATCCGAACGAGGCGGCATACAAGGTCTCCTTGCAGGAAAACCTGGACAACCTCGACCAGCAGATCGGCACCACGCGCAGCAACCTGCGCAGCCAGGAAAAAGCCCTGACCGACCTGCTCACGCGTGCCGGCGACATGGAGCGCAACAAGCAGCCGGTGCCGAAGAACCTCAACGACAGCATCGCCAAGCAGCGCGATGTGGTGGCGCGCCAGCGCGACACGCTGGAACGCGAGCAGACCTCGCGCGACGCGCTGGTACAGAAGAACGTTCAAGACCTGCAGCACTACCGCGACCTGAAAGCCGCGCAGGCCAAGCAGCAGTAAGCCGCGCGTCTCGCACCCAGAAAAGCCCCGGTCATGCCGGGGCTTTTTTGCATCAGAAGGGCAACCGAAGCGATCGATCGACCGCCAGCATCTGCTCGCGGAACAGCTTCTTGATACGGGTGAGCGCGGCCTCGTTGTTGGCATCGAAGCGCAGCACCAGCACCGGCGTCGTGTTGGATGCACGCACCAGGCCCCAGCCATCGGGCCAGTCCGCGCGCACGCCGTCGATGGTGGTGATGGTGGCGTCGCCAAAGCTGGCCTTCTGGCGGAACGCTTCCATGAAGCGGTAGTGCTCGCCTTCGGCCATCTCCACCTTGAGCTCCGGCGTGGATACGCCTTTGGGGCAAGTGGCGAAGATCTCCTCGGGCGTGCGTTCTTCCAGGTCGCCGGCCAGGATTTCCATCAGGCGGGCGCCGGCATAGATGCCATCGTCGAAGCCGTACCAGCGTTCCTTGAAGAAGAAGTGGCCGCTCATTTCGCCGGCCAGCTCCGCGTCCGTCTCGCGCATCTTGGCCTTCATCAGCGAATGACCGGTGCGCCACATCAGCGGACTGCCGCCCGCATCGAGGATCTGGCCCTTGAGATGGCCGGTGCACTTCACGTCGTAAATGATGGTGGCGCCCGGCTGGCGCGAGAGCACATCGCGCGCAAACAGCATCAGCACGCGATCCGGGTAGATGATTTCGCCCGTGCGGGCGACCACGCCGAGGCGGTCGCCATCGCCATCGAACGCGATGCCAAGATCCGCACCGGTCTGCTTCACCGCGAAAACGAGGTCCTCGAGGTTGTGCGGGTCGGACGGGTCCGGGTGGTGGTTGGGGAAGGTGCCATCCACATCGCAATACAACGGAATCACATCGCAGCCGATGCCTTCCAGCACCTGCGGCGCCACGGCGCCGGCAATGCCGTTGCCGCAATCCACCACCACCTTGAGGCGGCGTTCGGCCTGCACATCGGAGGTGATGCGGTCGATGTAGTCGGGCATCACATCCACATGGCGGATGTTGCCCTTCTCGCCGCGCTCCAACCGATTGCTGGCAATGCGCTGGTACAGGTCCTGGATGGCGCCTTCGGCCAGCGTTTCGCCGCCCACGACAATCTTGAAGCCGTTGTAGTCGGGCGGATTGTGGCTACCGGTGACGGCGACACCGCATCCCGTGTTGAAACGGAACGCGGCGTAATACACCACGGGCGTCGGCACGGCACCGAGATCGATGACGTCGATGCCGGCTTCGCGCAGACCATCGGATAGCGCACCGGCCAGTTCCGGCCCTGAAAGCCGGCCATCGCGACCCACCACGATTTCCGGCAGGCCCTTCTCGCGCATCACCGTGCCGATGGCCTGGCCCAGCAAGCGAGCAACATCCTTGGTCAGTGTTTTGCCGACCACGCCGCGCACGTCATAGGCGCGGAAGATGGTGGGATCGACGGCCACCGGCGCGGGCGGTGCAGGTTTTGGCGGCGGCGCGATGCGAACCGGCGCGGGTGCCGCTTCCGGTTCCGGTGGCGTGTCGATGAGTTCCGAAAACGCCGGCTCCTGATCGTGCCGTTCAGCGCGGCGTGCGCCCAGGCGATCGCGCATCCACACCAGGTAAAGACCACCACCCAGGCAAAGCAGGCCCAGAAGTGCCGTCAACGGCCAGATGCGCGGCAGCACGATAAAGACCGGAGGCAGCGCGGCGAGGATGCTGAAGGTGGTGCCGTCCACGGGCAAGCCATCGGTCTCGCGCTCGGCCGCTTGGCTGCCGACGGCGAGCAGGCGCAGGTCGCCGCGATCGTCACCCTGGCGCAGTTCGAGTCGACCGCCTGCCGGCGAGGTGGATTCAAAGCGCTCCTGCACCGACGCGAACGGCAGCGCAGCCCACACCCAGGCTTGCGGATGGTTGGCCGGCCCCACCGGCACCACGATCGAGAGCACACGCACGCCCTTGTTGTCGGGCACCGTCTGCGCCAGCGGTTTGCCTTCGGCGCTTTGCGCTGCCATCAGCTGCGCGGCCTTGCCATAGCCGAAGGTGCGGTAGTTGGCATGCAGCACTTCATCCAGGCCGCCGCTGTACACATCGGTTGCCAAGGCCTGGGGAATCAGGTGGCGCAAATCGGCCGCAGCCTGCGCCGGGTCGGCGACGACGGTGGCGGGGTCCAGCGAATGCACGGCGGCTTCCACGTGACCGCGGTCGCTCGCGACCTGCGCCGCAATCGCGTCAGCCGCTTCTTTCTGCGCGGCATGTACGCGCTCGATGGCGCTGCTTTCGTCGGCGATTTGCCAGGTCTGCCAGAAGCAGAACAGGCCGCCGAGGATCAGCAGGGTGCCCACCGCCAGCGGCAGCAGGCGGCGTCCGTCGATGGATCCGGCCAAACCGCGGCCGCTGCTGTTGAAGAGTTTGGCCATGCCCTGTCCCCACACAGGCTATCTGGTCGTTTCGTCCGCGGGCCCATGCCCGCGCCGCACTTCTTAATTGACGCCGGTTGAACCGAATCCGCCCTCGCCCCTCTGCGACGGCGCAAATTCCGTGACCACTTTCAGCCGTGCCTGCGCCACCGGCACCAGCAGCAGCTGGGCGATGCGATCGCCCACGGCGATGGTGTACGGCTGCGTGCCACGGTTCCAGCACGAGATCATCAACGGCCCCTGGTAGTCCGCATCGATCACACCCACGAGATTACCCATGACCAGGCCATGTTTATGGCCCAGGCCCGAGCGCGGCACGATGAGTGCGCACCAGTTGGGATCGCCAATGTGGATGGCCATGCCGCTGGGCACCAACACGCTTTCGCCCGGCTGCAAGGTCAGCGGCGCCTCGATGGCGGCACGCAGGTCCATGCCCGCGCTGCCAGCGGTGGCGGCTTGCGGCAGAGGAATCGAGTCACCCAGGCGCGGATCGAGGACTTTCAGCTCGACATCAATCATCCACGCACCGCCCGGTAACGCTCGGCCACACGGGCCACCAGCTGACGCGCCAGTTCGGTCTTTGTCGCGCGCGGCAGATCGATGGCTCCCTCGGGGCCATAGAGCGTCAGCGCGTTGTCGGCGGCTTCGAAACCAAGGCCACCGCCCACCTGGTTGGCGGCAATCATGTCCAATCCCTTGCGCTTGAGTTTGTCTTGCGCGTATCGCTCTACATCATGCGTTTCCGCGGCGAATCCGACCAAGAAGGGGCGCACGGTTTGCGCAGCCAGCGTGGCGAGGATGTCCGGATTCTCGGCCAGCTTCAGTTCCAGCGGCGCGCCATCGCGCTTCTTGAGCTTGTGGTCGGCCACTTCGGCGGGACGGTAATCGCCCACGGCCGCGGAGGCGATATAGATGTCCGCATGCGCCGATGCTTCAACCACGGCGTCGCGCATCTGCGCCGCACTGCGCACGTCGATGCGTCGAACAATGCCCGGCGGCGTGGCAAGACTCACCGGGCCGGCCACGAGCGTGACTTCCGCGCCAACCTGGGCCGCCGCTTCGGCCACGGCAAAACCCATCTTGCCGGAGCTGCGGTTGCCGATGAAACGCACCGGGTCGATGTCTTCATAGGTGGGGCCTGCACTGACCACCACCTTGAGTCCCCGCATCACCTGCGCGCCGAACGAAGCGACCATGGCTTCGCGCAATTCCATCGGCTCCAGCATGCGGCCTGAGCCGATATCGCCACACGCCTGGTCGCCCGAGGCCGGACCGAGCAGGTGCACGCCACGCTGGCGCAAGGTTGCCACGTTCGCCTGCACGGCCGCATGCGCCCACATCTGCTGGTTCATGGCTGGCGCCACATAGAGCGGTGCGGCACTGGCGAGGCACACCGTGGTGAGCAGGTCGTTCGCCATGCCATGCGCGAGGCGCGCGATAAGGTCGGCGCTGGCGGGCGCGATGATGATGCGCTCGGCCCAGCGTGCCAGTTCGATGTGGCCCATGGCCGCCTCGGCCTCGGCATCCCACAGGCTGCTGCGCACGGGCTGGCCCGACAGCGCCTGGAACGTGGTGGCGCTGACGAAGTGAGCCGCGTTTTCGGTCATCACCACGCGCACCTCGGCACCGAGATCGCGCAACCGGCGAACCAGTTCGCAGGACTTGTAGGCAGCGATGCCGCCGGATACGCCCAGCAGGATGCGGCGTTGGGCAAGACTCATGGGATGGGGCCTGACAACCGTTTGGGCCGGTAGCTTACCGGAATCATTCGACGGTCTCGGTGAAACGACGAAGGGCGACCGAAGCCGCCCCTCGTGTCTTCAGGCCTGCACCCGTGGATGCAGGATGTCTTCCAGCCCAATGCGGCGCAGCAGCTCGGCCCGAACACGGTCGGCCACGCCGTTGACGATTTCCGCGCCGTCCTGCGACGGGTCGATATGTACGCGGAACGGGCGCTTGCCGAACGGCGCATCCACCACGGCGACGATGGCGCGGGCGACGTCTTCCGGATCGGCATCCTCAGGCTCCAGCGAGGCGAGGCCCTTGAAGGCCACCTCGCTGAAATCGCGCGTGGGACCCTTCGCATAGATCCTGGCTACCGCCTCGTCGGCCGGCGCGCCGGCATGGGCGAAGTGGTTGGTGCCCTGGGTGAAGGCGCCGGGCACCACGATGGAGGTTTCGATGCCCCAGCGCGCCAGTTCGCCCGCGTAGCTCACCGCCAGCGAATCCATGCCGGCCTTGGCGGCGAAATACGGCGCGAGATACGGCGGCGTGCCGCCTCGCACGCTGCTCGAAGAGACCCACAGCACCAGCCCTTTCCCCTGCTTGCGCAGCTGCGGCAGCGCCGCGCGATTCACCCGCTGCGTGCTCAACACATTGGTGTCGTAGAGCTGGGCGAACTGCTCCGGCGTAAATGCCTCGGCCGGCCCGTAGGACATGTGTCCCGCGTTGTGGATCACCACGTCAAGGCGCTGCTGTTCGTTGACGATCCGGGCGATGGCGGCATCCACCGACGGCTGCGAGGCCACGTCCATCTCGATGGCGCGCAGGTCCACGCCATGCTCTTTCGCGTACTGCTGCATTTCTTCGACGCGCGATGCATTGCGTCCGGCGGTTTCCCGCATGCCGGCATAAACGGTGTGGCCGGCGTGGGCCAGGGCGCGGGCGCTCATCAGGCCGAAGCCGCTCGATGCGCCGGTGATGACGATGACGTACTTCATGGTCGTTCTCCAGAAAGGGATCGATGCGGGAAAGGACTCAGACGAGGCCGCCGTTGGCGCGCAGCACCTGGCCGTTCACCCAGCCGCCGTCGGGGCCGGCGAGGAAAGACACCACGCTGGCAATGTCGTCCGGCGTACCCAGGCGCTCCAGCGGGGCGGCCTTGGCGAGTTGGTCCACCTGTTCCTGCGTCTTGCCCTTCAGGAAAAGATCGGTAGCGGTCGGGCCCGGTGCCACGGCGTTCACCGTGATGGCGCGGCCACGCAGCTCCTTGGAAAGCACGTGCGTCATCGATTCCACCGCCGCCTTGGTGGCCACATACACGCCATAGGTCGGGAAGTTGGTGCCCACCACGCTGGTGGAAAAATTCACGATGCGGCCACCGGAGCGCAGTCGCTTGCCGGCTTCGCGCAGCGTGTTGAAGGTGCCCTTCAGATTGATGGCAACCGTGCGATCGAACAGCGCGTCGTCGGTATCGCTGATCGGCGCCAGCTGCATGATGCCGGCGTTGTTGATCAGCACATCGACGCCGCCGAAGGCGGTCTCGGCCGCATCGAACATGCGGCGCACGGCGGCCGCATCCGACACATCGGCCTGCGCGGTGAGGGCACGGCCACCCTTGTTTTCGATGGTGCGTGCCAGCGCTTCGGCGGACGCCGCGTCGCCGGCGTAATTGATGACCACGGTGAAACCATCGCGGGCCAGGCGTTCGGCCACGGCGGCACCGATGCCACGGGAAGCACCGGTAACGATGGCGACTTTGGACGTTTGAGCAGACATGGGGAGCATCCTCGGAAAGTGCCGACCGGTTGTCGGCGTGGGCACAGGATGTTCTTTTCCCTTCAATGGATAATCTGCTCAAATCCGTCATCATCATTCGGCTAGAGCGAACAAATGGACAAGGTTGATGCCATGCGCCTGTTCGCCCGCATCGTGGAGCGGCGCAGCTTCACGGCCGCCGCGCAGGACCTGGAGTTGCCCCGCTCCACCGTCACCGAAGTGGTCAAGCGCCTGGAAGCCCGACTTGGCGTGCGGTTGCTGGAACGCACCACACGACAGGTACGCCCCACCCTGGATGGCGAGGCGTATTACCAGCGTTGCCTGAGCATCCTTGCGGAAATCGAAGAGGCCGAAGCGGCGTTTACCGGCGCAAAGCCAGCGGGCTTGCTGCGCGTGGACGTGCACAGCGTGTTGGCGCGGCACTTCATGCTGCCGGGACTTCCCGATTTCCTCGCCCGCTATCCGCAGATCCAGTTGCGCATCGGCGAAGGCGACCGCTATGTGGATCTGGTCCGCGAAGGCGTCGACTGCGTGCTGCGCGTGGGCAAACCCACCGACAGCAGCATGATCGGGCGCCAGATCGCCTCGCTGGCTGAAGGCACCTATGCAAGCCCGGACTATCTGGCGCGATTCGGCACCCCGGCTTCCCCCGATGAGCTGGACGGGCACCAGATGGTGGCCTTCGTCTCCTCCGCGTCGGGCGCCACGTTGCCTCTGGAATTCCAGGTGGACGGCGGCGTGCGCGAACATCTGCTGCCGCACGCCGTGAGCGTGGCCGGCGCGGAAATGTACGTGGCCACGGCGCGCCTGGGCCTCGGTTTGATCCAGGTACCGAGCTATCGCGTGCAGGACGACCTTGCGCGCGGCACCCTGGTGGAAGTGCTGCCGCGCTGTCCGCCCACGCCGTCACCGGTTTATGTGCTTTATCCGCAGAGCAGGCAGCTCTCGCCACGCGTGCGCGTCTTCATCGACTGGTTGAGCGCGGAGTTCAACCGACGCTTGCCCGCTGCCGGCTGACCCACCATCAGCCATTAGCCCGACGCACCGCGCGGCGCTCGCCGCTGGGCGGCACCGCGCTAAACGGGCAGGCTCAACCGGATGAGCATCCGTGAATGGCCCGAAGGGGAACGCCCCCGCGAAAAACTGTTGAGTCGCGGTTGTTCTGCCCTATCCGACGCCGAATTGATCGCGGTGCTGCTGGGCAGCGGCGTTCCCGGCAAGGACGCCATCGCGCTAGGGCGGGAATTGCTGGGAAAGAGCGGCGGCCTGGCTGCACTGCTGGCCGACCCGGGTGGCAGCGTGCGTCTGCGTGGCATCGGGCCGGCCAAACGCGCCCGGTTGATCGCGGCGCTCGAACTGGCCCGCCGGTCGCTGGCGGAACAACTCATCGAGCGCCCGGTGCTGGCCAACCCTCGCGACAGCGGCGACTACCTTCGCGCGCAGCTTCGGCATCTGCCGTACGAGGTTTTTGGTTGCCTGTTCCTGGACAATCGCCACAAAGTGCTGGCTTTTGAAGAACTCTTCCGCGGGACGATCGACAATGCCAGCGTGCATCCACGCGAAGTGGTGCGCGCCTGCCTGCGCCACAACGCCTCGGCCGTCATCCTGGCCCACAACCATCCCAGCGGCGTGGCCGAACCCAGCGGTGCCGATCGCGCCATCACCCAGGAATTGAAGGACGCCCTGCAGTTGATTGGCGTGCGGGTACTCGACCATCTGGTGATCGGCAGCGGCGCGCCGGTATCCATGGCCGCTGCGGGGCTTTTGTAACCCCCAAAAAACAACGGCGCGGGGGGAGAATCCGCGCCGTATGGCCGTCTTGTGGGGAGAAAGGAGAGTAGCGGCGTTCTCCTGTCCCCGTCGGCGGGGAGGTGCCTGGGGGACGAGAGATAGTGTGGCGGTGCCGCATGACAGGGTCATGACGTGGATCGAGGCAAATTCCCGCCATGTCCGCAGGACAAGCCGTTCTGCGACTTATGCACATTCGGGCTGAGACGGCACTTTCCGTTCACAATCTCTTCAACGCCTTACGTGTGCATCGCAATACATTGTTTTGAATCCATATTTTTCATGACAATGTGATTTCCGCCGGGAAAATCGTATGACCGCCGCGCAGGCCGTCATGATTCCCCACAGAGTTATCCACAGACTTCCCCACCGCGTTGCAGCACGCCTGGGCGCTGCAACCAGGCCCGGCTGGCCAGGCCTTCCTCTGTTAGGATTAGGGGTTCCATTGCCGTCAGACTCCTACCGTGAAAGAACAGCTGCGCGAACTGCTGCTGCAGGCCATTCGTACCCTGCAGAATGACGCTGCCCTGCCCGCCGACCTCGAAGTGCCCAACTTCGTGATCGAGCGTACGCGCAGCCGCGATCATGGTGATTTCGCGGCCAACGCCGCGATGCTGCTGGCCAAGCCGGCCCGCGCCAAGCCGCGAGAACTGGCCGAGAAGCTGGTCGCCGCCCTGCCGGCCAATGCGCTGGTGGGCAAGGTGGAGATCGCCGGCCCCGGCTTCATCAACTTCTTCCTGGCACCCGGCGCTTATCACGCCGAGGTGAACCGCGTGCTCGCCGCTGGCAACGCCTACGGCCGCAGCACCGCCGGCAAGGGCGTGGTGGCTGGCGTGGAATTCGTTTCCGCCAACCCGACCGGCCCGCTGCATGTGGGCCACGGCCGCAACGCGGTGCTGGGCGACTGCATCGCGCGCGTGCTCGATGCCGCCGGCTGGGCCGTGAAGCGCGAGTTCTACTACAACGACGCCGGTGTGCAGATCCATAACCTGGCCATCTCCACGCAGGCCCGTGCGCGCGGCATCACGCCGAATGACGCCGGCTGGCCGGAAGACGGCTACCGCGGCGATTACATCGCCGACGTGGCGCAGGCTTACCTCAACGGCGACAGTGTCGAAGTGGAAGGCCATGTGGTCACCGGCGCCAAGAATGTCGAGGACCTGGACGCGATCCGCCACTTCGCCGTGGCCTACCTGCGCCGCGAGCAGAACCTGGACCTCGCCGCGTTCGGCGTGGGCTTTGACGTGTATTACCTCGAGTCCTCGCTGTACACGCAGCACAAGGTCGAGGAAACCGTCAGCAAGCTGGTCGCGCACGGTCATACCTACGAGGAAGGCGGCGCGCTGTGGCTGCGCTCCACCGACTACGGTGACGACAAGGACCGCGTGATGCGCAAGTCCGACGGCACCTATACGTATTTCGTGCCGGACGTGGCGTACCACCTGACCAAGTGGCAGCGTGGCTACGAGAACGCCGTGACCGTGCTGGGTTCGGATCACCACGGCTCGCTGGCCCGCGTGAAAGCCGGCCTGCAGGCGCTGGATGAGGGCATCCCCAAGGGTTACCCCAACTACGTGCTGTACCAGATGGTGACGGTGATGCGCGGCGGCGAAGAGGTGAAGCTCTCCAAGCGCGCCGGCAGCTACCTCACCCTGCGCGACCTGATCGAAGAAGCCGGTCGCGACGCCACGCGTTACTTCCTGATCGCGCGCAAGGCCGACTCGCAGCTGGTGTTCGACATCGACCTGGCCCGCTCGCAGAGCAACGACAACCCGGTCTACTACATCCAGTACGCCCATGCCCGCGTGTGCCGCGTGCTGGAAGAACTGGCCGAGCGCGGCCTGCCCGCCGTGGACGCCCAGGCCGGCGTCGCCCAGCTGGGTCGCCTGGACAGCGAGCACGAGCAAGCCCTGTTCACCGAACTGTCGCGCTATCCGGAAGTGGTGGAAGCGGCCGCGGCCAATCTGGAACCTCACCTGATCGCGCAATACCTGCGCGAACTCGCGGGCGCGCTTCACAGCTACTATCACGAGCACAAGTGGATCGTGGACGACGCCGAATTGCGCAATGCGCGCATCACGCTGGCGCTCGCCACGCGCCAGGTCATCCGCAACGGTCTGGATTTGCTGGGACTCAGTGCCCCGGAGAAGATGTAAATGGCAGCACGCAAGGGCAGCGGCAAGGGTCGACAGGCCGTCCGCAACAACAGTGGTGGCATGCCGGGTTGGGGCTGGATGGTCATCGGCATCCTGATCGGTGTCGTCGTGGTGTTCGCCATGCGCGGACACCTGCCGATGGCGCCGCATGCCAACGAAGGCCCGCAGCCGAACGCCCAGGCCACCGCCAAGGGCGGTAGCGATGCCGGCGCCGCCGCCAGCGAATCGACCTCTGCCACCGACAACGGCAACGCCGCAGCCGCCGCGAAGAAGCCGCAGTACGACTTCTATTCCGTGCTCTCGGAAAAGGAAGTGCGCATTCCCGATGCCGTGATCAGCGCGCAGGCCAAGGCCGAACAGCAGCAGAAGCAGCAGGCACAGCAGCAGGCTGCCCAGGCCGCAGCGCAACAGCAGGCGCAAGCCGCCCAGCAGAAGCCCGCGCCGGGTCCCGCCGCTGTATCCGAAGCCATTACGCCGGCGCCGGAATCGGCCGTGCATGCACCGGCAGCCGCACCGTCGCCCGCTACCGCTACGGCGGCCGCAGCGCCTGCCGCCAGCGGCTACCTGCTGCAGGTCGGCGCGTTCCCGAGCGCTTCCGACGCCGAGACGCTGAAAGCCAAGCTCGCCATGCAGGGTTTCGTTGCCAACGTGGCCTCGGTGAACGTCAACGGCCAGACCTACAACCGCGTCCGCCTGGGCCCATTCCATTCGGCCACGGAACTGGAGTCGGCCAAGCAGCGCCTGGCATCGGCGGGCATCAATGCGATTGCGTTGAAGGAAGGCAAGTAAGCCGCGCCTCCAACACACGATGTAACAAGAAAAGGCCGTGTCTCTCGACGCGGCCTTTTTTTATTTACAGACACGGCGTCATGGTAATCGACGGCATGCGGACTATCAGCCGCATGCCGTCGCTACATCAGAACTGCCAGCGCATGCCGATGTTCGCGCTCCAGCCCTGCTCACCTGCGCCACCTACGTTGCCCTGGTAGTCGCCACTGCCATATACCGAAAGCGTCGGCGTCAATGCCCCGGTGACACCGGCACCCACCTGCCATGCCTGACCCCAGCTACCGGAATAGAGCGTGCTACTCACGCCCCATTCGTCGCTGGTCACCCCAACGCCACTGCGGCTACCGGAGCTCCACAGATAGTTGGCGCGCACCCACGGCGTCCAGCGCTGACCACCGGTCACGAATGTCTTGCCGAGGTTGGCGCCCACGCGGCCCTGCCAGGCACCGGTGTTTTCCGGCGACACGGTCAAACCATCAGCATCGTGGAAGCTGTTGGTGCGCAACGACTGGTAGACCACCTGTGCCTGCGGCTCAAGGCGGACATCGTTGCCGAACACGAACGGATAGCCGCTTTCCAGCGAGTAAGACCAACCGTGCGTCTTCATGGTCGCCATGTCGTAGCCGCGATAGGCGGTATCAATGCGCGTGCTGTAGTAATTGCGCGACACCACACCATCGACATAGAACCCATTGCCCGTCATATAGGTGCCGGTGGCGGCAACACTGTTGGCACTCATGCGCATGGCACTGCTGCCATCAATGGCTTTCGGTGTGACGTGTGACGTACCCGTGCTCACAAACGCACCCAGGCGGAACGTCGAAGCATCGTCGCCCGCCTTCAACCAGGTCCCGCCAATCTGCACACCGCGATCATTCTGGTCGAAGTCGTAACCGTACTGGCTGAAGCTGCGATCGGTTTGGTACCGGTAATTGCCACCGAATGCCCGAGCGTAGAACTCGTCGGTGTTGCCCGCCTGCCCAGCATCACCCTGATGCAATTCGCCGAGGCGGTCATGCAGCGTTCCCAGGCTACGCATGCCATACGAGAGCATCGCAGTGTTGGCGCTCAGGTAGGCAGGGACCTGTGGAACCAGGGCCGGGCGCACAGGCGTTTCGGTGCCGTTGCTGCTCGGGTCGGGCGACGGGGCCGGGGTCGGGCTGGGGGTTGGATTGGGCGTCGGCGTCGGATTGGGTGCCGGGTCCGGATTCGGTGCCGGCTCGGGGGCCGGCGTTGGATCGGGTATGACGACACTCTGCAAACGGTAATCCCAGAACCCGGGGCCCGAACCCGCGACCTGGCGCTGCGCAGCACTGGCGACGCCAGGCTCGTAAGCGGCCAGGTCATAACGCCACGGACCCACGGCAACGTAGCCGCCAGCCAGGGCGAATGCCGTAGTTGATGAAGCGCCAGCCACCTGTACGAGGGAAATACCTTCGTTCGACTCCAGGATGCCGTTGCTGTTGGCATCGGTCGTTGCACCACTGCCCGAACCCACCACCTTCAGGTACGTCGTGCCACTGGCATTGCCTTCGACCAGCACGCGATCGGTGAACTGATTGGTCAGTGCGCCACCATCGTTGAGCATCGTATTGAGCGTGATCGTGCCGTTGTTGCCGACGAGATCGCCATGCACCGTCAGTGTCTTATAGCTGGACGACGGAGCAGCGAAAGCTGCGTTGCCTGCGAGCGACAGCCTCTGGACATCGGAGCTGGACGTGATGTTCCACAGGCTTTCACCATCGATGGAGACCGCATTGGCGCCATGCATGCCGCCGTTAAGCGTTGCGCCGGTACCTAGCGAGATGTTGGCAATGGCAGGCGTGGTGACAGCGACGTCACCATTGATGACTGTACCGGCATCAGCCGCGTTCAACGCCACGATCGTGCCAGGGTTCACGACCGCCAACGCAACCCCGTTGCCACCCGTTACGGTCACTCCCTGAGACAGGTTTACCGTACTGGTGCCCGCTTCAGCAAAGAGCGCTGCGTCCGCCGCGGACGAGATCGAGCCACCGCTGATGTCCACGGTGTTGATGGCGAGGGGGAGCGCCGGCGCCCTGCTGAGCCACAAGCCCCGGTATTGGCTTTGAATCGTCGTATTCGTGAGTTTGCCGATCCCGTTGGCCACCAGGACGCCCGCCGACTGGGCGCCAGTGGTTGTGACAGCAACGCCACTGGCATCGATTTCACCGCGTGTGCCCGTCGCCAGAAGACCGTGCGCACTCGTGCCGGACGTCTGGATCTGTGCGCCGTCCCCGATGGAGAGGGTGCCGCCATTGAACGCCATGCCGCCATAAGCCTGCGAGCCCTCGGTCGATACCCGAAGATCGCCCGTAGTCACCAGTCGGGATGCCGGGTCGGAGGAACGCAAGGCTACGGCATCGCTCCCCAGGGTCGTCACCGACGAATTGCCGCTGAGCGTGATGCGTGCGCCTGCCTCCGCATCCACACCATAAGCGCCTGTACCGGAAGTCGCGCTCGTTTCGCCCTGCGTCCTGATCTGTACGTTCGATGCCGTCAAGCTCGTCGCCGCACCCGCCGCCACAAGACCGGCGGCGCCCAGGCCACTGGTGGTGACCGCGCTATCGGCGAGTGACGCTGCAGCTCCTTTCGTGGCCACGACACCGAGACTCAGATCGCCCGTGGTATCGACAGTGACCGAGGACAGCGCGACCTTGGTGCCCAACTCCGTGGCAAATGCTCCGAAGGCGCTCGAGCCACTCGTTTTGACGGAGCCACCCGAGACGTTCACTTGAGCACCGGACGACGCACTGACACCAGTCGCGTAGTCACCGATGGTGGAAACGTCCACATTTTCCGTCTTGATGCTGGTTGTTAGACCATTTGCCGCAACGCCGGCAGCACCCTCGGACTGCGTCGTGATGGACCCACCCGTCATATCAGCGCGCGCGCCGCTATCGGCATAAAGACCAACAGCATTACTGCCTTGCGTAAGGATGGACGTGTTGCCGATGCTAAGGCGCGTTCCAAAGTTCATGGCCTGCGCGCCTGGAGTTTTCGATCCTTCGGTGCTGATCGAACCATTGTTGAACACCAGCATCGAGCCGGTGCCCGCATAAATGCCTGCCGACTCAACGCCAGAAACGTTCACCGTCACGTTGTTTGCGTTCAGCAGCGAACCTGTACCCCACGTGCCAATGCCAACAGCTTCGTCGAGTGCCACCGTTACGGTGTCACCGTTAAGCATAAGGCTGCCTCCACCGACGACTTGCACCGGGTAGGTATAGGCGGTGGCAAAGGCCGGGGATTGCACAGCCAGTCCCATGGCCAGCGCCACCCACAACTTGCGTTGGCGCGGCGTCTGTTGGCATTTACCGAGGCTTGGGCAAGGCCTGTAGCTACGCGATGCGCGATACGTGTGATTCATTCGAACTCCTTGTAGATGTCCATGCAGGGCAAATGCCGAGCAACAAACTCGCGAACGCAACACGGATCGCGCGAGTTCCATCACCGCGCAAAGCTTTTGCGCGAGAGTGGATCGATCGTTCTAACAAGGTGTTTTTTTGCGATCCATAAGACGTGACTGAAAGTCCGGATACGCAGGAACCCTTCGCGCTTGCTCGTTGCGAACAAGTGCCAATCAACTGATTGAGAAGTCAGTCATCGCTGATGAATGACACATGGGCCGCGCGACGCGCGACCCATGTGTCACTCAACGTTTTTCACAAACGGTACCTTGCACGGCAGGGCCAATATGGGCATGTGCGGATGCACCTGCCCGCACACCCATCGATCAGCCCTTGCGCTTGAGGCGGATCAGGCCGGAGATGTCGTCGTCACCGTAGCCTTGGCTCATCAGCTCCGCATAGTCGGCCAGCGAGCGCTCGATCACGTTGCGGCTGGTGCCGGCGTCTTCGGCAATGCGGCGCACGATGCCCAGGTCCTTGTGCAGCAGGCCGAGCTTGAAGCCGACGCTGAATTCGTTGCGCAGCATGGTGGCGCCGCGCTTTTCCAGGAACCAGTTGCCGGCGGCGCCGGCGCCTAGCGTGGGAAGCAGGCGCTCCGGATCGAGTCCCAGCGCTTCGGCGAGGGCAAGGCCTTCGCACACGCCCTGCGCGATGCCGGCGACGAGCACCTGGTTCACGGCCTTGGTGGCCTGGCCTGCACCAACGTCGCCCAGATGCGTGATGCGCAGGGCATACGCTTCGAGCACGGGACGTGCGCGTTCAAGCACGTCGGCATCACCGCCGACCATCACCGACAGCTTGCCGTTCTTCGCCCCTTCCACGCCGCCGGACACCGGGGCATCGAGGAAGAACGCGCCAACCTCGGCCAGTTTGGCCGCGGCACGCTTGGCGGTGTCCGGGGCCACGGTGGAGTGATCCACCACGATGGCACCCTTCTTGAGGTGCGGCGCCAGCGCATCGACCGTGCCGAGCACATCCGCATCGGCGGTGACGCACAGGGCGATGACGTCGCACTGCGCGGCGATGTCCGCCAGCGACGGCGCGGCAACGCCGAGTTCCTTGGCAACCTTGTCCGCGTTGGCCTGGGTGCGGCTGGACACGGCGTGAAGCAGGCCGTGGGTTTTCAGATGGCCGGCCATCGGCGTGCCCATGGCGCCGAGTCCGATGAATGCTGCCTTGAGACTCATGTGTGTTCCTGCGTGTTCAATCGTCACAGTGTACGTCGTGCGTGACGAAGGGGTGTTCTGTCGATGGTTTGGCGAACCAATCCGGCTCGTCGAGCGTGCAGAGCATGTCGTCCCTGCCGCTGCTCCAGTGCTGATTCATGCTGTCCACACTGAATTCGTAGTCCTTGTAGTGCCCTTCGTACGGCTTGTTGCGGTAGATGAGGTGGAACAGGTTCACCAGGGCGCCGCTGGCGTAGATTTCGGCCTGCTTGTACGCCTTGTGCTGACGCTGGTCTTCCGGCACCAGCGCCATCAGGTCGTGCAGCACACGCTGCTGGCGCTGGCGGTTGGCCATGTATTCGGTGATGAGGCGCGTGCGGCTGGAGTACTGGATGTCCTTTGAGCGCGTGGTGACTTCGGCAAGATCGCGCGGAAGCTCGCCCCGGGCACTCCAGAGATCCACCTGGAACACCAGCGAGTCGCGGCACGACGCATCGGACAGCACCTTGTACAACGGGGTGTTCGAGACCATGCCGCCGTCCCAGTAGAACTCGCCGTCCACTTCGATGGCGGGAAACCCCGGCGGCAACGCGCCGGAGGCCATGAAGTGCTCCACGCGCAGGTTCCCTTCGGTGTTGTCGAAGTACGCGAAGTTGCCGGTGCGGATATTCACCGCGCCCACGGACACGCGCATCGAGGTCTTGTGGTTGATGCGATCGAAATCGACCAGGCGCTCCAGCGTTCCCTTCAGCGGCGAGGTGTCGTACCAGCTGGCCGTGGCCGGCGACGCGCGCCACGGCATGAGCGGGAACGGACGCGGCGTGAAGAAACCCGGCTGACCTTCCGTGAGCGCGCGCAACGCCGCCAGCCCGCTCAGGCCGTTTTGCCACGGCAACTCCCATGCGCTGGGGTCCAGTGGCGGCGTGATCCATGCCGGCATCAGCGGCGGGCGGGTGATGGATCGCCAGAATTCGCGCAGGCGTTCGACGCGATGTTCGGGTGCGTTGCCGGCGATGATTGCGGCGTTGAGCGCGCCGATGGAAATGCCCGCCACCCAATTGGGATGCACACCGGCCTCGTCCAGCGCCTCGTATACGCCGGCCTGGTACGCACCCAGCGCACCGCCACCCTGCAACACCAGTGCGATCGTCTTGTAGTCCGCGTGATGCTGCTTGAGCAGGTCACGCGCGGAAGCCTGGGATTCGGAAGATTTCTTTCGGACGTCCATACGTATCAGCCTCGGCTCACTCGGCCAGATAGTCGTGCACCACGGTACCCAGGTCGAGCGTGAGGTCCGTGATGAAATGCAGTGCCGATACCACCTTGAGCACCGGAAGATCCGCCACCGGCGCCAGCGCATGCGGATGAAGTTCGAGCGACGCAGGGCCACTCCATGCACCCTTCAACGTGACGTTGGTGGTGTAGTAACGGACCAGTTCGCAGATGCGCGGCGTGCCATCCACATGCGGGATGATCTTCAGCAGGAAGTTGGGCGCCGCCAGCGAATCCAGCACGGCCTGGTGATCGGCCGCGCGATGCTTGAAGCCCATGGTGGCCTTGGCCACGCGCACCTTGCCGTAATCCAGCGTGCCGACCAGCGTGTCGATTTCAGTATCCAGCTGCGGCGTGGCGAGCTTCTTGGGGAAGCCCCACAGCTCGCGACCGCCCGCGATCGGCGGATGATCGTTCAAGTACATGGAATGCACGTAACCGCCATGCTGCCCCTGAAAACTTACCGGGATGACCTGGCCCGATTCGGTGTAGTCGCCGAAACCGGTGGAGTCGGGCATGCGGATGAATTCGTATTTCACCAGTGGCTCGCCAATTTCCAGCGGCTCGGGCACTACCTCGCGCAGCGCATCGGGATCGGTGCGATAGGTGATGACCAGGAACTCGCGATTGACGAAACGATAGGGACCGAGCGGAAACGCAGGACTGGTCAACGGCATGGCGAAGGCATTGGCCTTCACGTCGGCGATCTTCATGGCAGCGCTCCGGGCAGGTCGCCCACGCGGCGCGCGATGGCTCGCGTGGCACGGTATCGATGAATGCAAAGGCATCCCGCCCGGCACGTGCCGGGCGGGTACGTCGATTACTGCATGTACCAGCCGTGGCTCACCACGATCGACTGACCGGTGAGGGCCGCCGACGGGAACGCGGCCAGATAGAGCGCGGTTTCCGCGATGTCCTCGACGGTGGTGAACACACCATCCACCGTGTCCTTGAGCATCACGTTCTTGATCACCTCGTCTTCGGTGATGCCCAGTTCCTTCGCCTGCTCGGGAATCTGCTTCTCCACCAGCGGCGTGCGCACGAAGCCCGGGCAGATCACGTGCGAACGCACGTTGTGCGCGGCGCCTTCCTTCGCCAGTGTGCGCGCCAGACCCAACAGGCCGTGCTTGGCGGTGACGTAGGCGGACTTGAGCTTGGAGGCTTCGTGCGAATGCACCGAACCCATGTAGATCACGGTGCCGCCGCGATCACCCTTGTACATGTGCTTGAGCGCGGCCTTGGTGGTGAGAAAACCGCCATCGAGATGGATGGCCAGCATCTTCTTCCAGTCGGCGAAGGCGAACTGCTCGATCGGATTGATGATCTGCACGCCGGCGTTGGAGATCAGGATATCCAGATGGCCAAACTCGGCGACCACCTTGTCGGTGCCGGCGTTGACGGCGTCTTCATTGGTCACGTCCATGGCGATGCCGATGGCCTTGCCACCTGCCGCCTTGATCTCGTCGGCGGTTGCATCCGCCTGTTGCTGATTGATGTCGGCGATGGCGACTGCGGCGCCATTCTTTGCATAGAGCTCGGCGATTGCCTTGCCCAGACCGCTGGCTGCGCCAGTGATGAGTGCCACCTTGCCGTCGAGACGTGCCATAACCACTCCTGTCGATGGGGAACGGGGAAAGCAGAAACGGTTTTCAGGTTGATGCCTGTGCCGTTGGGGCGACAAAGGCTATGCCAGCCTGCGGTGTGTGGCCATGCGACGAATGGACAACATCGCACCACGCCCTCTCCTACTCCGTCATTCCGGCGCAGGCCGGAATCCAGTTGCCGGGTGCTCGATCTTCGCGAGGCGTCAACCGACGATTTCGCGAAAAGCTCACACTATCGCTACTGGATTCCGGCCTGCGCCGGAATGACGAGCAAAAGAGTGACGCAGCGCGGCTGTTCACCGCCTCAGCGCACACCCTCGGAAAGGTAGGTATATCCGGTCAGACCTTCATTCAATGTGACAAACAGCTGTTCGGCTGCTTCGCCTTCCACACCGGCGGCGGCGATGCGCTCGCGGTAGCTGCGGCGCAGGGCTTCCAGGTCGTAGCCGACGTAGTCGAGCATCAGGTCGGTGGTATCGCCACGACGCTTGTGCGCGAAAACATACGAATCGCCGTCCACGCGCACGTTCACCGCATCGGTGTCGCCGAACAGGTTGTGGATGTCGCCCAGCGTTTCCTGGTACGCGCCGACCATGAAGATGCCGAGGCGGTAGCTCTCGTCGTCGTTCAGTGCGTGCAGCGGCAGGCTCACGTCCACGCCTTCGGCGTCGACGTAATCGTCGATGCGGCCGTCCGAATCGCAGGTCAGGTCGACGATGACGCCGCGACGCGTGGGTTCTTCATCCAGGCGCGCGATCGGTGCGATCGGGAAGATCTGGTCGATGGCCCAGATGTCCGGCACGGATTCGAACACCGAGAAATTGACGAAGTACTTGTCGACCAGCTTCTCGTCCAGCTCGTCCATCGCCTGGCGATGCGAACGCTCGGCCGGCAGCAGGCGCGTGCGCACCGCGTTGGCGATGGCGTAGTACATGTCGTCCAGGCGTGCGCGATCTTCCAGGCTCAGCTGGCCGAGCGCGTACAGCGTCTGGCCTTCGGCAAGGTGATGCTGCGCTTCGTGGAACAGTTCCAGCGCGGGGCGCGTGTCCAGTTCGTCCCAGGTTTCGCGCAGGCGGCGCAGCACGGCGGGTTCGTGGTCGTGCGCGGCTGGGATGTTGCCATCCGGCACCGGTTCCACCTCGGTCACGTTCACCACCATCACGGCGTGGTGCGCGGTCATGGCGCGGCCGGCCTCGGTGATGATGTGCGGCGCGGGCAGGTCCGCTTCCGCCACGGCTTCGGCCAGCGACTGCACGATGGTCGCGGCGTACTGTTCGATGGAGTAGTTGATGGAGTTGTGGCTGCGCGAACGCGAGCCTTCATAGTCCACGCCCAGGCCACCACCGACGTCGACGATGTCCAGCGGCACGCCCATGCGCTTCAGTTCCACGAAGTAACGCGTGGCTTCGCGCATGCCGTTGGCGATGTCGCGCACGTTGGAAATCTGCGAGCCCATGTGGAAATGCTGCAGCTTCAGCGTGTGCTTGAGGTTGGCCTTGTCCAGGCGTTCCACCAGCGTCAGCACCTGGCTGGGCGAGAGGCCGAATTTGCCCTTGTCGCCGCCGGTGTTCTGCCACTTGCCCGCACCGATGGAGGCCAGGCGCACGCGCACGCCCAGCAACGGCTCGACATTCAGGGCCTTCGCTTCGGTGAAAACGTGATCGAGCTCGGAAAGCTTTTCGATCACGATGTGCACGCGCAGGCCCAGCTTGAGGCCGATCAGCGCGAGACGGATGTATTCGCGATCCTTGTAGCCATTGCAGATGACGATGCTGCCCGGGCGCGCCATGGCCAGCACGGCCATGAGTTCGGGCTTGGAACCGGCTTCGAGGCCGAAGCCATGCTCACCGGCGGCCACCAGCTCGCCGGCCACGCCGCGCTGCTGGTTCACCTTGATCGGATAGACGGCCGTGTAGCCGCCCGCGTAGCTCCATTCACCGATGGCTTTGGCAAAGGCGTCCTGCAGGCGCTTCAAGCGGTCGGCCAGGATGTCCGGAAAGCGCACCAGCAGCGGCAAGCGCAGGCCTTCGTCGCGGGCACGATCCACGATGGCCGGCAGCGACAGCGCCGGACCCTTGGTGCCATGCGGGCGCATCACGATGTGGCCGGCGTCGTTGACGTCCACATAGCCGTCGCTCCAGTGCGGAACGGCATAGGTGTGGCGGGCAGCGTCAATGTTCCAGTGCTTCGACATGGAGGGTTCCTTGTTTTACGGGTGTAACACCCTGGACATGTCGTCGCAGCGGCGAGCCTTGACGAAACAAAGTCAGCCGGGCCGGAAGCCTCGCACGCCGCGGGGCCGCGGCTGACCTATGGGATGCTCGGAACCATTCCCTGAGAGTGGCATGGTGTCCAGAAAGCCCACAGGCTGCGGCGCGTGACGCAGTTGCAGGCTGGCTGCCTGGGCAAGTCGCGCGCCGCAGCCTGTGGGCTTTCTGGACACCACCCAAAGGGCGGGTTCTGTGTGCCCGCAGCTGCGTGCCGCGACGTCTCGACAGGCGGCCAGCCTGCCTTCGCCGACACGACACACACCTGCGGGCACACAGAACCCGTGACACCCTCAGGGAATAGTTTCGAGCATCCCTTGAATCGCGGGCAGGTTGGCACGGCGATTCGGACGGCTATTGTAACGGCCTCTTGTGACAATGTGCCGAAGATTGAGCCAGCGTCGGACCGCCCCGGAGACCCCGCTCGGCTACAATTGACGTTCTTTGAACCCTTTGATCGTCAGGAACATCCCCATGTCGCAGCACCCCAGCTGGTTCACCGAAGCCCACCAGGCCTCCGGCTCCTCCATTGGTTACCGCGTGGAGAAGCTGCTGCACGCCGAGAAAACCCCGTTCCAGACCATCGAGATCTACCAGACCACCGATTGGGGCAACCTGATGGTGATCGACGGCTGCGTCATGCTCACCAGCCGCGACAACTTCCTCTATCACGAGATGATGACCCACCCGGCCCTGTTCACCCATGCGCGCGCCAAGCGCGTGGTGATCATCGGCGGCGGCGACTGCGGCACGCTGCGTGAAGTGCTCAAGCACGAGGAAGTGGAGCACGCGGTGCAGGTGGAAATCGACGAGCGCGTGACGCGCCTGGCCGAGCAGTACTTTCCGGAACTGTGCGATTCCAACAACGATCCGCGCGCCGAACTGCTGTTCATCGACGGCATCAAGTACATGGCCGAAGCCGAGCCGGAATCGCTGGACCTGATCATCGTGGACTCGACCGACCCGGTCGGCCCGGCCGAAGGCCTGTTCAACGCCGCCTTCTATGCCAGCTGCTACAAGGCCCTGCGCCACGGCGGCATCCTGGTGCAGCAGTCCGAATCGCCGATTGCCCACCTGGAACTGATCAAGTCCATGCGTTCGGCCATGCGCACGGCCGGCTTCAGCGCCGTGAAGACCCTGCCGTTCCCGCAGCCGTGCTACCCCACCGGCTGGTGGAGCTGCACCATGGTCCGCAAGGGTGGCGACCTGGCCGGCTTCCGCGAGCGCGGCGCGCTGAGCAAGAACTTCCCGACCCGCTACTACAACGCCGATATCCACAAGGCGGCGCTGGCCCAGCCGGAATTCATGCGCGAGGCGCTGGGCGAGTAACGAGAGTAAGTCGGCCGCTCCGCGGCCTGGAAAGCCGCTCGCTGCGCTCGCTGTAAAAAAGTAAGGGGAGAGCGGGCTTTTGCTTTCCCCCTTTCCAGGCTCGCGCTAGCGAGCCGACTTTCCATTTGCAGGCGCCATCGGCGCCGACTCACATCAAAACAGCGTCTGCCGCGCCTTCGGCATCAGCACCAGCACCAGCGTGGCGATGGGGCCCAGCACCAGCGACAGCAGGAACCACAACAGTCCACTGCGATTCTTGCCCTGGGCGAGGCCGGCGTTGATCAGGGCCAGCGTGCCCCAGCCGACGAACCAGGGGGCGGCGCGGCCATCGGCCAGTAGGGAAATGTCGTTCACGTAGTCTTCTCCTGTGCTGCGCAGGATGACGTGTCACCCCGGGGCGTCGCGAAGCGGCCATGCTAGCAAGGCAGGGCGCGTTCTCCCGCCTGCCGCATGAGCGCGGATCAGGCGAGCTTAATCCTCGGGCGTTATCCTGATCGTTGGCTTTTTGTAAGGAACACTCGATGCTCGGACGGCAACTGATCCCCCTGGCCCTGCTGCTGGCGGCAGCTTCCGGCCCCGCCCTGGCGGCCAAGACGCCATCGCCGGATGCCCAACAGAACGCGCGCCGCCAGGCGCTGCTGCAGTACCAGAAGGACCTGGTGAGCGTCGCCGCCCCCCAGGCCGATCCGATTCCCCTGATGGGCGCCGCCCTGCTCGCCCGCCCGCTGAAGGATCAGCCGGACTTCAACAGCTATCACACGCTGATCGACCGCGCTGCCGCCGCCGAAGGCGCGGGGCCGGAAATCAGCTGGGTGCGCCTGAGCGATTGCGACAGCAAGGCCGGCGATTGCCCGAACGCCGACGCGGCCACCAAGCTGGTGCAGCAGGCGCCGGACAACGCTGCCGTGTGGATGCTCAAGCTGGGCCAGGACATTCGCGACGGCAAGAACGACGATGCCCGCCAGGACATCGCCAAGGCCGCCTCGGCCAAGGTTTATGACGATTACGCCGGCGCCACGCTGAAGGCACTGTCCACCACCGTGACCACGCTGCCGCCGCCGGCCAATGTGGTCGGTCCGCTGTCGGGCATGAATGGCGCGGACGTGCAGCTGACCCTGGTGTTCGGCCTGGCCGAAGGTCAACCGCAACCGGCGCTGCAAGCCACCTCGCGCCTGTGCGAGGACAACGCCGACAAGGCGGACATCAAGGCGGACTGCCTGAAGCTGGGCAAGCTGCTCGAATGGGGTTCCAGCCCGCTGGCCCGTTCGCTGGGGCTGCATCTGCGCGAAGTGCTGGCCGATGACGACTCGCAGAAAGAAGACGCCAAGCGGGCGCGCCGCAACCTGGTGTGGCAGGTGCAGAGCTTCTCGGAGCTCTCGGTGCGGGCCAAGGGCGACATGGCCATTGCCCAGCATCTCCTCAAGCTGGCCCGCTCCGGCGGCACGCAGATGAGCCTGGTGCTCACCGCACTTCACGACTACAACATGCCCGTGGATGCACCTTCTGACTGGGAGCCTTCCAAAGCGGGTTGAGCTTCACGACGGGTATCCACAACTCGGGTTGCCAGTCGCAGCACTCACCGCTTGTATGGGTGCCCCGGCCATCGTGTAGGCTGGGCCCCGGCTTGGACACCTGGGGCGGCATCATGCTGACGGTACTGGTAGCAAGCAGCAAAGGCGGTTGCGGCAAGAGCACCGTGGTCACGCAGTTGGCCTCGCATTGGGCGCAGGATGGCAAGCACACGGCCATCGTCGACGCCGACCGGCAGAAGTCCGGTTTCCGCTGGGCGGCCAATCGCCCGGACAACGTTCCCGGCGTGCTCGCCATCGAAGGCGGACGCAAAGCGCTGGACAAGATTCCTCCCGATACCCAGCGCGTGCTTATCGACACGCCTGCCGGTTCGCAGGAGAAAGACCTGGAACCCTATCTCGAGAAGGCCGACGTGGTGCTGGTGCCCGTGCTGCCGTCAACCTTCGACCTCGATGCCACGTTCGGCTTCCTCGAGGAACTCAAGCAGATCAACCGCATCAAACGGGGCAAGCTGCCGGTGGGCCTGGTGGGCAATCGCCTGAAGCCGTGGACGAATGCCAGCCAGGACGCCATGGCGCGGGTGGCCGAGCAGGCGCCGTTTCCGCTGGTGGCGCAGTTGCGTGACAGCCAGGCCTATGTGCTGCTGACCGCACTCGGCAAGGGTATCTTTGATTACGCTTCGGAAAACGTTCGAAGCCAGCAGGAGGACTGGAAGCATCTTCTGCGCTGGATCAAGCGCCAGCACTGACATCGCGTGTCCTGCGTGGCACGACTGGGAGCCAAACATGCAAGAACTCATCCTGTTGCGTCACGCTGAAGCCCAACCGGCACCGTCCGGCGGCGATGATCACAGCCGACGCCTGAGCGGACGCGGAGAGCAGGAAGCCAAGGCCGCCGGCAAATGGCTGGCATCGCACGGGGTCAAGGTGGACCGTGTGCTGTGCTCGCCTTCGGAACGCACCCGCGCCACCGCCGAGCTCGCCCTCGCCGCTTATGGCAAGTCGCCAGGCACCCAATTCGCCGACGACATCTACGAAGCCACGCCCGGCGAACTCATGGCGTTGCTCGACCAGCACGGCGATGCCGGCACGGTCATGCTGGTAGGCCACAACCCCGGCATCGAACGACTGGTGGCGCTGCTGGTGGAAGGCCGTTCCGACGAGTTCCGCGGCATGCCGCCCGGCGGTCTCGCGGTATTGCACCTCAACGGTACGCTTGAACCCGGCAACGCGCGTTTGGATGCCTTCTGGTCCCCATGACCACCTTCGGGCTCCCATGACGTTACCGTTTGCCAGCGCCTGCCTGCTGCTGATGCTGCTGATGATGCAGCCAGCGCAGGCGGCCGATTACCGCATCGATCCCGCACGCTCCCACGCCGATTTCGGCGTCAAGCTGTTCTGGCTCAGCCAGATCAGCGGCCGTTTCGAAGAAATCGACGGCGACGTGACCCTGAGCGCCCTGCACGACACCGCCATCGTCGATGCGCGCATCACGGTCGACAGCATCCACATGGGTTCGGACCGTGTCCGTCGCTGGGTGCTGGCGCCGGAATTCTTCGACGCCTCGCGGTTTCCTTCGATCCACTTCGTCTCCGAACCCATTTCGCTGGACATGCTGGAGAAAGGCGGCGACCTCGATGGCACGCTGACCTTGCGCGGCGTGACCAAGCCAGCGCGTTTCGAAGTGCTTCCTTCGCACTGCCCACTCGCGTCGCCGCAGCAATGCGTGATTTCCGTACGCGGCACCATCCAGCGCAGCGACTTCGGCATGAGCGGTCATCGCACGGCCATCTCGGACCAGGTGCAGTTGGGCATGATGATCAGTCTGGATTACCCCAAGCGTTAATACCCCAGGCGTTAACTGCCCCAGGCGTTAAGCGGCGCCTCAAGGGAACGTCATGCTTCTCCCGTATCATGCGCGCATGCGCCAGCGCGGGATCGCCGTCTCCCTATTGTTTGCAGCGATCCTGATGCTCTCGGGATGCAGCGTGTCGCCTTCGCGCGTGCACCGCGCCGATGTCGTGGTCGCCACCGATTCACCGCGCCAGCTTGATTGCGACCGATACGATCACTGCGCCATCGACTCGGCATTGATTGATGCCGGCCAGCAGGCCATGGCCGACTCCACGCCCGATCAACCCGTGCATGTGGTGACGCTGCTCAACGACAGCGAGGCGGCGATGGTGGCGCGGCTCAACCTGATTCGCGCCGCGCAGCACAGCATCGACGTGCAGACCTACATCTGGGACCAGGACGACGCCGGCCAGCTGGTGCTCAACGAACTGATCAAGGCGGCGCGACGCGGCGTGAAGGTGCGCATCCTTGCCGACCAGCTGTTCTCCTTCGGCGACCCGGTGCTGCTCGAACGACTCGCCACCGTGCACGAGAACCTGGAAGTACGCCTGTACAACCCCACGTTCCACGAAGCGCAGACCTCGGCAGTGGAGTTCAGCGCGAGCATCGTGTGCTGCTTCATGACGTTCAACCAGCGCATGCACAACAAGCTGCTGCTGGTGGACAACCTGATCGGCATCACCGGCGGGCGCAATTACCAGGATCGCTACTTCGACTGGGACAACGATTTCGACTACGTCGATCGCGATGTGATGGTGGGCGGCCCGGCAGCACACGAAATGGCCCGCAGTTTCGAGACGTTCTGGCACCACAAACGCTCCACGCCGTTGACGCAGTTGCGCGATGTGAATCGCTACCTGCTCGACGACATCCACCCCGGCCCCATGCCGGAACCGCACTATGCGCATCCGCAGCGCGTGGCGCGCGTGATGGAAGAAGCCAGCGATCCGGCCTGGATCGACGACGTGCTGGTGTCCGACACGCTGCGTACCGGTCGCGTGGATTTCTTCAGCGACCTGCCGGCTAAAACGGATCAACCCGACAAGCGAAGCGCCCACGAATTCACCACGCACCTCATGCGCATGGTCGGTGCCGCACAACATGAAGTGGTGCTGCAGACGCCGTACCTGGTGTTGAGCGACCGCGCCAAGGCGATTTTCGAGCGGCTGCATCAGGGAGCGTCGCCGCCACGCATCGTGGTGTCGACCAATTCGCTGGCTTCCACCGATGCTTTCGCGGTCTATGCCCTCTCGTACAAACACCGCAAGAGTTACTTGAAGGACTTCGGCTTCGAGATCTACGAGATGAAGCCACACGCCGCCGGCCCCGCCGAAGACAACGCGGATGCCGCCGACGACGAAGGACCGCCACTTTCAACGGATGGCACGCCGGCCCATCGACGCGTCGGTACCGAACGCGGCCTGCTCGCCAGTCGCAGCGGTGCACGGCGCAACCGCCCGGCACCGCTGACCACGCCGGGACGCCGTTTTGGACTGCACGCCAAATCCATTGTGGTGGACGACGATTTCGCGATGGTCGGTTCGCACAATTTCGACCCGCGTTCGGACCACTACAACACCGAAGCGGGCGTGATCGTGTACGACGCACGCTTCGCCACCGAGCTGCGCGAAAGCATCCTGCGTGACACGCAGCCGGAGAATGCATGGGTGATCGCACCGCGCCAGCAGAGCAGCCTGAGCATGGCCATCGGCGACTTCTCCGCAAGCCTGCCCATCTTCGACCTATGGCCGTACCGCTACGCCACCAGCTACGAACTCAAGGCCGGCTGCACGCCGATGCGTCCGAGCGATCCCGCGTTCTTCAGTTGCTACACGCCGGTGGGTGACTTCCCCGATGTGGACGTATCGCCGAAGCTGATCTACACGCGCCTGATCACGGCGTTCGGGGCGGGCGTGCAGGGCGTGCTGTAACCGGGGCGATGCCGTCACCTGTGGGAGCGCATCCTGTGCGCGATGGCTCCTGCGAACGACTGTCGCGCACAGGGTGTGCTCCCACGACACCAGGGTGAGGTCAGGGCGGCGCGGCAGGCCTGTCGTCGAAGCGCATCACCACCACGCCGCTCAAACCCTCGGGATGATCGCTGGGCACGGCAAAGCGCCAGCGGCTTACCGTCTGCAACGCACGATCGTCGAGTGCTGCGTTGCCACTGGATTCGGCCACGGTCGACTGCGCTACCCGGCCTTCACCGTCCACGGTAAGCCGCAACATCACGCGCCCATTGGCGAATACGCTGCGTTGCAGCCAACGCGCGGGCAAGGACGGCGTTTCGACGGGTGTGAGCGCGGGAAGGCGTTCCTCGGAAGGCACCGGCATCGGTGCGCTCGCCGGATGATCGATGGCGGCGCCATGTTCGACGGGGCGCGCATGGCGCCGACGCAACACCATCCGCACCGGATCGCGCGAGGCCGACACCATGCCAGCCGGACCTTTCCAGTCGCCGGTCAACGTGCTCAACCAGAACGTGCCCGCCACGCCGATGGCCAACGCAAGCAGGCTCAGGCTGACGGTGGTGCGCAAACGAAACATGCAACAACCAGCCGCGTACCGGGCCGATCAGCGCTCGAGAATGGCGGTGACGCCCATGCCGCCGGCCGTGCAGATGGAAATCAGGCCGCGGCCCGAGCCCTTCTGTTCCAGCATCTTGGCCAGCGTGGCGACGATGCGCGCGCCGGTGGCGGCAAACGGATGGCCCGTGGCCAGGCTGGAACCGTTGACGTTGAGCTTGGCCGGATCAATGGCGCCCAGCGGATGGTCCAGGCCGAGACGGTTCTTGCAGTAATCGGCGCTTTCCCATGCACGCAGCGTGCACAGCACCTGCGCCGCAAAGGCTTCGTGGATCTCGTAGAAATCGAAGTCCTGCAGGGTAAGGCCGTTTCGCGCGAGCATGCGCGGCACGGCCACGGTGGGCGCCATCAGCAGGCCTTCGCCGTGCACGAAATCCACGGCCGCCACTTCCGCATCGCGAAACCATGCCTGCACTTTCAGGCCGCGCCTGGTGGCCCACTCCTCGGTGCCCATCAGCACGGCGGCAGCGCCATCGGAAAGACCAGTGGAGTTGCCCGCCGTGAGCGTGCCGTGACCCGAACTCTTGTCGAACGCCGGCTTCAGCGAGGCCAGCTTTTCCATCGTGCTGTCCGGACGCAGGAAACCGTCGCGTTTCAAACCGCGGAACGGCACCACCAGGTCTTCGAAGAAACCCGCTTCATACGCGGCCGCCAGCTTGTGGTGGCTGTCGAGCGCCAGCTGATCCTGTGCCTGACGGGCGATGTGCCACTCCTTGGCCATCTTTTCGCAGTGGTCGCCCATCGACATGCCGGTACGCGGCTCGGCCACGCCGGGAAAGGCGGGCTTGAGTTCGCGCAGCGAGAAGCCCTGCGTGGCCGCACGCAGCTTGTCCTGCCAGGTCTTGCCGCGGTTCATGGCGAGCAGGCGCTTGCGCAGGCGCTCACCGAGCACGATGGGCACATCGCTGGTGGTGTCCGAACCACCGGCAATGCCCGCTTCGATCTGGCCGGTGGCGATCTTGTTGGCGATGATGATGGCGTTGTCCAGCGAGGTACCGCAGGCGCGCGCCGTGGTGATGGCAGGCGTGGTGGGCGCCAGGCCCGAGGACAGCACGGCCTCGCGGGCCAGATTCCACTCGGACGAGTGCTTGATCACCGCGCCCATCGCCACTTCGCCCAGCTCCAGGCCATGCAGGCCGAAACGCTCCACCAGCGACCCAAGCACCTTCACCGACATGCCGAAGTTGCCGACGTCGGCGTAGGCGGTGTTGTTGCGGCAGAACGGGATACGTACGCCGCCGATCACACCGACGCGCTTGAGCGTGTTTTCCATGGCTGGAGCAGTCCGAAAAAGCCGAGTCGTCAAGGCTAACCCGCCCCGATACGGCACGGAAGCCCAAAACCGCCCAGATGCTAGAATTCGGTTCTTTATTGTTCGGGTTCGTGATCGTGGAAGCTCAAACGCTCGTTGCCCTTCCGGTGGTCCTGGCGCTGGAGCTGTCCGCCGGCGACACGCCCTCGCACCGTACGCTGAGCCGTGACGAGGCCGCCGAGCTCGCCGCGCTGGTCGCCGAGGACCTCCACGCGCTGGTGCCCCAGGTAAGCGAAGCCCGCCTGGCCGTGGCCGGCGCGCTGTTCGATGCGGTGGAATTGCTGCGCCCCGGTTTCCCGGTGTGGGCGACCCTGGACGAGCTGGCCCGTCGCGTGCCGCGCGGCCATCTGGACAACGTGGTGGCCTTTGGCACCCATGAAGGTCACATGCCGGCGCAGCCGCTGGAGCCCGAAGCGGCCTTCGCCGATGGCCCGATGCGCCTGCTGCCCATGTCGCTGCTGGCGCCCGAGTCTCTCGCCGAGAGCCTGTCGGAAAAACTGGAAGTGGAACTGGTGGGCCGTGGCGAGGCCGGTGCCCGCACCGCGGACTGGCTGATGCGCACGCTGGGCGTCCGCCTGGAACACGCGCGCTACCTCAGCCGCAACGACCTGCTCGCGCTGACCTGCGTGCAGTACGAGCACGTCAACCTCGCGCCGCTGTGGACGCTACTGGAGTCGGCGCTGCTCACACCCTATCGCGATGAAACCACCATGAGCGCGCGCGGCCTCACGCTGCGCTATCACGAGGGCAAGGTGGAAGCGCAGTCACCGCTCGACTGGCTGCGTCACCAGCCCGGGGACGTGAGTCAGCGCGCCCACGACTTCGCCGGCCTGCTGTTCGAATTGCGCCAGTACGCCGCCTTGCTTGGCGCGCATCACTTGCCGCTCGTCCTCGCCGATGGCGAACCCACGTCCGGATACTTGCTCGAGACCTTCGGCCATACCGATGCCGGCTACGATGCGCCCGCGCTGTACGCTCATGAAGCGCCGGGCCTTGGCGTGGTTGCGGTAACCGTCGCGCAGCGCGGCGATGGCGGCCGTGCCCGCGTGCTGGCGCATGGTTATCCGCTGCATCCCAAGGCGCTTGGACCCCTGGTGTCCGCATTGGCGGATCGCTACGGCATTGCGTCGGATGTGCATGCCCTGGGCTGCATCCTGCTCGATGCGGATGGACAGCTCGGCGCGCCGGCCGACGCCCTCCACTGATGATTGACGCATCCCTGTTCACCCGTGAACAGGGATGCGATGCACCTTCGTTGTCCGTGCCGCTGCACCTGCCCGAATAAAAGCTGACGAGGCTGGCCACACGGATAGTGCGAACGCCCCCCGAATTGGCGCATGATGCGTCGATAAGGCGCGGGGGGTGCGCCACCGGGCCGAAACCCAGATGCGCCAAACCGATCACGAGTTCGTCCCTGCAGGAGGCGAGGCCCAATGGCCAGCGCATGTATTGCAGGGCGCACCCGCGCTGATCACCTACATCGATACCGAGCGACGCTTCCGCTTCGCCAATGCCACGCACCAGTCGTGGCTGGGCATTGATCCCCAACGCATGCTGGGCCGCACGGTCGATGAGATCATCGGCATCTGGAACCTGCAGCGTGCCGGTTCCAGCCTGGACCAGGCATTGGCCGGCGAGCCCTCGGTGTATGAAGGCGAGCTCCAGGCCGGCAATGCACTGTTCTACGTGCACGGCAACTTCCAGCCCGATGTGGACAGCGACGGCCATGTCCGTGGTGTGTTCACCGTATTCATGGACATCACCGCGCGCTACGCCCTCGAACAGCAGTTGCGCGAAAGCGAGCAGCGCTTCTTCGGCGCGTTCCAGCACGCACCCATCGGCATGGCACTGGTCACCACGGAAGGCCACATGCTTCGCGTCAACGAAGCGCTGTGCGACATGCTTGGCTACAGCGAGGAAGAATTGCTGTCGCGTACGCTACCTGGCCTGACCCACGTCGACGACCTGCCCGCCTCGCGCGAGCTGACGCGCGCCTTGCGCGAAGGTCACCGCGAAACCTACCAGCTGGAAAAGCGCTACATCCATCGCGACGGGCACGTGGTGCATGTGCTGCTCAACGTGTCACTGGTGCGCGCCGTGAAGGGCGAGCCCTATCACGCGGTGGCGCAGATTCTCGACATCAGCCAACGCAAGTCCTACGAAGAAGCCCTGTTCCGCGAACGCGAACTGGCCGAGGTCACGCTGCGCTCCATCGGCGATGCCGTGATCACCACCGACCTGAAGCACTGCGTGACCTCGCTCAACCCTATCGCCGAAGCGATGACCGGCTGGAGCCAGGCCGAGGCAGTGGGCAAGCCGATGAGCGAAGTGTTCCGCCTCATCGACAGCCGCACGCGCGAACCGCTGCACAGCCCGCTGCTCGATGCGATCGCGCGCGACGCCATCGTCGAGCTGAAGGGCAATGCAGTGCTGCTGCACCGTAACGGGTTTGAAACGCCCATCGAGGATTCCGCCGCATCCATCCACGACCACGCCGGCAGCGTCATCGGTGGCGTGCTGGTGTTCCACGACGTAAGCGAGACACGCGCGCTGGCGTTGAAGATGGCGCACCTCGCCCAGCACGACACGCTTACTGGCCTGCCCAACCGCAGCCTGCTGCAGTCGCGCCTTGAACAGGTGCTCGCTGCTGCCGTGCGTCGTCATGACGAAGCCGCACTGCTGCACATCGACATCGATCACTTCAAGCTGATCAACGACGCACTCGGCCATGCCGCCGGCGATGAATTGCTGCGCGCCTTCGCTGCCCACCTGCGGCATCACCTGCGCAACGAAGACACCGTCAGCCGCATCGGCGGCGACGAATTCGTCGTTCTTCTCTCGCACGTGGATGGCCGCTCCGGTGCCAGCCAGCTGTGCGAAAAGCTGATGCGCCTGTGGCAGGCCTCGCCGGCCAGCAAGATGGGCGAGTTCAACATCACCTTCAGCACCGGCATCAGCGTCTATCCGGACGATGCGCTGGAAGCGGAAGTGATGCTGCGCAATGCCGACATCGCCATGTACGAAGTGAAGATGAAGGGGCGCAACGACTACCGCTTCTTCACCTCGCAGATGAGCGAACTGCCCGCCGCGCGCCTGCGCATCGAGCAGGACCTGCGCAAGGCGCTCAAGCGTGGCGACCTGCACCTGCATTACCAGCCGAAGGTCGATGCGCTCACCAACACCATCGTCGGTGCCGAGGCGCTGTTGCGCTGGCAGGTCGATGGCCACGATGTGTACATGCCCGACCAGTTCATTCCGGTGGCGGAAGAAAGCGGCCTGATCGTGCCCATCGGCGAATGGGTAATCCGCGAAGCCTGCCGCCAGGCCGGCGAGTGGTACCGCGCCGGCAAGGCCATCGTGGTGGCAGTGAATGTGGCCGCGCCGCAGTTCCAGCATCCGGGTTTCCACGCGACGCTCAAGGCCGCACTGGAAGAAGCGCAGCTGCCGCCGTCATTGATCGAACTGGAACTCACCGAGCGCATGGTGATGTCCGCCGGCGATCAGAGCCGCGCGCTGATGCAAGGCATCAAGGATCTGGGCGTGAGCCTGGCGCTGGATGATTTCGGCACCGGCTATTGCAGCCTTTCGTACCTCAAGTATTTCCCCATCGATGCGCTGAAGATCGACCGCACCTTCGTGCGCGACATTGCCAGCGATGCGGACAACGCGGCCATTACCGACGCCATCATCACCATGGCGCGCGGACTGGACATGAGCGTGGTCGCCGAAGGCGTGGAAACCGCCGCCCAGGCCGAACATCTGCGCCGCGCGGGTTGCTCGCTGCTGCAGGGCTTCCTGTTTGGTACCGCGATTCCGCCGGAAGAATTCAGCAGGCAGTTGCTGGTTGCCTGAGGGGCGTCCTGTCGCGCACAAGTGCGCTCCTACAAGGGCGCACACTCTTTGTAGGAGCGCACTTGTGCGCGACAACCCCCTCAGAATTCCGCTTCGTACATGAAGTAGTGACACCGCTCCATGCCCAGCCCCGCATACGTGCGCTGCGCCCGTTCGTTCTCCGTCTCCACGTAAAGACGCAATCCCACAGCACGTGCCTGCTTCGCGCGATCTTTCGCCTCTTCGTACAGCCGGCGAAACACGCCTTCGCGACGCGCGGACTCCACTACGTAGACGCTCTGTATCCACCAGAAGTCGCCCGCGCGCCAATCGCTCCATTCATAGGTTACCAACAGGCAACCGACGGGTTCCTTGTCGCGCTCGGCCAGCAGGTAGAAGCCGCGACGCGGTTCGTCGAACACTGCCGTCACGCCGCGATGGATCACGGCTGGCTCCAGCGCCTTGTGTTCGGTTTCCCACGCCATCGCGGTGTTCCACTGCGCGATGTGTTCGATGTCGCCGCGATCGGCGATGCGAATGGCGATGCTCATGATCGATCTCTCAGGATTTGGACGGCCGGCGCGAACGCGATGCACCAAGCTTTCGTGTCAGCGTATTGCGGCCTACGCCAAGGGCTGCAGCAGCATGCTGGCGATGGCCTTCGTGCGCCTCCAGCGCTACCTGCAACAACGTGTGGTCCAATGCTTCGCGGGCGCGTGTATGAATATCAATCTCACCATCCGCCAATGCCTGCGAGGCCCATACGCGTAACCCGTCCGTCCATCCGCCCGCCGTGCCGGTGGTCGGGCTCGAACCGAGGTCCGACGGCAATATCTCGTTGCCCGGCGCGATGACCGCAAGGCGGCGGCACAGGTTTTCCAGCTCGCGCACGTTGCCGGGGAAATCGCGCTGCGCAATCGCCTTCAACGCAGCCTTGGAGAAACGCTTCGGCGGCAGACGCAATTCCTGCGCGGCGCTGGCGAGGAAATGCTGGGCCAGCACGGGAATGTCGCTGCGGCGCTGACTCAACGGTGGCAGTTCGATGCGCACCACGTCGAGGCGATGCTTGAGGTCGGCGCGGAACTGACCCGAGGCCACGCGCGCATCCAGATCCTGATGCGTCGCCGCCACGATGCGAACGTTGCCGCGAATCAACTCGCGGCCACCCACGCGGTAGAACTCACCACCTGCGAGCACGCGCAGCAGCCGCGTCTGCAGCGCCAGCGGCATGTCGCCAATTTCGTCCAGGAACAGCGTGCCGCCTTCGGCCTGCTCGAAACGACCAGCGTGGCGGCGTGTGGCGCCAGTGAATGCGCCTGCTTCGTGCCCGAACAATTCGCTTTCCAGCAGCTCGCTGGGAATGGCTGCGGTATTGAGCGCAACGAACGGCTTGTCGCGTCGTGCGCTTTCTTCGTGCAACGCACGCGCCACCAGTTCCTTGCCGGTACCGGTTTCACCGGTGATCAGCACGTTGAGGTCGCTGGCAGCCACGCGGCCGATCAAACGGAACACTTCGCGCATCGCCGGACTTTCACCCAGCAGCGCATGCGCGGGCGCAGTGGTCGTCACGGGCGTGGAAGCCACCGGCACATCGGCCAGCGCGCGTTGCACGGCGGCAACGGCCTGGTCGAGGTCGAACGGTTTGGCCAGGTAATCCACTGCGCCCGCGCGATATGCCGCGGCCGTGGTGGCGACATCGGTGAACGCACTCATCACGATGACCGGCCCGACGCCGTCTGCTTTCAACGCAGCCACAAGCGCCAGTCCACCTTCGCCCGGCATGCGCACATCGGTGAGCAGCAGGGCGGGAGACGACGTGCGCAAGGCGGCGCGCACTTCTTCCGCATCGCCAAATTCACGCACAGGCAAACCCGCGTCACGCAGCGCTTCGGCCAGCACGAAGCGGACGCCGCGGTCGTCATCGGCAATCCAGATCTCGGTGCGTGACTCAGTCATGGGTATGTCCCATCGGCAGATAAAGAGAGAACGTGGTTTCGCCAGCGCGCCCCACGTGGCGCAATTCGCCGCCGTGGTCACGGGCAATCTCGCGGGCGAGCGCCAGGCCAAGGCCGCTGCCATCGGCGCGTCCGGACACCAGCGGTTCGAACAAGGTGTCGCGCAAGGGCTCAGGCACACCCGGGCCGTCGTCGATGACATCGACACGCAAGGCCATGCGTGCCGTGCGTTCACCCAACCGCACGGCGGGTTCGGCACGCGTGCGGAAAACCAGCGTTTTTGCGCCCGCCTCAATGGCGTTGCGCGCGAGGTTGAGCAGCAGTTGAAGCAGGCGATCCGCGTCGCCGTAGATATCCGGCAGGCTCGGATCGTAGTCGTGGCGAATCGTGGGCGGCGACGACTCAGCCTGGAGCAGATCGCCCAGGCGTTCGAGTTGTTCATGGATGTTCACCTCGCCGAGTTGAGCGGCGCCGCCGTGATGCAGCAGGCGATTGGCCAGCGCCGCCAGGCGATCGGCTTCCGCAATCACCAGACCCGCCAGGTTGCGCAGCTGTTCGTCGTCAACGCGCCGCTGCAGCAACTGCGCGGCGCCACGCAAACCGGCGAGGGGATTCTTCACCTCATGCGCAAAACCGCGCAGCGTGGCCGAGATCGGCGTATCGGAGGCAGCCGGCGGCGCCAACGCGTGAACTTCCAGCAACAATTCGCCACTGGCCAGCCGCTGCATCGACACATCCACCCGCGCCATCTCGCCTCGCGCGGATGGCACCTCGATCCCGCGCAACTGATGCGGCGATGGCTCGCGCAAGGCGCGCTGCGCCTGCGCCATCCACTCCGGCCGATGCAGCAACACCGCCAATGACTGCCCCACCGCGCTGCGCGGACCGATATCCAGCAATTCCGCCAGCGCCGGATTGACCCACAGCAGACGCAGCCCCGCATCTGCCAAGGCCACCCCGGTCGCCAACGGCTCCGCCCATGCACGCGAGCCCTTATCGTTCATTGCACCATGATGGACAACGCTTAGGTTTGGTGCAATGCCTGTGGAAGAGCATTTGCTATGTGCTATGACTGAGGTTATCCCATTCTCAGATATGCACGGCCTTAAGCCCCCAACTCGCCAAAACCAAAAGCAAAACACGTCAAGGCGATAGCGTCATGGCACTTTAAGGCACCTACGTTTCACTTCAATGCTCTATTTGCGCCTAGATATCGCTTTTCGTAGCGTGCAATCGCGATTCAGATTTCCACATCCTGTGCAATACGTATACACAGGGTAGCCAGCAGACGGCCAATAACACTAGGCCACCGTCTCCTAGCCCACCGGAATTTGCGCGCGGCATGAACCGTAATAGGCATCCAATGAGAAATGATGCGATGGCAAGCCCGAGAAATAGGTACTTGTTCTTCGGCATCTCAAATAACCGAAAAGCAATAGCTCCGGTTACCAGGGGAAGAATTAGAAAGGCAGAATAGCCTGGAAAAATGGGAGCGGCGACCAATACACCCAATGTGCTCAGGCCTAAATTGAGGGCTAGAAGTGGCTTGTCCATTTTTTCCTTTGTTTTTAAGTCCAAAAGAGGGAATCATAGGTTTGTAGGATCATCTCTTCGATCCGAGCCCCCTGGGCTCTGCGGACCCCACCAATTGATAATGCTCTGCTGAGGTTTTGCCGGGGTTCCGCTGCTCTTCCCCTCACCCTCCTTGTTAGCGTGCTCATTTTGAGCCTCCGCTGCCTTATCCGCGAGCTCACCAACTCCTTTGATTCGCTCTTGATTCTCCAAGATCTTGGCCGCCGTTTCGCTACCTTTTGTGCCGGCTTTCGCCACTTTGTTCAAGCCTAGCGTTGCGACACTCACCAAACGCTCGGCTGTGGGATCGAACGCAAATGCGCCGACAGTCGTCACTTCGTCGACGACCGCAGCCACGGCTGCGACGGGTGGCAACTCAGATGTCGACAACGTGACCACCGTTGCTCCTGTGCCAACTTTATCCAAAGCTTTGGCAGCACCTTTCCGATCTATATTGGGGTTGTTCACATCGGTGAGATTGGCATGGACTTCGTCCGCAGCTTTTACTTGCCCCGCAATCCTCGTTGGTACAGAAATGGTGGAACCATCCCTAAGGTAGACCTCGGTCATCGATACACTTTCGCTTTGACGCCCGTCAGGATCAATGTTGAGGATCGGGTTGTTCCGCCCGTAGCCGTATCGGCCAAACCCGAAATAGTCTCCCGCTTCAGGCGCCACGAAATCGACACTCAGAAATCTTCCCAAACTTGGATCGTAATAGCGCGCTTGCATGTATACGAGATTCGTGTCCGCGTCGTTCACATGACCCGTATAACCGATACCGTCCTTGGAGGGGGCCATGCCCCCTCCGCTATATGACGAGCCATACGGGTGATAGTCATAATTTGCAGTCACGTTGCCAGACGAATCAGCCTCTGCAATCGTCGTTCCTTGAGTGTCTGTATATATGTAAGTAGTGGTTGTTGCCATTGCGGCTGATGACGCTCCGAGGGCCAGCAGGATCACGGAAAAGAGCATTGTTCTTGCGCTCATCGGACGTCTCGCCGCTTGAAGGTTGGACTGCAATTTCCCAGCGATCGGACATGAGTCTCCGATATCTATCGCGACATGGCGGCGTGCGGAATTCATAGCTGCCATTCGCGAAGGGAACGGTGCGCGATCGAGCTCTGGGTGCCTGCGAACAAAATGGCGCCCGAAGTCGTTGTAGGCACTAGGCTTGTGGCTCATGACCCAGCACCTTCAGTATCTGCCGTCAATTGAAATGTAGAGCTTGAAATATTCGCCCCTGTCGCGCTAAAGAAATCCACGCGCACTTGATACGTCCGTGCATGCGATCCGGAATGGTTGTTCCACGAATTGGTGGTGTACCAACTGTTCGGATTGCTGCTGACATTCACCTGCGATGGCGCGCCATTAGTGAATGAGCCACCCGCGTCGTTGAAGCCTGCTGGTGCTCCCACAAGCGTCCAGGTGTATTGCACGGTCACTGCATACGGCGGCGTGGCACCCGAGGCCATGACGCCATGCACGGTGCCTGGCTGGATGTAATAAACCTCCCACGTGTTCCCGCCAACGATGTCGAAGCCGATCGCCATGTTTCCGGTCGTGGTCGAGATCGTGTACGTGTGCCAGTAGGACTGCCCATTGGCCGGCAGCGGCATGTTGAGTGAGACCACGACGGAGCTCGTGCCGCTCCATGCCGAGCAGCCGCCCGCGTTACACGCCTGCACGCGATAGCCGTAGGTACCGTTGTTCTTGGCGCTGGGTGCCCAAGCGGTGCCGCCTCCGGAAACCACCTGCGTCCAGCCACTACCGTTGACCTGCTCCTGCACGTAGTACGTGGTCGCCCCGGCCACCGCCGTCCAGCTCACCGTGTACTGACCGTTGTTGCTGGTCGACGGTACGGACACCGTGGGCGAACTCGCCGGTGGAATGGTCACCGCTACAGCACCGCTGGTGACGTAAGCGCTGCACTGCGCGCTGTAGCAAGCCCGGACTTCGTAGGTGTAGGAACCCGTGGCCGATTCATTGACGACGGTGCTGGTTGCGCTTCCGTTGTAGACGCTGGTCCAGCCACCGCCGTTGAAGTTGTGTAGCAGTTGATAGCTGGTCGTATTGGCGCTCGCCGCCCACGACAGGGTAGTGGGGCCACTACTCGTACCTGGCACGCTGATGCTTGCCGGTGCCGCCGGTGGGATCGCGACGACCGTCTGGGCGCCGGCACTCAGTGCACTGCATCCGCCCGCATTACAGGCATTGACCTGATACACGTAGGTGCCGTTGCCGCGACTGGCGGTCCAACTGATGGCGCCCGTGGACTGCACCTGGGCCGGTGTGCCGCCATTGACCTGCTCAAGAAGCACGTAGTACGTCGCAGTGGATACCGCCGTCCAATTGACCGTGTAATTGCCGGTACTGTTGTTGGCCGGCGTGGTGATGCTGGGCGCGCTGGCTGGCGGATGTGTGACGACCAGGGTGCCGCTCTGCTTCCACGGTCCGCAGTTGTAGTTGTTGCAGGCCTGTACCTGGAAGACATAGCTGCCGTTGGCCAGGCCACTGAGAGCGGTACTGGTGCCCGTACTGTTGTAGATCTGCGTCCAGCTATTACCGCCGTTGCTACTTTGTTGGACGATGTAATGCGTGACTTGGGTGACCGCGCTCCAGCTGATCGCTGCGGTGCCATCACTACTGGTAGCAGGAACGGTGATGCTGGCCGATGCCGGTGGCACCACGCCGTAGGTGGTGTCCACAGTCACCGCGGCTGAGGTGGCCGCACCGCGGTTGCCATAGCTGTTCTTGGCCGTTACTTGGTAGGTGTAGCTGCCGGTGGTCGTGCCCGGGCGCGCGATCGAGTTCGCCGACGTATTCGATGCAATGACGGTCCATGCACCGCTATTGAGGCTTTCAGCCACGTCGAAAGTGGTTGCGCCCGGCGGTGTGCTCCAGCTCACCGTGTAAGTGCCGTTGGTGATGCTGGTGGGTACGGTGATGGTCGGCAACGCCGGCGTTACGCCCAGGCTGGCCGAGGATGTCCACGCCGTGCACATACCCGTCTTGCAGCCTTGCACGCGATAGGTATACGTGCCGCCATCACGGTTGCTCTCAGCCTGACTGAGTCCGTTGCCGGTATAGATCGTGGCCCAGGCGCCGCCGTTGATGCTTTCCTGCAGCGTATAACTCGTGGCACCCGTGGCCGCAGCCCAACTGATCGTGTACGTGCCGTTGTTCGGATTGGTGTCGAAGCTGATGCCGGTGGGCGCCGGGAATTCGATCGTCTCGTTGCGGGCGATCAACTTCTTGCCGAGATAGATGTAATCCGTGAGCTTGGTATTGCTGGCGTCGTACTGATAAAGCAACTGGCCGGCCTGGTTGTAGAAATAGAACACCGGTGTGGTGCTGTTGACCGGCGTTTTCTGCACGCGGCGACCGGCCGCGTCATAGGCGTAGCTGTCGAAACCCGGAATCTGCAGCAGCTGGTTGAGTGCATCGAACACCAACGTGTTGCCGTTCTTGTTGGTGACATTGCCGCGCGGGTCGTAACCGAACGTGTTGACCGGTGCACCGGCCAGGGTGATCGACCGCAACAGATTGGTGGCGTCGTAGTTGTACGTGTAGGTCTGGCCACCCGTGGTGCGCGTCTGAATGTTGTTGAGCGGGTCGTAGGTGTAGCTTTCCGCACCCCATAGATTGCTCGCCTGCGCCGAGGTCAGACGATTGAGACCGTCATACCCGAACGATTTGGTGCGCTGCCCGGTTGCCAGGTCGTTGATGTTGGTGATGTTGCCGTTGGCGTCGTAGACCACGTCCTCACTGAGATTGAGCGTGCCGGTCTTGCCGTAGGTGAAGTTGCTCAGCAACTGGCGCGCATTCTCTTCCGCCAGATACTGGGTGCCGTTGCCATAGATGAACGATTGGACGTTGCCGTCCGGGAAATAACTCACTCCCGTAGCGAAACTGCCCGCTTGCTTGACACGACCGAGTGCATCCGGCGCGTAATCGATGGCCAGACCATCGGGATAAGTCACGGTGCGCACCGTGCCGTACGCATCGTGCCCGTAGCGCAGCACGTTCGAGCCGTTGCCCGTCACGTTGAGGGTCTCATCCGTGATCAGGCCCAGCTTGTTGCGATTGGCCGACCAAATGCTGATGCCCGACGCGGCGTAATTCTTGTTGCCCAGCGCGTCGTAACCGAACGTGGTGCTCTGCGTACCCGAAGGCGGCAAAACCTGGCTGACACGATTGAGCGCATCGTACGAGTACTGGGTTTTCGCCGTCGCGGCGACCTGGTCCTGGTCGCACGACGTGCCATCGGCGAATGAAAGACCGGTCGCGCGCCAATCGACATTGTTGGCGGCATCGTAGTGCGACACCTCACTGCCACTTTCGGGTTCGATGGTGCGACACAAACGATGCTGCGCGTCATAAATGAGCTGCTTACTCAGGTCGATGGTCTGACCGGCGTAATTGCCCCACTGGCGGATTGTCGTCGGATTGCCATAGATGTCGCGCGCCACGCTCTGGCTCACGCCTTCCGGCGCCTGCACCAGGATGACCTTGTCTTCCGAAGGCTGGTCGAAGACTTGATAAGCGGTGGTGGTGACGTAGTTCTTGGGATCGGTGATTTGTTGCTGTGCACCGGCGAGATACGCCGTCTTCGTCGTCAACGTGCCGAGCTCAGAAGTCTCGTCCACCTCCGTGACGCGGTCGAGTTCGTCATACGTCGTGTGCGTGCCGGCGGTGGCGCCGACGTTGGGGCTACCCGACACCGAAAACGCGGCGAACGTCTTGCGTCCCTTCCAGTCGTAGCTGCTTTCGATCGTGATATGCGAGCTGGGATCGCTGCCAATGGAGGTGTCCGAGATCAACGGTCGCAGCATCGCGTCGAAGTACGTGACAACGACGTTGTCGCCCTTGGTTGCAGTGAGCCTCCAATGCGTTCCGCTGATCCCTCGCTCACTACCACCGACCACCGCATAGGTGAACGACTTGGGATACCACGACTGCTCATCACCCGTCGGATAAGTGATCTGCGAGACGCGTCCCATCGCGTCGTAACTGTAGGACGTGGTATTCCCGGCCTGGTCGGTCACCGAGCGGATGTCGCCAAACTCATCAACCGTGAGCGACTGGCTGGTGTTGTCCGGATAGTTGATGGTCTGCGGCAAGCCGCGCATGTAGTTGCTGACAGCGATCGTGTTGTTCCGACCGTCCGTCACCGAGGCCACCTGGCCTTGCGCGTTATACGTGTAGGACTTGAGCAATAAGCCGAAGTGATACTTCGCTGTCACCGTGACATTGGACAGGTCGAACGTGTTGCTGCTTTCCGTTTCACCGGTCGTGAGGTTGTCGACCTGCTGATTGAGCCCAAGTACCCAGTGCGGCAGATCATTGAGATACGTGGTGCGCTCTTCAATGGATGACTGTCCAGCGATGCTGTTGAAGCGCAGTGTTTGCGAGGGATGCGCGAACACATCGAAGGCTTCGGTCTGGTTCGTATAGGTGTCACCGTCCTGCACCGTGGTCGTCATCGTCACGGGCCGAATGCGATTGACCATCGGGTTCTTGAAAGACGGCTGCACTTGCGTACCGGCATTACCGGCAAACAATTGCGCGCTGACCTGGTCTTCGGTCAGATACGTATTGGTGACGACTTTCTTGACCGTCCCGTCCAGAGCGTCGGTCTCTGTCGACAGCAGCCAGCCTTCGTTACGGGCGTAAGCCGTGCCGAACGTGTACTTGATGATGTCGCCCGGCTCCGTCACCGTGACGGTCTTCGATATGGTGCAGCCGGAACAATCACCGGGCGGAATATACGTTTCGCTGGTCTGGACGTATTGATCCGACGCGGGGTAATAGCCGCCCGGCGGATCAGGGTAGCTGTAACTCCAGGTCTGCGTGCCAATGCCCGCGCCCGTGATCTGCTTGGAAGTCAGCGTGAAATTGTCGAAATAGCTGTAGACCAACGGGTAGTTGGTCAGTGGATTGGTCGCCGGCAAGCACGACTTGGGCACCATGGTGCGGTAGTGCCGAGAGTAGGAGAAGTTGAATGTGCCGGTGGCGCCCGATGGCGACGTAATGGCGTATACGAAACCGCCGGTATTGCCGTCGGGCTCTAGCTGGCAGTGAACCTGGCCGCCGTCATAAACATCCGAAACTTTCGTTGTCGCCAGCGATCCGGATGTATAGCTATACGACCATATCGAGCCGTCCGGCTGCGTGACCGAGGAGAGATTGCCGTTTGAATACCCGTAGGTCCAGGTGCGCGATCCGTAAGTTGGCGACACTGCTGTCGCGGATTGGACCAGGCCACCGGACCAGGTAATGTCGATTTCGCGACCATCACTGGCCGTGATGCTGGTCAGCTGGTTGCCGCTGTAGTTGTATTTGACCCAGTTGCCGAAACGATCAACCACCTGCGTCGCGAGCATGAAGATTCGATCACGCTGCACCCCTTCTTTCACGGTGCCAGTGCCGCTCGCGGACGTCTGATAGATCAGGTCGGACGTGTTGTTCACGACCACCCAATTGAAGGTGTAGCGGGTTCCCGATGACGTGAGAACCGAAAACGCCTCGCCCGGGTAGCCGTTGGCGGTGCCCGCCAAACAGCTCACACGGTTATAGCTTTTGGTCACCCATGGGTAGGTTCCACCGTCGCCGACAGCAGGAAGTTTTGCTTCGGTATTCGCGAGAAGTTCTTCCGACACGCCGTTGGGAATATGCAGCTGGTTGCCGTCCCATACCGACACGGCCGGTGCCCAATCCTGTGTTCCAGAGAGAAACATGTAGGGCGTATTGGTCAGGCTGCATCGGCTGTAGCTTTGTTGCGGATTGGCAAGTGAGCTCTGGACCGTCCATCCATCTTCATGGGTAAACACACCGTCGATGTAGGGAATCTCAACGTCCCAGTCGCCCATGCCACCCAAGTGGCCGGTCGGCAGACGTCGATCCTCAATTTCAAATCGACGGCCAAACTGCACGGGAAGCGCGCTATTTCCGGGAATGTCGATGTCGGTGACGTCGAATTCGACGGAGCCGTTGTAAAGGCTCACGTGATCGCCGAAAAGATCAGATTTCAGCGGCGTCACTTCCTGCGCCGCGCGCAAACGCTTGCCGAACTCCTCGTAAGCTTCCACGCCACTCGATTGGCCGTAAGCCGCCGTTGCAAACAGCACACCCACGGCAACAGCCACAAGCATCGAATACGGTTTGCACGACGCAGCATTGAGCCACGCCTTGCGGCGTCCCTGCACCAAACCGAGCATAGTTGTCCCCTTGGCCCGTACATTGCGCACGGATGGAGCAATTTCTAACGACGTGCTCAGTTCACTGTCAATTGACCAGGGTCGTAACTTCTTGCATTACTGAGAATTTGTGATGCCTGTCGTGAAGCTATCGTGTAGGCGCCACGCCGACTGTTTCAGCGAGACTCACCTGCCTAGACGTGCAACAGGCACATGCCACCATGATTTTTTTGGACCTCGCTTCCACCCTGATTCGGTAGCCATGAGCAACGATCTTCCTTTCTGGATTCGTATGACCCGGCTGGAGGCATCGGCGCTCGTACAACCCTTGGTTGAAGCGGTGATTACGATGCTGGCGAGCATCGCCACGTTGCTTTGCACATGGGTCATCGCCCCAGGCCCCGGTCCCGCCGTGCTGGCGGTGGTGCTGAGTCTTTCGCTGTCGCGCAGCCATATGGACCGCGATCTGCGCGGGCGACTGGAAGCGGTGGTCGTGTTGCCGCTGGTGGCGTTTGTCGCCATGGGCGTGGGCTTGTTGTTGCGTCATGCGCCGTGGATGGGTGCCACGGCGTTTGTGGTGGGCATGTTTCTTTCCGTGTGGCTGCGTCGGTTTGGTTCGATGGCGCGACGCGCGGCGGGGGTGATCGCGCTGCCGTTTGTCACGCTGCTGACGGTGCCGCATGTTCGCGTCGCCTCGGGTGCTGCCATTCCTACGTGGCTGGTACCGGTACTGGTGGCGTTGCTCGCGTTGTTGTGGGTGACGGTGTGCCACGTGAGCGCGCGAAGATTGAAGTTGCTTCCGCCGCTGCCCGCGCCAGTGGTGATGCCAACGCCGCAAAAGCAGGAAAGCAGCCTCCGCCCCGACGCCACCACGCGCATGGCGATCCAGATGGCGGTGGCATTGGCGCTGTCTTTCGCGGTGGGTTACGCGTTCTTTGCCGAGCGCTGGGCGTGGATCGTGCTGACGGCCTTCATCGTGCACAGCGGCAATCGTGGGCGACTGGACGTGGCCTACAAGAGTGGCTTGCGCGTACTGGGCGCAGCGGCAGGCACCGTGCTCGCTATGACATTGACGTTCCACGCGGACAACCCCGCGACCACGGGCGTACTGATCCTTACAGCTTTGTTCTTCGGCGTATGGCTGCGTCCACTGGGTTATGCCTGGTGGGCGCTGTTCGTGACGTTGGCGCTCGCCCTGTTGCAGGGTTTCGATGCGCAGCCACCGTCCACATTGCTGTGGCAACGACTGGAAGAGATCGTGATCGGCGCAGTGATCGGGCTGGCCTCGGCGTGGTTCGTCTGGCCGGTACGCTCGACCGATGTGTTGCGCCGCCGGCTGGCCGACGCACTGGCCGCGATGGCTGAAGCGATGGACCCGGCCATGGCCGAACGCACGCCTGCTCGCCTGGCCAGCAGCCTTGATCAGATCCAGGACATGGCTGCGCCGTTTCGTGCCAGCCGCCGGTTCACGCGCCGCTTTCGCGCCATGCAGCCGGCGGACTGGGTGGACACCTTGCTCGCCTGCCGCACGCCAGCGATCGATGTGATCACCCGCGGCGAAACGCCGGGCCGCGTGCGTCAGGCGATTGGTGCGGCACGCAAGGCGTTGCGCGAGCCGGAAAGCCTGTTGCCGGCGTTGCAGCAGTTGCGGCAGACGCTCGACGCCTGATCAGTTCGCCGGCAGCGGTTGAACCGCCGACAGCACGGAGACGCCACGCTCATCGAAGGCTTCCACGGCCACCACGTAGTTCACGCCCTTGTTGAGCGAATGCAGCACCAGCGTCGTCGGTTCGTCGGCGAAGCGCTGATACGTTGAATGCAGGCGGTCGGCGGATAGTCCCCAGCGCACGTTGTAACCCACCGCACCGGGAACAGGCGTCCATGCGATTTCCGCATCACGCGTATCGGTCCCTCGCTTGGCCCAGGTCAGCGTTGGCGCGGCGGGCATCGGACCCTCGGCATTGCCGAACACACGCAGGTCGCTGATGGCCAGTGTGTGGGCACCCGCGTGCTGGTGAACGTAACGCACATAGCGGATGCGCGCAGCCTGGTCCAGTTCGATGTATGCGTTGGGGCGGTCACGGGTTTCGTGTGTGAGCTCCGCCAGCAGGGCCCAGTGCGTGCCGTCGCTCGAACCTTCGAGCTTGAATTGCGTGACGATGTCCGGCGCATCGCCGTAACGGCCGGATTGATAGTCGGCGTAATTCACCTGCACGGCGCGCACGGTACGTTCACCGCCCAGGTCCACCGTGAGTGTCTGTCCCGGCGCATTCCTGGCTGCCACCCAGAATGTGCGCGGGTTTTCATCCGTGACGACGCTGGCCGGGTGACCCGGCAACGATGATGAGGCGACCGCCTTCTTGCGATACGACAACAGCATCCAACCGGTGAACGTGTCCTCGCCTTCCTTCAGTGCGTGATCGGGCATGCGGTGGGGGAAATCGCCGAAGCGCGTATCGACCCACATTTGGCCGTCCGAATGAAAACCTGCCGGATAGAGGCCGATGCGTCGCTCGAAGGTCCAGTTGGCGCCCACCCACGACGTACCGGTGTTCCACACGTTGCCATGGGCGTCTTCGAAGGTGGAACCGTGGCCCACGCCAGTGACGAAACCGCCAGGCTTGTCGCCGATGGGGTTGTACGGCGCGTACTGGAAGGGACCCAGAGGCGCGTCGCCGACCATCACGCCGGTGCCATAGGCGTTGTATTCGGTGCCCGGTGCCGCGTACTGCAGGTAATAGCGATTGGCGTGGCGATTCATCCAGGCGCCTTCCAGGAACGGCTTGACGGTGTCGTTGGCGTGATCCTGGCCAAAGCGCTCCCAGCCGTGGTCGGCAGGATCGAGCCTCAACAACGCTTGCGGCAACGTGGCAAACGCCAGTCGCTTGCCCTCGCCTTCCGAGGCAGCGCCGAACTTCATGTCCAGTTGAGCGCCATAAAGCGGATAGACATTGGACGAACCCCAGTAGAGATACACCTTGCCGTCGTCATCCTGGAACAGGCCCGGGTCCCATGGACCGGGCGGCAATTCATCCGGCTTCTGCGCCCACGCACCCGCGCTGGACACCGCGCCGGGTACGGCCGGCAACAGGCGCGTCCAGAACTGCCAGCGGCCGTGCGCGGGGTCGGTGGACACCATCAGCGGCCGCGGCTCGGTGGCCGACTGCATGAGGAACAATTTCCCATCCGCCACCAGCGTGGCCGGCGCCACTTCGCTGTCGAACGGCCAGTGATCAGGCTTCACGAAATCCCAGTGCAGCAGATCGGTGGAATGCCAGTAACCATCGGCGAGCGTCATGAACAGGTAGTAGGCGTCCCCATAACGCACCACGGCCGGATCGGCACCGGTGCGATAGGAGATCTCCTGATTCATCTGCTCGAAGTTGTAGCGGTAGTCGACATCGACCGGATTCGCCCACGTTCGCGTCACTGCAGAAGCGTCGGAAATCGCGCTGGCCGTGAGTAATGCCATGCAGCAAATCGAAGCGATGCGGGAACGCAAAAAGGTCTTGGGAAAAGGTCTGGACATACGACAGCTCGCCATGTTGCGGCGCAGCGACGCCGGTTTCTGTGAAGTGCGCTTATTGATCATGCGACCCGGTCTGTAAGAGACTCCACCGCGAATCGCGTAAACGTTTACATCCTAGCGGCCGCCGCATGTCCGGCCAACCCACTCCCCCGACCGAAGGAATCGCCATGTCGACCCCGTCACCGCTACGCCGTCTTGCCTTGCGCACTTGCGCCGCGGCTTGCCTCGCCCTGCTCGGCAACGTGTATGCGGCGCCGGCCGGCAACGATTCGGTGCAACTGCAGGTGGACGCGACGGCCAAGGGCACGCCGCTGCCGCACTTCTGGGAAAACATGTTCGGTTCCGGTCGCGCCGTGCTCGCGTTGCGCGATGACTACCGCAAGGACCTGGAAAACGTGAAGGCCGCCACGGGCTTCACCTACATCCGCTTCCACGGCATTTTCGACCGCGACATGGGCGTGGCCTACCGCGATGCGCAGGGCAAGCTGCAATTCAACTTCAACTACGTGGACCAGGTGTACGACGGCCTGCTCGCACGCGGCGTGAAGCCGTTCGTGGAGCTGGGCTTCATGCCGCCGGAAATGAGCACCGACCCGGCCAGCCATCACGACTTCTGGTACCACCCCAACGTGATGCCGGCGAAGGACTGGAACGAATGGGACGCCATGGTGCGCACCTTCCTGCAGCACGAGATCGAGCGCTATGGCATCGACGAAGTGCGCAGCTGGTACTTCGAGGTGTGGAACGAACCGAACCTCGCGTTCTGGGGCGGAAAACCCGAGAAGGAAACCTATTACGACCTTTATGACCGCACGGCGCGTGTGGTGAAGTCGGTCGACAAGCAGTTCCGTGTCGGCGGCCCGGGTACCGCGCAAGCCGCGTGGCTTCCCGAATTCCTCAAGCATGTGAAGCAGAGTGGCGCGCCGATCGATTTCGTCAGCACACACGTCTATGGCGACGACACCGCCGACAACGTGTTCAAGACCAACGAGAACATCCCGCGTCGCGACATGGTGTGTCGCGCGGTGGAGAAGTCGCACAAGGAAGTCGCTGCCTCGGCATTTCCGAAACTGCCGCTCATCTACAGCGAATACAACGCCTCGTACGCCAACCTGCCCAACGTCACCGACACCGTGTACATGGGTCCGTGGATGGCCAACACCATTCGCGAGTGCGCCGGCAAGGTGGACATGATGAGCTACTGGTCGTTCTCCGACGTGTTCGACGAACAGGGCGTGGTGAAGACGCCGTTCTACGGCGGCTTCGGCCTGATCGCTGCGGACCGTATCGAAAAGCCGGCCTTCAACGCGTTCGCCATGCTGCACAAGCTGGGCGACACGCAGCTGCCGCTGAAGACCGACAGCGCGCTCGCCACCCGCCGCGCCGACGGCACCGTGGTGCTGGCGCTGTGGAACTACACCAAGCCGCTGGGTGACACCGCCGACTACACGCCGGGCGTGCCCACGGGTGACAGCAAGCACTTCGACGTGGACGTGAAGCATCTCGGCAACGCCACCAGCGCCACCGTGTGGCGCCTGGACCAGGATCACGGCAACGCCGTGGCCGCGTTCGACAAGATGGGTCGACCGGCAACCCCGAGCCGCGAACAGATCACTCAGTTGCGTGAAGCGGGCAAGCTCGCGGCTCCCGAACAGGCATCGATCTCCAACGGGCGTCTGAGCATCGACATCCCGCCGCAGGGTCTGGTGGTGGTGGAACTCCACTGACCACCAACGGGCGCGCGACGTTGCCAACCCCTCGTGGTGGCGTCGCGCGCTGATTTTTCCAAGGCGACTAACAGTGTCTGCGCGCCTGGCCCGCTACCAGTTCCAGCGAAAACCCACCTTGCCATCCCACGCGTGGAAGCCCCGGCTGTCGAAGCCCTTCTGATAGCCCACGTTGGCGTAGAACGACGTGTTCTTGTCCAGCTCCCAGGTCATGCCGCCGTTGAGCTGCCACCACGAACCCTTGATGCTGCCGTCGAACGGCACGAATCCGTCTTCGGATGAGAACGACGTGGTGGGTTCGCCCTTGAACTCCTTCCACAGATTGAAACGCAGCCAGCCGGGGAACAGTCGCGGCGCGCCTTGCGCCGTGGGTTCCAGCGTCCACGTGTTGGCCCAGCGGAGACCCACGCGTCCCACCAGCGAGGTGATGTTGCTGAAGTTCACCAGCGCTGCTGCGTCACTGGATTGGCCGTTGTTGATGCGCTGGTAGATCACCTGCGCCTGCGGTTCCCATACCTGCGTGTCGTTGTGGAAGGGATAGCCGCCTTCCAGTGATCCCGCCCAGCCGAAACCGTTGTGGTTCAGCGCCAGGCCCTCATCGGATTTCGCGCTGTACTTCGACCACGTGCCCTGCCACACGGCATCGAGGTATTGGCCTTCGGCCCAGAAGTGCGTCCAGTACAGGCCGAGCGATTGACCTTTGACGATGTCGTCGCCAGCGTCGTTGCCGTCGTAGTTGGTGACGTCGCTGCGTATGCGGCCCGTGCCCAGATACAAGCCTGCGTGATCGCGCTGCTCGTTCTCGTGTTCTTCGGCGAAGATGTCCATGCCGGCCTGGAAGGCGATGATGTTGTAGTCGTACTGCGGGCTGCCGTTGTAGATGCCTTGCGACGCGCCGCGCACATTGCCGTCTTCGCCAATCACACGCACCCACAACGCGTTGAGCGTGTTGTCTTCGCGCAGGTCGCTGCGGTTGCGCAGTTGTTCTTCATCGCCGACGCGTTCGTGCAGATCGCCCAGGGTGGCCCAGCCATAGCGCAGGGCCATGCCCGGCAGCGCGGTGTACAGCGACACCTCGGGTCGATAGTTGGGCACGACCTCTTCCGGCGTCGGCTTTTCCGACTCCTCGGGTTCCGGCACCGGTGGTGGGGCGGGAGGATCCGGCGGCACCGGCGGCGGATCCGGTGGCGGCGTGGGCGGCCCGGGCGGCTGCGGCACCGGAGGTCCGGGCGGGTCCGGCGGCGGGGGCGGTGCTGGCGGCTGTGGACATCCCGGATGCGTGCCGCCTTCGCAGTTGATGGTCGAGCGCAGGAACCAATAGTCCTCCGTGCCGGGCGATGCACCACCGCGTTCCAGCGTGTATTCGTAAGGACCTGCCACCACCGGGCCCGCCAGTGCAAAGGCCGATGCCAGGGTGGTGCCACCGTTGAGCACTTCCACCACCGGAATGCCGTTATCGCTGGTAAGCGCGCCCGGGCCGCCCGTGTTGTGGACGAGAATCGTGCCCTGGCTGCCCGCCGTGCCGCCGTTGATGTACAGGCGATCCGTCGGCGAGCTGTCATCACCGAGGAAGGTGTTGATGCCTAGCGTGCCGCTGCCGGTGTAGTCGTGGACATACAGGCTCTTGTAGACGCCGCTCGTGGGCGCGGTGAACTGCACGAGGCCGTTGTTGAGCAGTTGCTGCGACACCACGGAGCCAGCGGGAATCGTCCAGCTGCTGGTCGCATCCACATCGATGTTGGTCACGTAGTACGACTCGCCCGTCCACGCGGAGTGATTGGACAGCGTGATGTTGGCGTTGCTCTGACTGTCGGCCTGGGCCAGTCCGCTGAGCGTGCTGTCGTTGGCATCCAGCTGCACCTGCGTGGCCTGCCCGCTGCTGTTGCGGTACGCGTAGAGCAAGTCACCGCCGCCCGTGATGGACGAACCCTGCTGCACCGTGATCTGCAACGGACCGGTGGCTTCGATGGCCGTGCCTGACTGGCTGGACAGCGATGTGCCGGTGAGCGTGACCACGTTCGTTCCACTGGCCGCACGATTTATCGCATCCAGTCCCATCGTGCCGAACGGCATACCGAACGCACTGTTGGTGCCGGTGGCGGTGACGGTGCTGCCAGCGATGGTCAGCGAGGCTGGCGTGCGTGTGCCGTAGTCGCTCAGGGCCAACGCGGCAATGCCGCTGTCATTGCTGATCTGCGACGCTGTCGCGTTGATCTGGCCGCCATCCTGCGCCAGCAATCCGTAAGTCGACGGGCCGGTGGAAGTGAGCTTGACCTGGTTGAGATTGAGCACCGCCTGTGGGTATGAGCCATCCGATGCAGTGGTGCTGGACCAGGCATAACCGCCCGCCGTATACGCCGTGCTGTTGACGACGATCTGCGTGCCATTCGCGTTGATCGTGCCGCCATCGGATTTGAGCGCGGCATTTGGAAGTCCAAACGTCCCGACGTAGATCGGTCCCACGGCGCCTCCGCCGGGGTTGAGCAATTGGCCGGCGCGTAGCGTGTAAAAACCGGTGTTGCTCACCGCCGATACGGAGATCTGGCCCTGGTCCAACGTGGCCGTCGAGCCGTTGCGCACCCACACGCCCGTCGCGGCATTGGGGCCATCCACGGTCAACCCGGTGAGCGAGATACTGCCACCACCGATGACGACCACTCCGGTCGATGCGCTGGTGCTGGTGGATGACGCCGCATTGAAATGCAGCGTCAGACCGCTGCCGATGGCGCTGGTGGGTACTTGCGTGCTGTCCACGGTGATGCCGTCAGCGCCCGCACCGCTGCCACCGAACGTGAACACCTGATTCTGCGGCAACTGCACGATACCGCCGGCATACATGTACACGCCCAAGGCGCCGGGCGAATTCATGGTGATGGTGGCAGGCGATGTCACGTTGACCACGCTGCCTGCACCCGCGGCGCCGAGCGCCAGCGCGTTGAGGCTGCTACCACCCGTCGAGGTGATCGCGGATGTGCCGCCCAGCGTGATCACACCGCCGCCTTGCGCGACGGCACCGCGTCCGTTTCCACCGTTGAGATTCACGCTCACCGTCGTCGCGTTGATGGCTGCGCCTGCGCCATAGGCGCCGAGCGCTGCGCCCGATGAACTCAAGGCGACGCTGGCGCCATTGTCGATATCGATGACGGCGGGTGCGGCCGGGTCGGTACTGTTGGCGAGAAACCCGATGCCATTGCCCGTGTTGATGGCCAGTCCGGCGTAGGGCACATCAACCGTGCCACCGTTGTTCTGCACGGCCGTACCGCCCACGGTGGTGATTGCGATAGGGCCTGACGTGCCGGACTGCGTGTTCAATTGAGCGAGAAAGCCGCCGCTGAGCGCGAGGCCGGATGCCTGTCCCGTGCTCGTGATCGTGCTTCCACCCTGCACCTGCGTATTGCCGCTGACCGTGCCGACGGTGACGGGCCCGATGTTGGCACCATTGATGATGGTGGGAAACGTCTGTGCATAAGCGGCCAGGGGCAACGACAGCAGCAACACGGCGCCGCAGCCGGACACCTGTCGCGTGCGCAGGACGGCCCGGATTACGCGGTGCAACGGCGTTCGCGACAACTCGCGATGCTGCGGCCACACCCCTGGGGAAACATCGCAACGTCCATCCATAGAGCATCTCTCTCAACGACTGAGTGAGCTAGCTGATGTGCACGTGGCCATACAAAGCTGCGCGGCAAAGCCTGCGCGAAGGGGCATCATCAAAGCGTGTATGCGGCGAAGCGGCCGTAGAACTACTTAGACAACATCGCGTAGAACAACGCGATGCGTCGTCGGCACTTTTCGCGTGCAAGAGGCGCAAAAAAAACGAAGGGCGCCGAAGCGCCCATCGTCCCCTCTCCCGTTTTTTCTACGCGATCAGAGTGCGTAGTACATCTGGAATTCCAGCGGGTGCGTGCTCGCGCGGTAGCGCGTCACTTCCTGCATCTTCAACGCGATGTACGCATCGATGAAGTCGTCGGTGAACACGCCACCGGCCTTGAGGAAGTCGCGATCCTTGTCGAGCGCGTTGAGCGCTTCGTCCAGGCTCGCGCACACCTGCGGAATGTTCTTCTCTTCTTCCGGCGGCAGGTCGTACAGGTCCTTGTCGGCCGGTGCACCCGGGTCGATCTTGTTGATGATGCCGTCCAGGCCGGCCATCATCAGCGCGGTGAACACCAGGTAGCCGGAGTTCATCGGATCGGGGAAGCGCACTTCGATGCGGCGGCCCTTCGGGCTCGACACGTACGGAATGCGGCAGCTGGCCGAACGGTTGCGGGCCGAGTAGGCCAGCATCACCGGCGCTTCAAAGCCCGGCACCAGGCGCTTGTAGCTGTTGGTGGTGGAGTTGGCGAACGCGTTGATGGCCTTGGCGTGCTTGAAGATGCCGCCGATGTACCACAGCGCCGTCTGCGACAGGCCGCCGTACAGGTCGCCCGCAAACAGGTTGTTGCCGTCCTTCGCCAGCGACTGGTGCACGTGCATGCCGCTGCCGTTGTCGCCCACGATGGGCTTGGGCATGAAGGTGACGGTCTTGCCGTTCTGGTGGGCGACGTTCTTGATGACGTACTTCATCGTCATCAGTTCGTCGGCCTTCTTCACCAGCGTGTTGAACTTCACGCCGATCTCGCACTGGCCGGCATTCGCCACTTCGTGGTGATGCACTTCAACCACCTGGCCCAGCGATTCCAGCACCTTGCACATGTCGGCGCGCAGGTCGCCCAGCGAGTCGACGGGGCTGACGGGGAAGTAGCCGCCCTTCACGCCCGGACGGTGGCCGGTGTTGTTGTCTTCGTACTTGTAGCGCGAGGACCACGCGGCTTCTTCGGAGCCGATTTCGTAGAACACGCGGCCCATGTCGTTCTGCCAGCGCACGGAATCGAAAATGAAGAATTCCGGCTCCGGACCGAAGAAGGCCGTGTCGGCGATGCCGGTGGACTTCAGGAAGGCCTCGCCACGCTTGGCGATGGAGCGCGGATCGCGGCCGTAGGCCTGCATGGTCGACGGCTCCAGCACGTCGCAGTGGATGACCATCTGCGTGTGTGCGCTGAACGGATCGAGGTAGGCGGTGTCCGGGTCCGGCATCAGGATCATGTCGGACTCGTTGATGCCCTTCCAGCCGGCGATCGACGAACCGTCGAACATCTTGCCGTCCTCGAACGTGCCCTCGTCGATGGCGTGGGCCGGGAACGTCACGTGGTGATGCTTGCCGAGCATGTCGGCGAAGCGGAAGTCGACGAATTCGACTTCGTGTTCCTGGATCTGATCGAGCACTTTCTGGACGGGGGACGACATGGACAACCTCGGCGGGTGTAAGGGTTAAATCAAGCAGCCTTTGGCAAAGGCCGTGCCAAACCGATATAGCTCATTGAATCAGCCACTTGGTGACAAAACGCATCGCTTTCCGATACTTGCTTGCACCAAAAATGGTCAAAATCGAAACCAGATTGCCCCAAAATTGGACTGACCAGGGTCAGAGGCCCGATTTCAGGTCCATCGCTTCGGCGGGCACGTCCACGCCCCATCCGGGGGCGAGCACGGTCCAGCCATCGAGCTGGAACACTGCATCCTGAGCCCGCGCGGCGCGCGTGGCAACCTCGACGCTGTCGGCATCGAGCACGTAGAGCGTGTCTTCCTCGGGGCGACCTTCGGCCAGCCGCTTCAGTTGTTCGTCGTGCACGCGGTTGAAGACCTTCCAGTTGGCGCGGGCGACCTGCACGGCATCGGTGGGCATGCGGTGCTTCAGCGCATAACGCGCCAGCACTTCCCAGTTCGGCGCCAACACGCGCGTGGGTACCAGCCGCAAGCGCTTATAGCGCTCGCCCGCCGCATCCCAGAACGGACCCCGCAACGCCGAGGCCTCGTCTGCCTGTGTGCGTTGAACGATCTGTTGCCGCCAACGAACCAGGCCGGGTCCCAGATCCAACAACTGAAGCGACACCAGCACCACCAGCACGGTGATGAAAGCGCGGGATGGCAACGCACGTGCCAGGGCGAAGAAAGCCCATACCAGCAACGCGTAATAAGCCACCCAGAACAAACGGCCGGTCGACTGGATGGAGGAATGCGACAGCTTGCGCTCCAGCGCCCCGGGCAGCGGCAAGGTGCCCTGCCATGCGCCGATGCCAAGGTGAGGCGTCAACGCAAGCAAGGTGAGCCCAAGCGCGGCGAGCAACAGCGGCCAAACCGTCAGCCCCGAATCGTTCTTCTTCAACGCGCCCGCGAGTTGCGCTGCCGCGGCAGCAAGGCACAGCAGCACGGCGCCCACGCCCAGGTAGTTGAAACCCTCGTACTCACCTAGCGCCTGCGGCGTCTGCAGCCCGAACCACGACCATCCACCGCCGTTGACCGGCGCCAGCAGGTTCATCTTGTAGAAGCCGAACCCGCTGGCACCCATGCCACCGCCGGGCACCATGAAGAAGCCCGCCAGCCACGCAACGGCCACGGTCACGGCAACGACCTGCGCAACCTCCTGCATCAACGGAAGCCATGCCGCAACGCTGCGATCGTCCCGAACCGTCCAGGCGCGGCGCAGCAGGTCTGCCGCCCACACGGCGGCGACCATCACGAAGATGTACGCATGAATGACCATGCTGGCGGCCACCAGGCAGGTCCACGCGACGTCTTGTCGACGCGGCAAAGGCTCCAGGTACAGCAACAGCGCAGCCAGGATCGGCCAATGCGCAAACAGCGCCATGTGCCCACCGAGGCGAAAGAGCAACGGTGGCGCCAGCAGGAAGAACACGCAGCCCAGCGTTCGCGCCACCGCGCCTGGTGTCGCCAGGGACAGCAGGCGCCACGCAAACACGGCCTGGAGCACGAAGCACATCAGCACCCACAGGCCGAAATACTGGAACGGCTCCGGAAGCCAGGGAGAGAACGGCTTCAACGCCATCGCCATCAACGGAATCGAGTCGGAGTAGAAAACCGACGAATGAAATTCCAGGCCGTACGAAGGATGTGCGCCGAGCGGCCAGCCCCATGGACCATGGCGATAGAACGCCCAGCCCAGGTAGCTCTGCGCAAGATCCTGGTGCTGCAACCAGCTGACGTTGCCGGGCGCCAGCATGTTTCCCCCGGTCATCAGCACAAACACAGCTACACCCAGGAACACCGGAAGCAGGCGGCGCCATAACGACATCGCCCGGTTTGAAAACGCTGATGACATGCCACGCCGTCCCTGCCAAAAAATCCGCCGCCCGCATGAATGTGCGATGCAGCGCAAGAAAGAACGAGGGTAACCGGGTGCAGCTGCAGCACCAAGCGGGAAGCGCATGGAAGGCTTTCGATCAGGACAAACTCGGCACCTGCTTCGCTTAAGCTATGGCGCCTCGCGCCGGCATGGAGCCAGCGCTGTCATCTGACCGGAGTTTTCGTGAGCGATCTCATCAACGTCATCCTGCTCGGCATCATCGAGGGCATCACCGAGTTCCTCCCCATTTCCAGCACGGGTCACTTGTTGATCGCGGAGAAATTCGGACTGGGCGAGCGATCGGATCTGTTCAACGTCGGCATCCAGGCCGGCGCGATTCTCGCGGTGACGTTCATTTACTGGGGCCGCATCTGGAAACTGTTCACGCAGTGGCGCGACCCGGCCAACCGCGATTACCTCGCCAAGTTGTTCGTCGCTTTCATGATCACGGCCGTGCTCGGCCTGGTTGCGGTGAAGCTTGGCTTCAAGCTGCCCGAAGCGGTGACGCCGGTGGCGTGGGCGCTGGTGATCGGCGGCATCTGGATGATCGTGGCGGAGTATCTCGCCGCGCGTCAGCCCGATCGCACGCGCGTCACCTGGGTAGTGGCGATCCTGGTCGGCATTGCGCAGATGATCGCGGGCATCTTCCCGGGCACGTCGCGTTCGGGTGCCACCATTTTCGCGGCCATGCTGTTTGGCACCAGCAATCGCGCCGCGGCCACGGAATTCGCGTTCCTCGTGGGCATTCCCACCATGTACGCAGCCACCGGGTATGAGTTGCTGAAGGTGGTGAAGGAAGGCGGCGTGCACCACGAAGACTGGACGGCACTGATCGTGGGTTTCATCGTGTCGGCCATCGTGGCGTTCGTGGCGGTGAAGTGGCTGCTCGGCTACATCCGCAGCCATCGCTTCATTCCGTTTGCGATCTACCGCATCGTGCTAGGTATCGCGCTGTTGCTGCTGGTGCCGGCGGGCGGTTGAAGGCTGTATGCGTGTGCGGGGCTGCGGCGTTGCACACGCTTGCGGTGCTCGACTCCCCCACCGTCATTCCCGCGAAGGCGGGAATGACGGTGAGGGTGATGCTGTACTGAGCTAAACGTCGAGGGTGCGCTTACGCACTGACTCACCTGCGAACGCCCTCACGCGCTAAGCCGCTGCTCCGGCACCGCCACCATCACCGGCTTCTTGTGCTTGCCCGGCTCGTTGGTCTGCTCGAACACTTCGCGCACCCATTCGATGAAGGCCTGCACGCGCGCGGAGAGGTGCTTCTTCTGCGGATAGACAATCCACACCGGCTTGCCGGTGGAGATGGTGTCGGTCATCACCAGTTCGAGCTTGCCGAAGTCGAGCATGCAGGAAGCGATGACGTGCGGCGCCTGCGTGATGCCAAGACCTGACACCACCGCCTGGATCACCGACTCGGCGTCGTTGATCAGGATGTGCGCCTCGATATCCACGCCCACCTGCCCGCTCGGCGTGTCGAACTGCCACTGGCGCGGGCGACCATTGGGCTGCACGTAGTTGATGCAGCGGTGGTTCTTCAGATCCTCGATGCTCTGTGGCGAGCCGTACTTGGCCAGGTAGTCCGGCGAAGCGATGATCACGTTGCGCAGGTAGCCGATCTTGCGCGCGATCAGGCTGGAGTCTTCCAGCGGCCCCACGCGGACGGCGCAATCGATGCCTTCCTCGTTGAGGTCGTAGGGGTAATCGCACATTGAGAGTTCAAGCCGGATATCCGGGTAGCGCTGCTCGAATTCCGCCAGGCGCGGAATGATTACGGTGCGCCCTACAGCAGCCGGAACACCGATGCGCAGCTTGCCCGTCGGCTTCTTGTTGGCGTAGCCGAGGGCCTCGGTCGCCTCGGTCAGGTCGGCGAGGATTTCCTTGCAACGTGCATGGAACGAGGCCCCATCGTCGGTCAAACGCAGGGATCGCGTGGACCGGAACAACAGGCGTGCACCCAGTTGTTCCTCCAGGCGCGACACGGCGCGACTGACCCCTGAGGGAGTCATGCCCAATTGGGCGGCGGCGGCGGCGAAGCTCTTGGCCTCGACCACGCGGACAAACGCGGAGATTGCGGCAAAGTCTTCCATAGGCTGGATTTTTACCCCATTCGTGACTGGCAGTCACTATTGCGTTGCATCATAAAGCATTTATTGAACCGGATGGTACATCTAATCTTCCGCACCTGATCGTCGGGGTACCCCCACTTCGGCGAGTTCAAATCTGGGAGCCGAAGATGAACAAACGATGGATTCTCGCCATGCTTTCCCTCGCCGTGGTGGGCGGCAGCTGGGCGCTGCTGGGCCATAGCGGCGACAGCCATGCCCAAGCCGGTCCGCCGCCGGCGCCCGCCGTAACGGTCGCCCAGGTGCTGGTGCGTCCGGTGGACGACGCGGATGAATTCACCGGCCGCCTGCAGGCCGTCGACACCATCCAGCTGCGTCCCCGCGTGAGCGGATATGTGGACTCGGTGCACTTCAGGGAAGGGGCGATCGTGCGAAAAGGCGATCTTCTTTTCCGCATTGATCCGCGTCCTTACCAGGCCGAAGTGGATCGCCTGAGTGCCAACCTCGCCGAGGCGAAGGCCAATCAGGTGCTGGCCCAGGCCAACGCCGGTCGCGCCGACCGCCTGCTCGAACAGCACGCCATTGCCAAGGAAGAAGCCGACCGCCAGCAGACGGCCGCGCAGAGCGCCAAGGCCCAGGTGGCTTCGACCGACGCGGCGCTTGATGCCGCCAAGCTCAACCTGGGCTTCACCGAAATTCGCGCGCCCATCGATGGTCGCGTGAGCAACGCCCTGGTGACGCCGGGCAACCTGGTCACCAGCAACGACGTGTTGACCAGCGTGGTGAGCATCAACCCGATCTACGCCTACTTCGACGTGGACGAACACAGCTACCTGAAGTTCGACCGCCAGCGTCGCGAACACGGCGACTCGCCGCAGATCTCGATGGCGCTGGCCGACGAAAAGGGCTTTCCCCACACCGGCCGCGTCGACTTCGTCGACAACCAGCTACGCGCGGGCAGCGGCACGATCCGTCTTCGCGCCGTGTTCGACAACGCCGATGCCAGCTACACGCCGGGCCTGTATGTCCGCATCCAGCTGCGCAGCGACAGCCGCCAGCCGCGTGCGCTGGTCGATGACCGCGCCGTCGGTACCGATCTTGGCAACAAGTTCGTGTACGTCGTGGGCGGCGACCGCAAGGTGGAATACCGCCGCGTGGTCACCGGTCCGCTACTGGACGGCCTGCGCGTGGTTACCGAAGGTCTCGATGCCAAGGACACCGTGATCGTCAACGGCCTGCAGCATGTGCGTCCGGGTGTGGAAGTGAACCCGACGAAGGTGGCGATGGAAACGCGTTCGCTCGATCCGAACAAGCAGGTGGCGATGGTGGGTGGTGCGTCGGGGAAGAACGCGGCGCAGAAGCCGTAACGATAACGTCGCAACGTTTTTAGCTCGTCATTCCTGCGAGACGCTTTTCAACAGCCGCAAGGCTGGTCAAGCAGGAACCCAGTGACTCTCCTTCGCCGTGGATAAAGGCGCTGGATCCCCGCCTTCGCGGGGATGACGACTCAGGAAAGTGATTGGCAAGAAATGAATGCACGCCCTCTCTCCGTCGAGAGAGGGCCAGGGGCGCTTTGTCTCCGCACATCGCGAACAACGCGCCGAAAGTCCCCGCCCAACGCGGGAATGGTGCCAGCGAGCAACCAGGACGAATGCAATGAAAATCGCACAATTCTTCGTGGACAGGCCAATTCTGGCCGGCGTCCTCTCCGTGCTGATCGTCATCGCGGGCAGCATTGCGCTGTTCAAGCTGCCGATCAGCGAATACCCCGAAGTGGTGCCGCCCACCGTGGTGGTGCGCGCTTCCTATCCCGGCGCCAACCCCAAGGTAATCGCCGAAACCGTCGCCACGCCGCTGGAAGAACAGATCAACGGCGTGGAAGGCATGCTCTACACCTCCTCGCAGTCCACCAGCGACGGCGCGATGACGCTCACTGTCACCTTCGCGCTGGGCACGGACCTGGACAACGCGCAGGTGCAGGTGCAGAACCGCGTGGCGCAGGCGCAACCGCGCCTGCCCGAGGAAGTGCAGCGTCTTGGCGTGACCACGCAGAAGAGCTCGCCCGACCTCACCATGGTGGTGCACCTGATCTCGCCGGATAACCGGTACGACATGCTGTACCTGTCCAACTACGCGCGCCTGCACATCAAGGATCAGCTGGCGCGCCTGGATGGCGTGGGCGACGTGCAGATCTTCGGTGCCGGCGAATACAGCATGCGCGTGTGGCTTGACCCGGAACGTCTGGCGTCGCGCCAGCTGACCACGGGTGACGTGGTGCATGCGATCCAGGAGCAGAACATCACCGTGGCCGCGGGTGCGTTGAATGCGCCGCCGGGGCCGAACAACTCGGCATTCCAGCTCAACATCAACACGCAGGGTCGCCTGATCACTGAAGACGACTTCGCCAACATCATCGTGCGCAAGGATGCCAGCGGTTCGTTCGTGCACCTGCGCGACGTGGCGCGCATCGAGCTCGGTTCCAACAACTACGCGCTGCGCAGCCTGCTCAACAACCAGCCCGCCGTGGCGTTGCCGATCTTCCAGCGCCCCGGTTCCAACGCCATCCAGATCTCCGACGAAGTCCGCGGCCTGATGGCAGACCTGAAGAAGGATTTCCCGCAGGGCGTGGATTATCAGATCGTCTATGACCCGACGATCTTCGTGCGCGGTTCGATTGAAGCCGTGGTGCATACGCTGTTCGAAGCCATCGCGCTGGTCGTGCTGGTGGTGATCCTGTTCCTGCAGACGTGGCGTGCATCGATCATCCCGCTGGTGGCCGTGCCGGTGTCGTTGATCGGTACATTCGCTGTGATGCTGATGGCGGGCTTCTCGCTCAACGCGCTGTCGCTGTTCGGCCTGGTGCTGGCCATCGGCATCGTGGTGGATGACGCCATCGTGGTGGTGGAAAACGTCGAGCGACATATCGAACACGGCTTGTCGCCGAAGGAAGCCACACGCAAGGCCATGAACGAAGTGACCGGGCCCATCGTGGCCACGGCGCTGGTGCTGTGCGCGGTGTTCGTGCCGGCGGCATTCATCAGCGGCCTCACTGGCCAGTTCTACCGCCAGTTCGCGCTGACCATTGCCATCTCCACCGTCATCTCGGCGTTCAACTCGCTCACGCTCAGCCCGGCACTCGCCGCGCTGCTGCTGAAGGATCGCGATGCGCCGAAGGACAAGCTGAGCATCTGGATCGATCGCGGCTTCGGCTGGCTGTTCCGCCCGTTCAACCGGCTGTTCATCAGCGGTGCAAATCGCTACGTGGGCGGCGTGAAGCGCATCCTGCGTTCGGGCTCCATCGCACTGATCATCTACGGCGGCCTGGTGGTGCTTGGTCTGTTCGGCTTTGCCCATGTGCCGTCGGGTTTCGTACCGCCGCAGGACAAGCAGTACCTGGTGTCGTTTGCGCAGCTGCCCGACGCGGCCTCGCTGGATCGTTCGGAAGACGTGATCCGTCGCATGAGCGACATCGCGCTCAAGCAGCCGGGCGTGGAAAGCGCGGTGGCGTTCCCGGGTCTGTCGATCAACGGTTTCACCAACAGCACCAACTCCGGCATCGTGTTCGTGACGTTGAAGCCGTTCGAGGAACGTCGTGATCCGTCGCTGTCGGCAGGTGCCATCACGGCGGCCCTGCAACAGAAGTACATGGGCATCCAGGATGCGTACATCGCCATCTTCCCGCCGCCGCCGGTGAACGGCCTCGGCACGATTGGCGGCTTCCGCCTGCAAGTGGAAGACCGTTCGGATGCCGGCTTCGAGGAGTTGTACAAGCAGACGCAGAACCTGATCCAGGCGAGCACCAAGGTGCCATCGCTCGCGGGCCTGTTCTCCAGCTACCAGGTGAGCGTGCCGCAGATCGACGCAGACGTGGATCGCGAGAAGGCGAAGGCTGAAGGCGTGGACCTGGCCGACGTGTACCAGACCATGCAGGCGTATCTCGGCTCGCTCTACGTCAACGACTTCAACCGCTTTGGTCGCACGTATCAGGTGAATGTGTCCGCGGAGCCGAGCTTCCGTCACGAAGCCACCGACATCCTGCAATTGAAGACGCGCAGCACCACGGGTGAAATGATTCCGCTGGGATCGTTCCTCACCGTGAAGCAGACCGTGGGTCCGGATCGCGTGCAGCACTACAACGGTTATCCGACAGCCGAGATCAACGGTGGACCGGCACCGGGCTTCAGCAGCGGCCAGGCACAGGCGGCGATTGAAAAGCTGGCCAAGGACAACCTGCCCAACGGCATGACATTCGAGTGGACCGAGCTGACGTACCAGCAGATCCTGGCCGGCAACACCGCGGTGCTCGTGTTCCCCTTGTGCGTGCTGCTGGTGTTCCTGGTGCTGGCGTCGCTGTACGAAAGCCTGCTGCTACCGCTCGCGGTGATCCTGATCGTGCCGATGGTGTTGCTGTCTGCCATCTCGGGCGTGTGGATGACCGGTGGCGACAACAACATCTTCACCCAGATCGGCCTGATCGTTCTGGTGGGCCTGGCGTGCAAGAACGCGATCCTGATCGTGGAGTTCGCCCGCGAAGCGCAGATCATCGAAGGCATGGACCGCGTGCAGGCCGTGCTGGAAGCCGCCCGCCTGCGACTGCGTCCGATCCTGATGACGTCGTTCGCTTTCATCATGGGCGTGGTGCCGCTGGTGACCTCGCATGGCGCAGGTGCAGAGATGCGTCACGCGATGGGCGTAGCGGTGTTTGCCGGCATGCTGGGCGTCACCTTCTTCGGCCTGATCTTTACCCCGCTGTTCTACGTGCTGGTGCGCGGCTGGGGCGAACGCATGAGCGAACGCCGCCGCGCCCGCAAGGCTGCGCGCCTTGCGCAAGCCAGCAAGCTCATCGAGGAGCATTGATATGTCTTTCTTCAAGAACCTCAAAGCCACACTTCTCCCTCTCCCCACCGGGGAGAGGGCCGGGGTGAGGGGCCAATCTGGCGACACTCTCGCAACCGGCGCGGGCCTGATGGACGTCTCCAACATCGACGCCTGCGAAACGTGCCGCCCCGTCTCGCGACGCGCTTCAGCCAAGAAAGTCACCGCGATCGCCGCCGCCATCATGCTCTCCGGTTGCGTCAGCGTCGGCCCCGACTACCACGCGCCCCAGGAAACACCGGTCGCGGTCCAGGGCGTCAACGCGCAGGAGAACACACAGAACTTCCAGGCGCAGTGGTGGAAGCAGTTCAACGACCCGACGCTGGACGCGTTGATCCAGCGCGCTGCGTCCAACAGCCCGGATCTGAAGATTGCCTACGCACGACTGCGTGAATCGCGTGCGTTGTTGGGTGTGGCTAAGTCGGCACAAATTCCGGACATTGAAACCGGCGCCAATTACACGCGCAGCAAGGAACAGCAACCCGGCTTCACCGATCAGCGCGTGACCACCACCAGCTATCAGGCGGGTTTCGACGCAAGTTGGGAGATCGACCTGTTCGGTGGCGTGCGTCGCTCGGTGGAAGCCGCGCGTGCGGATGCCGGCGCCAGCCAGGCGGCGCTGCAGGACGCGCAGGTGACGCTGTTCGCCGAGATCGCGCGCTATTACTTCGACCTGCGTGGCGTGCAGTTGCGCATCGACGTGGCCAACCGCGACATCGAGAATCAGCGCGAGACGCTGCGCTTGATCCACGCCCGAGCCGACATTGGCACCGTGTCGGAACAGGATCTGGCCAGCGCCACGGCGCGACTGAATTTTGTCGAGGCGCAGCTGCCCACGTTGCAGACGCTGGCGCAGAACGACACGTCGCGACTCGCCGTGCTGGTCGGTGAGCGCCCCGGTGAACTGGATGTCGACCTGTCGCCGAAGGGCTTCAAGCCCATCGATGTCGCACTGGACATCGGCAATGCTGGCGACGTGCTGCAACGCCGTCCGGATGTACGCATCGCCGAACGCGAACTTGCTGCTGCCAACGCCCGCATCGGCGTGGCGAAGGCCGACTACTACCCGCATATCCAGCTCGGTGGTTTCCTCGGTTTTCTTGCCGGTCGCAGCAACGACTTCGGCGGCGCACAGTCGCGTGCGTGGTCCATCGCGCCAAGCATCACCTGGTCCGGGCTCAACGTGCAGCGCGTGCGTTCCAACGTGAAGGCCAGCGAAGCGCGAGCCGATGCCGCACTCGCCGGTTATCAGCGAGCCGTGCTTCAGGCTGTGGAAGACGTGGACAACGCCATCGTCGGCTACAACCTGCAACGCGATCGCGTGCTCAAGCTGGAACAGCAGGTGACCAACAGCCGCCACGCGACCGACCTGGCGCGCATCCGCTACAACGAAGGCGCGGCCGACTTCCTGCAGTTGCTGGATGCCGAACGCACGCAGCTGGAAGCGGAAGACGCGCTGGCCGATGCGCAGGCATCGATCAACCTGCGCGCGGTGTCGGTGTACAAGGCACTGGGCGGTGGCTGGCAGGCGTGTGCCACCGAGCGTTGCGACCAGCTGGCCGCCACGCCATGAGCGCGGTGGCGTTTCCGGGGAGGCCATCGCGACGCCGCATGCTCGCGCCCGAACCGGAACCGTCACAACGCGTAGCGCTGGTGAGCGGCGGGAATCGCGGACTGGGTCTTGAGGTCTCGCGACAGCTCGCCGCCACCGGCGTCACCGTGTTGCTCGGTGCACGCCGTCCACTCGCGGGCGAAAAGGCGGCACGCCAGTTGCGACGCGACGGTGGCAACGTGGTGTCCGTGCCGCTCGATGTCACATCGGCGGAAAGCGTGCGCGAACTCGCCGCGCGTATCTCCGGTGAATACGGTCGGCTCGATATCCTGGTGAACAACGCCGGTGCATATTTCGACATCGACGACCAGGCCTCGTCGGTGGATCTCGATGTGGTCCGGCAGGCGCTGGAAACCAACCTGATCGGCGCGTGGCAACTCACCGAGGCCATGCTTCCGCTGATGCAGCGCCACGGTTATGGGCGCATCGTGAATGTGTCCAGCGGCTGTGGTGCCGTCGAAAGCGAAGGCGCGAGTTGCCCGGCCTATCGCGTGTCCAAGGCCGCGCTCAACAGCCATACGCGCATGCTCGCGGCGGAACTCGCCGGCAGCGGCATCCTGGTCAACGCGGTATGTCCCGGCTGGGTCGCCACCGACATGGGCGGTCACGGCGGACGACCTGTACCTGATGGTGCAGCAGGCATCGTATGGGCGGCGATGTTGCCGTCGCGTCCGGCGATCAACGGCGGCTTTTTCCGCGACAGGCAACGGATCGACTGGTAGCGCCGTGCTACGGAAACAGTCTCGCCGCGAATCGCGCGACTAGCGCTGCACCATGCGCGCAAACCAGCGCCAGCCGCGCACACGCTCGGTCACCAGTTTTGCGCTGGTGAGCATGGGCACGGCGAGCAGGGCGCCGGGAATGCCCCACAACCAACCCCAGATCAATAGCCACAGCAGGATGGCGATGGGGCTCAGGCGCATGCGGTGGCCCTGGATCAACGGCGTGACCAGGTTGCCTTCGAACGCCGTGATGCCCGCAAAGGTGAGCGCTGGCAACAGCGCCTCGCCCGCCTGGTTGAAATTGAGCAGGCCCACGATGGCAAGCACCGCCGTGGTGCTGATGGCGCCCACGTAGGGAATGAAGTTGGCGAGCATGGCCACGGTGCCCCACAGCAGCGGATCGGGCATGTGGTAAAGCCACAGCATGCCTGCCGTTACCGCGCCCAGGCCGAAGTTGATCAAGGTGGCGGTGAGGATGTATCGCGACACCTCGTATTGAATGCCGCGCACCACGTGCACCGCGTGCCGCTTGTAACCGAAGCTGGGTGAGGCCTCCACCAGCCGCCGCAACAGCAGGTCGCCATACACCAGGAAGAAGAACACCAGCAGGATGACCGTGAGCACGCCGGCCAGCACCTTCGGCGTGGTGGCGAGCACGTCCCACACCGTGAAAGACAACGGCGGCGGCTGCACGGAACCCTGCACGCGCGATGTGCCTGTCAGGCCCTGCGTGGCGCGGTTGGCGGCTTCCAGCGGCTGGATCACGTTGCGCAGCTTGGGAACGAAATTGCGGATGGCCGTCGGCGCCTGGTGCACCCACTCGGCCGCTGGCTGCGCGAGCATGCCGATGCCCGCGCCGATGGACGCGATCAGGCCAATCATCAACACGCTGGCACTCAACCAGCGCGGAATACCCAGGTGCCTGCAGCGTGCCACGAGGGGATTCAGCGCAAGGCCAATGAACGATGCGAGCACCAGCGGTATCAGCAGTTGCTTGGTGAGCGTGACCGTGTACAGCAACGCCAGCGCGAGGAACACGTTGAGCACGAGTCGGATGCCGCGCAGGTGCCGGCGCGCACTCTGCGTACGTTGCACCCGAAGCAGGTGCGGCGGCGGTTCGCGGCTGGGCACCATCGCTTCGACGGGCGCTTCGGTAAGCGCCGCGTCACCTCCGGCAACGGGCGGTGGGGACGAGATCGGCGTGTTCATGTGAAGTCGCTGGTGTCCTGCGTGAACTCGGCCACCAGGCGCATGGCCTGCCCCACGACTTCGGCAGCGGTGCCACTGAGCAGCGCGCCGAGCCCGGGCACGCGCAGCGGGTGCACGTTGAGCTGGCCCAGCACGAAGCCTGCGCCCGTCGCGATACCTACGGTGGTCAGTGGATAACGCTGTCCACGCGCCAGCAGTGCCTGTGCGGGCACGGCCAGTTCCTCGCGGGCAGCCTGCGCACGCGCCTGTGCCTCGCGTACCGCATGCAACTGCTGGATGAGGCTCATGGCACGTCCTCCGGGCGGGATCCACCCTGCGGGTCGGGACGACGCAGGGCCTCGCGCATCATCGCATTCCACTCGCCGCGCGTCGCGGGCAAGGTCATCCAGTGCATGCAGCGACGGAACAGCACCATCGCGCCGGCCAGGAACAACAGCTCGACCAGCGCCAGCGCGGCCAGCGCCCAGGCCCATGAGCCCAGCCACTGCGCCAGCAGCCAGCCCATCAGGCCGAGCAGGGTCAGCCCCATTCCCACCGCGGCCACGGTGGCCACCAGGCCCGCGATCAGCAGCCAGTGGACCGCGCTGCGCGCCAGCCCCAGTTCGGCCGCCAACAGCTTGAGTTGTGCCCCGAACAGCTTCTGGAAAGCACGACCGAGTCGGCCGATATCGTCCAGCAGGCCCGGCGGCGCAGGGAGTGGCGTCTCGTCGGGCGAGGCGGGCGCGTCATCGCGTCCGGTCTGGTCCATCCGCTGTCCTCGATGTGGCTATCAGCGGCGAAGTATGCGGCCCAGCAGCCAACCAGCGCCAAGGGCGATGGCGACGGACTGCACGGGTTTCTCACGTACGTAGTCGCGGGCGACTTCCAGCCATTCGTCGGCGCGGTCCACGGCTTCGTCATAAGCCTCGCGACCACGCTGGCGATATTCGTCGGCCTTCTCCGTGGCGCGCGTGGCAGTGTCGGCCGCCTTGTCGGTGGCGCGATGCAGGCCGTCCTCGACCTTGTCGGCCGCCTTGTCGACGGCTTCCTTGGTGTGCGCCACGGCAGCGCTGGTCGCCTGCTTGACGCGCTCGGCGCGTTCCTCGATGCGCTCGGCAGCCGTGCTTTCCTCGTGCGCCTGGACTTGCTTGTTCATGACGTTCTCCGTTGAAGCGGACATTCACTCTACCCAATCGTGTCGGCGGAAACGCATCGGGGCGTTACACCCCGATGCGCCATCGTCTAACTCGCGCGTCGGAAGAACGCGATGATCGCGAGGATCAGGAAGACAATGAACAGGATCTTCGCAATGCTTGCTGCCGTGCCCGCAATGCCGGTGAAACCGAACAAGGCAGCAATGATGGCGATGACCAGAAAGACCAGGGCGTAGTGGAGCATGGGTGCGATCCTCTTGGCGGGCATGACATCGTCCCTCGGCCATTCACCCACAGCCCATGCCTTGCGGGTGTGAAAATCGCAGGAACCCCCGGCTGCCTTTGGTCCCCGTTCACGCTTGCGACGAGGATGTTTACGTCGCAGCCGGATTGATGGTGTAGCTGCCCATGATCTCCGCCTCGGCCAATACATGGCCGTCCATCGCCGCGCGCAGTTCGTCCACGGTGAAACCATCGGCGAGGCGCAGGCTTTCCACGTCCAGCGCAAACAGGCGGAAGTGGTAGTGGTGGATGATCGAATCGTTCCAGGGCGGGCACGGGCCGTCATAACCGAGGTATTCGCCGCGCATGTCGGCATCGCCGGCGAACCAGCCGGTGTAGTCGTTCTTGCCCTGCACGCTGCCCGGCGGCCCGTAGGGCGCACGCTTGCCGTGCGGCACGATGCCATCGCTGCACGCGCCTTCGGCCAGTTCGCCGCATTCCACCGGAATGTTCGCCATCAGCCAGTGCACGAATTCCACACGCGGCAGGTCAGCAGGCACGGTGCGGCCTTCCTTGTTGACGTCGTCCGGCTTGCTCGGCACGTCGAAGTCCAGCGCCATCAGCGCGAACGAACGCGTCGCATGCGGCGCGTCTTTCCATGCCAGGTGCGGGCTCAGGTTGTCCGACAACGCAATGGGTTCGCCGCGCTTCGCGAAGGCAAGGCGGGTCGGCATCGGCTGGCCGTGTTCGAAACTTTCGCTGCGCAGTTGCAAGGTCATTCTCCCAATCAGAGGCAAAGTCGGTGAGCGTCGCTCCAGCGGCGCATCAGGGTTTTCGATAAGTAACGCGATAGACCGCGCCGGCCAGGTCGTCGCTCACGAGCAGGCTGCCATCGGGCAGCGGCTGCACGTCGGCGGGCCGGCCCCAGGCCTTTTCGTCCTTCTGGAATCCATCCAGCAACGGCTCGTACGAAGTGACCTTGTCGCCACTCAGGTGCACGGTCATCACGCGATAACCGGATTTCTTGGTGCGGTTCCATGAGCCGTGTTCGGCGATGATGATCGCGCCCTTGTAACTGGCCGGAAACTGCGTGCCTTCGTAGAAGCGCATGCCGAGCGCCGCCACGTGCGGTCCCAGTTTGTAGACCGGCGCCGTGTAGTCCTTGCAGTTCCTGCCCTGGCCGAATTCAGGGTCGAGCGTGTCGCCCTGGTGGCAGTACGGGTAGCCGAAGTGCTCGCCCACATGCGAGAGGCGATTGAGTTCGTCATTGGGCATGTCGTCGCCCATCAAATCGCGGCCGTTGTCGGTGAACCACAGCTGCCTGGTGGCCGGCTGCCAGTCAAAACCCACGGTGTTGCGAATGCCGTAGGCGACATCTTCCAGGCCGCTGCCGTCGGCATTCATGCGGGTGAGCTTGGCGTAGTCCTTGCCCTTGTCGCAGATGTTGCACGGTGCGCCGATGGGCACGTACAGCTTGCCGTCCGGACCGAAGGCGATGAACTTCCAGCCGTGATGCGTCTCGGTGGGAAACTTGTCGTAGACCACGTCCGGCTTTGGCGGATTGTCGAGATGGTTCTCGATATCGCGCAGCACCAGGATCTTGCTTACGGCGGAAATGTAGAGATCGCCGTTCTTGAACGCGACGCCCACCGGCAACTGCAAGCCACTGGCGATCACGCGCACCTTGTCGGCGCGGCCCGCGTTGCCGCTGTCGGTGAGCGCATAAACCTTGCCCGCGCTGTTGGAACCGACGAACACCGTACCTTTCGCGCCCAGGGCGATTTCCCGCGCATTCGGCACCTGATCCGAATACAGCGCGACATGGAAACCTTCCGGCAGGGTGAGCTTGTCCAGCTGCGGCGCGGCGGCAGCCACGCTGGCGGCGAACAGTGCGAGCAGCACCGCAATCAGCCTGCGCATGAACGACGCTCCAGGAAGGTGGTTTGAAAGCGTAGCGCCAGCGCTGCCTGCAGGGGAAGCCTCAGGGTTCATCGGGCAACGTGTAATCCAGCACATAGCTGTGTGCGCCATGCTCGACAAGGATCGAGAAGCTGCCGGCGATGCCTGCCAGCGCATCCGTGCCCGAATCGGGAACGATGGTGACCGACAGCTGCGGGTTGCCGCGGTTCATCGTGCCGGTGTGCTGCAGCGCAAAGCTGCCCTGGCGACCGTGCACACGGGCGGTGACGCGTTCCATCGCCACGTACCCGGCGGAACCGTCGACGGGCGTGCCGACGGCAAGCATCTGGCCTTTGCCGTGGCCCTGCATGTCGCCCTTGAACTGCTTGTCGATGGCCATGCGGCCCACGGTGGGATCGCCCACGCCGTCCTGCGGCGGTTGGGGCGACATCTTCACTTCGAACGTGCCGGTAGCGCGTGCCATGTCCGTCTCCTTCCGCATTGAAGGGCGATGCTGACGCGGATGTTGCAATGTCGTTGTGACAACCAGCGCATGCTCCGCGCCGGCTGCCAGCGTGTCAACGCCGAAAGATCACGCCGCCGCCACCGCATTGAAGCGCGCGGCGATGTAGTCGTCGGTGAAGCTGGTCATGTCCCAGCCGCGGATGAAGCCGCAGTGGCCACCGTAGGCGGAGATATCCAGCTCGACGTTGGCGGGCAGGTCCAGTTTTTCAAAGGCGGTGACGGGAATGACGGGATCGTCGCGCGCCGTGAGGATGGTGCACGGCACGTGCATGTTTTCCAGCGCACGACCGGCCACGGAATAGCCGTCCAGATACGCTTCGAGTGAACCGAAATCCGTGTGGCGGGACACCAGCGACGCGGTAAGACCACGCAGGTTCTGCTTCAGCTCGGCCAGCTCGAAATACTGCACATGCGGAAACGCGGCCTGCTTGGCCTGAAGCGAACGACGCCACTTGTGCATGAAGTACGCCTGGTAGAACCACGGCGCCGATGCTTCCAGCGAGAACAGGCCCTCGCCTGGATCAATGATGGGACACACCGCCAGCGCATAGCTCAGCGACAGCCCTGCCGCGGGCGCGCTCATGGCCGCGCGCAACGCGAAGTTGCCGCCGAGCGAAAAGCCTGCCAGCACCATGGGGCGCGAGGGAAAACGCTGCGAAATGTCACCCAGCGCGTGCACCACTTCGTCGATGCGGCACGAATGGAACAGCGCCTCGTTGAGGTGATGGCTGTCGCCGTGATCGCGGAAGTTCAGGCGGAAAACGTCCCAGCCATCGGCCAGCAGGCGACTGCCGGTCTGCAGGACATAGGTGGAATCGACGCTGCCTTCCCAGCCGTGGAACAGCACGGCCAGGCCGCGCGACTGCGCGTGTGTTTTCTGCGCGGTGTACGCGCCGGTGAGCCGCACGCCGTTGCCGCCATCCACCATCATGGGCTGCGAGCCCTGCAGCACGGTCTGCGCGGCCTTGGGCAGCAACAGGCGCCGCACGCCGCTGGAAGACAGCATGGTCTGGATATGGCCGCTGCGTAGCGGCCTTGGCGGCAGAAAATCCTTTCCCCTGGGTAGCGTCATGCGCGGTTTTCGCTACCCGGCTTGTCTTCCAGTGCCTGCGCAATGCGCTCGCGCGAGGTTTCCGCCATGCGGCGGCGCGCGTCCGGTGTGTTCGGCACGGGTTCGAGGAAATGTACTTCCGCGTCCAGCGGCGCTTCGCCGAGCAGGCGCAGGAAGTTCTGCATGAAGTTCTCGTGTTCGCGGAAGCCGGCATCGATCACGCGGCGACCGTCGCGCGCAAAGCGCAGCGCCACCGGTTGCACGGGGACTTCGGCATCCAGCGCCGCCTGGAAAATGCGCGCATGGAACACGCGCAGCACGCCGTTGTGGCCGGTGCCGCCTTCCGGGAATACCGCCACGGAACGACCGGCGCGCAAGCGATCCACCATCACCTGCATCACTGCCGCCAGCGAGTGGTTGTTGCCGCGACGGTGGAAGATGGTGCCGCCGGCCGAGGCCAGCCAGCCCACCAGCGGCCAGCTGGCGATTTCCGCCTTGGCCACGAAACAGGCCGCACGCTGGCTGTGCAGCAGCTCGATGTCGATCCAGGAGGTGTGGTTGGCGACAAACAGCACCGGATCGGCCAGCGGCTGGCCGACGCGCACCGAGCGCAGGCCAAAGATGCGAAGCAGCGCGGTGGACCACCAGCGGATGGTGCGATGCGCAAACGGCTCGCGGCCGTTTTTCATCACCACATCGCGCCGCCAGGTAAGTACCAGCGAGCAGAGCAGGATGCCCAGCACCACGTGCAGAAGCAGCAACGGCACGCGCCAGAGGTAGCGCAGCGGTCGCATCAGGTCTCGGCGAGCAGGGGCGGTAAGGGAATGGCTGTTCATCAGTCCAGTTAGTTTAGCGTTAGTCGGCGCCTGCGTCCCTGCGCCGCAGCATCAACGTTCCAGTTGTGCCAACGGCAACGCCGAGGCCCGCTTCACCGTGCGCAGCACGAAGCTGGAATTCACGTCGGCCACGCCCGAGGCGTTCAGCAGGCGATCCAGCAGGAAGCGCGAAAAATCCTGCAAATCAGCCACATAGACATGGAGAAGGTAGTCCATGTCGCCGGTCAGCGCATAACAAGAAACCACTTCTGGCCATTCGTTGACCAGTTCGGAGAACCGCTCGACCACGGCGGCCTCGTGCTTGGCCAGCTGCACGCGCACGAACGCCTGCAGGCCCAGGCCGACAGCCTGCGGGTCCACCTGGGCGGTGTAGCCGGTAAGCACGCCGTCGCCTTCCAGCTTCTGGAGGCGGCGCAGGCACGCCGACGGGGACAGGCTCACCTTGTCGGCCAGCTCGGCATTGGTGATGCGTCCATCCGACTGCAGGACGGCCAGTATCCGTAAATCGGTGCGGTCCAGAGTGGTCATCGCAATAAATCTCCCTGACGACTTCGGGTGAAGCACGATTGTTGCGCAATCGAACTGAATCAATGCAATAAAACAAAGATCGTGCGCGGGAATCGCCTTATGCTGGGTCGTCCAAGCAACGCCGGCCTTTGGCCAGGAGCACGCCATGAACTCCACTCCCCGCCGCGTCGAACACCAGCAGACCGACCGAGGCTATGTCCCGGTGTATGCCACCGGTGTCGTGGAGCAACCGTGGGACAGCTATTCGGCCACCGACCACGAGGTGTGGGACACGCTGTACAAGCGTCAGCGCGACCTGCTGCCCGGCCGCGCCTGCCAGGAGTTCATGGATGGCGTGGAGCGTTTTGGCCTGGGTGATGGCGGCATTCCCAAGTTTTCCGAGCTCAACAAGGTGCTCGGCGCCGCCACCGGCTGGGAAGTGGTGGCGGTGGAAGGCCTGCTGCCGGACGAGGTGTTCTTCGACCACCTGGCCAACCGCCGCTTCCCGGTGAGCTGGTGGATCCGCAAGCCGGAACAGCTCGACTACATCAGCGAGCCCGACCTGTTCCACGACTTGTTCGGCCATGTGCCGCTGCTGCTGAATCCCGTGTTTGCCGACTACATGCAGGCCTACGGCAAGGGCGGCATGAAGGCGTTCGCCATCGGCCCCGAGGCGCTGATGAACCTGACGCGCTTGTACTGGTACACGGTGGAATTCGGCCTGATCAACACGAAGGACGGCATGCGCATCTACGGCGCGGGCATCGTCAGCTCGAAGGGCGAGTCGATCTACTCGCTGGATTCGGCGTCGCCCAACCGCATCGGCTTCGGGCTGGAACGCGTGATGAGCGCGCGCTACCGCATCGACACGTTCCAGCAGACGTACTTCGTCATCGACAGCTTCGAGCAGCTGTTCGACGCCACGCGTCCGGACTTCACGCCGATCTATGCCAGCCTGCGCGAACAACCGGCGCACGCTGCCGGCGATGTGCTGGAGAGCGACCGCGTGTTCACGCGCGGCAATCGCGAAGGCTGGGCGACCAACGCCGACACCTGATCGACGCATTGCATCGACCTAAAAAAGCCCGCCACGTGCGGGTTTTTTTTGTGCCTGCGTCCGAATGCCCCAAGAACACCTGATCTGGATCAAGAGCGCACAACGACTTCCTAACGACCATGACGTTGTCCCCAACGAAAACACGATGGATCAACGTCATGAAAGTCCTGCTTCCCCTCGTCATCGCCGCCGCTTGTGGCATCGCCGCCGCGCCTGCCGCTCACGCCGATGCCAGCGACGCATGGGTGCTGCGCGTGGGTGGTGCGGTCGTCGCGCCGAAAGACAACAACGGCAACCTCGCCGGTGCGCGCGCCGATATCAGCAGCAGCACGCGTCCCACCATCGACCTGGAATACATGTTCACGTCGAACTGGGGCGTGGATGTGCTCGGCGCATGGCCGTTCCAGCACGACGTGAGCCTCAAGGGCCTCGGCACCGTCGCACGCACCAGGCAGCTGCCGCCCACCGTGGGCGTGAACTATCACTTCATGCCGAATGCTGCGTGGTCGCCCTTCATTGGCGTGGGCGTGAACTACACCAACTTCTTCGACACGCACGCCACCGGCGCGCTCCATGGCGACAGCGTGAGCATCGCCAACAGCTGGGGTGGCGCCGTGCGCGTGGGCTTCGACTTGAAGATCACCGAGCAGTGGTTCACCACGGTGGACGTGCGCTGGGCCAACATCGAGAGCGACGTGAAGGTGAACGGTGACAAGGTCGGCAAGGCCAAGATCGACCCGGTCGTGTTCGGCGCCAGCATCGGCTACCGCTTCTAGAACGGGAGACCAGGCGGCAGGGAAGCTGCGGGGCCCTTCGCGAGAAGGGCCCTTTTTCGTGCGGGCGTGGCTAGCCGCGCTTCCACTCGTCCACGGTAAGCACCTGCGCAATGCGCTTGCCATCCCAGCGGTACATCAGGTGTTGTGCCTGCACGCACGGTGCAACGCGATCGGGATAGAACACCGCCACGCACTCGCCACCGGCGTGCCGCACGCTGTCGTACACCAGGCCGTCGGAACCTTCGTTGCGCAGCTTGCGCGCCAGGGCGACGCCGGCCGCGTAGTTGTCCGGATCGTGTTCGGACGTCCATCCACCACGCAGATCGTGAAGCTTGGCCTGGATGCTGGTGCGGTAGCAGCGCATCTCGATATCGCACGCCGGCTCGGACGTGGCAGCAAGGAACAGTTCGCGGTGAAACACCGTTTCCTCGACGGCGGTCGCCACACTGTGCGCCGCGTAGAACACGCCCCATGTGCCATCGGAAAAGCGGCTGCCTTCTGGATTGAGATGGGTGAATGCGGCCATCACCGGCGTGGTGCCGGGACCACTGATGCGCCGCTCTGGCGGCACCAGATGCAAGTCGCCGATTTCTGTGCGCAGGCGTGGATTGGTCATCGCCTCGATCGCGTACAGCGCTTCAAGATCGCCAGGCGCAGCGATGCGATCGAACACGCCGATCGGCGGAAACCGGCTGGGCACGATGCGATACGCGTGGTTCCAGCGAATGCGTTTGAGCGGTGGAATGTCGGCCATGACGTGGATCTCTCACGCGTGTCGCCAGAAGGAGAGAGTATGGCGAAGTGGCGTATCGCGGGTTGCGACGTGGGGCGCAGGAGTGCGCCGCGTGACGGCAGTCGCGCACCGGGTGCGCTCCCACAACAGCCCATGCCTTGCTCAGCCGCGTTGGGCGTCGAGGTATTGTCGAACCACATAAAGATCGGCGACGTTGCCCGACAGCATGCGTTCCAGCGCCGAACGACCACCGAACAACGAAGCCTGGTTGGCGCGATGCACCCAGCCATCGGCCTGGTCCGGATCGGGAAAGAGGATCTGCAGATCCTTGAAGATGCCCAGCAGGTAACTGATGCGCTCCAGCGTGTCGCGCCCCAGGGTGCCGCTCTGCAGGCGTTTCCACTTGTAGAAGGTGGATTCCGGCGGGTCGCCCAGCAGGCGGCGCTGGTCGGCGATGCGCAGGTTCCAGCGCTCGGCGATGTTGAAGAAGGCGCGCAAGGCAGGACCGCCGAGGTCGGCTGCGGGATGGCTTTCAGGCTGGAGATGAGCCGCCATGGTTCGACTCTCCCTGTGAAGTTGATGACAACTTTACTCCACTGGTGCATTTTTGGCCAATAGCCCGGTCATCTGCCGTTCGGCCAGTACAGCGCCCTGCCCGACGGCCGCATACTCGGCCGCGCCTGTTCGGGAGGACACGCCATGCGTAGCCACGCCGTTGCCGCCGCCATCCTGCTGTCGCTGTGCGCTTTCGAGGCACAGGCCGAGGTGAAGGACGCCTCCGCCGACCACTTCCTGATCCAGGACAGCCGTACCATCCATGCGCCGCCCGACAAGCTCTACGCCGCGATTACCGACGTCGCCCACTGGTGGAACAGCGAGCACACCTACTCCGGCGACGCCTCGCACCTGAGCCTGAAAGCCGATGCCGGCGGCTGCTTCTGCGAACGCTGGGACAACCAGAGCGTGGAGCACATGCGCGTGATCTGGGTGTCGCCACCGAAAGCCTTGCGACTGAAAGGTGCGCTCGGCCCGCTGCAATCGATGGCGGTGGATGGCGTGATGACGTTCGCGCTGAAACCCACCGCCGATGGCACCACGCTGCAGTTCGAATACCGCGTCAACGGCTCAAGCCACAGCAACCTCGACAAGATCGCGCCGATGGCGAACGAGATGCTGATGGACCAGTTGCAGCGGTTGCAGCACTACGTGGAGTCCGGCAAGCCGGCGCCATGAAGAACGATCCCGGCCTTGGCCGGGATCGTTGTGTTGCCCTTACTTGCTGGACGCCTTGTCCTTCGCACAATCACACCCGAAATCCGGCTCCGGACCACCTTCGGCAATGAAGCGCTCGATGCGCTTCTCCAGTACCGGCAGCGGCACGGAGCCGATCTGCAGCACGGTGTCGTGGAAGTGGCGGATGTCGAACTTCGGGCCCAGGGCCTGCTCGGCCTTCTGGCGCAGTTCCAGGATTTTCAGGTAACCCAGTTCATACGACAGCGCCTGGCCGGGCCAGCTGATGTAGCGGTCCACTTCGTTGGCGATTTCCCGATCGGACAGCGCGGTGTTCTGCGTCATGAAGTCGATTGCCTGCTGGCGCGTCCAGCCCAGGTGATGGATGCCGGTATCGACCACGAGTCGGCATGCACGCCACATCTGGTAGGTCAGGTAGCCGAAGCGGTCGTAGGGCGTCTTGTAGATGCCCATTTCGTTGCCGAGGTATTCCGAGTACAGGCCCCAGCCTTCGCCGTAGGCGGAGATGTAGCCTTCACGGCGGAACTCCGGCTGGCCATGCTGTTCGCCGGCAAGCGCCAGCTGCAGGGAATGGCCGGGTGCGGATTCATGCAGCGTGAGCGCGGGCATGTTGTACAGCGGACGCGACGGCAAATCGTACGTGTTCACCAGGTACGTGCCTGCACCGCCGCGACCGGAGGTGTAATACGGCGCAATGTCAGCCGGCACCGGCACGATGGCGAAACGCTGGCGCGGCAGGCGGCCGAATTCCTTGCCGAGTTGCGCATCCACCTGCTTGGCCACCCACGCGGTGCGCATCAGCAGTTCGTCCGGCGTCTTGGCGTAGAACTGCGGATCGGTGCGCAGGAAATGCAGGAAGTCGGCGAAGCTTCCCTTGAAGCCCGTCTCCTGCATGGTCTTCACCATCTCGGCGTGGATCTTCGCCACCTGCTCCAGGCCAATCTTGTGGATGGTGTCCGGATCGAGATCGAGCGTGGTGTATTCGATGATCTGCTGGCGATAGAACGCCTTGCCGTCCGGCATGGCTTCGGCGGCCAGCGTGGTGCGCGCCTTGGGCACGTATTCGTTGTGGAAGAAGGTCAGCAGATTTGCGTATGCCGGAATCACCTTACTGCTGATGGCCTGCTTCGCCTGCTGCTGCAGCTTCGCAGCATCCGACGCGGGCACGGTGGACGGCATCTTCTCGAACGGCTTGTAGAAGCTGCTCTGGGTCGGGTCTTTCAGCTCGGACACCGAGGTGATGGAGGCATCGCGACCGTTCAACACTTCCTTGGGCACGGTGAAACCACGCGCCAGGCCGTCGCGCATGTTGTCGATCTGCTGCTTGAAGTACGCCGGCACTTCGTTGAGGCGATCGATGTAGCGCTGGTAATCCTGCGTGGTGCGCAGCTTGTCGCCATCGAGCACATAGCCCAGTTCGCTCCAGAACGCGGAGTCGCTGTTGAAGGGCATCTGCCACTGCTTGAACTGCTGCGAGGCGAGCAGCGCCTGGATCTGCGCGCGATACACCGCATAGTTGATCTGTTCTTCCGGCGACAGCTGCTTGACGTCGATGCCGTCGAGGTCGTTGGACACCTTCTGCCAGTAGTCCTGACGCTTCTGCTGGTTGGCCGCGTCCACGTTGTCCAGGCGCGAACCGTTCGGCTGTGCCTCGCCCGAGGTGGAGATGCCCGACTGGCCGTTGCGCCATGCCCATTCCTGCTCGTAGATCTGCTTGAAGCGGGCGTCGGCGGCGGTGTCTGCCCAGGCCGGCGCGGCCAGGGCAAGCGTGGTGGCTGCGGCCAGCCAGGTCATGCGTAGAGCGTTCTTCACTTCGGGTTTCCCTTGTTCAACGGTGTCGTGGGCGGCGATGCCGACACGGCATCCTCCACGCTCCAGTCTTCCAGCGCCTGTGGCGGAAGCTGGGGTAGCGCCATGCGCGACAAGGCGTCGCGCGCGTCGTCCTTCAATCGTGCCACGCGCAGCTCGATGCCACGAGCCTCAAGCCACGTGACGAAATCGGCGATGGATTCGAGCGAGGTGCCATCCAGGTCGGGGCTTTCCTCCAGGCTCAGCACCACGCGGCGCAGGCCCTGGCTGGCTTCCACCTGCTGACGTGCCTGCGCCAGCATGGCTTCGGCGTTGACGAAAAACAGCGGCTCTTCAGGGCGGACAATCAGCATGCCGGCCACGGGCAACGCGGTGGGATGCTGCTGGATGTCCACGAAATCGTGGCCTTCGGCCAGGCGTCCCAGCACGCTCAATCGCGGCGTGGCCAGCTGGCGCAGCAACATCACCAGGCTGAAGGCGATGGCGCACAGCAGGCCGTTGAGGATACCCAGCGACAGCACGGCCACCACGGCGGCCAGCAGGATCAACCGGTCGCGATGCCATTGCAGGTAGGGCGCAAACACCGACAATCGCAAGGACTTGCTTACCGCATGAATCACGATGGCGGCCAGCACGGGTTGGGGAATGCGTTCGATCCAGCGCAAGGCGAGCAGCACCAGCACGAGCACGCACGCCGCGCCGATAAGCCCGGCGAGTCGCGATTGCGCACCGGCCGCCTCGTTCGCTGACGTGCCCGAATAGCCCGCGCCCACCGGCATGCCGTGCAGTGCGCCGGAGACGACGTTGGCAACGCCAAGCACCAGCAGGTCGCGGTTGGGATTCACCGCGTCGCCATGCTTCAGTGCGAAGCCGCGAATGGAGCTGTACGACTCCGCGTAAAGAATCAGCAGCAGGGCAGCGGCCAGTTCCACGCTCGGCAACCATTGGCCGCTGCGTGGCCACGTAGGCCAGCCCAAATCGACCGCCAGGCGGATGGCACCGGTCAACGCCACGTCGTGCGCCGACAGCCAGCCGGACGCCGCCACGCCCACCGCAATGGCCACCAGGCTGCCCGGCAAGCGTCGAACACGCTCGCAGGCGAACAGCAAGACCAAAGCGACAACGCCTGCACCCAAGGCTGCCAGGTTCACCTGCGGCAGCACTTTCGCCAGCTGGGCGAGCAACGCCGGCATGAAGTCCCCATGCACATCGGCCACACCCATCAGATGCGGCAGCTGCTTCACCGCAATCACACAGGCCAACCCAAACGTGTAGCCGCGCAGCACCGGCCGCGCGATCAGATGGGAAAGCCCGCCCAACCGCGCCGCGCCCGCGATGAGGAAGCACACGCCGCCAAGCAGCACCAGCGTGGTAGCCATGGCAACGCGAGAGACATTGTCCGCCCCGGCCAGCGCCAGCGTTCCCGCCGCCAGCACCGCAGCCGATGATGATGTGGCGGAGACGATGGCGTAGCGGCTGTGGCCCATCAATCCGTAGGTGGCCAGGCCCACGAACAGCGCAATGACGCCCGCCTGCGGCGGCAGGTTGGCAATGCCCGAGTAGGCGACGGCTTCGGGAATGAGCAGGCCGGCGATGGAGAGCCCGGCGATCAGGTCGAGGTGCCAGGAAGGTGGCGCCTTGGCGACGACGGTGGGGTTGGTCGTGGACATGGGCGCCTCCGGCCGGGTGCGGTTGGAGGGTAGCGGATTGTGGGGTGGGGTGTGGGCTGTGTTGATTCTTGACCGGTTTTGTTTTGTCTTGGTTCTGCGATCAACGTTGAGGCGAGCACCCCCCCCTCACCCCAACCCTCTCCCCGGAGGGGAGAGGGAGCACGGGGACGGCGGGTGTTTAGCCTTCCATTCCCTCGTAGTACCCGCGCATGGCTTGCAGGTAGGCATCCAGATCCTTGCCTTCTGCTTCGCCAAATCGCTCACCCGTGATGGTGCACGTGGAGATGCGGTCGGGGCGGAAATTCCGGAAGCCCACACGCAGGCGACACCATGTACCCAGCGTCCATGCACCGCCCCAGAAGGCCAGGCACAGCGGTTCCACTTCGCGCGTGCTGGTGCGGCCGGCTTCGTCGCTGTAATCGAGCCGGAGCACCTGGTTGTCGGTGATCGCCGCATTCAAGCGATCGATCAGCGCGGCGAAATCGCTCTTGGTCTGGTCACGCCAGATGGGTGCGTAGATGCGCGTACGCGTGGCGCGTTCGCGCAAATCCGGCGGCAACACGGCTTCGATCTTGAGCAGCGCGGCCTGTGCGCTCTCTGCCAGTTTCTGCCCGGCGAAGGCACGCACGAAACGCGTGCCTACCACCAGCGATTCGAGTTCGTCGGCGGTGAACATCAGCGGCGGGATGTCCGAGCCCTTGCGCAACAGGTAGCCCACGCCGGCTTCGCCTTCGATGGGTACACCGGAGAGCTGCAGGTCGGCCACATCGCGGTAGACCGTGCGCAACGATACGCCAAGCGTGCCCGCCAGCTGACGCGCCTGCAGCGCGGTGCGGCGACCGCGCAGGGCGTGAATAATGAGGAAGAGTCGGTCAGCGCGACGCATTCGTGAATGATGGCGGAGCAATGCGTTCGTAACCACCGCCGGTAGTCACGGAATGAACGTGACAGGGAAGTGAGAGCGCTATCTTCCGCCACCATCGCGATGGCGTATCGACCAGGGCTGTACGACAACGACATGAGCTGTCTCAGGCGGCCTGTTCTTCCGCCTGCTCCGCGGCCAACTCGGCATCCAGCGACATGGCATGCCGCATCGCCGGCCTGTTCATCACGCGGTCGACATAGGCGCAGATCACCGGCAATTCCGGCACCAGCTTGAACATCGTCATCCAGTTCAGCGCACATCCCCATAACACGTCGACGGCGGTGAAGCGCTCACCCAACATGTACGGTCCGCGTTCAAGCTGCGCTACCAGGGTGTTGAACATGGTGTCCCAATCGCCATACGGACAGGTGGATGGTGGCGCCGGTTCGCGTTTCAGCGCGCGATCCACCGCGGCGGGTTCGAAGCACGAGCCGTAGAACACCATCCAGCGCAGATACGGCCCACGCAACGGATCGTCGATGCGTGGTGCAAGTCCTTTGTCCGCATACAGGTCGGCGAGATAGAGATAGACGGCCGGTTGCTCGGTGATCAGTTCACCGCGATGCCAGATGGCCGGCACCTTGCCCATGGGATTCACCGTGGTGTACGGGAACTGATGCTGCTCGTTCTTGCGCAGGTTGAGCACTTGCAGGTCATAACCCACACCCAGTTCTTCCAGCAGCGCGCGGGCACCACCGGAGCGACTGTTGGGTGCGTGATAGAAGGTCACGTTGGGCACGCTCATGGCGCAATCCTCGTGGAAGGTGAGATGGAAACATCAGAGATAGCTGGTGACGGCAGGCGCATTCCGCCAGTTGTTGTCGCGCCCATCGGAATAGCGAATCGGAGCGGCGGCCCACTCCTCGTCGCTGACGTCATCCAGGCAGGCCACGTTGACCGATACGAATTCACCGCCGATCTGTTCGACATAGCCACGATGGAACGAATGCGTGCCGCAGTGACGGCAGAACAGGTTGTTGGTGCTGTCGGTGCCGAAGCGGTATTCGACCAGCGCGTCTTCGCCACTCACGACACGAAACGTTTTCAGGTCCGCCATGGCTCCCCAGAAACGCAGCTTGCGGCAGATGGAGCAATTGCATCGCCCGGTGCCGGCGGCGAGATCCACATCCGCTTCGTAGCGGACGGTGCCGCAATGGCAACTTCCCTGATGCGTGCGCTTCATGCACGTACTCCTCGCCATGTTCGCGGTGATGCCGGCATGCGCGCGGCGCTGATTTCCTTGCTGACTTTTTCCTTCGTTCCCTGCGCGGGTTTCGGTTCGCTGACGGGCAAGCGGTATTGGCCATCCATCAACAGGCCGCGCAGGTACAACGGCCGGTAGGCCATCAGGATCTTTCCAAGCGAAACTGCCATGACGTTCTCCTAGTCATGCCGCAACAGCGGCGGTGGCTTCACCTGCGCACCACGGCGGCGGCAGGGCGTGCTTGAACAAGCGATACCAGTGCTCGCGATCGCTCGGGCTGTAGAGATCGAGCGCGCGAATCACCTCGCGGGCGAATTCCACGCTGCCGAGCTGGCTGGCAGTGATGACGCCGTCGTCGCTCACCGCGAGGGCGGTGGCGGCAAAGAACTCGCTACCCGTGTAGGCGGGAACATGCGCACCGAGGTGACCCGGCCAGCTGCCGGTGTGTCGACGCGCATCCAGCATGCCCGCCTGGGCCAGCACCAGCACGCCACTGTCGACGGCCGCTACCGATGTACCCGCCGCATGCATGCGGCGCACGGCTTCCACGGCTTCGTCGTCATGGCCGTGTTCCCACAGATAGCCACCCGGCACGATCAGCATCGCCGCGCGCTTGGTATCCATCTCCTCCAGCGTCAGCTCCGGCACCACGCGCAGACCGGCCATGGAAAGCACCGGCTGCATGGAGAAGCCCACCGTCTTCAACTGCCACTCGCCCGGACGGCGGATCTCGCAGAGCGCATGCGCCGCATGCCAGTCCGCGAAGCCATCGAACGCCAGGAAATACACCGTGTCGCGCATGAGAGTCCCTCCTTTTGACGGGACCCAGTTTGCGTACCCCCTGCTGCCAGCGTGTTGTCAGCAGGACGCTGCGAAGTCCATGTGGGAGCGCACCCTGTGCGCGACAGGCGCCCCATGGCGCAGATCGACAACCGGCTGTCGCGATATCGGCGAGGCGCTGTCGCGCACAGGGTGCGCTCCCACAGGGGTAGACCGGGCCAGCTGGTGGCTCACCAGAAAAGGTTTACAGAACACACACATGAACCCACTGGTCAGCTTTTGAGCTGACAAGTATCGGTTTTGTCCCGGACAATACGCGGACCTTTTTCCGCGGGTTTGCCATGAAGTCCATCTCGCTCATCCAGTTCCTCATCGAGGAACGCCGTGCCGGCCGCATCAACGCCGAGCTTTCCCTCCTGATCGAAGTCGTGGCGCGCGCCTGCAAGCGCATTGCCGTGGCCACCAACAAGGGCGCCATCGGCGGCGTGCTTGGCGAGGCCGGCACCGGCAACATCCAGGGCGAGGCACAGAAGAAGCTGGACGTGATCTCCAACGAGATCCTGCTGGAAGCCAACGCCTGGGGCGGCCAGCTGGCGGCCTGCGCGTCGGAGGAAATGGAAGATCCGCAGCCCATTCCGGACATGTACCCGAAGGGTCACCACCTGCTGCTGTTCGATCCCCTGGATGGCAGCTCCAACATCGACGTGAACATTTCCGTTGGCACCATCTTCTCGGTGCTGCGCTGCCCGGACGGCATCACGGAACCGAAGGCCGAGCACTTCCTGCAGGCAGGTACCACGCAGCTGGCCGCCGGTTACGTGGTGTACGGCCCGGCCACCGTGTTCGTACTCACGTTCGGCCACGGCACGCACGAATTCACGCTGGATCGTGAAGTGGGCAGCTTCATCCTCAGCCGTCGCGACATCCGCATTCCGGAAGAGACCGCTGAGTTCGCCATCAACATGTCCAACCAGCGCCACTGGGAAGCGCCCATGCAGCGCTACATCGGGGAGCTGCTCGCGGGCACGGACGGCCCGCGCGGCAAGGACTTCAACATGCGCTGGGTCGCCTCGATGGTGGCCGACGTGCATCGCATCATCACGCGCGGCGGCGTGTTCTTCTATCCGCTGGACGCCAAGATCAAGTCCAAGGGCGGCAAGCTGCGCCTGATGTACGAAGCCAACCCGATGGCCTTCATCGTGGAACAGGCGGGCGGTGCGGCCACCACCGGTCGTGAGCGCATCATGGATCTTCAGCCGACCGGGCTGCACCAGCGCGTGCCGGTGTTCCTTGGCTCGAAGAAGGAAGTGGAAGTGGCGACGCACTACCACGTCACGGCCGACGCGGCGGGTTGAATCTCGCCGCTGTTCCCACAGCCGTCATACCGGCGCAGGCCGGGAGCCAGGGTCTGTCGTCGTCGGTTGCCGCGATATCGTTCGCTGGATTGTCTTGTCGCGACAATCCAGACCTATCGATACTGGATGACCGGCACGTCAGCCGTTGAAAGCGCCTCCGGCCTTCGCCGGGATGACACGCTGGTGATGCCTTACCGCAGCTGACCGGCGCCCAACGGGCGCCGCGTCCCGCCATCATGACGCCCCTTGGCGGTCTTACACTCGCCCGCCAGTCACCGGCCTGTTGATGGATCAGCGAGCCGGCCATTCCCTCTTCTCGCCTGCGCCATCGACATGACGTCCATCCGCCGCTTTCGCCCTGTCCTGCCCCTGCTCGCCAGCCTGGTGCTGTGCGCCTGCTTCGGCACCAAGCCCACGCCGCCGCCTGCGCCCATCGCGCCACCGCCGGTGGTGAAGCTGCGCATTGGGCTGGCGCTCGGTGGCGGTGCCGCCAAGGGCTTTGCGCATATCGGCGTGATCAAGATGCTGGAAGCCAACGGCATTCGCCCGGACGTAGTGTCCGGCACCAGTGCCGGCAGCGTGGTCGGTGCGCTTTATGCCAGCGGCATGGATGCGTTCCAGCTGCAGGAAACGGCCATTTCGCTGGATCAGTCGAGCATCCGCGACGTGCGCCTGTTCTCCGGCGGCGTGGTGCAGGGCCAGAAGCTGCAGGACTACGTGAACCAGATGGTGAAGAACCGTCCGCTGGACAAGCTCGACAAGCCCTTCGCCGCCGTGTCGACGCAGTTGGAAACCGGACAGCGCACGGTGTTCGTGCGAGGCAACACCGGGCAGGCGGTGCGCGCCTCCAGCAGCATCCCCGGCGTGTTCGAGCCGGTGGACATCAACGGCAAGCATTACGTGGACGGCGGCGTGGTGAGCCCGGTGCCAGTGGATGCTGCGCGCCAGCTCGGCGCGGATGTGGGGATCGCTGTGGATATCTCCAGCAAGGCCAGCGGCAGCAATCCACAGGGCATGCTCAACATCGTCAACCAGTCCATCAGCATCATGGGCCAGAAGCTCGGTGAGCAGGAGCTGGCACGCGCGGACATCGTGATCCGCCCCAAGGTGAACCAGATCGGCGCGACGGATTTCGAGCAGAAGGATCAGGCCATCATGGAAGGCGAGCGCGCCACGCTGGCCGCCATGCCAGCCATCCGGGCGAAGATTGCGGCCATCCAGGAAGCGCGCCAGCAGCAGGCTGCGGCTACCCACTGAGGTACCCCATCGTCTCGTGTAGGAGCGCACTTGTGCGCGACCGCAGGCCCGAGACGCCTCGATAGGCTCGACCGGACGGTCGCGCACAAGTGCGCTCCTACACAGGGCTCCTGCGCCTGTAAGCTTGGGCCTTTCCCCGCAACACAGGCTCGTGCCATGCAACACCCTGCCCGCCTCCTGCTGCCTCTGATGGCGGTGGCGTTTGTTTCCTCCGTCCACGCCGCGCCTGCTGTCGATCCGCGCATTGAGAAGCTGCTCGCCGACCTCGGCAAGGCCCGCGCCATCAATGCGGTGCAGCTGTCGCCGGATGGCAGCCAGCTCGCCTGGGTCGTGCGCACGGCCGGCAGGGACGTGATCGAAGTGGCGGCTGCCGACGGCAGCAACGCGCATCGCATCAACGCCAAGGCAGGCGACTGCAACGAAACTGATCCCGCCTGGGCGCCCGATTCGCGTCATCTGGCCTACGTTGCCAATTGCACCAGCGGCAGTGGTCGGCAGAAAGATCTGTTGATCGCCGACGCACAGGCCAAGGAATCGCCGCGGCACATGGCCACGTTGCCGGGCGTGGCGCAGGGTTTCAGCTGGTCGCCGGATGGCAAGTCGCTGGGCTTCCTCTACGTGCCCAACGGCACGCGTCGCGCGAGCGCGGTGTATGCAGCCAAGCCGGCGTCGGGCGAAATCGGCGTGGATGGCCTGGAAGTGCAGCGCGTGGCCACGGTGGATGCCGCGGGCGGCGCCGTGCACCTGCTCTCGCCCGAGAACACCTACGTCTACGAATTCGGCTGGTCGCCGGACAGCCAGCGCATCGCGTTTACCGGCGCACCACCGCCGGGCGACAACAACTGGTGGGTAGCCAAGCTTTACGTGCAAGCCGCGCAGGCAGAGGCCAAGGCCACCGCCATTCTCGATCCGACCACCGTGAAGGGCTCGCTGCACGGCCTGCAGATCGCGCTGCCGCGCTGGTCGCCGGATGGCCAGCGCATTGCCTTCATCGGCGGCCTGATGAGCGACCAGGGTGCAACGGGCGGCGACATCTACGCCGTCGCCGCCAATGGTGGCGAGCCAACCAATCTCACGCCCAACACGCGCGTGACGCCGGCCTGGTTCGCCTGGACCAGCGCACAGAAGATGGTGGTGGCGCAGGTCAGCAACGGCCAGAGCCAGGTCGCCGAGTACGACGTCACCGCGCAGGCGGCGACACCCACGCGCACGCTGTTCACCCTGCCCGCCAGCATCGGCGACGGCAGCGCGGAGATGGCGCTGTCGCTTTCGAACGACCGCGCCAAGGTTGCCTTCATCCAGAGCTCGTACGCGGAAGCGGCCGAAGTGCATGCCGGCGCGCTGGGAGACACACCGCCGCCAGCCGTCACTCGCTTCAACGCCGATCTCAAGCCGGGTTGGGGCAAGGCCGAGTCGGTGGAGTGGGACAACGAAGGTCGCCACGTGCAGGGCTGGCTGCTGTATCCGGCCGACTACGACGCGAAGAAGACCTACCCGATGATCGTCACCGTGCACGGCGGTCCGTCGAGCGCGGTGATGCCGCGCTGGCCGGGTGTCGGCTTCGGTGGCGTGCCGTTCTCTGCACTGGGCTATTTCGTGTTCATGCCCAACCCGCGTGGCAGCTTTGGCCAGGGCGAGGCGTATGTGCAGGCGAACCGCAAGGACTTCGGCCACGGTGACCTGCGCGACATCCTCACCGGCATCGACACCATCGAGAAGACACTGCCCGTCGACGACAAGCGGCTTGGCCTCACCGGCTGGAGCTACGGCGGCTTCATGAGCATGTTCATTCCCACGCAGACCACGCGCTTCCGCGCCGTGGTGGCGGGCGCGGGCATCGCGAACTGGCAGAGCTATTACGGCCAGAACCTGATCGACCAGTGGATGATCCCGTTCTTCGGCGCGTCGGTGTACGACGACCCGCAGGTGTACGCCAAGAGTTCGGCGATCAACTTCATCAAGCAGACCAGGTCGCCGACGCTGGTGGTGGTGGGTGACCGCGATGCGGAATGCCCGGCGCCACAGTCGTTCGAGTACTGGCATGCGCTGCGTGCGCTCGGCGTGCCGACGTCGCTGGTGGTGTATCCGAACGAAGGCCATCACTTTGTCGACGCGGACCACCAGCGCGATGTACTGCAGCGCGCACTGATGTGGTTCCAGAAATACCTGCCGCCCTCGAACTGAGTTTCCCCGCAGTTATCCATAGGCCGCCGGTGTCCGCACCGGCGGCTTTTTTCATGCCCCTGCCATCCGGCCTATTGCACGCAGGCCAAGTGTATTGTTGTATTAATACACATGGATGCCTCGATGTTCGCCATACAACCCACCTCTGCCGAGCCCATCTACCGGCAGATCGTGGAACAGCTGCGCCGGATGATTGCCGGTGGCCAGTTGTCGGCAGGCGACCTGTTGCCGTCGGTGCGCGATGTCGCGGGTTTTCACGCCATCAATCCGATGACGGTGTCGCGCGCCTACGGCATGGCGGAAACCGAAGGCTTGCTCGAACGCCTGCGCGGCAAGGGCATGGCGGTGGCCGCCACCACCAGGGGCAATGCCACCCAGGCACAGCGCATGACCCTGCTGGAGCCGCAATTGCAGGCGCTGGCCCGGCATGCACAGGAACTGGAGCTGCCGTCGGACCCGGTGCTGCGACGCCTGGGCCGCCTGCTCGAGGATTGAACAACGCATTGATAACGCCGGCGAGCATCGCCGGTCTGCAAGGGATTCGACTGCGAGGGTAGTTCGATGAATGCCGTACTGCGTTCCATCTCTGACGACGACGCACCGCTGGCGGTGCAAGGCCTCACCCACGGTTACGGCGACGGTGCCGTGCTCAACGGCATCGACCTCTCGCTTTCGCCGGGCAGCGTGCTTGGCCTGATCGGTCGCAACGGCGCGGGCAAGTCCACGCTGATCCGCGCGATGGTCGGCCTGCTCAAACCGCACACCGGCACTGCGTGGGTATTCGGCGAACCCGCACTCGCGCTGTCCGATCGCGCCAAGGCGCGCATCGCGTATGTGCCGCAGCAACCCGAGGCGCTGGCCTGGCTCACCTCGCAACAGATGCTCGACTACGTGGGTCGCTTCTATCCTGCGTGGGACGCCAGGTTCGCCAAGGACATGCTGCATGCGTGGGACATCCAGCCCAACCGCGTGCTCGGCAAACTCTCACCGGGTGAACGCCAGCGCGTGGATCTGATCCGCGCCCTGGCGTCGCAACCGCAACTGCTGGTGCTCGACGAACCGGCGGCGGCTCTCGATCCCGTCGCGCGTCGCGACCTGCTGCGCGAAATCGCATTGCGCGCGGGTGAAGCAGGCACCACGGTGCTGTTCTCCACGCACATCGTGTCCGATCTGGAACGCGTGGCGTCAGACATCGCGTTCCTGCACAACGGCAAGTTGCTGCTGCAATGCCCGGTGGACGACACCAAGGAACGTTTCGCGCGACTGTGGCTTCCGGCGCATATGTCCGCTGCCGCGCCGTCGAACACGCTGGGCCAGCGTCGTCATGCCGACGGCAGTCTGAGTCTGGTGGTTGAACGCCAAGCAGATGGCCGCTGGCCGGAAGCCGCGTATCTGCCCGGCGCACGTGTTGATGCGCTGGGGCTGGAAGACCTGTTCGTGGAGATTGCCGGATGAACGCGCGCGCGGCGTTGGCCGCTCCCTGGTATTCCACGCATGCCGCCATGCGCTGGCTTGCGTTTGGCGTGCTTGCCGTGTGCGTGATCGCTGCTGTTTGCCTGGGCATATTTTCCAGCAAGGTCCATTGGGCGTGGGCCGTGGTGGGTCTCTACAGCGCGGGTCTGTTCTATCTGTGGGCGTTCTATCTCTCCAGCATCACGTTGCTGGCGGTGGATGCACATTGGCTTTGCATTCCCGGACTGAAACGCAGCGCGACCTTCGCGGTGATCTTCTATGCGGTGCTCAGCCTGATGCCGACCGTACTGGTCGCACTCGCGGACGGCAATGACATTGCGCCGATGATCCTGGTGTCATCGCTCGCCATCGCGGGAGGCCTGAGCCTCGCCTTGTTGCCGCGCTACTTCGCCATGTTCACGGGTGTGGTACCCGTGCTGTTCAGCGGCTTGTCGCGCACATTCCATCTGCCCGGCGTCGACGATCCACGCTTCACGCTGTTGACCGGCGCGATCTTGCTGGCGCTGCTTGTCCTGTGCGCCTGGCGCTGGCGCACGGTGATAGCCACGGCACCGCAGAACCAGTCCGGCGTGTCGGGCGCACTGGTGTTGCAATACCGCCGCAGCCAGTGGTCCGGCTGGGGTGGCATGAACGGCCTGGACAGCACGGCGCAGGCGCGCCAGCGCCCGGACTGGATGCAACCCCGCGCCGATCTTCGTCGCGTCGGTCCGCTCTATCCCAGCAACAGCATGCGTGTTGCGCTGGGCGGCTGGTATCTGCCGCTGACGGCAATGGGGCGTGTACGCGCCGTCGTTCCCACGCTCGCCGCGATGACACTGCCGTTCCTGGTGATGTTCCTCATCTTTTCGCAGGACCACGGCCTGTCGCCGTCGTTCTGGTACCCGTTCCTGGCGTTGATGGGTGGCTGGATCTGCCTGTTCGGCGCCATGGGCATGACCTTCATGACCGTGATGCTGATGCAGCAGCGCTGGCGCAAACCCAACGCCGAACTGCCGCTGCTCGCACTGATGCCAGGCCTGGGCGATGCCGCATCGGCCAAATGCCACCTGCTGTCCACGGCCATTGGACGTCCATTGCGACTGCAGGTGATGGCGTTGATCCTGCTCGTCGGCATGATGATCGCCACGCACGCCGCCGGCACCACCATGCTGATGATCGTGGTGGGTCAGCTTGGCTGCATCGCGGCGCTGATCGTGTGCGTACTCGGCATCGTCGCGGGCCGACCGCTGCCGGGCTGGGGCACCTTCGCGCTGATGATCGCCATCAGCCTGCTGCTCGGCTGCACGTCGTTCCTGCCCAGCAGCACGGTCGGCAAGCATCCATGGGTGCCGGCCACATCGTTCGTGGTCGCCGTGCTTGGTGGGTGGACACTGGTGGCCATTGCCATGGCCTGGATCGGCCGCCGCGGCATGGCGGCGTGGCGCAAGCGTCCACACGTGTTCATGCCGAACGGTTGAGCCGCTTTTAGAACAATTGCCCCTGCGGTGACGGCTTGCGCGGCGGCATGAACTTCGTCGTATCCAGCCACAGTTCGCGGGCACGGCCAAAACCGTGCCTGCGGCAGGCAACATCGAAACGGCGACGGATGAGTTCGGCGAACACCCCCTGCCCGCGCATGCGCGTGCGGAAGTCGCTGTCGTAATCGCGGCCGCTGTGCATCTGCTGCACCAGGCTCATCACGTGCGCGGCACGCTGTGGGAAATGCAACGCCAGCCATTCGCGAAACAACGCTTTCAGCTCGTACGGCAGGCGCAGCGTGGTGTACCCCGCGCAACTCGCGCCAGCATCCGCCGCCTGTTCGAGCACGGCTTCCATGTCGCGATCGTTCAACGCCGGAATGATCGGCGCCACCAGCACGCCCACCGGCACACCGGCTTCATGCAAGGCACGCACGGCCTTGATGCGGCGGTGCGGCGCACTCGCGCGCGGTTCGAGCTTGGCGGCGAGATGGTTGTCCAGCGAATTGATGGACACAAACACCTGCACGAGGTTTTCTTTCGCCATCGGCGCCAGGATGTCCAGGTCACGTTCCACCATCGCGTTCTTGGTGACGATGGTGCATGGATGCTTGCATTCGGCCAGCACTTCCAGCGCCGCACGCGTGAGCCTCCAGCGACGTTCGATCGGCTGGTACGGATCGGTGTTGCTGCCGATGTTGATCGGGCTCACCGAGTACGACGGCCGCGCCAGTTCATGTCGCAACACTTCGGCAAGGTTGCTCTTGGCACGCAGCTTGGTTTCGAAGTCGAGACCGGGCGACAGGTTGATATAGCTGTGCGATGGGCGCGCAAAACAATAGATGCAACCGTGCTCGCAACCACGATAGGGATTGAGCGCCTGGTCGAAATGGATGTCCGGCGAATCGTTGCGCGTGATCACGCTGCGCGCGCGTTCTTCCGTCACCTCGGTGCGCGGCCGCGGCGCCTGCTCGTCGAGCAGCAGGCTTTGCCAGCCGTCGTCCTCCGCGCGATGGCGGATCGACTCGAAGCGCCCTTCCGGGTTGGAAGCGGCGCCACGACCCTTCAGGGCCTGCGGAGGAAGAAAGGATTCGGGCATGCCGCCAGTGTGCACCGCCCATGTCTCAGCCAGCGCGACACCTTGCGCATCAAGGCACGGGCGCCAGTTGCTCGCGCAACGCGGTGCCCATGGCTTGCAAGGGATAGTTGTCCAGCTGCCGTCCCAGCTCGCTAAACACGGGCGAGGAAATGGTCCATCCCAAGGGAATGGGGTAATTGCCCGGGCAAAGTCGAAAATGCCAAAGCATGTCGCCCGCACCCGGGTTGGCTGCATCCGGATGCATAACATTGAGCAGTTGCACGCGCGCGTATTCGCCACGTGACGTGCGCGTGCCAAGCAGGGCATCGAGCGGTGCGATGGCTTCACCGCTGACGTGCTCGTGCGCCATGCCGGGCGCAGCAGGGCATGCGACGGAATAGAGCGGCATGGGATGGGCCGGGTCGTGCTGATCGATGAAGTCGATCATCAAGGGATCGTTGCTGATGTGGATAACGATGAAACGCAAGGCGATGCCATGCAAGCGGGCACGACCGCGCACCAGGCGCATCAATTCAAGCAAGGTCGTGGTGCCGGAGTTTTCGAAGTAGCCACCGTCAACCAGCTGCATGCGTGCAGGCACCGGCGGGTTGGCCATGTGCGCCTCCAGAGTGCCGGCAGGGCTGACATAGGTGAAGCGTGCGCTGTTGAGCACCACTTCGCTCAACGGTACGCGTGGATCGAGCCAGCTCGAACCGTCGAGACCCGCCGTCCAGGGTTGCCGTTGCGGCGTGGCTATCGGCTGGAACGGGTGCTGGACGAACCGCTTGCCGTCGGCCACCGTCGTGCTGTTGAGGAACAGCGCGGGAAGCGATGCAGGTGCGCCACCCTGTGCATACAACGCCGAGAAAGGCTGCGCGAATGCCGGCATGCCCTCCTTGCGTGCCGCGGATTCCCACGCACGCGTCAATGCACGCGAACGGTCATCCATCCATGCGCCCGGCAACCAGCGTTGCGTGAAGTCGACGAAGAACGCGTTGGCCAGCGTGGGCGCGAGAAAGTCATGGCTCAACATGGTTTGCGCGCGAGCCTCCAGCGTCGATGTGTCCGTGGGCTGCGGTTGCGCCAACGACGCCACATAGACAGCCAGCCCCAGACTTCCACCCGACACGCCGCTTGCCGCCAGCATGTACCGGGCGAACAGCGGTTCGCCATTCACCACGCCAGCGGGTTGGGTTATCGCGGTGAGCCGACCCAATACCTGCGCCGTCCAGGCCGCGCCGCGAATGCCGCCACCTTCCGAGGAAACCAGGATCACGGGACAGGGATCACGCCCCGTGCAACGGTCCGTCAGCCACGCATCCACGTAAGCATCGAACGCAGGCCGTGTATCCACCGGCTGCAACGCAGGAGGCTCGTGCGTGCTCATCGTCGGGTACTGGCGCACTTTGTGGTTGTCGTTCAGATGCAGGGCGTGCAACACGGTCGTCAGCGAGAGCATGAGCGTGAGCAAGGGAATCCCGTGCCGATCGCCGATCATGCACAGCAAGCCTCCGCTGTAGCAGAGGAAGGTGGCTGCGATGAGCAGGATCGCGAGCGGCCCGATGCCATCCAGCAGTTCGGGCATGAAAGCGATCAACACCGTGGCGAGCACGTTGAGTGCCACGACAACGACATACATCACGACGGGGAAGGTGCCGAGATCGCGGATACGCGACACTCGCGATTCATCCTGGGGCCGCGAGGCCAACGCGGCCATGCGCGGAACACGCTGTGCCACCGCTCGCCACAAACGCCGGCGCGTGGTGAGAAACACGATCAGCGCAGCGGACTCGGCCAGCAAGCCCAACGCTCGCCAGCTTCGCTGCGCGCAATGATCAGTGACGACGCCGCAAGGTCCATGCGGCAACTTGGCCAGCGCAAACACATAGCCAAGACAAACGAGCAGGGGAACCAGCGCACCGAGTACACGCGGTAACCAGTCGCGCAATGGCGCGGCGCGTTCATCCTGCAATGCGGGCCATCGCGGATAGCTCAGGCGATACGCGTTGCGCGCGGCATGCCACATCGCCAGGCCAAGCAACGCGCTGGTGGCGAGCAAGGCGACATATCGCCAGGCGTTGGGATCGGTCCACAGCGCGATAAGGAAGAGTTCCGCCGCCTGGTCCACGCCAATGGCGACGAACACCGCAACGGCGAGAATGATCAGCGACACCCGCACGGGTTTCAGGTGATCAAGCGCCAGTGCGCTCCATCCCAACGCGCGGTGCCAACGCATGCGCATGCCGGATTCGGGTGTTTCGCTTCCGCGTTCGACGTGGGGCATGCGGCGCCCTCCCGGTGCCGTGCTTCGCCATGGCCGCGACCATAGTAGAGCGACGCGATCGATGTCACCCGTGACCGCCTTGGCATGCACGGTTTCCTGACATCGCCAACCGCGCCCTGAAGGCAGGTTCCTGCATCACACCCATGCGACCGCCGGCTGTGGATACTTCGCGCACCGATGCCATGTGAGGAGCGTGCGATGACTGTGGAAGGCCTGCTTATTTTCCTGTTGATCGGCGCGATTGCCGGCTGGCTGGCCGGGCTCATCGTGCAGGGATTTGGCTTCGGGCTGCTCGGCAATATCGTGATCGGCATCATCGGCGCGTTCTTCGCCGGCTGGCTGCTTCCTCGCCTTGGCGTACACTTCGCCGTGGGCGGCCCCATCCTCAACAGCGTGCTGCATGCCATGATCGGCGCGGTGGTGTTGCTGGTCATCGTAGGACTGATACGCCGCGTGTAGTTCCCGCCACGGCGTCAGCGCAAAAGCAAAAGGCGCGGCGGTTACCCGTCGCGCCTTTTGTCTGCCTCGTCTTTCGCTCAATGGGCGATATCGACGTCCTTGGTTTCCCGCAGGAACAGCAGGCCGATGAAGAACGTGGCAATGGCCACGATGATCGGATACCAGAGGCCGTAGTAGATATCGCCCTTCCACGCCACCAGCATGAAACCGATGGTGGGAACAAAACCGCCGAACCAGCCGTTGCCGATGTGATACGGCAAGCTCATCGACGTGTAGCGGATGCGCGTGGGGAACATTTCCACCAGCCACGCGGCAATCGGCCCGTACACCATCGTCACGTAGAAGACGAGGATGGCCAGCAGCACGATCAGCATGCCGTAGTTGGACTGGGCGGGATCGGCCTTGTCCGGATAGCCTGCTGCCTTCAACGCACCACCGAGTTGCGTGCCGAAGTCCTTGCTCTGCGCAGCGAATGCCTTGCCATCCAGCGATGCGCCTTCGAATGAGCTGATGGTGCGATCACCAATCTTCACTTCCGCCACGCTGCCCGGTTCGGCCGCCACGTTGGAGTAAGGAATGCCCTTCTTCGCCAGCGCGCTCTTGGCCACGTCGCACGAGCTGGTGAATTTCGCCTTGCCCACGGGATCGAACTGGAAGCTGCACGCCTTGGGATCGGCCACCACCTTCACCGGTGATGTTGCCGCCGCCGCTTCAATGGCGGGATTGCCGAAGTGCGTGAGGCCCTTGAAGATCGGGAAGTAGGTGAGTGCGGCAAGCAGGCAGCCGGCGAGCACGATGGTCTTGCGGCCGATGCGATCGGATAGCCATCCAAACAGCACGAAGAACGGCGTGCCGATGGCGAGTGCCGCGGCAATCAGCAGGTTGGCCGTGGTGCCGTCGATCTTCAGGCTCTGCGTAAGGAAGTAGAGCGCGTAGAACTGGCCCGTGTACCACACCACCGCCTGGCCGGCCGTTGCGCCGAGCAGTGCCAGGATCACCAGCTTGAGGTTCTTCCACTGGCCAAACGCTTCGGTCAGCGGCGCCTTGGACTGCTTGCCCTCGGCCTTCATCTGCTGGAACACCGGCGACTCATGCAGCTGCATGCGGATGTACACCGACACGATCAGCAGCAACAGCGAGATGCCGAACGGGATGCGCCAGCCCCAGTCCTCGAACGCCTCGGTGCCCAGCCACAGGCGCGAACCCAGGATGACCAGCAGCGACAGGAACAGGCCGAACGTGGCCGTGATCTGGATGAAGCTGGTGTACAGGCCGCGCTTGCCCTTGGGTGCATGTTCGGCCACGTACGTCGCCGCACCACCGTATTCGCCACCAAGCGCCAGGCCCTGCAGCAAACGCAGCGAGATCAGGATGACGGGCGCCGCCACACCGATGGACGAGTAGTTGGGCAGCACACCGACCAGGAAGGTCGACAGGCCCATGATGATGATGGTGATGAGGAAGGTGTGCTTGCGGCCGATCATGTCCCCCAGGCGGCCAAACACGATGGCGCCGAACGGGCGCACCGCGAAGCCGGCGGCGAAGGCGAGCAGCGCAAAGATGAATTGGCTGGTTTCGTTGAGCCCGCTGAAGAAGTGCTTGCCGATCAGCGCGGCGAGCGAGCCGTAAAGGTAGAAGTCGTACCACTCGAACACGGTGCCCAGGCTGGAAGCCAGGATGACGCGGCGGTGGCCGGTGTCGAGCGATCCCCGCATGTCGACGGCGGTCGTAGCCATGATGAAGCCCTCAGTTGTCACGCCCAATCGGATCGGTAGCGGCAGTTTCGGCCTGCCAGCCACCGGAGCGGCGTACGCCACTCGGTATGGTTTCCTTCCCTTCCCCGGGTAAAGCGCCTCCCGTTGCCCTGCCCGGTCGTTCCGGTGACGACGCCCTCCGCGCCGCCACCGCCGTGCGTCAGAACTTGTACATGCCGCTGAAGCTGACCTGGTTGCCGTTCGTGGTCTGGCTGGAGGCGGAATTCTTCAGCTGGTAGCGCACGTCGTCATAAATCCATTCCACCCCAAGCTCGTAGTTACCCGACGCATATTGCAGGCTCAAGGCAGACATGTTGTTGCGCAGCAGGCCCACGCCCGGTGCGGCCGCCGTACCGGCCGCGGTCCATGCCATCACGTCGTCGCGGTTGGGACGCGCCGCGGCGAAGAAGCCGTTGACGCTCCACTTCGGCGTGAAGTTGTAGCTGGCCTGCGCGAAGCCGCCCGCTTCCTTGATGTTGCCGAACTGGGACATGGCGCCAAAGATTTCACCCAGCGCCTTGCCGGTATAGACCAAACCCTTGAAGGTCCACGGACCGGGCTTCCATTGGCCGCCCAGGTCGTAGCCGATGCTCTGCAGGTTGTCACGCGGCGGCTTGGCGGTGATATCGCCCACGCCGTGCAGGTCGATTTCCGAGTAATGCGCGGTGAGATACGCCAGCCAGTCGCTGCCCTGCGCATGCAGGCGCGCTTCGACCTGCGGTTTGAAGTTGGCCGCACCGCCGTTGAGGTAATTGATGGTGGACGTACCCGCGGCGTTCTGCGGGCCGCTCCAGTTGCCTTCCAGCACGGCGACATCGAAGCGCCACTTCACCCCATCGGAGCCGTGGTTGAGATCCTGCATCACGATCACGCCCGGATAGCGCCAGCCGACGATGCCCTGGCCATAACCCAGCGGGAAGGCGATATGCGACAGCGACGTCGGCGTGTTTTCCAGCGGGAACATGAGATCCCACATCTGGCCGATGCGCACCGTGGTGCCCCAGGTGGGGTTGTTGATGTCCATGTAGGCCTGGCGCAGGCGCGGAAGCGGCTGCTGCTGCGCGTAGGCGCCGGTGCCGTTGTTGCCACCGAAGAAGTCCATCTCCAGGCGACCGCTGCCGTTCCAGTTGTCGTTCAACCTGGCGCCGGTGAAGTCGAGCCAGAAGCGCGTGTTGCGCACGTCAGCACCGCTGAGCGAACCGGTGTAGCCGTTGGCCTTGTTGGCCGCGGTGGGCGGCGCCGGCAACTCGGCGTTCTGGCCGTTGCCGTAGTTGGAGAAGGTCTTGTCCTGCGTGAACACCGTGGCATCGATGAAACCGTGCAACGCCACCGACAATCCCGGTGCCGTGGTGAACTGCGGCTTGGGCGCGGCTTCCACCTTGGTCTGGGTGGCCTGCGCCGTGGTCTGCGCCTGCGTGGCGGCAACCTGCGCCTGCTGGGCCGTTTGCGTGGCCTGCGTGGTGGCGGTCTTCTGTTCCTGGATCATGGCCTTCAGTTCGGCCAGTTCCTGTTCGAGCTGGTTCACGCGTTGCTCGAGTTGTTGTTCGCGCGTGCCGCTCTTGGTCTTCGTGGTGGTGGTCGTGCTTTGCGCGTGGACGCCAAGCGGCAGACATAGCGCACAGGCAATGCTGAGCGCGAGGATGCGGTGGCGTCGGGCGGTCGTAGGCAGTGTCATGGCAGGCCTCCCCAGGTCGAGATGACCACCCGAGCATGTCCATGCTGCATTGCGAGCGCCTATTCACCATTGGTCGAACCTCGACCAAAGTCGAAACCGGGGATGTTCACGCGGAAACGTACCGATCACCGGCCAACGGATACACTCGGGCGCTACGCCGTGGAGAGCGGCACATTCAACGCTAGAGGAGGCCGGCAGGGCCGGCCGCAGGAGCCTTAAGATGAGCAAGGTCTACCCCGTCAAGCCCGATGTCGCCGCCAAGGCCCGCGTCCGCAAGGACGACTACCAGCGGCTCTATGCCGAGTCGGTGAAGGACCCGGAGGGCTTCTGGGGCAAGATCGGCCAGCGTCTTGAATGGAGCAAGGCGCCGACGAAGATCAAGAACGTCTCGTTCAATCCCAAGGACCTGCACATCCGCTGGTACGAAGACGGCGAGCTGAACGTCTCGGCCAACTGCCTGGATCGCCACCTGGCCGAGCGCGGCGACAAGACCGCCATCATCTTCGAAGGCGACGACCCGAACGAGTCGCGCCACATCACCTACAAGGAATTGCACGCCGAAGTGTGCAAGTTCGCCAACACGCTCAAGCACCTTGGCGTGACCAAGGGCGACCGTGTAGCCGTCTATATGCCGATGATCCCCGAAGCGGCCGTGGCCATGCTGGCCTGCGCACGCATCGGCGCCATCCACTCCGTGGTGTTCGGCGGCTTCTCGCCCGATTCGCTCGCCGGCCGTATCGCCGATTCCACCTGCAAGGTGGTGGTGACCGCCGACGAAGGCGTGCGTGGTGGCAAGAAGATCCCGCTGAAGGCCAACGTGGATGCCGCACTGGAACGCCCGGGCACCAACAGCGTGGAAACGGTGATCGTGGTGCGCCGTACCGGCAGCGCCGTGGCCATGCAGTCGCCGCGCGACCGTTACTACCACACGCTGATGGAAGGCCAGTCCACCGATTGCCCGCCGATGCCGGTGGAAGCGGAGCATCCGCTCTTCATCCTTTACACCTCCGGTTCTACCGGCAAGCCGAAGGGCGTACTGCATACGTCCGGCGGCTATCTCGTCTATGCCAGCTACACGCATGAACTGGTTTTCGACCTGCGCGAGGACGACGTCTACTGGTGCACCGCCGACGTGGGTTGGGTCACCGGCCACAGCTACGTCGTCTATGGTCCGCTCGCCAACGGCGCCACCACGGTGATGTTCGACGGCGTGCCGAATTACCCGGACACCAGTCGCTTCTGGAACGTGGTGGACAAGCACAAGGTCACGCTGTTCTACACCGCACCGACCGCCATCCGCGCATTGATGCGCGAAGGCGAAGGCCCAGTGAAGAAGGCTTCGCGCGCGTCGTTGCGCCTGCTGGGTTCCGTGGGCGAACCGATCAATCCGGAAGCGTGGGAGTGGTACTACCGCGTGGTGGGTGATGAGCGTTGTCCCATCGTGGATACCTGGTGGCAGACCGAAACCGGCGGCATCCTGATCACGCCGCTGGCCGGCGCCATCGACGAAAACCCCGGTTCGGCCACGCTGCCATTCTTCGGCGTCAAGCCGGCGATTGTGGATGCGGGCGGTGCCGTGCTCGACGGGGCCACCGAAGGCAACCTGATCATCACCGATTCGTGGCCGGGCCAGATGCGCACGGTATACGGCGACCACCAGCGTTTCATCGACACGTACTTCAGCGCGTATCCGGGCAACTACTTCACCGGTGATGGCGTGCGCCGCGATGAAGACGGTTACTACTGGATCACCGGTCGCGTGGATGACGTGATCAACGTAAGCGGCCATCGCATTGGCACGGCCGAAGTGGAAAGCGCGCTGGTCTCGCATCCCAAGGTGGCCGAGGCCGCCGTGGTGGGCGCGCCGCATGACATCAAGGGCCAGGGCATCTACGCGTTCGTGACGCTGGTGGCCGGCGAACAAGGCAGCGACGAACTGCGCAAGGAACTCGTGGCCTGGGTGCGCAAGGAGATCGGCCCCATCGCCACGCCGGATTTCCTGCAGTGGGCGCCGGGCCTGCCGAAGACGCGCTCGGGCAAGATCATGCGCCGCATCCTGCGCAAGATCGGCGAGAACCAGCCTGACCAGCTTGGCGACATCTCCACGCTGGCCGATCCGGGCGTGGTGAAGAATCTGGTGGACGAACGACTCATCAAATAAGCCTGGAAAACCCCATGTAGGAGCGCACCCTGAGCGCGACCGCGGAACGACGATGTATCTCTGTGATGAATCACCATGAACATCCGCACCGCGTCGCTCACTCCCTTGATCAGCCGCCTCGCCAACGGCGGTCGCGCACAGGGTGCGCTCCTACAGGGAAGCTAAGGATTTTATGCCTGACGTACTTATTGCCGATGACCACCCGCTGTTTCGCGACGCCTTGCAACGTGCCGTGGTCGCAGCGATTCCCGAAGCCAGCGTGCACAGCGCCGACAGCGTCTATTCGTTGCTGGGCCTGATCGAGCAATATCCCGACGCCGAGCTGCTACTGCTCGACCTGCATATGCCAGGCGCACGTGGGTATTCCGCGCTGGCTCATATCCGCGGGCAGAACCCGGGGCTGCCAACCATCGTGGTCTCCGGACACGAGGACGTGGCCGTCGCGCGTCGTGCGCTCGCCCATGGCGCGTCGGCCTATATTCCCAAGTCGACGCCGGGCGAAGACATCATCACGGCGATCCGCAAGGTGCTCGACGGCGACGTGTGGCTGCCGCATCAGTTGGTCGGTGGCGGCGCGGAACTGAAGCCTGACGAAGCGGCCGTTGCCGACCGCATAGCCACGCTGACGCCGCAGCAATTTCGCGTGCTGACCATGATCGCCGAAGGTCTGCTCAACAAGCAGATCGCTTATGACCTGGGTGTTTCCGAGGCCACCGTGAAAGCGCACATGACGGCGATCATGCGGAAGCTGGGCGTGAACAACCGCACGCAGGTCGCGTTGGCAGCGAGTCACCTGGCCATCGACCAGGAAGCCATGCCGTCGCTTCCGGACGATGAGGAAAACTGAAGCGCGGGTACCGCCTCAAGCCGTCTGTCGCCTCACCAGCGCACTCAACAGAGCGCGCAGAGCCGCGGGGCGCACAGGCTTATGCAGGATGGGATAACCCAGCGCACGTGCGCGCTGCTTCAACTCACTGCTGCCATCGGCGGTGATCATCGCAACCGGCGGCAACTCGCCAAGCACGCTGCGCAAATCATCGAGCGCCTGGAGTCCATCGAGATCATCATTGAGATGATAGTCGGCGAGCACCAGGTCGATGCCGCCGCGACGCAACTCCTGCTCCGCCTCCGCAACATCAAGCGCCGTGCGGCAGTCCACGCCCCAGCGCTGCAATAACGCGCGCATGCCGTCGAGAATGGCGGGGTCGTTGTCGAGGCACAGCACCGTCAGCGGCAACTGCTCACTCGATACCGGATGCGCATTCGCACGGCGACGCGGTATGGCGCTCTCGGCGCGCGGCACGCGTACGGCGAAACGACTGCCCTTGCCCACGCGCGAGTCCAGCTCCAGCTTGTGGTTGAGAATGCCGGCGATGCGTTCGCAGATGGACAAGCCAAGGCCCAGTCCTTTTTCGCCCCAGGGCGACGGTCGGTCCAGTCGCTGGAACTCCCCGAAAATGCGCGCGCGCTGTTCTTCCGCAATACCGGGGCCGGTATCCCACACTTCCAGGCGTACCTCGTTGCCCATGCGCCGCGCACCCAGCAGGATGTCGCCTTCGCGGGTGTAACGAAGTGCGTTGGAAATGAAGTTCTGCAGGATGCGGCGAAGAAGCTGCGGGTCGCTTCGCACCGCGAGCTTGGTCGGCACCACGCGAAGACGAAGTCCACGCTGTTGCGCGATCACGGCGAATTGCGCCTTCAGCGATTCGAAGAGATCGGAGAGGGCGACATTGCTGATGTCGGCGCGATAGCTGCCTGCATCCAGGCGCGATGTATCCAGCAACGCATCGAGCAAGTCTTCGGCTGCACGGAATGAGGCGTCGATGCGCTCGGCCAGCAAGCTCGCTTCACCATCGAGACCGGGATGCTGGCGCAGGGCGGCGGTAAACAGGCGTGCCGCGTTGAGGGGCTGCAAAAGATCGTGACTTGCCGCCGCCAGGAATCGTGTCTTGGACGCGTTGGCCATCTCTGCTTCGCGTCGCGCGTGCGCCGCTGAGTTCAGCGCTTCGCTCAGTTCCGCCGTACGAAGATCTACGCGCTGCTCAAGATTTTCGTTGGCTTCGATCAGCGCCTGCTCGGCATGCTTGTAGGCAGTGACGTCGGTGTACGTCGTGACATAGCCGCCGCCGGGCAACGCGCGACCGCGCATCTCGATCACCGAACCATCGGGCCGAATGCGCTGGAACACGTGTGGCGAACCGGCATGCATATGCGCAAGACGCTTGGCGACATGCGCCTCCACTTCACCCGGACCGCACTCGCCGTGATCGGCGTTCCAGCGAATCAGATCGGCGACCGGCACACCCACGTAGACCATGCCATCGGGATAGTCGAACAGTTCAAGGTAGCGTCGATTCCACGCCAGCAGTCGCATATGGGCATCGACCACGCTGATGCCTTGCGACACGTTTTCCAACGTGGTGGAAAGCAACTCGCGATTGAAGCGGAGTTCCTGCGAGGCTTCTTCCATCAAAGCCATCGCCTCGGCAATATCCAGGCCGGAACCGGACAAGGCGCCCATCAGGATGCGACGCGCACTAGCCGCACCGACAGCGGAAGCCAGCAAGCGCTCGGTGTACTGGATAAGCGCGCGATCCGCGGCTTCACCCGGCTGCAACGGCTTGCCACGCCGCTCCGCGTATTCCTCGAAGGCGCGCTGGCTGCTGCGTTCACCGACGATGCGTTCGGCGATGGTGCGCAGGTCCGCGACGGCCACACGGCCACGCCAATCACCCGCACCGCGATTGTCGACCGCGTACGGATCGATGAACATCGCCGCGTGCAGGCGTTCTTCAAGATTCGGGCGGAAGCGCAGCGACACAAAGATGAGGCACGCCACGTTGACGAGCAACGACCAGAACGTGCCATGCATCACCGGGTCCCAGCCACTCAGGTGGAAGAGCGCCTGGGGCTGCAACCAGCTGAGGTTCATGGGGCCGGTGTCCAGCCAATCCGCCGAGCGGTTCATGGCAGGAAGCAACAACGTATAGGCCCACACAAGGAAGCCTCCGGCCAATCCCACCGCCACGCCTTTGCGGCTTGCTCCCCGCCAATAGAGCGCAGCGACGATGCCGGGGGCGAATTGCGCCACGGCGGCGAATGCCAGCAATCCCGTTGCCGCGAGATTGGTGGTATCGGCAACGACGCGATAGTAGACATACGCCATGGCGGCGAGGGCGATGATGGCGATGCGTCGCACCAACAGCACCAGCTGCGAGAGATCCGCGCGCTGCTCCAGCTTGAACGCGCGTACCCGCAACAACATGGGCATCACGATGTCGTTGCTGATCATCGTGGACAGCGCCACGCATGCCACGATCACCATGCCTGTCGCCGCGGAAAAGCCGCCGATGAAAGCGAGCAGCGCCATGCCGCGATCGCCGTAGGCCATCGGCAACGTAAGCACCCACGCGTCCTTGTTGCCGTTCTGGAGCTGGGGCAGATGCAGGCCGGCCGCCACGATGGGCAACACCGCAATGCTGATGATGGCCATGTAGATGGGAAACAGCCAACGTGCGCGCGAGACGTCATGCGGGTCTTCGCACTCCACCACGCCGATCTGGAATTGGCGCGGCAAACAGAACATCGCGCAGAACGCGAGCAACGTCTGCGCGAGAAACCCGGGCGAAACGCCTTCGGAGAACTGTTCCGCCGGCAGGCGTACCGTTGCCGCCAGGCCAGGCCCATGCCAGAGCGCGTAACCCGCCAGCACGACGAACACGACGATCTTGATCAGCGACTCCACCGCAATGGCCAGCATCATGCCGTGATGATGTTCGGTGGCATCGATCGTGCGCGTACCAAACAGGATCGCAAATGTCGCGAGCAGGATCGCGCACCACAAGGCGCTGTCGCTGAATTGCGACGTGCCCGGCGGTGAAGGGCTGCCAAGCACCGCATAAGACATGGCCACGGCTTTGAACTGCAGCGCGAGATACGGCACCACCGCAATGACGGCAATCACCGCGACCAGCGCGGCAAGCCCGTGCGATTTGCCGAAGCGTGCGCCGATGAAATCGGCGATCGACGTGATGTTGCGCTGGCGCGCCAGCAACACGAGTCGACGCAGCAGACCAAAACCGAACACGAACAGCAGAATCGGTCCGAGATAGATCGGCAGATAGCTCAAGCCTTCGCGCGCGGCCGTGCCCACCGCGCCATAGAACGTCCACGACGAGCAGTACACGGCAAGCGCCAGGCTGTAGACCACCGGCCGCAAACGCGGTTGCCGTGGATACAGCGGTCGACGATCGCCCACGTAGGCGACGACAAACAGCAGCCCGACGTAAAGCAGGGAAGCCAGCAGCAATAGCCATCCGGCGATCAAGCGGTGTTCTCCGACATGAGGGCTCCCTGCACTGGAACGGCACGCAGCGCGCGCGTGGGCGAAACACCCACAGTTGTAAGTATCGCCTCTTGGGCGGCAACATGCGCGGATGATCACGACCGACGGCCTGACACCCGGCGAGATGGCTGCGCAGCTGGGCGATGACGACATTCACGTCTGGCGACTCGCCTACGACCACCATGACGGCCGCGCGCCGCTGCTTTCCATGCTTGGCGCCTATCTGGGGATTCCGGCCGCGAACGTGGAGCTGGAAGCCTCCGAGCATGGACGCCCTTCGCTGGCGGGTTCGCAGCGCGACGCGCTTTCCTTCAACTGGTCCCACAGTCACGACCAGGCACTGATCGCCATTGCGCGCGGTGTAGTGCCCGGCGTCGATTTGGAGCGTTTGCGACCGCACCCCAAGGCGGTTCCCATTGCCCGACGCTATTTCAGCCCGGACGAGACGACGGCGCTGGAATCCTTGCCCGACGGACAACGTGACCGTGCCTTCCTCGAGCTATGGACGGCCAAGGAAGCCGTGCTCAAGGCGCTGGGGCGCGGGTTGGCCTTTGGGCTGCATCGGCTGAGCATTCTTGGTCCCTCCGAGCTGCCCGTGTTGCATCGGCTGGAGGGATACGAAGCGCAGCAATGGCAACTGCATCGACTGATTCTTGATGACGCGCATGTCGGCACCCTGGCCTGGCAAGGCGGCCCTCGACGTATCCGACAGTGGACACTTGCCGGCACGGATTGATCGGCGCACTGTGACCAGCCCCGCCGTGACCGCGGCGGCTTTGCCAAGTCTTGTCAGCGAGTACCCCATTTTCCATGACCCTGCTGAGCGTCAACGTCAACAAGATCGCCGTCTTGCGCAACTCACGCGGCGGCACCGAACCCGACATTCTCCGCGCTGCACACACTTGCATCGACGCCGGTTGCGGCGGCATTACCGTGCATCCGCGCCCGGACCAGCGTCATGTGCGTCCCGATGACGTGCGTGCGCTGGCGGCGATCACGCGAGGCCGTGTCGAGTACAACATCGAAGGCAATCCCTTCGCTCCGGCACGTGGCAGCTATCCCGGCCTGATCGAGCTGGCCCGCGAAGTTCGCCCCACGCAGGTCACGCTGGTCCCGGATGGCGATGGGCAGATCACGTCCGATCATGGTTTCGACCTGACGCGCGACATCGAAACGTTGAAGCCGCTTGTCGCGGCGTTGCGCGAGCTCGGTTGTCGCGTCAGCCTGTTCGTGGACTCGGGCGCCACAGGCTTTGAAGCCGCGGTAGCCATCGGCGTGCAGCGTATCGAGATCTATACGGGCCCATACGCCCAGGCTTTTGACGAAGGCCATGTGCAGCAGGAACTGGAGTGCTGCGCCGATACGGCGCGTCGAGCGCAACATGCGGGGCTTGCCGTCAACGCCGGCCATGACCTGAGCCAGGCCAACCTCGGCACGTTCAAGGCCGCCATTCCCGGGCTGGCAGAAGTCTCGATCGGTCACGCGCTGATCGGTGAAGCGCTGTACGACGGTCTTTCGGCGACCGTGCGGAAGTACCTGCAGATACTTCGCTGAACTGAGCCCACCTCGACGACGGACGTCATCCAGGTGCGTCGTCGATCATCGACCGGTTGATGCGTCGAATATCGTTTGGACGTCCATACGGCCGTTTTGCCTTGCGTGCTTCGTCGCTGGAAGGCCGCTCGTTTTTTTTCCCCAAAAAAGACCCCCGCACTTGGCGGGGGTCCAAAGGGTAGTGTTGCTGTAATGCCTTACAGAATTACTGACCTTCAGTGAAGCCGATCTTGGTGAGGCCGTAGCTCTTCGCATCGGCCAGCACACGGGCCACATGCTCATAAGCAACGCCATCATCCGCGTTGATCTGCACTTCCGGCTGCTTGGCCGGATCGCCCAGACCACCGATCACGGCGAGCTGTGCCTTCAGGCCCAGCTCGTCCACCGGCGTATCGTTCCAGTACAGCGCACCGGACTGGTCGATCTTCAGGCGAACGGGTTCCGGCGGGTTTTCCGGCTGGACCACGTTCGGGTTCGGCTGCGGCAGGTCGATCTTCACTTTGTGGGTAAGAATCGGCGCCGTGATCATGAAGATGATCAGCAACACCAGCATGACGTCGACGAGCGGCGTCACGTTGATGTCGGCCATCGGGCCCTTACCACTTCCAGAACTGAATGCCATGACTCTTACTCCTTGCCCGTCGTCATGAAGCCGACATGGACCATGCCCGCTTCCTTGGCGTCGGCCAGGACTTTCTTGACGATCTTGTATTCCGTGGTCTTGTCCGCACGGATCTGCAGTTCGGGCTGCGGCGACTGCTGTGCCGCAACCGCGAACTTTGCCTTCAGCTCGCCCTCGTTGACTTCGATGTCATCGAGGTAATACGTGCCATCGGGCTTCACGGCCAAGTCCATCGGCGTCACCTGCTCCGTATCCGTGGTCTTCGGATTGGCAGTCGGCAACTCGACGGTGATTCGATGGGACATCAGCGGCGCCGTGATCATGAAGATGATCAGCAGCACCAACATGACGTCGACGAGCGGCGTCACGTTGATCTCCGACATCGGGCCGCCGGAATCGCCTCCGGTACTCATTGCCATGGGTCAGATCCTCACTTGCCTTCGACGCGAGCGCCGGTGGCGAAGAAGTCGTGCAGGTCGTGAGCAAACTCGTCGAACTGAGCGTACGTCAGGCGGTTCGAGCGGTTGAAGAAGTTATAGGCGAGCACGGCCGGGATAGCGGTGAACAGACCGAAGGCGGTCATGATCAGAGCTTCACCCACCGGACCGGCCACAGCTTCCATCGAAGCGTTGCCCGAAGCGGAGATCTTGATCAGCGCGTGGTAGATGCCCCACACGGTACCAAGCAGACCGATGAACGGTGCCGACGAACCGACCGTGGCGAGCAGGGTCAGGCCGCCTTCCAGACGCAGGCTCTCGCGAGCCACGGCCTGGCGCAGGGCGCGATCGATGAACTCGGAGCGGCTGAGCGACTCGGCGAGGCGACCACCGCCGGCCGAAGCCTGCTGGTGGTGAGCGACGGCCGAAGCGGCGTCGAGGGCGATCTTCGAGAACGGTTCGCCCTTGGGCTGGGCTTCCAGCTCACGGATGGCGTCCTGGGTCGAACCATTCGCCCAGAAACCGTTGATGACCTTGTCGGCGCGACCGCGAACCATGGAGTTGCGGATCGCGTTGGCGACGATGAAGTACCAGGAGGAGAAGGACATCACCACCAGCACCACGAACACGATCCAGCCAAGGAAATCGAAGTTGTGGATAAGGTGGTCAAAGCCCATCGACTTCATGGCTTCGGCGTTGGTGGTACCGCCCGCGGGGGCCGGAGAAGTTTGCAGGAACATAACGCTACCCTTGGAAAGTCAAGCGTGAACTGATTAACCGTAACCGAAGTTACAGCTGATTGAGATTGAAGTTGATCGGGACGCGGACATAGCCTTCCGTCTTTTGCCCGTTCCTTATATTCGGATTGAAGCGCCACTTGCGTGCCGTTTCAATCGCGGCCTGATCCAGCTCGCGAAAACCGCTGGACGCTTCCACCTTGATGTCCTTCGGCGAACCATCCACGCCCACCAGAATCATCAGCGTGACCGTGCCCTCGTGACGCTGGCGAATAGCCTGCGGCGGATACTTGGGCTGAATACGGCTGTTGTAGCTGATGTCCTGACTGGCGGTGATATCCGCAGGCGGTGCCGGAGGAGCAGGCGGTGCCGGCGGGGCTGCCGCAACGGCGTTGGCCGAATGCTCTTCCACGCTCGGCGGCGGCGGCGGGTCGATAAAGTTCACCTGGACCGTGCGTTCTTTTTCTTTCTGTACCTGCTTCGGCGGTGCCATAGGCGCCACCAGCAACAGGAACGCGAACGCATGAAGCGCGATGGCTACGGCCAGCGCCCAGGTACGCCTCCAATTGAACGGCCCTTGGCCGGTTGCATCGTTACTTGAGGCCATCTGTCACTATCTGGAGCTAATTAATCGGTGAGACGTGGTCACGGTTTCCTGTGGCAAATCGATCCAAAGGGATGACATTTGCCACTGGACGAGAACACGGAAAGGTTTCAACGGTACAACAGCACATAGCATTTGTATAGCACTTGTGAGGCAGACAAATGGACGTCTATCTGCCCCTCAGCAGTTACACAGATGCCTTACTTGCTCGCGCCCTGTGCCTTCAGCCAAGCCTTTGCTTTGGTTGAGGTTTCGGGGTCCTGTGCGGCCTTCTCCATCGCAGCGATCGTGCCCGGCTTGTCCTTCAGGCCACGGCACGCTTCGGCCAGCAACATGTAAGCCGTGCCCTTGTGCTGCACGCCCTTGTCGATGCCCTGTTGGATGAGGCTCTTCGCCTCGCTGAACTTGCTGTCCTGGATGAGCAGCTGGCCGGCGCGAATGTTCGCCTCGCCGTCCTTCGCCATCGGGATGGCCTTCTGGTAGGCGGCCAGCGCTGCCGACGTGTTGTCGGACATGTAGTTGGCGGCGCCCAGCAATTCGTAGTTCTCGGCGGTCGGCGTGACGATGCCCTTGGTCATGCCTTCCTGGAGGGTGGCAGCGGCCTTCGTCGACGGACCCTTCTGATCGCCGCTGTTCTGGCCGGTGATCAGGTAGAGCTTGGCGAGGTTGACGTAGTCCTTCTCGGTCTTGAACTGACCGGCGTCCTTCGCCTTCTCCATCAGCGCGATGGCTTCGGGGTACTTCTGGCCCTGCATCAGCACGGCAACGGCGTTGTTCAGCGCGTTGGGATCGTTCGGGTTGGCAGCGAGCTGCTGCTGCGCCACCTGTGCGGCCTGGTCACCCTGGCCCGATTCGGAGTAGCTGGCCATGAGGATCTGGTTCCAGCTGTCGTTCGGCTTGTCGGTCATCGACTGCGCCTTCTTGATGGCGGCAATCGCTTCCGGGAACTTCTCGAGGCGGTAGTAGGCATTGCCTTCCAGCGCGTACGACTCGGGGGTTTCCTTCTTGCCTTCGGCGCGCCACTTCTCGACGGTGTCGATGCTCTGCTGGTACTGCTCGTTGGCCAGGTAGAACTGGGCAAGCATGTACTCGAGCTGGAAGTAGGTGTCGTTCGGCAGCGTGCCGTTCTCAAGCGCCTTGTTGAGCAGGTCGATGGCGCCCTTCACGTCGCCGTCGTTGTAGTGCACGTTCGCCAGACCCTGGAGGGCCAGCGCCTGCGCGTACTTGCTCTTGCTGCTGTCGGCGATCGGCTGAAGGATCTGGACCGCCTTTTCCTTGTCCTGGTTGTTGACTGCGTCGAGGCCGTCGTTGATGGCCTTCTGGTCCTTCTCGCTGGTCAGGTCCAGCTTCGGTTCCTTGCGCGTGGCGTTCGGGTACAGCGCTTCCTTCTTGTCCTTGGAAGTGCTGTCGCTCGCGATGACCGGAGTGCTCACGACGGCCAGGGCCAGCGCCGTACCGGCAAGCATCTTGATCAGGGGAACACGCTTCATGGCAGTCCTCAATGTAGGTTTCGCGCGGTTGCGGCGCGGGGGATCGCTGAGCGTAACCTGACTAGGCCGTAGATAACAAGTCGCAACGCGGCAATAAAGTTTGTTAAAAATCAATAAGTTGAACCATACGGACGCGACTGGACCTGATTTTCAAGGCGGAGGTCACTGTGACCCGTGACTTTTTGGCCTGGAAACACGCTATCGGCGCCCGTTTTCCTGACTTTAGATAGTGCACTAACGCGTTAGTACGCGATGTCGAAAAAAAGCCGAGGGGATGCGAAGACCTCGCACCGCCCCCGGCTCGACCTGGTCAGATGTCCAGGTTGGCGACCTTCAGCGCGTTGGCTTCGATGAAGTCGCGACGGGGTTCCACCGCTTCGCCCATCAGCATGGAGAACATCTGGTCGGCCGCGAAGGCGTCCTCGATGCCCACCTGCAGCATGCGGCGGGTTTCCGGATTCACCGTGGTTTCCCACAGCTGCTCCGGGTTCATTTCGCCCAGGCCCTTGAAGCGCTGGATCATGCGGCCCTTCTTGCCCTCTTCCAGCAGCCAGTGGCGTGCTTCGGCAAAGCTCTGCACGCCCCGCGAACCATTGCCACGGCGCACCACGGCATCAGCCTGCACCATGCCGGCGAGCTGCTGGCTGATGTGCAGGATCGGGCGGAACTCCGCACTGGCGAAGAACGGCTGCGGCAGCAGCCAGGTGTGGCTGAGGCCGTGCTGCTCGCGCACCACTTCGATGGCCGCCGGATGTTCGCCTTCCGATGGACGGAGCGCCAGGCGATAACGCGGCTTGCCCAGACCACTGGCGGCCAGGCGCGATTCCACGCCCTTCATCCAGCGCTGCATGGCCAGCTCGTCGCCCCACAACGCCGGTTCCAGTGGCGCGTGCTCGAGGAGCGCGGTGAGCACGGTCGCATCAAAGCGATGGCCCAGGCGTTCGATCTGGTCAAGCGCGGTCTGGTATTCGCGCAGGAGCTTCTCGAGCGCTTCGCCGCTGATGCCCGGGGCGTCGGCCGAGTACTGCAGTTCGGCACCGTCCACGGCGCTGGAGACGAGGTAGCTGTTCAGCGCCGCGTCGTCCTTCATGTACATCTCGTTCTTGCCCTGCTTGATCTTGTAGAGCGGCGGCAGGCCAATGTAGACGTGGCCGCGCTCGATCAGTTCGGGCATCTGGCGGTAGAAGAACGTGAGCAGCAAGGTGCGGATGTGCGAGCCGTCCACGTCCGCGTCGGTCATGATGACGATGCGGTGGTAGCGGAGCTTGTCCGGGTTGTATTCCTCCTTGCCGATGCCGGTGCCCAGCGCCGTGATCAGCGTGCCGACTTCGGCCGAGGACAGCATCTTGTCGAAGCGGGCCTTTTCCACGTTGAGGATCTTGCCCTTCAACGGCAGCACGGCCTGCGTCTTGCGGTTGCGACCCTGCTTGGCCGAACCACCTGCGGAGTCACCCTCGACCAGGAACAGTTCGCACAGCGCCGGATCCTTTTCCTGGCAGTCGGCGAGCTTGCCCGGCAGGCCCGCGATGTCCAGCGCGCCCTTGCGGCGGGTCATCTCGCGCGCCTTGCGGGCGGCTTCGCGGGCACGCGCGGCGTCCACCACCTTGGAGGCAATGGCCTTGGCTTCGTTGGGGGGTTCCAGCAGGAATTCGCCCAGCTTCTCGTTGACGGCCTGCTCCACCGCGGTCTTCACCTCGGAGGACACCAGCTTGTCCTTGGTCTGCGAGGAGAACTTCGGGTCGGGCACCTTGACCGACAGCACGGCGATCAGGCCTTCGCGCATGTCGTCGCCGGAGAGCGCCACCTTGGCGTTCTTGGCCAGGCCTTCCTTCTCGATGTAGCCCTGCAGCGAACGCGTCAACGCCGCACGGAAGCCCGTGAGGTGGGTGCCGCCGTCGCGCTGCGGGATGTTGTTGGTGAAGCAGTACATCGTTTCCTGGTAGGCGTCGGTCCACTGCATGGCCAGCTCGACCGAAATGCCTTCCTGCATGGCGCTGAGGCTGATCACGTTGGGGTGCAACGCGGTCTTCAGCTGCGCCAGATGCTGCACGAACGACTTGATGCCGCCTTCGTAGGCAAAGCGATCGCTACGCCCTTCCCCGCGCTCGTCCTTCAGGTCGATGGTGACGCCCGAATTGAGGAACGCCAGCTCGCGAAGGCGCTTGGCCAGGATGTCGTAGTGGAATTCGATATTGGAGAAGGTTTCCGTGCTCGGCATGAAGCGCACGGTGGTGCCGCGCTTGTTGGCCGGACCGACTTCCTTCACCGGGTACTGCGGCTCACCCAGCTTGTATTCCTGCTGGTATTCCTTGCCGTCGCGGCAAATGGTCAGCCACAGGTGCGAGCTGAGCGCGTTCACCACGGACACGCCCACGCCGTGCAGGCCGCCGGAAACCTTGTAGGAATTGGCGTCGAACTTGCCACCCGCATGCAGCACGGTCATGACGACTTCGGCGGTGGAACGACCTTCTTCCGGATGCATGTCGACCGGAATACCGCGGCCGTTGTCGCTGACACTGACGGAACCGTCTTCCAGGATGGTCACGGTCACGTGGTCGCAGTAGCCGGCGAGCGCTTCGTCGATCGAGTTATCGACGACTTCGAACACCATGTGGTGCAGGCCGGTGCCGTCATCGGTGTCACCGATGTACATGCCAGGGCGCTTGCGCACCGCTTCCAGGCCCTTCAGAACCTTGATGTTGCTTGAGTCGTAGGTTTTATCGTTCATTCGGTGACCGATTCCTGGGCGCCTTTCCCCGTCCGGTTGGCGCCATACGAGGCCGGACGAGGACACAATCGTTGATTATAGCAGGGGGTTGAGACGACCTTGTTCCACGTGGAACACGAGCGCTGGGCTGCCCTGGAGCGCCTCAGGAACCTCGGTTCCCGTGACCAGTACCTGGGCGCCCACCGCCTGCAACTGGCTTACCACGGCGGCCTGATGCGCCTTGTCCAGTTCCGAGGCCAGATCGTCCAGGCAAACCACGGGCCACTCGCCCTTCCGCTCGGCGTAAAGCGCCGCCTGGGCCAGCATGCAGCCCAGTGCCGTGAGCTTCTCCTGGCCTCGGGAAAGATGTTCCCTCTGGGGCGCATGCTCGAATGCAATCGACCAATCGGCCCGGTGGGAGCCCAGTGTGGTGTGCCCCCGCGAAAGATCCCGACCGCGGGGGCTGGAAAGCAGCGCTCCCAGCGTCGATTCTTCAGCCCACCCGCGCCGGTAGCGCAACTCCCCCGCACCAAGCTCAGGCAGCAAGCTTCGCATCGTGGTTTCTATATGGGGGCGGAGTGCCGTCAAATACAGTTGCCGCATGTGGTCAATCAGAGTCGCCGTTGCATCCAGTTCGGCCTCCCAGGGGAGGAATAGCGCCTCTGGAATCGACATGGATTGGCGCAGTAGGGCATTTCTCTGCTTGAGCGCCCGCTGGTAGCGCCTCCAGGCGCCCATGAATTCGTGTTCCACGTGGAACACGCCCCAATCGAGGTAACGGCGCCGCTCTTCCGCGCCACCGGCAATCAGGGCGTGGGAGCCCGGTTCAAAGCAAACGACGGCGCACTCCCCCACCAGTTCGCTAAGGCTTACCACCTCGCCGTCTTTTCGAGCTTCCCACCTGGAACCCTGCCGCCCCAGGCCGAGCCGGCTTCCCCGGCCATCCCCATGCCTCAACTCGGCAAAGACCGAGAGTGAATCCGCACCGCGCTGAAGCAACGCGTCTTTTGCTCCCGCCCGGAACGACCGGGCGTGCGAGAGCAGAAACGCCGCTTCCAGCACGCTGGTCTTGCCCGCGCCATTGGCACCGGCAAACACCGACACACCGGGAGCCAATGGCAGAACCACGTCTTCCAGGCAACGCAAACCGCGGATGCGCAGACTTTCCAGATGCATGTCAGCGGGCGCCCCAAGCAAGAACGCCGGAGCGTCTTTCGACGGCTCCGGCGTTCGCAGCGGGCTTGCCCTGGTGGGGCAAACGAATGATCGACATCAGAGGCGCAGCGGCATGATCACGTGGCGGGCCTGATCGCTGTCGTCTTCCTGCACCAGGCAGCTGGATTGGGCATCGCGCAGGTTCAAGCGTGCCTTTTCACCGCGCAGCGCACCCAGCGCATCAAGCAGGTAACCCACGTTGAAGCCCACCGCCAGATCGGACACCGGCGTGTCGGCCTCGACCTCTTCCACGGCCTCTTCCTGCTCCGGGTTGTGGGCCACGATGCGCAGCTTGCCCGGCGACAGTTCCAGCTTCACGCCGCGGTACTTTTCGTTGGAAAGAATGGCCGCGCGCTGCAGCGCACCGCGCAGCACTTCGCGATCCAGCGTGGCGTGCTTGTCCGCGCCCAGCGGAATCACCGCTTCGTAATCCGGGAAACGACCGTCGATGAGCTTGGAGGTGAAAACCACATCGCCACGGCGGACACGCAGGTGATTACGGCCAAATTCCAGTTCGATCTGCCCATCGCCGGTTTCGAACAAACCGATCAACTCGTTCACGCCCTTGCGGGGAATGATGATCTGGCGACGCGTGGAAACCTTGCTGTCCAGCTTGGTTTCCTTCAGAGCCAGGCGATGGCCGTCGGTCGCCACGCAGCGCAGCGTGTGCTCCTGCAGATCCAGCAGCATGCCGTTCAAGTAATAGCGCACGTCTTGATTGGCCATGGCGAAGGCCGTGCGCTCCATGAGATCGCGCAGCACTTCTTCCGGTAGCGATACCCGCTCAACCAGCTCTATTTCATCGATGGTGGGAAATTCAGTGGCGGGCAGCGTGGCCAACGTGAAGCGGCTGCGACCCGCGTTCATGGCAACGCGATCGCCGTTGAGCTTCAGCTCGATCTGCGCGCCATCGGGCAGCGCACGAACGATGTCGAAAAGCTTGCGGGCTGGAATGGTGATTTCACCGTCCACCAGCTTGTCTGCCGGCGTGGTGGCGATCATCTCCACTTCCAGGTCGGTGCCGGTCATCGACACTTTGCCGTCGGCGACTTTCACCAGCAGGTTGGCCAGCACGGGCAGTGTCTGGCGTCGTTCGACCACGCCAACGACCTGCTGAAGCGGTTTGAGCAGAGCTTCTCGTTGAATGCTGAATTGCATGTATGCGCTTCCCCAATCCTGCTTTTCTGTTTTTAAAAGAAGTTCTGTAGTGGTGGTAGGTCGCGTGGATAACTCAAAAATCGAAAATTCTCTTTTTGAATCAATGAATTACGCGATTATTACTTTGTGTTCTGAAGTGCCTGATCGCTGTGTGCCAATTGTGGATAACTTCAGCGTCCAAGTCGTCCACCTATTATCCACAGGTTGCCACAGTACTTTTCAAGCGAAGAGTGCACAGGCACCCCCGCTTCCACCGGCAACTTAGCCGGTAAGAATGCGGATGAGCTGTTCCCAATCCTGACGCATGCGTGTGTCCGTCTCGCAATGCTTCTTGATCGTGCGGCAGGCGTGCAGGACGGTCGTGTGGTCGCGGCCGCCGAACGCCTCGCCAATTTCCGGCAGGCTGTGCTCGGTCAGCTCCTTGGACAGCGCCATGGCGATCTGGCGCGGACGCGCCAGCGAGCGCACGCGGCGCTTGGACAGCAGATCCTGCAGGCGCACCTGGTAGTAATCCGCGACGATCTTCTGAATGTTCGGCACGGTGACCGCCTGCGCATGCGTGGCCAGCAGGTCGCGCAGGGTTTCTTCGGCGAAGTCGATGGTGATGGGCTTGCCGTAGAAGTTGGCACGCGCCGCCAACGTGTTGAGCGCGCCTTCCAGGTCGCGCACGTTGGAGCGGATGCGCTTGGCCAGCAGCATCGCCACGTTCTCCCCTACCGCCACGCCCTTGTCGTGTGCCTTGGACAGCAGGATTGCCGCGCGCGTCTCGAAGTCCGGCGGCTCGATCGCCACCGACAGTCCCCAACCCAGGCGCGACTTCAGCCGCGGCTCCAGCTTGTCCACTTCCTTCGGGTAGCGGTCACAGGTGAGGATGATCTGCTGCTTGGATTCGAACAGCGCGTTGAAGGTGTGGAAGAACTCTTCCTGCGTGGTGTCCTTGCCGGCGAAGAACTGGATGTCGTCGATCAGCAGCGCGTCCACCGAGCGGAAGCGGCGCTTGAACTCGTCCATGCTCTTGGTGCGCAGCGCTTCGATCATCGAGCCCACGAACTGCTCCGAACGCAGGTACAGCACCTTGAAGTCCGGATTGCGCTCGCGCATCAGGTTGCCGGTGGCGTGCATCAAGTGCGTCTTGCCCAGGCCCGTGCCGCCGTAAAGCAGCAACGGGTTGTAGGCGCGGCCGGGATTCATCGCCACCTGCATGGCCGCCGCCTTGCCCAGCTGGTTCGACTTGCCTTCAACGAAGGTTTCGAAGGTGTAATGCGGATCGAGGTTGTGGGTGAACGTCGGCGGCGGCGCTTCGGCCACCATCGGTTCGGCCCGCGCGGGCGTCGGTGTCGGCGTCGCGGTCACCTTGCCGGTCGCGGTCGCCCGCGGGGAACTGGAACCCACTTCCAGGCGCACCGTCAGCTCGTGGCCGGTCAGCTGGCTGATCACCGTTTCGATACGCGCCAGATAGCGCTCGCGCACCGTTTCCAGCGTGTAGGGATTGGGTGCGAACAGCTTCAATCCATGGGTGTCGTCGCGCGCCTGCAACGGCATCAGCCAGGTGTGCAGGTCTTCGGCGTTCAATTCGCCCTCGAGACGCTCGAGACAGCGCCGCCACAGATCACTCATGGGAAGTCTTCAACCACTGAAAGGGGCGCTTTCGCGCGGGGTGGACCGGAAAGTCTAGCAGCAGAAAACGAGCTTGTCGGCACACATATCCACATGGATATCCACAGGCAGTCAACAGCCTTTGTCAACCCCGAAAACACCCCCATTTGACAGGGTCCTTTTGTACCCCGCATAATTTCCAACCTTTTTATCAACTTAACTTTGGAGGAAGCCATGTCCAAGCGGACCTTCCAGCCCAGCAAGCTCAAGCGTGCCCGCACCCACGGCTTCCGTGCTCGTATGGCCACGGCCGATGGCCGCAAGATCCTGAACGCTCGTCGCGCCAAAGGCCGCAAGCGTCTGATCCCGTAAGCGGCGCGCCCTGATGCGTGCCGCCGGCCTGCCGCGCGAGGCGCGGCTTCGCCGAGCCGGTGATTTCGCTGCATTGCGACAGAACAGCGGCCGCCTAGGTGGCCGCTGTTTTTCTGTGCGCTTTCGACTGAACGATCTGGGTCATCCCCGCCTGGGGCTGGCCATTTCCAAGCGCGTCTCCAAGCGCGCGGTCGATCGCAACCGCATCAAGCGCCTCATTCGCGAGTCATATCGCCGCGCTCGCCTTGAGCTTCCGCCCGTCGACCTCATGGTGATGGCGCGCGAGCAGGCTTGCAGCCTGCCCGGCCCGGAGTTGCTCGCCGAATTGCAGCAACTGTGGAAGAAACTGCGTTCCGCCAAGGTCGAAGCCACATTGAAGCCGGACGATACGGCCGGCACAATCGTGCGTTGACCTTTCTCCACCCTATGTCGCGGCTTGGCGTCGCGGCATGCACCGGATCTGCTCCGCGATGAATCAAACGCGCACGTTCCTCATCTTTGCCCTGCTCGCCGTGGCCTATCTGCTGTTCCAGGCCTGGGAGAAGGACTACGGTCCGCAGCCCGCACCGGCAGCCGCCAGCACATCGGCCACGCCAGGTGCCGATGCCAGCGTGCCGGGTGCGACCTCTTCCGCTGCCACGCCGACGGCTTCCGTACCTGGCACGGTGAGTGAAGCGTCGGCCCAGCTGATCACGATCAACACCGACGTGCTGCGCCTGACCATCGATACGCGCGGCGGCAGCGTCGTGCGCTCGGAACTGCTCAACTATCCGTCGGTGCCGCGCACCAAGAAGGACCCGGACCCCGCACCGGTGCGCCTGCTCGATGACGACCGCGCGCAGTACTTCGTCGCGCAGAGCGGTCTGGTGAGCAACCAGGGCGATGCGCCCGATCACCGCGCGGTGTTCTCCGCCGCCCAGACCAGCTACGTGCTGGCCCAGGGCCAGGACGAACTGAAGGTGGACCTGAGCTGGGCGGATGCCGCTGGCCTCAAGGTCACCAAGACCTTTGCGCTCAAGCGCGGCAGCTACGTCGTCACCGTCGACCAGAAGATCGAGAACGGCGGCAGCACCGCGTGGACCGGCAACACCTACGAACAGCTGCAGCGCGTGGCACCGGCACAGCAGAAGAGCTGGTGGCAGAACTTCAGCGATCCGTCCTCGCACAGCTTCTATGGCGCCGCGTGGTACAGCCCTGAAGACAAGATGTCGACGCTGCCCTTCAGCGACTTCGCCAAGAAGCCGCTCAACCACGCCATCACCGGTGGCTGGGCATCGATGCTGCAGCACTACTTCTTCGTCGCGTGGATTCCCGCGGCGCAGGACGCCAACACCTACAGCACCAGCGTGATCAATCCGGACACCGCGCAGCCGGTGTACCTGATTCGCTCGGTGGGTCCGTCGATCAACGTGGCACCGGGCCAGAGCGCCACGGCGGCTTCGCGCCTGTATGTCGGTCCCAAGCTGCAGGGCACGCTGGATCTGGTGGCACCGGGCCTGGACCTGACCACCAACTACGGCTGGCTCACCGTGGTGGCGCAGCCGCTGCATTGGCTGCTGTCGCAGTTGCACACCGTCGCCGGCAACTGGGGCGTGGCCATCATCCTGCTGGTGCTGTTGCTGAAGGGGGCGCTGTGGAAGCTCACCGCCGCGCAGTTCCGTTCCGGCGCCAAGATGCGCAAGCTGCAGCCGCGCGTTACCGCTCTGAAGGAGCGCTACGGCGACGACAAGATGAAGATGCAGCAGGCCATGATGGAGCTGTACAAGAAGGAGAAGGTCAATCCGATGTCGGGTTGCCTGCCCATCCTGATCACCATGCCCGTGTTCTTCGGCCTGTATCGCGTGCTGATGGAAAGCGTGGAACTGCGTCATGCGCCGTTCTTCGGCTGGATCCACGACTTGTCCGCGCCCGATCCGTTCTTCGTGCTGCCGGTGCTCTACATCCTGGTGATGCTGGCTACGCAGTGGCTGACGCCGGCCGCCGCAGGCATGGACCCGGCGCAGCAGAAGATGATGAAGGTGATGCCGGTGGTGTTCGGTTTCATGTTCCTGTTCTTCCCGGCCGGCCTGGTGCTGTACTGGGTGATCAACGGCCTGACCAGCCTGACCCAGCAGTGGCTGATCACGCGCGCGGTGGATCGCGCGGACGAGAAGGCCAAGGCGGCCTGATCGCTTCGGAAAAGCTTGAGAAAAAGGCCGCGAAAGCGGCCTTTTTCTTTGATGCTCCTTATTCTTCCGTCACCTTGGTTACTCCTCACCGTCATCCCTGCGAAAGCAGGGATCCAGCGTCTTTCGCACTTAAAGCGCCCATCCATATCAAGAGCAAAGGCACTGGATCCCTGCCTTCGCAGGGATGACGGTGAGGCATCTCGACATGTATTCGCCAACTTGCTGCCACCCTTCATAATTACCCCCATGACCCACACCGACACCATCGCCGCCATTGCCAGCGCCTCCGGTGCCGCGGGCGTCGGCGTGTTGCGCGTATCGGGACCAGCCGTGCCGGCCATCGCCAGTGAATTCCTAGGTCGCGATCCCGAACCGCGCCGCGCCTACTTCGCCGCGTTTCGCGACGCGCATGGCGAACTGATCGATCGCGGCCTGTTGCTCTACTTCCCTGCTCCAGCCTCCTACACCGGCGAACACGTACTGGAATTGCAGGGCCACGGCAGTCCTGTCCTGCTCGATGCGTTGTTGCGACGCGTGTGCGCCATGGGGTCGCGACTCGCGCGGCCGGGCGAATTCACCGAGCGCGCCTTTCTCAACGGCAAGCTCGACCTGGCACAGGCGGAAGCGGTCGCCGATCTCATCGCCGCGCGTTCGCAGGCGGGAGCGCGTGCGGCGCTGCAATCCATGGAAGGCGTGTTTTCGCGCAAGGTCCATGAATTGCTGCAATCGCTGATCGCGTTGCGCGTGCATATCGAAGCGGCCATCGATTTTCCCGAGGAAGAAATCGACTTCCTTGCCGATCCGCTGATCATGCAGCAGCTGCACGCATTGCGCGTGCAGTTGGATGACTTGTTGCGCGAAGCCCAACGCGGCGTGCGCCTCAACGACGGTTTGCGCGTCGCCATCATCGGACGTCCAAACGCGGGCAAGTCGAGTTTGTTGAATGCCCTGGCTGGTAGCGACCGCGCCATCGTCACCGACATCGCCGGCACCACGCGCGATGTGTTGCGGGAACAGTTGAACCTCGACGGCATCGCACTGGAACTTGCCGACACCGCGGGTTTGCGCGAAACGGACGATCCCGTCGAACGCGAGGGCGTGCGCCGTGCGCACGGCGAATTGGCGCGTGCCGATGTCGCCCTGCTCGTCACCGACGCGGAGCATGCCGGACACGACCTCGCCCTGTTGGCCGATCTTCCCGCCAACGTCGAGCGCATCGTGTTGATCAATAAAATCGACCTCGGCAGTCACGCTGCGCAGTACGACGTTCGCAGCGACGCCATCTGGGTGTGGGCATCGGCGAAAACCGGCGCCGGCCTTGACGCATTGCGCGATCATCTCAAGCAGCTTGCGGGTGCCGGCAGTGGCGAAGGTGCGTTCAGCGCACGCCGTCGCCACGTGCAGGCGCTGGAACAGGTCCATGCGCACCTAGCCTCGGCCGACCATGTGCTGCAAGCCACCCGCGCGGGTGAACTGGCCGCCGAGGAGTTGCGCCAGGCGCAGCATGCCTTGGGCGAAATCACCGGCACCTATTCCAGCGACGATCTGCTGGGAGCCATCTTCAGCTCGTTCTGCATCGGAAAGTAAGCCGCCTGACACGGCGAGTAATCGATAAATTACAGCGTGTTAGGCAACCCTCTGCTGACGTTCCTTACACGTTGGCGCTAACATGCTGAGTTTGCAGGCAAGCGGCTCGGCATCTCAGGCATGCTCCATCTCATTTTCGGCGCCTTCGGGCTGTCCACTCTCTGGCTCATCCCCCTGCTCTGGCGCGTCGGCAACGGCCTGTTGAAACGTCGTTCCGCGACGGGCGGCGGCGAAGGCTCGATCCGCTTGTGGCTGGGCGCACTCTTCGTGTTGCTGGCGAGTGCGACGCTGGAAGGCCTGGTGATCGATCAGTACACCGACGACGCCAACGCGGGCGGCACGTTGTGTCGCGCGTTGTCGCAAGGCCTGGACGGGTTGCTTGGCGGATGGATCACCACGCTGGCGATGCTGGCCGTACTTGCGGCCGCACTACCCTGGTATCTGGGTTTGGGCTGGCCGCAGATCTTCAAGCGTGTATCCGGCGTGGTCGACATCATCGCCGCGCTTCTGCAGCGGGGTGTGGAAGCCATCGCCAAAAAACGGGGCAAGGCGATCGTTGCGAGGCGCTCAAGCGGTGCCGTGCGCCGACCTGATCGTGCACCGGCGAAGGGACGTCGCGCTAAACCCGCCGCCGCGCGCCGCACGGAAGCCCCGGCCCCGGTCGTCGCTGCAGCGCAGAAACCTTCCGTGCAAGTGGCTGAGCCATCACCTTTGACGCCGACGCCCTTGTCGCGCGTCAGCCGCGTAGCGCAACAGGAGAAGGTGATACGCGAACCCTGGCTGACGCCCAAGCGCGGCAAGCTGGCCGCATCCCAGGAACAAGGGTCGCCCGTTCGCGCCGCGCCGTTGATGGCGACGAAACCGACCGTGGCCGCATGGCCGACGGCATCGGCGGCGACGAACGCCGTCGCGCAGACACCGATGGTTGCTGTTGCAGCACCGCTCGCGACGGCCGTGATCGAACCGACACCGCTGCCAGGGCCTGTGCACGTCCCGGAAGAATTCGGCATCGCACCTTCCCCGGTGATCGAAACCATGGTTTCCGCCGAGGAACCGGTGCTTGATGAAGAAGCTCCCTTCGATGTGGACTTGCCGGCGGCAAGCCACGCCCCCGTGTCGACTACGCCCATAGCTTCCTTGCGGCGCCCTGCTGCCAACGACGAAGAGCTGGCCAGCCTCGCGACGAGCGTTACACCGCTGCGTCAGCCTGCACCCGCGCATCAACGCTCGGCGGCCATGCTGCCGCCATTGTCGCTATTGGCTGCGCCGCGCACCGAACAGGCCTCCATTGACGATGCACAACTGGCCGAAACCGGCGAGTTGATCGAGCAACGCCTGCGCGAGTTCAAGGTGCCGGTGACCGTGGTCGGCGCATCGGCGGGCCCGGTGATTACCCGTTTTGAAGTGGAGCCCGCCGTGGGCGTGCGCGGCAACCAGATCGTCGCGTTGATGAAGGATCTCGCGCGCGGCCTGGGACGGACGTCCATTCGCGTGGTCGAAACCATTCCGGGCAAGACGTGCATGGGCTTGGAATTGCCCAACGAGCAGCGCCAGATGATTGCGCTGTCGGAAATCCTCGACTCCCCCGCCTACCGCGACTCCGACTCGCTGCTCACGCTGGCGATGGGCAAGGGCATTACCGGCGAGCCACTGGTGACGGACCTTGCCAAGGCGCCGCACATGCTGGTCGCGGGCACCACCGGTTCGGGCAAGTCCGTCGCGGTGAACGCGATGATCCTGTCGATGCTGTACAAGGCCACGCCCGACGACGTCCGCATGATCATGATCGACCCGAAGATGCTGGAACTCTCGGTGTACGAGGGCATTCCGCATCTGCTCGCTCCCGTGGTCACCGACATGAAGCTCGCTGCCAACGCCTTGGCGTGGTGCGTGGGCGAAATGGAAAACCGCTATCGCCTGATGTCGGACCTGCGCGTGCGCAACCTGGCCGGCTTCAACCAGAAGGTGCGTGAGGCACGGGCGTCTGGACGTCCATTGATGAATCCGTTCCCCGCGCATCCGGAAGTGCCGGAGCTGCTGGATACGTTGCCGATGATCGTGGTGGTGATCGACGAGCTGGCCGACCTGATGATGGTGGCCGGCAAGAAGATCGAAGAACTGATCGCACGACTTGCGCAGAAGGCACGTGCGGCGGGCATCCATCTGATCCTTGCCACGCAGCGTCCGTCGGTGGATGTGATCACGGGTCTCATCAAGGCCAACATTCCCACGCGCGTGGCGTTCCAGGTGTCGTCCAAGATCGACTCGCGCACCATCCTCGATCAGATGGGCGCGGAAAGCCTGCTTGGCCAGGGCGACATGTTGTTCCTGCCGCCGGGCACGGGTTATCCACAGCGCATCCACGGCGCGTTCGTGGCGGATGAGGAAGTGCACCGCATCGTCGCGCATCTCAAGCTCTACGGAGAGCCCGACTACAAGGACGAGATCCTTGCCGGTCCGCCCAGTGAAGGCAGCGGCGAGTTGTTCGGCGAAGAAGGGGCGGACGCGGAACTCGATCCGCTGTATGACGAAGCCGCCGCGTTCGTGCTGCGCTCGCGCCGCGCGTCGATCTCGTTCGTGCAGCGCCAGTTCCGCATCGGCTACAACCGCGCCGCGCGACTGGTGGAAGCGATGGAAGCGGCGGGATTGGTATCGTCGATGGGCATCAATGGGCAGCGGGAAGTGATTGCGCCGGGGCCGTCGGACTAATCAACAGCGTTTGTGGGAGCGCACCCTGTGCGCGACAACGGGATGCGAAAGCGAAGGAAAGTGCGGGCTTGAATCGAGGCCTATCCGTTCCGCTTCGCACAGTCGCGCACAGGGTGCGCTCCCACAAAAAAGCATCGGCGGCAAAGCGCTCAGGCGGACGGAAGGAACGCTTCCAGCTCGGCGCGCGTTGGCATGCCGCCTTGCGCGCCCAGTCGTGTCACCGACAATGCCGCGGCAGCACACGCCTTGCGGACTGCTGCAGGCAATCCTTCGTGAAGGAAAACGGCGAGAGCCGCATTGAACGTATCGCCGGCACCCGTGGTGTCCACGGCATCGACCTTGAAACCTGCCTGATGTGCCGCGTCACCGCCATCGCGATACCAAGCGCCATCACCGCCGCGCGTCAGCACCACCGGTGCAGGCGCGCGTTGCATCAATGACTGGAAATCTTCATCGGCATCCGCACCGAGCAGGATGGCGAGCTCGTGTTGATTGGGCGTGAGATAGCGCGCAAGTTTCAACCATTCCACCGGCAGCTTCTGCGTGGGTGCGGGGTTGAGGATCACCGGCTTGCCAAGTCGCTGGCCGAGTCGCAGCGTGGCTTCCACGGACTCGAGCGGAATTTCCATCTGCACCAGAATGGCGTCGGCGCTGGCGAGCGTGGATTGCGCCCGCTCGATCTGCGCCGGTGTCACGCGCGCGTTGGCGGCGGGAACCACGATGATGTGGTTTTCGCCTTCGGCGACGGTAATGGATGCGGTGCCGCTGCCGCATTCGGCGATGCGCACGACATGCGCGAGATCGACGTTCTCGCGCGACAGGCCTTCCCGCAGTTCCGCACCAAAAGCGTCGTCACCCACGGCGCCGATCAGCGCCACCTCGGCACCAAGCCGCGCGGCGGCCACCGCCTGGTTCGCACCCTTGCCGCCGTGCACGGTGAGGAAGCGCTCGCCGAGAATGGGTTCGCCGGGTCCGGCAAAACGCGACGCCAGCGTCACCAGATCCATGTTGATGCTGCCGACCACGGCCACGCGCGCCATACCTGCTCCATCACTTCTTCATGCGGGGAAGAGGGAGGATACGAGAAGGGCCGGCTGGCCGAAACGACAGCGCGTCGCCCCCGCGCGCGCCGGGGCGACGACGGGAATCACCATCAGCCGCCGCTGCTACCCGACGACGGCACGTTCTGGCCGTGCTTCTCCTGCATGCGCTCCATGGCTTTTTCGCGCGCGGCTTTCCACTTGTCGCGCTGTTCCGGCGTCAGCACGCCACCGATCTGGCTTTCGCTGTCCTGCACCAGGGACATGGTCTTCGCGCGGCGGTCCGCCGGCTTCAGGGTGGTGTCGGCGCGCAGTGCCTGCAGCTGCTGGTCGCGCTGCTGCAACATCGGGCCGATCTTGGCCTGCTGGTCCGGCGTGAGCTGCAGCTGCTTGGTCAGGCGCTGCAGTTGCGTCTGCGGATCAAACTGATGCATGTGCTGGCCGTTGGCGGGCGGCGGTGCGGTACCGGCCTGGTCGGCCTGCTGGGCCAGTGCGTGGCCCGTGAAGGCAACAGCGAGTGCAAACGCGAGAGAGCCGGGGAGGCGTTTCATGGGCGGTTCTCCGTGGGTGACCAGCGCGGGAACGCCCCCGCGGCGTCGCGGTTGACGGCGAGGAGCTCCCCCGCGCTTGAATCGCAGGCTAGCGCCCCGACCATCAACGCATTGTCCGCCCCGAGTTATCGCCATGATCGAGCTGCATTACTGGCCCACGCCCAACGGCCACAAAATCACGCTGTTTCTCGAAGAAACCGGTCTTCCGTACACCATCAAGCCAGTGAACATCGGCAAGGGCGAGCAGTTCCAGCCGGATTTCCTGGCCATTTCGCCCAACAACCGCATGCCCGCCGTGGTGGATACCGATCCGACGGGCGGCGGCGAGCCCATCAGCGTGTTCGAGTCCGGTGCCATCCTGCAGTACCTGGCCGAGAAGACCGGCCGGTTCCTGCCAACCGACTTGCGTGGCAAGTACACCGTGCTGGAATGGCTGGCCTGGCAGGTGGGTGGCCTGGGCCCGATGCTGGGCCAGAACCACCACTTCAACCGCTATGCACCCGAGAAAATCCCCTACGCCATCGACCGCTACGTGAACGAGACGCGGCGCCTGTACGGCGTGCTGAACAAGCGCCTGGAAGGCCGTGATTTCATCGCCGGAAAGGACTACTCCATCGCCGACATGGCGGCGTATCCGTGGATCGTGCCCTATGAAAACCAGGGCATGACGCTGGAGGACTTTCCCCGTGTGAAGGCCTGGTTCGAGTCGATCCGCGCGCGCCCTGCCACCCAGCGCGCCTATGCCATCGGCGAGCAGATCCGGGGCACATTCGACCTGACGACCGACGAAAACGCGCGAAAAGTGCTGTTCGGCCAAGGTGCAAAAGTCTGAGATCGCGCGCTGCATCCGTTGCCGGATGCAGCGCTTTTCACGGGAAATCGCTGGCTTCCCTGCGCCCGACGCGTTCTAATCGCCGCTTGTTCTTGCGTACGACGCGTCGCCCAGGGAAGTATTCATGCGCGCACTTTTCTTTGCCGCCCTCACACTGGTGGCTTTGCCGACCATGGCCGAAAAACTCACGATCGAACGCATCTTCGACGGCGGCAACCTTGCCGGTGCTGCGCCGCGCGGTTTGCAGATATCGCCCGATGGCACGCGCGTAACTTTCTTGCGTGCCCGTGCGGACGACCAGTTCCAGCTGGATTTGTGGGAATACCAGCTCAAGGGCAACACCACGCGCCTGCTGGTGGATTCGAAGAAACTCGAACCCAACGGCGAGCAGCTGTCGGATGCGGAAAAGGCGCGCCGCGAGCGCGAACGCACCGCGGGCCTGCACGGCATCGTGAGTTACCAGTGGTCGCCGGATGGCAAGCAGCTGCTGTTTCCCATCAACGGCAAGTTGTACGTCTACGCGTTGGCCACGCCCGATGCGGCGCCCAGGCAGCTCGACGCGGGCGACAACGTGATCGACCCCAAGATCTCGCCCAAGGGCCGTTACGTTTCGTACGTGCGCGACCAGAACCTGTGGGTGATCGACCTCACCAGTGGCGAAGCGAAACAGCTCACGCACGATGGCGGCAGCACCGTGCATAACGGTGAAGCCGAGTTCGTCGCGCAGGAAGAAATGGATCGCAGCGCGGGCTACTGGTGGGCGCCGGACGATTCGGCCATCGCGTTCGAACGCTATGACGAGTCGAAGGTGCCGGTGACCAAGCGCACCGAGCTCTACGCCGATCACACCGACGTGATCGACCAGCGCTACCCGGCGGCGGGTGCACCCAACGTCGCGGTGAAACTCGGTCTTGTCTCTCCCGCGGGCGGTCAGCCGCGCTGGATTGACCTGGGCAAGGATCAGGACATCTACCTGGTCCGCGTGAACTGGCTGCCCGACGGCAAGCACGTCAGCTATCAGCGCATGCCGCGCAACCAGCAAAAGCTGGAACTGCGCCTGGTGGATGCGAAGACGCTGGCCCACCGCACGCTGGTCACCGAAACCGCCGACACGTGGATCAACCTCAACGACGTCCTCACCTTCCTCAAGGACGGCAAGAGCTTCCTGTGGGGCAGCGAACGCAGTGGTTTCCACCATCTGTATCTGTACGGACTCGATGGCACGCTCAAGCATGCGGTAAGCGACGGCGATTGGCCCATCGACGGGCTGCTGGCGGTGAACGAACGGGCGGGCCTGGTGTACATGGCATCGAACAAGGACGCCGTGCCGGAAAAACAGGTCTACGCGGTGAAGCTCGATGGCAGCGACGCCAAGGCGCCGGTACGCATCACCCAGGGCGCGGGCACCCATGTGGCCACGTTTGCACCGGATGGCAGCTTCTATCTCGACAACTTTTCCAGCGTCGACACGCCGCCGCAGGTAAGCCTGCACAAGGCAGACGGTAGCCTCGTCACCTGGATCGAGCCGAACAAGCTCGACGACAAGCATCCCTACTGGCCCTACCGCGACAGCCTGATCAAGCCGGAATTCGGCACGCTGAAAGCCGCCGATGGCCAGACGCTGTACTACCGCCTATACAAGCCCGTGAACTTCGATCCCACCAAGAAGTACCCGGTGTTCGACATGTACTACGGCGGTCCGCACGCGCAGATGGTCGCCAACGTGTGGGGTGACTATTTCAACCAGTACATGGCCAACCAGGGCTTCGTGGTGTTCACCCTGGACAACCGCGGCATGGCGCGCCGCGGTCGCAAATTCGACAGCGTGATCTACCAGCAGCTGGGCGCGGCCGAGGTGGACGATCAACTCGTTGGCATCCACTGGCTGAAATCGCAGCCGTGGATCGACGGCAAGCGCATCGGCGTGTTCGGCTGGAGCTACGGCGGTTACATGACCACCATGATGCTGTCCAAGGCATCCGATGAACTGGCCGGCGGCGTGGCCGTGGCGCCCGTCACCAACTGGCGCCTGTACGACACGTTCTACACCGAGCGTTATCTTGGCCGCCCGCAGGACAACGATTCCGGCTACACGCGCAGTTCCCCGATGGCGTGGTTGGATGGCCTGACCTCGAAGCTCTATCTCGTCCACGGCATGGCGGACGACAACGTGCTGTTCCTCAATTCCACGGAGTTGATGGCGGAGTTGCAGAAGCGAGGGACGCAGTTTCAGTTCATGGCGTATCCGGGGGCGAAGCACGGTTTGAACCTGCCGGGACAGCGCAGTCACGTGTATCACCTGATCGAGAATTTCTTTCAGCAGCAGGTGAAGGGTGCTGCTGTGCCGGTGGCGCCGAAGCCTGCAGTGCAGCCGGCTGCTGCTGCGACGGCTCGATAGCCCTGCCTTAGCTCCCTCTCCCCTTCGGGGAGAGGGTTGGGGTGAGGGGTGGGTGCTCGCGGAAGCGTTTCTTTCGTTCGCTGTCATCCTTGCGATGACCTCCCCATCCCTCACCTGCATCCTCGCGGCGACATCTCTACCCCTCACCGTCATTCCCGCGAAGGCGGGAGGCGCTTTTCAACGGCCGAAGGGCCGGTCATCCAGTGACTTTGTTCTTTGGCTCTTTTGCGGTCCTTCCGCAACCCGGCTCGCCTGCCGCGGGCTTCCGACCTCCTGCCGGAGGCCGGGTCACTTTCTCTTGCTTGCCCAAGAGAAAGTAACCAAAGAGAAGGGCACCCCCACTTGGCGCTGCCTGGGCTGCGCCCAGCCAGTCCGTGAGGGGCGGCCGGGCTTTTCGACCGGGCTCCTGCCCGGGCGAAAAGTGCCTGACATCCATGTCAGGCACCCCTGCGGGGCCTGATCGTCCACCCCTCACCGCCGCACAGGGGGCCCAGGATCAAAATCAAAAGCGGAGCGGACGGCTCGTGCAGCTGCGCTGCACATCGCGTCGCTCCTGCCTTCGCGTGGAGCACGGTCATGAAAGGAAAGGCCAGATTGGCCCCTCACCCCAACCCTCTCCCCGAAGGGGAGAGGGGGCCAAAGAAAAAGGCCGCCCGTGAGGCGGCCTTTCTATCCAGCACATTCACAAGCATTACTGCGCGGTACCCACGCCCGAATCACCCTGCTCCAGCGGCGGCGGCGTGCCCGCCACGGCCAGCAGCGACGTGGCGTAGCCGTCTTCGATGCTCACGGTGGAAACCTCGTCCCAGGAGAAGAACGATGCCTCGCGCAGCCATTCGGCGTCCGGCGAGATCTCCTGCATGTTGAAGCCGTCTTCTTCCACGCTGATCAGGCGGCCGATGTAGCAGACCTCCGACTCGTCCTCGCTGTCCACGTGCACGCCGATGACGGGCGCCTGCGCGGCAGCGGCCTGGATCACGCTGCGGATGTCGTCCAGCGGGAAGCCTCGCGGCGGGCGTGGCATCAGGTGCTTCAAGGCCAGCGCCTTTTCCATGAAGGGCGCGTGCTTGTCGGGCGCTTCCAGTTCGGACACGTCGCGGTGACGCATCACATACATGCCGTCATACGTGATGCCGTCGCCGACGACCCACAGCAAAAAGAATTCACGGCCAACACCACCCACGTAACCACAAAAGCTGCCGTGTTCGAGTTCGCCGCGCCACAACCGGACCAGCTGGTGCTTCTGCTGCGCTTCGCGCAACTGGGCGCGCTGGCCGGTGGTCTTCAGTTCAATCACATTTCCCATGGTCAAAATTTTACCAGCCCGGGGCTTTCCCCTTGTTTACAGGATGTAACGGCTCAAATCCTCGTCCTGAACCAGTACACCCAGGTTTTTATCCACATATTCGGCGTCAATCATGTAATTTTCGCCGGATTTGTCAGCAGCTTCGTAGGAGATCTTCTCCAGTAGCCGCTCCATCACGGTGTGCAGGCGCCGGGCGCCGATGTTCTCGGTGCGCTCGTTCACCTGGAAAGCGACCTCAGCCAGGCGGTCCACGCCCTCCTCGGTGAAGCTGACCGTGACGCCTTCGGTACCCAGCAGGGCGATGTACTGCTTGGTCAAGGCGTTATGCGGTTCACGCAGGATGCGCTTGAAGTCGTCGACCGACAGCGCCGACAGCTCCACGCGAATCGGGAGGCGACCCTGCAGCTCGGGAATCAGGTCCGAGGGCTTGGCCAGCGAGAACGCGCCCGAGGCGATGAACAGCATGTGGTCGGTCTTGATCGGGCCGTATTTGGTGGACACCGTGGAGCCTTCCACCAGCGGCAGCAGGTCACGCTGCACGCCTTCGCGGCTGACGCCGGCGCCGCCGAACTCGGAGCGCTGGGCGACCTTGTCGATCTCGTCGATGAAGACGATGCCGTTCTGCTCCGCGGCGTGCATGGCCTGCGCGCGCACCTCTTCCTCGTTGAGCAGCTTGGCGGCTTCTTCTTCGATCAACATGGGGCGGGCCACCTTGATGGCCACCTTGCGCTGCTGGGTCTTGGCGCCGCCCATGTTCTGGAACATCTGGCGCAACTGCTGGCCCATTTCTTCCATGCCCGGCGGGGACATGATTTCCACGCCTACATTCATGGCGAAATCCAGCTCGATCTCGCGGTCGTCCAGGGCGCCTTCACGCAGCTGCTTGCGCAGCTTCTGCCGCGTGTCGTTCTGCTCGCTGCTGGGTGCGGCGTCGTGCGACCAGTCGGTGGGCGTCTGACGGCGCGGCAGCAGGGCGTCGAGGATGCGGTCTTCGGCGCGATCTTCGGCCTGCGTGCGCACGCGCTTCATGGCCTGCTCGCGCACCAGCTTGTAGGCCACGTCGGCGAGATCGCGGACGATGGATTCCACATCCTTGCCCACGTAACCCACCTCGGTGAACTTGGTGGCTTCCACCTTCACGAAGGGCGCATTGGCCAGCGTGGCGAGGCGGCGGGCGATTTCGGTCTTGCCCACGCCGGTGGGACCGATCATCAGGATGTTCTTGGGCGTGACTTCATCACGCAGGTTCGGCTCGAGCTGCATGCGGCGCCAGCGGTTGCGCAGCGCAATGGCCACGGCGCGCTTGGCGTCGTGCTGGCCAATGATGTAGCGGTCGAGTTCGTTGACGATTTCGCGGGGTGTCAGTTCGGACATGGGAGGGACCAGGGATGAGGGTTGAGTAGCGAGGGCGCCAAAACCGCGCCTCGTGCCTTGAGATGGGTCATGGGACGGTGCGTCTGCGGACTTGCGCCCTCGCGACTCGCCCCTCTTCCCTCAAAGCTCTTCAATCGTCGTGTTGTGATTGGTGTAGATGCAGATGTCACCGGCGATCTTCAGCGCTCGCTCGACAATGGCGCGCGAATCCATCTCGGTGTTCTCCATCAGTGCCAGCGCGGCGGACTGCGCATACGGGCCGCCCGAACCGATGGCGATCAGGCCATGCTCGGGTTCCAGTACGTCGCCGTTGCCGGAAATCAGCAGCGAGGCTTCCTTGTCGGCCACGGCCAGCATGGCTTCCAGGCGACCCAGGCGGCGGTCGGTGCGCCATTCCTTGGCCAGTTCCACGGCGGCGCGGGTGAGGTTGCCGCCGTGCTTGTCCAGCTTCTGCTCGAACAGCTCGAACAGGGTGAAGGCGTCGGCGGTGGCGCCGGCGAAACCGGCCAGCACGTTGCCCTTGCCGAGGCGGCGGATCTTGCGGGCGTTGGCCTTCATCACCGTGTTGCCCAGGGTGACCTGGCCGTCGCCGCCGATCACGACCCGCCCGTTGCGGCGCACCGAAACGATGGTCGTGGCGTGAAAGGATTCCATGCGGAACTCCGTAAAGAGTGAATTCGCCAGAGGTGGGGCCGTGGAAGCGGAAACCAAGTTGCCGGGCTTAGGGCCACTCCCTGCAGGAGCGCCCTTGGGCGCGACCGGTGCCTGAATGATGCGGTGCCGCGGTCGCGCCCAAGGGCGCTCCTACAACGGTGCAGGTCTTGCCTAGCGCCGGTTCCATGCCACGACAAGAAACCCCGCCACCAGGCACCACACGGCCAGCGCCGTGCCCAGCGCCGGCAACAGTCGCAGCCGGGCCACCAGCCAGTACAGCGAACCCAGGTATGCCAGGTACGGGATCACCGCCCACATGCCGAAGACGATGGTGGCGCGAAGGTTGGCCGTGCCGCGCTCACTGCCCACGATGTAATGCGCCATCAACGCGAAGGTGGGAAACAGCGGCAACAGTCCGGCGATGTAGTAATTGCGCGTGCGCGCCAGCAATCCGATCAGCAGCACCATCAGTGCGCCGATCAACGACTTCAGCAGCAGGTTGGCCACGCCGCTCATTTGCGCTTGGCACGCGGATGCGCGGCATCGTAGACGCGCGCCAGGTGCTGGAAATCCAGATGGGTGTAGATCTGCGTGGTGGCGATATCGGCGTGGCCCAGCAGCTCCTGCACCGCGCGCAGGTCGCCGGAGGATTCCAGCATGTGGCTGGCGAACGTGTGCCGCAGCAAATGCGGATGAATGCGCTTGGCCATGCCCTGCTGCAGCGCCAGCGCCTTCAGTCGCAGTTGTACCGTGCGCGGGTTGATGGTGGCGCCGCCGCGACCCTTGAACACGGCCTGTTCGGGCGCCATGCCTTCGGCGTCGCCCAGCGCGCGCAGCGCCGCCACGGCGTGGCGGCCCACCGGCACGATGCGCGTCTTGTTGCCCTTGCCGAGCACGCGCACCTCACCCTGCTGCAGATCCAGATCCACCCAGTGCAGCCCACACAATTCGGACAGGCGCAGGCCGGAGGAATAGAACAGCTCCAGCATGGCGCGGTCGCGCAGGTTCAAGGCGCCCTCGGTGGTCGTTTCCACCAGCGACGTGGCTTCGTCCACGTCCAGCACCTGCGGCAGCTTGCGATGCACCTTGGGTCCGCGCACGCCGGCCAGCGGATCGTGGTCGAGCGCGCCTTCGCGCGTCAGCTGGCGGAACAAGCTGCGGCAGGAGGAAAGCAGGCGCTGAAGGCTTTTCGGCGACAGACCCGCGCGATGTTCCGCCGCGACGAAGCCGCGCATGCGGTTGGGTTCAAGCGAGTTGAAGGCGGCAACGCCCTGCGCTTCCATCCAGCGCAGCAGCTTGGCCAGATCGCGGCGATAGCCATCCACGGTATGCGCCGACGCCTTCTTTTCTCCCGATAGCCGGGCCAGCCAGGCGTCGACCTGATCCTGCGGCTTGGACATCGTCAGGCTCTTACATGACGTCCTGCGCGCGACGCAGCGCGGCGGTGACCGTGCCGGCGATCATCTTCAGGAACACCGTGCCCATGCCTGGCTGGAAGTGATCCGAGTCGCCGCTGCCGATGGCAAGGATGCCGAACTCGCCCAGCGGCATCATCGCTGCCGAACGAATCTCCGGCGCGTGTTCGCCGAACAGGCGATACAGCCGTTCGGCGGAAAGGCGACCCGCCACGGGTTCGTGATGCGCCATGAAGTCGGCGAATTCGGGCACCTGCGAGCGGCCGCCCGGCACGTGCACCAGCCAGTCGGCGGGCGGCAGGCCAATGGGGCCGAACAGCATCAGGCGTACCTGGTCGGTCTGGAAATCCTCCGACAGGCGCGCCACCACGCTGCGCGCAGCCACGGCCGGTGTGCCGGCCCGAAGCACGGCGAGGTTCAGTTCGTGCACCCGCTGCATCAGCCGCTCGTTTTCCGCGGCAATGGACACCAGCGCGGCGAGCTGCTTTTCCAGCTCGGTGTTCTTCTCGCGCAGGCTCTGCAGCTGGTACACGGCCAGCGATGCCACCCGCCCCTGCTCACGTGGCAGGGTGAGCTGCGCGGCAATGTCGGGGTAGTCGCTGAGGAATTCGGGATGGCGGCGCAGATAAGCCGCGACGTCGCTGGCAGAAAGCGTGTCGGCGATGGCGGTGTCGGACATGGCTACCTCAGCAGGGTCGATGCGTCGCGGGCCGAGTGTGCGATGTCCGGCTACCGGCTTTCAACCGACACGGACAGGAAATTGCCCCGCTCAGCCCAACCATTCACCTTCGAACACGAACGTGGCGGGCCCGGTCATCCACAAGGTGTGCCCCGGTCCGGCCCATTCGATGGTGAGCGTGCCGCCAGGCAAGGTCACCTTTACCTGCTCGTCCACCTCGTCGCGCAGGCGCAATACGGCCATCGCCGCGCAGGCGCCCGTGCCGCAGGCCAGCGTCCAGCCGCTGCCGCGCTCATGCACGCGCAGTCGGAGTTGCCCGCGATCGACCTGCTGCACGAAACCGGTATTCGCACCTTCCGGGAACCGATCGTGCGAGGTCAGCATGGGGCCGATGCGGTACAGCGACGGCGACTGCAGGTCTGGTACCACCACCACGGCGTGCGGATTGCCCAGCGACAGTGCGCCGATCTCCAGCACGTCGCCACCTACCTCGATGGCGTAGCGATCGGACAGCGCCTCCGCCTCGAACGGCACGCGTTCCGGCTCCAGCGCAGGTACGCCCATGTCCACGGTGACTTCGCCGGGACCGCTCAGGCGCACGGTCACCGGGCCCGAGGGGCTTTCCAGCCGCACGGTGTCGCCAACGGACAGCTCGCCCGCACGGTGCAGCCACGCGGCTACGCAACGCACGCCGTTGCCGCACTGGCCCGACGGCGTGCCATCCGCATTCCAGATGCCGTAGTAGAACGCGCACGTCGCATCGCGTGGTGGTTCGATGCTGATCAGCTGATCGAAACCCACGCCCATGTGCCGGTCGGCGATGGCGCGGATCTGCTCTTCATTGAGCGGAAACGGCCGGGCCCGGCAATCGACCATCACGAAGTCGTTGCCGATGCCGTGCATCTTGCAAAACGGCAGCTTCATCACATGAACTTGCCGCCGGTGATGTGGCCGCTGGTGTCCACATCGGCGAAATAGCGGCTGTTGTTGGTGCGCAGCTCGCGCGTGGAGATGTCGCCCGGCAGCACCAGCAGCACATCCGGATAGGCCGCGCGGAACTGCGCAGCGGTCGGATGGGTGGCGATGAAGGCGTTGAAGGCCGTCACGTCGGTCACGAAGCCGTGCACGGGCGCAGGCGCAGGCGCCGCCGCGGTCGGTGCGGCCGCAACCGCCGGCTTCGCGGCGGGCGTGGCCGGCGTCGCCGGGTGCACGGTCGCGGCCGGCGCTGCCTTGGGCATGTACAGCGGACCCTTGTTGCCGCACGCGGCGAGCAGGGCGAGAACGGAGCACAGCGGAAGAAGCAGGAGGGATCGGCGCATGTCGGTTATCCGGCGGGAACCGGTTCAGTATAGGCAAGCCCTGAAAACGTGGCGAGCCGATGGCATCGCGCCAGACAGCCCCCGTTGGCGCCGCGCCAGCCGTTATGATGCCGCCGTCGCCGCCTTGCGCGGTTTGAATGCACAAGAAGTACGACGATGGATTGGACCGCGCTGCTGCGCCTCCCTTCGACGATCCTGCTGATCCTGGCAGTGATCGCCCTGCTCTTCACGCTCTTCCAGCTGGTGGCGCTGCGCCAGCGCCTGGACGATGGACAACGTGTGCCGGCCGTGGGCCGCGCGGTGCTGCTGATCGTCGGCTTCGTGCTCACGCTGGCGCTTACCGGCGCGGGCTTTGCGTTGCGCGGCTATCGCCTGCTCACCGAAGAGGCGCCCGTCGTCGAGATCGACTCGCACATCCTCTCGCCGCAGCGCTGGTCGCTGGTGCTGCATTGGCCCGATGGCGCCACGCGGCGCGTGGAAGTGGCCGGCGATGCCTGGCGCGTGGAAGCGGTGGTGCTGAAGTGGAAATTGCCGGCGATGCTGGCAGGCCTTCCGCCGCTTTATCGCCTCGACCGCCTGTCGGGCCGCTACGACGATCCCAACGACGAGATGCATGCGCCACGCACCGTGGTGGATTTCCGCGATGCCGGCGACTTCGACCTGCTCGACCTGCACAAGCAGTACCCGCGCTGGGTGCCCGATGTGGATGTGCTGTTCGGCAGCGGCGTGTTCCTGCCGCTGGTCGACCAGGGGCACTACACGGTGAGCCTGATGCGCACGGGCGCGTTGGTGGCGCGCCCGGATGATGCCACCGAGCAGAAAATCGCACAGCCGTTCTGAGTAGCAGCGGTCGTCGCCGCTCTCACTCCCTGTCCCCTCCGGGGAGAGGGCCGGGGCATTGCGACCTTTACGGTCGTGAGGGGCCAACCTTGCGACAAGCCTGTTCGAAGCGACAAGCCCGTTCGAGCGAACCGCTCTAGCCCACTTTGCGAAGCGGCGCTTCCACACCCGCAGGGCGCGGCGCACTCGCCTGCTCCAACGCCTTCTCATACCGCCACGCATCCGCGCCATCGCCGTAGTAACGGTCGTAGTGCCCGATGCGCTGGTAGCCCAGCCGCTCGTACAGGCGCATTGCGTCTTCGTTGTCCGTGCGCACTTCCAGTCGCAGTGCGGTGCAGCCGCGACGGGCAGCCAGTTGCTCGGCCGCTTCGAGCAGCGCGGAACCCACGCCCTTGCCGCGCGCCTCGAGCCTGGTGGCGATGGAATACAGCCGCGCCACTTGCGTGCCCTTGCGGAAAAACACCACGGCGGTGCCGAGGAAGTTGCGGTGATTGGCGCTGGCCACCAGTACCTGCGCGCTTTCGCTGTCCAGGTGGCGACGGTATTGGGCCCGGCTCAGGCGGTCGGTGGCAAAGCTGCTCTCTTCGAGGGCAACCAGGTCATCGAGATCGGAGAGCTCGGCGCGGCGCACGCGGACGGCGGCGGTCGCGGGCATAGGTGTCATCAGGGGCGGTCCGATGGCGCGCAGTGAAACAAGGCGGGCACTCTAGACCCCGTGCTCCCCGGGAGCAACGATGACTTGTGGCGCATTTCACAACCCGTTCAAGCTGCAGGCGCAGTTGTAAGGAAAAGGTGCAGGCAGGGCCGCCGCATCGTGACGCATGCCGCGCGTACGAATGAACCTTGAACATGCTCTGAGTCCACCCGTGACTTCCAGCCTTGTACGCGGCCGTGCATGTGCCAAACTGCGCGCCTTGCGCTGTGACGCCGCGTTTCCCCGCGAGGCGACACTTCCCTGTTCCATCTGACAGAGGTGCCATGACCCGTCTCGTCCTTGTTGTCGAGAAGGCCTCCGACTGGAGCGTCTACTACCCGTCCGCAGACGTGGTGACGGCCATGGATTACCTGCGCGAACCGGTGGGCGTGGATGACGAGCGCACACACGTCATCAACCTCTGTCGCAGCTACAAATACCTGGGAGCGGGCTACTACGTGTCGCTGCTGGCCGAGGCGCGCGGGCATCGCGTGATGCCTTCGGTGCGCACCGTGAACGACCTGCGCCGGCGCTCGCTGTACGGCCTGGAGATCGAGGATCTCAGCGCCAAGCTCACGCATTTCCTGCCTGCCGGCGGGCGTGACACCACCGACTTCGGCATCCTCGTCTACTTCGGGCAGACGGCGCATCCGGCGTTGCAGGATCTTGCGCGCCAGGTGTTCGAAATGTTTCCGTGCCCGCTGTTGCGCATCGAGTTCGAGCGCGATCGCGTGTGGCAGATCAGCGCCATCAAGCCGGTCGGTCTGCACACGCTCGACGACGCGCAGGAAGACGCCTTCGCGGAGGAGCTGGACCGCTTCAGCAAGAAGTTGTGGCGCAAGCCCAAGGCGCGCAAACAGTTCCGCTACGACATCGCCATGCTGGTCGATCCGCACGAAGCGATGCCGCCGTCGAACCGGAAGGCGCAGAAACTCTTCATCGCGGCCGGCAAGGAGCTGGGCATCGAAGTCGATCCCATCGGCAAGAACGATTACCAGCGCCTGGCCGAATACGACGGCCTGTTCATTCGCGAGACCACCGCCAGCGACAACCACACCTACCGCTTCGCGCATCGCGCTGAAAAGGAAGGCATGGTGGTGATGGACGATCCCACGTCGATCCTGCGCTGCACGAACAAGATCTTCCTCAACGATCTGATGATCTCGCGCAAGCTCGCCGTGCCACGCACGGAGATCCTTTACCGCGACGACGCCAAGGGCTTGAAGGAAGTCTCCGAGAAACTCGGCTTTCCGCTGGTGCTGAAGATTCCGGACGGATCGTTCTCGCGCGGCGTGGTGAAGGTGGAAAACGAAGCCGCGCTGGGCAAGGCGACATCGGAACTGTTCCAGCACAGTGCGCTGCTGCTGGCGCAGGAATTCATCCCCACCGAATTCGACTGGCGCATCGGTGTGCTCAACAACGAGCCACTGTATGCGTGCAAGTACTACATGTCGCGCGGCCACTGGCAGATCTACAACCACGGCGCCAAGGGCGCTTCGAAAACCGGTGAGTCGGAAACGCTGCCCATCGAAAAGGCACCGGCCGACGTGGTGAAGCTGGCGCTCAAGGCCACGCAGGCCGTGGGCGATGGCCTTTACGGTGTCGACATCAAACGGCTTGGCGACAAGCCCGTGGTGATCGAGGTGAACGACAACCCGTCCATCGATCACGGCGTGGAAGACGAGCATCTTGGTGAGGAGCTTTATCGCCGGATCATGCAGGAGTTCCTGCGGCGCATGGAGCGCAAGCGCGCCGGCGCCACGGACTGAGCAAACGTGTGTTGTGGGAGCGCACCCTGTGTGCGACTCGCAGCACTGCAGCTCGCCTCCCAAGTCAGAAAAGTGCGCGAAGCACCCCTGTAGGAGCGCATTCATGCGCGACCCGTGTGCATCGGTGTGCGAGGGTGCTGGATCTTCGTGTGGCGGAGGGAAGCGTTTTGCACAGCGGTCGCGCACAAGTGCGCTCCTACAGAAGAAAGGCTTCGCCAGATCGCTGTGATCGCGCGATGGAAATCAGCAATCGCACACATCGACCTTGCTGACAGTGGGGTGATTACGGCAGCCCATCCATGGACTGCCGTCACGCGGGCGCGTTCCGTCGCGCCGCTCCTGCGAGGTGCCCAGCCGCCCTGTCATCGACAGGTCCTTGCCGTCGCATGGAGCCCCACGCCGCGGCGTTCCGGCCGCGGCATCCACTGCCAAGTGAATTCGATTCCCTCAGTTCCAGATCAGCTGCGCGGCGCTGCGACGGCGCGGGCGGCGCAGCAGCGCGAGCAGCTGACGTGGCAGCGACGGTTCCAGCGCCAGCAGGATCACCAGCGGTGCACCGACCAGCCAGAACGCCGGCGTCCAGCCCAGGGCGTCCGTGTGTGCGGGCACCAGGGTGGTCAGCAGCAGCGCGGCGCCGCCCAGCAACCACAACAAAGCGGCGCCAAGCAGGCGTTCGTGATGGGCGAGGCGGGTGGTCTGGCGCATGGAGGTGATCCGTCGTCGGGTGTGGGCAAAGCGTGCCCCTGGCGGATCTCAAAACCTGCGATGGCAGAACTGGCGCGGCTTCCGGCGCTAAAATGGGCGGCCCGGCCGAGCCGGGAACCGCCTATGGGCGGCATCGACTTTCATCAGGAGCGCGCATGAGTGCAGGTCAGTTCGCGGTGTTCGGCCATCCCATCAGCCATTCGCTGTCGCCGCAGATCCACCAGATGTTCGCGCGACAGTTCGGGATCGAGCTGGAGTACCGCACCATCGACGCGGCACCGGCGGATGTCGAAGCCTCCGTGCGCGCGTTCTTCGCCAACGGTGGTCGTGGTGCCAACGTGACCTTGCCGCACAAGGCAACGGCATTTGCCATGGCCGATGAGCGTACGGAAGCGGCGACGCGTGCGGGCACGGCCAACGTCCTCACCCCGCTCGCCGGTGGCCGGCTTGCCGCGCACAACACCGATGGCAGCGGCCTGGTTCGCGACGTGACCGAGCGCCACAGCGTGGACTTGCGCGGTCACACCGCCCTGCTGCTGGGTGCCGGCGGCGCAGCGCGCGGCGTGGCGTGGAACCTGCTCGACGCCGGCGTGCACACGCTCACCATCGTCAACCGCACGCCGGAAACCGCCGACGTCCTGGCCGACGACATCGGCGAACCGGCGCGCGCGCATACGCGCTATTGGGAAGACCTGGCCGATCTGGGTGCCTTCGACCTGATCGTGAATGCCACCTCGGCCGGCGTGCTGGGCAAGTCGCTGGACCTGCCGTTCGCCATCGTGGGCAACCGTGCGCTTTGCTATGACCTTTCCTATGGCGTCGCCGCCACCGGCTTCCTCGCCTGGGCCCGCACGGCCGGTGCGCGCTATGCCTTCGACGGCCTGGGCATGCTGATCGAAACCGCGGCAGACAGCTTCGAGGTGTGGCACGGCAAGCGTCCCGACACCGATCCGGTCTACGTCGAACTGCGCAAGCAGTTCGGTTGAGCAAACGATGATGCAGCGCCCGGCACCCGCGGCGAATGCGCCGAGTTGCCGGGCAGGTTGCGGTGCCTGCTGCATCGCGCCGTCCATTTCCTCGCCCATTCCGGGCATGCCCCATGGCAAGCCGGCCGGCGTGCGCTGCGCGCAGCTGACCGACGACAACCGCTGCGCGATCTTCGGCCGGCCGGAGCGCCCCGCCGTGTGTTCCGGTCTTCGACCCGAGGCGGCCATGTGTGGCGATTCGCGTGAGCACGCGTTGGCTTATCTCGGCGCCCTGGAAGCCGCGACGCGTTCAGGCTGACGAAGCCTTCACCTTGCTGACCCGTCGCAAGAACCTGCATGGGCGGACTGTGGACGTATAGACGTCTGGCGCACATACCCGCGTGCTAGCGTGCCCGGCGCAGGGGGCACGTTGCGGGGAGAGACGTCATGGTGCCTGGGGGTTTGTTCCGCCATCCGGCGGTTTTCGTGCTGGCGGCGACGTTGGCGGGTGGCTTTGCCACGCACGCGCTGGCCGATCCGGTCGTAGGTTCGACCAATGTGGCCACGGCCGATCCCACGGTGCCGCGCCCGCCGGGCCAGCCCTGCGTGGTCACGTTGTTCACCAACGTCACTTTCGACGACTTCAACGCCCGCCCGTACAGCTACGCACCGCCCACGTCATGCAGCGGCGCATGGTCGAAGGTGGTGCTGGAAGCGGATTTCTCCGTGACCGCTGGCCGCCAGTACGACCGCACGGCCACGCTATGGCTGGGTGGCGTGAATCTCTATTTCGGCACCACGCAGGAACCGTCGGCGACGGTGTCGCCCGCGTGGCATGTGGAGCGCGACCTCACCGACTACGCCGCGTTGCTGCGCAGTGCGGGGCAGGGTCAGGCGATCATCGGCAACCTGGTGGACAGCACCTACACCGGCGTGATCCACGGCACCGCCCGATTGCTGTTCTACCCCGCTTCTGCACGCGCCCGCGCGGCCGACGCGCCGGATGCGGTGTATGCGTTGGGCAGCGACCCCATTGGCAGCACCGCAACGCTCAACACGTCGACCGACAAGCTGGCACGCACGCTCACCTTGCCGACCAATGTGGAACGCGCGTATCTCGACGTGTTCACCCAAAGCCAGAGCGGCGATGAGTTCTGGTACACCTGCGTGCCCGACGCCTACGCCGCCGAAACCGACGAATGCGGCGGCGGCAATTTCCGCGAGGCGGAGATCAGCATCGATGGCCAGCCCGCCGGCGTGGCGCCGGTGTATCCGTGGGTCTATACCGGCGGCATCGATCCGTACATGTGGCGCCCCACGCCCGGCGTGCAGACGTTGAATTTCCTGCCCTACCGCGTGGACCTGACACCGTTCGCCGGCCAGCTCAGCGACGGCAAGCCGCATGAGGTGGCCGTGCAGGTGGCAGGGGCCAATGGTTACTTCGCCGCGACTGCCGCCCTGCTTATCTATCGCGACGCACAGGCGAAAAAGGTGACCGGTGCGATCACCCGCAACACGCTCACGGGCCAGGCGCCGACACCCACCATCGGCAACACGCTGGTGACGGACAGCAGCGGCAATCTGTCGGGCGACATCACCACCCGGATTGATCGCCACTTCGTGATCGAGGGTTATGCCAACACCTCGCACGGCCGCATCACCAGCACGGTGACGCAGAACACCGGTTTCGACGATACGCAGACCTTCACCATCAACAGCAGCACGTATCGCCAGCAGACGGCACAGCGCACCTGGACCGACACCACCAGCCAGAGCCGTCTCGGCAATTTCCTCACCGCGGAGCGGCACGAGCACTTCAACTATCCTTTCTCGCTGGACTACAACCAGCAACTGGCGAGTGACGGCAGCACCAGCGCGGCGTCCACCGTGCACCAGGGTTATCGCCAGCACGACGAACTCCGATTGCTTGGCTTGACCGTGTACGGCGCGAGCGTGGACAACACCATCGACACGCAGGACGCGCTGGTGTTCGATGCCAGCGGGAACCTGACCAGCCACAATGGCCAGCAAAGCGCGCAGGCCTTTGTCTTCCACGACACGTTGGGCAGTTGCTACCGCGCGTCGCTCGCCACCCAGGCCGGCGCGGTGACGAGCACCAACTCAGGCAAGGGTTGTCCGGACGGCACCAACCGCGTGTCCTGGTTCGCCCATCCCGATGGTTCGCCGGACAGCAGCCTGCTGCCCGGTCGCTGATGACGGCCTTCGCAGTTCACGCGTCGGGTGGCGCGCAACCGACGTGTGAACTGCGTCACGTCTCGTGATGCGGGGCAACATCCCCGCAACATGACGCCTCTAAGCTTGCGCGCCCTGCCGGCGCGCCGGCTTTCATCGTCCATGTGTGGCCCATGCATCCCGCTTCGTCGCGTCGTTGTGCCCTAGGTATTGCCCGCTACAGCCTGCTCATCCTGATCGTGCTCATCGCCGCGGCGGGTGGGTTGATCTATCGGCAGATCAAACAGAACGACGACGCCGACCAGCCGAAGCAGGCCACGGTGGCCGCCGCCGGCCCGGTGATGCGCGCAGGCCTTGGCACCGACGATCTGCTCCAGCACGCCCGCGATGCCATGGCCGCGCAACGGCTGCTGGCGCCCGCCGGCAACAACGCCATCGAGTTCTACCTGGCGGTGCTCAAGCGCGAACCGGGCAACCGCGTGGCGCAGGATGCGCTGCGCGAAGTGTTCCCCTTCGCCGCCCACGCCGCCGAACAGACCATCGACACGGGTGACGACGCCGAGGCGCAGCGCCAGATCGATCTGCTCACGCGCGCCGATCCGCAGAACTACACCGTCACCTTGCTGCAAGCCAAGCTGCAGGCGCAGAGGGCGGCGGTTGCCCAGCAGGCGCAACAAGCCCAGCAGCAGGCGAATCGCCGCGAGCCGTCCCCGTCTTCCACCAGCAAGAGCCCGGCTCCCGCGCCGGCGGCACCCGTCGTGGTGGCGACGCCGACGCCTGCGCCGCCAGTCACACCCGCACCGGCACCCGCGGCGCCTTCCAAGCCGGCGGTGACCTCCAACGAACGCGCGATTGCTCAGTTGAACGTCGAATCCACGAAGATCGAAGCCGCCCCGCGCGCAGCGGTTCACGCGCGCACGCCGACCGTCACCACCCCGCTGGCCGATGCCAACGGCACGAGCGTGCCGGTGCTGACGCGCCGCGTGGAGCCAACCTATCCGCCGGACGCCAAGCGCACGCGACGCCAGGGCTGGGTGGATGTGACCTTCGTCGTGCAGCCCGATGGCACGGTCTCCAGCGTCGCCGTCGCCGATGCGGACCCGAAGTACGTCTTCGACCGTGCCGCGCTCAGTGCTGTCGCACGTTGGCAATTCGCACCGGGCACGCAGGATGGCAAGCCGGTGGCTTTGCCGATGCGTCAGCGCATCGAATTCCGACTGTGACGACGGCCTGCACGGGCGCACGCGCATAATCGCAGCCGGCACCTCAGGGAGATACGCCATGCTGCGCTTCGTCGCCCCCGCTGTTCTTGCCGTCGCCATGGCCGTGGGCGGATGTCAGGCATCCGCACCGACCGCGCCATCGCCCGTGCATGGCTACGTCACCGACATGAAAGCCTTTGATGCTTTCATCGCCACGCATCCGACGCCTGAGCAATTCCGTGCGGCGTATCCCGATGTGCTGCTGGTGATGCCGGGTAGCATCACCACGCTGGAATTTCGCACCAACAACAGCCGTTACTATCCGGAGCTGGACAAGGACGGCCGCATCACCGGCGGACACTTCAGCTGAGCGAGCGGACGTCCAGGCGTCCGTGAGTTTGGTGAGTCACATCGCTGACATGATGTAACGATAATGTGACAGGGTTCCGCCGGGACGCCTGAAGGCAGTCGATCCTGCGCGCGGGTGACCTCAATGCAGCGCCGCCATGTCACGTTTCGAATCCCCCGCCTCACGCCAGCGCGTGCTTATCGCCGTTTCCGTGATCGTGCTTGTCGCCATCGGCGGCGGTGTCTTCTTCTGGTCGAAGGGTTCGTCGACGGCCGCCGGTAGCAGCTCCACGGACGTCGCTTCGGCCTCGTCCTCAGGCGGTGACGACAGCGGCGTGGGCATCATGCTTGGCCTGGCCAAGACAGCCGTGGCGGAAAAGCGCCTGGTGGCACCGGCCGGCAGCAACGCGTACGAGTTCTACCTCAGCGTGCTGCAGCTCGATCCGCAGAACAAGATCGCCACGGACGAACTGCACGATGCACTTCCGTCCGCCACGGCCGACGTGGAACGCGCCATCAACGATAACAACCTCGACGAAGCCCAGCGCGAACTGTCGCTGCTGCGCGAGTTCGACAGCACCAACTACATCCTGTCGCTGCTGGGCGGCAAGCTGGACGCACAGCGTCAGATCCAGATCCGTCAGGACGAAGCGCGCGCGGCGGCGATGCAGGCGCAGCAGTCGGCGGGCAATGGGTCGATGCTGTAAGGCGTCAGCGCAATAAAGGGCCGGCTTTCTTCAAGAGCAGCTCCACCAGTGCGGGCTGCATGAAGTCATAGCGATCAGGAATGTCCAGGCAGACAACGCGCTTGCCGCGCAGTTGCCTGCCATGGCGCGACTGCAAACGTCGGCGGTGAGCCGATTCCATGACGATGATCAGATCCGCCCACTCAAGCTGATCGGCGGAAAGCAAAGTTTCCGCGTCATCGGCCAATCCGGCCGAGTCGACCTCCAGATGTGGCCACGCTCCGAACACGGCGGCTGCCCTCGGGCTGCGCAGCCGGTGCCGGCTGCAGAGGAACAGTACGCGACGCGGTGTCGTCACTGCGCCGCCAGATACTCGTCCTTGATGCGCACGTAGTGATCCGCCGAGTAATGCAGCTGCTCGATCTGCTTGTCGTTGAGCTTGCGCACCAACCTGGCCGGATTACCCATCCACAACTCGCCCTCGCCCACCACCTTGCCGGGTGGAATCAGGCTGCCCGCGCCCACGAAGCCATGCTTCTTCACTACCGCGCCATCCAGCACGGTCGCGTGCATGCCGATCAGGCAGTAATCCTCGATGGTGCAGGCGTGGATCACCGCGCCGTGGCCAATGGTGACACCCTCGCCCACGATGGTCGGCTGGCCACCCGGCGAATACGGACCGTCGTGCGTGACATGTACCACGGCGCCATCCTGCACGTTGGTGCGCGCGCCGATGCGGATGAAATGCACGTCGCCGCGCAACACAGCGCCGGGCCAGATGGAAACGTCGTCGAACAGCTCGACCGCACCGATCACCGTGGAAGCCGGGTCGACATAGACGCGCTGATGCAGCGTGGGCCAGATGCCCTTGTATTTGCGTAGAGGATCCATGCGCCCATGGTATCGCCTCCACCGGCCCTACCGCGCGTGCCGCCGCCTCAGCCACCTTATCCGGGTGGGAGATCCCTGTATCCCTGCGACAGATGCCTGTGGGAGCGCACCCTGTGCGCGACGGGGCGGGCAAAAGCATGGCTGTTCGCGACATCCCATCATCCGAGTGATGCGAGCCGCACGAGCGTCGCGCACAGGGTGCGCTCCCACAACGGCGTCTCTCACAGTGGAACGCTGCGCTACGACTTCTCCAATACATCGCGCGTGTAGATGTATCCCGCTTCCATCGCCCGCTCCCAATCCTTCCAGTCCAGCATGCCGATGTGTTCCAGCGGCGGCGTCAAAAGCAGATCGGCACGCTCGCGCCGGTGCTCGCTCGGCCCTTCGCTGTTGACCATGGCCGCGCGCACCAGCGTGGAAACCAGGCCGGGTCGCTGGATATCCCTTCGTCCCATCATCAACTGCCACCACGGCGGCGTGGCAAATTCTTCCGCCGTGGTGAGCAGGGAAATTTCCGCGCGAATGTCGATGGCCGTGATGTGCGCGAGACCATCTTCAGCCATCACGTCGGTCGGCAGGTTGTCCACCAGTGCACCGTCGACGAACACCCGACCGTGGTGAAGCACCGGCGGCAGCACGCCGGGAATGGCGCTCGACGCGCGCAGCCACAACCACAGCGGACCTTCGCGATGCACCGTCATGCCTTCGCCCGACAAGCAGGTCGAGACGCAGAAGAAAGGCAGCGTAAGGTCTTCGATATCGAGCGCACCGAACGCACGGCGCAGCATCAACGCCGCGCGTCGGCCCCGCGTAAGTGCCACCACCGGGATGGTCCAGTCGGACAGGGGACGTCCCTGCACGAACGCGCGCCGCAGCGTTTCGATGGTGGTGTCCAGCTCCCAGCCCGCTGCCACGCAGGCGCCAATGATCGCGCCGATGCTGGTGCCGCCAACAGCGTCAAACGTGTGACCTGCTTCGTGGAGCGCGCGTAACGCCCCCAGGTGCGCCACGCCGCGCGCACCGCCTCCGGCGAGCACCAAGCCTCGTGCGTTGCCGCTGATCACACGCGCCAGCCGCGCGATGTCAGCGCGACCACCCACGTGATGGTGTTGCAGTTCGCCACTGAACTGCGCGCGCCAACGATGCGCCGAACCAAGCGCCGGCTGACGCCCTGGATGCAACAAGATCAGGTGGCGAGGTCGATGACCCGCGCGCGACGGATGCATGGGTGTGGCTTCCGGCCACGGGCGCGCCGCCTGTGCCGCCAGCGTGGGCAGCAGCAGCACGTCGGCCTGCCGCACACAGCGCTGGCGCCACAGGTCGTCGCCGTTGCTGTCCAGGTAGATGATGAAACGCGCCTGCGCTTCGCGTTCGGCAAACCAGTCGCTCCCGCGCCCGGCGCCATGCTCGGCATCGATCACCACGCAGCTGCCCCACTGCTCCAGCTCCATCGCCAACTGCATGGCCAGCGAACGGGCAGGAACTTCCGCGTTCACCGGAAGCAACGCGAACGTGCGCGCAATGCCGGGACTTTCGTCGCCCCGCATGCGCTCCTGCAGGCGGTTGATGGCCACGCGCGCCACGCCCAGCATCGCCTGCGGATAGCGCTGGGTGAGCATTTCGTAAGCCGCAAGGTCCAGCCGAAGCAGTTCGCTGTCACGCAGGGCCCGCGCGGTGAAATTGCGGGGTTCGGCGGTAATCAGCCCGATTTCGCCGATGCTGTCGCCTGCCGCGACCAGGCGCACCCATTGCGTCGGCCCGTCGAAGACGCCCAGGCTGCCGGCCACCACGAAGTAGAGCGCATCCGCCGGGTCGCCCCGCTTGAACAGCGTGCGGCCACCGGGCAGGGAAAACCATTGCAGTTCAGGAACCAGTGCGGCGAGCGCCTCGTCCCCAAGGTGCCCGAACACATCGCTTCGACGCAGCAGGGCGGAAAAATCAGGTCTGGACATGGCGCGGCATGGTACGCATGGGGTTGTGACAATTCGTGATGAAACTGCTGTGACGGCGGCTTGATTTCGACCCATCGGGTCGCCACGCTGACGGGGCATTCAGGAGACACCATGGAACAGACCAATCCGCTGCTCGCCGACGACACCCTGCCGGCGTTTTCGCAGATCCGCCCCGAACACGTCACGCCCGCCATCGATACCCTGCTGGCCGATTACCGCGCCGGCATCGAGGCGCTGACCCAGCCGGGCGCACCGCACGATTTCGCCAGCGTCATGCTCACCCAGGAACGCCTCGAGCAGCGCCTGGCACGCGCCTGGGCACCGGTGGGTCACCTGCACTCCGTGGCGGACAGCGAAGCGCTGCGCGAGGTCTATGGACCCGCGGAAGAAAAGCTCACCGAGCACGCCATTGAAGTGGGCCAGAACCGCGATCTCTATCAGGCCGTGCAGGCGCTGGCGGATGCGCCCGACTTCGCCAGCCTGCCGCGTCCCGAGCGCGCGCTGGTGGAACACGCGCTGCGCGACTTCAAGCTCTCCGGTGTTGCGCTGGAAGAGCCCGCACGTTCGCGCTATCGCGAGATCGGCGTGGAGTTGAGCCGCCTTTCCACGGAATTCTCCAACGCGGTGCTCGACGCGACCGACGCGTGGCACGAGCACATCACCGACGAACGCGATCTTGCCGGCATTCCCGAGTCCGGCCGCGCCGTGTTGCGCCAGTACGCCAAGGAACAGAACCTCGACGGCTATCTCGTCACGCTCAAGCAGCCCAGCGTGCAGGCCGTGCTTACCTACGCCGACAACCGAGGCCTGCGCGAGCGCGTGTACTGGGCCTATCAGACGCGTGCGTCGGACCAGGGCCCGCAGGCCGGCAAGTACGACAACAGCGAACGCATCGAACGCATCATGGCGCTGCGCTACGAAGCCGCGCGCCTGCTGGGCTTCAGCAACGCGGCCGAAGAATCGCTCGCCACCAAGATGGCAGGCACGCCGGATGAAGTGATGGCGTTCCTGCACGATCTGGCCACCCGCGCCAAACCGGTGGCTCGCGAGGAACTCAAGCACCTGCGCGAATTCGCCACCAACGAACTCAAGCTCGACAACCTCGAATCGTGGGACGTCGGCTATGCGTCGGAAAAGCTGCGCCAGCAGCAGTACGACCTCGATGAAGAACAGCTCAAGCCTTACTTCCCGTTGCCCGCCGTGATGGACGGCCTGTTCGGCCTTACGCAGCGCCTGTATGGCATTTCGTTGAGCGCACGCGATGATGTCGACACCTGGCATCCGGATGTCCGCTACTACGACGTGCGCGATGCCGACGGTCGCGTGTTCGCCGGTGCCTATGTCGATCTCTATGCACGCAACGGCAAGCGCGGCGGCGCGTGGATGGACGTATGCCGCGCCCGCTTCCGCGATGGCGGGAACGAACAGCTGCCGGTGGCTTTCCTCACCTGCAACTTCGCGCCGCCCACCGAAGGCCGTCCCGCGCTGCTCACGCATGACGACGTGCTCACGCTCTTCCACGAATTCGGCCACGGCCTGCATCACCTGCTGACCGAAATCGCGCTGCCGTCCATCGGCGGCATCGACGGCGTGGAATGGGATGCCGTGGAACTGCCCAGCCAGTTCATGGAGAACTTCGGCTGGAACCGCGAAGCGCTGGATCTTTTCGCGCGCCACTACGAAACCGGCGAACGCCTGCCGGACGAACTGTTCGAACGCATGCTGGCAGCGCGGCATTTTCACGCCGGCCTGTTCCTGGTGCGCCAGCTGGAATTCGGCATGTTCGATTTCCGCCTGCACTTGGAATACGACCCCGCCAAGGGCGCACGCACCATGGAAGTGCTCGAAGGCGTGCGCCACGAAGTGGCTGTGCTGCATCCGCCGGCATGGCAGCGTTTTCCGCACGCGTTCTCGCACATCTTCGCTGGCGGCTATGCGGCGGGTTACTACAGCTACCTGTGGGCCGAGCTGCTCAGTGCCGATGCATTCGGCGAATTCGAAGCGAACGGCGTAATCGACCGTGCCACCGGTGACCGCTTCCGCAAGGAAATCCTCGCCGTCGGTGCCAGCCGCCCCGCCATCGAAAGCTTCATGGCGTTCCGCGGCCGTGCGCCGGAGCCGGAAGCCTTGCTGAAGAGCCACGGCCTGGCCTGACCACCTCGCCGCCGCTCACGGGCGGCGGCGTCACTTCGCTCATCGCTTACAATGCGCCCATGAAAATCGCCTCATGGAATGTGAACTCGCTGAAGGTGCGCCTGCCGCACCTCACCGAGTGGCTGGCTGACGCGAAACCCGACGTGGTCGCGTTGCAGGAAACCAAGCTCGAAGATGCCAAGTTTCCGGTGGATGAACTGGCCGCTGCTGGCTATCGCGCCATTTTTTCGGGCCAGAAGACCTATAACGGCGTGGCCATCCTGGCGCGTGCGGATCTCAAGGGCGAGTTCGAGGATGTCGTCACGGACATCCCCAACCTGGACGATCCGCAGCGACGCATCCTGGCCGCCACCATAGGCGGCGTGCGCGTAGTGGATCTGTACGTGGTCAACGGCAAGGCCGTGGGCGATGAAAAATACGCGTACAAGCTCGACTGGCTGGCCAAGATGCGCGAGTTCCTCGCCGGTGAGATGCAGCGCCATCCCAAGCTGGTGGTGCTGGGCGATTTCAACATCGCGCCGGACGACCGTGACGTGTACGACCCCGTCGCCTGGGGCGAGGATATTTTGTGCTCGCCGCCGGAGCGCGAGGCGCTCAAGCACATCACCGATCTGGGCCTGCACGACAGCTTTCGACTGTTCGAGCAGGCGGGCGAACACTTCAGCTGGTGGGACTATCGTCAGGCCGCGTTCCGGCGCAACATGGGTTTGCGCATCGACCTGATCCTGATCAGCGATGCATTGAAATCCGCGGCGAAAACGGCGGGTATCGATCGCACACCGCGAACGTGGGAACGCCCGTCCGATCACACGCCGGTAACGATTGATCTGGATATCTAAGCAACAAGCAACACCGCACAACAGGCAGCTGATGAATACACCAAAAACCGAATGGCCCAGTTCGCTAGGCGACGACGAGCTCGAGGAACTGGACCAATATCTGCGTGGCCATGTCGGCGAGGGCGACCTGCTGCTCGACGGCGTGCACGGGTTGCTCTCCGCAGTGACGGTGGGCCCCACGCAGGTATTGCCGGAAGAGTGGCTGCCCGAAGTGCTGCACGAGCCTTTCACCGACGAAACCGAAGGCAATCGCGTGCTGGCACTGCTGGCCAAGCTCAATGATTCCATCCGCGTCGAACTGGATGTGGACGCCTACGAGCCGATCCTGGGCGAAGTGGATACCGAAACCGGCCCGGTGCTTTCCGCCGCGGGCTGGTGCGAAGGTTTCAGCCGCGGCATCGACCTGCGCGCGGGCCTGTGGGAAAAGCGGCTCGCCGACGATCCGCAATTGATGGAACTGCTCGGCCCGGTGATGGCGCTGGCGGTGGACGAAGGCATCCTCAGTGCGGATGCCGAATTCGAGAAGTTGAGCGAAGACGAATACGACGAATGCCTTACGCAGGTGCCCGGCGTGCTCAATGCCGTGAACCTGTACTGGAACGAACATCCCGTGTCCGAAGCGGAAATCGAGGCTGCCGTGCGGCCCGCCGAAGACAAGGAACCGCACGAGGCGCCGCCGCGCCAGCGCAGCGGGCACTGGGTGCATTGAAGGCGCAGTGAGTCGCTGAGAAGCGGGAAGCGTGCCTTCGCGCGCTCTCCCTCACTGCTCGCTTCAAGCGAACAATCCGTTCCCGTTTGCCCGTCTTGGGCAACGGCGGATGCGGCGCCATCATGGTGGGCATCCACTTATGGGAGACAGCCATGACCGAGCGCAGCATTGTTCGCCGCATCCGCGGCATCGACACGTCCGATGGTGCGGGCGTGAAGCTCAAGCGCGTCATTGGCCAGCCTGGCCTCGACATGCTTGACCCGTTCCTGCTGCTGGACGAATTTCGTTCCGACCAGGCCGGTGATTACATCGCCGGCTTCCCAGAGCATCCGCATCGCGGCTTCGAAACCGTCACCTACATGCTCGCGGGTCACATGAAGCACCACGACAACCACGGCAACCGCGGCGATCTCGTGCCGGGCAGCGTGCAATGGATGACCGCGGGCCGCGGCATCCTGCACTCGGAAATGCCCGAGCAGGAAGATGGCCTGATGTGGGGCTTCCAGTTGTGGGTGAACCTGCCCTCGAAGGACAAGATGATCGCGCCGCGCTACCAGGACATCGGTCCGGAGCGCATTCCGGTCACGCGTCCGGCGGAAGGCGTGGAAGTGAAAGTGATCGCCGGTGAGTTCAACGGCGTCACTGGCCCGGTGGCGGAAATCGTCACGCAGCCGATCTACCTCGACGTCTCGGTGCAGCCGGGTGCATCCGTCACCATTCCGTTGCCCGAAGGCCACGCCGGCTTCGCCTACGTGTTCGACGGCAAGGATGCGGAGGTGGCGGGGCAGCCGCTGGCCCGCAGCGATCTGGCCGTGCTCACCCGCAGCGGTGAACTGCGCATCGCTGGCCGCGACACCGCGGCGCGCGTGTTGCTGGTGGCCGGCCATCCGCTCAATGAGCCGGTGACGCGCTATGGACCGTTCGTGATGAACACGCCGGACGAAATCCACCAGGCCATTGCCGACTTCCGCGCCGGCAAGTTCTGACGCGGCTGCCGCGACTCCGCGGCTCCTGGAACAAAAAGTCACCAGGCTCCGGCCGGGTGACTTTTTTTATGCCTGCCGGAGCGCCCGCGGTCCTGGTTGCTCAAGAAGTGACCAGCGCGGTCGTTAAAACTTCATCGGATGGATTTGCTGAGTTTTTGCGCAACTGGCCCGATCGATGCATGACCATGCCATGTGTAGCAGGGTTCTCAAAATCAAAGGCTTACCGCGAAAGCGGGGTTGTAAGGATGCGACAGGATGTCGTTAAATAAGGATTAATCTAAAGGGGCGCAACAGGCTGTACTATCTACCTACAGCTTTAGCGAAGAAAAACCACATAACTCGTTGTATTCACTATTATGAATGCCCTGATAACTCTCGTTGTCCTGGCCTTGATCGCCACGTTTGCCACGGCGATCAAGCGCGTACCGGCCGACCAGGTGCATAGCCTCTATCGCCGCGGCAAGCCGTATCGCCTTCTGCAGCCAGGTACCCACATGGCCCTCCCGCTGATCGACCGCGTGGAGCATCGCATCAACCTCGGCGGCCAGGTGCTGCGCTTCGAGGAGCCGCTGGCCAACGCCCACGACGTGCGCGGCACGGTCTACTGGCAGGTGCTGGAGCCCGAGCGCGCCGATTCGGTGATCGACCAGGCCGACCAGCTGATCCGTGGTGGCGCCCTGGCCGCGCTGCGCCAGGAGCCGGAAGCCTTCAGCGCGGATCGTCGCGACCTGGGCTCGCGTCTCAAGCAGAGCATGAACGGCGCGCTGCGCGAGCGCGGCATGATGGTCACCCGCGTGGAACTGGAATTTGCCTGATCCGGAGTGTTGCCGGACAGGCCCTGGCGAAGGTGGCCAAGAGCACCCGCCACAGGGGAAATCCTTGAAGCCCGCCTCGGCGGGCTTTTCTTTTGCCACATGGCTTCTTTTGTGGGAGCGCTCCCACAGGTGGCGCACGACGGCGCGGCCCCCGATACTTTGCGACCCCGTTTCATCAAGGCCTTTCCATGACCTCCCGTGCCGAACTGCAAACCCGCCTGGAACGTGGCATCGCCGCGCTCGGGCTTTCGTTGCCGGCCGGAGCCGTGGATCGCCTGCTGGACTATCAGGCCCTGCTGGCGCGCTGGAACGCCACCTACAACCTCACTGCCGTGCGAGACCCGGTCGAGATGGTGAGCCGTCACCTGGTCGATTCGCTGGCCATCGTGCCGTACGTGCAGGGCCAGACGCTGGCCGATCTCGGCACGGGTCCGGGCCTGCCGGGCATTCCGCTGGCCATCGTCGCGCCGGAGCGGCAGGTGCTGCTGGTGGATTCCAATGGCAAGAAGGTCCGCTTCCTGCGCGAAGCCATCCGCTCACTCAAGCTTGAGAACGTGCGGGCCGTGCAATCGCGCGTGGAAGACGTGGAAGGCCAGTTCGACTGCATTACCGCCCGCGCCTTTGCCAGCCTGGAAGACATGCTGGCCTGGGGTGGTCACCTTTTGACCAAGGACGGCATCTGGCTCGCCATGAAGGGCAGGCAGCCGGACGAGGAATTGCCGGGCGTGCCCGCGGGTTTCGAGGTTCGCGCCATCCACGAGCTGCAGGTCCCCGATGTGGGCGGCGAGCGCCATCTCGTGGTGCTGGGTCGCACAGCGGTCTGAACAGGCTGCTAATCTAGCCGCTCTTTTCACTCGTTCACGGTCTCGACGACACATGGCCCGCATCATCGCTGTCGCCAACCAGAAGGGCGGCGTCGGCAAAACCACTACCGCCGTCAATCTCGCTGCTGCGCTGGCCGCGGCCAAGCGCAAGGTGCTGCTCGTCGACCTCGATCCGCAAGGCAACGCCACCATGGCGTCGGGCGTGGACAAGCGTGTGGCCAAGCCCAACGGCTGCGAAGTGCTGCTGGACGAAGCGCCGATCGAGCAGGCCATCGTCAAGACCGAGGCGCACTACGACCTGCTGCCCGGCAACGGTGACCTCACCGCCGCCGAGCTGAAGCTGATGGACGCGATCGCCCGCGAAAATCGCCTGAAGGACGCGCTGGCCAAGGTCGCCGACCGTTACGACACCATCCTCATCGATTGTCCGCCGTCGCTGCACCTGCTTACGCTCAACGCGCTGGCGGCGGCGAACGGCCTGCTGATTCCGGTGCAGTGCGAATATTTCGCGCTGGAAGGTCTTTCCAGCCTGCTCGACACGGTGAAGGCCGTGCGCCAGCGCTTGAATCCCACGCTGGAAATCGAAGGCCTGCTGCGCACCATGTACGACGTGCGCAACAACCTCGGCAACGAAGTATCCGCGCAGCTCACCACGCATTTCGGCGACAAGGTGCTGCGCTCCATCATTCCGCGCAACGTGCGCCTGGCCGAAGCGCCCAGCCACGGTCAGCCGATCCATCTGTACGACCGCAGTTCGCGTGGCGCCATCGCCTATATCGGTCTCGCTGGCGAAATCATCCGTCGCGAGCGCGGCCAGAACGCGCCGGCGGCGAACGAAGTGGTCACGCCGATGCTGCACGAGAGTGACGAGACGCTCGACGACGTCGTCGACATCCATCAGGAGTAAGCATGTCCGCTGCGAAAAAACGGGGCCTGGGACGTGGGCTCGACGTGCTGTTGGGCGGGCATGACGAACCCGGCAAGCCCTCGGTGCTGGAACAGGAAGGCGAGCTGCGCACGTTGCCGATCCAACACATCCAGCCCGGCAAATACCAGCCGCGCCGCCACTGGAACGACGAAGCGCTCGACGAGCTGGCCGCGTCCATTCGCGCGCAGGGGCTTATCCAGCCCGTGGTGGTGCGCGAGATCGGCAAGAACCAGTTCGAGCTGATCGCCGGCGAGCGCCGCTGGCGCGCCGCGCAACGTGCGCAGCTTTCGGAGCTGCCCGTGCTGGTGAAGGACGTGCCGGAAGTGGCCGTGCCGGCCATGGCGCTGATCGAGAACATCCAGCGCCAGGACCTTACCCCGCTGGAAGAGGCCGATGCGCTCAAGCGGCTGATCGATGATTTCTCCCTTACCCATCAGCAGGCTGCCGATGCGGTGGGCCGTTCGCGCGCCTCCGTATCCAACCTGCTGCGCCTTACCGAACTCCCGGTTTCCATCAAGCGCCTGCTCGATGAAGGCAAGCTGGAGATGGGCCACGCACGCTGCCTGATCACGCTGCCGGAAAGCATGGCCGAAGGCCTGGCGCTGGAAGCGTCGCGCAACGGCTGGAGCGTGCGCGAGCTGGAAGAAGCGGCCCGCCGCGCGCAGACCGAACCCAAGGGCAAGGCCAAGAGCACGCCCTCGCGTGACCCCAATGTCGATGCGCTGGAGCGCGAGCTGGGCGAGCGCCTTGCCACGCGTGTTGAAGTGGCGCAGGGGCGCGGTGGGAAGGGGAAGCTGGTGATCCACTATCACAGCAATGATGAGCTGGATGGGATTTTGGGGAAGATTCGCTAAGCGTTTCTTTTTTTCTCCCTCTCCCCTCCGGGGAGAGGGTTGGGGTGAGTCCCAAAAAGGGGATAAAGGTCGGGTGCTTGCGGTAACGTTTCTATCCCGCACTCCCATCCGGGCAAAGACATCCCTATCCCTCACAGTCATCCCGGCGAGAACGTACCTATCCCTCACCGTCATTCCCGCGAAGGCGGGAATCCAGTGACTTTGCCTTTGCTCTCTCGCTCGGTTGAGCCGATGCCGCGACCTGGCTCGCCTGCCGCGGGCTTCCGACCTCCTGCCGGAGGCCGGGTCACTTTTCTTTGCTTGCCCAAAGAAAAGTAACCAAAAGAAAGGGCACCCCGGATGACCGCGCCTTCCGGCCTGCGGCCTCCAGGTTCGCGTGCGGGCTACGGGGTTTGTCGACAGGGCATCCTGCCCTGACGACAAACTGGCTGGCATCCGTGCCAGCCACCCTGCGGGCTGGTCCTCCACCCGCACGCCGCGGTCATACGGGGACCCCGACGAGCCAAAAGCCAAAAGCCAAAAGCCAGGCCAAGAGCCAAGAGCCGAAGGCTGGAACTCGAACTGCGTTGGGGCGGCTTGTGGCCAGGCCGCAGGAGTCAGAAGGCTGCGCGGCAATCCCGCGAAGTGGAGACACGTGGCCCGCTCTTTGATGCGGAGCTGACGAGTGAATACACGCGAAGTCCAACACCATCCCCTGACATGGCCATCCAAATCAGTTCTACTACCGGCATGCCTATCCATGACTCATCCGCGCCGCGCCGCGCGCATCACGAGACACGATGAATCCACCCGTCGTCCTCACGCCGCTTGCCTTGGCGCCGCTCAACACGCGCATCGCGTTCCTGCTGGAACTCGCGCGCCGCCTGCATCAATACGGCACAGCCGCGCCCCGACTGGAAGGCGCGATTGGTGGCGCGGCGCAGCGGCTCGGGCTGGTGGCGGATGTGTGGTCCAGTCCAACGGCCATCATCATTTCGTTTACGGATCTGGCGCAGGGCGAGGACGAAGTGGCGCAGGTCACGCAGGTGATGCGCCTTGCCCCTGGCGACGTGAATCTCGCGAGGCTGAGTGACGCGGATGCCATTGCCGACAAGGTGATCGCGGGTGATATCGAGTTGCGCGAGGGTTTTCGCCTGTTGCGCGAACTGGGTCGCCCGGATACACGGCGTGCGCAGGCTGGCGTGATCGGCAGTTACGGCCTTGCTGCGGCAAGCGTGGTGGCGCTGCTGCTGCACAGTTCGTGGGCGGACCTTCTCGCGGCGGCGTTCATCGGTCTGATCATCGGTACCATCACCGTGTTGTCGGCGACGCGTCCGCGACTGGCCGTGGCCAGCGAGGCGATCAGCGCGCTGGTGGCAACGACCATCGCCATCGTCGTCAGTGAATTGGTGGTGCCGCTGGCGATCAAGTCGGTGATCCTCGCTGGGTTGATCGTGTTGATGCCGGGCATGACGCTGACGACGGCGGTGCGCGAGATTTCCAGCCAGCACCTGGTATCGGGTGTGGCACGCATGGGCGGCGCCATCGCCACGCTGATCAAGCTTACGTTCGGCACGGTGGCTGCCACGCAGCTGTGCAGTGCATTCGGCATCGAAGGCCGCGACTACGCCTTGCCGCCATTGCCGGCATGGACGGATTATCCGGCGCTGCTGGTCGGCGCGTTTGCGTTTGCGATTTCATTCCGCGCCGCGCGTCGCGATTGGCTGGTGGTGATGGCGGCGGTGGTGTTGGGTTATCTGTCCACGCGTTGGGGTGGTGCATTGGCGGGCCGGTTGCCTGCGGCGCCCTTTGGCGTGTTCCTGGGCGGATTGATATTGAGCAGCGTGGCGAATCTCTACGCGCGTTTCGTGCATCGACCCGGTGCCATGATCCGGGAGCCGGGCATTATCTTGCTGGTGCCGGGTAGCGTGGGATTCCGCAGTGTCTCGTACTTGCTGGAACGCGATACCACGCTGGGCATGGATAGCACGCTGCTGCTGATTACCCTGCTTATCGCACTGGTGGCGGGATTGCTGTTCGGCGACCTGTTGATTGCGCCACGCCGCTCGCTCTGAAAATCGGCGCGCGGAAATAAAAAAAGCCGGCTTTTAGCCGGCTTTTTTGGGGGGATGACCCAGGCGATCAGATCGCCAGATCCTTTTCCTTCTTGCCCGCCTTCAGCGCGTCGTTGAACCAGCGCGGACGCTTGCCGCGGCCGGACCACACCTGTTCGGGATCTGCCGGGTTGCGATACTTCGGCGCCACCGTGGTGCCGGTGCGGCGGGTCTTGCCACCGCGCGTGCTGCCAAAAATATCGTCGAACGAATAACCCTCAGCCTTGATCAGCGCATGGATTTTCTCGCGCAGCTTGGCGACCTTTTCCTTGCGCAATTCCTGCTGACGAACCTGGGCCTTGCTGATCAGGTCGTTGAGCTGATTATGGTTGAGGTTCTTGATATCAACTGCCATGCGTAACTCCCGGGATGAGTGTGGCTGCCTGTTGGGTGCTGCGACATGTGGCAGTACCTCTTTTGGATTATTGATTTTTACCTATCCAAAGGGCAGTTGCAAAGGAAATGCGAACCATTTGAAAGGACGGGCGAACGTAACTGGCGGCCATTAAAAGGAATATGGTCTAAAGGCCGTAGCAGGGTGAGCCAGTCGACATTTTGGCTTTCGGGGCTTTATGGCCATTGGCCAGTCGGCGCCGCGCCAAATTTTGGGAAAAACAAAATACGGCAGGCAATGTCAGCGCCGGACAAAAAAACGGCCGCTTGCGCGGCCGCTTTCCTGGACCGGGTTTCCGTGATCAGCCGAGCAGTGTGAACAGCTCGTCCTGCGTCACGGCGCGAGCCTCGGCTTCATCGCGTGCGCGATATTCCAGCGTGCCGGCGGCAATGCCGCGCTCACTGACCACCACGCGATGCGGGATGCCGATCAGTTCCATGTCGGCAAACATGGCGCCGGGGCGCAGGCCGCGGTCGTCCAGCACCACGTCGATGCCGCGTGCCTGCAGCGTCTTGTAGAGCGACTCGGCCGCCTCGGTGATCTCGGGCGCGTTCTTGGGATTGATCACGCACACCGCGATGCGCCAGGGCGCCATCGGTTCGGGCCACATGATGCCGGCGTCGTCATGGCGCTGTTCGATGGCGGCGGCCACGATGCGGCTGACGCCGATGCCGTAGCAGCCCATCATCATCACCTGGGCCTTGCCGTTTTCATCGAGCACGGTGGCCTTCAGTGCCTCGGCGTACTTCTTGCCGAGCTGGAACACGTGGCCCACTTCAATGCCGCGTGCCATCTGCAACGTGCCCTGGCCGTCGGGCGAGGGATCGCCCGCCACGACCTGGCGGATGTCTTCCACGCGCGTCACGCGGGCATCGCGGTCCCAGTTGGCGCCGGTGTAGTGCGTGCCGTCCTGGTTGCCGCCGCAGACGAAGTCGGCGAGCACGGCCGCGCTACGATCGATGATGACCGGGATTTCCGCGGGCAGATTCACCGGGCCGATGAAGCCCGGGCGCGTGCCGGTAACGGCAAGGATTTCTTCTTCCGAGGCAAGCTCGGAGGCACCCGGCATCTCGGCGAGCTTGCCGGCCTTCACCTCGTTCACTTCGTGGTCGCCACGCAGGCAGAGCGCGACGAGGCCTTCGGTGCCGCGCACCAGGATGGTCTTCACGCACTGCTGCGGCGTGACCTTGAGGAACGCGGCGACGTCGTCGATGGTCTTCTGCGTGGGTGTATCCACGCGCACAAGCTCGGCCGACGGAGCAGGGCGCTCGCCGGTCGGTGCCAATGCTTCCGCCTTTTCGATGTTGGCTGCGTAGTCGGAGCCATCGGAGAAGACGATGGCGTCTTCGCCCGAATCAGCCATGACCTGGAATTCGTGGCTGGCGTTGCCGCCGATGGCGCCGGTGTCGGCCTGCACGGCGCGGAACTTCAAGCCCAGGCGCGTGAAGATGCGCGAGTAGGCCTGGTACATCGCGTCGTACGTCTGCTGCAGCGATTCCTGCGTCAGGTGGAAGGAGTAGGAATCCTTCATCAGGAACTCGCGCGCACGCATCACGCCGAAGCGCGGGCGGATTTCATCGCGGAATTTGGTCTGGATCTGATAGAAATTCACCGGCAGCTGCTTGTAGCTCTTCAGCTCGTTGCGCGCGTAGTCGGTGATCACTTCTTCGGCCGTGGGTGCGTAGCAGAACTCCTGCTCCTTGCGGTCCTTGACCTTGAGCAGCTGCGGGCCGAATTTTTCCCAGCGGCCGGTTTCTTCCCACAGTTCCTTGGGCTGGATGGTGGGCATCAGCAGCTCGATGGCGCCGGCGCGGTCCATTTCCTCCCGCACCACGGCTTCCACCTTGCGCAGCACGCGCAGGCCCAGCGGCGACCAGGTATACAGGCCGGCGGCAAGCTTGCGGATCATGCCGGTGCGCAGCATCAGGCGATGGCTGGCGATTTCGGCGTCGGCAGGAACTTCCTTGACGGTGGCCAGGTGGAATTGGCTGAGGCGCATGCGTGCGGATCCGGCGGAGAAAGAGGCCGATTATAGCGGCCCGCGGCGCACAACTTCGCGCGCCGCGCCGGTTTTCCGGTCGTCTTGCGAGGGCTGGCTTAGCCGCCTGAGCAATACTGCTGGTATTGGGACTGGGTGGCGGTCTGCTGCTGCTTGCGCTGCTCAGCGTTGATCACGGTCTGCTGGCCGTTGGTTTCCATCACCACGGGGCCGCTGCCGTTGAGCGCGTCCATGTTGGTCTTGAGGTTGGCGCAAAGCTTGGCGCGGTTTTCCGGCGTATCGGCGACGGGCTGGGTTGGATGGCTGTTGTCGGGCTTGGCCGTGGCATCGGCCGTGCTGTCGCTGCTGGCGGGGGCTGCCAAGGGTTCCACCGTGCCGGTGGTGCTGACCTTGTTGTACTTGGTGCCCTGCGGCGGCGGGGCATCAGAGTAGTGCACCGTGCCCTTGGCATCGGTCCATTTGTAGGCCTGGGCAGCAACCAGGGGCGCGGCCAGCAGCAGTGCGGTGGCGATCAGGAGGCGACGCATGGAGGGCTCCAAGGGCGGAAATAATAAGCTGCGCATTTGTTAACACCCCGCCCGGCCGGACTCAAGCGGGGGATGGTTTACACTGCGCGTATTCCGTCACGGATTGATTCATGAGCGACAGTACGCCCGTCCGCCCCCCGCGCCACAGGGGCATCTATCTGCTGCCGAACCTGTTCACCACCGGCGCGATGTTTGCCGGGTTCTACGCGATCGTGACGAGCATCGGCGGCGATTTCAGCTCGGCGGCCATTGCGGTATTCGTGGCGGCGCTGCTGGACGGCATGGACGGTCGCGTGGCCCGCCTGACCAACACCCAGAGCGAGTTTGGCGTGCAGTACGACTCGCTGTCGGACCTGGTCAGCTTCGGGCTGGCGCCGGCCCTGGTGATGTACACCTGGTCGCTGTCCACGCTCAAGGACTACGGCCCCACCTGGGGCAAGATCGGCTGGGCGGCGGCCTTCATCTATGCGGCCTGCGCGGCGTTGCGCCTGGCGCGGTTCAACACCCAGGTCGGCGTGATCGACAAGCGCTATTTCCAGGGGCTGGCGAGCCCGGCGGCCGCGGCGGTGTGCATGTCCTTCGTGTGGACCATGGACAAGTTCGGCGTGATCGGCGCGGAAGTGTGTTTCATCACCCTGGTGATGGCGGTACTGGTAGGTCTGCTGATGGTCAGCAATTTCCGCTACTACAGTTTCAAATCCTTGCCGATGGGCGACCGCGTGCCGTTCCTGTGGGTGCTGATCGGCGTGCTGGTGCTGGTGCCGTTTTTCATTGATCCGCCGCGCGTGCTGTTCGTGGTGTTCACGCTGTATCTGCTGTCTGGCCCGGTGATGACCCTGTGGGGTCGCGCCACGCGCCGTCGACGTCGAGGCATGGCGTGATGGCCGGCCCTGCGCACGCCTTGCCGCATCGCGAGCGCGTGTTGCGCGCGCTGGGCGTGACGCCTTGGGTGCGCCGCGCGTCGGCACCGGAACCCGTGGTGGTTGAGACCCTTGTTGCGGACGACGCGGCGCCGATGGTGGCCGGCGAGTGCATCGTGGTGTTGCCGTCGGGTTGCTCGGCGAGGGAGCTCGACCTGGTCGGCCGTGCGTTGATGACGGCCGGCGCTGCCGTGGCCCGCGCTCCGCGCATCGAAGTGCGTGACGGACAACTGGCGGCCGTGCCTGAGGCTCGCGCCTATCTGGTGTTTGGCGAAGCGCAGGCCCACGCCCTGGGTCGCGAGTTGCCGGCCGCCGCGCTGAGTCGCGCGCATATCGTGCTCGCCGACGAACCGGCTGGCGTGCTGGCATCGGGCGCGGCCAAGCGCCGCCTGTGGAATGCGCTGCGCAGTCTACGGCGCGCGCTGGCCTCCGGCGTGGAGTGATGTTCATGGTTGCCGTGGCCCGACCCCATGCCGAAATCCGCGCCATGCGTCGCGATGACGTCCCCATGGTGGCCGCGATGGAGGCGGTGTCCTACGACTTCCCGTGGACGGCCGGCATCTTTGGCGACTGCCTGAAAGCCGGGCATCCGTGCTGGGTGATGTGGGTGGACGGTGTCATCGCCGGCTATGGCGTGCTGTCCGTGGCCGCGGGCGAGGCGCATGTGCTCAACGTTTGCGTGGGTCCCGATCATCGCGGGCTGGGCCTGGGGCGTTTCCTGTTCCGCCGCCTGCTGGATATTGCCCGCTGGAATGGCGCGGGCAGGGTGTTCCTGGAAGTGCGCCCATCCAACCCTGTGGCGCAGAGTCTTTACCGATCGATCGGCTTCGAGGAGATCGGCCGCCGGCCGAAGTACTACCCGGCAAAGGACGGGCGCGAGGATGCCATCGTGATGGCGCTGGATTTGTTGCCGGCGCCCTGAGTCGGCAGTTCTTCCTGTAGGAGCGCACTTGTGCGCGACCATGTCTCACCTGGCGGCGAGGTCGCGCACAAGTGCGCTCCTACAGAAATGGACGCGCCCGGTGGAACGGGGCGCGTCTCGCTTCTTAGCCCAGCTTCTGCGCCTGCTCACGCAACGCGTTGGCTTGTGTCGTCCAGTCCGTGATGCGCTGACGCTCCTGCGCCACCACTTCCGCCGGTGCATTGGCGACGAAGTTGGCGTTGCCCAGCTTGCCTTCGCACTTCTTGATTTCGCCTTCGATGCGGGCGATTTCCTTGGAAAGGCGCGTCTTCTCGGCACTCAGGTCGATCAGGCCCGCCAGCGGAATCAGCACGCGCATGGAGCCGACCACGGCCGCGGCGGCAGCCGGTTCATCGGCACCGGATTCGATCCACTGCGGCGCATCCACGCGGGCAAGGAAGCTGATCTGTGCGGCGAACTTGGCGGCGCGCGAGCGATCCGTGGCGTCGCCATCGGCGAGCAGCAGCGGGATGGTCTTGCCCGGCGCGATGTTCATTTCGGCGCGGATACGACGGATGCCGCTCAACACGTTCTTGAACCATTCGATTTCGGCGGTGGCGGCATCGTCGGCGGCAATGTCTTCCGCCTTCGGCCACGGACGCTCCAGCAGGAACTTCGCATCGAGGCCGAGCTTCGGCGCAACCGAATGCCAGATCTCTTCGCTGATGAACGGCACGATGGGGTGCAACGCGCGCAGGATGGTTTCCAGCACCACCACCAGCGTGTGGCGCGTGGATGCCGCAGCGGCCGCGTCGTCACCGTTCAATGCCGGCTTGGAGAGTTCAAGGAACCAGTCGCAGAACTCGTTCCACGTGAACTCGTACAGCTCCTGCGCCAGCAGGTCGAAGCGGTAGCTGGCGAAGTGCTGCTCCACATCGGTCAGCGTCTGCTTGAGGCGCGTAAGAATCCAGCGCTCGGCTTCCGTCACCGGGCCGTTCGCAGGCGCAACCAACTCGCCGTCCGGCAGATTCATCAGGACGAAGCGCGCGGCGTTCCACAACTTGTTGCAGAACGCCTTGTAGCCTTCGGCACGCTTGATGTCGAAGTTGATGGTGCGGCTGTAGCTGGCGAGCGCGGCGAAGGTGAAGCGCAGCGCGTCGGTGCCGATGGCGGGGATGCCGGCCGGGTAGTCCTTGCGGATGCGCTTTTCCACCTTCTCGCGCACCTGCGGAATCAGCAGCGACTTGGTGGACTTGGTGACCAGCGGCTCCAGTTCGATACCGTCGATCAAATCGAGCGGATCGAGCGTGTTGCCCTTGGACTTGGACATCTTCTGGCCTTCCGCATCACGCACGATGGCGTTGATGTAGACATGCTTGAAGGGCACGCGACCGGTGAAGTACTTGGTCGCCATCACCATGCGCGCGACCCAGAAGAAGATGATGTCAAAGCCGGTCACCAGCACGGCGCTGGGCAGGAACACGTTGTCCGTTTCCCAGTTGGCCACGACGTTGCCGTGTTCGTCCTTCACCGGGCCGTCCATCGGCCAACCCAGCGTGGAGAACGGCCACAGTGCAGACGAGAACCAGGTGTCGAGCACGTCCTCGTCCTGGCGCAGCGCGCCGACGGGCGTGGTGGTGGCATGCGCGCGTGCGTCGGCCTCGTCTTCGCCGACGAAGATGTTGCCCGCTTCGTCGTACCACGCCGGAATGCGATGGCCCCACCACAGCTGGCGGCTGATGCACCAGTCCTGGATGTTGTCGAGCCACTGCGTGTACGTGGTGCTCCAGTTTTCCGGCACGAACTTGATCTCGCCGCCGCGCACGGCGTCGAGCGCAGGCTCGGTGATTTCCTTGCGGCCCTTCTCGCTGGTCAGGTCGAGGAACCACTGGTCGGTGAGCATGGGCTCGATCACCGCATCCGAGCGCTGGCTCACCGGCACCTGCAGCTTGTGCGGCTTGGTCTCGACGAGAAGGCCCTGCGCTTCCAGATCGGCGAGCACGGCCTTGCGTGCTTCGTAGCGATCCATGCCGCGGTATTTTTCCGGCGCGTTGTCGTTGACCTTCGCGTCCAGCGTGAAGATGTTGATCGGCGCCAGGTTGTGGCGCTGGCCGATGGCGTAGTCGTTGAAGTCGTGCGCGGGCGTGATCTTGACGAAGCCGGTGCCGAATTCGCGATCGACGTAGTCGTCCGCAATCACCGGGATCTCGCGATCGCTCAGCGGCAGGCGCAGCGTCTTGCCGACAAGGTGCGTGTAGCGCTCGTCTTCCGGATTCACCGCCACAGCGACGTCGCCCAGCATGGTTTCCGGACGCGTGGTGGCCACGACGACGCTGTCCTTGCCGTCAACGGTGAAGTAGCGGATGGACCACAGGTGGCCGTCGCGTTCGACGCTGTTCACTTCAAGATCGGACACCGCCGTGCCCAGTGCCGGGTCCCAGTTCACCAGGCGGTTGCCGCGGTAGATCAAACCCGCGCGGAACCAGTCGACGAACACCTTGCGCACCGCGGCCGACAGGCCCGGGTCCATGGTGAAGCGCTCGCGCGACCAGTCGGCGGCGACGCCCAGGCGGCGCATCTGGTTGGTGATGGTGGAGCCCGATTCTTCCTTCCACTGCCACACGCGCTCGACGAAGGCTTCGCGGCCCAGGTCGTGGCGGGTCTTGTTCTCCACCGCGAGCTGGTTTTCCACGATCTTCTGCGTGGCGATGCCGGCGTGGTCCGTGCCCACCTGCCACAGCGTGTTCATGCCGCGCATGCGCTGGTAGCGGATCAGCATGTCCATCACGGTCTGCTGGAACGCATGGCCCATGTGCAGGGTGCCGGTAACATTTGGCGGCGGCAGCAGGATGCAGTAGGGCTCGCCCTGGCCGGACGGCTTGAAGTCACCGCTGGCTTCCCAGGCGGCATACCACTTCGATTCGATCTGGCCGGGTTCGAAACTCTTGTCCATCGGGGGCTCGCGTGTGCGCGCCGGGCTCGGCGCGTGGGGATTGACGGTAAAAGGTCGATTGTACGGGCGGGGGGCACGAGGTGCCAAAAGCCCCGCTTTTCACTCCCTCTCCCCTCCGGGGAGAGGGTTGGGGTGAGGGGGCGGGGCCTGCCCTGAGGCTTGGTTGGAATATGGGGGCTTTTTTCAGGGGTAGGTGACACTTCCGCGAGCACCCGCTCCTCACCCTAGCCCTCTCCCCGGAGGGGAGAGGGGACAAGAGCGTCAGCCGCGCAGCTTTCGGCCGTACGCGTGCACTTCATCCACCAGCACCTTCACATGCTCCGGATTCACCTCCGGCGTGATCCCGTGCCCCAGGTTGAACACGTGCCCCGGATGGTTGCCGTAGCTGTCCAGCACGCGGCGCACCTCGCGGCGGATGACCTCCGGGTCGGCCAGCAGGATGGCCGGGTCCAGGTTGCCCTGCAGCGCCACGCGGCCGGCCACGGCCTGGCGGGCGTCGGCAAGGTCGATGGTCCAGTCCACGCCCAGCGCGGAACAACCGGTGTCGGCCATGGTGGCCAGATGCTGCCCGGCACCCTTGGAGAACAGGATCACCGGCAGGTCGCGGCTGGCCGGGTGGGCCTTCAGTGCCTCGACCACCTGCGCCATGTGGCGCAGCGAGAATTCACGGAACGGGGCCGGTCCGAGCAGGCCGCCCCAGGTGTCGAACACCATCAGCGCCTGCGCGCCGGCTTCCGCCTGGGCGATGAGATAGGCAGCCACGGCCTTGGCCAGCGTTTCCAGCAGCTGGTGGGCGAGGGCGGGATCGCTCCAGCACATGCCCTTGAGGCGGGCGAAATCGCGCGAGCCCTGGCCTTCCACCATGTAGCAGGCCAGCGTCCATGGGCTGCCGGAGAAACCGATCAGCGGCACGCGGCCGTGCAGCTCCTGGCGGATCAGGCGTACGGCGTCCATCACGTAGCGCAGCTCGCGGTCCATGTCGGGCACGGCGAGCCTTTCGATATCGGCCTTCGTGCGAACCGGGTGGGCGAACTGCGGGCCTTCGCCCGTGGCGAAACTCAGGCCCAGGCCCATCGCATCGGGAATGGTGAGGATGTCCGAGAACAGAATCGCGGCGTCCAGCTCGAAACGTTCAAGTGGCTGCAAGGTGACTTCGCAGGCGAGTTCGGGATTCGTGGCCAGCGCCATGAAGCTGCCGGCGCGTGCGCGGGTTGCGCGGTATTCCGGCAGATAGCGGCCGGCCTGGCGCATCACCCACACGGGCGTGGTGTCGGTAGCCTCACGGCGCAGGGCGCGCAGGAAGCGGTCGTTCTTCAAGGCATCAGTCATTTCTACGATCCGTAAGGGCCGTCCTGGCCCTGGCTGAACATCACGCGGAAGCCGCGCTTGATCTGCGCGTCGCGTGCCTTTTCGAAAGCGGCGAGCGCGTCGTCGCGCTCCAGGAATTGCTCACGCTTCAGCGTGGCCTTGCCACCTTGCACGCCCGATTCGCGATACAGCGTCCAGCCGCCCAGCAGATCCTGTTCCAGCACGATCTGGACATAACGCGGCGCCTCGGCGGTGGCGGTCATGGCTTGCAGGTAGAGGCGCATGGAGTCCGGTTCGAAAGAGGGCTGGTGGCCGCAGAAGCCGCATTCTAAGAGGCTTGGGGTCTGGGGAGCGAGTGCGACAGGGTGACGCGCTGGGCGTCGGCTGTCTTGCGGTCGCGCACAAGTGCGCTCCTACAAAAGAAACTCCGCTGTAGGAGCGCACTTGTGCGCGACCCACGGCGATACGTTGTCGGTTAGCGAGTGGCCGCTTCCAGCACCGCCAGCACATCACGCTCATCCACGCCGCTGACTATCTCCGCACGCCCGATGCCGCGCCACAGAATGAGCCGCAGCGTGCCGGCGAGGTTCTTCTTGTCCAGGCGCATCAACGCAAGCAGCTGCTCCGCATCCATGCCGGCGGGAACCGACGTGGGCAAACCCACGGCTTCGAGCAGGCCGTGCAGGCGTGCCGTATCGGCCGTATCGCTCATGCCGAGGCGCTCGGACAATCGTGCCGCCAGCAGCATGCCCACCGCGACGCCTTCGCCATGCAGCAGCACCTTGTACTTGCCGGCCGTTTCCAGTGCATGGCCAAAGGTGTGGCCGAGGTTGAGCAGCGCGCGTTCGCCTTGTTCTGTTTCATCGCGTGCCACCACGCCGGCCTTGTAGTGCACCTTGCGGGCGATGGCTTCGATCAGTGGCGCAGTCTGGCGCGCGTTCAACGCCGCGGCATGCGCTTCCAGCCACGCGAAAAACGCGGGATCGCCAATGGCAGCGCCTTTCACCACTTCCGCCAGGCCCGCACGGTATTCGCGCTCGGGCAGGGTGGTGAGCGTGTCGATATCGGCGATCACGGCGCGTGGCTGATGGAACGCGCCCACCAGGTTCTTGCCGGCCGGCAGGTTCACGCCCGTCTTGCCGCCGACGGAGGAATCGACCATCGACAGCAAGGTGGTCGGCATCTGGATGAAGTCGATGCCACGCATCCAGCACGCCGCGCTGAAACCGGCGAGATCGCCTACCACGCCACCGCCCAGTGCAATCACACAGGCATCGCGGGTAGCGCCAAGCTTGGCCAGTGCATCGAGCGCCAGGCCCACGTTGGCGAAGGTCTTGTGTGCCTCGCCATCGTCGATGAGGAACGACGACCAGCTCAGTCCATCCAGCCCCTGCGACACGCGCTCCAGATACAGTGGCGCCACCGTCGTATTGCTGATCACCAGCGCGTGGCGACCGCGCAGCGTGCGACGCCAGCGTGCGTGATCGGACAGCAGGCCGGGGCCGATCCAGACGGGATAGCTGCGCTCGCCCAGGGCAACGTCGATGGTGCGGGGTTGGGTATGCGTGGTCGTTGTCATGCGGCGTGCTGGCGCTGCCAGTGCTGGTCGATCAGAAGGATGCTGCGCGCGCTGGCAGCGTGGACGGTTTCGTGCGCACCGGGAATCACCAGGTCGGCGATTTCTTCATACAGCGGCGTGCGTCGTTCCGACATGGTGGACAAGCGTTCGGCGCGATCCACGCCGGCGAGCAAGGGGCGCTGGCGATCCTGCGCGAGACGCTCCAGCTGTTGCTCCAGAGTGGCCTGCAGCCACAGCACATAGCCGTGATCGACAAGCCGGCGACGATTGGCAGCATCCAGCACGGCACCCGCGCCCGTGGCCATCAGTACACCGCGGCGCTGGCTGTGTTCGGCGAGCAGGGTGCTTTCGCGCTGGCGAAAGCCGGCTTCGCCTTCGATCTCAAACACGGTGCTCACCGGCACGCCACACACCCGCTCGATCTCCTGGTCGAGATCGACAAAGGTAAGCCCATAATGGTCAGCCAGCCGACGCCCGATGGACGTCTTGCCGGCGCCGGTGGGGCCGACGATGAACAGGTTGAACGATGGATTCATGGGTGAATGCTAACAGGCGCGAAAGCGCAACGTGGCGCCATTTTCCGGGAGAGCGGCGATGAGCGCGCGCGTATTGATCGCCGGAGCAGGCGATGTCGGCCTGCGTGTGGCGCAGTTGCTGCGCCAACGTGGCGACGAGGTTTGGGCGTTGCGTCGCCGTGCTGCCGACTATGGTGGCGATGGCGTGCATGGGATTCAGGGCGACCTGACCCAGCCGGAAACCCTGCGCGCGTTACCCGAGGGAATCACCCATGTCGTGTACCTGCCGACGCCTGATGCGCGTGACGAAGGGCTCTATCGCGCGGTCTTCGTCGATGGTCTCCGGCATCTGCTCGACGCCCTTGGGCCATCGACACTACAGCGGCTGGTGTTTGTTTCATCGAGTGCCGTCTATGGCGAACACGGCGACGCGTGGGTCGACGAGGAAACGCCGGTGGCACCTCCTGGCTTCAACGGCCGCGTATTGCTGGAAGCGGAGGCGCTGGCACGCGCGGGCGCGCCGTCGATCGTGTTGCGACTCGCCGGGCTTTACGGGCCCGGTCGGCTTCAGTTGATCGAACGCCTGCGCCGTGGCGAGGTGCGCGTGCCACGCCACGAAACCCATTGGGCCAACCGCATCCATGTCGACGACGCCGCGGCGGCCATCGTGCATCTGCTGTTTCTTGCCGGGCCGTCGCCGCTCTATCTCGGCGTGGACAGCACGCCGCTGCCGCTGGATGTGCTGTACGACGCTCTCGCGCGACAACTTGGCGTAGCGTTGCCGGGAGAAGGGCCTGCGCCCGCCGGTGTGGGCAGCAAGCGGCTTAGCAACGTTCGGCTGCGGGCGTCGGGCTTCACACCGCGCTGGCCCGACGCGCGTGCCGGCTATGCCGCCTTGCTGGACGGCAGCGGCTGAGCCAGCCTGCTTTGCGCCGTTCATTCCACGTCACACGGAGAGACGATTCATGCCGAACAACATCGCGCTTCACCTGATCACCACCGCGAATGAATTGCCGGGTTATCGCATCGTGCGACCGATGGGCATCGTGCGCGGCATCACCGTCCGCTCGCGCAGCGTGGTGGGCAACTTCGGCGCGGCGCTGCAGACGCTGGTGGGCGGCAACATCACCATCTATACCGAGCTGTGCGAACACGCACGGGAGGAAGCCTTCGACTTGATGCTGCGCCATGCCGCCGAACGAGGTGCCAACGCGGTGATCGGCATGCGCTATGACGCGAACGATGTTGCCGAAGGCGTCACCGAAGTTCTCGCTTACGGCACCGCCGTGCAAGTGGAACCGAACGCTTGAAGCGAAGCGAATAGTCCGCGTCAGCTGTGATTGAGGGCGATGACGTGGCGGTCATCGTCGTATTCCACGGTGGTATCGGCCTGCTCGGGCAGCGTGGCGAGCGCATGACGGCTAAGGCGCTCGTAGTGGGCGAGAAAGCGGACCATGGTCTGGGCATCCATGGCGAGCGGTGCGTGTCGTGCCAGCAGTTCTTCTTCCTGCTGGCTGCGCCACTTGCGCACGATTTCCCAGTTGGGCGCCTGCAACACGATCAATGCATCGAGCTTGCGCCACAGCGGCTGGTAACCACGCAGCTGCTTGTTCACCCAGTGGCGCCAGGTGCCTTCCGGGTCTTCATCGCGCTCCAGCTCATTCACGGGCTTGTCCAGGGCACCGAGCAGCTGCGGGCGCAGGCCCAGTGCCCAACCTTCCAGAATCACCAGCTTGGGCGGCCGTGTGACCTTGGGCCACTTGGAGGGCGCCATGCGGGTGTCGCGCCCCTTGTCGAAGCGCGGATGCTCCACCGGCAACTTGTCAGAGGCCTGCGGCAACGCGGCCAGCACCGACATCAACAGCTCGATTTCATGCGTGCCCGGCACGCCGCGGGTTTTCAACAGCGGATGGATCTGGTGAGCAAGGACTTCACGTTCGCTTCGCGAATAGTAGAAGTCATCCAGCGATAGCACCTCGGTCGGCCAGCCGCGGGACTCGGCCTGGGTCTTCATTTCCCGGGCCAGCGTGCTCTTGCCGCTGCCCTGCAGGCCGGAAAGGCCCAGCACATAGGGGCGGCGGACGCGGGCAATCCGCCCGGCGTATTGATCGAGCAAATGCCCGGCAAGGGTCGAATTCTGCGTGCTAGCATCCGAAGGGTGGGTTGGCATAGGTAAAGTAGATCGCGCCGGGAGCTGTTTGCACGCAAATCAAGGAAGAGCGAGGGAGTGTATGTCAATACACGACCGAGTGATGACGTAGAGTTGTGGGCAAACAGACCCGGCCCTCCGGGTTGCTTCGCCAAGGCAGCCAGCCAGCGATCCTCGCTTTGCTCATGCGACCTGCATGAGCGTCAGCAAGGCTCACCGGCTGGCGGCCTTGGCGAAGCAACGCGATCGGCTTTACCTATGCCAACCCACCCTTTCATCGCACCATGATGGCGCGCGCTGGCCACGATTCAAGACCCTTATGCTGAAACACGAAATTCTTGACACATTTGTGCAACTCCTGGACGAGGCCGGCAAGGCAGGCGAGCCCGAGCCTACGGCCATGAGCCTGGCCTCGGTCGATGCGGCCGGGCGGGTGAGTTCGCGCATTGTGTTGCTGAAGGGTGCCGACGAACGGGGCTTTCGCTTCTACACCAACTACGAAAGCGACAAGGGCGGCCAGGTCGAGGCGCATCCGCAGGTCGCGCTGTGTTTCCACTGGAAACAGCTGCGCAACGCCGTGCAGGTTCGTGTGGAAGGCGTGGCGCGCAAGGTGTTGCCGGAAGAGTCGGATGCGTACTTCGCCACGCGTGCACGCGAAAGCCAGATTGGCGCGTGGGCCTCGCTGCAGTCGCAGACCCTGCCCGATCGCGAAACGTTCGAACAGCGCTACGCGCGCTACGAACACGAATTCGAAGGCCGGGACGTGCCGCGTCCGCCACACTGGGGCGGTTACGTGGTGGAACCGGACATGGTGGAGTTCTGGTACGGCGCCGAATACCGGCTGCACGAACGCGTGCGCTGGAGCCGTCACGGACAAACCTGGACGAGTCGCCTGCTGTATCCCTGATCCTGCCGGAGGCTTTCCGCATGCGAGCTGCGCCTGCCGATCACGTCGCCCAGAACGGTTTTGTCGTGCACACGCGCGGCCGCGGCTTTACGGAGATCACCGACAAGGTCAACGAGGTGGTGTCCGCCAGCGGCGTACACACCGGCATCGCGAACATCTTCAGCCTGCACACCAGTTCATCGCTGCTGATCAGCGAGAACGCCGATCCCACGGTGCGTGACGATCTCGAACGCTGGTTTGCGCGTGCGGTGGTCGACGGCGACAAGATCTTCCGTCATGACGAAGAAGGCCCGGACGACATGCCCGCCCATGTGCGCGCCATTCTCACCGGGGTGAGCCTGGTAGTGCCGGTGCACACCGGCAAGCTGCAACTGGGTACGTGGCAAGGCATTTATCTTTGGGAACACCGACTTGATCCGCATCAGCGAAAGATCACGGTGACCGTGCTGGGGCATTGAAGGCGTGACTGACGTTCCAAGTAGCACCGACCATTATCCGCAGCGCATTGTCTGCCTGACCGAAGAACCCACCGAAGTGCTTTACGCGCTGGGCGAGGAACGCCGCATCGTCGGCATTTCCGGCTTCACTGTGCGACCGCCACGGGCACGCAGGGAAAAGCCCAAGGTCTCGGCATTCACCAGTGCAAAGATCGACGAGATCCTGAAGCTGGAACCCGATTTCGTGATCGGTTTTTCGGATATCCAGGCGGATATCGCGCGCGAGCTGATCAAGGCGGGCGTGGAGGTGTGGATCAGCAATCATCGCAGCGTGAAAGGCATTCTTGCCTACATCCGTCGACTGGGCGCGATGGTGGGCGCGGCAGAGAAGGCAGCCGCCTATGCACGCAAGGCCGAGCAACACATCGCGGACATCGAAGCGATAGCTGCCTCGTTCGTACGCCGTCCAAAGGTGTATTTCGAGGAGTGGGATGAGCCGCTGATCACCGGCATTCGCTGGGTAGCCGAGTTGATCCGCATTGCCGGTGGCGATGACGTGTTTCCGCAAATGTCAGGGGAATCGCTGGCGAAGCATCGCATTCTCGCCGACGCGGGCGAGGTTGTGCGCGCGGCTCCGGACGTCATTCTTGGCTCGTGGTGCGGGAAGCGGTTTCGTCCGGAGCGTGTGGCGGCGAGGGAAGGGTGGGATGCGATTCCTGCCGTGCGCCATGGTGATCTCTACGAGATCAAGTCGCCGATCATTTTGCAGCCGGGGCCGGCAGCGTTGTTCGATGGGCTGGATGCGATGCATCGGATTTTTGTGGAGTGGAACGGGAAGCAGCGGGGCTGATTTGCGGCTTTGCTTGAGTTGCTCCTATCGAGCAGGCGACTTGTTCAAGCAGGTCCAGAGCAAGACCATGGGCTCCACGCCGCACACCATTGATGTTGCCGCCCCCCCTGTAGGAGCGCACCTTGTGCGCGCCCGCGGCGTCTCGTCGTTACCGCTCCGCAGGCTGGTCGCGCACAAGGTGCGCTCCTACAGAGATAGGCATGTTCTCGCAGGTGGTCCCTCACCCCAGCCCTATGGGCTCGACGACGCACATCATTCTCGACGGCACACACCATTGATGTTGCCGCACCCCCTGTAGGAGCGCACCTTGTGCGCGACCGCGGCGTCTCGTCGTTACCGCTCCGTAGGCTTGTCGCGCACAAAGTGCGCTCCTACAGAGATAGGCGTGTTCTCGCAGGTGGTCCCTCACCCCAGCCCTATGGGCTCGACGACGCACATCATTCTCGACGGCACACACCATTGATGTTGCTGTACCCCCTGTAGGAGCGCACCTTGTGCGCGACCGCGGCGTCTCGTCGTTACCGCTCCGTAGGAA